>JBCAXH010000012.1:0-129051 GCA_038534155.1 Pseudomonadota bacterium
CGCGACGTGCTGGACGAGGTGATCGACTTCGACTGGATGCATGACGAGACGGCGGTGAAGCTCTTCATCTGCGCCTCCAACGTGATGACCGGCAAGATCAAGGTCTTCACCCAGAAGGACCTGAGCATCGACGCCGTCCTCGCCTCCGCCTGCCTGCCGTTCATGTTCCAGGCGGTGGAGATCGACGGGGAGCATTACTGGGACGGCGGCTACATGGGCAATCCGCCGCTCTATCCGGTGATTTACGAAGGCGGGGCGCAGGACATCCTGATCGTCCAGCTGAACCCGATCAACATCGCCGAGTTGCCGACGACATCAAACGCGATCCTCGACCGGATCAACACGCTCTCATTCAACTCCTCCCTGATGCGGGAGATGAGGGTGATCGAGTTCATGTCACAGCTGATCGATCAGGGCGCCGTCGACGACGATACGGTGAAGCGGGTCTTCATCCACACCGTCGACGGGGAGGAGACGCTGCGCGACTACGGCGTCTCTTCCAAGCTGAACGCCGACCGCGAATTTCTCGACGTGCTGTTTCAGGCGGGCCGCCGCGAAGGCGAGCTCTTCATCGAAAAGCACTTTGATCAGGTGGGGGTCGAGAGCTCCACCGACATCGCCGCCAAATTCTTCTGAGAGAGGGTCACATGAAGAAAGAAGACATCCTCAGCCTCCCCTCCATGCCGGCCGCCGGGCCGAGCTATCCGAAGGGGCCGTATCGCTTCGTCGACCGCGAATACATGATCATCATCTATGAAAGCGACCCGGACGCGATCCGCGCCGCGGTGCCGGAGCCGCTGATCCCCGATCCGTCCAATCAGGTCTTCTACGAATGGATCAAGATGCCCGACAGTTCGGGCTTCGGCGACTACACCGAAAGCGGCGTGGTGATCCCCTGCCACATGGACGGCGAGCCCTGCAATTTCGTCGCTCAGATGTATCTCGACGACGATCCGCCGATCGCGGCGGGGCGGGAGATCTGGGGCTTTCCGAAGAAATACGCCCACCCGAAGATGGAGGTGGTGGAGGACACGCTGACCGGTCGCCTCTCCTACGCCGGGGTCGAGGTGGCGGTCGGCACGATGGGCTACAAGTTCGAGAGCCATGTGCGGAACCCGGAGAAGGCGCTGACGGCGCTCACCAAGACCCAGTACAACCTCAAGCTCATCCCCGGCGTCGACGGCGCTCCGGCGATCGCGCAGCTTGTGAAGTACAACCTGATCGACGTGACGGTGAAGGGGTCGTGGTCGGCTCCGGCGCGGCTCCACCTCGTGCCCCATGTGAACGCACCGGTGGCCGACCTGCCGGTACGGCGGGTGGTGACGGGCCGGCACATCATCGCCGATCTGACGCTGCCTTATGGGGAAGTGGCGGTCGATTACCTGACTTGAGGCTGCGCTGATTTCGGTGGGGTGGGTGGTGAGCCATTGGCGCCGCGTGGTGGGTTTCACCCACCCTACCGGGGTGCGGCGGGCGTTGGTTTTGCGGTGTCCGCATGCGGACATGGGGTTAAGTCATTGAAATTATTTGTGCATGGTGTTCGTTAACTTTGCGATAACGTTTCCAATGACCGGTAGGGTGGGCTTCAGCCCACCGTCGGGTCGTGGCGGGCTATAGCTCACCCTACGGCTCGGCCAGATGCTTCAATAGCAACTCTTCACCATAGTCGCAGATTTCTACCAGATCAGAAATTGGGATCGACATGCTGTATCCCTCACAGGTAAATCTAATATTTTCACCTGATTTCTTCCATAGGCTATGTGAATAATTCAATGGATTCTTAAGTAAGTCTTTGGCGTCGTCTGAAAACGGGAAGTACATATAGATCTTTCCAAAGATCTTTTCCATTCTTGAATGATTTGTGCTTTTGATCCTCACGTGATGATCGCCAAAGAGACGGCTTCCGCGAAAAACGCAAAAGTCATAGTGTTTATAGCCAACAATATCGCAAATTGGCTCTGTGAATGCCGGTCTAGGCATGCAACCGAAGTGATCATTGGCATCACTTTTGCTACCTACGGTCTTAAACATTGAATTTGATCGATGGTTGCCCGATTTGGAGCGGTTTCTACTGAACGGTAGGGTGGGCTTCAGCCCACAGTTGCGTCGTGGTGGGCTGAAGCCCACCCTACCGACTTTGGCGAGACCATCACCAAGAGAAGCCCCCTACATCACCGCCCCGATCTGCCACGGCACGAACTCGTAGTCGCCGAGCCCCTGCGCCTCCGACTTGGTTTGCTCGCCGGAGGCGACGTGGAGGAGGGTCTCGTAGATCTCCCGCCCGACCTCCTCCACCGTGGCGCCGGCGGAGACGATGCGGCCGGCGTCGACGTCCATATCCTCCGTCATGCGCCCGTACATCTCCGAATTCGTCGCGATCTTCAGCGACGGCGAGGGCTTCGCGCCGAAGGCCGATCCGCGCCCGGTCGTGAAGGTCACGAGGTTGCAGCCTGAGGCGATCTGGCCGGTGACGGAGGCGGGGTCGTAGCCGGGGCTGTCCATGAAGGTGAAGCCCTTCGCCGTGACGGGTTCAGCATATTTGTAGGCCCCGGTGAGCGGCGTCGTGCCGCCCTTCGCCGCCGCGCCGAGCGACTTCTCCAGGATGGTCGTCAGCCCGCCCTTCTTGTTGCCGGGGGAGGGGTTGTTGTCCATCGAGCCCTTGTTGCGGGCCGTGTAATCCTCCCACCAGCGGATAAGACCGATCAGCTTCTCCCCCACCTCCGGCGTCGCCGCGCGGCGGGTGAGGAGGTGTTCGGCGCCGTAGATCTCCGGCGTCTCCGCCAGCACCCCCGTCCCGCCCTGCGCGGTCAGGAGATCGCAGGCGTAGCCGAGGGCGGGGTTGGCGGTGATCCCGGACCATGCGTCGGAGCCGCCGCATTGCAGCGCGACCATCAACTCCGAGGCGGGGCATTCCGTGCGGGTCGCCTCGTTGGCGAGGGGGAGCATGGCGCGGACTTTCTCCACGCCCATCTCGATCGTGCGGCGGAGGCCCGCGACGTCCTGAATGTTCATCGCCTGGAAGAGCGGGCCGGGGGTGATGCCGTAGGCCTCCAGGAGCCAGTCGATCTGGTTCATCTCGCAGCCGAGCCCGACCATCAGGACACCCGCGACGTTCGGGTGGCGGGCGTAGCCCCACATCACGCGCTGGAGCGCTTCGAACCCCTCTCCGTCCCCGGCCATCCCGCAGCCGGTGCCGTGGACGAAGGCGACGACGCCGTCGACATTCGGGTACTTCGCCAGCTCCTCCGGCCCGAAGGCGGCGGCGATCTGGCGGGCGGCTGTCGCCGAGCAGTTCACCGAGGTGAGGACGGCGATGTAGTTGCGGGTGCCGACCTTCCCGTTCTCCCGGCGAAAGCCCATGAAGGTGTCGATCTTCGTCGCCGGTTCGACGGGGCGGAGATCGGTGGAGAATTCGTATTCCACGTCCGTTGCGCGAAACTCCACGTTGTGCGTGTGGACGTGGTCGCCCGGCGCGATGTCCTCCGCCGCGTAGCCGATCACTTGCGCGTATTTACGCACGACGTCGCCCTTGGCGATGGCGGTTGTCGCGATCTTGTGGCCGCGCGGGATGAGCGCCGTCGCGGCGACGCCGGGCTCCGCCTCCGCGCCAACCTCCATTGGGCGGCGGGCGATGACGACGTTGTCGCTCGGGTCGAGGCGCACGGTGTCGGACATGAGTTTTCTCCCCTTCATTCGTTGCGCAGACTGTCGCGCGGACGCTTCGCTTGATCCAGATCATTTCGCATCAGGCGCAGGGAATTAGGCTGTTCTCGCACAAAACGGGAGACAGTCATGGCCGACATCGCTTCGCCGACGCCTTGCGCGAAACCCAAAGGGGCGATCCCTGCGCCCGGGATCGCTGAACTGCGCCATGATCCGGGCGCGGTGCGTCGCCTCTTCGAGACGGGCGAGTACCCCTACAAACGCAAGATCCGCCGCCCCGCTTACGAGGCGCAGAAAGCGCAGCTTCAGGTCGAGCTTCTGAAGGCGCAGGAATGGGTGAAGGCGACCGGGGAACGCGTCGTCCTTCTTTTCGAAGGGCGCGACGCCGCTGGTAAGGGCGGCACGATCAAGCGCTTCACCGAGCACCTGAACCCGCGCGGTGCCCGTGTCGTCGCGCTCGACAAGCCGACGGATCAGGAGAAGACGCAGTGGTATTTCCAGCGCTACGTGCGGCACCTGCCGTCGGCGGGGGAGATCGTTCTCTTCGACCGGTCCTGGTACAATCGCGCCGGGGTCGAGCGGGTGATGGGGTTCTGCGAGCCGGGCGAGTATCTTGAGTTCATGCGCCAGGCACCGCAGTTCGAACAGATGCTGACCCGGTCGGGCATCCGTCTGTTCAAGTACTGGTTCTCGGTGACGCAGGAGGAGCAGCTTCGCCGCTTCAAATCCCGCGAGCATGAGCCTTTGAAGAAGTGGAAGCTCTCTCCCATCGACAAGCAGTCGCTGGATAAGTGGGAGGATTACACCGAAGCGAAGGAGGCGATGTTCTTCTACACCGACACCGCCGATGCGCCCTGGACGGTGATCAAGTCGAACGACAAGAAGCGCGCGCGCCTCGGCTGCATGCGGCATTTCCTCGATTCGCTGACCTATCCGGGCAAGGACTTCGGCGTCGTGGGACGGCCCGATCCGCTGATCGTCGGCGCCTCCGCCCACGTGCTGCACAGGGCGGACCACATGCTGGGCAAGAGCCAGTATCCGGAGCAGCGGCGCGCGAACTGAGAGCCGGGACGACGGACCCGCCAGCACCGAGAGGCGGCTGGCGGGCTGTCACATTCATCCTTCCGTGACGACTTGCGGCCTCAGAAGAGGAAGCTGTCCTCGGTCAACTCGTCCACCGTTACGTTCCTGATCAGGATCCGGTCGGCGCCCGCGCGGATCTCCACGTTCGGGCCTCGGTCGATCAGATGGCCGCCGTCGTTCAGGTCGCGCCAGTCTTCGATGGCGGAGACGCGGCTGAGGTCGATCTTCTCATCGGCGTCGGAGGCGTCGAAGTCGCGAATATCGTCGACGCCGAAGCCGTCCTGGAAGGCGAACTGGTCGCCGCCCGATCCGCCCGCGAGGACGTCGTTCCCCTGATCGCCGAAGAGGGTGTCGTCGCCCGCCCCGCCGTTGAGGATATCGTTGCTCTGGCCGCCGCGGATCCAGTCGTCGCCCGCGTCGCCGACGACCATGTCGCTCCCCCAGCCGCCGTAGAGGGCGTCGTCGTCGGCGCCGCCGCGAAGAGTGTCGTTGTCGTTCTGACCGGCGATGACGTCCTCGCCCGTCCCGCCGAGGAGGCTGTCGGCGCCGTATCCCCCTTCCAGCCGGTCGTCGCCCGCAGAGCCGTCGAGCTTGTCGTTCCCGGCGCCGCCGAGCAGCGTGTCGTCGCCGTCCCCGCCGACGATGCGGTCGTTTCCGCCGTCGCCGTAAAGCGTGTCGTCGCCCGCGCCGCCTGCGATCAGGTCGTTGTTCTGGCCGCCGCGCACCCAGTCGTCCCCGCCGTCTCCGACGATGAAGTCGTTCTGCCAGCCGCCGTAGAGACTGTCGTCGCCGTCGCCGCCGCGCAGGGTGTCGTCGTTGTTGTCCCCGGCGATCAGATCGTGGCCGGAGGCGCCGATCAGGCTGTCGTCGCCGTCGCCGCCGCGCATGTAGTCGTCGCCCGCCGAGCCGGCGATGTTCTGGGCGCCTGCGCCGCCTTCCATCACCATGCCGTCGTCATCGCCCGTCGCGTTCCCGTCACCCGCCGTCGCGAGGTCGTAGTCCAGGACCGCGGGATCGTTATCCTCCGCATCGAGGAGGATCGCCTCCAGCGGCGTGATCGAACGGTCGAGGATCAGGAGCCCGCCGATCGTTCCGGCGAAGAAGTCCTTGAGGTTCAGGTCGTCGCCCCGGCGGCTGACGGTGGAGGCGCCGAGCACGATGCTCTCAGCGTTCCCTTCCATGCCGCCGTCGAAACCCTCTTCGACGTCGACCAGCGCTCCGTCGACGAAAAGAGAAAGCTGATCGTCGTCGAAGGAGAAGGCGACGCTGTGCGTCTCCCCCGCCGTAATGGCGTTCTTGGCGGAGCTTAGATGGAAGCTGTCCGTTTCGCTCTGGAAGCGCACTGCGACGCGGCCCTTGTCGTCCACCCAGATCGTCAGATGGCCGCCGTCCTCGAAGTTGGAATGGTCTTTCGAGAGCAGCGTCTGCCGCGCGCCGACCGCATCCGCGGTGAAGGTGAGCGCGAAGGTCCCTTCTTCTTGCGCGAAGGCGGCCTCATGCGGGATCTCCGCGAAGTCGTCGCCGTCGAAGGTCCCGCCTTCGGCGTCGAGCAGCACGGCGACCTCGCCGCCCCGACCGCCGTTCGCGTCATATGTCACGAGGTCGGCGTAGGGGTTTTCGGCGTAGGTTTCGGGATCGGCGGCGATCGGGTCGCCCTCCACATCCCGGCTGTCATAGCCGAAAAGCTCTTCGCCGTTCGGGCCGACGCTGGTCTTCACCGCGCCGGTCGGCGCGAACGCCTCCTGCAGCTCGTCGATGGTGCGGACGATGCCGTAATGGGCGCCGGCGTCGGTCTCCACCATGTCTTCGGTGACCAGATCGCCGTGGACGACGACATAGCCGAGGATGTCCTCGTCATGGGCGCCGCCGCCGTTCCCCTGCTGGGAATAGGCGGTGATGATGGAGACGACTTCGTCGACCATCCCGTCTCCGTCATTGTCGAGCGCCTTGTAGTCGATCTCGATGTTCACGGTGTGGCCGATGATGGAGATATGGTCGTCATCCGCGTCGAAATCGGCGACCACGTCGACGCCGATGCCGTCGACCCAGTGGTCGTGGACGTATTTATTCTCACCCGCGACGCCGTGCCAGTGGACCATGCGCCCGTCGGACATGACGTTGTCCATGATGGCGTCGATCTTGCCGTTGATCAGCAGCTCGAACTGGAAGTGGTCGTTCCCGGCGCCGCCGACGAGGATGTCGTCGCCGATCAGCGGCTGATCCACCCAGTCGATCAGCTTGAGATAGGTCTCGTCGATCGTGCCGGGCTCATTCGGGCGCGAGGGCTCTCCAAGGACGAGCTGACCGGCGCGGTCTTCGCCCACGTCGGAGCGGGAGCGGAGCACGTCATTGCCGGACCCGCCGAAGAGGAGGTCGGAGCCTCGGCCGCCGTCCATCGTATCGGCGCCGGAGCCGCCATAGACCAGGTCGTCGCCGTAGCCGCCGAGGATCGAGTCGTTCCCGCTCTCTCCGCTCAGCGTGTCGTCGCCCGCTTCGCCGAGGATCGTGTCGCCGCCGGCGCCGCCGGAGAACTCGTCGTCGCCCTCCAGCATCGGCTGCGGCCCTGACGGGTTGGTCAGCGCGGCGCCCGGACCATTGGCGATGAGGTCGGCGATCTCCGCCGGGCTGAGCGCGTCATCGGGCGTGAAGCCGCCCCAGACGCCGAAATCGGCCAGCGCGCCCTCGAACTCGTTCTGTAGGTCTTCGTCGTCCAGCGCGAATTTCTGCGCGGTGCCGTTGACCTCGGCGCGGAAACTGTCGGCGCCGAGGACCCAGGGTTCCTCATTGTTGAGGATGTAGGCCTCCCGATAGACGCCGGGGGTCGGCACGTCGCCTTCCTTCGGCGACCAAGCGCCGTTCGGCACGGCGACGCCGTCGACGAAAACGGTGACGCCGCCCGCGGTGAAGTTCACCGCGATGTGGCTCCAGGTTCCCTCCGTCAGGAAGCCGGGGGCGGTCTCCCACGCTTTGTTGCCGCCGCCGTCGCCGGGCGCCATGCGGAGGAGCAGGCCGCCGTCATCGGTGTGGCCGAGGCGGAAATGCCCGCCGTCGCCGGTGTTCCGGGCGTCCTTGGAGACGAAGATCGACGTCTCCCCCAGGTCGCCGGGATTGACCCAGAGCGCGATGGTGCCCTGCGTGATCTGGTAGGCGGGATCGTGCGGGATGAAGGCGTAGTCGTCTTCGCCGTTGAAGGAGAGCGCGGTCGCGCCGGGATAGGGCCCCGCCACCTCGTCGCCCGTGCGCAGGAGCGCCTGATTTTCGTAGAGCGTGTAGGCCTTCGCCGGATCGCCGCCCGCGCGGCCGTTGGCGTAGGCGCCCTCCGACCCGCCGCCGAGCGACCAGAAGCCGAGCGCGCCGGGCAGGCCCGTGGACGCCGGCGGCGCGTCGGGCGCGATAACCTCGGAGCCCATGCCGCCCTCTTTCACCTGATCGGCGACCGCGACCGTTCCGAGCTGGTCGAACGGGTCGCGGGTCGGGGTGAAGAGCTCTTCGTCCGACGGCATGCCGAAGGTCACGTCATCGACATAAGGGTTCTCAAAGTAGTCCTCCGGCGCGCCCATGATCGCGCCGTAGTTCCCCTCTTCATCGCGGGTGTCGTAGCCGTAGACGATCTCTCCGTCGATTTCGGTCACCTTGGTCTCGCCCTGCGGGAAGAGCGCCTCGGCGACCTCCGCATAGGTCTCCACGATGCCGTAGGTGACGCCCGCGTCCGTGACGATGTCGTCCGCGGTCACGAGGTCGCCGTAGACGATGATCTGGCCGAGCAGGTCCTGATCATGCGCCCCGCCCGCTCGGGCGTTGTTGTCGAGACAGGCGCAGGTCGACGCCCCCGTCGCCGCGCATCCGCCACCCTGGTCGGACGTGATGGAGACGATCGTCTCCATGATCCCGTCGCCGTTGATGTCGCGATACTCGATATCGCAGATCGTGGCGGTATGGCCGATGACGGCGATCTGGTCTTCGGCGGCGTTGTAGTCGGCGATCATGACGATGCCGAAGCTGTCGACCCAGTGGTCGTGCAGCTCATCGTTCTCGCCCGCGACGCCGGCCCAGTTGATCGTCCCGTCGGAGCGGACGTGCTTCTGGATGATGTCGAGCTTGGCGTTGATCAGCGGGTTGATCATGAAGACGTCTTCGCCCGCCCCGCCATGCAGGATGTCGTCGGAGACGAGCGGCATGCTCTCCCACCCGATCAACTTCTGGCGGTCGTAATTCACCTCTCCGTCCGGGTCGGGGCGCGTGGGGTTGCCGACGGCGAGCTGGCCGATCCGCTGCTCCCCCGCATCCGAGCGCACGACCAGAAGGTCGTCGCCGTCGCCGCCGTAAAGCGCGTCGGAGCCGCGCCCGCCTTCGAGCACGTCGTCTCCGGCGCCGCCTTCAAGGCTGTCGTCGCCGTAGCCGCCGTAAAGCTCATCGTCGCCGTCGCCGCCGAAGATGCTGTCGTCGCCGCCGTCGCCCGCGATCACGTCGCGGGCGGCGGTGGCGGAGACGTCGTTGTCGCCGTCCAGCGTTTCGATGATGAACTGCGAGGGGTGATAGTCCTCGACCGGGACGAGGGGGGCGCCCTCCGGTGGGTTCTCGAAGGCGTCGACGGTCGGATAGAAGGCGCTCTGGTCGACGACGAGCCCGTCGATGAGGAGCGCGAGCGACATTCCGCCGTGGCTGTCGAAATACTCGATCTCGATCGGATAGAGGCCGCCGTCGAAACTCGCGGCGCGCGACGTGGCGTCGGAGGCGCGCTTGCCGTCGAACTCGGAGAACTCGACCCCGCCAAGCGACAGGGAGAACCCGTCATCCGAGACGACGCTCACCGTATGCGTGCCTGGCGGGATGTAGATGAAGCCGGTCAGGACGAGCGCGGAGGGTCCCATCTCCAGCGACCCGTCGCCGACGATGCTGGCCGCGTCGTCGCCGAGGAACTCAGCGATGGAGGTGTCGCTATTACGCGCGCCGTAGGCGATCTCCGTCGTCGTGAAGGTCGCGTCGGGATCGTTGGCGGCGACGATCGCCGCGACGTCGGCGAGCGACCGGATGTGATCGCCGGGGGCGTAGGCGGCGCCGGAAAGACCCGCGCCAATGGCGGGAACGCCAGCAGCGGCGGCGGGCGTTACGGCTGCGGTCATGCCTTCGGGGGTGTCGACGACGATATCGCCGACAGGGATGGCGTAGGTGGTCATTTTATGGGCTCCCGTCCTCTCTCCGGCGCTTCGACAGCGCCGTTTACGCGACACACGCGATCACCGCGGACATGACCGAGCCCCACAAGGCCAACGCACGCTACGTGATCATTTACACATCAACAGGTTACCGAAGATTGAATCAAAGCGAAGGCGAAATCGTGATCGCCTGTCGAAATAATTGTTTCACTCTATGACGTTAGATGATTCGGTTCGCCACCTTTCCGGCTGGAATAAGGCGGTTGCAGCCGCGATCCCGCCACATTCGCCGATTTCACGCCAAAAAGATGTTTAGCGGCCTCACCCCGTTCGCCGCACGGTCGCGTCGGACCGCCCGGCGATGTCGGGCTTCAGGCGCGTCACCATCCCGACGCCTTCCGGCAGCGTGATGTGGCCGTCTTCGACCACGGGCAAACCCTCCGCAATCTCGTGATACCAGCCGGTGTAGAAGGCGCGGACGCTTTCCTGCACCAGCGCGTTGGTCGCGTTAAGGGTCAGGTTCACGCAGGCGCCCCAGGCCAGCGGGCCGGTGCAGTCATGGGGCGCGATGGGCAGGTGGAAGGCGTCGGCCATCGACGCGATCGCCTTCGCCTCCGTCAGCCCGCCGCACCAGCCGAGATCCATGATGACGACGTCGACCGCCTGCGCCTCCATCATCGCGCGGAAGGCCGCGCGGCTCGCCATCGTCTCGGAGCCCGCGATCTTCGGGCGGACCTGACGGCGGAGGTCGGCCCAGGAGGAGAACGCGGTGGCGGGCATCGGATCTTCGATCCAGTAAATGTCGTAAGGCTCCAGCGCCCGCGCGATCTCCGCCATGGCGTGGGGCTGCCAGAGGAGGTGCATCTCCGCCATGATCTGCATCTCGGAGCCGACCGCCTCGCGGATCTTGCGAAAGGGTTCGACCGCCTCGGCCAGCTCGTCCGGCGTGATCGCGGCGCCGTGGGATCGTTCGGCGGCGAAGTCGAAGGGCCAGATCTTCATGCCGGTGATGCCTTGGCTCAGCAGGCTCTCCGCCACCTTTCCCGCGTCGGTCAGGAAGCCGTCGAGGTCTTCGTAGGGTCCCTCCGCCGCTTCGCCGATCCCCCAGTTGGAGGTCGACTGGCCGACCGAGCCGCGCACGTATCGGTATCCGGCGCAGGTGTTGTAGGTGCGGATGCGCTCGCGCGCTCGGCCGCCGAGCAGCTCCCAAACCGGCTTGTCGGCGCGAATGCCCGCGAGATCCCAGAGCGCCATGTCGATGGCGGAGTTCGCCCGCATTTCCGCCCCCGCGCCGTTGTAGCCGGCATAGGGGTGAAGGCGTTTCGCGAGCGCCTCCCGGTTGCGCGGGTCCTGGCCGATCAGGAGCGGCGCGGCGATGTCGTGGATGTAGGCGTCGGTGGCGGCGGCGCCGAAGAAGCTCTCGCCCGCGCCGCGGACGCCGTCCTCGTCTTCGACCGTGACCCAGAGGAGGTTTGGGAACTCGGCGAGGCGGAGGGTTTCGATGGAGGCGATTTTCATGGACCGAGGCTAGCGAAGCGGTGAGCGCCGCTCAAGCTGCGGGGCCAGCTGACGCTTCGATGGGAGCGTCTGGCGGGGTCGGGCGAATGTCCGACGGTGAGTAGGCGACAGGTGGTTTCAGATTCGAGCCCTTCGAGAGTTAGAGTATCCCGTTCCCTCGAAGCCGCGCGACTTTTCGGCGTTTCCGACCGCGAAACTGATCGGTCAAACCAACAGCCTTTCGCTGGGGCGCCGCGCACGGACTTCCCTGCTCCAGCGTGACGTAAATCCGGAGATGTGCTGGCGCTGCGCGGACCGCCATGTGCCGGCTGTCCAGAGTGACCTTGGACTTCCTACGTTGCGGAATTTGCTTGGAAGCCTCGGGCCAGCGGCGACGATAACGGAAGCATCAGCTTAACAATGATTGTAACTTATTATTTACATGCTGAGTGTCATCTTTACGTGACAGTCATTTCACTTTACCATCCGCGCTATGGGCGTTCTGCGACACGGGAGGGCGAACGATGGGCAAAGAGCTTTGCGCTAACGCACGCTCTTCACCCGACGATTGGAATGTAGCGGAAAAAGCGCTTGCCGGTTCTCCGCGCACTTCGCAAGCGCGCCGAGCGAAGGCTTTGAGCGGTCTTCGTCGGCGCCAAATCCAGAGCCATGCGCCCACGCAAATTCGGAAAATCGCGTTCCTCGTCCTCCCCGCCGCGCCAACCGGTCACACGATGCGACCGGTGCGACCGGTGCGGCCTGAGAGGAGACTGGCGCTAATCGCCGCCAACAATAAAAGGACATCGGAGGTCTCATGCCAGTAGCCATCACAAGGTTCTTTAACGATCCCGCGGAGCTTGAAGCGATCAGCAAAGAGCTCGTCTACAAAAAGAGGCTGCCGAAACACAGCGTGCGCGCTTTTCGGAACGCCGAGACCCTCGTTGCGTCTCTCACGGACGAAGGCGTCGCGACGGAAACGGCCGAGGCTTACCGCGCTCTTATGGAGAAGGGCGGCGAGGTCTTACTGGTCATCGCCGACTATAAACCGCTCGGCGTCGCGCGGATCACGCGGGAGAGGCTCGCGGCTTCCGGAGCGGCGGACCTCGGCGACATCCCGGAAGAGGCGACGCTGGCCTACATGAAGGTGCGGCGGCGCAGTCTGCTTTCCGGCAATCCGTTGCTGCTGTCGCGTGAGCGCGACCCGGAAAGCACGACTTACCATATGGCGAACTGGCCGTTCCCGCTGCTCACCGAGAAGCTCGAGGGGCCCGAGCCGATCATCCCGCCCCACGGGCGCATGGCGAGCTGGCCCATCGGGCTGCTGCTGCCGGGGAGCGTTCGCTATGGCCGCTTTCCGTTCGGCCTTCTGGTTCCTGGAAACAAGTTCATGGCGAAGTTCCCGTTCGCGCACATCGTGCCGGGTCATAAATTCATGGCGAAGTTCCCGTTCGCCCACCTTGTGCCGGGCCACAGGTTCATGGCGAAGTTCCCGTTCGCGCATCTCGTGCCCGGTCACAAGTTCATGGCGAAGTTCCCCTTCGATCACATCGTGCCGGGTCATCTCCGGATGGCGAACTGGCCCTTCCCGCTACTGATCAATGGGCAGACGCACACGAACAGCCTCGTGCCGGATCAGCAATATATGGCGAAGTTCCCGTTCGCGCACATCGTGCCGGGTCACAAGTTCATGGCGAAGTTCCCGTTTGCGCATCTCGTACCCGGTCACAAGTTCATGGCGAAGTTCCCGTTCGCGCATCTCGTGCCGGGTCACAAATACATGGCCAACTGGATCTTCCCGCACTCCAAGCCGAAAGGCGCCTAAAGCGCCGTGCGAAAAGGCTGACGCGAAAGGCGTCCTAAGCATGGGCGTCTCTTGCGCCTTTCTTGGTGTAGTGGCTTCGCTCGCTGCTCTAGCGCCTTCTGCAGGCTGCGCGAACGACCGGTTCAGGCGATGGGTTTCCCGGGTGGGCCGGGATCGGTCTCGACGATGCTGGCGCGCTGCGCGGTCCATTCCCACCAGTCGGATAGAGCGGGATAGCTCTTGAGAGCGGCTTCGCCCTCAGGAGCCTGGACGAAGTAAGCGATCATCGGGGCGAGGTGGCAATCAGCGAGCGTGAAAGTCCGTTTGTCGAGGACATGGGCTTCGGCGGCGAGAGCCTCCAGCGCCGTAAGAACGGTCTTCGACGCCGCCAGCCCGTCTTCGATCTCGGTTTCATCGCTCGTTTCTCCCATCGCAGGGCTGAACACGCGATGCGCGAACACCTGACGGACCATCGGTTCGTAACCATAGCTGTCGATAATAGATCTTGTTTGCGCCAACCTCGTCAGGCTCTCGACCTCCGTGGGAACGAGGGGAGGACCGTCGAATTTCGCGTCGATGTACCGACCGATGGCCGCAGTTTCGTACACATCGAACGAACCATGGCTCAGGACCGGAACGCGACCAAACGGTTGCCGTCGCATGTAGCGCTGGGGAACTCGTTCCGAGAAAGGGTCGATTTCCTCAATCCCGTAGGGGACTCTTTTCTCATGCAGCGTCACGCGCGCGATGCGATTGTAGACGCTAAATCTGTAGCCGCGAAGTACGACGGACATGTCCATGCTCAAGATGCTATCGCCGAGGTGAATTCGGTGAAAGCGTCATGGGAGGCGATCAACTGTCCCTTCGCAAACGAGCCCAACCTCGCGCTGTCGTTGCGAGCGGCGGTTTTCGTCGACTAGCGCGAAACGCGTCTTCGTTGTGCGGTCGGCGAGCGCGCGGGCGACGGCGGCGAGCGGTTGCGGCAAATGGTCGACTGAAGCGCATCGCAACCAGCCGTGACCGCCAGCCGTGACCACCTGGCGCGTCTCTACGTGACAGGGCATCCGGTCGGGCGTAGACTCCGGAAAAACCGGATCACACGGTTGCCGAGCGGAACATGAGCACAGCCAAGGCGAAGCCCGGCGCTTCGGCGCCTCGCGCGTCCCGAGTATCCTCGGGCGACCGTTGGGCTGCGCGGTTGTCGCGTCTCGGATCGTCTCCCAAAGCCGTCGTCACTTCGCCCGAACCGCTCTGGACCGGAGACGCCGCCGCAGCCCGGCGCCTCGCCTCCGGCCTCTTCCTCTTCGGCGGCGCGCTGGTGGAGGCGAAGCCGGGCGAGAGCCCGTGGGACGTGACGCCGCCGACCGCTTCGTGGGAGGAGGCGCTGCACGGGTTCGACTGGCTCGACGATCTCGTCGCCGCCTCCGATCCCGCGACGCAGGAGGCGTTGAAGCAGTGGCTCTACGACTGGATGGACCGCTATGGGGGCGGCGTTGGGCCCGGTTGGCGTCCCGATCTCACCGGGCGGCGCCTGACGCGGTGGATTTGCCACGCGATCATCCTCCTGAACGGCGCGGGGCCCGAACGCTCCCGCGCGTTCTTCACCGCCATCGGGCGGCAGACGCGTTTTCTGCGCCGTCGCTGGAAAACCGCGCCGCCGGGCCTGCCGCGCTTTCAGGCGGCGGCGGGGCTCGTCTACGCCGGTCTCGCGCTGGAGGGCGCGGGCGGCGCGACCATCCGCGAGGGGATCGCAGCGCTGGGGCGGGAGGCGGCGACCTCCGTCGGCGATGACGGCGGGCTGCCTTCGCGCAACCCCGAGCACCTCGTGGAGGTCTTCTCGATCCTCGTCTGGGCCAAACAGTCGCTGCTGGAAGCGGGGGAGATGGTGAACGAGGCGCATGAGGCGGCGCTCGACCGTCTGGCGGGCGCGATCCGCGCGCTGCGCCACGGCGACGGCCTGCTCACGCGCTTCCATGGCGGCGGCGGCGGAACGCCGGAGCGGATCGACCGCGCGCTCTCCGTCTCGGAGATGCGCCCCCACGGCCGCACGCACCACACGATGGGGTTTCACCGCATCGCCAACGGCGGAACGCTCGTCGTCTTCGACGGCGGCGCCGCGCCGGAGGGGCACTGGGCGACGACCGTCCACGCCTCGGCCTTTTGCTTCGAGGCCTCCATCGGCCGGCGCCAGCTGATCGTGAACTGCGGCCCCGGCGCGCGTTTCGGCGACGAATGGCGCCGGGCGGCGCGGGCGACGGCGGCTCATAGCGGGCTGACCATCGACGATATGTCGTCGGCCCGGCTGACGAAGGACGACGGGCTGCTCAGCGGCGCCTCCGCCTTCACCTGCATTCGGGAGGAGGACGCCCGCGCCGTGCGCCTGATCGGGGAGCATGACGGATATCTCAAGACGCACGGGCTGATGCACCAGCGACGGATTTCGCTCTCGCCCGACGGCGGCGATCTGCGCGGGGAGGACCGCGTCATCGCCGACGCGCCGGGCGCGCAGGCCCTTTTCGATCAGGTGGCCGGGCCGGGAACCGTGCCCTTCACCATACGCTTCCACCTTCATCCCGATGTCGAGGCGGACATCTTTCTGGCGGGCGGCGCCGTGAGGCTGAAGACGGCGGATGACGACGTTTGGGTTATGCGCCAGCTCGGCGGCGTCCTCTCGATTGAGGACAGCGTTTATCTGGACGAGGCGCGCCTCGCCCCCCGCGCGACGAAACAGATCGTTGTCAGGGCGGAGGCGAGGGAGTATCGGGGTGAGGTCAAATGGGCTTTCCGCCGGGCGGAGGCCGACCGCCCGCGCGCCGAGGGGTAAGGCGCGCCTCAAAAGACCGGAGAAGCTCCCATGTCCGACCATCCCGCGCCCATCCGGCGCGCACTCCTCTCCGTTTCCGACAAGGCTGGCCTGATCGACTTCGCCAGGGCGTTGGCCGAGCGGGGCGTCGAGCTCGTCTCCACCGGCGGCACCGCGAAGGCGATCCGCGAGGCGGGTTTGCCCGTGCGCGATGTAAGCGCGCTGACCGGCTTTCCGGAGATGATGGACGGGCGGGTGAAGACCCTGCACCCGATGGTGCATGGCGGGCTGCTCGCGCTCCGCGACAACGCCGATCATGAGGCGGCGATGGAGGCTCACGGGATCGCGCCCATCGACCTCCTCGTCGTCAATCTCTATCCGTTCGAGGCGACCGTGGCGGCGGGCGCGGGCTATGACGACTGCGTGGAGAACATCGACATCGGCGGACCCGCGATGATCCGCGCGGCGGCGAAGAACCACGGGCACGTCACGGTGGTTGTGGACGGCGAAGACTACGACGCCGTGATCGCGGAGATCGACGCGGGCGGTCCCTCCCTCGCATTCCGCAAGCGCCAGGCCCAGATCGCGTACGCGCGCACGGCGGCCTATGACGCGGCCGTCTCGAACTGGCTGGCGGGCGCCATCGGCGAAGAGGCGCCGCGCCGCCGCGCCGTCGCCGGAACGCTGCGCCAGGTGATGCGCTATGGCGAGAACCCGCACCAGAAGGCGGCGTTTTACGTGGACGGCTCGGACCGTCCGGGCGTCGCGACGGCGGTTCAGCATCAGGGTAAGGAGCTGAGCTACAACAACATCAACGACACCGACGCGGCGTTCGAGCTGGTGGCGGAGTTCGACCCGGCGTTAGACCCCGCCTGCGCCATCATCAAACACGCCAACCCCTGCGGCGTCGCCACCGGCGCGACGCTGGCGGAGGCTTACGAGCGCGCCTTCGACTGCGACCGCACCTCCGCTTTCGGCGGGATCATCGCGCTGAACCAGACGCTGGATGCGGCGACGGCTGCCGCGATCGTCGAGATCTTCACCGAGGTCGTCATCGCCCCCGACGCGACGGAGGAGGCGAAGGCCGTCTTCGCCGCCAAGAAGAACCTTCGGCTCCTCACGACCGGCGGCCTCCCCGATCCGGCGACGCCGGGCATGACCATCCGGCAGGTGGCGGGTGGATATCTCACGCAGGACCGCGACAACGGCGTCCTGACGCCCGCCGATTTGAAGGTCGTCACAAAGCGCGCGCCGACCGAAGCGGAGATGCGCGACCTGATCTTCGCGCGGATCATCGCGAAGCACGTGAAGTCGAACGCGATCGTCTACGCCAAGGACGGCGCGACCGTCGGCGTCGGCGCCGGGCAGATGAGCCGGGTGGATTCGACCCGCATCGCGGCGCGGAAGGGGGAGGACATGGCCTCCGCCCTCGGCCTCGCGGAGAGCCCGGTGAAGGGCGCGGTGGTCGCGTCCGACGCCTTCTTCCCCTTCGCCGACGGTCTGCTGACTGCGGCGGAGGCGGGCGCGACAGCGGTGATCCAGCCGGGCGGCTCCATTCGCGATGACGAGGTGATCGCGGCGGCGGACGAAGCGGGACTGGCGATGGTCTTCTCGGGGATGCGCCACTTCCGGCACTGAGGGAGGCGCGCCCTCCTCGGAGCCCCTTCGGGGCCACCTCGTCAGCCGCCGCCCCTGCGGGGCTTTGCGTATTTTAAGGAAGCAGGGGCGGGCATACGCCCTAACCCTTCATTCTTCCTAAAATACTCCTGCCGGAGGCGCACGCTTGCCCAAACGAAAAGGCCGCTCCCTAAGGAACGGCCTTTCCAAGGTTCGGTAGGGTGGGTGAAACCCACCATCCGCCCTGTCAGCTCGCGGTGACGGCGCGCTTGGTCATCACCGCGACTAGATGCGCCCGGTACTCGGCGGACCCATGCAGATCGGAAATCATGCCATCGGCAGAAGGCGCCGCAGGAACCGCGTCCGCCGACCAGTTGGCTGACAAAGCCTCCTCCGCCGCGGTCCAGCGGAAGACGCCGCTTTCCGATGCGCCGGTCACAGCGACGCGGGCGCCGCCCGCCGTCTTGGCGACGAAGACGCCCACGAGGGCGAAGCGGGAAGCGGGCTGGACGAACTTCTGGTAGTTCGCCGCCTCCGGAACCGGGAAGGTCGCGCCGGTGACGATCTGACCTTCGCCCAGGGCCGTGTCGAACATGCCCTGGAAGAAGTCGTCCGCCGCGACGTCGCCGCCCGAAGTGTGGACCGTCGCGCCGAGGGCGAGGCAGGCCGAGGGGTAGCAGGCGGAGGGGTCGTTGTTGGCGACCGACCCGCCGAGCGTCCCCTTATGGCGCACCGCCGGATCGCCGATGCCCGAAGCCAGCGCGGCGAGGGCCGGGATGGCCCCCTGCACGTCCGCCGAAGTGGCGACCGCGTGGTGCGTGGTCGCCCCGCCGATCTTCACCGCCGAGCCCGACGCCTCGATCCCCTGCATCTCGGCGACCCCGGTGAGGTCGACGAGGGTGGAGGGCATCGCCAGACGCTGCTTCAGCGTCGGGATCAGCGTCTGCCCGCCGGAGATCGCCTGCGCCTCGTCAGCGCCAAGCGCCGCGACGGCGTCGGCGACGGAGGAGGCTTTCGCATAGTCGAAGTTGTACATGTCTCAGGTCCTCCTCAGGATGCGGACTGAATGGCGTGCCAGACGCGGTTCGGGGTGAGCGGCATGTCGATATGCGCAACATCGTGCCCGCCCGACTGAAGCGCGTCGATCACCGCGTTGACGACGGAGGGCGGAGAGCCGATGGCCCCCGCCTCGCCGCAGCCCTTCACGCCCAGCGGGTTGTGGGTGCAGGGCGTCTGGGACGAGTGATCGACGTCGAACATCGGCAGATCGTCGGCCCGCGGCATGGCGTAATCCATGTAGGAGCCGCTCAGAAGCTGCCCCGTCTCCGGATCGTAGATCGCCGCTTCGCGAAGCGCTTGGCCGATGCCCTGGGCGAGCCCGCCATGGACTTGACCCTCGACGATCATCGGGTTCACCACATTGCCGAAGTCGTCCGCGGCGTGGAAGGAGCAGACCTCCACCACCCCGGTGTCCGGATCGACCTCCACCTCGCAGGCGTAGGCCCCGGCGGGGTAGGTGAAGTTCGACGGGTCGTAGAACGCCGTCTCCTCCAGCCCCGGCTCGATGCTCTCCAGCGGGTAGTTGTGCGGCACGTAGGCCGCCAGCGCGACGGAGCCGAAGTCGACGTTTTTGTCGGTGCCCGCGACAGAGAAGACCCCGTCCTTGAACTCCACGTCGTCGACCGAAGCCTCCATCAGGTGGGAGGCGATGCGCTTCGCCTTGGCGATGATCTTCTCCGCCGCGCGCACCATGGCCGAGCCGCCGACCGCGAGGGAGCGGGAGCCGTAGGTGCCCATGCCCATCGGGGTCCGGGCGGTGTCGCCGTGGACGATCTCCACCATGTCCTCGGGCATGCCGAACATCTCCGCGATCACCTGGGAGAAGGTCGTCTCATGGCCCTGGCCGTGGCTGTGCGAGCCCGTCATCACCACGATGCCGCCCGCCGCGTTGACGCGGACGGTGGCGCTCTCAAAGAGCCCAGCGCGTGCGCCGAGCTGACCGACGAGGTTCGACGGCGCGATGCCGCAAGCCTCGATATAGGCGTTCACGCCGAGGCCGCGAAGCTTGCCGCGCGACGCGCTCTCCGCCTTCCGGGCGGCGAAGCCCGCGAAGTCGGCGATCTCGATCAGCTTGTCCATCGTGCCGTGATAGTCGCCGGTGTCGTAGGCGACGGCGACGGGCGTCTGATACGGGAACTCGTCCGCGCCGATGAAGTTGCGCCGGCGGATCTCCACCGGGTCGATCCCCATCTCGCGCGCCGCTTTGTCGATCACGCGCTCCAGCTGGAAGGTCGCCTCGGGCCGACCCGCGCCGCGATAGGCGTCCACCGCCACCGTGTTGGTGAAGACGGCCTTCACATTGCAGTAGACGAGCGGCGTTTTGTAGTTGCCCGCCATCAGCGTCCCGTGCAGCCAGGTCGGCACCGAGGGCGCGAAGGTGGAGAGATACGCCCCCATATTCGCCAGCGTATCCGTGCGGATCGCCTGGAACATGCCGTTCTCATCCAGCGCCAGCTCGATCTTGGTGACGTGATCGCGGCCATGGGCGTCGGTGATGAACGCCTCCGACCGGTCGGACGTCCACTTGACCGGCAGGTTGTATTTCTTCGCCGCGAAGGTGCAGAGCGCCTCCTCCGCATAATGGAAGATCTTTGTGCCGAACCCGCCGCCGACATCGGGGGCGACGACGCGCAGTTTGTGCTCCGGAATGCCGAGGACGAAGGCCCCCATCAGCAGACGGATCACATGGGGGTTCTGGGAGGTCGTGTAGAGCGTCGATTCGCCCGAAGCCCGGTTGAAGTCGCCGATCGCGACGCGCGGCTCCATCGGGTTGGCGACGAGGCGGTTGTTGACCAGCTCGAGCGTCGTGACGTGGTGGGCCGATTTGATCGCCTCGTCCACCGCCTCGCGGTTCTCTTCGACGAAGCCCCAGTCGTAGCAGAGGTTGTCGGGGGCCTCTTCATGCACCGAGGCCGCCGAACCGGAGACCGCCGCCTTCATGTCCACCACGGCGGGCAGCTCGGAGATATCGACGTCGATCGCCTCCGCCGCGTCGCGCGCCTCGGCCAGCGAGGTCGCGATCACCGCCGCGATCGGGTCGCCGACATGGCGGACCTTGCCGCGGGCGAGGACGGGATGGGCCGGCTCTTTCATCGGCTCACCGTCGCGCGAATGGATCTGCCAGCCGCAGGGCAGGCCGCCGACCTCGGCGAAGTCGTCGCCGGTCAGAATGCCGTGCACGCCGGGCATGGACGCCGCCGCCGAAGTGTCGATGGAGTTGATCGTCCCATGCGCCACCTGGGAGCGCAGGACGTACATGTAATGCTGACCGGCGATGTTGATGTCGTCGGTGTAGTTGCCGGTTCCGGTCAGGAACCGGACGTCTTCGCGCCGCTTGGAGCTGGCGCCGATGCCGCTGTCTTTAGGCATATCCCGTTCCTCCCTTATTCCGCCGCGATCTGCTCGCCGCGCATGGTTGCGGCGGCGGAGAGGATCGCTTTGACGATGTTGTGGTAGCCGGTGCAGCGGCAGATGTTGCCCTCGAGATACTCGCGCACCTCCTGCTCCGTCGGGTTGGCGTTGCGGTTCAAAAGGTCCGCGGCGGTCATCACCATGCCGGGGGTGCAGAAGCCGCACTGAAGGCCGTGATGATCCTGGAACGCCTGCTGGACGACGCCGAGCGTGCCGTCGGCGTTGGCCATGCCCTCGATGGTGGTGACCTCGGAGCCGTCGGCGGCTGCGGCGAGCATGTTGCAGGCCTTCACGCTATCGCCGTTCACGTGCACTACGCAGGCGCCGCACTGGCCGGTGTCGCAGCCGACATGGGTGCCGGTGAGGCCGATGTGCTGGCGGATGAAGTCGACGAGCAGGGTGCGCCCCTCGACGTCGCCGCTCACGCTCCGGCCGTTTACGTTCATCGATACTGAAGGCATCGATCTCCTCCCTTTCTTGGTACTTGGATCGACTTCAAGCAGGTATGCGGGCGATCTACCCGGTGAGCCGCTTGAGCCAGGATTTCTTTTCTTCTTCCGGCGCGTCTTCCGCCGGTTTGTCATCGTCTCCTTCGACGACCTTCTGAAAGGTCTCGAAGAACTGATCGGCCATCTTCTTGGCGAACCCGTCGATCAGGCGCGCGCCCAGTTGGGCGATCTTGCCGCCGACCTTGGCGTCCACGTCGTAGGCTAGCTCGGTGCCGCCCTCGACTTCGGTTAATTTCACATCGGCGCCGCCGGAGGCGAAGCCCGCCGCGCCGCCCTTGCCCTCGCCGGAGATCCGGTAGCTTTCGGGCGGGTTCAGGTCGGTCAGCTCCACTTCGCCTTTGAACGTGGCGGAGACCGGCCCGACCTTCTGCTTCACCGTGGCGGCGAAGCTGGTGTCGGAGGTCTTCTCAAGCTCCTGACAGCCGTTGATGCAGGCTTTCAGAACTTCAGGATCGTTGAGCGCGGCCCAGACGGTTTCGCGGTCGGCGGCGATGGTGCGTGAACCGGTCAGCTTCATGAAGCGGCGTTTCCCCGTTGTGCTTTTCCCCGACCTTCCGGGTCAGCGGCCCTCGCGTCAAGCGCGAGCTGTCGACTGTGCACGATCCTGCCCGTAACCTTTCGGGGAAGTGCGGGAGAACGCTGATGAACGACAGCATCACCTACCGAAAGCCGACGGAAGCCGACGCTGAGGCGCTGGTTCAGATGGTTGACGAGTTGACGCTGCATGAGGGCGATGAGCGCGGCCACTTCACCGTCGCGAAGGCGCTGGCGGACGTCATCGCGCCCGACGCGCCCGTCGACTGCCTGATAGCCGCGCGGGACGGCGCGCCCATCGGCTACGCGTTTTGGCACTTTGGATACGAGTCGTCTTACGCCGCGCGCGGGTCCTACCTCGCCGACCTTTACGTTCGGGAGGCGGCGCGCGCGTCAGGCGTGGGCGAGGGCCTCCTGCGGGAGGTCGCGCGGGCGACGAAGGCGGCGGGCGGGATTTACGTCTGGTGGACGGCCTATCGGACCAACGAGCGCGCCCGCGCCTTCTATCGCAAGCGGGCGGAGGAGGAGGACGGGATCGTCGCCTACGCCCTGACTAATGAACGCTTCGAGCGGTTACTGATTGAATAGACGCCGCATGGCCGACCCGCCGTCGACTGAGGTGGTGGGTTCTGAGGTGAGCCGCAACGCGCCTCTACGCCGGACGTCGTCCCGCGCGCCCAGCGCTTTCAGGCGCGAACGGGCGATATCGTTCTATTGAGGGACCGCGATGGAGACGAAGGATGAGGCGGCGCCAACCCGCCTCACCGGTCATTCCAGAGCGAAGCGCCCGGACCTTCGAAGCTGCTCCATGCGAACCAGTAGGCCGTTCGCCCAGCAACCCGCGGGGCGCGGGCGCCGCTCGGCGCGATCAGCGCGTCCTCTGTCACGCGCCATTCGGCGCCGTCGGCGAAGACGCGCCCGTCGCGCATCTGGAACGTCCGGTCGCCGCGATCATAGGCGCGCACCGTCTCCCCCAGCCGGTCGCCGATCAGGACGAGGTTCAGCGCGCCGACGGCGTCGTTGATCGCCCGCCCGCCCTCGAACGCCGTCACCGGCCACGCGCGGGCGCCGCCGAGGGTCTTCACGCCGAAAACGAAGTCCTTTGAGCGCAGCCGCTCCCCCTCATGCGCGACCGGGAAGATCTGCGCGTCGGTGCGGATATAACGGTCGTAGACGTAGCCGGAGCCGTAGTTGAAGGGCTTGCCGGTATCGAGGCTGAGGACGAGGGTTTCGGGGTGACGCTCTCTCCACCTCACCCACGGCTCCATCACAAGCGGTAGCGCCTCCAGTTTCAGGCCTGAGCCGACGAGCGGACCGATCACCGGCTCACCGTTGAACTGGTTCCAGAGGCTCTCCGTCCGGTCGTCCCACATCAGTTTGTTGGCGCGATAGAGCAGCCCGGAAGTGCCGAAGCGCAGCGGCGCGCCATCGTCGACCTTCGCGCGATAGGGAACGCCGGCGCCGCAGAGGGTGCAGAAGGGAAGGGCGATCGCCTCGCCCCCCACCGTATCGTTGACCATCTCGTGCCAGGCCATCAGGCGAAGGGGGTAGGCGCGGGCGTCGCCGTTCACCTCGATCCCGAGGACGGGATCGGAGCCGAGCATGAAGTCGGCGTCTATCGCGCGGACCATCTTCGGCGCGTTCAGCGCCTCGATTCCGTCGACGCGCACGCCGCCCCAGGTGACTTCCTCGAACCGGATACGGGCGTTTTCCAGCCGCCCTTCGCCAATGAAGCGGGCGAAGCGGGGGTCGAGCCTGTAGAACACCTCCCGCTTGAAATCGACATAGCCGGGGTGGGGGCGGAGGTCCGGGTTCCGCTGTTGCCAGATCATCCAGTCGAACCACGAACGATGATCGGCCCCGGTGATCTTGGAGAGGAGGTCGAAGATCGGCTCGTCATGCCATTTGGCGAAGCGCGCGCAGATAATGAGCGCGGGGGCGAGGTCGGCGCCGCCGCGCGCGCGCAGGCGGGCGATGGCGGCGAAGTAGGCGTCGTCGTCTTCGCCGAGGAGCGCGCGGAAGTCATCGTTGAGGGCTGAAGCCCGAGCGGGCCGGGCGATGGCGGCGGCGGCGAGGGTTCCGGCGAAGAGGCGGCGGGTGAGCATGGGGCGAGGGTAAGGCGGGTTCTCTGCGCCGGCAGCCCTGCGCCGGTTTTTGTGATTAGGCGATTACCTTTGCCCAGCAGCGCCACCGGCCCGTGTGACTAGCACGGGCCGCGCCCTCCCTCTCCCATGGGAGGGCGCTTTTGCAACGCTTCAAGTTGCGAGTCGGTTGGATGTTTGTGGAACCATAAAGCGCGATACGGCAAGATCTGGAGCGCCCACCCGAGGGAGGGCGCGGCCCTCAGCGCGCTGCGGCGAGCTGGGATGGTGGATTGTCACCCACCCTACCGATCGATCAATCCACCCGCACTACGCGCCCATGGTAGAGCGGCTGCGTCGGCTGACCGGTGGGGGAGCCGCCCGCGGGCTCCAGGCTGATGGCGAAGATCTGGTCCACATCGGCGACGAAATTCGTCCGCGCCACCGCGTTCTGCGGCAAAAGGCCGAGGGAGACTGGCGCGGTCTCTCCGGTCGGGATCGTCCACATCTCGTAGGACTGACCGGTGGGCGGCGCCGTCACCGGAATGACCGTGGCGCGGCCCGTCGAGGGCTCGATCTCGATGATCAGCCCGGCTTGGCCGTTCTGGTCATGGGTGACGACGGCCACGTATTTCTGCGCTTCCGGCGTCGGCGCGACCGTGCTCGTCGGCACGAAGATGAAGAGCGCCATCGCCGCCGCCGCCGCCGTCGCGAAGGCGGCGATCGTGCGCCAAGTCGTGGCGCGCTTCTTGTAGGCGGCGAGCTCCACGACGTCGGCGCTCAGGTTGCTCGGCGCGATGGCGGCTTCGATACGGGTCCAGAGCCCCTCCGGCGGCTCTACCGGCTCCAGCTGTTCGGCGAGCGGGGCGAGGCGTTCTTCCCACGCCGCGGTCAGCGCCGCGTCGTCCGCGCTCTCGAACCCCTTCGGGTCGAGGCCGAGGGCGCGTTCCGCCGCATCGAGGTTACGATCTTCGCTCATCCGGTCTCCAAACAGCCCCGAAGCGCGATGAGGCCGCGCCGGAGCCAGGTCTTGATGGTGTTCACCGGCGCGTCGTAGCGCGCCGAGAGGTCTTCGCGGCTGTAGCCCTCGTAATAGGCCAGCAGCACCATTTCCTTGTCGCGGGGCTCCAGCCGGTCGAGGCATTGCGCCAGCGCGATCATCTCCGCCCCGCCGTCGCGCGGCGCGCTGAGGTCGGGCAGCGCCGCCATCGCGTCGTCGTCATCGTCTCCGCCCGACCCGAAGGCGGGACCGCGCCCGCGCCGCCGGATCTGGTCGATCGCGCGGTTGCGCGCGATCGCCGCCATCCAGGCGCCCGCCTTGCCGCGCGCCGGGTCGAACCCCTCCGCTTTTCGCCAGATCTCCACAAACGCATCCTGCAGGGCGTCCTCCGCGATCGCCCGGTCACGGCATATTCGGAGAGTAACCGCGAATAGTTTCGAAGAGTGCGCGGCGTAAATCGCCTGAAAGGCCGCGCGGTCTCGTTTGGCGGTCGCGGCGAGAAGGGCCGAGAGATCGGGTTCGGGGCTCATGGGGGGACTATCTCAACTCAGCACCGATCAGGCGAGGGATAAAATTCGTCACTCGAAGCTGAAACCTATCGGCGTCGCGCGGCGTAAGCGAGTTAGGGGGCGGCCGCGCCGCGACGCCCGCGAAGGCTGCATCGGACAGTCTTCGCGGGCGTTCTGCGACTGCTTCCGATCTCTCTCACCCCGGCGTATTCGGGGCGCTCGGGCCGCGAGACGACGTCAGTCGCCTTCGCGGCCCTTTTTTCACGTCACTCGGACGCAAGTCTCTATTTGCCGTTGAGCGAGGATGAGCGCTGATCGCGGGTGCGTTTAGATAACTCAAAGAACCGCCGACCTTTCCTCATCGAATGAAAATCTCCCAATAGATGAACGCCGCGAGTATCAGCGCGAGGGCCGCCCATGATCCGATCATGTCCCATCGCCGCCCGGGCGTTTGGTGATCTGGATACTCCAATCTCCACTCACCGCATTTCGCGTATTCTGCGAGCATCAGCGGCGTGACTGCTATCCTGCCGAGCGCGAGTGCGGGGCCTCCGGCGCCGACGCCTTCCTCGCTGTGATGAAAGCGCCAGAGGTATCGGTCCATGGAGACGCTGAAGCGATCCGAGTAGAGGTCCATCAGCTCAACGAAGTCATCGCCGTCAATGCCGAGGTCGGCCAACAAATCGGCGTCCTCGGCGATGTCGCCGCGGACGCCTGTATATTCTCGGATCAGCGCTCTGACCTGATCGTTCACTCGGCGGCGAGGCTGGACTTCTGCTTCGCCAGCACGCCGTCCACGTCGCGGTAGGCCCCTTCGGAGGCCGAAGTCGCGAAGGTCGCGAAGACGCGGAGCGCCGGGGTGACCTTGCGGGGGCGCTCCTCCTCCGGCTCCCACGCTGTCTCGCCCTTCGCCTCCATCGCCTTGCGGCGGGCGGCGAGGACGCCGGGCTCCACGTTCAGGTTAAGCGAGCGGTTGGGGATGGAGATCTCGATCTCGTCATCCTCCTCGATCAGCCCGATGGAGCCGCCGAGCGCAGCCTCGGGGCTGATATGCCCGATGGAGAGGCCGGAGGAGCCGCCGGAGAACCGCCCGTCGGTGATCAGCGCGCATTTCTGACCGAGGCCGACTGCTTTCAGGTAGGAAGTCGGATATAGCATCTCCTGCATCCCCGGTCCGCCCTTGGGGCCTTCGTAGCGGATAACGACCACGTCTCCCTCCGCCACCCGGTTGCCGAGAATGCCGCGCACGGCGCTGTCCTGGCTCTCGAAGATGCGGGCCTTGCCCTTGAAGGTCAGGCAGTTTTCAGGGACGCCCGCCGTCTTTACGATGCAGCCGTCCTCGGCGATGTTGCCGTAGAGTACGGCGAGGCCGCCGTCCTGGCTATGGGCGTGCTCGCCGGAGCGGATGCAGCCGTTTTCCTGATCGCGGTCCAGCTCTTTCCAGAGGTTGGACTGACTGAAGGCCTGCGTCGTCCGCACGCCGCCGGGAGCCGCGCGGTAGAACTCCTCCACCTCAGGCGAGACGTCGCGCATGATGTCCCACTTCTCGAGCGCTTCCTCATAGGTCTTGGAATGGACCGTGGGGCGCTGGTTGTGGATCAGGCCGAGCCGGTCCAGCTCGCCCATCAGGCGCATGATGCCGCCGGCGCGGTGGACGTCCTCCATGTGGTATTCGTTTGTGGAGGGCGCGAGTTTGGAGAGGTGCGGCACCTTCCGGCTCAGCCGGTCGATATCGTCCATGGTGAAGGGGATCTCGCCTTCGCGCGCCGCCGCCAGAAGGTGGAGGATCGTGTTGGTTGACCCGCCCATCGCAATGTCCAGCGTCATCGCGTTCTCGAAGCTCTCGAAGGAGGCGATGTTGCGGGGCAGGACGCTGTCGTCGTCCTCTTCATAATACCGCTTGGTGATCTCGACGATGGTGCGCGCCGCCTGAAGGAAGAGCTGCTCGCGATAGGCGTGGGTCGCCAGCGTCGATCCGTTGCCGGGGAGCGCGAGGCCCAGGGCTTCGGTCAAGCAGTTCATCGAGTTCGCCGTGAACATGCCGGAGCAGGAGCCGCAGGTCGGGCACGCGGCGGCCTCGGTCGCGTCGGAGTTCTCCTCCGACACGTCCGGGTTCACCGCGTTCATCATCGCGTCGACGAGGTCGACCTTCCGCTCCACCCCGTCGAGGACGACCTTGCCCGCCTCCATCGGCCCGCCGCTCACGAAGATCGCGGGAATGTTCAGGCGCATCGCGGCGTTGAGCATGCCCGGCGTGATCTTGTCGCAATTGGAGATGCAGACGACCGCATCGGCGCAGTGCGCATTGCACATGTATTCGACCGCGTCGGAGATGATCTCGCGGGAAGGGAGCGAATAGAGCATCCCGTCATGGCCCATCGCGATGCCGTCATCGACGGCGATCGTGTTGAATTCCTTCGCGACGCCGCCCGCTTTCTCGATCTCCCGCGCGACGAGCTGGCCGAGGTCCTTCAGATGCACATGGCCCGGCACGAACTGGGTGAAGGAGTTGGCGATCGCGATGATCGGCTTGCCGAACTGGCTGTCCTGCATGCCGGTCGCGCGCCACAGGGCGCGGGCGCCGGCCATGTTGCGGCCGTGGGTCGTCGTGCGGGAGCGATACTCGGGCATCTGGCTTTCCTCCGTGTCGGGCGGCCCCTGAGGGGCGCGCGGACATTATGCTTTGGCGCGGGAATTAGAAAGATGCCGGGAAATGCGGCGTCCCGCGCCGTTCACGCGCTTGTTAACGGCCAATCGCCGCCAGGACGAGTAGTTTTCACCTATCGGAACGAGAGGGCTGACCAATGGCGAAACCGAACAAGCGCAAGGCGAAGCAGGCGGCGGAGGCGAAAGCGGCGGCGGAGACGCCCGAGGCGACGCGCCGCGAGTTTCTGGCGAAGATGCGCAACCGCGCCATCGGCCTCGGCGGTCTCGCGGTCGGCGGCTATTTCGCCTTCAGCTATTACGAGGCGGCGGCGGCGGAGTACGACCTGACCCGGATCGGGAAGGGCACGCCGAAGGTCGTGCAGATTCATGACCCGCAATGCCCGATCTGCACCGCCCTCCAGCGTGAAGCGCGCGCCGCCGTGGATGCGATGAAGGGGGATGAGATGTGCCTCCTCATCGCCAACATCCGCACCGAGAAGGGCCGCGCCTTCGCCAGCGCCCATGGCGCGGGCCACGTCACGCTCGTCCTGATGGACGGCGACGGCCGGGTCGTCGAGATCATGGAGGGGCGGCGCGACCGGGCCGAATTGCAGCGCCGTTTCGAGCGGTTGGTCGCTGAAGCCTGAAACCAACGGATCGACAGCGGCGCATCGCGGCCTATAGTTCGCGCCAACCCAAGGCGCAGCTAAAGGAGGCCGCAATGCCCATCGCCGTCGGAGACAAACTTCCCGAATCGACCCTTGTGGAAATGGGCGCCGAAGGCCCCGCCGGCGTCAGCGTCGCCGAGCTGACGGCGGGCAAGAAGGTCGCCCTTTTCGCCGTGCCCGGCGCCTTCACGCCGACCTGCCACCAGAAGCACGTCCCCTCCTTCGTCAACGCGGCCGAAGAGCTCGCGGGCAAGGGCGTGGACGAGATCATTTGCGTCTCCGTCAACGACCCGTTCGTGATGAACGCATGGGGCGAGGCCACCGGCGCCAAGGGCGCGGGCATCCGCATGATGGCGGACGCGGACAGCACGTTCACCAAGGCGGTGGGCCTCGATTTCTCCGCCCCGCCGGTCGGGCTGATCGACCGCTCCAAGCGCTATTCGATGTTCATCGAGGACGGCGTGGTGAAGGTGCTGAATGTCGAGGATAGCCCGGGCGAAGCTGTTTGCTCCCTCGGCGAAGCGCTCGTCGACCAGATCTGATTATCAGCGGCGCCGGATTGTTTCGGCGCCGCCTCTCTTTCGGGACCGCAGATGAAACTCCTCGTTCTCCAGCACGCCGACGTCGAACATCCCGGCGTCTTCCGCCAGTTCCTGGCCGAAGACGGCCATAACTATGACGCGGTGGAGCTGGATCAGGGCGAACCCTTGCCGTCGCTCGACGGCTATGAGGGCCTCTGGGTCATGGGCGGCCCGATGGACGTCTGGCAGGAGGAAGCCCATCCCTGGCTAAAGGACGAGAAAGCATTCATCCGCGAGGCGGTGGAGGAGCGGGGCCTGCCCTTTCTCGGCCTTTGCCTCGGCCACCAGCTGCTCGCCGAAGCGCTCGGCGGCGAGGTCGGCCCCTCCGAGACGCCGGAGATCGGCGTGATGGACGTGCAGCTCACCGAGTTCGGCGCCGACGGCGTTTTCTTCGACGGGCTGCCGGAGGTGTTCCCATCACTCCAGTGGCACTCCGCTGAGGTGAAGAAGATGCCCGCCGGCGCCCAGTGCCTTGCGACCTCTCCGGCCTGCGCAGTGCAGGCGATGAAATGGGGCACGCGCGCCTATTCCGCGCAGTTCCATATCGAGGTTGAGCCCGACACTGTCGCCAACTGGGCCGCGATCCCGGAATACGCGGGCGCTCTGGAGAATGCGATGGGCGAAGGGGCGGTCGATCGCCTCGCCGCCGACGTCGCGGCGGGGATGAAGGACTTCAACACGATGGCGGAACGTCTCTACATCAACTGGCTGCAGACGTCGGCGCAGGCGTAGGCGCCCAGGCCGACGCTCAAACGGCGGCTTTCGCCTCCGCCTCCTCCATCGCCGCGAGCGTCGCGTCCCACGCGAGAAGGATTGAGGCGTGACGGTTCTTGTAGTCTTTCGCGGGCTCCAGCACCTCAAGCCCGTCGAAGGGTGCGTCGGGGGGCGGCGCGCCGTCCTTCAGCATCGCGCGAAGGGCTTCGCGTCCCGCCGCGATCTCGTCCCGCGACAGCCCGTCGATAACCGATCCGAGAACAGAGGCCGAGGCCTGTCCGAGGGCGCAGGCTTTCACGTCCTGACTGAAGCCGGAGACGCGTCCCTCCGCAACGTCCACCTGAACGGAGACGGTGGAGCCGCAAAGCGGCGAGCGCTTCTTCGCCGCGCCCATCGGGGCCGCGAGCGGCTTCGTGAGCGGAATCGCCGCCGCCAGCGCGAGAATGCGCTTGGAATAAAGCTGGATCAGATCGCCGTCGGACATGGGCATCTCCTATCTCCTCCGATAAGTAGCCCCCGAAGACGGAACCGGAAAGGGCCGGACATGGCGGCATTCGATCCCACCACCCTGAAATTCAACGACGCGGGCCTGATCCCGGCGATCGCGCAGGACGACGCCAACGGCGACGTGCTGATGATGGCCTGGATGAACGCGGAGACGGTGGCGGAGACGCTGGCGACGGGCCGCGTCACTTACTGGTCCCGCTCGCGTCAGGCGTTCTGGCGCAAGGGGGACACCTCCGGTCACGTCCAGCACCTGACGGAAATGCGCGTCGACTGCGACCGCGATTGCCTGCTTCTCCTCGTCCGGCAGGAGGGACCGGCCTGCCACACCAAACGGCGGAGCTGCTTCTACACCGCCGTGCGGGAAGGCGAGGAGCGCGAGATCATGACGCCGATGGCGTAGGCTCGCTCCAGACTGTCTCCGCGGCTCCCTAAGCGGACGCGCTGACGCGCGAAGACTTTCACCTCGTCGTCGTCGACCGCGCGGGGCGCGGTCTTCTCCTCCTCAGGCGTGGCGTTTCGTTCCAAAACGCCTTTCGCCTCCGGCGGGAGTATTTTCGGAAGAGTGAAGCTGGGCGGAGCGCCCCATCTTCATTCTTCTCAAAATACTCAAACACCGGCGTTTCCCCCTCGTGCGCCGTTGGTAGTGGAGCGCTGGCGGCGAACCGGACCGCGAAGCGGTCATGAGCCGCCACCGCGCGCCGCAGGCGCGCAAACATGTGCGTCGGCCTGGAGCTCCTGAGTTTACCGAAACGCCTCGCGGCCCGCTGCATTGAGGAAGGCTTCGAAGACGGCGCGCGGGACCGAAATGGACGGCGCGCCCTTCGCCAGCGGCGCGATCTCTCGGGGGCTGTAGTGGAAGGTCAGACCGCTCCGGCCGAGGGTGAAGTTCGCGAGCACCGCCGGGTCCGGGTTCGTCGCCTGCAGGACGAGCGGCTGATAGACCCCGTCCACCGCGCCGCCCCAGACCAGCGCCTTGATCGCTTCGCGCACATGGTGGGAGATCGCGATCAGCGCTTCGTCGCGGCTCGCCCCGGCGTCGAAGAAGGCGTCGAGCCGCACGAAATCCTGCGCCTCCCGGTCCCAGGTCAGCGCGTCGATCTGGCGATAGGCGGAAGCGGCGCCGAGGTCGGCCTCCACCTCACGCCGGATAGAGGTGAAGCGTTCGCCCGCGACAGTGGCGCGATCGCGCACGGTCACGGTCCGCGCCCCCTCCGCCGCCAGATCGAAGACGGCGGCCTCCGCGTCGTCGCGCAGAAAGAGCGCGAAGGTCGGATAGGCGGCGGCCGCGTCCGAGAGGACGATTTCCGCCGTCGTTCCGCCCTCCGTCATCCGAATGGTCTCGGCGGAGGCGAGGGGGGCGAAAAAAGCGGGCGCGGCGAGCGCGAGCGCGAGGGAGAAACGACGCATGACAGGTCCTCTGCGGCTGGCGCTTCGGTCAGGTTCAGCGCTAATGAATCACGGAAGCGGATGCTGCGAAAGAGAGGACGCGCCCATGGCGGCGAAAGATATCGAGCGCGAACCGGTCATGTCGGCGGCGGAGGCGACCGCCTATGTCGATGAGGTGTTCGCCGCCGTTCGGGGCCGGTTCGAGGTGCTGGAGCTCGCCCCGATGAGCGCGCGGGTGCGCCAGAAAGTCGATGAGCGGGACATTCGCCCCGGCGGCACGGTCTCCGGCCCCTCCATGTTCGGCGCCGTGGACTGCGCCTTCTACATCGCGCTGATGGGGATGATCGGGAAGGTGCCGCTGACGGTCACCACCAACGCCTCCATCAACTTCCTGAACAAACCCGCCCTGAAGGACATCATTGCGGAGGCGCGCATCCTGAAGCTCGGCAAGCTCCTCGCCACCGGCGACGTGACGCTCTATTCGGAGGGGGAGGCGCGGCCCATCGCGCACGCGACCCTCACCTATGCGATTCCTCCGAAATAGCCTGATCGCGCTCGGGCTGCTCGCGGCCCTTATCGGCTTCACTCTGGAGGATGGCGATCCCGCGCTCTACCCGCCCGCCGCTGACGCGCCTGTCTTTGAGATCCACGTCGCCGATCATGGCTGGCATACCGGCCTTGTCCTGAAGACGAGCGACATCCTCGCCGTCGCCCTCCAGATGCCGGATGACTTGACGGAGGAGGCGTCGACGCTCCTGACCCTCGCCCGGATCATGGGGGAGGGCGACTGGGTGGAGATCGGGTGGGGCGACGAAGCGTTCTATCAAGCGGACGTCGCTGGGCCGTTGGACATGCCGATCCTGACGGGGCTCCGCTCGCTCTTGCTGCCCACCTCTACCGTCCTCCACGTCTATCCCGGCCTCGGCGCGCCGAAGACGGCTTTTCCGGAAAGCGCCGTGCTTTCACTGACACTGTCGGAGGAGGGGTTCAGCCGCCTCGCCATCGCCGTCGCCCGCGATTTCGCCGCGCGCGGCGGAGTTCTGCGCGACCTTGGGCCGGGTCTCTACGGCTATGCGCGGTTCTACGCCGCTCAAGGCGCCTACACCTTGTTCAGAACATGCAATAACTGGGCGGCGGCGAGACTGGCTGTTGCGGGCGTTCCCGCGTCATGGGCGACGAGCGCATTTTCCCTTGGGCTGAGGTGGGAGTTGAGCCTGCGCGCGCAGTGAAGATGTGGGGTATTCAGAAACCTAATTTTTAAGCCTCTGATTTTGCGCGTATTTTTAGGCGCTGCCGCCGTTGACTTGCACTCGTGAATCGCTAGAACGCGCCATCGGTTTCGCGTCGGGGTCCGTCTCGGCGCAACTAACGCATGAAAACGGACGACACATGAAAACCTACAGCGCCAAACCGGCGGATATCGAGAAGAAATGGCTGATCGTCGACGCCGAAGGCGTCGTGCTCGGCCGTCTCGCCTCGATCATCGCCATGCGCCTGCGCGGCAAGCACAAGGCGACCTTCACTCCGCATATGGACATGGGCGACAACGTCATCGTCATCAACGCCGGCAAGGTGCAGATGACGGGCAACAAGCGCGCCGACAAGACCTACTACTGGCACACGGGCCATCCGGGCGGCATCAAGTCCCGCACGGCGGGTCAGATCCTCGAAGGCGCGCATCCCGAGCGCGTTGTCGAGAAAGCCGTGGCGCGGATGATGCCCGGCGGCCCGCTGACGCGGAAGCAGCTCGGCAACCTGCGGGTCTACGCCGGCGCGGAGCATCCCCATGAGGCGCAGAGCCCCGAAGTCCTCGACGTCAAGTCGATGAACAAGAAGAACACCCGGAGCGCATGACGATGGCTGAAGAAATCAAATCGCTCGACGATCTCAAAGACGCCGTCGAAGGCTCCGACGTGGAGCTGGCCGCGGTCGTTGAAACCGCAGCCCCCCGCGAGCCCGTTCGCGACGAGCTCGGCCGCTCCTACGCGACCGGCAAGCGGAAAGATGCGGTCGCCCGCGTCTGGGTGAAGCCGGGCTCAGGCAAGGTTACGGTCAACGGCCGCGACATCACCACCTATTTCGCCCGTCCGGTTCTGCGCATGGTCCTGAACCAGGCGTTCGAGGTGGCCAATGTCGAAGGCCAGTTCGACGTGATGGCGACGGTGAAGGGCGGCGGCCTGTCCGGGCAGGCGGGCGCGGTGAAGCACGGCATCTCCAAGGCGCTCTCGCTCTATGATCCGACCCTCCGTCCGGCGTTGAAAGCGGCTGGCTTCCTCACCCGCGACAGCCGCGTGGTCGAGCGTAAGAAATACGGTAAGCGGAAAGCGCGCCGGAGCTTCCAGTTCTCCAAGCGCTGATCTTCGCGATCATTCGAATGTGGAGAAGGCCCGCCGTTTTCGCGGGCCTTTTTCGTCTCCGCCGTGGCGGCATGCAAAATCCTTCATGTGGCGCGAGCGCCATATTCGCGACAATCCGGCCTATGCCTCGGCGTGCTTCGCGGCGAGTTTCACTTCCCTAACGCCCGTCGATTTCATATCTAACGCCCATGACGAACCTGCCGGAACCCAAGGGCGACGCGCCCCGGGAGATCTCCTACGCCTTCAGCGCCAAGTCGCGCGCGGGCAAGGTCGTCATTCGCGCCATCGAGAATCTGACGGGACGGATCGGGCTGATCCGCATGGCGCTCGGCTATGAGAAAGAAGTCTCCGCCGGGCGCGATTTCTGGGAAGTGATGACGGAGCGCTACAAGCTCAACGTCGATGTGGAGGGGATTGAAAACATCCCCGCCGACAAGCCGCTGATCGTCGTCGCCAACCACCCGTACGGCATTCTCGACGGCATGGCGCTGGGGCGCATTCTCTCCGAGACGCGGGGCGATTTCCGGATCGTCGCCAACAACGTTTTCCACCGGTCGGAGGAGCTCTCGCGGATCATTCTGCCGATCGACTTCGAAGACAGCAAAGCCGCCCGCAAGATCAATCTGGAGACCCGGCGGGAAGCGCTGAGCTTCCTCGCCGACGGCGGCACGGTCGGGATTTTCCCCGGCGGGACCGTCTCCACCGCCCGCCGTCCGTTCGGGGAGCCGCGCGATCCGGTCTGGCGGTCCTTCACCGCGCGGCTGGTGGCGCGGTCGGACGCTGTCGTCGTGCCGATCTACTTCCACGGGGCCAACAGCCGCCTCTTCCAGATCGCCAGTCATGTCCACGACACGCTGCGCGTCGCGCTCCTGATCAAGGAGTTCGGCAAGCGGGTCGGCGGCGACGTGAAGGCGACCATTGGGAAACCGATTTCGCGGGATGAGATCGACGCCCTCGCCTCCGACAGCGCCGCGCTGATGGATCTCCTGCGCGACAAGACCTATCGTCTGTCGCCGGAGCCGATGCCCCGCCTCTCATACGGCAAGGACTGGGATCCGGTGCTCGCCAACCGCCGCCATCCGCTCGACCCGGCGGAGCGGGAGCGAAAGCGACGACGTCGCGCCGCCTGAAGGCGTCTTAGCCGCCTGAAGACCTCTCCTACCTCTGGCGAAACGCGCCCGCCCGCGCTAACGGAGCGGCGCAGCGATGTGAGCACATGACATGACCAAGACCTATAAAGCCGCCATCCTCGGCGCATCCGGTTACACCGGGGCGGAGCTGATCCGCCTGATCCACACCCATCCCGCGATCGAAGTGGTCGCGCTGACCGCCGATCGAAAGGCGGGGATGGAGCTGGGGGAGGTTTACCGCCACCTCGCACATCTCGGTCTGCCCCGGCTGACGACGCTGGCGGAGGTCGATTGGGACGCGGTCGACATCGCTTTCTGCGGTATGCCGCACGCGCAGGCTCATCAAGTGGTTCTGGAAGTGCCGGAGCGGATCAAGGTGATCGACGTCTCCGCCGATTTCCGGCTTCGGGACGTGGACGAATACGCCAAATGGTACGGCCATGAGCATCTCGCGCCGGAGCTGCAGAAGGAAGCCGTCTACGGCATCCCCGAGTTCTATCGGGAAGAGATGAAGACCGCCCGGATCATCGCCGGGACGGGATGTTTCGCGGTGAACGCTCTTCTGCCGCTCTATCCGCTTTGCGGGGCGGGCGTGATCGACCCCGATCATATCATCATCGATTCCAAGACGGGCATAACCGGCGCCGGGCGGTCCCCATCGGAGCGCAAGCTCTTCTCCGAGGTGACGGAGGGGATCGACGCCTACGGCATCGCCTCCCACCGCCATACCGCCGAGTTCGATCAGGAGCTGTCGAAGGCGGCGGGGCGGGAGGTGCGCGTCTCCTTCACCCCTCATCTCGCGCCTATGAACCGGGGCATCCTCGCCACCATTTACGTGCATGGCGAGCCGGAGGCGGTTCATCGGACGCTCGCTGCGCAGTTCGAGGGCGAACCCTTCGTCCACGTCCTGCCGATGGGGTCGCCCGCGCCGGAGACGCGGCACGTGCGCGGCTCTAATCTCAACCGGATCGCGGTTTTCGCCGACCGCCAGCCGGGGCGGACGATCATCATCTCCGTCCTCGACAATCTGGTGAAGGGCGCCTCCGGTCAGGCGATCCAGTGCGCCAACATCGCGCTCGGTGTGGCCGAAACGACTGGGCTGGAGGCGGCGCCGCTCTTCCCGTAATTGAAAATCGACGTATGACATGTTATACGTGTCATGCGTTCTAAGGAGAAACGCGATGCTCGCCGTCCGACTGCCGGAAGAACTCGAGCGCCGTCTGGACGAGTTGGCGAAAGCCACCGGCCGGACGAAGAGCTACTACGTACGCGAGGCGATCATCGAGAAGCTCGAGGATCTCGAAGACATCTATTACGCCGAAAAGGTGCTCGAGGACATCAAGGCCGGGCGGACGGAGACGGTCCGGTGGGAACAAGTGAAGCGCGGGCTTGAGCTGGAAGATTGAGTTCGAGCGGCAGGCGCAGCGCGCTTTCGACATGCTCGACAAGACCTCAAGAATGCGCATCGCAAGGTTCATAGACGAACGTCTCATTCCGGCTGACGATCCACGCGACCTTGGAAAACCGCTCACCGGAACGGACTATCGCGGCGTATGGAGGTATCGCGTTGGCGACTATCGTCTGCTGACGCGTATTGAGGATAGGGTCGTGACCATCATCGTCCTAAAAATCGGCCATCGCTCCGACGTCTATCGGGAGCGCCGCTGACATGTCGAAACGGGCCGCCAAACAGCTCGGAAGGCGCACATGGGCGGCTGTCCGCGTCGCGCGCTCTGCCTACCGCCGGTTCAACCGCGACGACGGCACGGCGATGGCGGGATACATCGCCTACACCGTCTTCCTGTCGCTTTTCCCCTTTGCGATTTTCATGTCCGCCCTCGCTGGCGTCCTGATCGGACCCGACAACACGCAAGCGATCATCGACGAGCTCTTCAACCTCGCCCCGCAGCACATCGCGCAAACCATCGCGCCGGTGCTGGAGGACGTGATCGGCAAGTCGCGGGGCGGCGTCCTGACCTTCTCCGCCCTCGCCGCGCTCTGGATCGCGTCCAACGCGGTGGAGGCGGTGCGGATCGCCTTCGACAGGGCCTATGACAGCGAGCAGCCGGCGAACTTCTTCCTGCGCCGCGCGATCGCCATCGGCTTCGTCTTCCTGGCGGGCGTCACCTTCGCCGCGCTCGGCTTCATCATCATCCTCGCGCCGCTCGCCCTCCGGCTGGCGGAGCAGTACACCGGCTTTCAAGCGCCGATCGGCACCGACGCGCTGCGCTACCTCTTCGGGCTGATCGTCTTCGCGATCTTCATGCTGATCCTGAACCGATGGCTGCCGAGCCGTGCGCTGAAGTCGCGCTTCGTCATTCCGGGCATCCTCGTCTCCACCGCGCTCTGGATGCTCTGCGCGTTCGGGTTTTCGGTCTATCTCGCCTATGCGCCGGACTACGCTGTGACTTATGGGGCTTTCGCGGGCGTCATTGTGACGCTCCTCTTCTTTTATCTCACCGGCGCCGCGGTTATCTTCGGCGCGGAAGTGAACGCGGCGCTCCTCGCCATGCGGCGGCGCAAGGCGGAGCGGGGGCGCGACATGGTTGAAACGTTGCAGGGGATGACCTGATGGCGATGACCCGAAAGAAACGGCGGATGACGCTGATCGGCGTGGGCGCGGTTCTGATGACCGGCGCGGCGGTGCTGATCTCCACCGCCTTTCAGGACACGATCGCATTCTTCCGCACCCCCACCGAAATCGCCGCCGATCCGCCGTCGGAATCGCAGCGTCTCCGCGTCGGCGGGATGGTCGTTCAGGGGTCCATGCAGAAGGGACCGGAGAACGTCTTCCGCGTCACCGATTTCGAGAACGAGCTGGAGATCCGCTTCGTCGGCGTGATGCCGGACCTCGTCAAAGAAGGGCAAGGCGCGGTCGCGGACGGGCGCCTCGTCGACGGCGTCTTCGTGGCGGAGGAAGTCCTCGCCAAGCATGACGAGAAGTACATGCCGGCCGAGATCGAAGACCTGCACGAGAAAATCGAGGAAGCCGGAAACTCGTGAAGCGCTTCACCTGGGTCGACGCCTTCACCGAAACCCGTTTCGGCGGAAACCCCTGCGCTGTCGTCTTCGACGCAGATGATCTGAGCGTCGAAGAGCGGATCGCTTACACTCGCGAGACCGGGCTCGTGGAATGCTCCTTCCTCGTCGCCTCCGACAAGGCCGATTTCGGCGCTCGTTACTACATGCCGACCGGCGAGATTCCGCTGGCGGGCCATCCCACCGTTGCGACGGTGACGGCGCTCCTCGACGCCGGTGCGATCGAAGCGCCAGCGACCTTCACGCTGGAAGTCGGCGGCGGCGTTATGGAGATCGAGGTGACGGCGCGCGATGGGCGGCCACCTCTTGTGACGATGACCCAGCCCAAGCCGGTCTTCGCGCGAGGATATGAGCCGGGGGACATCGCCTCCCTCTACGGGCTCGCTTCGTCCGACGTGATCGGGCGTCCGACCACCGTCATCATCGGCGGCACGCCCTTCTGCGTCGCGCGCCTCGCCTCGATGGGGGCGATCCGCGCGGCGAAGCTGAACGTGGAGGCGCTCGCCGCCTACACGAAAGCGCAGGACGCCGATTTCATAGAGCCGTTCCTCTGCGTGACGGAGGGGGCGACTGACGGCGACACGTTCGGGCGTCTTCTTCTCCCCCCGCCCTTCCCGGCGGAGGACCCGTTCACCGGCTCCGCCACCGGCTGCATGGCGGCCTATCTCTTCGCGAACGGTTGGATCGGGCGGCGCTTCACCGCCGAACAGGGTCACGGCCTCGGACGGCCCGGCCGGGCGGAGGTCGAGGTGATCGGGCGCGCCGATGACATCGAAGGCGTTAAGGTCGGCGGCTCCGGCGTCGTCGTCATGCGCGGCGAAGCGGCGATCAGAGCCGATACGGGCGGCCTTTCGCGCACGCTGGCGTGATCGAAGATCACGACGCGTTGATCCCCTGACGCATTCGCTGCGGGCGTCGATCCGCGTTCTTAGATTGGCGATGACTTAGCAGGGAAAAGGAAAATCCTATGGATATCTCTCGTCGCCAGTTCGCCGGTCTCGCCGGTTTCGTCGCCGCCGCCGCCGCGCTGGGCGCATCCCCGAGCCTTGCGGGAGAGAAATCCCGCACGGGATCCCTCTCCGGGCGCCGGGGCTACAAGGTCGCCGGTTCCGTCTCCGTTACGAAGGCGAACGGCGCGACCAAGGTGAGCTTCGCCGACGACTACGTCTTCGACCCCTCGAAGAACCCGCCGGACATCAAGATCGGCTTCGGCAGCGGCGAAAGCTACGCCAAGGGCTCCAAGATCCATGACGCGCTGACCGTGAAGCAGGGCGCTGCGTCCTTTGAGGTGCCCGCCGGGATCGACACCGATCAGTATGACGAGCTCTACATCTACTGCGAGCAGTTCTCCGTCATCCTCGCCGTCGCGCCGCTCAACTGAGCGTAGCGGCGCCGGCCGGACGGAAAGCCGCCTCTCCCTCGGCTTTCCGTCCGGGCCGTCGTCTTCCTGAAGCCGACCCATGTACGACAGCGATTCCTTCTTCGATCTGACGCTTGTCGGGCGGATCGGCCTTCTCTTCCTCAGTTCAGGCATGGCGCTTGGGCTGATCGCCGTCGTTTGGCGCGGATATCGCTCCCGCCCGCTCTGGCTGCGCCTCATCGGCGCGGTCGCGCTCCTGTGGCTCTTCGTCTGGCTCTCGCCGCAGGTCTACTACCTCTACTACCGCTTCCTGATCCCCGACCTGCCGCTCCAATGGGTGCTGAAGACGCCGCCCGATCCGCTGGACCTCGCCCAGCTCCTGATCTTTCAGGGGCGCGAGACGCTCTCCGATCACGGCAAGGCCGTCCTCGGCTGGTGCCTCATCGCGGCGGCGCTCGCCCCGTCGATCCGCGCGCGCCTCGCCCGCTGAGGCGCGTTTGCGCCCGATCACATCGCCGCGAAACCGGTCTCATTTTTCTTTTGCCATCCGAAAATCCGCCGCTAACGATAACTCCGCGCTTTTCGCTACGGCATGGCGGAGCGCCCGAACGAACCGAATAGCGGCCGCCAGAGCCGCGATTATCCTGGGGAGGAAACCATGCCGATGAGCCCGCATCAGGGCGCCGCGATCGCGTTTCAGCCGCGTATCCGCAAGGGCGCGTTCTTCGAAGCCGCATGGCGCTACGGTTGCCGCAACTTCTCGGTCTACAACCGGACCTACATCTCCGGGGTTTTCTCCGACCCGGTGGACGAATACTGGCGCGTCACCCGCGACGTAGCGATTTGGCCGGTGATGGGCGAGCGGCAGGTGGAGATCACCGGCCCCGACGCCGCCGATTTCGTGAACTACCTCACCCCGCGCGACATGAGCCGCTGCAAGGTCGATCAGTGTAAATACGCCCTGATCACCGCGCCAGACGGGGGCGTCCTGTCCGACCCGATCATCCTGAAACTGGCGGAGGACCGGTTCTGGCTCTCCACCTCCGATGGCGATCTTGAACTTTGGACCAAGGGCGTTGCGACCAACGCGGGCATGGACGTGACGATCCGCGACGCCGACGTCTCGGCAATTCAGGTGCAGGGGCCGAAGTCGCCGCATCTGATGGCGAACCTCTTCGGCGACGCGATCCTCGACCTGAAATATTACTGGCTGACCCGCGTCGACTTTCAGGGGACGGAGCTGATCGTCTCCCGCACCGGCTGGAGCGGTGAGTTCGGTTACGAGATCTACCTGCAGGACGCCGCCTATGGCGACGCCCTCTTCGATGCGCTCATGGCGGCGGGGGAGCGGGCGGGCGTCGCCCCCGGCAGCGTCAACCAGATCCGGCGGATTGAAAGCGGCATTCTTTCCTGGGGCGTCGACCTGACGCCTAATGAGACCCCCTACGACGTCGGAATGGATCGTCTAGTGGAGTTGGACGGGACTGCGGATTTCATCGGGCGCGCCGCGCTCACTCGCCTCCGGGAGGAGACCCCGGCCCGCCGCCTCGTCGGTCTGGTCTTGGCGGGCGATCCCCTCCGCTCGAACGAAGACGTCTGGACGCTGGAGACGCCGGACGGCGCCCCGGCGGGTCGCCTCACCAGTCTCGCCTGGTCGCCGGGCCTTGAGAAGAACATCGCCATCGGCCTCGTCGATGCGGCGTTCGGGGAGGAGGGGACCAGCCTCGCCGTCGACACATGGGAAGGGCGGCGCGCAGCGACGGTCGCGAAGATGCCGTTCGCGCCGAAGAAGCAGCAGGGCGATGCGCGCGCAATGGTCGGTGAAGGCTAACGCCGGAGACGATCGCACCTCACCAGATGGCGGAGCCGCGCCTAAGCGATCAACGCTGCGACGGAGCCCCGTTCGACGATGGCGCCGTCAAGCTCGGTCGAGACGATCGGGGCGCCCTCTTCGAGGTGGTCGACCAATTGCGCCCCGACATTCGCGCCCATGAGGCGCGCGGGCAGGTCGATGGTCGTCAAGCCCGGAACGATGCTGGCGGACCAGTCCAGATTATCGAAGCCCATGATCGACACGTCGTCGGGGGCGGAGAGCCCGAGATGGGTCAGGGCGAAGTACCCGCCAAGCGCGAGAATATCCGAAAAGCAAAGGATGGCGGTCGCATCGCGCCGCTCCGCGAACAGCGTCTCGACCGCCCGACGCCCGCCTTCGACGTCGAGGGACGTTTCAATGAAGCGAAGGTTCATGGCGTCCCCCGCCGCCTCCATCGCGCCGCTACGGCGCGCGCTGGTCCGGTCGCTCTCCGCGATCGGGCCGTGCAGAACAGCGACGTCCCGGTGGCCCTTGCCCGCAAGATAGGCGACCGCTCGCGCCGCCAGCGCCCCGTTGTCATAGCCGACGATGGGGGCGTCGCTGTCCGCGTCCCATATCGAGGTGAAGACGAAAGGAACGCCGCGCTCTCCTAAGAGCGCGACCAGATCGGGGCTGTGGGCGCCGCCGCTCAGAATGAACGCCTGCGCGCCCATCCCGAGAAGCTTCCGCGCATCCTGCAACTCGCTTTCCTCATCGGCGCCCGAAATGGCGAGCACGAGGGAGTATCCCCGATCCGCCAGAACCTGCTCGATCGCGGCGATGTATTTCGCGTAGATCGAGTGCTCGATGGTCGGGATGATCGCCGCAATGGTTCTGGTTTTCGCAGTGGACAGGGCCCGCGCGGCGGGGTGGGGCAGGTAATTCAGCTTCGAACAGGCGTCGAGCACCCGTTTGCGCGTCTCGGGCGAGACGTTCCCGGCTCCGTTCATGACGCGGGAGATCGTCGCCGTCGACAGCCCGGCTTCGCGCGCGACGTCCCGAATTCGACCGACTTTGCGCGTCACTGAAGGGCTCCGGTTGAAAGCACGCTATACTATCGCTTGACGCCGTATGGCGGCGAAGCGATAGATGTAACCGGTTACATACTGCGGTTCAGGCGACTTGGCCAGTTTTCGGGTCGGTTGAAAGCGCGACGTCGCCGCGAATGGAGAGCGCGAAACGTGCTGACCGAATGGGATAGGGCGGGATTGGACCGCCGCCGCTACCGGGGGCTGACCAGCTCCGGGAGCCTTCGGATAGACGTCGCCTGGGGCGAAGCGAAACGACTGCCTGTCGCGGCGGGGTCGCTGATCTCCGTCACCAATGTCGATGGCGGGACGTCGATGAACGTCACTGCGCTGACGGACGCGGGACGATGCTTCTCAACCGACGGTCTCGATCTGGCGGACGCCGGGAGCGCCGCCATCGACGCATTGGTCTTCGATGCGCGGATGATGGAGGCGAAAGCGGCGAGCCGCGACGCCCGTCTCGCGGACGGGCGCGCAACGGCGCTATTCGACGGAGAGACCGATCCGGGCGAGGTGTTCGTGACCCGCGCGCTAGAAGACCTGGAGCTCTTCGCCTTCGTCCCCGCCGATCCGGACTATGTCGCGAACGGCGGCGGCGGGCGTTTCACGGTGGAGGTGACGCCGCCGGCCGGCGCGACCTCCGACATTCGGCTGCCGGAGCCGTTGGGGAAAGTCGTCGACGAGTTCCGCGTCGACCGGGCCACGGCCCGCGCTTACGAGTTGAAGCAGGGCCAGTTCGTCCAGATCATCGACGTGGAGGGGCGGCAATGCTCCGACTTCATGGCGATGCGCGCCAGCGCTCTGGACGCCGGGGTGGAGCGGTATATCGATTCGACCGTGTCCCGCACCATGTCGCGCAGCGCCTATCCGCTGCCGGGGCTGGCCGACAAGTTCTTCGATCAGGACATCAAACCGCTTCTGCAGGTGCGTCAGGACACGGTCGGGCGGCACGACACCTTCGCCCTCGCCTGCACCGCGCGCGGGTATGAGGAGCGCGGCTTTCCCGGACATATCAACTGCTCGGACAACATCTCCGACGTGTTCGAGCCTTACGGCGTTCAGCGCCGCCGCGCCTGGCCCGCGATCAACTTCTTCTTCAATTCATGGATCGACTGGCGCGATCATGGCATTTCGACCGACGAAGCCTGGTCGCGCTCCGGCGACTACGTCTGCATGCGCGCGATGACCGATCTCGTCTGCGTCTCAACTGCCTGTCCGGACGACGTCGATCCGATCAACGGCTGGAACCCCACCGACATCCATGTGCGCATTTACGAGGAGGACACTCCCATCACGCACTCCGTTTCCTGGCGCGCGGAACCTGAAGATGAGGGCAAGCTGACGCGCCACAGCGCCTTTCATCCCCGCACCTCCGCGCTGACGTCGAGCTATCACGCGGCGCGCGACATCTGGATGCCGACCCAGTTCGACGCCACCGGCGCGATCGACGAATACTGGGCCTGCCGGAACGCCGCTACGGTGCAGGACATGTCGGGCCTCCGGAAGTTCGACGTCGTCGGCCCCGATGCGGAAGAGCTTCTGCAGCATTGCATGACCCGCAACGTCGCCAAGCTCTCCCAACACCGGGGGTTCTACAGCCTGATGTGCGATGAGCGCGGGACGGTGCTGGACGACGGCACGCTCTTCCGGCTGGAGCCCGCCGTCTTCCGCTGGTGCTGCGGGTCGGAGAACTCCGCGCTGCATCTGCGCGAACAGGCGGAGAAACTGGGCCTTCAGGCCCGCGTTCTCTCGCTCGGCGCCAAGATGCCCAATCTGGCGATCCAGGGGCCGGAGTCTCGCGAGGTCCTTAGCGAGATCGTCTTCACCCAGCCGCACCGGCCGTCGCTTGAGAACCTGAAATGGTTCGGTTTCACCGTCGCGCGTCTCCGCGATCGCGACGGCCCGGTGTTCCAGCTCTGCCGCACCGGTTTCACGGGCGAGCTGGGCTACGAGATCTTCTGCGATCAGAACGACGCGATCGAGATTTGGGACGGCCTGATGGAGGCCGGCGCCCCGCATGGGCTGAAACCAATGGGCGGCGACGCGCTGGAGATGATGCGCATCGAGGCAGGTTTGATGATCGCGGGGAACGAGTTCGGACCCGATTGCGACGCCATCGAATCCGGACTGGGGTTTGCGGTGGACTTCAAGAAGGAGAGCTTCATCGGCCGCGATGCGCTGGAGCGCAACGCCGCCGCGCCGCGCCGCAAGCTGGTCGGCCTGCGATTCAGCGGCGCGGAGCATCCCGCCCACGGCGACGGCGTTTTCGTCGGCCGGGAGCAGGTCGGCGTGATCACCTCGGCCTGTTTCTCCCCCCAGCTGGGCCACGCCATCGCAATGGCGCGCATCGCCGTCGAGAACGCGGAGGAGAGCGGCGAACTGGAGGTCGGAAAGCTGGACGGTCACATGAAACGGCTGCCCTGCATCGTGACGTCCATCCCCTTCATCGATCCCAAACGCGAGAAGGCCCGCGCCTGAGCGCGCGTCTGAAGTTCTCGCTCGCGGAACGCGCTCCCTCGCTGGAAGTCTGATCGCAGTTCCGGCGGCTCTCGCTGGGATAGAGACCGTTGCGCCAACGCCCGAGCGGCGCCCCCGTGCGCATCCGCACATTGCCACCCAAAATCAACGCGCTAAGCTCTCCGATAGGCAACTGGGGAGCTGACTGAAATGATCGCCGAACTTGGCCATTTCGCATTGATCATCGCCTTCGTCCTGTCCCTCGGGCAGGCGACAGTGCCGCTTGTCGGCGCGCAGAAGGGCTGGGTGGACTGGATGCGCCTCGGCACGCCCGCCGCCGTAGCGCAATTCGTCGCCATCGCGATCTCCTTCGCTTGCCTGACCTATTCCTTCGTCGTCTCTGATTTTTCGGTGAAGCTGGTCGCGGACAACTCCAACTCCCTCAAGCCGATGCTCTACAAAGTGACCGGCGTCTGGGGGAACCATGAGGGGTCGATGCTCCTCTGGGTGCTGATCCTCGCCCTTTTCGGCGGCATGGTCGCGGTCTTCGGCGGCAACCTGCCCGCCGGGCTGAAGGCGCGGACGCTCGCCATTCAGGGCATGATCGGCGCCGCCTTCATCGCCTTCATCCTTTGGACGTCGAATCCCTTTTGGCGGATGTTCCCCGTCCCCGCCGACGGGCGCGATCTCAACCCGCTCCTGCAGGATCCGGGGTTGGCTTTCCATCCGCCGTTTCTCTATCTCGGCTATGTCGGCCTCTCCATCACCTATTCCTTCGCCATCGCCGCCCTGATCGAAGGGCGCGTGGACGCCTCCTGGGCGCGATGGGTGCGGCCCTGGACGCTGCTGGCGTGGCTGAACCTGACCATCGGCATCGCCCTCGGCTCCTGGTGGGCCTATTATGAGCTCGGCTGGGGCGGCTGGTGGTTCTGGGATCCGGTGGAGAACGCCTCCTTCATGCCCTGGCTAATCGCGGCGGCGCTGTTGCACTCAGCTATCGTGGTGGAGAAACGCCAGACGCTGAAGTCGTGGACGATCCTTCTGGCGATCTTCGCCTTCTCGCTGTCGCTGATCGGCACGTTCATCGTGCGGTCCGGCGTGATCACCTCCGTCCACGCCTTCGCCTCCGACCCGACGCGAGGCGTCTTCATCCTTTGGATGCTGGTGATCGCCATTGGCGGGGGGCTGGCGCTCTACGCTTGGCGCGCGCCGCAGATGCGGGCGGAGGGCGTCTTCGCGCCGGTCAGCCGGGAGGGCGGGCTGATCCTCAACAACCTTCTCCTCACCGTCTCCTGCGCGGTGGTCTTCATCGGCACGCTCGCGCCGCTCTTTAGAGAGATGTACGACGGCCAGAAGATATCCGTCGGCGCGCCCTTCTTCGACGCCACCTTCACGCCCTTCATGATCCTCCTCGCCATCGCCCTGCCGCTCGGCGCGATCCTGCCGTGGAAACGCGGCGATCTCTCCAAGGCGGGCAAGAAGATGATCAAGGCCTCGGTCGTCGTCTTCCTGATCATGGCGTTGATCTGGGGCCTCTCCGCCGACCGCTCCCCGCTGGCTCCCATCGGCATCGCGCTGGCGGCCTGGGTGATCTTCGGCGTGGTGGTGGAACTCGCCGACCGCTCCAAACTCGGCAAGGCGCCGGTTTCCGAGACGCTTCGCCGTCTCGTGAACCTGCCCCGCGCCGACTGGGGCAAGTCGGTCGCCCATGCGGGCTTCGGCGCCACCATCTTCGGCATCGCCGCCGTCAGCGCGTGGGAGGTGGAGGACATCCGCCTCGCCGCCCCCGGCGACGTGATCGAGATCGGCGGGTACGAGGTCCAGTTTGACGGCGTCCGCGCCGTGCCGGGGCCGAACTATCAGGCCGATATCGGCCGCTTCACCGTCTATAAGGACGGCGAAGTGGACACCGTCGTCTTCCCGGAGAAACGCTTCTACCCGGTCCAGCGGACCCCGACGACGGAGGCGGGCATCCACTCCGGCATCACGCGCGACATCTACGTCGTACTCGGCGATCCGATGGACGGCGGCGTGCAGTGGGCGGTGCGCACCTACGTGAAGCCCTACGCCAACTGGATCTGGCTCGGGTCGATCATCATGGCTCTCGGCGGGATCATCTCGCTGACCGACACCCGCTACCGCGTCGGCGCCGTGAAGCGCGCCAAGCAAAAGGCTCCGCCGTCGGCGGTCGCCACCCCGGCGGAGTGACGGTCATGCGCTGGCTTCTAATCGCTCTCTCGCTCGCGATCGCGTCCCCGGCTTTCGCGGTTCAACCGGATGAAATTCTGGACGACCCGGAGCTGGAGGCGCGCGCGCGGGATATCTCCAAGGATCTCCGCTGTCTCGTCTGCCGGAACGAGAACATCGACGACAGCCACGCCTCATTGGCCCGCGACCTCCGCCTCCTCGTGCGCGAGCGGCTGGTGGCGGGCGACACGGACGACGAGGTCTACGACTATGTCGTCGACCGCTATGGCGAGTTCGTCCTCCTCAATCCGCGCTTGACGGGCTCGAACCTGATCATCTGGCTCTCTGGCCCCGCCCTCCTGATCATCGGCGGCGCGCTCGCCTATTCCTTCATCCGCCGCCGCCCGACAGAGGCGCTCGCCGCCCGCCCCGCCGGCCTCAGCGACGAAGAAGCCAAGCGCCTTGCGGAGCTGACGAAGGACTGACCCTCCCCCATCGCTTTCCCCAAATACTCGAAGCCGCGCGCCAGCGCGGGCGGCTGCGGAGGCGGCCCCTGAAAGGGGCTCCGACAAGGCCGCGCCACCCTCTCCGCTTGGCGCCCCGGCCCGCTCCGCTATGATCCGTCCAACAACATAGCGGAGCCGCCCCTTGGCCTATCTTCAGATCCTCTACGACCTCGCCGACGACATCGCGACCATCACTCTCAATCGTCCGGATCAGCTCAACGGCATGACCTCCCAGATGCGGGCGGAGATCAACGACGCCATCCGCCGGGCGCAGGGCGAGGCTCGCGTCCTCGTTCTCACCGGCGCCGGGCGCGGCTTCTGCTCGGGGCAGGATCTCGGCGGCGCCGGCAAGGCGGACGACATCGACACCGCGCAGGTGCTGCGGGAGGAATACGAGCCGATCCTGCGCCTCATCGAACGCTCCGAAATTCCCATCCTCTGCGCGGTGAACGGCCCGGCGGCGGGGGCGGGGGCGAACCTCGCGCTCGCCTGCGACGTGGTGATCGCCGCGCGCTCGGCCTATTTCCTCGAAGCCTTCGCCCGCATCGGGCTCCTCCCCGACGCGGGCGGCACCTATCACCTGCCCCGCAAGGTCGGCCTCGCCCGGGCTATGGGGATGAGCCTTTTCGCCGAACCGATCCACGCCCCCCAAGCCGCTGAATGGGGCCTGATCTGGGAGGTCGTCGATGACGACGCCCTCCGCCAGCGCACCGCGGAACTCGCGGGCCGCCTCGCGAAGGGCCCGACCAAAGCCTACGCCGCGATCCGTCGCGCCCTCCGCCAGTCGCTCGCCAACGACTACGCCGAACAGCTCGCGGTTGAGGCGGAGGAGCAATCGGCCCTCGGCCGCACTCGCGACTTCAAGGAAGGCGTCTCCGCCTTCCTCGAAAAGCGCAAACCCGCCTATGAGGGGCGGTGACGCCCTTCGCCGCCCGGATAACGACGGCCCCCCGCGCCCATGACGAACGGCGCGGTCTCGAAGCGGTCGAGGCGGTCGGCGCCCAGGGCTCCGCCGTCGATCTCCTGAAAGGCGCCGCCGGGTCCAGCCCCTACCTCGCCGATCTCATGCGGCGGGAGGCCGAGTGGCTCGCCGACGCGCTCGCCGCGTCGCCGGAAGAGACCTTCGCCGACCTTCTGAAATCCGTCGACCCGGAGGCGGGCATGCGGGAGGTCGCCGTCGTCCTCCGCCGCCTCAAGCGCCGCGCCGCGCTCCTGATCGCACTTGCCGACCTCGGAGGCGTCTGGTCGCTGGATGAGGTGACCGGCGCCCTCTCCGACCTCGCCGACCGCGCCGTCGCCCTCGCCTTCGACGCCTCCATGCGGGTGGAGACGTCGGGCCCGCTCAAAGGCATGACGGCGGAGGAGGCCGGGCTGATCGCCCTCGCCATGGGCAAGGGCGGCGCGCGGGAGCTGAATTACTCCTCCGACATCGACCTCGTCCTCTTCCACGAAAACGAGCGCTTCGATGAGGCGACGCAAATGGAGGCGAAGCCGCGCTGGACCAAGATCGTTCAGCGCGTCGTCAAACTGCTCTCCGAACAGACGGCGGAGGGGTACGTCTTCCGCACCGATCTCCGCCTTCGCCCGAACCCCTCCGTCACCCCGCTTTGCATGCCTGTGGAGGCGGCGGAGCGGTATTACGAAGGCCACGGGCGGACGTGGGAGCGCGCCGCGTTCGTGAAGGCCCGCCCCTGCGCCGGAGACATCGCGGCGGGCGACGCCTTTCTCGATTGGCTGAAGCCGTTCATCTGGCGGCGCCATCTCGATTTCGCGGCGCTGGAGGACATCAACGACATCCGCGCCAAGATCCGGGACGCCAAGGGCCTCGCCGGGCGGAACGACCTCCCCGGCTACGACCTCAAACTCGGCCCCGGCGGCATTCGCGAAATCGAGTTCTTCGCCCAGACCCAGCAACTCGCCCTCGGCGGCCGCAACCCCGAACTGCGCGAGCGGCGCACGCTCGACGCCCTCGCCGCGCTGGCGCGGTTCGAACGGATCGACGCGGAGACGCGGGACGCGCTGACCGACGCCTACTGCGCCCACCGCGCGCTGGAGCATCGTCTTCAGATGGTCGCCGACCAGCAGACCCACGCCATGCCGACCGGCGAAGAGGCCCGCGATCAGGTCGCCGCCCTCGGCGGTTGGCCGGACCGCGCGGCGATGGAGGAGGAAGTGTCAGCTCGCCTCGCCGACACCCGCGCCCGCGTGACGGCCTTCTTCGGAGAGGCGAAGCCGTCGCCGTCAAAACCGGTCGAGGCGCCCGAAGACGCTTTCAAACGCCCCGAACTGATCCGGGAGATGGTCGATCGCTGGACCCAGGGCGGCGTCGCGGCGACCCGCGATCAGCGCGCCCGGCGCAAGTTCCGCGCGCTCGCTCCCGCCGTGCTCGCGCGGCTGGCGGCGGCGGGCGATCCGGACGATGCAGCGCTGCATTTCGACCGCTTCATCACCGGCCTGCCGGCGGGCGTGCAGCTCTTCTCGCTGTTCGAAGCGAACCCCATGCTGCTCGATCTCCTGGGGGAGATCTGCGCCGCCTCCCCGAAACTCGCGGAGTATCTCGGGCGCAATTCCCGCGTGCTCGACGCGGTGCTGGACCGCGATTTCTTCGCGCCGCTGCCGGGGCTCGAAGCGCTCAGCGCCGATCTGGAGACCGCCCTGACGGATGCGAGCGACTACGAAAGCGTCCTCGACGGCGTCCGCATCTGGGCGCGGGAGCGTCACTTCCGCCTAGGAGTGCAGGTCCTGCGCGGCGTCGCCGACGAGGCGGAGGCGGGTCGCGCCTTCACCGCCATCGCCGAAGCCTGCCTCGGCGCGTTGAAACCGGCGGTGGAGGCGGAATTCGCGCGCCGTCATGGGCCGCCGCCGGGGCGCGGCGCCGTGGTTATCGGCATGGGCAAGATGGGCTCGGCGGAGATGACCGCCTCCTCCGACCTCGACCTGATCGTGGTCTATGACGCGGGGGATGCCGAAGCGTCGGAGGGGCCGAAACCGCTCTCCATCCAGCAGTATTCCGCGCGTCTGACGAAGATGCTCGTCTCCTCTCTGACGACGCCGACGGCGGAAGGGACGCTTTACGAAGTCGACATGCGCCTTCGCCCTTCCGGCGGACAGGGGCCGGTGGCGGTCAGCCTTGAGAGCTTTCGCCATTACCAGATGAACGAGGCTTGGACGTGGGAGCATATGGCGCTGACCCGCGCCCGTCCGCTCGCCGGGGAGGCGTCCTTGCAGGCGGAGGTCGCGGAGATCATCGAAACCGTCCTCTCCGCGCCCCGCGACCCGGCGAAGACCCGCGCCGATGTGGCGGAGATGCGCGGGCGGCTTGTCGCGGCGCATGGCGGCGCGCGCGACGAGCTTTGGGCGCTGAAGCACGGCGCGGGCGGGCTGATGGATATCGAGTTCGTCGCGCAGAACGGCGCGCTTTCCGCCTCCCTCACCGGCGTTCCCGCCGCGCCTGGCGCCCTCGCGCGGCTCGCGGACTGCGGGGACATAGACGCAGACGCCGCCGCGACGCTGATTGAAGCGCATCGGCTCCAAAGCCGTCTCCAGCATGTGGAGCGCGTCGCGCTCGCTGGATCGTTCCGGGCGGAGACGGCGGGGGCGGGTCTCAAGGCCGCGCTCGCGCGAGCGGGCGGGGTGGCGACGTTTGATGAGGTCGAAGCCGCGCTGGAGCGCGCGAAAACCGCCGCCGTCGCCATCGCCGACGAAGAGCTGCCGATCCCGTGAAGCTCCCGATCGTCTATCACCCCCACTACGAAGCGCCGCTGAAGCCGGGCCACCGCTTCCCCATGTCGAAATACGGCTATTTGCGAGAGGCTCTGGCCGAGCGGGGCCTGATGCCCCCCGGTGGTTTCCTCGCCCCGGCGGAGGCGTCCGCGGGCGTCGTCGAACTCGCCCATGATCCCGCCTATGTCGCCCGCGTCTTCTCCCAGTCGCTGGAAGCGCCTGAGGTGAAGCGCATCGGCCTGCCGAACTCCGAGCGGATGACCCGCCGCGTCCGCCTTTCCGCCGCCGGGACCACGCTCGCGGGGCGGCTGGCGCTGGAGCATGGGATCGCGATGAACGCGGCGGGCGGCTCGCACCATGCGGCGCGGGAGGGAGGATCGGGCTACTGCGTCTTCAACGACGTCGCCGTCGCCGCCGCCGCGCTTCTGGCCGATGGCGTAATACGCCGCGCGCTGGTAGTCGATCTCGACGTGCATCAGGGCGATGGCACGGCGCGGATATTCGAAGGGGATACGCGGGTTTTCACTCTTTCGCTCCACGCGGAGAAGAACTTCCCGACGGAGAAGGCGGCGTCCGACCTCGACGTCCCGCTCGCCGATGGTCTGGAGGATGACGATTATCTCGCCGCGCTCGATGCGGCGCTGGAGCGGGTTGAGACGGAGGCGTTCGACGTCATCTTCTACAATGCGGGCGTCGACGTGGTGGCGGAGGATCGTCTTGGGCGGCTCGCGCTGACCGCCGATGGCCTGCGCCGCCGCGACGCGCGGGTCATCGACTGGGCGCGGGCGCGCAGTTCAAATGGCGGGGGCGCGCCGCTTGTCGGGGTGCTCGGCGGCGGATACGGACCGGACCCGCGCCTGATCGCGGCGCGCCATGCGGTGATGTTCGAAGAAGCGGCGAAAGCCGGAGGAGAGACGATATGGGGCTATTCGCCAAACTCAGGGACCTCTTCGAGGACCAGCCCGAAGCCGAGGATCAAGGCCGTGACCCGGCGGCGGTCGCCCTCGCCGCGTTGATGGTGCGGCTGGCGAAGGCGGACGGGGTGTTCGACGACGCCGAACGCGCCGCCTTGCAGGACGCGCTCGAGGCCCGCTTCGGCGACGGCCCCGGTCTGATGGCGGCGGGCGAGGCGGCTGAGGCGGCGGCGCTGGACAACCACCAGTTCACCCGCCTTCTGAAACGCGACTGGGCGCATGAGGAGCGGGCGGAGCTTCTCGAGGACCTTTGGGCGGTCGTACTGGCCGATGGCGAGCGCGAGGCGCATGAGAACGCGCTGATGCGGCAGATCGGGTCGTTGCTCCACGTCTCCGATCAGGAGGTGCAGATGGCGCGGCGGCGCGTGGAGGAGAGGTAGGCGCGCCCTCGTCGGAGCCCCTCCGGGGCCGCCTCCTCAGCCGCCGACCCGCTTGGGCGGATCGCGGCGCTTCGTTTGCGGCGGGCGCGGGGGGCGGCTGGCTAAGCGTCTGGATATTTTTAGAGCAAAGAAGTCTTTGGGTGCAGCTCAGTTTGGAGCGTCGATCAGATCCCAGAGGTTGCCGGCGACGTCTTCGAAGACAATGAAGCGGCCATAGGGCGCGTCCTTGATCCCGCCTCGGGGGAAGGCGGCGCCCGCAGTTTTCAGGCGAGCGAGGTCGCCTTCGAAGTCGTCGCTGTAGAGGAAAAAGGTGACGCGGCCGCCGGTCTGGTCGCCGATCCGCGCCGTTTGCCGCTCGTCCGCTGCGCGGGCGAGGAGGAGGCGGGCGCCTCCTTTCGGCGCCTCGATCACCACCCAGCGCTTCATCGCGCCGGGCTGGAGGGTGCTTTCCGAGGGGACGTCCTCCGTGACCCGAAAGCGGAGAACTTCGCGGAAGAAGGCGATCGCCTCGTCGTAGTCGCGCACGAGGAGGGTGGCGAGGCCGACGCCTTTCATCATGCGCTGAGGATCCGCCCGACGATCTCTCCCATGTCCTTGGAGAGGTTCGGCTTCGCCTGAATGCGCATGAGCTCCGCCCGGATCAGCGCCTGGCGGTCTACGTCGTAGCGCCGCCATGTCTCGAAAGCGCCGGCGACGCGGGCCGCCGTTTGCGGGGTGACGTCGTCCATTTTGATCAGCCATTCGGCGAAGAAGCGATACCCCCCGCCGTCTTTCGCGTGGAAACGCACGGGGTTGGCGGCGAAGATGGCGATGAGGGAGCGGAACTTGTTCGGGTTCCTCCAGTTGAACGCCTCATCCTCGGCCAGCGCGCGGACGCGGTCGAGGGCGCCCTCCGCCGAGGACATCGCCTGCATCGCGTACCACTTGTCGAGGACGAGGCTGTCGTTCTTCCAGCGTTCGTGGAAGGTCGCCAGCGCCGCTTCCGCCCCCTCGCGCATGCGCCCGACGAGGGCGCCCATGGCGGCGAGGCTGTCGGTCATGTTGTCGGCGTTCGCGAATTGCGTCCGCGCCGCCGCGCCGCCATCCCTGCGCGTGATCCAGCCGAGCGCGGCGTTGCGGAGGGCGCGGCGCCCGGCGGCCGCGGCGTCCGGCGCGTAAGGCTCGCTGGAGGCGCGGCTCTCATAGAGGTCGCGCATCGTCGCTTCCACGCGCGCCGCCGCCGCGTCGCCCATGGCGTCGAGCGCGGCGTAGACCGCGTCGGGGTCGACCGTCTCGCCCATGTCGGCGAGCTTGGCCGCGACCTCCTCCTGCCCCGGCAGGCCGAGCATGAAGGCGCGGAACTCGTCATCCAGCCGGTCGTCGGCCGCCAGGGTCGCGAAGGCGTCGAGCCATTCGCCGCTGACCTCCGCCGCCGGGTCGCGCGCGAGCGTGAGCGCCACGTCGAGCGAGAGGGTGCGCCCCGCCTCCCATTTGTTGAACGGGTCGGTGTCATGCGCCATCAGGAAGGCGTAGTCGGCGGCGGTCATCTCCCGCTCCAGAATGACCGGGGCGGAAAACCCGCGGAGGAGGGAGGGGACGGGCTCTTCGTCCAGATGGAAGACGAAAAGGGCCTCTTCGTCGCGGAATTCCAGCACCCCGCTCTCGCCGATCTCCGACCCGTCCGGGCCGAGGAAGCCGTAGGCGATGGGGATCACCTGCGGGCCCTTGTCGGGCTGGCCGGGCGTCGGGCGCGTCTCTTGGCGGAGCGTCAGCTGGTATTCGCCCCCGTGGTAGACGCCCGTCGCCGTGACGCGCGGCGTTCCCGCCTGCGAATACCACCGTTTGAACTGGGCGAGGTCGCGGCCCGTCGCGTCCTCGAACACCTTCAGCCAGTCCTCGATGGTGCAGGCCTGCCCGTCATGGCGCTCGAAATAGAGGTCGAGCGCCTTTCGATACCCCTCCGCCCCGACGAGACGGCGGAGCATGCCGATCACCTCCGCTCCCTTCTCATAGACGGTGGCGGTGTAGAAGTTGTTGATTTCGATGTATTCTTCGGGCCGGACGGGATGGGCCAGCGGCCCTGCGTCCTCCCGGAACTGGCGGGCGCGAAGCTGCGCCACGTTCCCGATCCGCTGGGTGGCGGGGGAGCGCATGTCGGCGCTGAACTGCTGATCGCGGAAGACCGTCAGCCCCTCCTTCAGGCAGAGCTGGAACCAGTCGCGGCAGGTGATGCGGTTGCCGGTCCAGTTGTGGAAATACTCATGGGCGATGATCGCCTCGATGAATTCGTAATCGCGATCCGTCGCGGTCTCGGGCGAGGCGAGAACGTATTTGGAGTTGAAGATGTTCAGCCCCTTGTTCTCCATCGCGCCCATGTTGAAATCTTCGACGGCGACGATCTGGAAGATGTCGAGGTCGTATTCGCGCCCGTAGACCTCCTCATCCCAGGTCATCGACCGCTTCAGCGCGTCCATCGCGTAGGCGCATTTCCCCTCGTCGCCGGAGCGGACCCAGATGCGGAGCTCGACCTCGCGGCCAGACATGGTGGTGAAGGCGTCGTCATGGGAGACGAGGTCGCCCGCCACCAGCGCGAAGAGGTAGGCGGGTTTCGGCCAGGGGTCGGACCATTCGGCGAAGCCTTCCCCGGTTTCGCCCCGGTCGCCATTGGAGAGCATCACCGGCTGATCGCCTTCGATCCGCACATGGAACGGGGCCATCACGTCGGGACGGTCGGGATACCAGGTGATCTTGCGGAACCCCTCCGCCTCGCACTGGGTGCAGTACATGCCGTTCGACATGTAGAGCCCGTCGAGCGTGGTGTTGGCGGAGGGGTCGACCTCCACCTCCGCCGCCCAGGTGAAAGCGTCGGGGAGGGGGCCGGAGACGGTCAGGCCCTCCTCGTCGAACACGGGGGAGACGTCGGCGCCGTCGATTTTGGCGGAGATCGACTTGAGCTGCTCACCGTAGAGGCGGAGGGGATGGTCGCCCTCCCGCGCCGGGTTCTTCACGAAGCGGATCTCCGACAGGACGCGCGTCGCGGTCGGGTGGAGACGGAAAGTGAGCCGCGTCTCCTCCACCAGCCAGGCGGGGGGCTGATAGTCGGCGAGGCGGATCGTCTTGTCGGCGCGGGGGGCGTCTTCGGGGCGCATCGGGGTCTCCTCTGATCTGAGGCTGAATATGAAGAGCCTCTGTCCCGGGGCAACCCGCGATAATCAGAGTTCGACCTCTCCCGACAGGATCGCTCGCGCCAGCGCTTCCTCCCGCGTGCGGGCGTCCAGCTTCGCGCGGGCGTTCTTCAGGTGGAACTCCACCGTGCGCCCGCTAACGCCCATCTTTTCGCCGATCCGGTCCACGCGGTGTCCAGCGGCCAGCCACTGCAGCGCTTCCCGTTCGCGGGGGGCGAGCAGGCGGCGGGGTCGAGCCTCCTCATCGGTCGCCAGAAGGTCGAGTATGCGCACATTGGCGGCGGCCGCGACCATCTTGAGAAGCGGGGCCCGCTCCGCCGCCCAGCTCGCGAAGGACGCCTGCTTTCCGCTGTGAAAGAAGGTCGCCATCGCCACGGGCCGACCCGGAAGACCGGGGAGCGGCACGAAAAAGGTGCCGTTCACCCCTGTGGCGCGAAGTTCCTTGAACATCAGGGCGGACCGTTCCGAGAACGGCACGCCCGGTGGGAGCGCGGGGCGCTCCAGATCGAAATGGAAAGCGTTCGCGATGCGGGACACCGCCGCGTGGCGGGGGCCGGGGTCGACCTTGTCGAACTCTTCTTCGCGGTAGTGCGCGATCCAGTCGTCCGGCAGGGAGGTGCGGATATGCACCCGTTCCGCATCGGCGCCGCAGCGATGAGATACATGAAGCGCGTCGAGGGCGCGGGCTTGTTCCGCAAACGCCTCGTTCGCCGCACTCGGCGTTTGGGCTTCGGCCAGAGATTCTAAGAAGTCCATCGAGGGTCCTAGGGAAATCCGCAGCTATTCGCGCCGCTTGTTTGCGGCCAGAGAAGACGCGCAAGCCCCAGTGCGTCCGGCTTCGGCACCCTCGCCGCGGCGCGCGCGAATATCAAGGAGGACACTTCCGTGATCACCATCAACAAAAGCTTCGATCTGTCTCAGTTCGAAACCCCGGAGCGCGACGCCGACTTCGGTATCGACATCTCCGCGCTCGACCTTTCGTTCGATAGTTTCGATTTCGAACCGGTCGAGACCATCGACCTCTCCGGTCTGACGACGGCGAGCGACTCTGCGTCCGCGAGCGGTTCCGGCTTCGCGACTGCGGGCGCCTACGGGTTTGCGTCAGGCTCAGGCTATTCGTCCGTCTCCGGGTCCTCGTTCGCCTTCGTCGCGCCCGACGGGACGAGCGGTTCCAGCTCCAAAGTCAGCGCGACGGGCGACGTGACGTCCGTCGACGCCTTCGCCTTCGCCGGACCGGCTGAGGCGGTCGAGGTCGAAGCGCCTGCGGTCGATTTCACGCCGCTCCCGATCAGCCCGATCGAACTGCCGGAGATCGATGTTTCCGCTCTCGACTTCGCGAGCTTCAGCCTCGCCAACTTCGATTGGGGCTTCTGAAGCCCGCGCAAAGAAAAACGCCGCCCCTTCTGGGGCGGCGCCTTGTCTCTCAGCTGACGGATGGTCAGGCCGCCGCTTTCGCTTCCGGCCCGAACCGCCCGTAGAAGGTCTCGCCCTTGTCCGCCACGTCGCGCAGCAGCGCCGGGGCGTTGAAGCGTTCCCCGTGCTTCTGGGCGAGGCTGTCGCAGATCGCGACCACCTTGTCGGCGCCCATGATGTCGAGCCAGGCGAAGGGGCCGCCGGACCAGGGCGCGAAGCCCCAGCCGAGGATCGCGCCGACATCGCCTTCGCGGATGTCCTCTAGCACGCCTTCCTCCAGCGCCTTCACCGCCTCGAGCACCTGCGCGAGCATCAGGCGATGCTTCACCTCGGTCACGTCCGGCTGTTCATCGGCGAGCGGGAACTTGTCGTGGATGCCGCGCCAGAGGCCGGTCCGTTTGCCCTTCTCGTCGTAGTCGTAATAGCCCGCGTTGGTCTTGCGGCCGAGGCGACCGAGATCGAAGAGATGCTGCACGACGTCGTCGCCGTTGCTCTCGGGGTAGTCCTTGCCGAGCGCTTCCTTGGTGGCGCGCATGATCTTCTCCGCCAGGTCCACCGCCGTCTCGTCGCCGAGCTGGATCGGGCCGAGCGGGAAGCCGAGCTGCTTCGCGGCGTTCTCCACCAGCGCGGGCTCGATCCCTTCGGCGATCATCCGGTTGGCTTCGCCGCCATAGGGGATGATGCAGCGGTTGGCGTAGAAGAACCGGGCGTCGTTGACGACGATGGGCGTCTTCTTGATCTGGCGCACGAAGTCGAGCGCCTTGGCCACGGCTTCGGGGCCGGTGTTCTTGCCCTTGATGATCTCCACCAGCATCATCTTGTCGACGGGCGAGAAGAAGTGGATGCCGATGAAGCGGTTCTGATCGCGCGACGCCTCCGCCAGATCGGAAATCGGCAGGGTGGAGGTGTTGGTGGCGAAGATCGCCTCCGGCCCCAGCTGCGCTTCGGCGAGCTTGGTGACGTCCGCCTTGATCTTCGGATCTTCGAAGACGGCCTCGACCACCAGATCGGCGCCTTTCAGCGCTTCGTAGTCGGGGGTGGCGGTGACGCGGGCGAGAACCTCGGCCTTGCCCTCTTCGGTGATCTTCTTGCGCTTCACGCCGCCGTCGAGAATGGCAGCGATTTTCGCGAGGCCCGCATCGGCGGCCTCCTGATCCCGGTCCATCAGCACGACTTCGATGCCGGCGCGAGCGGAGACATAGGCGATGCCCGCGCCCATCAGACCGGCGCCGAGGACGCCGACCTTCTTGACCGACATGTCCGGCACGTCTTTGGGCCGGACGGCGCCTTTCTCCAGCGCCTCCTTGTTCAGGAAGAGCGAACGGATCATCGCGCCGGAGGACGGGTTCATCAGGATGCTGGTGAACCAGCGCGCCTCGATCCGAAGCGCGGTGTCGAAGTCGACGCAGGCGCCTTCGTAGATCGCGCTCATCAGCGCTTTCGGCGCCGGGTAGGCGCCCTGCGTGCGGCCGTGGATCATCGCCACGCCGCCCGCCATCATCTGATAGCCGGAGGGCGTGTAGGGCGCGCCGCCGGGCATCTTGTAGCCCTTGGCGTCCCAGGGCTTCACGCAATCCGCTTCGGTCGCGTTCAGAACCCATTCCTTGGCTTTGGCCAGCAGCTCATCCGCCGGGACGACTTCGTCGATCAGCCCGTTCGCCTTGGCCTTCTTCGGCTCCATCATCTTGCCTTCGACGAGGAACTGCGAGGCGCCCATGACGCCCAGCATCCGGATCAGCCGCGTCGTGCCGCCCGCGCCGGGGAAGATGCCGACCATGATCTCCGGCAGGCCGATCTTCGCCTTCGGATTGTCGGCGGCGAAGCGGCGGTGGCAGATCAGGCCCAGCTCCAGCCCGATGCCCGCGGCGGTGCCGGGGGAGGCCCAGGCGATCGGCTTGCCGCCCTTCTTCGTCTTGAAGTCCATGCCGGCGAGTTCGATTTTGCGCATCATCCGATGCGTGTCCTGGATCATATTGAAGAGACCCTCGGCCGGGTTCAGGCCGGAGGCTTCGGCCTCCGCCTTCGCCTGACCCAGCACGTTCAGGTCCATGCCGCCCGCGAAGTCCTTCTTCTTGGAGGTGAGGACCACGCCCTTCACCGCGTCGTCTGCGAAGGCCTTGTCGAAGGCCGCTTCAAGCTCCGCGAAGCCCTCGGCGTTCATCACGTTCATGTTCGCGCCCGGCAGGTCCCAGGCGATGGTGGCGACGCCGTCGGCGTCCACGTCGTAGTGGAAGATGGTCATGTCGTTGGTTCCTTCTTCGCTCGTCTCAGACGCGCTCGATGACGGTCGCGGCGCCCATGCCGGCGGCGACGCAAAGGGTGGCGAGAGCGGTTTCCTTGTCCGAGCGCTCCAGCTCGTCCAGCGCCGCGCCGATGATCATCGCGCCGGTGGCGCCGAGCGGGTGGCCCATTGCGATGGAGCCGCCGTTCGGGTTCACTTTCACCGGGTCGGCGCCGAACTCCTCCATGAACATCATGGGGATCGCGGCGAAGGCCTCGTTCACCTCGAACGTGTCGAAGTCGGAGATCTTCATGCCCGTCTCCGCCATGACCTTCTCGGTCACCGGCACGGGGCCGGTCAGCATCATCGCGGGGTCGGAGCCGATCTTCGCCGTGTGACGAATCTTGGCGCGAGCCTTGAGCCCCAGCCGCTCGCCCGCTTCCTTCGAGCCGATCAGAACGGCGGTCGCGCCGTCCACGATGCCCGACGAGTTGCCGGCGTGGTGCACGTGGTTCACCCGCTCCACATCCGGGTGCTTGATCTTCAGCACCGCATCGAAGCCCGGCATCGTCTCGCCAAGGTCCTTGAAGGAGGGCTTCAGCGCGCCGAGAGACTGCATGTCGGTGCCCGGACGGATGAACTCGTCATGGTCCAGAATGGTGATGCCGTTCTGGTCCTTCACCGCGAAGACGCTGTCGCCGAACCGCTTCTCGGCCCAGGCGGCGGCGGCGCGCTTCTGGCTCTCGACCGCGTAGGCGTCGACGTCGTCGCGGGAGAACCCGTATTTCGTCGCGATCAGGTCGGCGGAGACGCCCTGCGGCGCCATGTAGGCGGACATGGCGAGGTAGGGATCGACCGCGATCGCCCCGCCGTCGGAGGCCATCGGCACCCGGCTCATCATCTCGACCCCGCCCGCGACGTAGAGGTCGCCCGCGCCCGCGCGCACCTGATTGGCGGCGAGGTTCACCGCCTCCATTCCGCTCGCGCAGAAGCGGTTGATGTGAAGGCCCGGCACGCTCTCCGCCCACCCGGCGTAAAGCACAGCGGAGCGCGCGACGCAGGCTCCCTGCTCGCCGACGCCCGTGACGCAGCCGAGGATGACGTCTTCGACCTGGCTCTCGTCCAGATCGTTGCGCGCCTTCAGCTCGTTCAGGACGTTGGCGGCCATGCGGACGGCGGTCACTTCGTGAAGCGACCCGTCCTTCTTGCCCTTGCCGCGCGGGCTGCGCACGGCGTCGAAGATATAGGCTTCAGTCATTGGGGAACTCCTTGGGAGAGGGTGTATGCGAGCGCCGCGAGGGAGATCACGGAGATGGACAGGTAAAGGGGTTCGGCCAGGCCGCTCGTGGTGAGCGTATTGGCCAGCTTCCCGCGCTTCCGCAGAAACGCTTCGACGGCGAGGGAGATGATGATCGGCGCGAGGCAGGCCCAGACGAAAAGGCTCGAATGGTTCGAGCTCTCCGCCAGTACCGTCCACGTCCCGAACGCCAGCCACCCGAGGGTGAGAGCGAGGCAAAAGAGCGATCGGTTGCGCCAGCACCGCGTCCATACGGCCTTGCGGTAGCGCGGACTTGAGCGCCATCCCCGCGAGCTGTTGCCCGGGAACCGCGACCGATAGGCGACGCTATGCGCTTCATTGCCTACGGAGGCGAGGAAGGGACCGACGAGGATCACGAGCGCCAGCTCCATCAGCCCCGCGCCGGGCCCAGCATCAGGTCGTAGGGCGCCTTCCAGCCCGGCAGCTCCGAAATCCGGGTCAGCCAGGCGTCGACGTTCGGCCAGTCGGCGCGGGCGAAGCCGAAGGGCTCCTCGTAGAAGAGGTAGCCGCAGCAGGAGAAGTCGGCGTTGGTCGGGCCGTCGCCGACCAGCCAGTCGCGCCCTTCGAGGGCGGCGTTCAGCACCCCATAGGCGCCCTGCAGGCGGCCGAGGTTGAACTCGATCACCGGTTGCGGGCGCTTGTCTTCGGGCAGGAAGTTCATCAGGAAGCGGGTCAGCCCGGCCATGGACGAAAGCTTGTGGTTATCGAAGAGGACCCAGCGCAGAACCTCGCGCCGCTCCGCTGCGTCAGCGCCGCCGAACTTGCCGGATTTCTCCGAGACGTAGTCCTGAATGACGCCGGACTGGGTCAACTTCACATCGCCGTCGACCATGACGGGCGCCTCGCCCATCTCATTGACGTTGGCGCGGTATTCCGGGGTCCGGGTCTCGCCGCCGAAGAAGTCCACCTTCACCGGCTCCCAGTCGAGACCGGAGAGGGAGAGGGGCAGGGCGGCTTTGTAGGAATTGCCGCTTTCGCCGAAGCAGTAGAGTTTGATCATGTCGGTCTTCCCCGTCTCTTTTTGCGTTTTCTTTCCCGGAACCTCGCCGGCGATCCAGTGGTGACGTTGCGGCGGGCCGCAGTTGACGTAAGCGTAGCTTGCGGCGCCTGTAAGCCCGGATCGCGTTGACGTGAGGCGCCGCCGCAGCCCCGGACTTGATCCGGGGCCTCGACCCACAAGCGCCGTAGCCCGAACCATCGAGGTCCCGGCTCAAGGCCGGGATTGCGAGGCCTGCGGCCTCACAACTTCCGCGAAATCAGCTCCTTCATGATCTCGTTGGTGCCGCCGTAGATCCGCTGCACGCGGGCGTCGGTCCACATCTCGGCGACCTCGTACTCCATCATGAAGCCGTAACCGCCATGGAGCTGCACGCATTCGTCGAGGATCTTGCCCTGCAAGTCCGTCGTCCAGTACTTCGCCATCGCCGCCGTCTCGACGGTCAGCTCGCCCCGCATGTGGGCGGTGATGCAGTTGTCGAGGAAGGTGCGGGCGATCACCGTCTCGGTCTTGCATTCGGCGAGTTTGAATTTGGTGTTCTGGAAGTCGATGATCCGCTTGCCGAAGGCCTGACGCTCCTTGACGTATTCGATGGTCTTGCGGACGGCGCCCTCCATCGCGCCGACGGCGCCGCAGGCGATCAGCAGCCGCTCCTGCGGGAGCTGCTGCATCATCTGATAGAAGCCCTGACCCTCTTCGCCGCCGAGGATGTTCTCCGGCGGCACCGGCACGTTGTCGAAGAAAAGCTCCGACGTGTCGGCGGCTTTGAGCCCGACCTTGTCGAGGTTCCGCCCGCGGGAGAAGCCCTCCGCCCCCTCCGTCTCCACCGCGAGGAGGGAGACGCCCTTCGACCCTTCGGACGGGTCGGTCTTGCAGGCGACGAGGATGATGTCCGCGTGCTGGCCGCAGGTGATGAAGGTCTTCTGGCCCGACAGACGATAGACGTTGCCGTCCTTGATCGCCTTGGTCTTGATCCCCTGCACGTCGGAGCCGCCCGACGGCTCGGTCATCGCCAGCGCGCCGACCATCTCGCCCGACGCCATCTTCGGCAGCCAGCGCTTCTTCTGCTCTTCGGTGCCGCAATGCAGGATGTAATGAGCGACGATCCCGGAGTGGATCGACTGGCCCCAGGAGGCGAGGTTGTGGTGGTTCTGGATGAGGCTCAGGATCGCCTCATGCCCGAAATCGCCGCCCGCCCCGCCGTATTCCTCGGGGACGGAGGCGCAAAGGAGGCCCATGTCGCCGGCTTCGTTCCAGATCTCCCGCTCCATGATCCCCGCCTTGCGCCAGCCTTCGGCGCGGGGGACCCATTCGGTCTCCAGATACTTCGAAGCCGCGTCCTGGAACATGACGTGGTCTTCGTTCATCCAGTCGGATTTCAGGTTTTCGAACTGCATTTCAGAGCCTCCCGTCTCGTAAATCCGCCGCTGGGTTCGGCCCGGCGGCGGTGTCGTCTTCGCGTTTTGATCAGAACGCTTCGGCGGGAATGTCCATCACCGGGGCCGCGCCGGACTGGATGCGGGCGAGCCGCAGGCCGGTCTCCGGCAGGAGGCGGGACATGTAGTAACGGCCGGTCCGGATCTTGTTCTCGTAGAAGTCCGGGTTGGAGGCGCCGCCAGCCAGCGCCGCTTTCGCCGCGATCGCCATGCGCGACCAGGCGTAGCCGAGGACGACGTGACCGAAGAGGTGCATGAAGTCGGACGAGCCGGCCAGCGCGTTGTTCGGGTTCTTCATGCCTTCCTGCATGAAGTACATCGACGCCGCCTGCATGTCCTTCGACGCCTTCTTAAGCGGCTCGAGGAAGTCGCGGTCGAGGTCTTCGTCGCCCGCGTTGTCCTTGATGAAGGTCTTCACTTCCTCGAAGTAGCCCATCAGGACGGAGCCGCCCTTATGCGCCAGCTTCCGGCCCACGAGGTCGAGCGCTTGCACGCCGTTCGCGCCTTCGTAGATCATGGCGATGCGGGCGTCGCGGACGAACTGCTCCATCCCCCATTCCTTGATGTAGCCGTGGCCGCCGAAGACCTGCTGGGCCTGCACGGTCATGTCGAAGCCCTTGTCCGTGAAGAAGCCCTTCAGGACGGGGGTGAGGAGGCCGAGCTTGTCGTCCGCCGCTTCGCGCTCTTCGGCGGTCGGCGCGCGGTGCGTCTCGTCATTGGTCTGCGCCGCCATCAGGAGCGCGGCGCGGGCGCCCTCGACGAAGGCCTTCTGATCGAGCAGCAGGCGGCGCACGTCCGGGTGCACGATCAGCGGATCGGCGGCTTTCTCCGGCGCCTCGACGCCGGTGACGGCGCGGCCCTGCAGGCGATCCTTGGCGTATTCGACGGCCGCCTGATAGGCGGCGGCGGCCTGGAAGAGGCCCTGGCCCGCCACGTCCATCCGGGCGTGGTTCATCATGGTGAACATCGCGCGCAGACCCTTGTGCGGCTCGCCGAGCAGATACCCGGTCGCCTCGTCGTAGTTCATCACGCAGGTCGGGTTGCCGTGGATGCCCATCTTCTCTTCGAGATTGCCGCAGGCGACGCCGTTGCGCTGACCCAGCGAGCCGTCGTCGTTCACCATGAACTTCGGACAGATGAAGAGCGAGATGCCCTTAACGCCTTCCGGCGCGCCCGGCATGCGGGCGAGGACGAGGTGGATGATGTTGTCCGCCATGTCGTGCTCGCCGGAGGAGATGAAGATCTTCTGCCCGGAGATTTTGTAGGACCCGTCGTCCTGCGGCACCGCCTTGGTGCGCAGCAGGCCGAGATCGGTGCCGCAATGCGGCTCCGTCAGGTTCATGGTGCCGGTCCATTCGCAGGACGACATCTTCGGCAGGTACTTTTCTTTCTGCTCCTCGGTGCCGTGCGCGTCGATCGCGCGGGCGGCGCCCAGAGTCAGGCCGGAGAACATCATAAACGCCATGTTGGCGGAGGAATGATACTCGCCCGCCGCGCAATTCAGAACGCCGGGCAAGCCCTGGCCGCCCCATTTCTCGTCGATGGCGAGGGAGGTCCAGCCCCCTTCGCGGAGCGCGTCGAATGCCTCCTGAAAGCCTTCCGGCGTGCGGACGACGCCGTTCTCCAGCACGCAACCCTTGTCGCCGACCGCGTTCAGCGGCGCGAGGATCTCGGCGCCGAGCTTGCCGGCTTCTTCGAGAACCGGACGGGTGAGGTCTTCGGCGAGGTCGTCGTAACCCGGCATCGAGTTTTCGTGGACCTTCAGAACCTCATGGAGGATGAACATGTGGTCGTCGACAGGGGGGGTGTAGGTGGGCATCTGGCTAACTCCGTCAGGTGCTCTAATGGGAATTCGGGTGAGGACGGACGCCGCCTTCGCGGCGCCCGGATATCTTATTCGGCGGCCTTGGAGGCGGTCCGGCTGACCAGCTCCTTGTCGGCGACGTCGATCAGCTGCTGCAGCTCGCCCATGGCGTCCTCCAGCTCGTCCCGCTGGGCGCGGAGCGTGTCCATCTGACCGCGGGCGTGCTCGATCCAGAGCGACAGCTGCGTCACCTGGCCGTCGCCGAGATCGTAGAGGTTCAGCCACTGGCGGATATGCTCCAGGCTGAAGCCGAAGCGCTTGCCGCGCAGGATAAGCTTCAGACGGGCGCGGTCGCGCTGCGTGAAGAGGCGCTTCTGTCCCTCGCGGATCGGGAACAGCAGCTCTTTCTGCTCGTAAAACCGCAAGGTGCGCGGCGTTACGTCGAAGTCGGCGCACATCTCGCCGATGGAGTAGGTCTGTTCGCTCATCGTCTTGATCTCCGGGTCGCGAATCTATGGCTCGAATATGGATAACGTTGACGTTAACGTCAAGTAGATGAATCGTCACCATTCGGCGCCGCCGCAGGTCTAGCGAAACGGTTCTGAGCGACGGTCACGCTCAAGCCTCGCCGAAGCGTCATTTGCAAACGCAAGTTGATGTGGCGGGCATCTGGAGATGCTGACGCCGCCGGGTTCTCCTATCTATCGCACGGCGCCGATAGCGTACGAGACGGAAGCAGCGCCCTGCGCGTCGGCCAATCGTTGGCGGATGCCTCGGCCAGTTAGCGTCGGTTCCAGTTGTCCGGCGTGCCTGAGAACTGGATGACTTTGGGTAAGCGTCAGGGATGGACGCGGCCCGCGCTTGCCGCCCGGCGTCCGCTTGCATAGGCTCCGCGCCATGATCACGCTCCAGTTTCTCCTCACCGCTTTCGTCGTCGTCGTCGCCCCGGGAACCGGGGTGGTCTACACCCTCGCGCTGGGCCTCGGGCGCGGTCGGCGCGCCGCGATTTGGGCCGCTTTCGGTTGCACGATGGGGATCGTCCCGCATCTCGGCGCGGCGGCGCTTGGTCTGGCGGCGCTGCTCCACACCTCCGCCCTCCTTTTCCAGATCGTGAAGTTCGCGGGCGTCGCCTACCTCCTCTACCTCGCCTGGTCCGCCTTGCGCGCCGGCGGAGCGCTGAACGTGAGGTCGGAGACGACGGCGGAGGCCGGCTGGCGCATCGCCCGGCGGGGCGCGCTCATCAACATCCTGAACCCCAAGCTCTCGATCTTCTTCCTCGCCCTCCTGCCGCCCTTCCTCAGCGGCGCGCCAGAGACGGCGACGGCGGAGATGTTCGCCCTCGGCGGCGTCTTCATGGGGATGACCTTCGCGGTCTTCCTCGTCTACGGCGTCTTCGCCGCGGCGGCGCGGGATTGGGTGCTGGCTTCGGAGCGCGCCATGCGCTGGATGAACCGGGGCTTCGCCGCCGTCTTCGGCGCGCTGGCTGCGAGGCTCGCGATGGAGCGGGCCTGATGGGCCGCATCCCCGCCCCGGCGCTTCTCCTCGGCCTCGGCGGGCTCATCCCCTTCCTCTACGCCGCCGCCGCGACGCTGGCCCCCGACCTCCAATTAAGCCCGCGTTTTCCGCCGCTCGCGGTGTTCGACGTCTACGGCGTCGTCATCTTCTGCTTCATGGCGGGGTGCCTCTGGGGGTTCGCGGCGAAGGACGGGGCGGACCTGATGAAATGGCTGGGCCTGTCGGTCATCCCCGCGATCGCGATCTTCTACGCGGTCCTGCTCGGCGGCCCCGATCTCATCGTCATCCTGATGGTCGCCTTCCCGGCCCTTCTCGTGCTCGACATCGGCTTCGCGCGCGCCGGGCTGGCGCCCGACTGGTGGCTGCCGCTCCGCTATCTCCTCACCGCCGTCGTCACCGCCTGCCTCGCCGTGGGCGCCTTCGCATGAGCGTCCGCCTGATCGTCTTCGACTGGGCGGGCACGCTGGTCGACCATGGCTCCCGCGCCCCCGCTCTCGCCTTCGCCGAAGCCTTCGCCCGCTTCGCGATCAAGGCGACGGAGGCTGAGGCCCGCGCACCCATGGGCCTGCCGAAACGCGCCCATATCGCGGCGATGCTGGAGACCCCGTCGATCCGCGTGCAATGGGAGGAGGTCAACGGCGCCGTCGGCGACGCCGCTATCGACGCGGTCTACGACGTCTTCGTCCCGCTCAACGCCGACATCGCGGAGCGGGAGGCCGCGCCGATCCCCGGCGTCCCCGAAGCGCTGGCGGCGCTCCGCGCGCGGGGGATCATGATCGGCTCGACCACCGGCTACGTGCGGGAGATCATGGAGCGCGTGATCCCCGTCGCCGCCGAAGCGGGCGTCGCGCCCGACTGCGTCATCTGCTCCGACGAGGTTGCGAACGGGCGGCCAGCGGGCGACGGCGTGCTCGCCAACATGGCCCATTTCGGCGTGACCGACCCCGCCGAGGTGCTGAAGGTCGACGACACGACCCCCGGCATCGCGGAGGGGCTCTCCGCCGGCGCCGCCGCCATCGGGATCACGCTCTCGGGTAATGGCGTCGCCCTCACCGCCGAAAACCTCGCCGCACTCGATACGGCCGGGCTCGCCCGCGCGCGCGACTGCGCCGCTGCGCCTCTGGTCGACGCGGGCGCTGTCGCGACGCTGGACAGCGTCGCAGACCTCCCCGCCTGGCTGGACGCGCGATGACCCACGACCCCGACACGCTCGCCTTCTACGACAGGGAGGGCGCGACCTACGCCGAATGGTCCGCGCCGAAAGCCGATTACGCCTGGCTGGAGAAGTTCCTCTCGATGACGCCGGAGGACGGGCGCCTCCTTGACTACGGCTGCGGCGGCGGCTGGGCGGCGAGGCGGATGCTGGACGCGGGACGCGAGGTGGAGGCGTTCGACGGTTCCGCTTCGCTCGCTGAGGAAGCCGCCAGATTGACCGGGCTGGACGTGAAGGTCATGCGCTTCGAAACGTTTTCGGCGGAGGCGCGCTTCGACGGCGTCTGGTCGTCTTTCTGCCTCCTCCACGCGCCGAAGACGGCGATGCCCGGAAACCTCGCGCGGATCGCCGCCGCGCTGAAGCCGGGAGGTCTCCTTTACCTCGGCCTCAAACAGGGAGAAGGAGAGCGGCGCGACAAGATCGGGCGCTTTTATTCCTATTTCGGCGCGGCGGAGATCGACGGGCTGCTCAAAGACGCGGGCTTCGAAGCTGTCGACATCCGCGAGCGCGAAGGCGACGGCTATGACGGCGCGAAGGAGACGGTGATGCACATCTTCGCCCGCAAAACCGATGGCTGATTTTTTCGCCTATACGGACGGCGCATGCTCCGGCAATCCCGGTCCCGGCGGCTGGGGCGCGATCCTCATGGCCCGCGACGGGGAGCGGGAGGTGAAGCGGCGCGAGCTCTCGGGCGGCGAAGCCAACACCACCAACAACCGCATGGAGCTGACCGCGGCGATCGAGGCGCTGAACGCGCTCGGCCGCCCCACCGCGATCACGCTGGTCACGGACAGCACCTATGTGAAAGACGGCCTGACCAAATGGATCCACGGCTGGAAGCGCAACGGCTGGAAGACCGCGGCCAAGAAGCCGGTGAAGAACGAGGACCTCTGGCGCGCGCTGGACGAAGCCGTGCAGCGCCATGACGTGCGCTGGGAATGGGTTAAGGGCCATGCGGGCCATCCGGAGAACGAGCGCGCGGACGAGTTGGCGCGGGAGGGGATGGCGCCGTTTAAGCCGTTCAAGCCGGAGAAGACGTCAAACGCGCCTTAAGAGGTCCGTTTTCCGGGCTTGGAGCGGCGCCGTGTCGGCGGCCAAAGCGCCTTCAGACGCCGCCGCGTCGTCCGGCGCCATAGGCTTCGATCTCGGATGTTCTCTCCCGCGCGGACTTGCGGCGAGGTCGCAACGTCTGGAGCCGCTTTGCGCGCCTCCGGTTCCAAACCGCCGCAGCGAAGATCAGCGCGGTGACTGTCGGCATGAAAATCAAGGAGCCCGGCGTCAGGTTCATTGTCATGCGAAACTCGCTTTCGAACTTAGTGCTCGCACAAGATAGCATACCTTCCACGATCGCACCGCCGCCAATGCGCAAGGCGCGTCGAGACCGGAGGACCGAGCCATGAGCGAGCAAGCAGAGGTCGAGGGCGGTTGCCTCTGCGGGCGCGTCCGGTTTGTCGCGACGGGAGAGCCTCTCCGCGTCGGCCTCTGCCACTGCCTCGACTGCCGAAAGCATCACGGCGCGCCGTTCCACGCCTCCGCCATCTTCGCCGAGGGCGCGGTCGAAGTGTCGGGCGCACCTGAGAGCTATCAGGGTCGGTTCTTCTGCCCGAAATGCGGCTCGTCCGTCTTCTCGACCAGCCCGGGCGAAGTTGAGATCCATCTCGGCGCTCTGGACGAGCCGAGCGTTTTCGCGCCGAGTTATGAACTCTGGACCGTCCGCCGCGAAGACTGGCTTCCGGCCTTCGCCGGAATGAAGCTCCATGAGAGAGATCGCGAGGACGAGGCTTAGCCACCTCCCCCTAACCTTCTCCCGCTATCGGGATAGGGCAGGGGGGAGGGTGGACGCCCCGTCCCGCCCCGCATAGCGTCGCCCGAAACGCAGGGGAGGGAACCGCCATGAGCTTCGATTACGCAACCCACGCCGCCGCCAAGGCCGAAGCGCCGCGCTGGGGCGGGTTTCCGAAATACAACTTTGTGGGCGGGCACAACGACGAAGCCTCCGTCCCCGTCGACGCCCTCCGCGCCGCCGCCGACGCCGTGCTGAAGCGGGAGGGGTCGACCCTCGGCACCTATTTTCTTCAGTCCGGCCCGCTCGGATATCGCCCGCTCCGCGAGTACATCGCCGCGAAGCAGAAGAAATACGCCGGCATGGACCTCGACCCGGATGAGATCCTCGTCACCTCCGGTTCGCTCCAGGCGATGGACCTCGTGAACGCCGCGCTCGCCGGGCCGGGGGACGTCGCGATTCTGGAGGAGAGTAATTACGGCGGCGCTTATCCGAAACTCGACCGCCTCGGCGTGAAGATGGAGTTCGTCCCCGTCGACGAACACGGCATGGACGTCGATGCGCTGGAGGGGCTGCTCCGCCGCCTGAAAGCGCAAAGCGTCACGCCTAAGTTCATTTATACGATCCCCACCGTCCACAACCCGACCGGGACGATCCTGCCGCTGGAGCGCCGCAAGCGCCTCGTGGCGCTCGCCCATGAGTTCGGGGCGCCGATCTATGAGGATGAATGCTACGCCGACCTCGTCTGGGCCGGGGAGCGTCCACCCTCGCTTTACGCGCTCGATGATCGGGACATGGTCGTCCATATCGGCTCGTTCTCGAAGAACATCGCCCCCGCCCTTCGCCTCGGCTACATCGCTGCGCCCTGGTCGCTCCTTTCCCGCATCGTGCCGCTGAAGACGGACGCCGGGACGGGCGCATTGGAGCAGATGGTGATGGCGGAGTGCCTGCCCGGCATCTTCGACGATCACCTGAACCGCTTGAACGGGACGCTGGAGGCAAAGCTCGACAATCTGATCGACGCGGTGAACGAGAGTTTCGGCTCGTCAGTCGAGTTCACCCGCCCGCCCGGCGGCATCTTCCTCTGGGTGAAGATGCCGGACGGGGTGGATACGACTGCGCTCGCCATGGCGGCGATGGCGGAGGGGGTCGCGGTCAATCCTGGGCGCGAATGGTCGAAGGAGGCGAACGCGGGCCAGTGGATCCGCATCTGCTTCGCGAACCCGTCGAAGGAGACGACGCGCGAGGGGATCGCGAAGCTCGCCGACATCTGCCACCGGGAGTTCGGGGTTCCGGAAGTCAGCGGGAACGTGAAGCGCTAAGGCGGGCCTTGCCGTCATGCCCGGGCTCGTCCCGGGCGTCCAGCGGACAGTTTGCGCGCTGAGGCTGGATCACCGGGACAGACCCGGCGATGACGAAGCGCTGGGTTTGTTCACGCGGTTTCCTCCACTCGCAGGGCCGCGATGATCGCATCCAGCCCGTCCGTCAGCGCCGCCGGGCCGGGCTGCAGGATGAGCGGCGACTTGATCTCGTGAATGCGACCGTCGCGCACGGCGGGGATCGCATCCCACCCTTCCCGAGCCGCGATCTTCTCCGGCCGCACCTTCTTGCCGCACCATGAGGCGATGATGACGTCCGGCGCCGCTTCGATCACCGCCCCCGGCATGAGGATGCGATCCTTGGCGGCCTTTTGCGAAGCGAGATTGGGAAACGCCTCCCGCCCCCCCGCGATCTCGATCAGCTCCGAGACCCAGGAGATGCCGGAGATCATCGGCTCGTCCCATTCCTCGAAATAGACCTTTGGGCGCTCCAACCCTTCCGCCGCCTTCGCAACGCGCTCCAGCCGCCGATCGTATTGGTCGATCAGGCGGACGGCTTCCTCCGTGCGGCCGACGATGGCCCCAAGGCTGGCGATCATGGTGAAGATGCCGGCCACGTCCCGCTGGTTGTAGGCCATGACCGTAACGCCTTCGCGGATCAGCTCCGCCACGATATCGGCCTGCAGGTCGGAGAAGGTCAGTACGAGATCCGGCTCCAACGCGAGGATCTTCGGGATGTCGGCGGAGGTGAAGGCGCTGACGCGCGGCTTCTCTCTCCGCACCCGTTTGGGGCGCACGGCGTAGCCGGAGACGCCGACGATGCGGTCTTCCTCTCCAAGCAGGTAAAGGGTCTCGACCGTCTCCTCCGTGAGGCAGACGATCCGCTCTGGCGGAAAGCGGCGCATGGGCTTAGCGCGCCCCGCGCCGCGCCCGCGCGCCGCCGCGCCGAGACCGCTCGGGCATGGGTATGGCCAGGGGCTCCAGCGGGACGCGGGTCGAGGCGACCAGCAGGTCGAGGAAGGCCGCGACGGCGGGAGACGCCGGCGCGAACGGCGCCGCCGCGCGACAGGCGCGCATCGCCTCCCGCCGGTAATCGCCGTCGGGCCGTAGCGCGCCCAGCCACTGAAGATAGCCGAGGCGACCAAGCTCCAGCGCCCGGCCCTTCGGCAAGGGGCCTACATCCAATTGAGAGATCGTTCTTTCAAGCAACATCGCGCCCTCCGCGCAGATCGGCGGGGTGGAACGGCGATATCTTCGACCAAACGCTGGTCCATCTCGATGTCTCCGTCCCGCGGCGCCCCGCCCGGGTTGGGGTGACTGCGCCTCGCGGGGATCGCGGGACGGAGATGGCAGGTCTCCTGACTTGCGGGTCGTCGCGCCTCCGGCCCCTTCCCGAACCCGTGGGTTCAGTGGCATTCGCCGGAATTGCTCGCCGCCTACAGTTGCGGGGGCAGTCGCGGAATTGGGCTTTCGACCCGCACCGCGTTCCCTTTTTCAGCCGACTCGATGAGAGCCGTGCGCCATCCCAGACACAGTCTCACGTCGCCCCCGGCCTGTCCATGGAAGTCGGCGGAGGCGAGGGCGGATGCCGCCGAAACGCGAAAACGCTTGCCAATCGGCCCGCGAGCGCCCATGTGTTTTGCGCTACGTTATCTACCTCGAACTACTGTCTCCCTACGGACGCAGCCTTCGATACGGACTGACTGCGCCACAGCCGCTGCACTTCGCGAGCGGCGTTTAAGTAAGGAGACACGGCATGGCTAACGGCACCGTGAAATGGTTCAACTCAACCAAAGGCTTCGGCTTCATCGAGCCGGAATCGGGCGGCAAGGACGTTTTCGTCCACATCTCCGCCGTTCAGCGCTCGGGCCTGCAGGGCCTCGATGACGGCCAGAAGGTCACCTATGACCTCGAAGCCGGTCGCGACGGCCGCGAGTCCGCGGTCAACCTGACGACCGCCGACTGATCCAGTCGAACGCGGCGCTCAGGCGTCGTCTGTTATCGAACGCCGCGCGACGCCCGTCGCGCGGCGTTCTCGTATGGTCCGCCGCAAGGGCGCCCCTTGACCCGCAAGGCGCCGCGCCGCACCGTTCGCGGCATCGCAACATATGGGAGCCCCGAAATGCCCAAACGCGCTTTCACAACGCTCGCAGCCGCCGCGATGCTCGCATCAGCGGCAGGCGCGGCTGAGGCGGATTACCGCCTCACCATCCTCCACATCAACGATCTGCACAGCCGGATCGAGCCGATCTCCCGCTTCGACGGCACCTGCTCCGCCGAAGACGACGCGGAAGGCAAGTGCTTCGGCGGCATGGCCCGGGTGAAGACCTTCCTCGACGAGCGCCGCGCGGCGCTGGAGGGCGAAAATGTCCTGACGCTGGATGCGGGCGACCAGTTCCAGGGATCGCTCTTTTATTCGACCTACAAAGGCACGGTCGCCGCGGTGATGATGAACGCCATCGGCTTCGACGCGATGGCGGTCGGCAACCATGAGTTCGACGACGGGCCCGAAGTCCTCAGCCAATTCATGGACATCGTCCAGTTCCCGGTGATCTCCGGCAACACCTCGGTCTTCTTCGAGCCGTCGCTGAAGGACAAGCTGGACGGCTATGTCATTCTCGACGTCGGCGGAGAGAAGATCGGCGTCGTCTCCGTTCTCGCCGCCGACACGGACGAGACGTCCTCCCCCGGCCCGAACGTCGCGTTCTCGGATGAGGTCCGTTATCTCCAGTCAATCGTGCCGGAGATCGAAAGCCAGGGCGCGAACAAGATCATCGCGCTCACCCATGCGGGCTTCAACAAGGACCTCGAGATCGCCGAGAAGGTACCGGGGATCGACGTCGTCGTCGGCGGGCACAGCCACACTTATCTCTCCGCCTCCGATCCGAAGCGCGACGGCGCCTATCCGACCTGGGTGACGAACGCGGACGGGACGCTGGTGCCCGTCGTGCAGGCCTACGCCTATTCCAAATATGTGGGCGAGCTGACGATCGACTTTGATGATGCGGGCAACGTCCTCTTCGCGGACGGCGACACCCATGTCCTCGACGCCTCCGTGACGCCGGACGCGGAGATGGCGTCGCAGATCGCCTCCCTCGCCGCGCCGATCCAGGAGCTGATGAACAAGGTCGTGGCTGAGACCTCCGCCCCGATCGACGGCGATCGCGGCAGCTGCCGTGCGGGCGAATGCGAAATGGGCGTGCTGGTGGCCGAAGCCATGCTCGACAAGGTCGCCGATCAGGGCGCGACCATCGCGATCCAGAACGGCGGGGGCCTGCGCGCCTCCATCGACGCGGGCGAGGTGACGATGGGCGAGGTTCTGACGGTGCTCCCGTTCCAGAACACGCTCGCCACCTTCAAGCTCTCCGGCGCCGGGATCGTCTCCGCTCTGGAGAACGGCGTCAGCCAGATTGAGGATGGCGGCGGCCGCTTCCCGCAGGTCGCGGGGATGCGTTACGCCTTCGATCCGGCCGCGGCGCCCGGCGGGCGCATTACAGAAGTGCAGGTGAAGGCCGGAGACGGCTGGGCCGCGATCGACCCGGATGCGGTCTATAGCGTCGTGACGAACAACTACATGCGCGGCGGCGGCGACGGCTACAAGATCTTCGCGACGGACGGGATCGACGCCTATGATTTCGGTCCGGGGCTGGAGCAGGTGGTCGCCGACTATCTGGCGGCGAACTCGCCCTATCAGCCCGCGCTGCGCGGCAACATCATGATGGGCGCGAGCTTCTCCACCGATGCGGCGCCCGCTCCAGAGGCTGAGGAGACCACCGCTGCTGAAGCGGCGGCGAGCACCGAAGCAGCCAGCGGTGCGGTAAGCTCCGGCGGCTACGTCGTGAAAGCCGGCGACACGCTCTGGGAGATCGCCAAGGCGAAACTCGGCGACGCCACCCGCTACACGGAGATCGTGGAGCTGAACGGGCTGACCGCGGGCGCCACGCTCTCCATCGGGCAGGAGCTGAAACTGCCGTAAGACGGTTTCACCTGAGACGAGTGGGCGCGTCGGCGACGGCGCGCCCGTTTTCTTTTCGGATGCTCGGTCATAGGCTGCGCGCATGTGCGGACGCTTCGCCCTGACCCTGCCTCATCAATCCGTCGCCGACATATTCAACGTCGCGCCTGACGAGACGATCCTCGGGCGCGGTCCCCGCTACAATATCTGCCCCACAACCCAGATCGAGGCGGTGTTTCTCGACGGCGGCGCGCGGCGCATCGGCCGGATGCGCTGGGGTTTCATCCCGCACTGGTACAAGGCGATGAACGGCGGGCCGCTCCTGATCAATGCGCGATCGGAGACGATTGCGAATAAGCCCGCCTTCGCCAAGGCGGCGCGAGAGCGGCGCTGCCTGATCCCCGCCTCCGGCTTCTACGAATGGCGCAAGGTCGATGAGAAGACGCGCCAACCCTATTGGGTGAGCGCCGCCTCAGGCGCCAATCTGCCGCTTGTGGCCTTCGCCGGGGTCTGGCGCGAATGGGCGGGGCAGGAGGGGCCCGTCGCCTCCTGCGCCATCGTCACCACCGACGCCTCCGTGGCTCTGAAGCATATCCACCACCGCGCGCCCCTCGCCATCGGCTCCGCCGATTGGGGCCTTTGGCTGGGGGAGGAGGGGAAGGGCGCCGCCCGCCTGATGACCCCGCCGGCGGAGGATTTCTGGGACTTCCATGAGGTCGACCCCAAGGTCGGCTCCAACAAGGCGGACGGGCCGGATTTGATGGCGCCGCTCGCCAAGGGATAGCGCTCAGTCCCGCTGCCCCGCCTTGCGGATGCCGCCGACCCGACGGCTGAGGAGAAGCACCGGGATCAGGCCCGCCGCGACGATCACGAGGGACGGCACGGCCGCGCCCTCCAGCCGCTCGTCTGCGGCGAGGCGGTGCGCCTGCACCGCGAGCGTGTCGAAGTTGAAGGGGCGCATGATCAGCGTCGCGGGCAGCTCCTTCATCACGTCGACGAATACGATCAGCGCCGCCGTCAGCACGCTCGGCGCCAGGATCGGCAGATGCACGCGCGCGAAGGCGCGGTAGGGCCCATCGCCGAGGACGCGGGCGGCGGCGTCCATATTGGCGTTGATACCGCCGAGCCCGCTCTCCACCGCCGACAGCGCTGCGGCGAGGAAGCGGATCATGTAGGCGAGGATAAGGGCGGCGATGGTCCCGGTGAGGATGAGCCCCGTGTCGATGCCGAACCGCGCCTCCATGAAAGCGTCGAAGGCGTTGTCGAGCGCGGCGAAGGGGACGAGCAGGCCGACCGCGATCACGCCGCCCGGCACCGCGTAACCGAGCCGCCCGATGGAGAGCGCGCCGCCCGCCGCTGGGCCGGGCCTGAGCCGTCCGAGATAGGAGAGCGCGATCGCCGCGACGACGGTCAGCGCCGCCGCCGTTCCGGCGAGGATGACGGTGTTCCAGAGAAAGCCGAGATAGCGGGGAGAGAGCAGCGATTGCTCCGATTCCATCCCCATGACCGCGAGGGCGATAACCGGCAGGATCACGCCGAAAACAATCGGCGCCGCGCAGAGCGCCAGCGCCAGTACGGCGCGGCGTCCCCGGAGATGGATGCGGGCGTGGGCGACGGCGGAGCGCCCATGATCGAACCGGGCGCCGCCCCGCGTGGTGCGCTCTAGCGCCACGAGCACCAGCGCGAAGATCAGGAGGCAAAGCGCAAGCTGCGCCGCCGCGCCCCGGTCCGCCATGCTAAACCAGCTCGCGTAGATCCCCGTCGCGAAGGTTTGCACCCCGAAATAGGAGACCGTCCCGAAATCCGCGATCGTCTCCATCACCGCGAGCAGCGTCCCCGCCGCCAGCGCCGGCCGCGCCATGGGGAGGGAGACGGCGGCGAAGGCGCCGATGGCGCTGCGCCCCAATGTGCGCGCGGCGATGAAGGGCGCCGCGCTCTGGTTCAGAAAGGCCGCGCGGGCCAGCAGGTAGACGTAGGGATAGAGGACGAGGATCAGCATCAGCGCCGCCCCGCCGGTCGACCGAACTTCCGGAAACCAGTAGTCGCGCGGGCCCCAGCCCGTAAGGTCGCGTAAGGTCGTCTGCACGATCCCCGGATGGTCGAGAATATGGGTGTAGGCGTAGGCGAGCACATAGGCGGGGAAGGCGAGGGGCAGGATCAGCAGCACCTCCACCGCCCGCCGCCCCGGAAACTCCGTCATCGCGATCAGCCAGCCAGCGCCGGTCCCGATCAGGAAGACGCCGATGGCGACGCTGACGACCAGAAGCGCCGTGGTCGCCAGATAACGCCACAAAACCGTGTCGAGGAGATGCGCGAAGGTCTCCGTCGTGCCGAGCGCCGCCGCCGCGACCACCGCGAGAAGGGGAAGAAGGCAAGCCGCTGCGATGACGACCGCGGCGACGCGCAGCGCGCCGAGGCCGCCCGCGCGCGAGGTGGTCGCGCTGATCCGCGTATCTGCCGTCTCCAGTGTCACGCGCCGTCCATACCGCGTCGCGCGTCTGCGCGACAGTGCGCGGGGACGCCGCGTCTGCGGCGCGTCGATATGATCGGGAAGGGTGGTACGCGCTACAGGATTCGAACCTGTGACCCACTGATTAAAAGTCAGTTGCTCTACCAACTGAGCTAAGCGCGCCCAACTCGTGCGCCCGGTAACTAGGGGGTGCGCCGGGCGGCGTCAAGCGGGGTTCGCTTTGCAGGGCGCGCCGCCGCTGGCGTCGCGTGGCCGGGGTCTCTATATGGCGCGCATGGTTTTGGGCGGCATATCCCGATCGGAGCCCGGCGGCCTGCACTTTCTGAAGATGCACGGCCTCGGGAACGACTTCGTCATCATCGACGCGCGGGCGCGAGGCGCGCGGCCGATGACGCCTGCGCTGGCGCGCCTGATCGGGGATCGGCGGCGCGGCGTGGGGTTCGATCAGCTCGCCGAGATCTACCCGGATGGCGAAGCCGACGCGCGGATCGTCTTCTGGAACGCCGACGGCTCCACCGCCGGGGCCTGCGGCAACGCGTCCCGCTGTCTCGCGCGGCTGATGATGGCGGAGAGCGGCCGGACGGAGGCGACTCTTGGGACGGAGCGAGGGCTGCTCGCCTGCCGCGACGCTGGCGGCGGTCTGATCGAAGTGAATATGGGCGCGCCGAAGCTCGGCTGGCGCGACGTGCCGCTGGCGCGGGAGATGGACACGGCGGCGCTGGACCTGCCCGGCGCGCCCGGCGCGGCGTCGATGGGCAATCCACATTGCGTGTTCTTCGTCGATGACGCCGAAACAGCCCCGGTGGCGAAGCAGGGGCCTTCATACGAGCATCACGCGCTCTTCCCCGAGCGCGCCAACATCTCCTTCGCCGAGGTGCGCGCCCGAGACCTCATCCGTCTGCGGGTCTGGGAGCGGGGCGCGGGCGAGACGCTCGCCTGCGGCTCCGGCGCCTGCGCTGTGGCCGTGGCCGCCCATCGTCGCGGGCTTACGGACCGTCGCGTGACGCTCGCCATGAACGGCGGCGATCTGGTTTGCGAGTGGACGGAGGACGGCGTTCTGATGACCGGGCCGACCACCTTGGTCGGATCGGCGACGCTCTCGCCTGAGTTTCTGGCGGGCGCGGAATGAGCGCGCCGCCTGTCTTCGAGACTTTCGGCTGCCGTCTCAACGCGTATGAGACGGAAGCCATGAAGGAGCTGGCGACGGAGGCCGGCCTCGACGGAGCCGTCGTGGTGAACACCTGCGCTGTGACGGCGGAGGCGGTTCGCCAGGCCCGCCAGCGCATCCGGCGCCTCCGCCGCGACAACCCCGACGCCCGTGTGATCGTCACCGGCTGCGCCGCGCAGACGGAGCCCGAAACCTTCGCCGCGATGCCGGAGGTCGACCTCGTCCTCGGCAATCTGGAGAAGATGCAGGGGGAGAGCTGGCGCAAGCTCTCCGCCCCCGATTTCATCCCGCCGACCGAGAAGGTCGTGGTCGATGATATCATGGCGGCGACGGAGACGGCGGGACACCTGATCGACGGGTTCGGCACGCGGGCGCGAGCGTATGTGCAGGTCCAGAATGGCTGCGATCATCGCTGCACCTTCTGCATCATTCCCTACGGACGGGGGAACTCGCGCTCTGTCCCCGCCGGAGTGGTCGTGGAGCAGATCCAGCGTCTCGTCGATCGCGGCTACGCGGAGGTCGTGCTGACCGGCGTCGACATGACGAGCTGGGGCGCCGACCTGCCGGGCGCGCCGCGCCTCGGCGATCTCGTTCAGCGCATCCTGAAGCTGGTTCCCAGCCTCCAACGCCTCCGCATCTCCTCCATCGACAGCATCGAGGCGGATGAGGCGCTGATCGACGCCATCGCGTCGGAGCCGCGCCTGATGCCGCATCTGCATCTGAGCCTTCAGGCGGGCGACGACATGATCCTGAAGCGGATGAAGCGCCGCCATCTGCGCGACGACGCCATCCGGTTTTGCGAAGACATGCGCGCGGCCCGGCCCGACATCGTCTACGGCGCCGACATCATCGCGGGCTTCCCGACGGAGACGGAGGCGATGTTCGAGAACTCGCTGAAGCTGGTGGAGGAGTGCGGGCTCACCTGGCTCCACGTCTTCCCCTACAGCCCCCGTCAGGGCACCCCCGCCGCCCGGATGCCGCAGGTCCACGGGACCGCGATCAAGGAGCGCGCGGCGCGCCTGCGCGAAGCGGGCGCGCGCCGCGTCGCCGCGCATCTGAATGGCGAGATCGGCGCGCGTCGGCGCATCCTGATGGAGAAGCCGCGTCTTGGCAGAACGGAAGGCTTCGCGGAGGTCGCGTTCAACGAAGATCAGCCCGTGGGCGAGGTCGTCGAGTGCGCCATAACCGGGTTTGATCAGGGCCGCCTGACCGCCTGATCGCCTCCGCCGCTGACGGGAATTTCGCGCCCAAGGGCGCCCCGAGCGATTATCACGTTGCTTGCGCAACGAGACGAGCGCTATGGTCCGCACCAACGCGAAGAGCGTTTCATAAATTGGTGGGGCCAATAACGTGACCAGACTTCTAACCGCTTTCTTTGTCAGCCTTATTCTCGCAGCGCCGGCCAAGGCGATCGTGCTCAACCCCGGCGAGTTTATCGACTTCACCGCCGACATTTCCTCCGTGCCGGATACATTCGCCGGAGAAATCGTTGATCGCATCAACTTCCGAGCGACGATCGACGGGGCCAACCTCGGCTTGGCTGATCCCTTTTCATCCGTTGAGTTCGCTTCTCTTTCGCTCGGAACGACGCTCGGCGGCTCGGAAATCGGCACGATCTTGAACACTGGCTTCGGGTTCAGCCCACCGCCCGTCGCGGGCTTCGCAACCTTAAGGGCGCGATCAACGATCGGAGATTCGATATTCGCGAGGGTCGAAGTTCTGGCGGGCGCGGTGGATTTTTCGGGAGATGCGACGTTCGCGATCGGAACGCAATTCGTCGGCGGCGTGCAGTCGTTCAATCAGGTTTTCAATGTGACGCAGGTGTCCGCGGTTCCGTTGCCGGCCGGTCTGGTCCTGCTTCTCACCGGCGTCGGGGCGATCGGCTTTGTCGGGCGTCGCCGCGCCAAAGCGGCCTGAAGCGAGGCGTTGAGCCCGTGATGCGGTAGGGTGGGTGGCAACCCACCGCCGCGTTGTGGTGGGTTGCCAACCACCCTACCGGATGTCGCCGACGCTCCGCGAAAGAGCGTCGGCGTAGAGCGACTTACTCAGCCGCGATCTTGTCCTGCGTCTTCGTCTCGAAGTCGGAGGCGTCATGCCGCTCATGCAGCTGCATCTCCGGCTCTCCGAAGGCGCGGTTCACCATGCGGCCGCGCTGCACGGCGGGGCGGGCGTCGATCTTCTTCGCCCAAGCCATGAGGTTCTCGTAGCTCTCGACGTCGAGGAACTCCGCCGCCGAATAGAGCCGTCCGAGGACGAGCTGCCCATACCAGGACCAGACCGCCATATCGGCGATGGCGTATTCGCCCGCCGCGAGCCACTCGTTTTCCGCCAGATGGCGGTCGAGGACGTCGAGCTGGCGCTTCGTCTCCATCGTGAAGCGGTCGATCGGGTACTGCATCTTGAAGGGGGCGTAGGCGTAGAAATGCCCGAACCCGCCGCCGAGATAGGGCGCGGAGCCCATCTGCCAGAAGAGCCAGTTGAACGTCTCCGTCCGCCCCGCGCCGTCGGCGGGCAGGAAGGCGCCGAACTTCTCCGCCAGATGCACCATGATGGAGGCGCTTTCGAAAACGTTGACCGGCGCGTCGCCGGAAACGTCTTTCAGGGCGGGGATCTTGGAGTTCGGGTTGATCTCCACGAAGCCGGAGCCGAACTGGTCGCCCTCTCCGATATTGATCAGCCAAGCGTCGTATTCGGCGCCCGCGTGGCCAGCGGCCAGAAGCTCTTCGAAAAGAACCGTCACTTTCACGCCGTTCGGGGTGGCGAGGGAGTAGAGCTGGAACGGGTGCTTCCCGACCGGCAATTCCTTCTCCGAGGTCGCGCCGGCGATGGGGCGGTTGATGTTGGCGAACTTGCCGCCGCTCGCCGCGTCCCATTTCCAGACGGCGGCGGGTTCGTAGTCCGCCGGCTGGTTTTCGGGTTTGGGTTCGGTGTCGTCGCTCATGGGGCCCTCCGTCTGTGATGTGCGTCGCTCGGATTGAACCTAAGCACTGGTCGGGAGGAATCCACCGGCGCGGGACCGAAGACACAGACTGTTCATTATTTCGCGTCAGACGCGCCAGAACGCCGGGGTGAAGAGGACGAGCACCGCGAGGATCTCCAGCCGCCCCAGAAGCATGGTCGCGGCCAGCACCCATTTCGCGCCGTCGGGCAGGCCTTCGAAATTCCCCGACGGGCCGATTTCCGGCCCTAGGCCGGGGCCGACATTGGCGATGGCCGTCGCCGCGCCGGAGATCGCGGTGATCGGGGCGAGGCCCACCATCGACAGGGTCACGGCGCAAAGCCCGAAGGTGATGAAGAAGAAGAAAAGGTAGCTCATGACGGAGGAGATCACCTCCTCCTCTATCGTTCGGCCCGCATAACGGGGGGTGAAGACGCCGTTCGGCATGTGCAGCTTCTTCACCTGAACCTGAATGGCCGCGAAGAGCACCTGATAGCGGAAGACCTTCACCGAACAGGCGGTCGAGCCCGCGCAGCCGCCGATCAGCCCTAGCAGGAAGATCAGCGTCACCGGGAACGCCCCCCAGAGCCCGTAATCGGCGCTGGCGTAGCCCGTGCCGGTGAGGATCGAGACCGTGTTGAAGAGCGACTTGCGGAAGGTTTGCTCGCTCAGCCCCCCGAGGTCGATCGCGCGGTAAAGCGCCATCATGGCGACCGCGACGCCGACGGTGGCGAAAAAGGCGCGGACTTGCGGGTCGACCATCAGCGGCTTCGCCGTTCCCGCCATGATCTGCACGTAACGCACGAAAGGCAGCGCCGCGAGCAGCATGAAAACGACCGCCACGTACTCCGCCGCCGCGCCGTAAGCTCCGAAGGACGCATCGGTGTTGGCGAAGCCGCCCGTCGCGATGGTCGTCATCGCGTGGACCGTGGCGTCGAGCGCGTTCATGCCCGCGATCGTGTAGGCGATCAGGCAGCTTGCGGTGAGCGTGAGGTAGATCCAGGAGATCGAGCGCGCAATCTCCGCCGCCTGGGGCAGGATCTTGCCGAACGTGTCGAAGCTCTCGGATTTGAAAAGCTGCATGCCGCCGACTTTCAGCGACGGCAGGAAGGCCATGGCGAAGACGACGATGCCGACCCCGCCGAACCATTGCAGCATCCCCCGCCAAAGGAGCGTTCCCGGCGGCAACCGCTCCAGTTCCTCGAAAACGGTGGAGCCGGTGGTGGTGAGCCCGCTCATCGCTTCGAAAAAGGCGTCCACGTAGCGGACGTTCGGGGCGCCGAAGACGAAGGGAAGGGCTCCGAAAATCGGGAGCGCGAGCCAGGCGAGGGTCGTCAGGAAGAACGCCTGCTGGATCGAGAGCCCCTCCTGCTGGCGATCGCGGCAGGCCGCCGCCATCGCGCCGCCGATGAACACCGCGACGCCCGCCGCGACCGCGAAGGCGCGCCAATTGCCGTCCCCATAGGCCGCGTCGACCAGCGCCGGCGCCGCCATGGAGACGCCGAGCGCGAGGATCAGAAGGCCGATCACGTAGCCTGCGGGTCGAATGTCCAGCATGGTTCGGAGCGTTCGCCTCAGGCCGGTCGAGTGTCAAGCGGCGGGGGGCGCCGCCGCCGAGGCGCGCGCCGTCGCGCGCTCCCGCCAGATGATGTAGAGGCCGGCGCCCACGGTCACCGCGATGCCGATGGCGGCGAGGCCATTCGGCAGGTCGCCGAAGGCCGCCCAGCCGACGATGGTGGCGAAAGGGATCTCCAGATACTGCATTGGGGCCAGCGTGGCGGAGGGGGCGAAGCGCAGCGACCAGGTCATCAGGAGATGCGCGACCGTGCCGAGCACGCCTATGGCCGCGAGCAGCGTCCATTCGAAGCCGGTCGGGGCCTTCATGGCGAAGAAGCTCCAGTCCGCGAAGATCAGCGCCGCCGCGCCGAGGCCGATCGTGGCGGCGACGCCGCTCACCGCCTGAAGGGTGATCGGGTCCACGTCCTTCGCCATCTGCCGCGTCACCAGCATGAAGAGCGCGAAAAGGATGGCGACGCCCAAGGGGAGAAGCGCTGGCGCGCCGACGGCGGCGAAGCTCGGCTGCACCACCATCAGCGTGCCGACGAAGCCGACCGCGCAGGCGGCGATGCGGCGCGGGCCGACTTCCTCGTTCAGAAAGAAACGACCGAGGAGGAGCATGATGAACGGCATCACGAAGGCGATGGCGATGGCGTCGGCGAGCGGCAGGTACTGGAGCGCTGTGAACATCATGCCGATGGCGACGACATGGATGACGGTGCGGATCAGCGTGAGGCGGAGGACGCGGGGCGTCATCCGGAAGGTCCCGCCCGTCACCGCGATCAGCGGCGTCAGCAGCGCCGCCTGAATGGCGAAGCGGATCAGGAGGAGCTGCCCGAGCGCCATGGTCGCGCCGAGCGCCTTGGCGGACGCGTCGCCGAGCGGCGCCATTGCGCAAAAGCCCAGCATCAGCATCACGCCGAGCACGGGCCTGTCGGCGTGAGCGGCGTTGTTCATCGCGTCAGGCGGCGTCCCATTCCGGAGCGAACTCGAAGTCGCAAATCCGGTGACCGCGCGCGCGGAGCGCGCTGATCGCCGCCATCTCCTCCGCCGTCAGCTCAAAGTCGAAGACGGCGATATTCTGGGGAAGCCGATCCAGGTTCGAGGTGCGCGGGATCGCGACGACGCCCTTCTGCTGCACATGCCATCGCAGGATCACCTGCGCTGGGCTGACCCCGAGCCGCGCGGCGGGAACCGCTATGGCCGGATCTTCGAAGAGATCGCCGCCCCGCGCGAGCGGGCAATAGGACGTGACCGCCATCCCATGGCCCCGCGCGGCCGCGATCACATGGTCCTGGTTCAGGAGGGGGTGATATTCGATCTGGTTGCAGATCAACGGCGCGTCCGAGAGGCGGGCCGCCTCCTCCATCAGCGGGATGGTGAAGTTGGAGACGCCGATATGGCGCGCGAGGCCTTTCGCCTTGGCGTCGTTCAGCGCGCCGATGCTCTCGGCCAGCGGGATGGTCTTCGACGGCCAGTGGATGAGCGCGAGATCGACCGCGTCGACGCCCAGCTTCGCGACCGATCTCTCCAGCGACGCCTGCAGCGCGCCGTCGGTTAGTTGGTCGTGCCAGACTTTGGTCGTCAGGAAAAAGTCGCCGCGCGCCGCGCCCGAGGCTTTCAGCCCGGCGCCGACGCCCACTTCGTTGCCGTACATCGCCGCCGTGTCGATATGGCGATATCCGGCGGCGATGGCGGCGGCGACCATCGCCTCCGCCCCCGCATCATCCAGCGTCCAGGTGCCGAGGCCGATGGCGGGGATCGATGCGCCGTTGGCGCTGACGTCATGCATGGGCGGTCTCCTTTTGCGCGGAGTGAAGCCCGTTCGGCCGTCGCCCGCAAGCGCCGGTCATCTCATCCGGACTTCATCGCCATGGGCGTTGGGCGTTCCGTTCGGGTCCAGCGTGATCGGGTAAATCCGCTCCCGCTTGATCCGAAACGGCTCCTCGCTGTCAAAATTCCAGCCCCAGGCCTTCGCCATGATCACCCGCATCACCCCGCGATGAACGACGAGGAGGGCTGATCGCCCCTCCGCCGCGATGCGGGCGAGCGCGGGCTGGATGCGCGCCCAGGCGTCAGCCGGGCTCTCCCCGCCGCCGGGCGGGGCCATGTCCCAGCCCCATTCCTCCACATGGGCGTAGCCTGAGGCGGGATCGGCGATGAGGTCGGCGCCCCGCTTCCCCTCCCACGCGCCCCAGCTGAGCTCGATCAGGTCGGGGTCGACCTCAGGCGCCCGGCCCGCGAGCAGTTCAGCCGTATCGCGCGCGCGCGAAAGCGGCGTGGCGATCAGGCGCGCGTCGTTCCAAGGCGCCGGTATGGTTAACTCAGCGGCGCGGGCGCGAGCGTCGACCGTCAGCGAGCGGTCGGTGCGGCCCTGCAACCTGTGAAGCGCGTTCCAGTCGGTCTGAAAATGGCGGGTGAGCCCGATCTCGACGGTCAAAACAGGCTCGTCAGCGATCGGTCTAGAAGCTCCGCCGCCGCGTTCACGCCGTGCTTCGCCTTCACATGCTCGCGCGCCTCCCGCCCGGCGGCGCGGAGGGCGGCGCGGTCGGATGCGATCTCCTCGATAGCTCGCGTCATGGCGGTGGGGTCGTCCGGGTCGGTCAGGCGGCCCATTGGGCCGACGACCTCCCTCACCCCGTCGCGGTCCTGCGCGATGCAGGGCAGGCCGGCGGCCTGCGCCTCCAGATACACCATGCCGAAAGCTTCATTGACGCCAGGCCAGACGAACAGATCCGCCGCCTCATAATGAGAGAGGATCGCATCGCGGTCGTCGATCTGACCGAGGAAGGTCACCCGCTCGGCCACCGGGCCGAATGCGGCCTCGACCGCCGCGCGGTCGTCGCCGTCGCCGATCACCGTCAGGGACCAGTCGATGGTCAGCCCCGTCAGCGCCTCGGCCATGATCCCGTAGGAGGCCGATTTGTCGCCGGGCCGCATCATCGCGACCGTCATGAGTTTAAGCGGCCCGTCCCTCGCCGCCGTTTTCTCCGGCGGCTCCCCGCCGAGGGCGGTGAAAGGCGGCAGGTGGATGAGGCGCTGCCCTTCCGTCTTGTCGCGCTCCAGCGCGTCGAGGCCGCGGGTTTGGAGGTAGAAGATGATCCGGGCCTGATCGAGCGCGGCTTCGGAGGCTTCCGAAAACCGGGCGTAGGGCCCGGTCAAGCGTTTCCGGGCGCGATACCCTTCCGCCACCACGTAGGGGATGCCCATCTTCGCAGCGACCTTGGGCCCGATCAGGTCCGGCGCCTTGTAGTAGCAGTGATAGGTGAACCAGACGGAGGGCGGATCCTCCGCCATCTCGTCCGCCAGCTTATCGGCGAGGCGCTCGGCCTCCTGAAACAGGTAGTCCTGCGCGACCTTGTTGCCGTCGCGCTGATGGGCGCGGAGGCGGGACGCGAGGCCGACCTCCCACCCGGCGCGGTCGAGGGCGTGCATCAGCAGCCGCGCAATGCGGCGGTCGCCGGAGGGCGACGGGTGGTCCGGCGCCTTCATCGGCGCGTAGAAAGCAACTCGTTTTCTCATGGCTAGGCGGCCCCCACAGCCGCGCGCAGTCTTTCCTCCAGCACGTCAATACCGCTGTCCATGCCGAAGTCCGAGCGCAGCCTAGCATAGGCGGCTTCGGCGAGGGATGTGCGTTTTGAGACATCGCCGATCATGTCGGCGAGGGCCGCGGCGAGCGGGTCGGGCTCCCCCGGCGGGACGAGGAGGCCGTGTGTCCCGCTTTCGATAAACTCGGGAATTGCGGATACGGCGGTGGAGACGATGGGGAGCTTCTGGCTCGCCGCCTCCATCAGCACGTTGGGCAGTCCGTCGCGGTCGCCATCGCCTGCGATCTTTGAGGGAAGGACGAAAAGATCCGCGTCGCGTAGCGCCTCTATCACCTCCGTTTGGTCGCGTTTGCCGCGCCATTCGATGCGATCCGCGAGCCCGAGCGCTTCGGCGCGCGGCTGCAACTCGTCCTTCAGCGGTCCGCCGCCGATATGGACGAAGCGCCAGTTGAGATCGGCGGGCAGTTGCGCCAGCGCCTCCAGAAGGTCGTCATAGCCCTTCTTCGCGACCAGCCGTCCGACGGAGAAGATCATGACCGGCTCCCCCGACCCGTCGCGCGCCGGGCGCGTCTCGGGCGGTTCGGGAAAGCGGCTGAGGTCGAGCCCATGATAGACGAGATCGACCCGCTCGCGCGTCGGCGCAAGCCCCTTGAGATGCGCGGCGCCCGTTCCGGTGCAGGTCGCCCCGAAGCGGGCATCGGCCAGTTTCTCCGTCTTCTCCCATTCGGGGATCGTCCAGATGTCCTTGGCGTGGGCTGAAAACCCCCACTCGACGCCGCGGATGATCGCCGCGTAGCGCGCGACGGAGCCGGGCGTATGGAGGAAATGGGCGTAGTGGAAGCGCACAGCCTCCGGCATCTCCGCCGCCATGACGAGCGCCTGCCCCCAGCGCCGCCCGCGATTGGTCGTCCGATCACGCGCCCAGTCGCGCAGCCAAATGGCCCGCGCCTTGGCGTAGCCGGGCATGCGCCGCGCCCTGCGCCAGCCGCGAAGGACGCGCATCGGCTCCTGATAGAGGTATTCGGGAAGGTAGCGGACCTTCGCCTTGATCTGGTCGTGGATGGGGTGGGTTTTGGGGTCGTATGGAAAGCGGAGCGACCAGATTTCGAAGGGCAGGCCGCGATCTTCGAGCGCCTTCAGCTCCTGCGCTATGAAGGTCTCCGAAAGCCGAGGGTAGCCTTTAAGGATCACCGCCAACGGCGGGGCGTCTCCCACCGGCCTATTCGGCGGCTTGCGGCGCCCATGTGAGCGCGGCGCGCCCGACAATGGCGTCGAGGCCGTCCATCAGGCCGACAATGCGGTTGGAGGACGGCGGGGCCTGTTCCGTCAGGCCGCGGATCGCGGCGGCCATGACCTCCGGCCCCGTCCCGTCGCGCTCGCCATGGAGCATGCGGACGAGGCCGAGCCGCTCCGCCGCCTCGATGCGGATGTACTGCTCGAGGCGCGGCGAAGTGCGGGGCGCGATCACCGCCGGGATGTCGAGACTGAGAATTTCGCAGAACGTGTTGTAGCCGCCCATGGCGATCACGCCGGCGGCGTCCGCCAGAAGGCGCTCGAGCCGGGGATCGAAGCTGAAGGCGGTGACCCGCCCCTCCATCGCGGCCGCGCGGCGGTCGAACTCTGTGCGGCGTTCGTGATTGAGGAAGGGCCCGTAGACCAACACCCCGTGCAGCGGGATGTCCGGATCGGTCTCATAGGCCTTTAGCGTCCAGTCGATCAGCGCTTCGCCGTCGCCGCCGCCGCCCGTGGTGACGAGCACGTAGGGGTCCTCAGGCGGGCTGAGGCCGACCAGCGGCCAGGGCGGCGTCTCGCGCTTGAGGTAGCCGGTATAGCGGATGCGGCTCTTGGCGCGGTCCGACAGGGGGATGCCCTTCATCGGCTCGCAAATCTCAGGCAGGCCGTAGATCCAGATCTCGTCGTAGAACCGTTCGATCGCCTCCACCGCGCCCTTGCGCTCCCACTCCTTGCGAAGCGTTTCCGGCTCGTCCAGCACGTCGCGGATGCCGAGGACGAGGCGCGCGCCCCGCGCCTTGGCCCGCGCCAGCGTCGGGGCGAGTTCGTTGCGAAAGCCCCAGGCCTCCTTGTCGACGATGACGAGGTCGGGGTCGAAGCTCTCCTCCGCCGCCAAGAGGAGCGCGGAGCGGAGCGCCGTCGTCTCGTCGATGTCGACCCCGAGGTTGTGGGAGGCGTAAGCGCCGTCGGGCAGCTTCACCACGCCCGGCAGGCGCACATGGTCGACCCGGTCGGGAAAGTCGAACCGGCCGGCGACGGGCGATCCGGTCATGATCAGGGCGGAGAGGGACGGGTCGGCTGCGGTGAGCGCTTGGGCGATCGTCCGCGAGCGGCGGAGATGGCCCAGGCCGAACGTGTCATGGCTATAGAGCAGGACGCGGCGACCGCTGCGTCCCATCTCCGGCTCCCCCCTCCGTCCGGCGAAATCGTCCATCGGAGACTGCTCCAAGCACCTTCGCGCTGCGTCCCCCGTCGACGCAGCGGTGATTGGATAGCCGCCCGCGACCTGAAAGGCCAGCGAAACCCGCGCGCTCCACCGCACGTAGGGAGAGGAAGCGCCGCTCATCGGCGCGCATCGCGGATGATTTGCGCAACGGAGCGTTTGAAGCGACTATGGGGCGAATGGAAGTCGGCGCTTTCGCGAGAGAATTCGCCAGATTGGGAGATGTGGCTTGCCTAACTGGGGCCATCTGACCGTTTCGCGCCTGCTTTTCGCGCTCATCGTCGCTTGCGGCCTGTCTGGAGCGGCTGCAGCGCAAAACTACGGTATTTTCAACGAAACGTCGGACGAAGCGTCCGAGACCGCTGAGATGGGCGCCGCGGACGCAGTTGACGCGGCCGACGCCGAGACTGGCGGCGACCCGGCGCTTGAAGAGGATCCGGGCGGGCCGGACCTAGCCGCCTACGGTCAGGTTGCGGAGGTCTACGAGCGCGAATCCGCGCTTCAGGCGACGCAGCAGCAGGTTGGCGTCTTTCGCCAGAAGGCGCGGCGCATTTTCGGCGCCGCCGACCGCTATGTCGAAAAACTCGACCGGACGCTGGCTGAAGCGAGCCCGACGGGGTCATCCACCTATTTCTTGGGCGTTCTGCTTTTCACCGCGATCCTCCTCGCGATCGGCCGAGCCGTGACGATGATCTACAATATGTACATCGCGCTGCCAGTGATGCGGCGGGTGCAGTCGCCTAATCCGCGCGGGATCGTCGACAAACTGCCCGTGTTGGGGGTGCGCGTCGGCCTTCAGCTCGTCGGCGTGATCATCACGCTCATCGTGGCGGCGACGGTTGGCGCGGGGTTCTACACCGAGGATCCGGCGACGCTGACCACGGTGGTCCTGATCGCGGCGACCTACGCCCTCTCGCAGATCATCGACGTTTTGTGGCGCATGGTCGTGTCTCCCTTCCTCTCCGAATACCGCATTCCCGCCTTCTCCGACCGGGACGCGCGGCGGCTCTACCGCTGGCTCGCTGCTGGCGCGCTTATCGGCGTGACGGCGAACATGTTCGGCGTCTGGCTTCTGGAGATGGAGGCGCCTGAGGAAGTTCGCGCTCTGACCACCATCGCGCTCACCACGCTGAGCATGGCGCTGATCTTCCTCATGCTGCGCTCCTGCGGCCGGTCGATCACCAACGCGCTCCTTGGCGGGTATCGGCGGGAGGAGGCGAGTTGGATCGCTGCCGTCGCCTCGTGGCTCTGGCTGCCGGCGGTGGTCGCCTATCTCCTCTTCGCCTATGGCGAGATGGTCTATCGCCAGATCATGGGGCTGGAGGCGAACGTCTCCCTCCTCGGCGGGGCGTTTTCCGTGCTTCTCGCCGGGATCGTCGTCTATGCGGTCACCGTTTACGTGATCGAGCGCATCTTCCGCCGCGCGCGCACCCTGCGGGAGGTGAACGAACGCGCCGAGGTCGCAGATCGGGAAGAAGACATCGCGGCGGACAAGCTGGCGATCCGCGACGTCCTGGAGGAAGTCGGCGGCGACGCGGACGGCGACGAGGAAGGGGGCGCTGGTCCCGCCCATATGCGCGAGGCCGCCGAAGCGCCGCGCCGCCGGGGCATGCGGACCTTTGAGGATCTCGCGCACCGGGTCGCGAGCCTCTTCGCGCTGGGCGCGAGTTCCTACGCGCTGGTGCGCCTCTGGCTCGGCGCGGACGCTTTCTCCGACGGCGGCGCGTTCAGCATCGCGGAAGACCTGATCGACATCGCGTTCCTCGGCTACATCGCCTTCCATGCCGCCCGGATCTGGATGGACCAGAAGATCGCGGAGGAGACTGCGGACCTGCCGGATAGCGCGGAGCCGGGCGACGAGGGCGGCGCGGGCGCCGCTGCGTCCCGTTTGGCGACGATCCTGCCGCTCTTCCGGACCTTCGTGCTTTTGATCATCGCGGTGACGTCCGTCCTCCTGATCCTGATGGAGATGGGCATCAACGTGGCGCCGCTCTTCGCAGGCGCGGGCGTCGTCGGCCTCGCCATCGGCTTCGGCGCGCAATCGCTTGTTAGGGATATCCTCTCAGGCGTCTTCTTCCTGTCGGACGACGCCTTCCGGAAGGGTGAATATATCGATGTGGGCGATGTGAAGGGGACGGTGGAGAAAATCTCTCTCCGCTCCTTCCAGCTGCGCCACCATCTCGGCGCGCTGAACACGATCCCCTTTGGCGAGATCAAGCACCTGACCAACTATTCGCGCGACTGGGTGATGATGAAGCTGCCCTTGCGCCTTACGTACGACACCGATGTCGACAAGGTCAGGAAGCTGGTGAAGAAGCTGGGCGTCGCGCTGCTCGACCACCCGACGGAGGGGCACAAGTTCGTTCAGCCGTTAAAGTCCCAAGGCGTCTACATGATGGAGGACAGTGCGATGATCATCCGGGTCAAGTTCATGACCCGGCCGGGCGATCAGTGGACGACGCGGAAGCTGGTCTATCAGGAGATCCGGAACCTCTTCGAGAAGGAGGGGATCAAGTTCGCCCACAAGGAGGTCACGGTGCGCATCCCCGACCTCGACGATCCGGCGCGCGAAGGTCAGGTGTCCGAGCAGGAGCGCAAGGCCATCGGCGCCGCCGCCCGCCGCGTGGTGGAGGAAGAGGGGCTTGGCGCCCCGGTTCCGGCCGACGCGCGTTAGCGGATGGGGAGGTGCGACCTCCTCGGAGCCCCTTTCAGGGGCCGCCTCCTCAGCCGCTCCGCGCTCCGCGCGGTTGCGCGTATTTCAGGGAAGCAGCGGGGCGGTTCAGAGCTTTCCGGCGCTGCGGGCCCAGGTGGCCATGTCGGCGAGGCCTTGGTTCAGAGGTATCATGGGGCGCCAGAGCGTCGCTTCCGGTTGGCGAGCGGGCGTCGAGGACCAGTCGGGGTGGAGGAGTTCCCGCACTTTCGCGCTCGTCAGCATTTCCGCCGATCCGGTAAGTGAGGCGAGGCCGTCGCCCGCCATGCCCGCGGCGCGCAGAACGGGCGCGGGGAGGCGAAGGGCGCGAGGCGCTCGTCCCAAGGCGCTCGCGGCGATGGCGGTGAGTTCGTCCCAGCGATAGCCCTCCACCCGCTGGTCCGTCAGTTCATGGGTCGCGCCCTGACCGGGATGGACGGCGAGGGCCGCTATGGCGCGGGCGGCGTCGCGCACGTCGATCAGGGAGACGCGGGCGTCCGGCGCGTTCAGCATGATCTGCACCGGGCCCTTGGCGAGTTTCAGGACTTTCAGCGTCTCCTCATCATGCGCGCCGTAGATCGCGCCGGGGCGGAGGATGCGCCAATCGCGCCCGGCGCCGATCTCCGCGATCATCCGCTCGCCTTCGCGTTTGGAGGCGGCGTAGGGGGAGAGATGCGGCTCTCGCGCGGCCATGGAGGAGATAAGGGTGAAGCGCGCCTCCGGCGCGATTTGGGTCCATGCGGCGGCGAGGGACGCGGCGCCGGTTGCGTTGGCGCGGAAGAAATCGGCGCGGGTCGCGGCCTTTACGACGCCGGCGATGTGGATGATCGCCTCCGCCCCCTGGCAAAGACGCATCAGCGCGGCGGCGTCGGCGAGGTCGCCCATGACGATCTCAATCTCGATATCGGCGAGTTCGGGCAGGTTCGGCGCGCGCCGGGTGAGCATCCGGACGCGCCAGCCTTCGTCATGGAGGGCGCGGATTGCGTGACGACCCAGAAATCCCGTGCCCCCGGTCAGGGCGGCGATGCGGTTCAACTGGGCGCCTTCATGTCGAAGTCGCCGTCAAGATACATCCGCCGAGCCTTGGCGCGGCTGAGCTTGCCCGAAGACGTGCGGGGCAGGGCGTTGTTCGGGGCGAGTGCGACGCGGGCGTCGACACCGTGGGTTTCGGCGGCGACGGCTTTCACTTGCGCCCTAAAGGCCTCGCGCTCGCCTTCGTCCCGCATCCGGCATTCGGCGGCGATGACGATCTCCTCCTCGATCCGGGCGCCGCTGTCGTCCGGCGTGACGGAGAAGGCGGCGACGCCGCCCTCCCGCACATGGTCGAGCGCCTGTTCGATGGACCATTCGAGGTCCTGCGGCCAGAGGTTGCGGCCCGAGACGATCATCAGGTCCTTGGCGCGGCCCGTTACGATCAACTGGCCGTCGCGGAGATAGCCGAGGTCGCCGGTGTCGAGCCAGCCGTCCGCGAGCGTCTCCGCCGTGAGTTCCGGGTCGCCGAAATACTCGCGCATCAGGCTGGGGCCGGCGGCGAAGATGCGGCCGACGCGGCCTTCGGGGAGGGCGGCGCCCGTCTCGTCCCGCACCTCGATCCGGTGATCCGGCAGGACGGGGCCGCAAAGCGCGAAGTCGCGCGCTGGGCCTTCGGGCGTCGCGGGGCGGGCGGTCATCTCCCGCTCCAGCGCGGTGAGGTCGAGGCGTTCGGTCCTCAGCCCTTGACCCTCGGGCGCGAAGGTGAGCGCCAGCGTCGTCTCCGCCATGCCGTAAGAGGGGCGGAAGGCGCCCGACGCGAAGCCCGCCGGGGCGAATGTGTCGGAGAAGGCGCGGATGATCGGGGCCTTGATCATGTCCCCGCCGATCCCCGCGACGCGCCATGTGGAGAGGTCCATCCCCTCCGGCGCCTTGCCGCGCGCGCGGCGAAGGGCGAGGTCGTAGCCGAAGGACGGCGCGTATGTGACCGTCGCGCGGTTGCGTGAAATCAGCTCAAGCCAGAGAAGCGGGCGGCGCACGAAATCGCTCGTCGCCATGACGTCGGCGGAATACTGGGCGGAGATCGGGCTCAGGAAACAGCCGACGAGGCCCATATCGTGATAGAGCGGCAGCCAGCTGACGCCTCTGTCGCCTTCGCGATACTGCAGACCGTGGCGCGCAATGCCCTGCAGGTTCGCCATCATCGCGGCGTTCGTGACGGCGACGCCTTTCGGCGCGCCCGTGGTGCCGGAGGAGAACTGGAGATAGGCGAGGTCGTCTGGCGCGACCGCGGGGGCCGAGAAGGGCGCGTCGGTCTGGGGCAGGGCGGCGACCACGTCGCAGAACGCCATGTTCTCGCTCGCCATCGCCTCCTTCACCCAATCCACATAGGCGGGCATGGCGAAGACGGCGCGGGCGCCGGCGACGCGGGCGATGCGGCGGAGCTGTTCGTTATACGCTTCCCGCGCGCCGAACATGGTCGGGAGCGGCAGGGGCGCGGGGATCAGCCCTGCGATCAGCGCGCCGCAGAAGGCGCGGGCGAAATCGGCGCAGGTGTCCGCCTGCACGCCAACCCGGTCGCCGGGAGCGAGGCCGAGCGCGAGAAGGCGGGCGGCGACATCCCGCGCTTCGTCGCGCAGGCGGCGATAGGTCAGAACCTCCAGCACCTCGCCGCGGGCGTTGTAATAGGTGAAGCCGGTTTCGCAGGTCGCGGCGTAATCCAGCGCCTCCGCGAAGGTCGCAAAGTCGGCCGGACGCAAAGGGCGACCCGACGCCGTCGGCGCGGCGGTCTTCGTCTCGTCAGCCGTCTTCATGCGGGTTTCGCGAATCCATATGTCGTCCCTAGGCGCCCCGCCCAGCGGTTTCGCGGCGCGTCTAGCATTTAACGGGGGTCCTAAAAACCCCCGTCGCCCCCTGAGAGCACGTTAAACGACAAGAGATTTCAGCTGCGCTCGTCCGAGCCCATGCGCCGCTCCAGCCAGCGCACGCCGGCGGAGATGATCAGGACGAGGACGAGGTATTCCAGAATGAGGAAGGTGTAGAGTTCAAGCGGGCGGTATTCGGTCACCGCCAGCTCGTTCGCGCGCCGCGTCAGCTCCTGCACCCCGATGACGGAGGCGAAGGCGCTCATCTTCACGATGTAGATGAACTGGTTGGCGAGCGGCGGCAGGATGCGCCGGATCGCCTGGGGCAGGATCACGTAGCGCATGGTCTGGCGGTAATTCAGGCCGACGGTCTGCGCCGCCTCCGTCTGCCCGCGGCCGATGGACTGAATGCCGGCGCGGTAAATCTCCGCCGTGAAGGCGCTGTCGGAGATGGCGAGCGTCAGGACGGCGGCCCAGAACGGGTCCAGCGGCACGTTCATCCCCATCGCCCGGAACATCAGCGGCATGCCGTAGAAGACCCAGAAGAGCATCGGGAGGAGGGGGATGGAGCGGACGAACTCCACATAGACACGGTTCACGATGCGGAGCGAGCGGCGGTCGGAAAGGGCCGGGAGCGCCACCAGAAGGCCCAGCGACATGGAGATCGCAGCGGCGATCAGCGAAAGGATGATCGTCGTCCAGAAGCCGCCGATCAGGAACTGGATGTTGGTCTGGCCCTGCGCGGTCGTCGGGTCGATGACGTACCAGCCCCATGCCTGCGAGGAGGCGCAGCCCGAGAGCGCGACGAGCGCGAAGAGGATGAGCGCGGCGCGGGTCAATGACTCAGGATCCGGTTGAGGAAATCGCGGCAGCGCGCCGATTTCGGGGCGGCGAAGAAGTCGGCGGGCGGGCCGGTCTCCACGATCTCTCCCGCGTCCATGAAGACCATGTTGTCGGCGACTTTCCGGGCGAAGCCCATCTCGTGAGTGACGACGACCATCGTCATGCCTTCCTCCGCCAACTCCACCATGACGTCGAGCACTTCGGAGATCATCTCAGGGTCGAGCGCGGAGGTCGGCTCGTCGAAGAGCATGATCTTCGGCTCCATGCAGAGGCTGCGCGCGATGGCGACGCGCTGCTGCTGGCCGCCCGAAAGCTGGCCGGGGCGTTTCGCGGCCTGTTCGGGAATGCGCACCCGCTCCAGAAGCGCCATCGCGCGGTCGGTCGCGTCCTTGCGGGAGAGGCCGCGCGCCTTCATCGGGCCGAGGATGAGGTTCTCCAGCACGGTGAGGTGGGGGAAGAGATTGAACTGCTGGAACACCATCCCGACCTCGGCCCGGATCGCCTCCACGCTGGCGGGATCGGAGGTCAGCTCGACCCCGTCGACGGCGATCCGACCCTCCTGATGCTCCTCCAGCCGGTTGATGCAGCGGACGACGGTCGACTTGCCGGAGCCGGAGGGGCCGCAGACCACGACCCGCTCGCCCGCCCCGACCGTCATGTTCACGTTTTTGAGAACCTGGAAGTCGCCGAACCACTTGTTCACGCCGGACATTTCGATGGCGGGCTTCGCACTTAGATCCGCCATTCAGGCCCTCGTAGCGTTGGCGGGAGACGTCATCAGCCCCGCCCTTGACCAAGATTAGTAGTGGAACACTTGGATGGGACAAGGTTTATTCCGAGTGTAAACCGGGATAGACACTTCCCCGTGATCATGAAGCGGCGCAGGGCGCGCCGTCCGACAGGAGCATCCCCATGAAATTTTCCGTCATCGCGGCTTTCACCGCCGCCCTCGCCTTTATTTCCGCGCCGCCGGTCGCGCACGCGCAGTCCGCGCTCAACGAGATTCTCGACAGCGGCGTCCTGAAGGTCGGCACCACCGGCGACTGGAACCCGATGAGCGTGCGCGACCCCGCCACGAACTCCTACAAGGGCTACGACATCGACGTGATGACGGAGCTGGCGAAGGATCTGGGCGTCGAGCTGGAGTTTGTGCCGACCGACTGGAAAACGCTGGTGAACGGCGTGACCGCGGGCGCGTACCACATCACCGGCTCCGCCTCGATCAGCCCGCCGCGCATGAAAGTCGCGGGCTTCTCCGAAAGCTACGTCTCGGTTGAGATCTACCCCTTCGCCGCGAACGATAAGGCGGCGAATTTCGACAGCTGGGAGAGCATCAACCAGCCCGGCGTGAAAGTCGCGACGACCCTCGGCACGACGTTCGAAGGTCTGGCGCGCGAATGGTTCCCGAACGCGGAAATCACCGTCGTCGAAGCCCCGGCGCGCGGCTATCAGGAAGTGATCGCCGGCCGCGCGGACGTCTTCATCACGTCGAACATCGAAGGCTCGACCCTGACGCAGAAGTTCCCGATCTCCCGCGTCGAAGGCGCCGGGCCGCGCGCGCCCTCGCCGATCGCGATGATCCTGCCGCAGGGCGATCAGGTCTGGATCAACTACGTGAACAACTGGGTGAAGCTGAAGAAGCTGAAGGGCTTCTTCGACGCGACCGCCGCCAAATGGGGTCTCGCGGGCTAACCAGCCGCCTCATCTAAGACGTTGAAGGCGCGGCCCTTAGGGTCGCGCCTTTTTCTTTTGCTGATCAATGCCTGTTTCTTTGGGTGGCGACCCGGGGGGAGGCGTTCGCCCAAACTCATCTCGGCCACACGCCTCGTCGCCGCGAGTTTCACCCGGCCGCATCGATGAAGAGGCTGCGATCGATAAGCGGTTGCGCCGCAACTCGACGACAGTCGCACAGCAAAGCAGCGTCCGGATTGGTTCCGCGATGGGGGACTATTCGTTGCCAATGCCACGCTTCCACGCCAATGATAGGCGACTAGAAGCGCGAACCAATCGCGCTCAAGTTGAAATGGGAGGTACTAATGCTTTGGAGAACTGGAGCCTGCGTCGTTGGCGCGACGCTCGCGCTGACTGGCGTCACGCAAGCGCAGTCGCCTTCGGAAGATGAAATCCGGAGAGTGACCGGCATGGTCGACGGCGCGGCCATCGTGGCGAACGGCGCGAGCGGCAAGGACTGGCTGAGCTACGGGCTCGACTACCGCGATCAGCGTTTCAGTCCCCTGACCGAGATCCATACGGGCAATGTCGACGAGCTCGGTCTCGCCTGGCACTACGACCTGAACTCGCGCCGGGGCGTTGAAGCGACGCCGCTCGTCGTCGACGGGGTGATGTACCTGACCTCCTCCTGGTCCGTCGTCCACGCGGTCGACGCGCGCACCGGCGAAGAGCTCTGGACCTATGATCCGGAAGTGCCCGGCGACTACGCGTACAAGGGCTGCTGCGATGTGGTGAACCGCGGCGTCGCGCTCTGGGAAGGCAAGGTGTTCGTCGGCACCTATGACGGGTTCCTCGTCGCGCTCGACGCCGCGACCGGAGAGGTCGCGTGGCGGACCGACACGATTGAAGATCGGTCGATGAGCTACACGATCACCGGCGCCCCGCGCGTGATCAACGGCAAGGTGATGATTGGGAACGGCGGCGCCGAGTATGGCGTGCGCGGCTACATCTCCGCCTACGACTCCGACACCGGGGAAGAAGCGTGGCGCTGGTACTCGGTGCCCGGCAACCCGGCGGACGGCTTCGAGGACATTTCGCAGGAACGAGCAGCGCTCACCTGGGACCCGGCGGGCAAATGGTGGGAGACTGGCGGCGGCGGTACGATGTGGGACGCCATCGTCTACGATGACGAGCTGAACCTGATGTACGTCGGCACCGGAAACGGCACGCCGTGGAACCACAGGGTCCGCAGCCCGGGCGGCGGGGATAACCTCTACCTCGCCTCCATCGTCGCGCTTAACCCGGATACCGGCGAATACGTCTGGCACTATCAGCAGACGCCGGGCGACAACTGGGACTTCACCTCCACCCAGCCGCTGATGCTGGCGGAGCTGACGATCGACGGGCGCGAGCGCAACGTCATCATGCATGCGCCGAAGAACGGCTTCTTCTACGTGCTCGATCGTGAGACGGGCGAGTTCATCTCCGCCGAGAACTTCGTCGAGGTGACCTGGGCGGAGGGCTATGACGCCAACGGCCGTCCCATCGAGAACCCCGCGGCCCGGGCGTTCAGCGACCGGCTGGAGGTTTTGCCCTCGCCCTATGGCGCGCACAACTGGCACCCGATGTCGTACAGCCCGCAGACAGGGCTGGTCTACATCCCGGCGCAAGGCATCCCGATCCGCGTCGCGGCGGAGGAGGAAGTCGTGACCAACGAAAGCCATCCCTTCAAAGTCCACGGCAATCTCGGCTGGAATCTCGGCTTCAAGATCTCCGCCATCGCGCCGGAAGCCACGCCCTTCGGCGCGCTGATCGCCTGGGATCCGGTGGAGCAGCGCGAGGTCTGGCGGCAGGAGCATATCTCGCCCTGGAACGGCGGAACGCTCGCCACGGCTGGCAACCTCGTGTTCCAGGGAACCGCCGACGGACGTTTCGTCGCCTATGACGCCACGACCGGCGTCGCGCTCTGGCAGACGCCGGTCGGTTCCGGCGTCGTCGCGGCGCCTGCGACCTATGAGATCGACGGCGTGCAGTACGTCTCCATCGCCGTCGGCTGGGGCGGGGTCTATGGCATCTCGCAACGCCATTCCGAGCGGGTTGGGCCCGGTCGGCTCTACACCTTCGTCGTCGGCGGGGACGCGCCGACGCCGCAGGAGGTGATCGCCGACAAGATCGAACTGGTCGCCGGGCACGAGTTCGACCCGGAAATCGTGACCCACGGCTTCGGGCAGTACGTCTCGAGCTGCGTCTTCTGTCACGGGGTGCCGGGCGTGAACAACGGCGGCAACGTTCCCAATCTCGGGGCTGTGGACAAGGCGACGCTCGACAACCTCGCGGACATCGTCCTCTCAGATGCGCTCGCGGAAGGCGGCATGCCGAACTTCGAAGGAAAGCTGACGCCTGAGGACGTCAGCGCGATCGCCGCGTTCGTACAGGCTACCGCGGACGCCGTTCGTCAGTAGCGCGCGCGCTCGATACGCGAAGGGGCGCCGCACGGCGCCCCTTCGCATGTTCATGCGATCGGATCGCCAATGCGCTTCGTCCTCGGAATTGTTATTGCGTGCGCCGCAACGCTCGCGACCGTCGCGAAGGCGACGGAGGTCGAGACCTGGCTGGTGCTGATGGTCGACCGTTCCGGATCGATCGACGACGACGAGCTCGGACTTCAGCGTAGCGCCTATGTCGAGATCCTGGGCGACCCTGAAATCGGCGCGACCTTCGCCGGAGCGCGGGTCGCGATCATCGAATTCGACACGCGCGCCGAGCTCGTCGTGGACTGGTCGACCTTCGCCGTCGCCGCGCAGCGCTACGCCGCCTACGCTCCGGCCGCGCCGCGCGGCGGCACCGCGATCGGCGGCGGCTTGCAGCTGGCGCTGTCGCTGCTCGCGGACCGTCCGGGACACCGCATCGTCGACGTTTCCGGCGATGGACGCGACAACCGCGACCAAATCCTTCTCGCGGACATGCGGGCGAGGGCGCGCCGCGAAGGCGTCGAGATCAACGGCCTTGTCTTCGAAAGCCGTTCCAGCGATCGGGTCGCGCGGTACTTCGAGGAGAGGGTGATCACCGGGTTCGTCGTAACTATCGACGACCTGAACGACTTCGCCGACGCCCTTCGCCGGAAACTTCGGCTGGAGTTGCAACTGGCGGGTCTCGATAGGTCGGAGATTACGGGAGCCGGTCATCCGCTGCGCCCAGACGAGTGAGTGAGTTGGGCTTTCGGCGGACCTTAGCTGAAGAGCGTCCCTTGGTCCGCAATGCGGACAATGCTGCCGTTCGTCACAGGGTCGGATTTCAGATCGCACGCGCGAGATTTTCGAACGACGGGCGGAAAGCGGACATCCGCGGTGCCCGCGAACGGATCAGCGGCTAATTGGGAAAGCGGACGTTCAAGTCGCACTTGGCGATTGACCTGAGTTTTCAGTCACGCGGAGTGGAAAGCGGGAGTTCTCTGCAGTTGCTATGCGATCGAGTTGGCGAGGCTATAGCCGACATTCCGATCGCAAAAGAATTCAACCGACGACGTCGTAGCTACGTGACCGTGGCGAACCAAAACTTGCTTACGCCGCTGAACGCGTGACGACCGGGGAAGCGCTATGGGCTGACATAGCAGCGAGAGTGTCCTACCCGAAGTGGAATTCAGTAGGAGCGCCGTTGTTCCACCCATTCGCACTTGAACGCAGGCGTTCGGTTGAACTTACAGGATCCACTGAGGACCGCATCGGGAACTCCGCCATTTAGTCAGTGGAAGCGTCGCCCTTCTGAGAGGTGCTTAGGCGCCACCTGTGCTGTTGGCGGGTTTTTGTTCTTCGGTCGCAGGTAAGTGCGAAGCCTCATACGACCGTTTCCATGAATCTTTTGATCAAACGCAGATTGCGGCGTTCTCGAAGCGTCGCAAAGCAAGTCGACGTGTCGTCTTCCAGTCCTCGGATCGGCAACATTCGCAAGCCTTCGTGGGGATAGAGCGCATCTTTCAGCAGAACGCCTACCCCTACGCCGTGAAGAACGGCTTCTTGGACCATCGGGAACGTCGTCGTCTTCACGATCGGCCCGAGCTCTGCACCTGTTCGCAAGGCGAGTTGGCGGACGCGCTTTTGCGTCAGTGATCCGTCTTCGGGGAGAATGATCCTGCTCCGCGCCAGATCGCTGAGCGCAAGTGGCCCGTGGAGTTCGCTCTTCTTCTTAACCAGGGCGACAAATGGCGCGGCGGCTATGAGCCGCGTGAATAGATCCCCGTCATCCGGCGGATCGGAGATGACGGCGATATCCGCTTTCTGGTCGCGCAATCGCTCGAGCGCAGCCGTCCAGCTGGCGAGAGAGAAGTCGATGGCGATCTTCGGGTGATCCGTGACGAAGCGCGACAGGAATTCCATAGCCGGGCGGGGCGCGTTGGCGACAATGCGGAGCTCGCCATGCTCGAGCGACGAGAAATCGCCGACTTTCTCCGCGGCGAGATCTTCGAGGTCGCGTAGCGGCGACGTCACCTCGAAGAGCTCCCGCGCCGCCCGCGTCAGCTCCAGACCGTCGCGGCGGCGAATGAAGAGCGGCGCCCCCATTATCGCCTCCAGCTTCGCGACGTGCTGCGTGACCGACGATTGGGTGACGCCGAGCGCCGCCGCCGCGCGGGTGAAGCTGCGGTGGCGGGCGGCCATGGTGAAGGCGGTCAGCTGAGCGGGGCTCGGGCGCATTGCGTCAGTTTTCCGTCAGGTTCGGGCGCCGATCCGGCCTATCCATTAGCTGGGCTAATCCGACGTCACCCATCCGTCTTCCGGGCTTGTTACCGATCCCTCGCGTCAGATTCGTGAAAGGTCGGCAATGGCGGACGTCGCTCTCGCATCCATCCGGAAATCCTTCGGCGAGACGGAGGTCCTGAAGGGCGTCGATCTCGACGTGAAGGACGGCGAGTTCGTCACGCTGGTCGGCCCTTCGGGCTGCGGAAAATCCACGCTTCTGCGCATCCTCGCGGGGCTGGAGACGGCGGACGCCGGGCGGATCGAGATCGGCGGGCGCGACGTCTCCGCCGTGCGCGCCGCGGACCGGAACCTCGCGATGGTCTTCCAGTCCTACGCGCTCTACCCGCATCTGACTGTGGCGGAGAACATGGCGACGCCGCTGAAGCTCCGCGATCTTACCTGGGCCGAGCGGCTGCCGCTGATCGGGCGGCTGACAGCGCGCGAGAAGCACGCCGCGCTCGCCGCGCAGGTGCGAGAGACGGCGGAGGTTCTGAAGATCGAGGCGCTGCTTGGCCGCAAGCCGGGTCAGTTGTCCGGCGGCCAGCGCCAGCGCGCGGCGCTGGGGCGGGCGATGGTCCGTAAGCCGGTCGCGTTCCTGATGGATGAGCCGCTCTCCAATCTCGACGCCGCCCTGCGCGTTCACATGCGGGCTGAGCTGAGCGAGTTGCACCGGGCGCTCGCCGCCACCTTCGTCTACGTCACCCACGATCAGGCCGAAGCGCTGACCATGTCCGACCGAATGGCGGTGATGATGGACGGCGAGGTTCTGCAATTCGACGCGCCCGCCCGCATCTACGACGCCCCCGCCGATCTGCGCGTCGCGAGTTTTGTCGGCTCGCCGAAGATCAACACCCTGCCCGGAGAGATTGACGGCGACGGGCGCGTGACGTGCATGGGCGCTGCGCTGGCGCGGCGGGCGAACGCCGCGCCGGGCCCCGTCACCGTCGGCGTGCGCCCCGAAGACCTGGAGCTGAGCGCCGGGCCGGCGGAGGACGCGCTGGCGGGCCGCGTGGTCCACGTGGAGAATCTCGGCTCCGACATTTTCCTACATCTCGCGTCGGGCGATCATCGCATCACCTGCCGCGTCGCGCCGCAGGACCTCCCCGACGCGCCGCTCGGCGCCGATGTCCATGTCCGCCGGGCGCGAGGCGCCGCGCATGTCTTCGGCGCCGACGGGCGGCGCTTGGCGCTCAGGGACGAGCGGCGGACGGCGGCGGCGGCGGTCGCCTGATGGTCCGCTCCCGCGCCCATATCTGGTTCGTAACCCCCGCGCTGGCCCTGATGGGGCTGATCCTGCTGACGCCGATCGGCGTGGCGATCGTCCTCAGCTTCACCGACTATTCGCTCGGCAATCCCGGCTTCAACTGGGTCGGGATCGAGAATTACGAGCGCATCTTCACGCGCCGCACGTATGAGAAGATGTTCACGGCGAGCTTCCTCTACGTGCTCGTCGTCGTCCCCGTCTCCATCGCGCTCGGGCTCGGCGCCGCGCTTTTGATCCATTCGCTCGGGCGAATCGGCGACCTCTACAAGACGATCTACTTCCTCCCGGTCATGGCGGCGCTCCTCGCCATGGCGATCGTCTGGGAGTTCGCGCTTCACCCCACCATCGGCGTCGTCAACCGGACGCTGGAGGCGGGCTGCGGCACGCCGCTCGAGTGGTGGGGCTGGTACGCCCATGGCTGCGAGCGAGGCTTTCCGCTCTGGCTCGGCGACAAGCGCTATGCGCTCTGGACGGTCGCCTTCATCGGCATCTGGCAGGCCTTCGGCTTCAACATGGTGCTCTATCTCGCCGGCCTCACTTCGGTGCCGCGGGAGCTCTATCAGGCCGCCGCGATGGACGGCGCGAAGTCGGGTTGGGACCGGTTTCGCCTCGTCACATGGCCGATGCTGGGGCCGACGACCGTCTTCGTCGTCACCATCACGACGATCCGGTCCTTCCAGGTCTTCGACACGGTGGAGGCGTTCTATCCCCAGGGCGGGGGGCCGTCGAAGTCCGCCTACGTCTTCATGTTCGCGATTTTCGAGAAGGGCGTGCAGCAGAACCTGATCGGGATCGGCGCGGCGATCACCGTCGTCTTCCTCGGCTTCATCTTCTTCCTGACGCTGGCGCAGCGCTGGCTGGTCGAACGGCGGACGCATTACTCATGACCGACGCCACCCGATACGCGGCGGTGAGCCAGGGCGCCGAACGCGCCGTCCCGCTCCATTGGCTCGGGAGCGCATGGAAGCACGCCATCCTGATCCTCGGCGCGATCATCGTGATCCTGCCTTTCTACGTGATGGTCTCCTACTCCTTCAAAAGCCCGGGCGAGATCGACCGGGGGGAGGGCGGCTTCTTCGGCCGTCAGGAGATGATGGTCGACCCTCGCTGCGTGAAGCGGGCGGAGCCCGGTCGGAACGAGATCGCCGCCGCCGCCGACCGTTTCCCCGGCCTCGACGAGCGCGCGATCAAGAACGCGCTGATGGAGGAGGTGACGGCGGCGTGCATGAAGCGGCCAGCGGTTTTCAACTACACGATGGCGTTCTCGGAGGCGCCGCTCCTGCGCTACCTCCTCAACGGCGTCATCGTCACCGTCTCGATCTTCGTCATTCAGGTGTTGATCGCGCTCCCCTGCGCCTACGCGCTGGCGAAGCTGCGGTTCTGGGGGCGGGAGTTCGTCTTCTCCCTCGTCCTCTTCTGCCTCCTGATCCCGGTCCACGCCATCGCGCTGCCGCTTTACATCATGCTCGCCAAGGTCGGGCTGACCAACACATACGCCGCCCTCGTCATCCCCTGGACGATCTCCGTCTTCGGCATTTTCCTGATGCGCCAGTTCTTCATGACGGTGCCCGACGACCTGATCGACGCCGCTCGGATGGATGGGATGAGCGAGTTTTCGATCATCTGGAAGGTGATGCTCCCTACCGCCGTCCCGGCGCTTCTGGCCTTCGCGATCTTCTCCGTCGTCGCGCACTGGAACGACTATTTCTGGCCGCGGATCGTGGTGACGGGGGACAGGAACCTCTTCACGCCGCCGCTCGGCCTTCGGGAGTTCAAGGGCGACGCGGACGGGTCTTTCTTCGGGCCGATGATGGCGACGGCGACGGTGATCGTCCTTCCGCTCATCGTCGCCTTCCTGATCGCGCAGCGGCGCTTCATCGAAGGGATCACGCTCTCAGGCATGAAATGACCGGAGCCGCCCCGGAAGGCGGCTCCGCACCGAAATCCCGACCCCGTCTCGAGGAAAGGGATCAACAGGGAGGCGGACCAAGTTTGGCGACCAGCCGCCCCCGCAACGGCAGAAATGGAGAGTTCCATGAAACGCACCATGACGGCAATCGCCGCGATCTTGCTCGCCGGACCGGCCCTCGCCGCCGACGAGAAAGTGACCATCGAATTCGCGTATCCCTATTCGCACCTCTTCGACGTAACCTACGAAAAGGTCATGCCGAAGTTCAAAGAGGCGCATCCGAACATCGAAGTGAAGTTCCGCGCCACCTATGAAAGCTACGAGGACGGCACCAACACCGTCCTGCGGGAGGCCGTTGCCGGGAACCTGCCCGACGTCTCCATGCAGGGTCTGAACCGTCAGGCGCCGCTGGTCGACAAGGGCATCGCCCAGTCGCTGGAGCCCTTCATCGCGGGCGAGGCCGACTTCGAGAAGGACGGCTATCACAAGGCGATGCTCGATCTCGGCACCTTCGGCGGCGACGTCCACGGCCTGCCGTTCTCGATCTCTCTGCCGGTCGGCTATTACAACATGGACCTGATGGCGAAGGCCGGGATCACGAGGCAGGCAGACCTGCCGAAGACCTGGGACGACGTCGTCGAGGTCTGCGGCAAGCTCCGCGAGGCGGGCGTGAAGAACCCGATCTTCTGGGGTTGGAACATCACCGGCAACTGGTTCATGCAGGCGCTGATGTGGTCGCAGGACAAGGCGATCGTCGACGGCCAGAAGGTCAACCTCGACAGCCCTGAAGCGCTGACCGCGCTGGAGACGATGAAGAAGATCTTCCGCGGCTGCGACATGCAGAACCTTGAATGGAAAGCCGCGCTGTCCTCCTTCTCCGCGGGCGAGATCGGCATGATGTTCTGGTCCACCTCCGCCCTCGGCGCGGTGGAGCGCTCCCAGGGCGACTTCGCGCTGGTGACGAACGAGTTCCCCGGCCTCGTGGAGAGCGGCCCGATCGGCCTGCCGGCGGGCGGCAACTCCGCCATGCTCACTTCCGCCTCCGACGATCCGAAGGTGCGGGAGGCCGCGTGGACCTGGCTGAAGTTCATCACCTCCGGCGAGGGCGCGGCGGACGTCGCCCGCACCACGGGCTACATGCCGCCGAACAAGGCCGCGAACGAGATCATCCTCGCGGACTTCTATCAGGCCAATCCGAACAAGGAGACCGCGGTGCGCCAGCTACCGCTGCTGCGCGACTGGCTGGCCTATCCGGGAGACAACGGCCTCGCGATCACGCAGGTGATCTATGACGGGATCGAAGGCATCGTCACCGGCGAATACGACGATATGGAGGAGCTGCAGGAGATCCTCGTCGAGGAAGTCGCGGATCTTCTTCCCGACTCCTGACCGCATCGGCTCCGTCCCCCACCCGAGGGGCGGAGCCAGTCTTTCTCATATTGAAGAGCGGACCGATGAAACTGCTCCAGTTCACCGACATTCACCTCACGACACCTGGCGATACGATCGGCGGCCGTGATCCGAACGCGAATTTCGAGCGCGCCCTCGACCACGCCCTCGCCCGCCATGACGACACCGAGGCGCTGATCGTCTCGGGCGATCTCTCCGACTGGGGCGAGCTGGCGGATTACGAGCGCCTGAAGGCGCGGCTGGAGCGCCTGCCGCTGCCCTGGCGGCTTTGCATCGGCAACCATGACGACCGGGATACGTTTTTGACCGTGTTCCCCGACCACGCCGATGAAAACGGCCATGTGCAGACGATCCTGCCGCTCTCCGAAGGGACCGCGATTCTCCTCGACACATGGGGGCCGGAGACCCATGCGGGCCATTTCTGCGAGACCCGCGCCGCCTGGGCCGATCGGGCGTTGGCCAAGGCGGCGGGCCCTATTCATCTATTTCTCCACCATAATCCCATCCCGACGCATCTGCCGGCGATGGACAGCATCATGCTGCTGGATCACGCTCGCCTTGGCGAAGTCGTAGCGCGGTGGCGCGAGAAGATTGCGCATATTCATTTCGGCCATTGCCACATTCCAATCTCGGGGAGCCTCGATGGCGTCCCGACCTCTGGCATCCGAGGGACCAATCACGCCGGTTTCGCGGCGTTCGGAGAGGCGAAGCTGCTCTCTTCTTCCGACCTGCCGGAGAGCTACGCGGTGATTTTCGGCGACGGGATGACCGTAACCAAGCATATGGTGGAATACGGCTATGCTGGTCCGATCCGGGCGGAGGCGTCGCCTGACTATGCGACCTGGTCGCGGGATATGGTCAGGTGAGGCGGTTTGGACGCCGTCATCCCCGGGCTTGTCCCGGGAATCCAGTCGGCGCGGACGCTGGATCCCCGGAACAAGTCCGGGGATGATGAACCGAACTGACAGGGAGGACGACCATGCGATTCCTGCAGATCACCGACACGCATTTCGTTCCCGCGGGAGAGACGCTCTACGACCTCGACCCGCAGGCGCGTCTCGAAGGGCTATTGGAGCTTGCGGCGCGCGACCACCCGGACGCCGCCTTCATACTCATCACCGGCGATCTCGCCCATCACGGCGAGGTCGCGGCCTATGAGGCGCTATGGGAGACGCTGACCGCCGCCCATCTCCCGGTCCACCTGATGATGGGCAACCACGACAGCCGCGCGCCCTTCGCCTCCGTCTTCCCCGAGGCTGAGCGGATTGAGGGCGGCTTCGTTCAGTTCGAGATAGCGGCGGACGACGCTTCCCTCCTCTGCCTCGACACGCTTCTCGACATCCCCGGTGAACATGCCGGAGACTTGTGCAAGGCGCGTCTCGGCTGGCTCGACGCCCGCCTCGCCGCCATACCGCCAGGCCGCGACTGGCTTCTCGCCCTCCATCATCCGCCGCTCCCGCTCAGCCTGCCGAACATGGACGACATCGCCCTCGCGCCCCGTTGGGCCGACGCGCTGTGGGAGGTCATCGCCGAGCGCCAGCCCGCCGCGATCTTCTGCGGCCACGTCCATCGCCCGATCCACGGAACGTGGCGCGGCGTTCCCTTCCACATTCAGCGCGGGGTTAATCATCAGGTGGCCTACGCGCCTGAGCGCACGCCGACCCTGACCTTCGCGGACGCGCCCCCGGCCCTCTCCGACATCTGCTTTGAGAGCGGGAACATCGTCATACACACGCGCGAGTTAGCGCCCGCCAGACGCCGTTTTCCCGCCTGATCGGGCGCACCGAAAACCGTCATCATTCTTTTAACGTTTCGTCGCGCTTTCGTTGATTCACGAACGCAACTGTCCCGCCTGCGTTGTTTGGCGATGCGTTCCCGCCAGTCCCCCGAACGATACCCCGCCGACAGGAGCAGAGCCCCATGAACGCCATCTTCAGCGAATTCCAGCCGAACCCCGCCGGATCCGACCCGGCCACCCAGACCATCGAGCTTTCGGGCGTCGCTGGGGAGCTGTTCAGCGGCTTCCTCCTGAGCATCGAGAGCGATGCGGGCGGCTCCGCCGGGACGGTCGACCGGGTTGAGGAGATCATGGGGACCTTCGATGCGAACGGCCTCCTGACCATCGAAATTCCCGATCTGGAGAACCCGTCCTTCACGCTGGCGCTGGTCGACGACTTCACCGGCGCGCAAGGCGTGACGGATTTCGATCTGGATAATGACGGCGTCCCGGACGCCGACCTCGCCTCTGTCGGGATCGCGACGGTCTTCGACGCTATCGGCGTGACGGACGCCATTGGCGATCCGGTTTACGGCGCTGCGCTCGGCGGGATCGACTTCGCCTTCATCGGCTCCGAGCCTGAACTGATCTTTCGCGACGGCGACGATGGCGATTTCGTCGCGGTCGATTTCAATGGGACGGCCTTCGCCGCAGACGGAATGGAGGTTCCCGCCGAAGACTTCGACATCGACCCGACGATCCCGACCTTCGGCGCGCCGAACCCGGTCATTGAGGACGTGATCGTCCCCGACGCGGCCTTCACGCTCGAGCTTCTGCACATCGCTGACCAGGAAGCCTCCACCGGCGCGATCATCGACGCGCCGAACCTCTCCGCCGTCGTCAACGCGCTGAAGGCGCAGGACCTCGGCGACGATGGGGAGCCGGACAACACGCTCTTCCTCTCCTCCGGCGACGCATTCATTCCGGGCGTTTTCTTCTCCGCCTCCGAAGCCGCCTTCGGCGCGGCCGGGATCGCGGATATCCAGATCCAGAACGAGCTCGGTCTTCAGGCCATCGCGCTCGGCAACCATGAGTTCGACACCGGCCCCGCGAACCTCGCTGCGCTGATCGACGGCTCGGCCGGCGAAGGGTCGCTCATCAACGGCGAGGACTTCGGCGGGACCGAGTTCGCCTATCTCTCCGCCAATCTCGAAGTCTCGGGCGAGCCGTCCCTCTCCGCCCTTGAGGTCGCGGGCGGCGGCGCGCCGATGGGTGGGACGGTCACGTCCTCCGTCGTGATCGACGTGAATGGCGAAAACATCGGCGTCGTCGGCGCCACGACCCCGACCCTCGGCGCGATCTCCTCGCCGGGCGGCGTCACCGCCTCCCCGCAGCCCTTCGGCGCGAACCCGACGGAGGCGGAGCTGGACGCCCTCGCCGCCGTCATCCAGGCGGAGGTCGACGCGCTGATCGCCGCCGATCCGTCGCTGAACAAGATCGTCCTCCTCTCCCACATGCAGGATCTCGACATCGAGCGGGCGCTGGCCGCGCGGCTCACGGACGTGGACATCATCGTCGGCGGCGGCTCCAACACCCGGCTCTTCGACGAGGACGACCGCCCACGCGACGGCGACAGCGTGCAGGGCGAGTATCCGGAGTTCATCACCAATGCGGGCGGCACGACGACTGCGCTGGTGAACACCGACGGGTCCTACAAATATGTCGGTCGCCTCGTCATCGACTTCGATGAAGACGGCAACGTCATCGAGCAGAGCTACGACGCCGCCGTCTCCGGCGCCTTCGCGACGGACGCGCAGGGTGTGGCGGACCTGAACGCCGAAGGTCTGATCGACCCCGAAATTCAGGCCATCGTCGACGCGATCGAGGCGGAGATCGTGGCCGCCGAAGGCAACGTCTTCGGCGTCTCCAACGTCTTCCTGAACGGCAACCGCTCCGGCGTCGAAGATGACGCGGCGGACACGGACGGGGTGCGGACGCAGGAGACGAACCTCGGCAACCTGACCGCCGACGCGAACCTCGCTGAAGCGCAGAAGTTCGACGGCGACGTCGTCCTCTCCCTGAAGAACGGCGGCGGCATCCGCGCCTCCATCGGCGAGACGGTGGTGCTGCCGGGCGACGTCGAAGCCACCCGCCTGCCGAATGGCGAGCTGGTGGACGGCGACGGCAACGTCATCAAACCCGCGGGCGGGATCAGCCAGAACGACATCGAAACCACGCTGGCCTTCAACAACGACCTCGTCATCCTGAACCTGACGGGCGAGGAAATCGTCGCGCTACTGGAGCATGGCGTCAGCGCCATCCCCGGCGTCTCCGGCCGCTTCCCGCAGATCGCTGGGGTCGAGTTCTCCTACGACCCGGACCTCGAGGTCGGCTCCCGCATCCTGAACGCAGAGATCATCGATGCGGACGGAAACGGCATCGCCGCGCTGGTGCGGAACGGAGAGATCGTCAACGGCGAGGCTCAGTTCAAGATCGTCACCCTCGGCTTCCTCGCCGCGCCGCGCTTTGACGAAGAGGGCAACTTCACCGGCGGCGGCGACGGCTATCCGTTCCCGAACACCAACACCGACCCCGAGGTCGGAGAGGTCGGGCCGGACGCCGCGCGCGTCAACATCACCTTCCTCGAGCAGGAGGGCGTGCAGACCGGCGCCGCCACTTTCGCCGATGACGGGACGGAGCAGGACGCGCTCGCGGAATTCCTCGCCGCCAACCACGCGACGGCGGAGACGGCGTTCGACGAGGCCGATGCGGGCCGCGATGCGGACGCCCGCATCCAGAACCTGAACTTCCGTGAAGACACGATCTTCGAGACTGACCTGCCGCCGACACCGCAGGCGACCGATGATCTGATCATCGAAACCTACGCCGTCTTCCAGGGCGAAGGCGAAGAGCCGGGCGACGGCGACGGCGCTTCCGAGGTCGTCGCGCATGAGGACGGGCTTCTTTACGTCACCAACGGCGCGCAGGACCGGATCGACATCTTCACGATCCCTGACGAAGCCACCGACGTCGTGGGCGAGGCGACCGCTTCCATCGACCTCTCCGGGCTTGAGGGCTACGACGGCGTCCAGTCCGTCGCGATCAAGAACGGCGTCATCGCCGTCGCCATCGCGCGGGACGTCGAAGAGACGACGTTCTTCGGTCAGACCATCGCGCTCTCCCAGCCCGGCTTCGTCGCGCTCTTCGATGCGGAGACGCTGGAGCTGACCTCCCGCGTCGACGTGGGTAATCTTCCCGATCAGCTGACCTTCAACGAGGACGGGACGCAGATCCTGGTCGCTGGGGAAGGCGAGAAGAACGACGACAGCGATAATGACGACAACCCGCTCGGCACAGTCGCCGTCATCGACGTGACCGACCCGACGGCTCCGTCGACCCAGCTTATCGACTTCACCGCCTTCAACGGGCTGGAGGATTTCGCCCGCGCCGCCGGGATCCGCATTCAGGAGGGCGTCAGCTTCGCCGAAGACGTGGAGCCGGAGTTCATCGCGATCGGCCCGGACGGCGCGACCGCCTTTGTATCCCTCCAGGAGAACAACGCCATCGCGAAGATAGACCTCGCCACGCTTCAGGTGATCGACGTCTTCTCCCTCGGCACGGTCGATTTCAGCGGGGAGAGCGCGCTCGACCCGAACGACGACGGGATCATCGACATCCGTAACTTCGACAACCTCGTCGGCTTCCGCATGGCGGACAGCATCGCGACCTTCGAAGTGGGCGGCCAGACCTTCCTCGCCACGGCGAACGAGGGCGACAGCCGCGACTTCGACGAGGATCGCGTCGGCGATCTGGTCGAAGACGGCCTGATCGACCCCTCCGTCGACACGACGGGGCTGGAGCGGCTGGAGGTCTCCACTATCGACGGCGACACGGATGGCGACGGCGATATCGACGTAATCCACACGTTCTCCTCCCGCTCCTTCTCCATCTTCGATGCGGACGGGAACCTCGTCTTCGATTCTGGGTCCGAGTTCGAGCAAATCATCGCGGAGATCGCGCCCGAGCGGTTCAACGACGATGACGGCGACGACGGCGAGGATCGCTCCGACGCCAAGGGACCGGAGCCCGAAGCCGTCGCCATCGGCGACGTGGGCGGCCGCCTCTACGCCTTCATCGGGCTGGAGCGCGATAGCGGGATCATGATCTACGACATCTCGGAGCCCGAGAACGCCTTCTTCGTGAACTACATCCCGCCGCTTCACGTGGACAACGCAGGTGAGGGCGAACCCGCCCTCCACGCGCCGGAGATCATCACGGTGATCCCGGCCGATGAAAGCCTGACGGGCGAGACGCAGATCGCGGTGTCCTACGAGGTGTCCGGCACGACGGCGGTCTACAACCTGATCTCCACCAACCCGATCCTCACGATCCCTGAAATTCAGGGCGCGGGTCATGTCTCCTCCTTCGAAGGGCGCCTCGTCACAACGACGGGCGTCGTCACGGCGGTCGACTTCAACGGCTACTACCTGCAAGACCCGGAGGGCGACGGCGACGACGCCACGTCCGACGCGATCTTCGTCTTCACCGGCAATGGGGTCGCCCAGACCATCGTTTCGGTCGGGGACGAAGTGACGATCTCCGGCGAGGTTTCCGAGTTCATCCCCGGCGGCGCCGGGACGGGCAATCTCTCCATCACCCAGATCAGCGCCTCCGAGGTGATCGAGACGCTCTCCACCGGCAATGTGGTGGGGGCGACTGTGATCGGCGCCGCCGGCCGCACCCCGCCGACAGAAGTCGTGATCTCCGACGCCGAGCTGCCGGCGAACCTTCAGGAGGAGCCGGGAACGTTCAACCCTGAGACGGACGGCATCGACTTCTACGAGAGCCTCGAAGGCATGCTCGTCACCGTCGACAACCCGACCGTCATCGCCGCCACCAACCGCTTCGACGAAAGCTGGGTGCTGGCGGATGACGGCGCCGGGGCGACGCCGGGCCTGAACGACCGGGGCGGGCTCAATATCAACGCCGATATCGACGGCACGGGCGATCTCAACCCCGAGCGGATCCAGATCCAGTACGACGCTTTCTTCGACCTGCTGCCCGAAGGGTTCACGCCCCCGGATCTGAATGTCGGGGATGACCTCTCCGACGTCACCGGCGTCGTCGGCTACTCCTTCGGCAACTTCGAGATTAACGTCACCGCCGAGTTCCTGGTCGAAACGCCGACCGCGAACGAAGCCGAGGTGACGGAGATCGCCGCGGGCGACGAGCAGCTGACGGTCGCGACCTACAACGTCCTGAACCTGACGGCGAACGAGGCTGACGGCGACGCCGATCAGATCCTCCTCCTCGCCCAGCAGATCGTGAACAATCTCGGCTCGCCCGACATCCTCGCGCTGCAGGAGATCCAGGACGACAGCGGCGTGACGGATGACGGCACCCTCTCCGCCGAGCAAACGCTGCAGGCGCTGGTCGACGCCATCGCCGAGGCGGGCGGGCCGACCTACACGTTCCGCTCCGCGGTGGTGGACGAGGACGGAGAGAACGGCGGCGTGCCAGGCGGCAACATCCGCAACGCCTTCCTCTATAATGAGGATCGGGTGGAGGCGGAGAGCTTCCTGACGCTGGAGAGCAACGTGCTGGCGGACTTCGGGGTCTCCGACCCGAACGCCTTCGACGGCACCCGCGATCCCCTCCTCGGCGTCTTCGAGTTCAACGGCGAAGAAATCACGTTGATCAACAACCACTTCTCCTCCCGCTTCGGCTCCGACCCGATCTTCGGCGCCTTCCAACCCTTTGAGCAGGGCGGCGAAGCGGCGCGGGAGGCGCAGGCGAAGACGATCAACGAAGTGGTCGATGCGCTTCTGGCGGCGGATGAGGACGCGAACATCGCCGTCCTCGGCGATCTCAACACCTTCGAATTCACCGATGAATTGGCCGAAGACCTGCCAGGCATCGGGGAGGAGAAGGTGCTCACCAACCTGATCGACTTCGTCGAAGGGGACGACGCCTACTCGTTCAACTTCCAGGGCAATTCCCAAGCGCTCGACCATGTCTTCGTCACCGACGGGCTACTGGAGGAGGTTGAGGTCGACTACGTTCATCTCAACGTCGATTTCGCCGAGTTCGCCTCCGACCACGAGCCGATCGTCGTCAGCTTCATGTTCGAGGAGAAGGTCGAAGATCAGATCCTGATCGGCACCAACCGCCGTGATGAGCTGACCGGCGACGGCGGCGACGACGTCATCGTCGGGCTTCGGGGCCGCGATACTCTCTCCGGTGAGGACGGCGACGACAGCCTCTTCGGCGGCGCGGGACGCGATGAGATCGACGGCGGCGACGGCGACGATCTGATCGACGGCGCACGCGGGCGCGACGACCTCGCTGGCGGCGAAGGCGATGACGAGATCGACGGCGGCTCCGGCCGCGACACAATCAACGGCGGGGAGGGAGACGACGACCTCACCGGCGGCTGGGGCCGGGATAAGTTCGTCTTCTCCGGCGATTTCGGCGACGACGTCATCGACGACTTCACCCGCCGCGACGATCTCGACTTCCTCGACGTGGACGAAGGCGACGTCACCGCCGTCATCGACGGCGACGACGTGCTGATCACCGTCGCCGGAGAGACGACCTTCGGAACGGTTCGCCTGGAGGACGCGAACGAGTTCGACGCCTTCCTCTTCGTCTGAGTGAAACGAACCGTCCCCGGCGTCAGCGCCGGGGACGGACGCCGTTTCGCAGGCTGTTCATCCAACTGACACGCTGAAGTCACAGGCAAGCGGGAATGATCCCGCGCTTTAACCACCCATGAGGCGCCCCATGATGAAGTCACTCCTCGCCGCCGCCGCGGCGGCCCTGATCGCGACGTCCGCCGCCGCCGCCGACGTCTCCGGCAAGCTCGTCCTCTACACCTCGCAGCCGAACGCCGACGCGCAGAAGACCGTCGACGCCTTCAAAGCGAAATATCCCGACGTCGAGGTTGAGTGGATCCGCGACGGCACGACCAAGGTCATGGCCAAGCTCCGCGCCGAGTTCGAAGCGGGCGCGCCGCAGCCCGACGTCCTCCTAATCGCCGACATGGTGACGATGGAGGGTCTGGAGGCCGAAGGGCGGCTGATGCCCCACCCCGACGCCGACGTCTCCGCCTACGACCCCGCGCTGATGGATGCGGAGGGGCATTACTTCTCCACCAAGCTCATCACCACCGGGATCGTCTACAACACCGCCGCCCCGATGGTTCCGACCTCCTACAAGGACCTTCTGAAGCCGGAGGCGAAGGACAAGCTCGCGATGCCGTCGCCGCTGACCTCCGGCGCCGCGACGATCCACATGGCGGCGATCACCGCCAACCCCGATCTCGGCTGGGACTTTTATGAGGGCCTCGCCGATCAGGGCGCCAATCCGCAGGGCGGCAATGGCGGTACGTACAAGGCGATCGCGGGCGGAGAGAAGCTCTACGGCTTCGTCGTCGACTTCCTGCCGATCCGGGAGAAGCTGAAGGGCGCACCGGTGGAGTTCGTCTTCCCGGAAGAGGGCGTCTCCGCCGTGACGGAGCCGGTCGCGATCCTCTCCACCGCGAAGAACCCGACCGCCGCGAAGGCCTTCGTCGACTTCCTGATCTCGCCCGAAGGTCAGCAGCTCGCCGCCGATATGGGCTATCTGCCCGCCCACCCGGCGATCGACCCGCCGGAGGGCTTCCCGCCGCTGAGCGAAATCAAGCTGCTCGACTTCGACCCGGCGAAGGCGCTGGCCGATGATCAGGAGAACAAACTCCGCTTCGCCGACATCTTCGGCGGCTGATGAGATCGCTCATCCGGGGCGGCGAGGGGCTTACCCTCGCCGCCCTTCTTCTGTTCTTCGGGGCTCTCTTCGTCTTCCCGCTGGCGCTCCTCGCGCAGGTCGCGCTCGCCGACGGGTTCGGCCCGATAGTGGAGGCGTTGGAGAGCCGATCCGTCCGCCGCGCGCTTTGGAATTCGCTGGAGAGCGCGACGCTCTCCGCCTGCCTCGCGCTCGTCACGGGAACGACGGCGGCGCTGATCCTCGGGCTGACGGATGTGCGGCCGAAGGGCGTTTTCGCCTTCCTCCTCCTCATCCCGATGATGATCCCGCCCCACGTCACCGCCATCGCATGGGTGCAGGCGCTCGGCCCCTCCTCCCCACTCCTCCAGTCGCTCGGCCTCGCGCCGGAGATCGGATCGACCCATCCGCTATATTCGCGGACAGGCGTGATCCTCCTCCTCGGCGTCCAGCATGCGCCGCTTGTGTTTCTTGTTGTCCTCGCGGCGCTCCGCTCCCTCCCGCGAGAGATCGCCGACGCCGCCCGCGTCGCAGGCGCCCGCCCGGGGCGAATGCTGCGCCGGGTGATCCTGCCGCTTCTCGCGCCGACGCTGATCGCGGGCTTCGCGCTCGCCTTCGTCTCCGCGATGGGAAATTTCGGCATCCCCGCGCTTCTCGGCATCCCCGCGCGCTACACGACGCTGCCGGTGCTGATTTGGCAAAGGTTGGCGAGCTTCGGCCCCTCCGTCCTCAGCGACATGGCGGTCATCGCCGCCCTGATCGCCGTCGTCGCCGTGCTCGCCGTCTTCGCGCAGGTCCGGCTTTCTTCGAGCCGCCGCAGCGCGCTGATCGGCCCGCCGCAGCCGCCACTCGACGTGGCGCTCGGCCGCTGGCGCCCGGCGACGGAGGCGGCGCTGGCGCTCGCAATCCTCGCCACGCTCGTCCTGCCGGTCACAGCGCTCTTCGCCACCGCGCTCGTCCCGACCTACGGCGTGCCGCTGAATTGGGAGACCGTCACGCTCGCCAACTTCGCCGAGGTGCTCTTTCGCCAGTCCGTCACCGCGCGCGCCTTCCTTAACTCCACGCTGATCGCGGGGGCGGCGGCCACGATGCTAGCATTCGCGTCGATCTTCGTCGCCCGCTACGTCGCATCGCGCCGGGGGGCGGAGCGGCGGGCGGGCGCCGCGATGGCTACGATGGCGGACGCGACCTACGCCATTCCGGGGCTGGTGATCTCGGTCGCCTTCATCCTCGCCTTCATCCAGCCGCTGCCGGTGATCGGCCTCTCGCTCTACAACACGCTCGGCATCATCCTGATCGCCTATCTCTGCGCCTTCCTCTCCATCGCCCTGAAACCGGTGAGCGCCGCCTATCTGCAGCTCGACCCTGCGCTGGACGAGGCGGCGCGGGTCTCCGGCGCCGGGTTCCTCAGGCGCATGACGCGCGTCTCCGCCCCGCTCGTCGCGCCCGCCGCGGCCTCCGGCGCGATCCTCGTCTTTCTGACGGCGTACAATGAAGTCACGGTCTCCGCGCTCCTCTGGTCCAGCGGGAACGAAACGATCGGGACGGTGATCTTCAATTACGAGGACGGCGGCTACACCACGCTCGCCTCCGCCATGGCCGCGGTCACGGTGGTCGCAACCCTCATACTGATGGCGGCGCTGGACCGGATGGGTCGCGCCGCGCCGCGCGGCGTCGTGCCCTGGCGGATTTAGTCCGGGACGACCCAGCCGCCGGTGAAAGTCAGGCGAAGCGTCTCACCTACCCGAACCGGGCGGTGCAGATCGAGCTGCACGCTCTCCGACAGCCCCTCGACCGACGCATCCGCCTCCCAGAAACCGCCCCTGTAATGGACCGTCTCCACGCGGGCCGCCGCGCCCTCGTCTCCAACTGCGATGTTATGCGGTCTTAGGAACACGCAATCGCCAGCGCCCCCTTCGACGCGAACTTCCTGACCGGCGATCCGCGCCCGTCCTTGCGCCGCAGAGTTCGCCAGCAGCGCCCCGCGCCCGATAAACCCGGCGACTTTCCGAGTAGCGGGGCGATTGTAGACCTCCTCCGGCGGGCCGAACTGGAGGATGCGGCCCGCGTCCATCACCGCCATCACGTCGGCGAGCGCCATCGCCTCCCGCTGATCATGGGTGATATAGAGCGTGGTGACCCCCGACCGGTCGTGAAAAGCGCGCAGCTCGCTCTCCATCTCAGCGCGCAGGTGCGGGTCGAGATTGGCGAGCGGCTCGTCCATCAGGATCGTCCGCGCGTCCCCCGCGAGGCTCCGCGCGAGCGCGACCCGCTGGCGCTGCCCGCCGGAAAGCGCCTCCGGCTTCCGGTCCTTAAGTGCTTCGAGCGAAACGAGGGCGAGATGTTCGTCGGCCTTCGCCATGGCCTCCCGACGGCGCATCCCGCGCGCCTCATAGGGAAAGGCCACGTTCTCCCGCACCGTCAGATGCGGCCACAGCGCGTAGGACTGGAAGACGACGCCCACTCGCCGCTCTTCAGGCGGAATGAAGAGGCCCGGTCCAACGACTGACGCGCCGCTCAGCGAGATGTCGCCCTCATCCGGCGCCTCCAACCCCGCGATCAGGCGAAGGAGCGTGCTCTTGCCGCAGCCCGACGCCCCGACGACGACGCAGAACGCTTTCTTGGGAATGTGTAAAGAAACCCCGTCCACCGCCCGGTGGTCGTCAAAAGCCTTCGAAAGCCCGCGCGTCGCAATGCCCATCCCCGCCCCATGTCAGACGTCTGAGACAGTGATATGAAGTATGCTGCGTTATCAGGCGAAAAACGGATACCGAACGTGGCGTATTATCCGGTTGCCCACGTTTGTAGGCTAGCTCTGTTCCGCTTTGAACTGCTGCCCATAGTGACTGCTAAGTAGCCACCGTGATCGCCTACGTGCAGAGATGCTGCAGAACGAACGCGTCGCAGGTTTGGGGAACGCTGCAATAGTGTATCAAGTAAGTGGCAAAGGTCCGGTATGGGCCGTTGGTGAAATCCGGAATCACGTGACTTGTTTCGTCTGCGGCGCGCCGACGCGGAACGAGTGCGGTTCGCGCTGAACCTAACTGATCGCCGCGCTCCCAATCTCGCCGACAACCGCCTCGACCTTTGAAAACAGCGCTCGATGGGACAACTCGGCGACTGCGGCTGGTAGGTCCTGGAGCTCCCCATTACGCGCAACCACCGTCAGCGTTCTCGACAACCCTGCGATCGGAAGCTTTTCAATGCGGAGATGCATCTTCTCCACTAGGCCATCGATCAACAGTGTCGGCGTCAGTAAGGTGAAGGCTTGTCCGGCGGAGACGCATGACGTCACCATGCTGGAGCGGTCCGCTTGGATCACCTTCGCCGGCTCGAAACGGAGCCGGCGTAGGTGTTGCGAGATCTGACGGCCGGCGTTGGTCGTATCGCCGAACCGAACCAGCGGCAGGCAGCTCTGGATCGTCTCGAGACTGTCCGTCGGCCCGTCATAACCGCGCGGCAGGACAAGGAGGTAATCCTCCTTCAGGATATGCCGGCGTTCGAGCCCGTCCATGTCCAGAAACGGGTTTGACGTGATGGCGAGATCGGCCTTCTTGGTGCGGAGGAGATGCTCATGGTCGCCGCTCTGACCCGCGTGCAGCGTGATGTCCTCCACCCCGAACCTGTCCTGCGCCAGCGCGACCAGCGGCGGCGTCAGCGTCGTCGCGACGGAGGCCTGAACGCCGATGCGAAGGAGGCTGATCGACGCCCGCCCGACCTGACGAAGCTCCGTCTCCATGTCGGAAAGCGCATGGAGGATCTTCTGCGCCCGCGCATGGAGGCGCAGCCCGGCATGGGTCAGACGGGCGGGGCGCACAGTACGGTCCATCAGCTGCGCGGCGAACGCCTTCTCCAGCGCGGCGATGTGCTGGGAGGCGGCCGGCTGCGTCAGGCCCAGCATCTTCGCGCCTGAGCGCATCTGCCCGGTCTCCGCGACGGCGACGAAGACCTCCAGCGACCGGATGAGCCCGGAGGAGAGGGTACGGCGGTCGAGCATCGGCGAATATCCAGTATAATTCTTACTGATACTCTTCGTTGGCGCTTGGAGCCTGTCAATTCCGCTGCGACGGTCTTCGGGATGGAGCAATCCCAAAGACAAAGACGCCGCGGCGTCCCGAAGCGTCGCTCCGAAGAGGCGCCGCGCGCGCCCTTCGTCCTGCGCAAGCTCGCTGCGTTCAACGTCCTCTCCGACGCCGGGCTTGAGCAGATCGAGGCGAACGCCGATGGCATCCTCGCGGAGACGGGGATGGAGTTCCAGGGCGATCCGGAGATCCTCCGCATCTTCGCCGATGCGGGCTGCGATGTGGCGGGAGAGCGGGTGCGCTTCGCGCCCGGTTTCTGCCGCCGAACCATCGCAGCCACTACGCCCGCCGCCTTCGATCAGCACGCGCGCAATCCCGCGAACACGGTTACGCTTGGCGGCGATGCGACGGTGCTCTGCCCGTCATGGGGGCCGCCCTTCGTCCACGATCTCGACCGGGGGCGGCGCTACGCTTCGCACGCCGACTTCGTCGATCTGGTGAAGCTGCACCAGACGCTCCCCTGGCTGCACCATTCCGGTGGGGTGGTGTGCGAGCCGGTGGATCTACCCGCCAACAAACGCCATCTCGACATGCTCTACGCCCATATCCGCTGGTCCGACCGCGCCTTCATGGGCGCGTTCATCGGGGCGGAGCGGGCGGGGCACGCCATCGACATGGCGCGCATTCTTTTCGGCGAGGGGTTTGTTGCCGAGAACGCCGTCCTCTACTGCGTCTCCAACACCAACGCGCCGCTGGTGATGGACAGCCACATGTCCGGCGCGCTGAAGACCTATGCGCGGGCGGGGCAGCCGGTGGCCTGCACGCCTTGGGTGCTGACGGGCGCGATGTCGCCGACCACGGTGGCGGGCACGCTGGCGCAGGTGCTGGCGGAGACGATGGCGGCGATGACCCTCGTCCAGCTGATCGCCCCCGGCGCGCCCTGCCTGATGGGCAGCTTCGCCTCCACTATGTCGATGAAGTCGGGCGCGCCGACCTTCGGCACGCCGGAAGCGGGGCTGATGGTGATGGCGGCGGGGCAACTGGCGCGGCGGCTCGGCGTGCCGCTCCATACGGTCGGCACGCTCAGCTCGTCGAAACTGCCCGACGCGCAGAGCCAGCAGGAGGCGGCGTGGGGTCTGATGATGTCGATGTTCGCGGGCGCGAACCTGATCAATCATGCGACGGGGTGGCTGGAGGGCGGGCTGGTCACATCTTTCGAGAAGACGATCATCGACCATGATCTTTGCGGCAAGGCGGCCCGGTTCTTCGACGGGATCGACATGAGCGAAAACGCGCAGGCGATGGAGGCGATTGCAGCGACCGGGCCGGGCAAGCATTTCCTCGGCTCGGACCACACGCAGGCGAACTTCATGTCGGCGCTCTTTCGCCCCTGGACGCCCGACGACAATTCCTTCGAGCAATGGGACGCCGACGGCGGCGCAGACGCGGCGACCCGCGCCAACGGGCTCTGGAAGGAGCGGTTGGCGGGCTATGAAGACCCCGGCCTCGATCCCGATATCGACGGCGCGCTCCGCGACTACATCGCCATGCGCAAGGCCGAAGAGCCCGACAGGGATTACTTCTGATGCGCCTGAGCTTCGGCGATCTCCCGCATCTTCGAATAGAACGGCGCATGATGCGCGACATGGTCCGTAAAGGGCGGCCCAAGCGCGGCGAGCGCCGCCGCCGCATCGGAGGTAGGCGGTTTGCGGATGCCGCCGCTCTCCAGAACCTCGCCATGCCAGCCCTTCACCGCCTCCCACCCATCGGGCACGCGGTCGTCCCAGGCGAAGGCGTGCGCCGTGAAGGGCGCGCCGATATGCGCCCAATACCGGCGGAGGGTCCCTTCCGGATCGCCCCGCACCTGATCGGCGGTGAGAATCAGCGGCGCTGCGCCTTCGGCCCGAAGCGCCTGAAAGAGCCGCCACTGCGCCTCATGCCCCAACTCCGTCCGGGTGAACCCTGGGTCGCGCCGCGCGTAGGAAACTGCGGCCTCCGCCGGGTCGCGGATCAGGAAGGCGTGGGTCATCTCCGCCATGAAACCGGGGTCGCGGGGCAGGGCCTCCACCACGTAATAGGCCATGTCCTTGAAGAAGACGGCCCGCGCCGCCGCCGGCTCTCGGATCATCGCACGGATTTCCCCATAGGTCGCTGGGTGCGCTGGATCGGGGCGGAAATCTGGGAAGAGGCGATCCCTGGTCGTCAGGTAGTGGTGATACATGAACGGCTCATGCAGCACCGTCATGCCGCCCCGCTCGCGCATGATCCGCTCGAATGCGGTGGAGACCGAACGCGGATGACACCAGAGAGCGTGGACGGTCATCGCCGGACGCTAACCAGCGCCCGTGTCCTGGGTCAACGGAGGCGCGCGTGAGCCGCGTTCTGGTCATCGGCGGCGGGGCCATCGGTCTAAGCATCGCCTATCATCTGGCGAAACGGGGCGCGGATGAGGTCACGGTGCTGGAGCGGAACCAGCTCACCTCCGGCACCTCATGGCACGCCGCCGGGATCGTCGGGCCGCTCCGCGCAACGCCGAACATGACCCGTCTCGCGATGGCCGCGCTGGAGGTCTTCCCGGCGCTGGAGGCGGAGACCGGCATGTCCACCGGCTACCACCGCACCGGCGGCTACTGGCTGGCGCGGGAGGACGCGCGGCTGGACGAGCTCCATCGCATCGCCGACCTCGGCGCGACGCTCGGGTTTTCACCGAGGGTGATCGACGCCGCGGAGGTTCCGCTGTCGATGCTGGACTTCTCGGCCCATGTCGGCGCGCTGGAAGTGCCAGAAGACGCCAATGTGAATCCGGTCGACCTCTGCATGGCCTACGCCAAGGCCGCGCGGGCGCAGGGCGTCGGCATCCGCGAGGGGGTCAGGGTGGAGCGATTGGGTGTGGATCATGGCCGCGTCACCGGCGTGATGCTGGCCGATGGCGAGGTCATGGAAGCGGACCGGGTCGTCATCGCCGCCGGCGCCTGGTCGCGGGAGCTGGCGGCGACGGCGGGCGTCGCGCTCCCCTTGCAAGCGGTGGAGCACATGTATGTCGTGACCGAGCCGATGGCGGACTTGCCCAAACCCTTCCCGGTCATCCGCGACCTCGATCGCGGGATCTACCTGAAGGGCGACGCGGGCAAGCTGGTCATCGGCGGGTTCGAGCCGAACGCCAAATGCTGGGACGCCTACGGCCCAGACGGCGACCGCGCATTTCTGGAGATGGCGGAGGACTGGGATCAGTTCGCGCCCTTCATGGAGGCGGCGCTGGCGCTCTGCCCGGCGCTGGAACAGGTCGGCGTCCAACACTTCATGAACGGCCCGGAGAGTTTCACCGCCGACACGAAGCCGCTGGTGGGGGAGAGCCATATAGACGGGCTCTACGTTGCGGCGGGTATGAACTCGGTCGGCGTCATGTCCTCCGCCGGAATCGGGCGCGCGCTCGCCGACTGGATCGCCGACGGCCGCCCGCCGATGGATATGTGGGAGGTCGACATCGCTCGCGCCGACCCCGCCGCCGCCGCGCCCGCCCACATGGCCGCGCGGATGGAGGAGGCTGTAGCCGACCTCTTCGCGCTTCACTGGCCCTATAAACAGCCGCATGCGGGCCGTGACCTCCGCCGCTCCGCGCTCCATGGCGCATGGGTGGAGGCGGGCGCGCATTTCGGCGTGACGGCGGGGTGGGAGCGGGGGCTCTGGTATGGTCCTTCGGCGCCCTATTCGGTCGGCGAACAGGCGTGGTGGCCGTTCGCGGCGGCGGAGGCGGCGGCAATGGCGAGTGGCGCCGCGCTGATCGACCTGACGCCCTTCACCAAGCTGGACATCGCCGGGCCGGGCGCGCTGGCGGCGCTGAACCGGCTCTGCACGGCGCAAATCGACGTGGCGGAGGGCAGGGCGGTCTACACCCAGTTCCTGAACGCGCGCGGCGGGATCGAGATGGACGTCACCGTCACGCGGACCGGCGAAGAGGCGTTCCACATCACCTCCGGCGCCGCCGCGCGCTGGCGCGATCTGGCGTTTTTGCGCCGGGCGGCGCCGGATGGGGTGGATATCGCCGACGTCACGGAGGAGTTCTGCGCCATCGGCGTGATGGGCGGCGGAAGCCGGGCGCTGCTCTCCCGCCTCGGAGACCTCCCCGACATGCCCTTCTCCCATGCGGCGGAGGCTCATCTGGCGGGCGTCGCCTGCCACGCGACGAGGGTCAGCTTCGTCGGCGAGCTGGGCTACGAGCTGACCGTTCCGAACGGCGACGCGCCAGCGCTCTTTCACGCGCTGAGGGATGCGGGCGCGGCGCCGCTCGGCCATTTCGCGCTGGACGGGTGTCGGCTCGAGAAGGGGTTCAAGCACTGGGGCCATGACCTCGGCCCGGCGATCACGCCGCTGGAGGCGGGGCTCGGTTTCACCATCGACTGGGCGAAGGACTTCACGGGCAAGGCCGCGCTCGAAGCGCAGCGGGCGGAAGGCGTTCGCCAGCGCCTTGTCCTGATGGAGGTGACGGGCGAGGCGCTGATGCTCCATGACGAGCCGGTCTTCGAAGCCGGGCGGCATGTGGGCCTGACGACCTCCGGCGGGCGCGGGCCGCGCACTGGTCTCGATCTTTGCTTCGCGCTGATCAAGACGGCGCCGGGCGAGACGCTGGCGGAGACCTGCGCGCGGCGCTTCGAGATCCGGGTCGCCGGGCGGGACTATCCGGCGACGCCCCACCGCCGCCCTCCCTTCGATCCAAGAGGTAAGAGGATGCGCGCATGACGCGGGTTGAAGCGCTGATCATCGGCGGCGGGGCCATGGGCGTCTCGCTGCTCTATCACCTCGTGAAGGCGGGCTGGTCGGATGTGCTGCTGGTCGAGAAAAACGACCTTACCCACGGCTCCACCTGGCACGCTGCGGGGCTTTGCACCCACTTCGCCCACAACCCGACGATCCAGGAGCTTCGCGCCACCTCCGTGCGCCTCTACCGCGATGTCCTCCCCGAAGAGACCGGGCGCGATTGCGGCTTCCACGCCTCGGGCGCCATGCGCGTCACCCGAAACCCCGACCGGATGGACGAGTTTCGCCACGTCGCGGCCCTCTCCGCCTTCACCGGCTATCCTCTTGAGGTGCTGACGCCGGAGCGGATAGCGGAACTCCATCCGCTCGCTGATCTCGAAGGCCTGATCGGCGGGATTTACGAGCCGGACGACGGCCATGTCGACCCCTCCCTCGCGACCAACGCCATGGCCGAGGTCGCGCGGCGCGGCGGGGCGGCGATCTGGCGCAACTGTCCCGTGACCGCCATCGCCCGTGAGGGCGATATGTGGCGGGTGGAGACGCCGAAGGGTCCGGTTCTCGCCAGACACATCGTCAACGCGGCGGGCACATGGGGGTGGGAGATCGGCGCGATGATGGGGTTGAACATTCCCTCCGTCCCCGTCCTCCACCAGTATCTCGTGACCGACACGGTCGCCGCCGTCAGCGAGCGGATCGCGGCGGGCCTGCCGGAGCTGCCCATCATCCGCGACCCCGAAGAAAGTTGGTATGTCCGGCAGGAGCGGGACGGGTTGATCCTCGGGCCTTATGAAAAAGAAGCGCAGGTCTGGTCCGTCGACGGCGTGCCGCCCGAGTTCGGGGCTGACCTAATGCCGCCCGATCTCGACCGTGTGGAGCACATCATTCTCGCTGCGATGGCGCGCATCCCGGCGCTGGAGACCGGCGGAATCAAGTCCGTCGTCAACGGCCCGATCACCTTCACGCCTGACGCGAACCCGCTGATCGGCCCGGCGCACGGCCTGACGGGCGCATGGCTCCTGACCGGCTCCTCCATGGGCGTGATGGAGGGCGGCGGCGCAGGCTGGTTCCTCGCCCACTGGATGACCCACGGCGCCCCGCCGATGGATGCGCTCGCCATCGACAGCCGCCGCTTCGGCGCCTGGGCGGATCGCGATTACCGGGTGGCGAAGGCGGTGGAGTGCTTCGGCCTCCAGTTCGGGGTGCACTATCCGCATGAAGAGCGCCCCGCCGGGCGCGATCGCCGCCTCTCCCCGCTCCATGATCTGATGATCGAGCGCGGCGCGGTTATGGGCGCGGCGCATGGCTGGGAGCGGCCCAACTGGTTCTCCCCGACCCCCGGCGCGGAAGCGGAGGAGACGTTCCGCCGCGCCAACTGGTTCGCGCCCGTCGCAGCGGAGGTCGAGGCGGCCTCCGCCCGCGTCGCCATGGCGGACCTCTCGGTCTTCTCCAAGTTCGAGGTGACCGGCCCGGACGTCGCCCATTTTCTGGAAGCGCTCGGCGCCAACCGCGCGCCGAAGCCGGGGCGCATCGGCCTCACCCATGCGCTGACGCCCGCAGGCGGGGTTCTGTCGGAATTCACCGTCGCGCGGTTGGCCGAAGACCGCGCTTATCTTACGTCGGCGGCGGGGGCGGAGGAGATCGACCTTGATCTTCTCACCGCCCGCGCCGCCGGTTTCGACGTGGAGGTGGCGAATGTCACCGAAGAGATCGCCGTGATCGGCGTCATGGGGCCGAAAGCCCAGGACGCGCTCGCCGATCTCGCGGACATGCCCTGGCTGACGGTCAGGGAGGCCATTGTCGAGGGCGCGCCCGTCCGCGCGCTCCGCGTCTCCTATATCGGCGAGGCGGGGTGGGAGCTTCATGTCGCGGCGGATGAGGCGGCGGCGCTTTTCACCCGGCTGGAGCGGATCGCGCGGCCCCTTGGGCTCGGCTATTACGGCGCCTACGCCGCGAACTCGATGCGGCTGGAGAAGGGGTATCGCGGCTGGGGCGCCGATCTGACGACGGAGCGAAGCCCGCTGGAGGCGGGGCTCGTCGCCTTCGTCCGGCCCGACCTCCGCGAGAACCTCGTGCGGGACGGCGCCTGGGACATGGTGCTTCTGGAGATCGAGATCGCCGATGTGGACCCGTTCTACGCCCATACCGTCTGGCGGGGCGGGCGGCCGGTGGGGATCGTCGCCTCCGGAGCCTATGGCCATCGCACCGGCAAGGCGCTGGCGTTCGCCTATCTGCGCGAGCCGGACGCGCGGGACGAGCTGACCGTCTCAATCCTCGGCGACGCCCGCCCGGCGACGATTCTCGACGAGGCGCCTTACGACCCCCTCAACACCCGTCTGAAATCCGGAGGCCGCATATGAACGAACATCCGCTCCACACCGACTGGGATTTCGCCGCCACCGCCGCGCGGCGGGACCAGTACTACGCCGCTTCGCTCACCCGTTTCACGCCCTTTCGCGAGCCTATCGTGTTCCAGAAGGGGCGGGGACAATACCTCTGGGACACGGACGGGCGGCGCTACACGGACATGCTGGGGATGAACGTCTGCATCTCCGTCGGCCATTCCCATCCGCGGGTGGTCGACGCCGCGATGGCGCAGGCGCGGGAGCTGACCCACTGCACCACCATGTTCTACCACCCGACGCCGGCCCATCTGGCAGAGGAACTAGCGGCGACAATGCCGTCGGGCCATGAGTGGGTCGTTCATCTGACCAATTCGGGGTCGGAGGCGATCGACCTCGCGATGACGATGGCGCGAACTTATACCGGCAATCTCGACATCCTCGCCCTTCGCACCGCCTACCACGGACCGACGGCGGCGGCGCAGTCGGTCACGGGCATCGCCGGTTGGCGTCATCCCGGGATGCCGGGGAACGTTGCCTTCGTGCCGGAGCCGAACCAGTATCGCGGCGTCTTCGGCGCCGGGACGCAGCTCTATCTCGACGAGATCGACCGGACGATCGCCTCCGCCACCTCCGGTCAGATCGCGGCCATGCTGGTCGAAAGCGTGCAGGGTTATGGCGGGATCATCGAAATGCCGCCGGGCTACATGGCCGGCGCGGCGGAGCGGGCGCGCGCCGCCGGGGGGCTCTATATCGCCGATGAGGTGCAGTCGGGCTTCGGTCGCACCGGCGCGCATTTCTGGGGGTTCGAGAAGGACGGCGTCGCGCCGGACATCGTCGTGATGGCCAAGGGCCTCGGCAACGGCTTCCCGATCGGCGCGGTCGTGGCGAAGAAGGAGATCGCGGCGCCGATGGCGGAGAAGTTCATGTTCCACACCTACGGCGCGAACCCGACCTCCGCCGCCGCCGCCCGCGCCGTTCTGGCGGTGATGCGGGACGAGGCCTTGCAGGAGAACGCGAGGGCCGTCGGCGCCGTCATACTGGACGGGCTCCAGGCGCTGAAGGACAAGCACGAAGCCATCGGCGACGTGCGCGGGGCGGGTTTGATGCTCGCCATCGAGATGGTTAGCGACCGCGAGGCGAAAACGCCGGACAAGGACACGACGACGGAGGTTTTCGAAGCCTGCCGCGATCAGGGGATCATCCTGTCGAAGTCCGGCCCCTTTCAGTCCTGCCTGCGCATGGTCCCGCCGCTTTGCCTCACGCAGGAAGACGCCGCTTTCGCGCTCGAGGGCTTGGACCGTGCGTTTACCCAAGTGAAGAGGCGAACGATTGGTTGAATTTGGCGATGGAAAATCCGTGGTAGCCGTGGGGCGCCAGAGCGGACGAGCATGTCATTCGCCAGAAACTTCTTGTTTGCAGATTGGATTTGGGAGCCTCGGAGGCTGAAGAACAGGAAGCTTCACGCAGTTCTAGATGAGAGTAGGTGGGGCCGGGCAAACCTGTCTGAATTGCGACTTTCGCATCGAGCCTTCTCCCTCGGCGCCGGTCACGTCGCGCGTTCGAAATGCTGCAGATCGAACGAATGTCCGCAATCGGAAACGCGGTGGC
>JBCAXH010000013.1:0-123644 GCA_038534155.1 Pseudomonadota bacterium
GCGAGCGGCTTTCGCCCCGCTTCGGCCCATTGCCGAAGCTGTTCAGCCAGCCGGGTGTGTCCCTTCTGCTCTTCGGCCGCAGAGAGTTGCATCGCCAGATCGTAAAAGCGATCGGCGTCCCCTTCTGCGTGGCTCTTAACGAGACCGATGAGTTGCTGGGCGGAAGCCACGATTGAACTGCTCGCACTGATCTTCTTTGCGTTGATAGCTGCTTTTTCTTACATCTGAACTCCCTTCCACGCCAGAAAGTTTCCACGGACAAAGCCAGTTGGTTGTCTCAAAGCTGCACCTCGCAGCAGCACCCTTGGTGGCTGTCATATACTTCTCGACGGATTCTCGGACACAAGGTGGTCAGTGGACGTCTGCTTTTCGAGCTGGAAGGCATCTCCGAGCTACCGCAGCGAAAGATCGCTCCCCGCGAGTTCGAGTAGCCCCACCCGCCTCCGATCCCTTTGGTCTTCGGCGGGCGGGGTAGAGGTCGCGGCTTCAATCAACGGCCCCGCATCATTCCATCGACCAAAGCCGAGACGCGCTCCGCAGCCGCCGCGACAAATTCCCCGTCGAGATGGGCGTAGCGGTCCGTGGAGACGACGCGCGCATGACCAAGCAGCTTCCCGGTCATGTGCCGGGTCTCACCGCTCATAATCGAATGGGACGCGTAGGAGTGGCGCAGGTCATGGAGGCGGACGTCGTCACCCAGACCGGCCGCCTTCCGGATGCTGCGCCAGACGGTGGGGATGGTCCTCAGAGAGACGTCAGGACGCTTGGGTTTCGGGAAGACAGCTTCGCCCATGCGGAGGCGCCTCCTTCGGGCCAGGAGGGCGGACGCCTCCTCTGACAATGCCACCTCGCGCGGTCCGGTTTTGGTGCGCTTCAGATGGAGGGCTTGGTTCCCGAGGGCCACCTCGCTCCACCGGAGCCGGATGATCTCTCCCGACCTGCAGCCGGTGAGGAAGATCAGACGTACGGCGTCAGCAACTGTCTGATCCGGCCAGTCCGCGAGGACGCGGCCCAGCTCCTCCATCTGGTCTCCTGAGATCAACCGTCCGCGCGGACGACGGCGGTTGCGCGGGATAGGTCCGGTCGGGTCGGGAAGATCGGGCCGGACCAGCTCGTGGTGGCGGGCGAAGTTATACAGCGTCCGGATCAGAGCGATCGCCATGTTAGCGCCGCCAGGACTTTTCCGCGAATAGCCTATGAACCAGTGAGCTACGGCCGGTGGCCTTATTTCATCGAGAGGCGTCGTTCCGAACTGGGGCAGAAGCTGAGAACGGAGATAGACGCGAACGGCCTGTAGCCGTCCCACGCTAGTCGGTCCCTCTCGGTCCTTAAGATAGAGCGCGGCGACCTCGCCGAGGGTGGGGACAGTCCCCCTCTTCGAAGCGGTCGTGGTGACGGTGCCACCGTCCAGCCCGCCAAGCGCGGCGGCTTTCCGCGCCGCGACCAGAGACATCTCCTCCGGCGTTCCGAGCGTGATCCGACGCGTCTTCCCCTCATAGGTTTTCCGCAGAACCCAGGCCCGCGCGCCCGAAGGTCGGACGCGAAGTATGAGGCCGGGAACCTGATCGTCAGGCAGGGCGTACTCCTTCTTTCGCGGCGTCGCGGAATCAACCATAGATTGAGTGAGGCGTTTCGAACGGGCCATCTCTCAAACCTCCGCCGATTGAGTTGAACCGGACGGTTTGGCAGCCATGCGCGCCTTCGCCCGTCGATAGGCGCGGACCTCTGCGCCCAGAACCTCTGGGTCCAAGCCCTTCGCTTCGCAGAAGCGGCTTATGCACCTTCCCGATCGGAAGAACGCGCGAAGCTCGGGAGACGCTTCGGCCCGAGCGACGCGCTCGCGATCGATCCGCGCCTTGGCGCGGATCGCCTTCGCGTCCTTGATATCGGAACGCTTGGCGGAGAGAGCCGACAAGCCCGAAGGCTGATCGATCTTTCCGGAGATCATCGCGCCGACGCGCACAGCGGCGTCGCGCACGTCGGTGGCTCCGAGATGCGCGTAACCCTCAGTCGTCTCTACGTCTGCATGGCTGAGAAGCCCGGCGACCGTCCGCAGGCTTTCGCCGCTCCTGACAGCGGTGGAGGCGAAAGAGTGGCGTAGATCATGAACCCTGATCTTGCCGAGACGCGCCGCCTTGGTCGCTTTGCGCCAGGCGAGATTGATGACCTGATCGCTCAGCGGCTTTCCATTGACGGAGAAGACCAGCCCGGTGCGTCGCGGACGCTCGTCCAGAATGCGGATCGCCGCCTTGCCAAGCCAGATGGAGATGGGTCCGCTCTTGGAGTCTGGGAGCCGCGCGGCCCCGCCTTCAATCCAGCGCCAGCGAAGGAGGCGCGCCTCGGACCGGCGGCATCCCGTGACGGCTAGGAAGCGGATGAGATCGATGGCGTCGGGGCTTTCGCTGTGGAGCGCTTCGAGCGCCTTCCCAAGCCGCCGGTACTCTTTCTCCGTCAGGTAACGCGCCTTGAACGACGTGTCTTTCTTCCGGAGCCCCTTACAGGGGTTCGAGCCCGCCGGAATGATGCCGAGCAGCTCCGCATGGCGCATCATGCCCGACAGCACCGCCATCGCCCGGTTGATCGTTCCGGATGCGCAGTCGAGATCGCGCCGCCACCGCTCCACGTCCTTCCTTCTAAGATCGCGCAGACGCATCGCGCCAAGCGTTGGAAGGATCTGGTTCTCGAGCTGCTTCTTGTGACCGCGAGCGGTGGCGGCCTTCCACGACCCCGCCTTGTCCCGCATCCATCGCGGAGCGAAGTCGCTGAGCGTCGCCATCGGGTCCGGCGCGTCCGGCATCTCCATCGGGGCCGACTTCGCGATCCGATCCAGCACCCGCCGCGCGGCGATACGGGCGTCGACGATGCTGATCGCATTGGCGTCGCCGAGCACCCGCTTGCGGCTCTTGCCGTCCACGCGCGTCTGGACGATCCACCGCGGCGCCGAGGCCAATCGATAGCGCCGCCCAAGACCGATCACCTCGTCATCCCAGTCGACGAATTCGGAGACGGTCATGGCGTCTCCCAAACCTTGCTTCGTCATCACATCCTCCTGTTTCCCATGGGGACCAAGTTGCAAACGTTTGTTCGAAACCCTGGGGACAGGATGGGAAGCGCCGCGCTCGCGGCGGCGGATGCGGGAGGTCTCGAGAAGCGCTTCAGCGACGCTTCCGCCTAACCCTATGCATCCGCATCAGTTTCGCAGGATGGACTCACCCGAGCAGGGGAGTCAGTGTTCGTCCGCATCGGGGAACGCGGAGCGAATTTCCCTCCACACCAAATGCACCTAGAGGTGCAGGGCCGTTTCAGCCAAGCATACTTGGCCAAAACGTTGATTCATCGCCGAAAAAGTTGTCAGAAAACGAGTGCCTTCCGCACCTTGCAAACAACGTGCGAGCTCTGCGGATGCGTTCCAAAAGCTAAGTATGCTTGGATAATGTGCGGCAATGTGCGCGCAACTTGCCAACAAGGTGTAAGAAACTTGTTGCGATGCCAACTAAGTTTTACTCATCGGATCTCGTCAAATGAGAAAGGGCCGGACCAACCGGTCCAGCCCTTATCTGTATCTGCAAACCAGCGAGTCTCTCCATCAAGGGGAAGTGGGGTAGTGAACCTCCAGATCCGCCTTCGCCTGGGCTATCGCAGCGTTAGCTTCATGCTCCGGCATCGTCGCATCGATGACTTGCATCAGGAGGAACTGACAATGCGCGATCATTTCTTCGAGCCGGTCCTCACTAGCTTCCGTACATTCGGTTGACCCGGTTGAACGCTGTGCGTCGCCAACCTGCGGCTCTCCACCATCCATCTCTTCAATCTGATGAACTCGTTCCGTCAGCAGTTGGATGATAACCTTAGCGACCTTCTCCTCGCGACTTTGGGCGACGCGTTCGATGAGTTGAAAGACTGGCGTTGGGACGTAGATGCTTCGTTGAACCGTCTTGCCACTCACCGCTCCATCTCCCCATCATCGCCGCGGTCGAGACCGGCGTCGCGGGTGTCGTCGCCGCGCTCCGTCTCGCCGCGATCGAGGAACCCGTGGCGGTTCTCCTCGCGATGCGCGCGGTCCTCTCCGGGCTCTTCGCGGAACGGCTCCGGCTCCTCTTGGCGCTCTTCGACCTGGTCCGGCCGCTCGGCCTCGCGAACCTCGTCATGATCGTCATCGGGTGTCGCTGGATCCTCTGGCCGCCGCTCTTCGGTTCGGTCCTCGCCGCGACTTCTGTCGGCGTCCTCATGGTCGTTCATGCGCATCTCTTCATCTCCTTTCTGAAGGTCGTCGGCGGGGTTCACTTCGGCGATCTGGGCGCGCCATGCGGCCTCCTGTTCGGGCGTCAGGATAGGGTCGCGAGCGGTGAGCGGATCGGCCTCGAAGTCGGGCCGGTCCGCATCGAGCGGGGCGGCCTGTCCGAGTTCCAGTTCGCGGCCGTTCAGGTCGCGCCCTTCATTGGCCGCGCGCTCATCGGGGACGATGTCGCGCGCATCGAGACGTTCGCCGCTCTCGCGCATTACGGTGTTCTTCAGGAGGACCCGATCCTCGGTGAAGAGGGTGACGTCTTCTTTGATGCGCGAAGCGGCGACGTAGAGGCTCTTCTGGGTGGTGAGGGCGCTCGCAGCTTCGATCGCGACGATGGCGTTCTCCACGGTCGCGCCCTGAGAGCCGTGCACGGTGGCGGCCCAGGCGTAGTCCATGTGGCGGGTCAGAGGATGATCGCGGGGGAGGGTTTTCACTTCATCGCCGATATTGATCGTGACGGTCTTATCGTCCAGCGAAACGATCTCACCCATCGCTTTGTTGACGATCTTCTCGTCGAGATCAGTGCGGTCGAAGCGGATAGCGTCGCCGACTGCGAGATCGATCGAGCCGCGCTCATAGAGAGAGACGGCGTTGGCGAACCAGGTCGAGCGACCGGGTTCGTATTCAACCTCGCGGCCGGTCTTGTCGTCGCGCAGCGCGATCTTTCCATCCGAGAAGGGCGCGCCCTCATGGACGAGATCGAGGCTCGATTGGCGGTCGATGACTGTGAAGCTGTCGCCCATCTTCGCGCCGATGGATCTGACGGTCTTCTCGAAGATGACGACGTCGCCGGGCTGATAGTTATCTGCAACCCCAAGTTGAGCCGTCGTCAGGCGTTGAGGGTCTAACCGCTCGAACCGAACGTCGTCCCGACCGACCGCGCCCTCCTCCCTCAGGCCCTCCCGAATGCGGTCGTTGATGGCGGCTCGCCAGCTGTTCTTCTGGGTGATGAGCATGGTGTTGGCGCGCTCTTCCGGTGAGAGCGAGAGCCAGCGATTAGCTGCGGCGAGGGCGGGACGTTCGACCTCTTCGATGCGGTTATCGATTTTGTTGAAGAACTCGGCGACCTCGTTCTGGATGATGTCGTGGATCGCGCCGAGCATCTCCGGGTTCCGCTGGCGCATGATGTCGGCCATCGATGCCGTATCCATCCCAGCGTTCTGGAGCGCGCGGAATGGCGAGCCGGCTTCCACCGCGTCGAGCTGCTTCACGTCGCCGACGAGGACGACCTTGGCGGCGCCCACGCGGTTGGCGATGGTGAGGAAGTCCCGCATCTGGCGCGTGCCGATCATCGATGCTTCGTCGACGACGAGAACCTTCTTCGCGAACTCGCGCTGCGCTGATCGGACGTCGCCTCGCTTGGCGCGGCCGCTGGCGAAGCGTTCATTGCGGGAGACGAAAGAATGAAGGGTGTTACCTTCAATACCGGCGGCGCCGAGCTCCTTCACGGCCCGATGCGCAGGCGCGAGGCCGACGATCTCATATCCCTGCTTCTCGGCAATGGCCTTCACCTTGGAGAGCATGAAGGTCTTGCCGGTGCCGGCGTAGCCCTGGACGCCGACGACGCGATCTTTGGTCGAGAGTGCGGTAGAGACGGCATTCTTCTGCCCGTCAGAGAGGGACGTCCGATAGATCGCCCGATCCACGACGCGCTGCTTGGAGTGGCGCAGGTCATGGAGGCGGACGTCGTCACCCAGACCGGCCGCCTTCCGGATGCTGCGCCAGACGGTGGGGATGGTCCTCAGAGAGACGTCAGGACGCTTGGGTTTCGGGAAGACAGCTTCGCCCATGCGGAGGCGCCTCCTTCGGGCCAGGAGGGCGGACGCCTCCTCTGACAATGCCACCTCGCGCGGTCCGGTTTTGGTGCGCTTCAGATGGAGGGCTTGGTTCCCGAGGGCCACCTCGCTCCACCGGAGCCGGATGATCTCTCCCGACCTGCAGCCGGTGAGGAAGATCAGACGTACGGCGTCAGCAACTGTCTGATCCGGCCAGTCCGCGAGGACGCGGCCCAGCTCCTCCATCTGGTCTCCTGAGATCAACCGTCCGCGCGGACGACGGCGGTTGCGCGGGATAGGTCCGGTCGGGTCGGGAAGATCGGGCCGGACCAGCTCGTGGTGGCGGGCGAAGTTATACAGCGTCCGGATCAGAGCGATCGCCATGTTAGCGCCGCCAGGACTTTTCCGCGAATAGCCTATGAACCAGTGAGCTACGGCCGGTGGCCTTATTTCATCGAGAGGCGTCGTTCCGAACTGGGGCAGAAGCTGAGAACGGAGATAGACGCGAACGGCCTGTAGCCGTCCCACGCTAGTCGGTCCCTCTCGGTCCTTAAGATAGAGCGCGGCGACCTCGCCGAGGGTGGGGACAGTCCCCCTCTTCGAAGCGGTCGTGGTGACGGTGCCACCGTCCAGCCCGCCAAGCGCGGCGGCTTTCCGCGCCGCGACCAGAGACATCTCCTCCGGCGTTCCGAGCGTGATCCGACGCGTCTTCCCCTCATAGGTTTTCCGCAGAACCCAGGCCCGCGCGCCCGAAGGTCGGACGCGAAGTATGAGGCCGGGAACCTGATCGTCAGGCAGGGCGTACTCCTTCTTTCGCGGCGTCGCGGAATCAACCATAGATTGAGTGAGGCGTTTCGAACGGGCCATCTCTCAAACCTCCGCCGATTGAGTTGAACCGGACGGTTTGGCAGCCATGCGCGCCTTCGCCCGTCGATAGGCGCGGACCTCTGCGCCCAGAACCTCTGGGTCCAAGCCCTTCGCTTCGCAGAAGCGGCTTATGCACCTTCCCGATCGGAAGAACGCGCGAAGCTCGGGAGACGCTTCGGCCCGAGCGACGCGCTCGCGATCGATCCGCGCCTTGGCGCGGATCGCCTTCGCGTCCTTGATATCGGAACGCTTGGCGGAGAGAGCCGACAAGCCCGAAGGCTGATCGATCTTTCCGGAGATCATCGCGCCGACGCGCACAGCGGCGTCGCGCACGTCGGTGGCTCCGAGATGCGCGTAACCCTCAGTCGTCTCTACGTCTGCATGGCTGAGAAGCCCGGCGACCGTCCGCAGGCTTTCGCCGCTCCTGACAGCGGTGGAGGCGAAAGAGTGGCGTAGATCATGAACCCTGATCTTGCCGAGACGCGCCGCCTTGGTCGCTTTGCGCCAGGCGAGATTGATGACCTGATCGCTCAGCGGCTTTCCATTGACGGAGAAGACCAGCCCGGTGCGTCGCGGACGCTCGTCCAGAATGCGGATCGCCGCCTTGCCAAGCCAGATGGAGATGGGTCCGCTCTTGGAGTCTGGGAGCCGCGCGGCCCCGCCTTCAATCCAGCGCCAGCGAAGGAGGCGCGCCTCGGACCGGCGGCATCCCGTGACGGCTAGGAAGCGGATGAGATCGATGGCGTCGGGGCTTTCGCTGTGGAGCGCTTCGAGCGCCTTCCCAAGCCGCCGGTACTCTTTCTCCGTCAGGTAACGCGCCTTGAACGACGTGTCTTTCTTCCGGAGCCCCTTACAGGGGTTCGAGCCCGCCGGAATGATGCCGAGCAGCTCCGCATGGCGCATCATGCCCGACAGCACCGCCATCGCCCGGTTGATCGTTCCGGATGCGCAGTCGAGATCGCGCCGCCACCGCTCCACGTCCTTCCTTCTAAGATCGCGCAGACGCATCGCGCCAAGCGTTGGAAGGATCTGGTTCTCGAGCTGCTTCTTGTGACCGCGAGCGGTGGCGGCCTTCCACGACCCCGCCTTGTCCCGCATCCATCGCGGAGCGAAGTCGCTGAGCGTCGCCATCGGGTCCGGCGCGTCCGGCATCTCCATCGGGGCCGACTTCGCGATCCGATCCAGCACCCGCCGCGCGGCGATACGGGCGTCGACGATGCTGATCGCATTGGCGTCGCCGAGCACCCGCTTGCGGCTCTTGCCGTCCACGCGCGTCTGGACGATCCACCGCGGCGCCGAGGCCAATCGATAGCGCCGCCCAAGACCGATCACCTCGTCATCCCAGTCGACGAATTCGGAGACGGTCATGGCGTCTCCCAAACCTTGCTTCGTCATCACATCCTCCTGTTTCCCATGGGGACCAAGTTGCAAACGTTTGTTCGAAACCCTGGGGACAGGATGGGAAGCGCCGCGCTCGCGGCGGCGGATGCGGGAGGTCTCGAGAAGCGCTTCAGCGACGCTTCCGCCTAACCCTATGCATCCGCATCAGTTTCGCAGGATGGACTCACCCGAGCAGGGGAGTCAGTGTTCGTCCGCATCGGGGAACGCGGAGCGAATTTCCCTCCACACCAAATGCACCTAGAGGTGCAGGGCCGTTTCAGCCAAGCATACTTGGCCAAAACGTTGATTCATCGCCGAAAAAGTTGTCAGAAAACGAGTGCCTTCCGCACCTTGCAAACAACGTGCGAGCTCTGCGGATGCGTTCCAAAAGCTAAGTATGCTTGGATAATGTGCGGCAATGTGCGCGCAACTTGCCAACAAGGTGTAAGAAACTTGTTGCGATGCCAACTAAGTTTTACTCATCGGATCTCGTCAAATGAGAAAGGGCCGGACCAACCGGTCCAGCCCTTATCTGTATCTGCAAACCAGCGAGTCTCTCCATCAAGGGGAAGTGGGGTAGTGAACCTCCAGATCCGCCTTCGCCTGGGCTATCGCAGCGTTAGCTTCATGCTCCGGCATCGTCGCATCGATGACTTGCATCAGGAGGAACTGACAATGCGCGATCATTTCTTCGAGCCGGTCCTCACTAGCTTCCGTACATTCGGTTGACCCGGTTGAACGCTGTGCGTCGCCAACCTGCGGCTCTCCACCATCCATCTCTTCAATCTGATGAACTCGTTCCGTCAGCAGTTGGATGATAACCTTAGCGACCTTCTCCTCGCGACTTTGGGCGACGCGTTCGATGAGTTGAAAGACTGGCGTTGGGACGTAGATGCTTCGTTGAACCGTCTTGCCACTCACCGCTCCATCTCCCCATCATCGCCGCGGTCGAGACCGGCGTCGCGGGTGTCGTCGCCGCGCTCCGTCTCGCCGCGATCGAGGAACCCGTGGCGGTTCTCCTCGCGATGCGCGCGGTCCTCTCCGGGCTCTTCGCGGAACGGCTCCGGCTCCTCTTGGCGCTCTTCGACCTGGTCCGGCCGCTCGGCCTCGCGAACCTCGTCATGATCGTCATCGGGTGTCGCTGGATCCTCTGGCCGCCGCTCTTCGGTTCGGTCCTCGCCGCGACTTCTGTCGGCGTCCTCATGGTCGTTCATGCGCATCTCTTCATCTCCTTTCTGAAGGTCGTCGGCGGGGTTCACTTCGGCGATCTGGGCGCGCCATGCGGCCTCCTGTTCGGGCGTCAGGATAGGGTCGCGAGCGGTGAGCGGATCGGCCTCGAAGTCGGGCCGGTCCGCATCGAGCGGGGCGGCCTGTCCGAGTTCCAGTTCGCGGCCGTTCAGGTCGCGCCCTTCATTGGCCGCGCGCTCATCGGGGACGATGTCGCGCGCATCGAGACGTTCGCCGCTCTCGCGCATTACGGTGTTCTTCAGGAGGACCCGATCCTCGGTGAAGAGGGTGACGTCTTCTTTGATGCGCGAAGCGGCGACGTAGAGGCTCTTCTGGGTGGTGAGGGCGCTCGCAGCTTCGATCGCGACGATGGCGTTCTCCACGGTCGCGCCCTGAGAGCCGTGCACGGTGGCGGCCCAGGCGTAGTCCATGTGGCGGGTCAGAGGATGATCGCGGGGGAGGGTTTTCACTTCATCGCCGATATTGATCGTGACGGTCTTATCGTCCAGCGAAACGATCTCACCCATCGCTTTGTTGACGATCTTCTCGTCGAGATCAGTGCGGTCGAAGCGGATAGCGTCGCCGACTGCGAGATCGATCGAGCCGCGCTCATAGAGAGAGACGGCGTTGGCGAACCAGGTCGAGCGACCGGGTTCGTATTCAACCTCGCGGCCGGTCTTGTCGTCGCGCAGCGCGATCTTTCCATCCGAGAAGGGCGCGCCCTCATGGACGAGATCGAGGCTCGATTGGCGGTCGATGACTGTGAAGCTGTCGCCCATCTTCGCGCCGATGGATCTGACGGTCTTCTCGAAGATGACGACGTCGCCGGGCTGATAGTTATCTGCAACCCCAAGTTGAGCCGTCGTCAGGCGTTGAGGGTCTAACCGCTCGAACCGAACGTCGTCCCGACCGACCGCGCCCTCCTCCCTCAGGCCCTCCCGAATGCGGTCGTTGATGGCGGCTCGCCAGCTGTTCTTCTGGGTGATGAGCATGGTGTTGGCGCGCTCTTCCGGTGAGAGCGAGAGCCAGCGATTAGCTGCGGCGAGGGCGGGACGTTCGACCTCTTCGATGCGGTTATCGATTTTGTTGAAGAACTCGGCGACCTCGTTCTGGATGATGTCGTGGATCGCGCCGAGCATCTCCGGGTTCCGCTGGCGCATGATGTCGGCCATCGATGCCGTATCCATCCCAGCGTTCTGGAGCGCGCGGAATGGCGAGCCGGCTTCCACCGCGTCGAGCTGCTTCACGTCGCCGACGAGGACGACCTTGGCGGCGCCCACGCGGTTGGCGATGGTGAGGAAGTCCCGCATCTGGCGCGTGCCGATCATCGATGCTTCGTCGACGACGAGAACCTTCTTCGCGAACTCGCGCTGCGCTGATCGGACGTCGCCTCGCTTGGCGCGGCCGCTGGCGAAGCGTTCATTGCGGGAGACGAAAGAATGAAGGGTGTTACCTTCAATACCGGCGGCGCCGAGCTCCTTCACGGCCCGATGCGCAGGCGCGAGGCCGACGATCTCATATCCCTGCTTCTCGGCAATGGCCTTCACCTTGGAGAGCATGAAGGTCTTGCCGGTGCCGGCGTAGCCCTGGACGCCGACGACGCGATCTTTGGTCGAGAGTGCGGTAGAGACGGCATTCTTCTGCCCGTCAGAGAGGGACGTCCGATAGATCGCCCGATCCACGACGCGCTGCTTGGCGATGACCGTCCCGACATTCGTTGAAGCCTTAAATGCGTCTATGGACGACCTTTCAGTATGCAGCGATCGCGCGTCAGTAATCGGGCTTTGCATCGACTTGTGGACGGAAGAGATGAGCTGACCCGTCTCCAACCGTCGCTCGATCTCGCGCGATACATCGGCAATGGTCCCGCGCTGCATACGATCGAGCGCGGTTTTGACGATGTGGCCCTTCTCATAAACAGACGCACGCTCGGAAACGTGCCGGACGGCGAACTCGACAGCCGCGCGGGCCTCGATTGAACGGTCCTCGGAGAGAATGGAACGACCTTTGGCGCTGTCTCTGATGGACGCCATCTCACGGTCGCCAAAGCCTTTGGCGGCAGCCTCCTTCCGCCAAAGGGCGTACAGTTCAGCGCGGTCGACGGACTTGGACTTCGCCGAGCGAGTAAGGATCGCCGCCCGCGCCGCAGCCGCCGATAGCTTTGCATCATAGCTTGATTTCAACGCGGCCTTGATCTCTTCACTCCGCGTCGAGAAGGACCGCTCCAGATCTTTGGGTACGCCTTTGATCTCGACAAAACCGTGTTTACCGGCTCTCCAAATGTCATAGCCGATTTCCGTGAGGCTTGATGCGAGCGCATTCCGGTAGACCGCCCCGATTTCCATCTTGTTCTTGAAGAAGGCGTTGTTCTGAACCGTGCGCCATTTGCCGTCTTCTCCAATGGTCATGTTGGCGACGACCGCATGTGAATGGAGCTGAGGGTCGAGAGCGCGGGAGCTGTCATGGCGGAAGACGCCCGCGATCATCTTTTGTCCGCCTAAGCGCTCGACCTTGCCGGTTATCGGGTCTTTCATGCGGGTCTGAAGATAGGTCTTCTCAGCGTAGTCCAGCGCTGTCTTCACCGCCGCATCATGAGCCGTCACGATCCGTTTGTCGCCGCTCAACAACGCCATTACCGAGACGGACTTGGGGGCCGAGAACGTCATGTCCGTTCCGGCTTGATGAACGTGTTCTCCGTTCTTTTCATAGCCGAGGCGTCGTTCATCAGGCGTGAAGCCCTGCATGATCTCGGAAAACTTGCCGGGATCCACATGGCCCGAAAGGCCGGCGGCGGCTGCGCCTTCGCCATGCCACACGGAGGCTTCCTTCGCCTCCTCGCTGTCTTTGGCGTAGTAGCTGTCGTTGGAGTAATAGCCGCTCGACGCGGCTCCAGCGGATACGGCTGCCACGGAAAGCATGACAATCTCCTATGGTTCAGGGGGAAAGGCGAATCTGCGAAGCGAAGGAGCGAACGCGGCGAGGCTTTGGATCGGCCGCTCCACTGGTCGAAGCGGGCTCGACCTCGCGCTCAGCGGAAGGACGCGGACCTATCGGCTCTTCGTCCTCGGAGGGCTCTTCAGCCCGCCGCGCCAACATCGCCGCGCGAGCGGCCTCCCGCTCTTCCCGGTCGCGGCGCTTGCCCTCTTCGCGCTCGGCCTCCCGCGCGTAGAACGCCTTGAGAAGCAGAGCATCCTCTTCATTGCGTCGATTAAAGGCATCTCGCTCGCCGGGGTCGGAGGGCGGCTCTTCCGGCCGGATCTCCACGATCTCACTCGCTGCGACGCCGCGAAGGCGCGAGACGATGAAGTGATCGAGGAGGAGGGTCAGCTCGAGATCGGAGAAGGTGCGGCGGGGCTCGCCCGTTGAGAACGACGGCGGCCCCGCCAGTTCCTTCACCCAGGCTTTCGCCTCATCCAGGAAGCGCTCCTCGCCGGACTGTTTTCGAGCGGGGTCCGGCCCCATGGGGCGGATCGAGGCGAGGAGGGCCGCGGCATCGACCGTCTCGCGTTCCGAAGACGCCGCCGGGGAGGGCGCATCGCCGTCCTCAAAGACCGCATCTTCAACATCCGGTTCAGACGAGCGCGTCGCACCCATTGGCGGGTTTGCGTCAGGGGTATCATCGCCCTCCGCAACGACGCCGTCGCCATCATGGAACGTGCCGGCAGAGCTCCATTCAGCATCGTCGGCTTCTCGGCGCTTCTGTTCAGCGGCGACGGCCTCAACCGTCGGCGCCTTGAACGCGTCGGCGATGACCGGACGCTGCTTGTACTTGAGGACGATCTTGGTGCGCGGCGTATCGTAGGCGTAGCGGAGATAGGCGTGCAGTTGTGGGAGATCCATGATTTCGGATGCCGTCGCGATCGCCCGCTCCGTGCGCTTGTGGGAATAGGTCACGCCATCGCGCGTCTCATTGGCGCCGATCGACATGCCCTCGGACTTCTCGGTGATGTCCTCCATGCCGAGCATGTCCGAACAGCGCTTGGCAGTCGGCTGGTCGGGCGTGTCGAAGACGACGGAGTTGTTGACCGTGCCGGCGATCGCCTCGGCGACGTCGTGGCCGTAGACGTCGCGAAGCTTGGCGAAGACCTGATAGCCGATCACAAAGCAACCGCCGAACTGGCGGATCTCCGCAAGGGAGCGATCGAGACAGGGCAAGCGGTTCAGCGAGGGCAGCTCGTCAATGAAGAACCAGATCCTCGGCCGATCCGTCGGCCCGCAGGTCATGGTGGCGTTCGCGGCGATCTCGATTGCAGCCGAGATAAGGTTCCTGGTCGCCGCAGCGTGTTCGACCTGGCCGGAGAGAAAGAGGAAACCCTTCTGCGCATTCCGGACCCAATCGCCTATGGAGAACGCCTTTTCGCGATGCTTGAGATAGGTCAGGAACTCGAGGGGCTGCACGACGGAGGAGCGGACGGACTGCGCCGTCTTCGGGCTCGAGAGATCGACCATCGCGCCGCCCGGCGTATCCTTCAGCGTTTCCGCGAGGGTCGGGAGGTCGGACTTGAGGATCAGGCGCGACAGCTCTTCGACATTGGCGTTTCCGCCTTGCGAGAGGGCTTCGGCCAGAGATCGAAACACCGAGCGCGCGGCGTCCGACCAGAAGGGGTCCGAGACGTTCTTCGCCGAGGGGATCATCGCCTCGGCCATCGCGGCGAACCCGGGCCCAGAATCTGCGTCAGCGAAGGGCGACCAGCCCGCGTCTCGCGCGTCGAACGGGTTCAAGATGTGGTCGGTCTCTTTGTCGTAATAGTAGCGGGTGAAGGCTCCCATGCGGTCGTAGATCACCGCGAGGTCGCCGCGCTCGCGGATCTGGTCGAGGAGCTCCATCATGGCGACGGACTTACCCGCGCCGGTCGTCCCGACCATTTGCGTGTGAACCATCGGCGCGTCTGGCGGATAGTCGATCTCGCCGATGGAATAGCGATACTCGTCAGCCTTGGCCTTGCCCCGCGTCTTCCGCCAGGCGCGCCACTTCATGTTGATGATCGCCCGCAGCTCCGGCGGCGAGACGAGCATCGAGCCGCGGACGCGATCAGAGCGGCCGAGACCCACGCCGACATAGATGAATGCGCCCGTGGTCAACGCGCCTGCGCAACTGGCGGGAATGACGGATTGAAGGCCCCAGGCGACCGCGAGGGACTTCATGGCGAAGTAATGATCGATGAAGAACTGATTATGGATGAACGCCCCGAGCGTCATGATCTTCCGCTCGCCATCGGGCATGTAGAGAATGTAGTCGTCGGTCGCATCCCGCACGACGGTCAGGACCATGTCGGCGTGTAGGTATTTGTAGACGAGATACCAGTCGTAGGGATCGGAGAAGAAGTAGACGCGGGCGGCGAAATAGGACATCGCCGCCATGAGCGCGACGCCGGCGGCCCAATACACCACCTGCTTCGCCATCCGAAACGAATGGATCGTCGCCTGTCCGCCGCGAATGAGGCTCACGGGCTCGTTCCGACGAGCAGTTTGGCGGCGATGGCGCGGAGAAGGTCGGGGCGCTCCGCTTCATCGATGCGCAGGAGCGCTTCGTCGCTAGCCAACAAATCCTTCAGCGCAAAGGTCAGCGTGTTGACGCTATGACCCGCGACCGTCAGGCCGGGATAGGACGCCCGAACCCGTTCAACGAAGGCCGCGACCTTCTCTTCCGCCACGCTCATGGCCTCGCCTCATCGGGCGCGGCCGACAGTTTAGCGGCGAGACGCTCTATCCGAGCAAGCCGATCTTCTGGGGGTAGGGCGTTCAGCTCGTCGCTTCCTCGCAGCACCTGAAAGATCAGCCGCGAGAGGTGATACGGCGCCGTCGCTTCGCAAATGAAGCCCGGCAGGTCCTCTTTGAACCGATCGCGGAGTTGGACATCAGTCGTCATCGCTCACTCCGACCGGGTTGGGAGTTGGCTGCGTTCATAATCATCTCCTTTTCTAATCAGCTTGAGATCGCGGCCGCCGCCGCTCGAAGTTCCTTGAGAAACGGCCCGTAGCCTCGGAACCCCCGTATGAAATGCGACGGCTCGCCCGTGGCCGGGTCGAAAACCACCGTGACGGGCACGCCGTGAACGCCGAGTGCGGCCGCATGGCCGTCATCGGGAACAGGGTCCGTCACGACGCCGATCGGGCGATGGTCGATGGAGATGACGAGGAGCTCGACCTGGCCCGCGTTCTGTAAGGAGACAAGGAGCTGCGCGGCGCTATGGCAGAAGTGGCACCAGCCCGCGCCGAAGAGGGTGACGCCAAGAGGGGAGCGCGCATGGGAGGGCAGGGGGGCCGCTAACGCCCCAGACATTGAGGCTACACCGCCGATCAACATGGATCTCCGCGAGATGGTCATCGCATCGAGAGCCTTTGGATGCGCCGCTCGAAGCGATCGCCCATCCACCGGAAAGCGACGATCAGCGCGGTGTCCATCGCGATGAGAATGAGGTTGGCGGTGAAGAAGACGCCGGAGAGCGGTCCGAAAGAGCCGTCAGCGCCAACGGCGCCGTAGTTCGCGGCTCCCGCCAGATAGGCGACGAAGGCGAGCGCGTTGAAGCGCAGAGAGCAATTGCTCGCATCAGCATGGACGATGATCCCGATAATCGAGCAGAGCCAGCGAGAAGCGAGGAGCGCCAACATGATCGTCGCGCCGTGGAGTGCGACGAGCTCCATGCAGATCGCGGCGATCGATATGAGCGCAGACTCTATCATAGAATAGACGAACAATTGTTCTGGTGGAGCGCCCAGCCTGTGATCGGAACGTCTGGGCGTCCGTCGCGATAGAACCAGACCTGCCGACGCTGGACGATATGGCCGGTTTGTCCGAAGGAACAGGCGACGTTCCGGTAGCGCCAAACTGTATGGCGGCAGCTATCGGCGTGGTTGTACCAACCGCCCGAGAAGACTTTTGAGGCGCCCTGAGCCTGCGTCCAGTTCCGCCGCTGTCCGATATTCCCGTGCGTCCAAGCCGAATGAGGGCAAGAGACGGTGCGGCTATCAAAGCCGGAGCGCGTGCAAGAGTTCGAAGTGGTGGCCCACGCGGTGTAATGCGAGTGGGGGCCGACCTCATTGTCGCGATAGGTTCTGCTCTGGGCGTGCGTTCCAGAGTAACCGGACGTGCAGGCGACGGTGCGGTTCTCGCTCCGCGTCTGGAAACAGGCGTTCTCGGTGACCTCCCAAGCCGAGTAGTTCTCGCGGGTTCCATCGGGGCGGATGTCGAAATACCGCGTCTCCGTCTTCGATCCCGACCATCCCGCCGAGCAGGTAGCGGGGCGCGTCTCGCTCTCGCGCTTCACGCATTCGTCGCTGATCAGCAGCCACGAGGAGTAGTCGGTCTTCGATCCGTCCTCCCAGAGCCGGTAGGTCCGCTCTTCGGTGCGCGTTCCCGTGAAGGTCGCGGGGCAGGAGAGGGGGCGCGTCTCGGTCTCTTCGGTGAAGCAGCCGCCGGAGACGCGTTCGAAAGGACCGACTTCATTGGCCCTGCCGCTCCATATCTTGATGGTGCGCTCTTCGACGAACGAGCCCTGTCGAGGAGGCACGCAGTTGCGGGTGCGCTCCTTGACCTCGAACTTGTAGCAGTGATCCTCGACGGTCTCCCAGGGGCCGAGATAGGTCAGGACGCCTTCATCATCGACCACGTAAGGACGCTGGTGGATCCGATAGCCTTCATAGTCGAGAGGGCAGGTCCATTCGCGCTCGGCGATCTGGATGGGAAAGCAGAGGTTCGCCACCACCTTCCAGTCTTCCAGCGGCTCGCGCGCGCCGTAGGGGTCGACCGCGACCTTGCGCTCTTCGACGATCTCGCCGTCTTCTCCGGAGGCGCACTGGCGGGTGCGGCGATCATAGTCGATCTCCGCGACCTCGCCGCCCGGGCCTTCGACGTCGTCGCCGTCCGGATCGGGGCGAATGCCGCCTTCGGTGAAGGATGAGACGTCCTCCTGAATGCGATCGGCGAGGGCGCCGACATCCGGGACTTCGAACTTCTGGATCATGTCGTCGTAAAGCTCGGAGAGATCGATCTCTTCAAAGTCGATCGCCTCGATCTCTTCGGGCGTCAGGCCACGGCAGATCGGATCGTCGGCCTCGCCGTTATGACGCCATTCGATGCCGAGCTGCGGGCGTCCCTGTTCATGGACGATGCGGCCGAACTTGGAGTTGAAGGTGCAGTGGACGCGCTTCTTCTCGAGGCAGACGAAGAGGGCCTTCGCGGAGCAGTAGGTGCCGACGTAATGCGTCACCTCCGCGTGGTGAGCGTCGCGGAGCTTGCGTTCGGTCTCATTGCAGATGTTCAGGACATCGAGAATGATGCCGCTGTCCGAGCAGCAGTTCAGCAGGCCAAGCGGCCATTTGCGGCAGCGCTGATCTTCGCCGGTGAAGATCTCGAAGTCCTCGAAATCCTTGGCGATCGCGTCGAGCATGTTGAGATAGGACGCGGCCTTCGCGAAATCCTTGTTCGGCTCGTCTTCATAGGTCCGGCAATCGCCGCCGACGCAGACCTCCACCGCGCCGCAGGAGGGATCGCCGCCTTGCGGATCGAAGAGCGCCGGCGTCCCGCCGCATTTGAAGTTGCGCTCGCGATGGCCGCAGGTGCCGTCCGGCAGCTCGTTGAGGCAGACTTCATCGAGCGGCACGCAGCTCTGATCGCCTTCGAGCTCGGCGCAGTCGGAGGTCTCTGTCTCGGCCGCGCAGGAATAGGTCTTCTCCCAAGCCCAGCATTGCTTGGTCACGGGGAGCCCGTTGATGATCCGCGTCTCTGGGCCTTCCGAACAGACCTCGCCCTGGAAGACGCAGTTATCCTCGACATCGAGCGGCTCGCACTGGCTAACGGTCTCGTCGCGCGTGATCGTGTAGGAGCTGACGATGATCGTCAGCTCGGTCTCGTCGACATCGGCGTTCTGGCAAGAGAAGCGCTTTTCGTATTTGGCGCAGGCGCCTTCGCGGATATCGACGCATTCGGTCGAAAGCTCGACGCAGGAGGGGGCGGCTTCGAGGGGCGAGCAACTGTCGAAGGGCGGCTGGCGCTCGCAATTGAGGAGAGCGGTACGATTCCAGCAGGATGAGGGCGTATAGGAAAAACCGTCGACGATGCGCGCCTCGGCTCCGCTCGTGCAGGTATGCCCGATGACCGCGCATTGGTCGGCGGCGGCGGCTTGTTGGACTGGAGAGGCCAACAGTGCCGTTATTGACGCCACCACCGCCGCCAGTGGTACAGGCGCTCGATAACCACTTGCGAAGAGTGATCGCGCCCGCGCTAACGTAGGGCTAGAAAGCCGGTGGCGTTCGCGAAGACGGCGCTTTGCGCTTTCGACAAGGGCGGCGAGCCCGACGGAGAGTGAGAACAGTGATATGAAGCCGAAGATCAATACGGACATTGGCGGCTCCAGGTCTCTTCCCACTCTCCGCAGCAACTCATCAGGATCTCGAAATCTGCCGTAAAGCCGCCGATCCCCGAGATGGCGTTGCGGAACTCAATGACGTTCGGCCCCTGGACCATGAGAGGTTTGATGTTCACGCTAGGAGTGGTGACGGTGTTCGAAGACTGCGCGCAGTTCCCGAGATACTGACTAACCGTGCTCAGCGGGTCGGTAGGAACAGGAACATCAGGATCGCCTATCCCTTCCAGATACACCGGGGTCTGATCGATATTGAACGTCCAGAACCAGTCACCGGCGAGGTTCTTCCTAGAACCGTTTCCATAGGGTCCGCCCCTGACCTGCTCCCCGGAAACCTCCGCGAATTGAGGTTAGTCTGTTCCTCGATTGAGGAGATGGACGATGAAGAGATCACGGTTCACCGAAGAGCAGATCATCGGGATTCTGCGCGAGCATCAGGCTGGGGCGAAGACGGCTGACCTGTGCCGCAAGCACGGGATCAGCGACGCGACGTTCTACAAATGGCGGTCCAGGTTCGGCGGCATGGAGGTGTCTGACGCGAAGAAGTTGCGGGCGTTGGAGGCTGAGAACGCTAAGCTGAAGAAGCTGCTCGCGGAGTCCATGATCGACGTCTCGACGTTGCGCGAGATGCTCGGAAAAAACTTCTGAAGCCCGGTTCGAGGAGGTCTGCCGTGAACTGGGCGATGAAAGAGAAGCGATACAGCCAGCGGCGCGCCTGCCGCCTGGTCGGGATCGATCCGCGCGTGTTCCGCTATCGCTCCACCCGACCCGACGACGAAGGCGTTCGGACCAGGCTGCGAGCGTTGGCGGGAGAGCGGCGGCGCTTTGGCTACAGGCGGCTGCACATCTTGCTGGCCCGCGAAGGCATCGTGATGAACTGGAAGAAGCTGTATCGGCTCTATCGCGAAGAGGGGCTGACTGTCCGCAAGCGCGGCGGTCGGAAGCGCGCCATCGGGACGAGGGCGCCGATGCCGATCCCCCAGGGCCGGAACCAGCGCTGGAGCCTCGACTTCGTGTCTGATGCGTTGGCGTGCGGTCGGCGCTTCCGCATCCTCTGTGTGATCGACGACTTCACGCGCGAAGCGCTGGCGACGGTGGTCGATGTCTCGCTCTCGGGTGAGCGCGTCGCGCGGGAGCTGGACCGGATCGCCGAGACGCGCGGCTACCCTTGCATGGTCGTTAGCGACAACGGCACGGAGCTCACTTCAAATGCGATCCTGCGCTGGCAAGAGGACCGGAAGGTCGAATGGCACTACATCGCACCCGGAAAGCCCATGCAGAACGGCTTCGTCGAAAGCTTCAACGGTCGGCTGCGGGACGAGTGCCTGAACGAGCATCTGTTCGACAGCTTGCCCGACGCCCGCCGATTGATCGGCGCATGGCGGCGCGACTACAACCATGAGCGCCCGCATTCGAGCCTGAATGGGCTCACACCACGGGCCTTCGCTAACCGGTCAGGAGACGACCAAAACCGGAACAGAGCTAACTTCTGAATGCGGACAATCCGGGGAGCAGGTCAGTCGTGCGGCGCGGCGGAATGGTTCACGCCTTTATGTTCTGGCGAGCGAGCTGTCTGAACGCGCGTCCGCCCCGGCACACAGGCCGGAGCGGGACCAGGTCGGCAGCGTAGCCGAGCGCGATCTCAAACGAACTCGAAGTCTCCGGCGTCGATGGTCGGCACGTTCTGGAGGAAGGCGAAGAGAACGGCGGCGCCCGCCGCGTTCCCGTCGGCATCGAACCGCAAAAGTCCGCTGTCGGTGTCGTAAAGGAAGGTCGCATCCCCGGTGTCCGCGACAGGATTCCCATTCGCGACCAGCACCGCCGCCTGGCCCGCCACGAGCCCTCCTCCAAAGACGGAGGCGTCGATCTGGAGGATGTCCGAACCGCTCTCGAAATCGGTAATCCGATCACGCTCCGCCGTGTTGGGGGCGTTGTTGAAGACGATCGTGTCGGCGCCGGTCCCGGTGACGATCACGTCCGCGCCTTCGTCGCCGATCAGCATGTCGTCGCCCGCGCCGCCCTCCAGCTGGTCCACGCCCGCGCGGCCTCGGATGAGGTCGTTGCCGCCAAGGCCGGTGAGCCGGTTCGCGCCCTCGTCGCCGAAGAGGAGGTCGTTCCCGGTCGCCGAACCGATCAGGTTCTCGACGTCGACAAACGTGTCGCCCACGGCGGCCCGCCCGTTGGTGCCGGAGCCGTCTAGGAAGGCGTTGACCCCGCTCGAAGCCGTGTAGTTCACGAAATCCGTGTCGTCCCCGCCGTCGAACAGGTCCGTCCCGCCCCGGGCTCGGAATCCGTCGTTTCCCGCCCCGCCGAAGAGGCTGTCATCGCCGGCCACCCCGTCGAGCGTGTCGCCGCCATCGCCGCCCTCGATCCGGTTGGCGTTCTCGTCGCCAAAGAGCCGGTCGTTGAAATCGGAGCCGATCAGGTTCTCGATCCCGATGAAGGTGTCGCGGCCCGAAGAGAGGGTGGACTGAGCGATCCCCTCCCGGTTCAGAAGGATGGCGAGCGTCTCCGACGTCGCGTCGGAGAAGTCGGCGGTGTCATTGTCCGCCCCGCCGTCGAGCGTGTCGTTCCCGGCGCCGCCCGAGAGCGTGTCGTCGCCTTCGCCGCCAGTGAGCGTATCGCTACCGTTTTCTCCGAGAACCATATCGTCACCGGAGCCTCCGTCGATATCGTCGTCGCCCGCGCCGCCGAAGACCATGTCGTTTGCGGAGCCGACGTCGATGTCGTCGCCGCCGCCGAAGCCGAGGACGATCTGCTGCGTCGTCGCGGACGAGAAATTCAGCGCATCCGCGCCCGTCGTCCCCGCCACGCCAAGATCGACAGATCCCGACCCGGGGCCTCGGAAGGCTAAGCCGGTGCCGTCGTCGCCCGTGTCCCCGTCGCCGATGGCGAGGATGCCGCCATTTATCGAGCCGACGGCGATGATCCCGAGATGGGCGTAAGCTCCGCCGTCGTTCGTCGCTGTACCTGTGACGCCCAGGCGGTCGATCGTCGCTGTAGAGAGATTTTGACTGAGGAGCCCCGCCACGCCGGTGGAAGTGGTTGTGTTCACGGTCGCGTTCTCGATGAGAACGTTCTCGATCGTGATGTCGCCGTTGTTGAAGATCGTGGCGTGAAGCCCACTGGGTGCGGTGACGACCGACTCGGTTATGTAGCTGTTGCTTAGCGTCAACTTGTCGCCTGGACCGTTGCTGATGATGTAGGAGTAGCCGCGATCGTCGAACCCCTTGTCGAAGCGGAAGCCGTTGAAGGTGATGTCCGCTGCGCCGCCGCTCGTTGCGCCGTTGTTCAACAGGTTCACATCGCCCGTGCCGTCGCCGTCCGTGTCTCCGGAGATCGTAATGTCTGGAACATCGTCCCCATCAATATCGCCCTGAACGAAGATTTCCCCGCCAGTGCTGATCCTAAGCAGGGAGGCGAGGCGGATCGTTCCGCCGGACAGGCCTTCGTCGAAGACGATCGTATCCGCGCCCGCCTGCGCCTCCGCATCCGCCAGGGCCTGCCTGAGGCTGCCCGCGCCGCTGTCGTTCAGATTTGTTACCGTAATCGTAGCCATGCTTTACTCTCCCCACATTGAGCCGCGAGCTTGCTGAGCGATACGCCCGGCTGTTGAAAATCGCCCATGCTCATTTGCATTCTCTTAGGCCAGCGTAGTGACGATGAACCGCGCCATGCTGAACCCTCCTCGTCTTTCCGAGCGGACGGTAGCGCCCATACGCGCCCCCCGATACGTGCGTTGTGCACATCGTTGACCTGACATCGGGGTAATCGGGCGCGTTTTGCTCCTCTACGGCTTTCGAAGCGGGAGCTTTCGCGCGCAAGCTGCAGCGTAGGCGACAGCCATAACTCTAAAGGTTTCGTAGGTTCCGCATTCAGAGAATCCTGTTTCTGTCGTGAGCTGAAGTCGACAAGTCCAGCATATCGACGAAGCGACCACCCGGGCGGTAGCGATAAGACGCTTCGCATCTCTTACTACCTGAAATCACGTCGTCGCCTACGGCCTTTGATCAGGTCTCCTTTCCGCTGCGTAGCGGCGAATGGCGGCTTTCTCGATCGTCAATCTCCGCGGCCAATCTCCAGAGAGAGTGTTCGCATGCGAAGGCGGCCCAATCGTGATGTCGTCTATGGGCTCGGAGCCGTCATCTGCCGCACCGCCAACACAGGTTCAGGCAAGATCCTCGCAGCCGGCCCAGTGCCGCCGTTGACCGACAGGAGCGATTTCGCGCTTGCGGGACGCCGAACCGGTCATTCGCCATGGGCGCGAAGAAGATGGACACCTGATCGGTGATTTGCGGACAAAGCTGCCGTGTGTTCACTTTGACGAGCGTTCCGCCTCAACATCGATTGTGATACTTTTCGAAGATGCAGTCGACGATGACACGCCGAACAGTGGTTGCCCGGTTAGGCGCAGTCACTTCGTTGTTGAGTGTCGGTAGCGCTACGTCGACGCTGGCGGGTCCCGCCGGCCGAGAGATCAAGCGGCTCAGCCGACGGATCGACGAGCTATCAGGTGCGCTGCGAGGTGAGGTGATCTCAGTCGCCGATTGGCGAACCGGGATAGAAACGTTGCTATCCGCAGTGCCGGAAGCTGATCTCATGAAGGGGATAGACTTCGAAACCCTCGCGCGAAGGACCGGATTTGCCGACCTGGGCGTAGCGACCGCGCGCATCGACCTTGGGTTCGATGAGACCAAGACACTGCACTTCCTGCCAAAAATCTTCGCGGTCGATACAGGTCGATCCATTATACCGCACGGCCATGCGAATATGGTGTCGGCGCATCTTCCGCTGACGGGTGCATTTCGGCTTCGTCAGTATGATCAGATGTCCCGTGATGAGCGTTCGCTGCTGATCCGACCGACAGGCGACGGATTGATTGGTGCGGGCGACTTGTCGTCAATCGGAGAAGACGATGACAACGTTCATTGGTTCATCGCTGAAGAGCCTTCATACACTTTCGACGTGATAGTGATGGGCCTGGACGAGGCAGCCGAGAGCAGATTTGAGATTTTCAATCTCGACATGGAGGCTGCCGAACCGGACGGAAACGGACTGCTCCGCGTGCCGACAATGTCGGTATCGGCGGCCCTGAAGAAGTACGGTTAGAGCAAACATTCCAACTTACGGTTTGGGGCTCGGAACCGTCATCTGCCGCGCCGCGGCGGTGATTTGAGCCAGGATATTCGCTGGCGGCCCATAACGGACCTTGGCGACCTGCCACAGTTTTTGCAGGCGCGTTCCCGATTGCGGACATTCACTCGAGCCGCAGCATTTTGGACCCGAAAAGGTCTGCGTCGCGGACAAACCTGCCGTGAGCATCTGCAAAAAAACACAATGCGCTTCTGGAGATGCCAGGTCGACGCTGACTACAGCTTCATTCAAGTTCCCAAGAGCGGTCATTCGCGGAGATCACCAAAGACAGAGCGGCCTTTCACTCATCAACTCTTCCCGAAAACGGTGAGAGATGACCGCAAGCAAAGGCCCTCTATTTAAGAGTTCGCGTTCGATTTCAGCTGTGTAACAGAACTCATCTCGGCTTGGGCCGGCAGGCTCGAACGCTACGGCGTTCGTCATGACCGCCGTAGCTGTTCTCGCTCAGAAATTCACTTCATTGGCATCAGGGCCCGAATGCCATAGACGCCGTCGGGGCCCTTCTCGAGCATCATCATGGCGGTATCGCCCGCCGCGATCTCTCCGACTTTTGCACCGTCCAGCAACTTCAGATCCATGGTCATCGCCGGCCAGCCGATCTCCGCAATCGGCCCGTGGCTCAGATTAACCGTGTCACCTTCGATGCTGTTGATCTTCGCCTCGGCATGTACGCCCGCCATCTCCGCATGGTCGTCATGCTTCTGCGTGGAGTGGTCGCCATGTCCGTGGTTTGAGCCATGGGACGATTGAGCGAAGACGAGCGTTGGCGTCAGCACCGCGGCAGCGGCGAGAAGTGGAATGAGGCGCATGGATTTTTCCTTTCGCTAGCGCATACGCGCGGCGGTTATTCGCCGGGCAAGAGACTGTGGTTCAGGGACGGGCTCGCGATCTGCCTGTTAAGTCGCCTCAGAGAGAGCCGCTTCCAGATCACGAAGATCGCGGGAACTACGAAGAGCGTGAGCAGTGTGGCCGTCGCCATCCCGCCGATCATGGGGGCGGCGATACGTTGCATGACCTCAGATCCGGTGCCGCTGCCGTACATAATGGGGATCAATCCGGCGAAGATGGTAGCGACGGTCATGACTTTTGGTCGAAGCCGGAGAAGCGCCCCCTCGAAAACGGCGTCTTCGATGTCCTGAGAAACCAGAGAGCGGTTTTCCGCTGTTGCCGCTGCGACGCGCCGGTCCCAGGCGAGGTTGAGGTAGAGAAGCATCACGATCGCGGTCTCAACCGCCACGCCAGCGAGCGCGATGAAGCCGACGAGCACCGCAACTGAAACGTCGAAGTCCAGATGCCAGACGAACCAGACGCCGCCAGCGAGCGCGACGGGCAGGGCCACGAGAATGATTGCGACTTCCGTCACCCGGTTGAAGGCGAGAAAGAGCATCAGCGTGATGATGACGATCGTCGCCGGCGCCACCAAGGTCAGCCGTTCCTCGACGCGTTCGATGTACTCATACTGACCCGACCAGGAGAGCGAATATCCCGATGGCAACGACACGGACTGAGCCACGACGCCACGCGCCTCTTCGACATAGCCGCCGAGATCGCGACCCGCGATGTCGATGAAGACGAAGCCGGTCCGACGCGCATTCTCCGAGCGGATCATCCCGGGGCCGTCAACCACGCGCACGTCGGCGACTGCGCTCAGGGGGATATGCGCGCCCGAAGGCGTGACCATCGGCAGGTCGCGCAGACGGTCCGGACTGTCACGCCAGTCGCGCGGATAGCGAAGGTTGATCGGGAAGCGCTCGAGCCCTTCGACGCTTTCCGAGATCGTTTGTCCGCCGATTGCGGTCTGCACCACCTCCTGCACTTCCGCGATGGAGAGCATGTAGCGGGCGGCCGCCTGACGATCGATGTCGATCTCGATGAAGCGTCCGCCGACGGGCCGCTCCGCATACGCGGACGACGTTCCGGGAATATCGGCGACAGCGCGCTCCACTTCGATGGCGATCCGTTCGATCACATCCAGATCAGCGCCCGAGACCTTGACGCCGACGGGCGTTTTGATCCCGGTCGCCAGCATGTCGATCCGGTTTTTGATCGGCTGAATCCAAACATTGGTGACGCCCGGGACTTGCACGATCCGGTCAAGCTCATCCCGAATGCGGTCCATGGTCATGCCGGGGCGCCACTCCTCCTGCGGTTTCAGCTGGATTGTCGTTTCGATCATGGTCAAGGGCGCCGGATCGGTCGCCGTGTCGGCGCGGCCCAGCTTGCCATGCACGCTCTCAACCTCGGGCACCTGCGCGATGAGGCGATCGGTCTGTTGAAGTACCTCGCGCGCCTTGCCGATGGAGACGCCGGGATAGAGCGACGGCATGTAGAGGAAGTCGCCTTCGTTCAGAGCGGGCATGAACTCCGTCCCCAGACGGCTCGCCGGATACCACATCGACGCGACCAGCACCGCCGCCAGCGCGGTCGTCGCCCAAGGCCAGGCGACAGCGGCGTCGAGAAACGGGCGGTAAAGGAACTGGCAAACCACATTGAGCGGATTTTTCCGCTCCGGGACGATCCGGCCGCGGATGAAGTAGCCCATCAGGACGGGCACGAGCGTCACCGACAGGATCGCGGCGGCGGCCATCGCATAGGTCTTCGTGAACGCGAGCGGCTTGAACAGCCGCCCCTCCTGCGCTTCGAGCACAAATACCGGCAGAAAGCTGACCGTGATGATAGCGAGCGAGTAGAAGAGCGCCGGCCCGACTTCAGACGCGCATTCCCCGACGATGCGCCATCGGTTCTCAGCCGTGATGCGCGTACTTTCCATGCGTCGGTGCATTGCTTCGATCATCACGATAGAGGCGTCCACCATTGCGCCGATCGCGATCGCGATGCCGCCGAGCGACATGATGTTTGCGTTCACGCCCTGGGCTTTCATCACCAGAAAAGCCGCGAGGATGCCGAGGGGCAGTGACAGCACGATCACCAGCGAGGAGCGCAGATGCAACAGGAACGCGCCGCACACGAGGACGACGACGATGAACTCTTCGGTCAGCTTGTCTTGCAGATTAGCGATCGCGCGCTCGATCACGCCGGACCGGTCGTAAGTCGTGACGATCTCCACACCGTCCGGCAACGACGCGCGCAGATCGGCCAGTTTGGCCTCGATCGCCTCAATGGTCGCCAATGCGTTTTCGCCCCAGCGCATGATGACGACCCCGCCGACAGCGTCGCCTTCGCCGTCGAATTCGCCGACGCCACGACGCATCTCGGGGCCAAGGCGGATCTCGGCCACGTCGCCAAGCGTGAGCGCCGCCCCGCGCTCGTTGACCATCAGGGGCACAGATTCGAGATCGCCGATATCATCGACATAGCCGGTGGCGCGGACCATGTACTCTGCTTCCGCCATTTCGATGACGCTGCCGCCTGTCTCGCGGTTGGCGTTCTGAATTGCGGCTCTCACCTTCGTTAGCGGCAGATTGAATGCGCGCAGTTTGTTGGGATCGACAACCACCTGATACTGCTTGACCATTCCGCCGATCGTGGCGACCTCGCTCACGCCGTCGATGGTTTGCAATTCGAACTTCAGAAACCAGTCCTGAAGCGTTCGAAGCTGTGAAAGGTCGTGTCCGCCTGTTCGGTCAATAAGCACATACTGGTAAATCCAGCCGACGCCGGTCGCGTCGGGCCCAAGCTCCGGCGAGACGCTCGCTGGCAGGCGCGACTGAACCTGCGCCAGATACTCGAGGACGCGGCTGCGCGCCCAGTAAAGGTCCGTTCCATCCTCAAAAACCACATAGACGTAGCTGTCTCCGAAGAATGAAAACCCCCGCACATCGATCGCGCCCGGAACCGCCAGCATCGCGGTCGCGATTGGATATGTGACCTGGTCCTCGACGACCTGCGGCGCTTGCCCCTGATAGGGCGTCTTAATGATGACCTGCACGTCCGACAGATCGGGGATCGCATCGACGGGCGTGGTTTTCACCGCCCACAAGCCGCCCGCGGCGAGCATCAAAGCCAGCAAGACGACAACAAAACGGTTAGCGAGCGACCAGCGAATGAGGGCCGGGATCATGGCGCGGTCTCCACGCCGATCAGGGTCAGGGACAAGTCGGCGCCTTGCTCGATGAGAAGCGCCACCTCAACGCCGATGGGAAGCCGTTCCGGATCAATCTGAGACGCAAGTGGAAAGTCCATCGTCATCCCCGGCATGCCGATCTCAGCCATCGGTCCATGGGTCACGTTCGCCACGCCGCTTTCACGGTCGACGCTGTTGACGGTGCCCATGACTTTCATCGGAGCGGATTTCGGCTCGACGGCGGCGAGCACGAGACCGCGTTCCGGATCGCTGACGATCGACAGGATCGCGTCGCCGATCGGCACGTCTGCTACATCAAGTTCCGCGGCCAACGGGAACTCCATCGTCATCCCCGGCATCCCGATGGCGGTCAGAGGACCATGCGTTACACTTGCGGTCCTTGAAGCTTCATCGACTGCGTTTACGGTTCCATCGACCACCATGGGCGGCGGCGTGCTCGCCATAGACTCGGGCGCATCTTGCGCCATACCTTCGGCCCTGACGCCGACGATGGTGAAGAGCCCGTCTTCGCCCTTAGCCAGATCGAACTCAATCGGCGCGTCCAGAGGCACGGAGGCGAGGTCGACGCCCTCGACATCAAGGTCCATACGCATCGCAGGCCAGCCGAGCGATGGAATGGGATCATGGCTCAGCGTCAGTTTGCCATCCGGCGTCACGGAAAGCGCCACGCCGGATCCAGTAGCGTCGATCCCATCGTCATCGCCAAGCGCGGAAAGGGCGAGAAGACCGTCCGCGCCGCGAAACGCCGCGAACTCCACGGCGTCGCCGGGCGTGAGGTCTTCAAGGATAATGTCCGACTTGATCGCAAAGCTGGTCTCCAGCGCGGGCCAGTCGAGAGCCGGGATCGCCTCATGTCGGATGACTGCGTGGCGGCGATCGAGGTCGAGCGAAACCAGAACGCCCGTCGCCGTCGCTGGCTTCGCTTCGGTCGGCGCGAACCGGAGCAATCCGGCGTTCAGGGCGCTTTCACTATCGATCAGGAACTGAGCCGAGGCGACGACTTCTTCGCCTGGCTCCAAACCCTGAACGATCTCTGTTCGCGCGCCTTCGCTAAATCCGCCGCGAAGCCCGGTCGTGACAAGGCGCGGCCGGAACACGCCGTCGCCCGTCTTCAAGATGACCCGTTCCGCGCGCCCGGTCCGAATGACCGCTTCAGTCGGCACGGTGATCGCTTCGCGGGTTTCAGATGGCGAAAGCGAAACGCTCGCGAACATGTTCGGCTTCAAAAGCCCATCTGGGTTGTCGAAGCGCAGACGCACAGTCAGCGTCCGCGTCTCGGGGTCTAGCTCGGGAAAGATGTAGTCGATCTCTCCTGCGAACGTCCGGCCCGGCAGATGTTCGAAGCGCGCAACCGCCGTCATGTCCTCAGACAGTCTTCCGACATCCCGTTCGAACACATCGACCAGCAGCCAGACCGAAGACAGGTCTGACAGAGACATCGCGCGGGTTTGCGGCTCAAGAAACATCCCGTCAGCGCCGGCGAGGTCGATGACGACGCCATCTTGCGGCGCGTAGACGCGGATGTTTTGCGCTGGAGCCTCGGCTCTCGCCATTTCCTCGATCTGAACCGGATCGACGCCGAAGTTGCGAAGCTTGCGCTTTGCGATCTCAGTCTCCTGCGCCTGGCTTCTGCGGGTGGCGCGCAGGAGTTCGGAACTCGCTATCGTAATTTCTGGGGCGTACAGTTCGAAAAGCACATCGCCTTTCGCCACCTCGTCGCCGACAGCGCGCACTTTGAGACGTTCAATCCAGCCTTCCACCCGCATGTGAATGTGGCTCGTCGCGTGCTCGTCATATCCAACAAAGCCGACCGTCTCGATCCTTTGCGAAATCCGATCAGTGCGCGCGACAGCCGTTCGAACGCCGATCGCATTGATCTCGGCGGCCGAAAGCCGGATTTCCTCTGGATCGCCCGATGGCTCATCGCCTTCGTAGACCGGGACCAGATCCATGCCCATCGGCGACTTGCCTGGACCGTCCTTCCGGAAGTTGGCGTCCATCGGGGCCACCCAATAAAGGATCTTGGGCCCATCGTCGCCGCCGCCCGACGCCGCCTTGAAGCGTTGTCGTTCGAACCATATGCCTCCGGCGATGCCCGCACCAAGTGCAAGGGCCGTGAGGGCAAAATAACGTCCTCGCATACCACATAGCTTTCAATGACCAGCCGAGGCCGAAGCCCCTGTCGAACCGCCGCCAGCGCAGATGGCGGCGAACTACTCTCTACGGTCAGGAAATCTGTGGTGGTCTGTAGGGGCCAGATAGCGCCTCTGATGCGAAAAGCGTATTCGCGCCAACCTTATGGCGCTGTCCGCGTTCAGCCGTGCTCGGGCAAGCAGTCGGATAGTCGCTTAAGGAATGGGGACAACAAACGAGTTGGCAGTCGCCGCCATGCGCGTGCCCAGAATGGCCATCTGCCTCCGCATCGTTGGCCAGAAAGGTCGCATGATTACTTTCATGCGAGGTGTGATTGGCGTGATGATGGCTCATGTCCTGATCAGCGATCTCGGAGTGAGCCATGTGTTCGAAGTTCGCATAGCCATCGGGGCCAAGCGCGGTCGTTATCGCCGTCGTCAAAATCGACGACACAAACGCCATTATCAGCGAGAACGCTAGTATGCGAGACTTCGCGCGGATCATGCGCAGTAATATAGCTGCTTCAGAGAGAAACTCCATCGGAAGGTTCGCGGTCGACAAGTTGCTGATCGGTCGTAGCTGGCTTGTCGTACCTACGCCCCTCGACAGCCCACGATAAGCGCCCCGACCAAATCATTGGCGCATGAGCGGCTCTGGCCAGCGGTGAACTATGATCGACTTTGACGGCGGCCTGATTGCGAGGGACTCGATGGGCGCGTGCCGCGGGAGTTTGTTAAAGACCAGTTGGCCTGTCGCTCAAACCCGGAGAACTCTTCGCCGCGATGATTTGAACGGCCGCTTTTATACCCGCGCGTTTCCAGAACGGAAAGATCGACGACTATCGCGTCAGAGAAGAGCCTAAATCCTTATGTTGTGTATGGGCTCTTCGCCGCCATTAGATTAATCACAGCATGTTCGGCAGGACGGTCGCCCGCCCCAAGTAGGGATCGGCCCAATGCGGACCTACATCGTCGATCTAGGATCTTGCAGCTGCGTTCCCGAAAGCTGACATTGGTTTTATCCGCAGCATTTCTTGCGACTTGAGGTCTGGGGTCCGGACAAAGCCGACTTACCGCTGGTCCGGCCCAAAGCTGCCGTTCGCGACCAACCTCGGATTTTGCGCCTGCGTTCCCAGAAGCGGAAGTTCACTGCACGCGCTCATTCGCGGCGTGCCTCAAGGCAGGATTGCGGGACTTTTCAGCCATTCGCCCAACGTCAGCTTTACCCAGTCTCGACGTGCCTATAGCTCGACCAGTCGTTCTTCGACGGGGCTGGATTGTACAATTGAAGAATTGGTAGCCCCGAACGGCACGATACGATCAATCACGGCCTCCATTTCCGCAACATCGCGGACATGCGCCCGCGCAACGAAGCAGTCTTCGCCGGATACACGATCACAGGCGATGATCTGAGGCGTTTCCTGGATGGCTTCGATCATGTTGCTCATTTCACCGGGCAGAGGCCGTGCCCGTATCAGGATCGTGAGACCATAACCAAGGCGTGCCGGGTCGATCCGCGCGGCATAGCCGGTGATGATCCCGACATCTTCCAGACGCCGCACACGATCCGCCACACTTGGCGCAGACAGACCAACCCGCCGCGATAGCTCTGCACGGGGAATGCGCGCATCGGCGCACAGCTCTCGCAAAATCTTGGCGTCTATAGCGTCAAGACCAATTTCTTCGGATCGAAGGTTATCGACCTGTATTTCCTTCTTTCTTGGTCTCATTTCTGCAAGTGACATATCTGATCTCCATATTAATTCTTTCATATACCTTGCATTATCACTGTATGTCAGATCAAGCCCCCTCAAACCCCGTCGCCGTCAGTGCCCCCGGAACCATGTCACGCATGTCCGAGGCCGTTCCCCCTCACGCATGGTTCGGCGTCTCTGCCGTTTTCCATTATCTGGGGCCTGCCTTTGCCGTTCTCTTGTTTCCGGTCGTCGGCGTGCTGGGTGTTGCATGGTTCCGCATCGCGTCTGCGGCTCTGGTCTTCGCGCCGATCACGAAGCCATGGCGGACCTTCAAGAGGTCCTGCAACAAGGAACGTCTGCTTCTTCTGGCCCTTGGGGCCTGCTTGGCAATCATGAACAGTTCTTTCTATTTGGCACTTGATCGGCTGCCGATTGCCTTGGTCGCAGCTATCGAGTTCGTCGGCACAATTGGGATCGCGCTCTGGGGCTTGCGGACCGGGCGCAACTATCTGGCCTTTGTTGTCGCCATCATTGGTGTTGCACTCCTGATCGACGGGCCGTCCCTTCTTGCAGCGGACGGAGCTGCGCTCAGGTCCGACTTGCTCGGCCTGTTCTGGGCGGTGCTGAATGGCTCTCTGTTCGTCCTCTACATTATCCTTGGCCACAAGATTTCCGAGGGCGGTGCATCCGGTGGTGTGGAGCGCCTTGGTGCGGCGATGACAGCGGCCTTCATCTTCGTGATGCCCATCGGGTTCTTGCAGGCGCTTGAAGCCTTCGGCGCACCTTTGCTCGTGCTAGCAGGGATCGGTGTCGGCATCTGTTCGTCTGTAATCCCCTACGTCTGCGACCAGCTCGCCATGTCGCGCCTGCCGCGCGCCAGCTTCGCGTTCCTTCTGGCCTTGTTGCCCGCAACTGCAACGATCATTGGCGTCATTGTCCTGCGCCAGATTCCAAGCGCCATAGACGTTCTGGGCGTCGTGTTGGTGATGATCGGTGTTGCCGTTCACAAACCCGCTCCGATGCCAGTTCCGGCGGCTCCGCAAGAGGATGCGGCCTGACTAAAGTCCCGAAAACCGCCCCTGAAGCTTCGAAGGAGAAACCTTATGTATGAAGTGGTCCCGGAAGTTCGGACAGGTCGCTAAGGTGTATCCCAACGACGAAGAAGGGATGCGCAGCTATGGGAAAGCGCCGGAATTTTACGGACCAGTTCAAGGCGAAAGTCGCGCTTGAGGCTTTGCGGGGCGACGGGACGCTCCAGGAGATCGCCGCGAAGTATCAAGTTCACCCCAATCAGGTAGGCCAGTGGAAGAAGCAGGCTGTCGAAGGTTTGGCGGATGTCTTCTCAAGGGGCCAGTCGCCGGGGATCAGCGAGGCCGAGGTGAAGGATCTCCATGCGAAGATCGGGAGGTTGGCCGTGGAGAATGATTTTTTGTCTCAAGGGCTCAAAAGATGAGCCCTGCCGAGAAAAAGACGCTTGTCCGCCGCGACCATCCTGGTCTCAGCGTCAGTCGCCAGTGCAGGCTGCTGAAGCTGAGCCGGTCGTCGCTCTACTACACGCCGGTCGGGATCAGCGCCGAGACGCTGGAGCTGATGAAGGTGATCGATAAGGTTTTCACCGCTTACCCGTTCTTTGGCAGTCGTCAGATTGCGGCATACCTGCGCCGGGAGAAGATCGTCGTCGGTCGTCACCGGGTGCGCCGCCTCATGGCCAAGATGGGCCTTGAAGCGATCTACCGCCGCCCGAACACGAGCCGCCCGCACCCCCAGCATCCGATCTATCCGTATTTGCTGAGGAACATGGCGATCACTCGCCCGAACCACGTCTGGTGTTCAGACATTACCTTCATCCCTGTCCGGGGCGGGTTCCTCTATCTCGTCGCAATTATGGACTGGGCGACGCGCAAGGTGCTGAGCTGGCGGCTTTCCAACACGATGCACGCCGACTTCTGTGTCGAAGCGCAGAACGAAGCTTTGCAGCGCTACGGGCCGCCGGAGATAATGAATACGGATCAGCGGTCGCAGTTCACCGGCGCGGCCTGGATCACGACGCTAACCGAGGCAGGCGTCAAAATATCGATGGACGGCCGCGGCCGCTGCATGGACAACATCTTCATCGAGCGTCTCTGGCGGTCGCTGAAACAGGAGGCCGTCTACCTGACCGAGATCACAGACGGCTACCACGCCCGCCGCGTGATCCGCGACTGGATCGGGTTCTACAACGAGAAACGTCCCCACACCGCCCTTGGACGGCGAACGCCTGATGAGGCATATGGGAAGCGCGAAACGGAGAAACAGGCGGCCTGATCAGACAAACCGATACACCTTAGCAAAGCCGCCAAGCTGTCCGAAAAATTGAGACCACTTCAGACGGATGCCCTTTTGGCAGCCGGTGCCGAGAGGGTCTTCGCAGACAAGATCAGTGGATCGAGGCGCGCCCGCCCGGAACTGGACAGAATGCTGGAGCAGCTCCGCGACGGCGACGTTGTGACCGTCACTTACCTCCAGCGGATCGGGGAGTCCTTCGGTTGCATTGATGGGCCTAGGAAGCCCGTTTTTCCATTCTCATCTTCTCTGCGAATTCAATTGGAGGGATGTTGCCCAGTGCCGAGGCGAGCAGTCGCTGGTGAAGAGTGTTGCAGATGCGCAAACGCAGCCATGACTGAGCGCCGCCCAGAAAGGCTTTTTCTGCGTTTCGGCAATGGCATCACCTATGTGATCAAAGCTCCGCGGCTAGATCCTGCATAACGTCCAGAAGACTGTCGACGTCCACGCTTTCCGGGTTGATTTCGCTAGTCGCGAAGTAACGCAGGAAGATGTCGCGCGTCTCCTTGGCCTTGCCTTCATGGAGACCCATCGACCAAGTTGGGAACAGTCGCTCGCTCACGTCGCTGCAAGAGATCAGGATGATGTTGTTGTGTCGCGGATCGGCAGCGATCCGATGGTAGGTGGCGCTAACCTCAGCTCGTCCGCCCTCAAGCACCTGGAGGAAAGCCGTGCCGCTGAAATGCAGCATGCCAGTGATATTCATCGGCGCATTGTTTCGATGGCACGATTGAATGATCTGCTTTAGGTCAAGCGCGGCGGAAGGGTTACGCTGACTGTAGTATACGAGCCTAGAGAGCTTCATCGGATCGGTCCTCTTTCACATCACAAGGCGCTCACCACGCCGCACAAGTGTCATTTCAGTGTTAGTCTCAATTACCTAGAAGCGTCGAGCATCACGCTTTATGCGACGCATGCGACGCTTCTCTTTCCCCAACTGATGCTCGCGCGCACGTAGGCTGCGAGCCATTCTTTGATGCTCTTCTAGCACCATGTTCTTTTCAGAAGCTCGGCGCGCGCGCGTCCGTCCGGTGACTGAGAAAAGCAAGATCAACAACAGAGCGCCGCCCCACAGCACGTCTGGAATGGGCACATTGAAGGTCAGCGCGGCGTCAATCGCATTACGCATCGGCTCAGGCATCCAAGCGATCATTTCCATCACAACAGACCTATCATTCCTGCTCTAAGGGGGGCGGACGATCGAGCCAAATGTCGACACGCCAAGGAGGCGGCGCGTTTTGATCGAAGTCGCGTCGTTCTTCTGCGAGGAACGAGTGAACGTTCGCCGGCTCAATGATTACCCCAACATTCTCGAGCGCTGACGCCACCGACGCCGCGCGGCTTTCGCTCAAGCGCCAGAGTTCTTCGTCGGTCTCGTGTTCGAACGTCGCCGCATAGCTGGTGAGAACGAGATTGGCGGCCGTGCATGCGGTCTCCGGCGTCTCCGCCCGCAGGATTTCCGCCCAATTATCATCTTCAATGCTCGCAGAGCCGGGAGAGAAAACAAGCGAGTAGCCTGCAAGAATGTCGATAAGGCCGCGTGGGCATGTTGCCTGCGCGTGCGACGGTTGATTCGCGCTCAGTTCCGCCTCGCCCAAGCTCGCAGGTCTATCGTCTATCTTAGCGCTCTCCGCGCGTGGCGGATCGATCGTTTCTATCTTAGCGTTCTCAGCACTAACGGACTCCGTAACCACGGGCCGACTCCGCGTCGGGGGGGGGATCAGGTTGTCTCCATATCCGGGCGTCTGGTCATCCGGCGATAACGACTCGCTAAAAGGACCAACGTCGGTCGCGTCAGTCGTTTCTGCGACCTGCGAATTGCTATCGGCGACGACCAGCTCGTCATCGTTTAGAAAAACGAAAGCCATCACGGCCCCAACCGTGAGAAAAAAAAGTACCAAAACTGCAGGCGCTGGTCCGGAAACCGGACTGCGCCTATTGGCCGACTTGGCCAACTTCGCATGCCTCGCGAGAGACATGCCCTTTCTCGCGCTATCAGCCATAATCGAGCCACCATTACCTGGAACGCATTCAGATCATTTTCGGTTTCTGAACGTAAAAATACTAACGCCGTTTTGCTCGTTGGCAATAAACTCCACGTTTAACATGTCGGCTAGGCCTAAAAACAACTCGTGGTTGTCCTTAAGAGATATCGGACAATCTGCATCACTTATTGTTAGCGTTAGCTCCAAATCTTTGACAACTTGTTGCAGGACGCCTTGTATGCGATGGGAATAGATGATCGGGGTCACTGGGTACATCTCGAACGCAGTTGCTACTTGGACGGGACCTGTTTCGTCGGCGCTCTGAATCAAGCGTTTTTTGGGATAAGTAAATGTCTGGTGTTTCTGGTCGGGCCTCGACGTTGCGTGAGGCGATTTTTGGGTGGTGCGCCGACGACACGACGGTGCATGTCGCGATCGTCGCGGGTTTCACCAGCGATGAGTTCTCAAGAGCACTTGTCGGGCCGTTGGCAAAGCGGATTGGTCTCTTGACGACGCCTCGCCTGGCGAATGCGGTGTCGCTGGCCGCCAACGAGATGAGCCTTCCCGCTCCGGTCATGCGCAACGCAGCGCGCCTTGATATCGAATTCGCCAAGTACAACAAACAAGGCTCTTCTAAGATTATTGCGTTACCGTTCGATGTGACGGGCACCTTCGTCATGCATGAAGTCAGGCGGCTCGCTAGGCAGCAGTCGATCCTCTTCGACGTCCCGCCGAACGAGGATCGACTTCTCAAACACATCGTCACCGCGCTGCGCAAGCAGATCGAGTTCATGTGCCACAACAGCGGCGCGCGCATGATCGCGCACGATCCGATTGGCGACGTTCTGGTAGGGCCCGATACGGCCGCCGACCTGATCGTCACAGCGGGCTTCGACGCTGAACCCAAGAAAGACGTTCTCAAAGCGAAGGTGGAAGGCGAAGCCTGGACGCCTGATGTGGAGAGTGCGCTGAGCATTATGGCGAGAGAAGTGATCGCCGCTGATCGGGACGGCCTCAGAATGTCGATCAGGTTCTCGACGTTTGCCGATGTCAGAAAGCTGATCTGGAAAGACTGGATTGAAGACATGAGCAAACTGGCGGCCAATGCGGAGGACGACGAAAGACGAGACATCGCCGAGCTCGCGAAAGAGAGACTGCTCGACTTGATGAGCGACGGATCGACGTCGATGACCGATTTGTGAAAGGTCGAGCGTTCGTCTAAGATCCGCAACGAGCACACCATCTGAAAGAAGGACCGGTTCCAATGGTGGCAAACGCGCCACCTCTTCGTTCCGATGGCAAATCTTTGCGGAAAATCGCGCGCAGCAACATCCGGTAGTTTGGGCTCGATCCGGTCAATTGCCGTGATGCGAGTCGGCCCAGCCAGTGCGATCCGCGCAGGCGGCCCATTTCGGACGTTGGCGGCGATCTCGATTGCTGCGTCTGTGTCCCCGTTACCTGCCTTTCGCGGCCTATGCGAAGAAACTAGCCCAATCCGAGTTCCGGACCGCGAACGAGGAAGCGCCGACTGTGGCCTTCCAACCTGGGCCTTAAGGCGACGTCCGCGACAAAGCTCGACTTTTGTCCAAACCTCAGGTCGTTTCTGCTTAAACGAACCTTGGAAGAGCCAGCTTCGGACATGCGGCGAGTGCGAAGCCGACGAAGATAATGACTGCGCCGACGATCTCTGCCAGCGTCGGCTGCGCGCCTAACGCGGGCCACGCGATCAGCATGGCGACCGCTGGCGTGAAGGTCGGCAGCATGGCGGCTGTCTGCGCCTTCAGTGTCCGAAGCGCGGCGATGAGCGCGACCACGCTCAGGACGCCGCCCAAGAGGCCTTGTGTCGCGATCTGGATCGCGACCATTCGCGGCTCTGCGGACGCCAATGACGCAATCGCCCAGGGGCCGATCGCCGCCGCAGCGAAGACCGCGCTGATCAACGCGACCGCTACCGCGCCTTCAAGTACCGGGATTCGCCAGTGGCGCAGCAGCGCCGTGTAGGCGCCCCACATGAAGCCGGCCGCAACGAACAGTGCGGCGCCGAGGAGCCATTCACCGCCACCTCCGTCACTCTCGATCCCAACGAGCAGCACGAGGCCGCCGAACATCACGGTCGCGCCGAACACCCGCGGGGCCGTGATCTTCTCTTTAAGAAGGATCGCGCCCCACGCCATGCCCGTTAGGAACACGGCGACCGGCGCGATGAGCAGACCGTGCGAGAGCGGCGCGTACTGATAGCCCGCGACGGCGATCAGCCCGAAGAACGGGCCACCGAGGATCGCCAGTGCGAGCAGGCGGATCAAAGGCGGTCGTTCAGAGCCCGTTCGACGGCGCAGCCAGATATAGGCGGGAACAGCGAAGAGCGTGGGCGTGAGGTAGCGGAGAAAGCTCAAGGCCGCTGGCGAAAGCCCGGCGTCGATTCCGGCTTTTGCGGCGACGTTGTAGCCGCTCCAGCAGAGGATCGTCAGAGCGCCGAGTAGCGCGCCCGAGATCGGAGATGGTTGATTGGCGGACACGGTGCCGTTCCTTTCGCGATGCTGTCGGCGGCCAAAATGCACTTGTCCGCACATGCCTTCCAATGCCGTCTTTTGCTGATATCAATGCCTCTGAGGTATGAAGCATGGAACTTCGCCACTTACGCTACTTCGTCGCCGTCGCGGATCATGGCGGCATCAGCCACGCCGCTGAGCGGCTGCGCATCGCGCAACCCGCAGTCTCGCGTCAGATCAGGGATCTGGAAGTCGAACTCGGTTTCGACCTTCTCTCGCGGGAAGGCCGCCGCGTGGTCCTTACCGATGCGGGCCGCGCCTTCGCCGATCGCGCCCGCGAGATCCTCAAAGATACGGAAGAGGCCGCGGAGACAGCGCGGCGCATCGCCAGTGGGGAGGCCGGTGAACTACGGGTCGGCGTCCTTGAGAGCGCATCCTGGGCGGGGCATGTGCCGCTTGCGCTCAACCGCTTCAAGCGGCGACACGATCAAATAAGGCTGGACATCCGGCCGATGAGCTCGGTCGAACAGATCGACGCGGTTCTCGCCGGCGAGATCGACGCCGCCTTCGCGTACCGGCAGGACAACATCGTCGAAGAGGCCTTATCCGTTCGTCGGCTGCGCACCGACGACGTGGCGCTCTCCGCATCGGTCGATCTCGTCTTTGACCATAAGGGACCGCTCGCCCTCGAAGACATCGAAGGCCTGCCCATCGTATCCTTTCCGAGATCCGTCGCGCCCGCGTTTCACGATCGGCTCTTCGGCGCGCTCGCCGATATCGGCTTTGAGCCGCAGGTCGTTCAGGAGGCGGTGGACGAGACCACGATTCTCAGCCTCGTCTCCGCCGGGGTCGGCTGCGCCTTCGTCAACTCGGCCAACATCCAGCGCCCGCCGCGCCGTGTGCAGTTCCGGAAAGTCGAAGGCCTCTCAGTGCCGATCGAGCTTCTTTTCCTGACGCAGCGCGCGCCGGGCGGCCTGACGCGACTGCTCGCCGACATCGTTCATGAGATCGATGCCGAGCGAGTATCGGAATAATACCAAATCAGACTTTTTCATTATCACTCATGACCGCCATGTTCCTTCCATCGACGCATCAAACGATGGAGACCCGACATGAACCGCACCCTGAAAACCCTGCTCGCCAGCGCCGCCGTCGCTCTCGCGGTCGCCGCCCCGATCAACGCCGAAACCACGGCGGGAACGCCGATCACGGCTGAAACGCTCGTCGCTCACGCCGAGATGACCCGCGTCGCCGATGCGATCGACGCCGCGGTGGACGCGAAGGACTGGGACCTCGCCCGGTCCCTCTTCACCGACATGATCGAGGTCGATTTCACGTCCCTCATCGGCGGTGAATGGGCGACGATCCCGGCCGACGCGCTGATCGCCGGCTGGTCGGCGAACCTGACGCCCGAGAAGACTTCGTTTCACCTGCGGGGCAACCATCGCATCACCTTCGAAGGCGAGGGCGAGGCGACGATGGTCAGCCACGGCTATGCATGGAACCGCATGGAGCGCGGCGCTCTTTCCGAGAACGGCGGCGATCCGCTCTGGGAGGTTTGGGGAACGTACGAGCACAGCTTCACGCTCACCGAAGACGGCTGGCGCGTCGACGGCATGACCTTCGTCGCCACTGCCGAACGCGGCAACGAGTTCGTCCGCAACACTCCAGGCGCCTGACGCCGAACGCCGTAACTCCCCGGAACCAAGACACGCAGGAGCCCGTCAAATGTCCCATGACGTCCACAACCCGCAGCGCCGCGCCTTCCTCGCCGGCATTCCCGCAGCAGCAGCAGCCGCCGCTCTGATCGGCGCTAAGGCCGCCGCGCAGTCTCGAAGCGCCGCCTTCCCCGGCCCGGGCCGTCGCATGCTGGGCGATTTGGAGGTATCCGAGATCGGCCTCGGGGTGCAGAACATGCACCGCACCTTCCACACGCTCGTTCCAAACCGCGACGACATGATCGCGTTGATCCGGACCGCCTATGAGGATGGCGTGACCTTCTTCGACACGGCCGAAGTTTACGGTCCGTTCGACTGCGAGCACATCCTGGGCGAGGCTTTAGCCCCGTTCCGCGACGACGTTCAGGTCGTCACGAAATTCGGCTTCAACGTCGATCCCGAAACCGGCGTCTGGGACTTCCAGGTGAACAGCAAACCGGCGCATATCCGGCGCGCCGTCGAAGGCTCTCTGCGCCGGTTGGGCACGGATCGCATTGATCTCCTCTACCAACACCGGGTCGATCCGGAGGTGCCCATCGAGGACGTGGCGGGAACCGTCAAGGACCTGATGGACGAGGGGAAGGTGCTCCACTGGGGCCTTTCGGAGATGGGTCCAAAAACGCTCCGCCGCGCCCATGCGTTGCTGCCGGTCGCCGCGGTTCAGAGCGAATATTCGATACTCTGGCGCGACCGGGAGGCGGACATCCTGCCGCTCGCGAGAGAGCTGGGCGTCGGCTTCGTTCCCTTTGCGCCGCTGGGATACGGGTTCCTGACCGGGGCAGTGGATATGGCGACGAGCTTCGCGCCTGGCGACTTCCGCGCGAACACGTCCCGGATGGACCTCGAAAACCGGGAGGCCAACATGGCCGTCGTAGACCTCGCCCGCGAATGGGCGGCGCGTAAGGATGCGACGCCTGCGCAAATCGCGCTCGCCTGGCTGCTGGCCCAGGGCGACGACATCGTCCCGATCCCCGGCACGACGCAGGTGACCCATCTGAGAGATAACACCGCTGCAGCGCGCGTGTCGTTCACCGCTGACGAGCTCTCAGAGCTGACCTCTGCGCTGGACGCGATCCAAGTTCAGGGTGATCGAGCGCCGCCAGTCGTCGCCGCTTGGTCCGATGTCGAAGCGCCCGACGCTTGAACGCCGGTGTTTTGGAGGTCTTGGGCCGCCCGATAACGATCGGGCGGCCTGCTTTCGCTTTCGAAACAACCGCCGCTGCTACGTCGTAGCAAAGTGTGGCTGAGAGACTCTCCCAAAGTAGCGGAGCGTAATTGAGCTTTCTTGTTTTCCCAGGCCCGTCTTCAAAACGACATCCGCCTCCCGCTATAGGCCCAACTGCGGGCTTCACTGGATGCAGAGTCTTTGTTCCTCCGCCGTTAGCCGCAAGATTTTGAAAGAACCGCATCCGTAAATCCTGCTAGACATTCATTCGAGCGACGCTGTCAGTTTGCGGCAACTGAAGACCTGAAGCATCGCATGGGCGAAAGATGTAGGACCGGGACTATGAAACGGTGCAGGACGATCCCCTTCGAAGAGCAGTCCGAAACGCGATTTCAGTCGCACTTCGAGCGCTTCAGCGACTTTCCGCAAGAGACGCGCACCGGCGGTTCGAACCGCATCTCCGTTATCCAGGTGGCCCAGCCGGGTCATCAGAAAATCGTCCCGAGCGTACCCGAGATCGTCATTCGTCTCGTTCAGCAAGGAAACATCCTGAACTCCATAGTGGAGCGTGGCGGAAAACCAGCCGTATTGAGCGGCCGGAAGGGAAGCGTCTGCGTCGCGCCGGCCCATGCGGAGGCTACCTGGCGCAGCGACAGCCGTCATAAGTTGCTGATGGTGGCGATACCCGAGATGCATGCGTCTCGCATCTTCAAGGACGCCGGCGCTGCGGCCGCCAACGAAGATCCGATCGAACACCTCTATGACGAGGACATCTTCGATCCGGCTCTTACGCAGATGATGGAGGCGCTCTGGTCCGAAGCAACCGATACGGGCCCCGCCGCGACGCTCATGGTCGAAGGGCGGGCGACTGCTCTACTCGGGCGGCTGCTGACGCTGCGGAGCAATCGAACCATCGTTCATAGCGACGGCGGCGTCCCGCCACTGGACATCGAGCGACTGCGAAGGGTCACGGAATTCATCGAAGACAATATTGGAAGCTTGATGACGATTGACGACCTTGCGCAGGTCGCGGGTAGATCGCCGTTCCACTTTGCGCGCTGCTTCCGCGCTGCGACGGGATCGTCGCCTCACAGGTTCGTCCTTCAGCGACGCGTGGAGCTGGCTCGGCAATTGCTGGAGGGCACGGGAGAACCGATCTCCGAGATTGCGTATCGATGCGGTTTCTCCAGCCAATCCCACCTATCGACCGCATTCCGCAAGCAGTTGGGGTCGACGCCGCTTGCCTACCGTAAAGCTTTCGGCGACTGACGGGTAAGGTCAGTCGCAAATCGCCCGCTGACAACGCCATAGAAGAGTTCGGTGCGCGCGTTGACGCGCTGCGATGAGGTGAAGGCTGCCGTAGTCGGCCTCCGCCTCGGCCAGATCTCCAGCGGTTTGGAGCGTCGCATCCATTCGTTCGTGCCGTGATGCGAGAACCTCAAACAACGAGTTCGATCCTTGGTTGTGAAGCCCAAGGGTATCCGACTGACCCTCGGAGTTCAGGCGCTCAGGGCTGAGGATGCCGCCAAGCCCCTTCAAGTGAGCTGCGAGTTCGTCCAAGGCCGAGCTGAGTTCCTCAGTCTGATAGCGATACTCATCTGACGCCAAAGCCGCGTCGGCGCCGATGACGTTCCAACGACAGAGCCAAGCCAAGCGGCGCAGCTGGGTCGTCTCGGCGATAACGCGTTCGAAAGCATCGATCATAGCTTTGCTTTCTCTCGGCGCCCTGTCCCCTCCTGGCGTCAGCATCTGAGCCAACCCCGCTTACCTGGCCGGAGAACCGGCCGCCGCTTCCGATCGGCCCCTGACATGGTCAACGAGTATCGGCGAGAGGCGCGTGAGGATCGCCGCGGCCGTTCGCCTGTCAGGAGCCCAGGATGATCGTCTGCGTCGGCGCCGCGTCGCCGTCAAACCGCGAGACGGTCGACGGGCCCGAACTCGCCGTCGGCAGCGTAAGGCAGAACTGGGCGCCCGCTTTCGAGCTCTTCACCAGCTTCAACTCGCCGCCGATCGACTTCGCGAGTGAGGCCGCGCTGACCAGGCCAGTGCCGATAGGTCCTGACGCGCTCCGTCGCTCGTCGACGACGCCCGGGTAGAGGTAGTCGAGAACATGCTGAGGCAAGCCCGGGCCGTCGTCCGCGAGGTCGAAGAAGACGCGCCCCCATGCCGACATGACGGAGATTTCGATCCAAGACCCGCCATGCGCCGCGATGGCGTTGGCCGCGTTCAAGACCAGATTGAAGAGAATGCGAAAGAGAGCGCTGCCGTCGGTGACGAGTTCGACATCCGGCGCCACCGAGATGAAGAAGTCGATGGGACGCTCGGCGAGGTTGGATTCGATCCCGACGAGCTGCACGATCTGGTTCAACAACCGATCCACGTCGACCGCGTCTATCGACGTATCGCAGGCGACGTCGCGACCCGACAGTTCGCGTCGACAGATCTCCGTCGCCTGATTGATCGCGTTTTCGATTTTGGCGGCTCGACTGGCCACCGCGGCGTCGCGATGCGCCGATAGCTGCTCCGCGATAAGCGATGCGCGCGCCATCAAGCCGTTGATGTCGTGGGCGACGCCCTGTCGCTTCAGAACGAAATCGGTCATGGAACTCTCTCCGGTTGGATGGTCGTTTGCTCCGTCTGAAGCCAACTTGCCCACGCCGCGCGATTAATGATTTCAACTGCTTGCTGAAGCTTTGCATAGGCCTGCGGTCAGGGACCCAGCATGCTATCCCACGGCGTTGGTATTTTTTTGTTTTCATTCAATGGGTAAGCGATGATCTTGGCCGTGCATGGAGTGCGGTGGAGGAGAATTGGCGACGCGCAGCTGTCGTTTAATTCCCAGAAGCGGCGCTTAAGTCTCTCGCATGCACTGAGTAGCGACGTCACGGGGTGCGCCGCTGCTGCGATAACCTGAGAGAGAGTCATGGCCGAACCGATCCGTTATCACTTTTTCCGCAACGCGACCGCCAAACTGACCTACGCCGGAACGACGTTTTTGCTCGATCCCATGCTTTCGCCGAAGGGCGCGCTGCCATCGTTTGCGGGCGTTGCGCCGAACCCAACCATCGATCTTCCTGTTGAAGCAGGGGAGATCGTCAGCGGGATCGACGCCGTCGTCATCAGCCATATGCATGGCGACCACTTCGATTCCGCGGCGGCGGAAGCTTTGGACAAACGGTTGCCCGTTTTCACGCCGCGCAACGGTGCGCCGTCGGACAAGAGCAGACCACAGGACCTTACGCCCTTCGTTGACAGCCTGCGCGCCTTCGGCTTTGAGAACGTCACCGAAATCGCCTCCGACGCCGCCGATCATGTTGAGTTTCGCGGCGTCGCGATCCGGCAGGTCTTCGCACTCCACGGCAAAGGCGCGCTTGGCGATCTGATGGGGGGCGTCAATGGGCTGATCTTTGAAGCGGAGGGACATCCGACGCTCTATTGGGCTGGAGACACGATCTTCGATGAGGAGGGCCGGGTGAGAGCCATCCTCGAAGAGGTCAAGCCGGATGTAATCGTCGCGCATACCGGAGGGCCGGTGATCGAGGCGCTGTCGCCCGACCTCCTCTTGATGGACGCGGCCGAGGCCGTCGACTTCGCGGCCTGCGCCTTTGATGCGAATCCGAAAGCGGAGATCATCGCCATCCATATGGAGGCCTTGGACCATTGCTTCTCGACGCGATCAGATCTTGCTCAGGCCTTGGAAAGGTTGCCATCCGAGTTGCGCAGGAGAGTGCGCATTCCCGCTGATGGTGAAGACGTCGTTCTGAATTAGGAGATAGTCCGCGCTCCGTATGCCGGCCCGACCCCTCGTTATCGGCAGCAGCGGCCCATACCGGCCGTTGGCAACTTGCCGCTGATTTTGCACATGCGTTCCCGAAAGCGGCCGTTGGTCTGGTCCGCAGTATTTATAGAGGGTCGAGGTCTGGGGTGCGGACGCTGCGGACCTTCACCGCGCAATAGCTTCATGTCTGCTTCGAATGGACTCACTGTCAGTAGATCGACGCGATAACGGTTTCTTACTGCAGAATTTATTGCGGTGCGAACTTACGCTGGTTGGTTCGCTAGTCTCCTGGCGAAAATTCCAGCGCGATTCACAGCTACTTTAGATCGCTGTGCGAGAAGCCGCCTCCGATAGATCGAATGGAGGCGCAAATGACTTCGTCCCCTCAGTTGTGTTTCCGCAGGCCGCTATCGCCTACGGCGCGCGAACCAATGTCGTCGCAAGCTGAAAGTACGCGGGCGCACCGAACCCAAACTCCGCGGGAGCGCTGCTGATGTCGCTCCTCATTCACGTCGTCGATTTCGTCAACGGCCTTGGGGCCGCCAATGTCTCTCTCGACGACATCACCCCTGCCGCAGTCGACGGCGTCGTTCAGGTCGATATCACCGGCGAAGACCTCGGCGAATTCAAGCGGATTAAGATCGACGATTTCGACAAGGTGGGCGACGCTGTCGACGTCAGGGTCGATCTCGCGACCTTCTCCGGCGATTTCACGATCGACCTGAAGGACGAGCGCGACGTCGATTGCCTGACCCTCTTCGGCGGCGACGACATGGTCGTCAACAACAACGGCAGCCGGACGGTGACCTTCACCGACGCCGAGGGCGAGACCCGCGTCGTCACGATCAAGTCGACCGACGCGAAGGTCGCGCTCGGCGGCGACAACGGCCTCCAGATCGGGCCGGGCGTCGGCCAGGACGAGATCGCGGGCGGCGGCGGCGACGACACGATCTCCGGCGGGGCGGGAGACGACACGATAGAAGGCGGAGAGGGCGCCGACAGCATCGTCGCGGGGGTGGAGGACGACGCGCTCGGCGGCTCCGGCGAGCGCGCCAACGACTTCCCCCTGATCCGGCTCGGCAACCGCGACGACATCGATCCGGACGAGTGGAACGGCGTCTCCGAAAACGCCGCGGATCTGCTCGGAACCTACGGCGACGCCGACAATCCGCTGAGCGGCGGCATCGTCTTCGCCTACTCCAACGATCTCGATGAAAACGACCGCATCGACGACAATGACGGCGGCCGCGCGGCCGAGACCTACGAGATCAACGGCGAAGAAGTCGCGCTCGACAGCGTGCAGGCCTATTACGCGACCGTGGAGTTCGCCGACGGGACGAGCGGCGACTTCACCGCCGTCGTCGTCCAGATGGAGAACGGAGACGTCTACCTCGCTCCCGAGCCCTTCCGGAACGCCGACAGCGCGCTCCTGGAGAGCGGCGAGATCCAGTCGATCACGCTCAATACTCTGGAGGTGGACGACAGCGACCTCTACGGCCTTCGCCTCGACGCGGCTTATCAGATCGGCGACGACGATTACGTCGACGCGGGGGAGGGCGACGACACGGTGTCCGGCGGGGCCGGCGCCGACGAGATCCTCGGCGGGACGGGCGGCGACAGCGTCCTCGGCGGGGCGGGGGCGGACGCGCTCTTCGGCGGCTCGGGCGACGACGTGCTGGAGGGGGGCTCGGGGGAGGATTACCTGAAGGTCGGTTCGGGGGCGGACGTCGCTTACGGCGGCGTCGGGGACGACACGATCCAGAACGCTTCGGGCGACGATCAGCTCTTCGGCGGCTCGGGCGACGACGATCTTATCGCCAACGTCGGAAACGACAGCCTCTTCGGCGGCGCGGGACGCGACACGCTCACCGGCGGATCGGGCGACGACAGCCTCGTCGGCGACAGCGGACGGGACGAGATCTTCGGCGGCTCCGGCGACGACGTGATCGAAGGCGGCGCCGAAATCGTCGCCGACCGGGTCGCTTTCAAATGGTCCGATATTCCCGACCCGGACGACGGCGGCGCGATCGACGACGGAGACGTCTTCGCCACCGCCTCGCAATCCGTCGGCGGCGTCACGGTGGATTTCGCCTATATCGGCGACGGGAATAACGACGGCTTCAACACCCGCGTCCAGGCGGTGGACGGGATCGACGCCGGCGGCGCCGCAGCGGACACCGGCAGCGCCTACTCCTTCGGCGGGCAGCAAGGTCAGACCTCCGTTGCGAAGCTGAACTTCTCCGCCGCCGTCGCGGACGTCTCGTTTCGCGTCAACGATCTCGACGACAACGCGGATCAGACCGAACAGATTTCGATCTTCGCCTTCGACGAGAACGGCGACCCGATCCCCGTAACCATCTCTACCGGCGCAAATCTCACGCAATCCGATCTCGACGGCGTTACGGGGAACGAAACCGCGACCGGCACGACCAGTCAGGACGCTTCCGACCTCTCCGGATCGATCCTCGTTTCGATACCGGGGCCGGTTTCGGAAATCCAGGTGCAGTACGTCGACCTGGATCCGTCGAATGCCGGAGGCCTCGTCTACCTCACCGACGTCTACTTCGACGATCCGTTTTCGGCTGACGACACGCTGACCGGCGGCGCCGGCGCAGATACGATCACCGGCGGCGAAGGCGCGGACCTGATCTTCGGCGGCTCCGGCGACGATACGCTCATCGGCGGGTCGGGCGACGACAGCATCGTCGGCGGGCTGGGAGACGACAGCATCGTCGTCGGCACCGGCGGCGACACGGCGTTCGGCGGCGCGGGAGCGGACACGATCCGCAACGCCTCCGGCGACGACAGCCTCGTGGGCGGCTCTGGCGACGACAGCATCGTCGCGACGGCGGGCGGCGACACGCTGGAGGGTGGCTCTGGCGCCGATACGCTCATCGGCGGTTCAGGCGACGACAGCCTGGTGGGCGGGTCCGGGAACGACCTGATCGACGGCGGGTCCGGCGACGACAGGGCGTTCGGCGGCTCGGGAGACGACGTCTTCGTCCTTCGGGACGGCTTCGGCGCGGACACGATCGTCGGCGGCGAGGGCGGCTCGGACTTCGATACGCTCGACTTCACTTCGCTGACGGGCCCCGTCACCGTCAGCTTCACGGGCGACGAGGCTGGTACCGCCACTGACGGCGTGCATACGATCACGTTCTCCGAGATCGAGCGGATCATCCTAACGAGCGGCGCCGACTCGGTGAACGCCGACGCCGACAACGTCGGCGTGACGATCGAGGCGGGATCGGGCGACGATACGATCTTCGGTGGCGACGGGGCCGACACGGTCTTCGGCGGGGCGGGCGCCGACTCTCTTGACGGAGAGAGCGGCGACGACTTCATCGACGGCGGCGCCGGCGCCGACAATCTGAGCGGCGATCAAGGAAACGACAGCATTGTCGGCGGCGCCGGCGACGACACCGTCGCGGGCAATTCCGGGAATGACACGCTACGCGGTGAGGACGGAAACGACACGTTGTTCGCCAATTCCGGAAACGACAGCCTTTTCGGCGGCTCCGGAAACGACAGTCTGAACGCCGGGAGCGGTAGCGATACGCTCTTCGGCGGCTCCGGCGACGATCAGCTCGATATCGACGAGACCGACGGCGCCTCCACGCTTTTCGGCGGCGACGGGCGCGACACGCTCGACGTCGACGGGACGAGCGGCTTCGACATCACCTTCTCCACCGACGACGCGGGGACGCTCACCTCCGGCGGGACTGCGGCTTCGACGTTCAGCGGCCTCGAGGATATCGAGGGATCGGCGGGTTCGGACACGGTCGACGCCTCCGCCAAGACCACCGGATTCCTCTTCGACGACGAGAGCGGCGCCGACAGCATCATCGGCGGGGCCGGAGACGACACGCTCCTGGTCGAGAGCGGCGACGACGTCGTCTTCGCCGGCGGCGGCGCCGACAGCGTCTTCGGCGGCTCCGGCGCGGACAGTCTAGAAGGCGGGGTCGGCGCAGACACTCTGATCGGCGGCTCGGGCGACGACACCTTCATCGGCGGCTCCGGCGACGATTCTCTCGAAGGCGGCTCCGGTTCCGACTTCTTCTTCCTGACCGATAACGGCGGCGCCGACACGATAGACGGCGGCGCCGACGCTGTGGAAGACGATCTGCGGGGCGAGCTTCTCAGCTCCGGGTTCGACCTGACCGCCACCGGCGATCGCGCGGGCGTCGTTGTGGTCGGCGTCGACACCGTCACGTTCAGCCGCATCGACGACATCGACGGCAGCGATTTCGACGACACGATCGACCTGACGCTCAGCGGCGTCGGGATGGAGGCGGACGGCCGCGCGGGGGCGGACGCGATCACCGGCGGGTCCGGTTCGGATACGATTTCCGGCAACTCGGGCGACGACACGCTGGACGGCGGCGCGGGGAACGACAGCCTGACCGGCGGCGACGGGTTCGACACCTTCGTCCTCTCCTCCGGCGACGACACCATCGCGGATTTTGGTAACGCGACCGGCGCGGTCCTAAATGACGGCGATCAAACCAATAACGATTTCATCGATCTCGCGCCCTACTACGACAACATATCCGAGCTTCGGGCCGATTTCGCCGACGACGGCGTGCTCAATCAGTCGAATGCGACCGACGCGAAGGGACGCTCCACCGACTATTCCGACAATACGGCGATGTCGGGCGGGACGACCTTCCAAGGCGTCGCCTCATCCGACGAATTCACGCAGGACAACACCGATGTCATTTGTTTCGCGACAGGCACATTGATCCTTACGCCCTTCGGCGAAAGACCTATCGAAGAACTTTGCGCTGGTGATGCCGTGACTACCATGGATCGCACTGCGGCCCGTTTGTTATGGGTCGGAGCGCAGAACGTGTCAGCCGCAACGCTTTCGGAGCATCAGAATCTCCGTCCCATCCGCATCGCCGCCGGAGCGCTCGGAACTAAAACCCCAAGCAAAGAGCTAATCGTCTCCCCTCAGCATCGACTGCTCGCCTCAGGTCCAGTTGTTCGCCGCATGTTCGGCGAAGTTCAAATTCTCGTACCCGCCAAAGCGCTTGTAGGGTTGCCCGGCGTAGAGGCGACCGATGGCGCCACCGCGGTGCGTTACCATCATATTTGCTGCGAAAATCATGAAGTAGTCATCGCCAACGGAGCTCCAACCGAGACTTTCTACCCTGGCCCGCAAGCATTGGTGTCTCTGGCCCCTGCAGCTCGCGTTTCTTTTTTGGAAGCCGCGAAAGAAAGGGAGCTTTCGCATTGGAGCCCGGCTCGTCATCTTTGCACCGTTCGACGTGGCTTGGCTTTGGCGAAAAGAAGTGCACGAAACGGAAAGCCGCTGACGACTTCAGACTGGTAGTCGGCCCAATCCGGATGAGGTGGATCGCTCCTGCTCCTTCGGCGCGGACATGCGCCAAAATACGGATGTCATCATCTGCACGAAGAGGAGCTACTCATGCAAGTTTCGACAGTCGCCCTGGATTTGGCCAAAGATGTCATTCAGGTCCACGCGATCACGGAGAGCGGCGAAGTCGTTCTGAACCGCGCAATCAACCGAAAAGACCTGCTTCCGTTCTTGACGGCTTTCGCCCTGTGTCGTCGGCTAGGAAGCGTGCTGGGCCGCCCATCATTGGGCGCGCGAGCTCCTGAACCTCGGCAATGACTCCCGGCTCATGCCCGCGAATTACGTGAAGCCCTAAGTGAAGCGGGACAAGACCGACCCAGATTTTCCTTTTGTGTTGCGAAATCTCTTTGTGCAAAGCTCTCGTAAGCGGAGTCGCTAAACAGATCCGTACTTCAGTTCGCGACTGCCTCGCTACGCAAACTGCGCGCAGCGCAGATCAATCAAAGAATAGCCTTTGGGAGGAATAAGTGGCCAGATTAACTCATATAGTCGCCGCTGCTGCGACACTGAGCGCCATGTGCTTCGCGGCACCGGCTTCGGCTTGCTCTCAGGACGATTGGAAGTCTTGCTCGGGCAAGGCTTGGGTCGATGGCGATGTCATGGAGACGCCGCTTGGCTCGAAATGGTGGCCGCACCCGTTGTGGGGTGAGGGCGACGAAGCCGGTTCAACCAACTGGTACACCAAACCAGAGGTGATCCTCCGTGCGCTCGCCGCCAACGCGGGTACCGGCAAGGTCTACAAGCTCGGCCATCCATATACCGCCGACATGCCGTTGTTCGGCCAGCGCAAATTCACCCTGCGCATTCCAGGCATCCCAACTGGCGTCATTGACGGGCTGGGCGCGAACAAGGTCACCTGGAACGATGAGTTTCTGGCGACTGAAGTCGGCCAAGTCGGCACGCAATTCGATGGTCTCGGTCATATCGGTGTGACGATGGGCGCGCCGGGCGATGAAGCCTCCATGCGCTGGTACAACGGCTTCACTGCGGCTGAGATGGCGAACTCTTATGGCCTGAACAAGCTCGGCGTCGAGAAGCTGCATCCCATCATCGCGCGCGGGATCCTGATCGACATCGCGGCGATCTGGGAAGGCGAGATGGTGGCGGGCGACCTGATCACCATGGATCACGTTCGCCAGGCGCTGGAAGCGCAGGGTATGGCGGATTTCGAGTTCGCGCCCGGGGATGGCCTGTTCTTCCGCACCGGATGGGAGCAGCACTGGGGCGATCCCGCTACCTATAACGCCGGCTGTCCGGGCATCGGGATGGAGGTCGCGCGCTGGGTCGCTGAAGACGTCCAGGCTGGCGTGACGGGCGGCGACACGTGGCCGGTCGACGCGGTGCCGGACCCGGATCCGGCATGCGTGTTCTGCGTGCACACGTTTCTGCAGACGCGCCATGGCATCGTAAACCAAGAGAACATGAAACTCTCTGAGTTGGCCGCCGACGGCGTCTACGTCTTCACGTACATGTACTCGCCGGCGCCGATCGCCGGCGCGACCGGCTCAATGGGCGCGCCTGTCGCGGTCAACTAGGACGGGTCGCGTCGCATAAGATCGCAGCAGCCGGGTGACCGGCTGCTGTTTGCGTCTCAATACGCAAAGCTAGAAAGCTTCCGGGCGCCATCGTGATGCTTCGCCTTCTCATGATCATCATAGTCTCGTGCGGAGCCTCCGGCGCAACGGCGGCGGATGTGCGGCAGATCACCTGGGGGGACTTACTGCCGGAGATCGTGCCCTTGGCGCATCCATTGGTGGATGTGGACCAGTCGGTTCGCGAGGATCTGGCGCGCGTCGCGCGCGTGGAGATAGAGATCTCCCAGGGCTTTCTCGCAGCGGACAGCGAAACCGTCACGAAAACCAACGCGATGATCGAGGCGCGTTTGTCTGAAGGCGTTGATCTTCGGGCCCTTGAAGAAATGGTTCAAGCTCATCGGAAGGAGCTCGATCGACGACAGGGGTTGATGAACGCATCGCTCGACGGCGAGATAGTTCGAATGCCTGGCTACGCGCTGCCGCTGGAGTTCTCGCCAAACGGCGCGACGGAGCTTTTCCTCGTGCCGTTCGTGGGCGCCTGCATCCACGTTCCGCCACCGCCGCCAAATCAAATCGTTTCGATCTCACTGGAGACGCCTCTGACGCTCGCCGGGATGTTCGAACCTGTCTGGGTCACAGGCCGATTGATCATCGAAGAATCCACCCAGTCTCTGTCGCTGGTGGATGGCGTCGCCGACATTCCCTACGGCTATCGTCTGACCAACGTGAAGGTCGAGCCGTATAACTAGAGCTTCTGGCTGAAGCTAAAGCAGAGCGGATCATGCACTTACGTTGCCTGATACTGTGAAAGGCCCGGTTGGAGAAGCACGTACCTGCGCTTCATCGGAGTTGATTGTCGCGACCAATCAAGGGATCGTTGATTAAGAAAAGAAGTAGGAGAATAGGTCCCGCCATGAAACGCGCTCTCCCAACGATACTCGCCCTTCTCACCGGACCGGCATTTGCAGCGGACGATCGCGCATTGGGTGCCCATGAACATGGCGTTGGCGAACTGAACATCGCAGTGGATGGCCAAACCGTCGCCATAGAGTTTTACGCACCCGGAGCCGACATCGTCGGGTTTGAGTACAAGGCGACGACCGCAAATGACCGCGCCGCTATCGACGACGCCGTTGCGATCCTTGCGAGGCCGCTCGATCTTTTTGTCGCGCCTGAGGCGGCCGAATGCTCCGTCGTCAAGGCGAGTGCGGCGCTGGAAAGCGAAGATGACCATCATGATCATGGCGACCATAAAGACGATGTTGGGCATGAAGAGCATGCGCATGAACATGACCACGACGATCAAAGCAAATTCCATGCCGAAGGCGAGAAGCACGATCACGGGGAGCATGCCGAGCACAAGCATGACCACGACAATCATGACCATAAAGAGCGCGCGAGCGGTGAAGGCCATACCGAGTTTCACGCCGAGTACGTGCTCGCCTGCGCCAATCCTGACGCCTTTACGAGCCTCGAGTTCGCTTATTTTCAGACTTTCGAGAACGCTCGCGAAGTAGAGGTTCGACTGGTGACATCCGCCGGCGCGAAAGCGTTCGAGGTCGCGCGTGAGGCTCCAATACTGGACCTTCGCGGCGCGTTCTGACGGTGAGGCGAGAGGATCCGTTCCTTGATCTGAAGGGTGTTCGGTTCCGCTGGTCGGGGCGAACGTCTTTTTCTCTGTCAGTGCCGGAACTGTCCGTCCGCCGGGGCGAGACGGTACTGCTTCTGGGCGAAAGCGGTTCGGGCAAGTCGACGCTTCTTTCGCTGATCTGCGGTACAGTCGCGGCGGATGCAGGCCAGGTCATCGTCGAAGGAACGGATCTTTCCAGCCTCACCGCCGGTCAGAGGGATAGGTTCCGCGCCGAGCGGATCGGCGTGATCTTCCAGCAATTCAACCTGCTGCCCTTTGGGTCCGTGATCGACAACATTCTCCTTCCCCTCCGCTTTGCGCCGGAACGGCGCGCGCAAGCCGGGGATGGCCGGGCGGAGGCGCAACGCCTTTGCGCAGCGCTCGGCCTGCCGGATGTGCTGTCCGCGAAAGCCTCCACCCTGTCCGTCGGGCAGCAGCAGCGCGTCTCCGTCGCGCGTGCGATGATCGGCCGACCGCCGATTATCGTCGCGGACGAGCCTACTTCCGCGCTCGATGAGACCAGCCAGTCAGCCTTTCTCGACCTCTTGTTCCAGCAGGTGAGCGGCAACAAGACGACCCTCCTGATGGTCAGTCACGACTCCCGCCTCGGGTCCCGTTTCGATCGGGTCGTCGAAATGGACGAGATCGCTCAGATCGAAAGGCGGGCCGCGTGATCTTTCGTCTGTCCGTCGCATCGCTCGCCGCGAGAGGCGTGACCGTCGCGATGACCGTCATCGCGATCGCGCTGTCGGTCGCGCTGTTTCTCGGCGTGGAGAAGATCCGCACCGGCGCGAAGGCGTCCTTCGCGAATACGATCTCAGAGACGGACCTCATTGTGGGCGCGCGATCAGGGTCGGTGCAGTTGCTGCTCTACTCGGTCTTCCGGATCGGCAGTGCGACCAACAACGTGACCTGGGAAAGCTACCAGGACATCGCTTCCCGCCCCGAGATTGACTGGATCGTCCCGATCTCTCTCGGCGACAGCCACAGACAGTTCCGGGTCATGGGCACGACGACGGCGTTCTTCGAGCACTACAAATACCGTCAGGGCCGCAGCCTTGAGATCGCCGACGGAAAGGTGATCTCAGACCTCTACGAGGCTGTAATCGGCGCAGACGTCGCCGCGACGCTCGGATACAGCGTCGGCGAGCCGATCATCGTGGCGCATGGCATCGCTTCATTCACGGAGCATAAGAACCAGCCCTTTCGCATCTCGGGCATTCTGGAGAAGACTGGAACGCCGGTCGACCGCACCGTCATCGTCAGCATGGAGGCGATTGAAGCCATTCACGTCGATTGGCGAAACGGGGCGCAGATCCCCGGGCAATCCACCCCGCCGGAGTTGATCCGGCAAATGGATCTGACGCCCAAAGGGGTTACCGCCGCCCTTGTCGGCGTCAAGAGCCCTCTTCAGATTTTCCAATTGCAACGGACGATCAACACGTATCCGGAAGAACCTCTGCTCGCCGTCCTCCCCGGTCTCGCCCTCCAAGAACTTTGGTCGATCATCGGCGTCGCCGAGACCGCGCTGCTTGGCGTGGCGGCGATGGTCGTCGTCACCGCACTAATTGGAATGATGGCGACGGTTTTCTCTAGCCTCAACGAGCGTCGGCGCGAGATGGCGATCTTCCGCGCTATGGGCGCCCGCCCGGCGACGATCATGGGCCTTTTGGTGTTCGAAGCCGCCCTCACTGCCGCTTTGGGCGCAATAGTGGGCGTTCTTTTGCTTTACGTCGGCCTGATACTCGCTCAGCCGACGATCGACCGCGCTTACGGCATATGGTTGCCAATCGAGCCGCCTTCGCTACGAGAGATCTATGTCCTCGTCGGCGTCGTGGCTGCGAGTTCGATTGTGAGCCTGGCCCCAGCGTTCCGCGCTTACAGGCTTTCGCTTGCTGATGGCATGATTGTCCGAACTTGAGCCTGGCGGCCAGCCTTGTGTCGATATCGATACCCTCGTCGCAGTGGTTGCTCGGCCCTCTGGGACTATATGAGGAGTTGGGCGACCTCGAATGACCTCAGTCCTCGCACCGCTAAGCATTAGACGGCAAAGGCGCAAATGCGCGAGATCATATCGTCGACTGTTACGGCTGGGTCCGAGCAGATGGTTATGCTGGCGTTAAAGCGTTCTGCGAATTCTTGCCCGACGAAGAAACACCCCGTTCCGCGAGGTCGACGCCGTTGGCCTTTGACGACTTCGATTTCGGACGGAGCGTCAATGCTCAATAGAGTGGCCTCCCGGTCGCAAGGTCGGCGGCGCGGCAATGCATCTCCCCGTAGCGGCATCACAGATTTTCCGCTAATAGATCGTTGCGGCGGCTCACAGGGCCGCATGGAAGCTCAGGCGAAATTGGCGACCGAAAGGATTGGGCTCGATAAGATCAGCGTTGCTGGCGAATGCCCCCGGCAACTACGGAAAATTGAACGTCAGTCGCTGCTCCGTGCGGTCGAGAACCGCAATCCCGAACCCACGACCGCCTTAAGGTCTGCGTTCCGGCTCGCGGCCCAAACCTGCCTTTGGCCTGACCGTTCTTCCGCTGCGGTGCGGCCCGTCGAACCGGCCGTTCGCTGCAGATGCAAAATCAGGCCGAGTGCGAACTGGTAGTGAGCGGACGAAGCGGACAACCGGGTCGGTGCGCCGGGTTGATCTTCTGGTTAAGTTGCCCAACTCGGGCTGATGCCCGGCGGCAAGCGGCGGACGTTGATACTAATCAAGGTGCCGCCCCTTTCACATGTCGTTAAATGATGCATGGAACTTCCTGGACTCTTGGTGACGCTAGGCGTCCTCTTCCTTGCGGGATTGGCGGCAGACCAGTTCGGGCGGCTAACGGCCCTGCCGAGAGCCACCGCACTTCTGCTTCTCGGTCTCGCTGCGGGACACTCGGGCTTTGGGCTCATACCATCCGGGCTTGCCGAATGGTTCGATGCGTTGGCCATCATTGCACTTACGATGGTGGCTTTCCTGCTTGGCGGGGCGTTGTCTCTCAAGAACCTTGCCGCGCATGGACGCCAGATCCTGATGATCTCCATCGCGATTGTAATCGCCACCATTTCGATCGTTACCTTCGGTCTGTTCGCTGCCGGAATGGACCCAGGCATGGCATTGTTGCTGGGCGCGATAGCCACCGCGACCGCGCCCGCTGCCACGATCGACGTGATCCGGCAGTCCGGTGTCGAGAATGGGTTTACGGATACTCTCAAAGGGATCGTCGCGATCGATGATGCCTGGGGACTGATCGTATTCAGCATTGCACTCGTCTTTGCCGGGCATGCCGATGGCTGGACGGGGATCTTGAATGGTATGCTCTGGGATTTGGGCGGCGCGATTGCACTTGGTGCTGCCATCGGTATGCCGGCATCATTTCTCACCGGACGTCTGTCAGACGGCGAACCAATCCAGGCGGAGGCGATCGGAATCGTGTTTCTCTCTGCCGGCCTTTCTCTTTGGTTGGAAGTGTCATTCCTCGTGACCGGAATGACCGCGGGCGCGATCATCGTGAATCTGGCGCGACATCACTCCAGAGCGTTTCACGAAATTGAGCACATACAATGGCCGTTCTTGATCTTGTTCTTCCTGTTGGCGGGCGCATCGCTTGAACTGGACACCTTGTTTTTGCTGGGATGGAGCGGCGTACTCTTCCTTCTCCTTCGAGTAGTTGCCCGCATGACGGGTGGCTTGATTGGAGCGCAGCTAGGCGGTGCGCCAAAGGATGAGATGCTGTGGTTCGGCCCGGCGCTACTTCCCCAAGCAGGAGTGGCCATCGGCATGGCGCTGGTTGCGGGCGAGCGGTTCCCTCAATGGGCCCACGAGATCATGGCCTTCACGATTGCGAGTACAGTTGTCTTCGAGATCATCGGGCCGCCCGCCACACTGCTTGCGATACGCCGGGCATCTAAGTCGCGGTAGGTACCCCGGTGACCGCTTTGGGCTCGATTGGGACCTTCGCCGCAGTTTGGTCGAACGGCCTGTCTGTACCGATTATCGGCCCTTCGACCCCTTACGTAGCGACGACGGTGGCCTTCCGTAGAGTGCCTTGAACACATCATTGAACCGTCGAACGCTCTGCAAGCCCGCCGCAAATGCAATTTCTGAAAGAGCGAAGTCATCGGCGTCGATCATCCGTTTCGCGCGCTGCACTCTGGCTGTCGCCGCAACTTGCGAAGGGCTGGCGCCTGCATGCTTCGCGAACAGGCGTGAGAGGTGCCGAGACCCAATCCCAAGCGATGCCGCCAACTCGTCGACACTTTTGGTATCAAGAAAGCCGTCTTCGATAAGACGCATGGCACGGCCAACGGTGGTCGCCGTCCCGCGCCATGCGGGGCTTCCGGGGGCTGTCTCTGGACGGCACCGCAAGCAGGGCCTGAACCCTGCCCGTTCGGCGGCTGCGGCAGTTGGATAAAAGGTGACGTTCGCCGATTTGGCAGGTCGAACGGGGCAGACTGGGCGACAGTAGATCTTCGTGGATCGGACGCCTGAAAAAAACAATCCATCGAAGGATGGGTCGCGCGCAAGCCGAGCTCTGTCGCACGTTTCAGGATCAGGAAACGAAGGTGACGCGTCTTGCATATCTGACCATCACCTGAAGCCGCGATTTGGGTCTAGCTGGAATCAGACTCCATCGGGGGATGACGTCCGATTCCAGCCAGCGGGCCAATTCGATGCCGGCGACAAATCGAGAAATCAGAAAGGTCTCTCATGTCGCAATCGCCTCACAACGCTGTCTTCGAAATTGCTCTGCTCGTACTCTTATCGTTTCTGTGGGGCGCGTCGTTCACTCTGATTGAAATCGCTATCGACACGATACCTCCTGCTACAATCGTGTTCGGTAGGCTCCTCATCGGAGCGGCGTTACTTTTGCTACTGGTCCTTTGGAGCGGTACCGCATTTCCAACGTCGCTAACGCGCTGGGGCGCACTGCTGGTCCAGGGCATTCTTCAGAGTGCGCTTCCCTTCACACTTATAAGTTGGGGCCAGAAACACATCGACAGCGGCCTCGCGGGTTTGCTGAACACGACGCCGCCGCTATTCGTCTTTCTGCTCGGCTTTTTCCTCCTCCGGGATCGAAGCGCTGGCGCACGACAAATCATCGGCATTCTACTCGGTTTCGCAGGCGTACTTGTGATAATGGGACCGGCAGCTTTGGCAGGCGAAGGCAGCTCAGTCCTAGGCCAGTTGGCGGTCACAGGGGCCAGTCTGAGTTACGCTGTCGCCGCTATCTATGCGAAACGGTTCTCAGATCAGCCGCCGATACTGACCGCCGCGTGCTCAATGGCTTTCGCAACTTTGGTCATGGCCCCGGTGTCGTTCTGGGTTGACGATCCCCTTAGTCTCGCACCCTCCGCCTCCGCCGTGGTCGCTGTCATCGCCATGGGCGTCTTTTCAACGGCAGTTGCCATGGTGATCTACTTCAGGCTCGTCAGCACACTTGGACCTCTGGGCGTCACGACGGGCAGCCACATGCGCGCTGGCTTCAGTGTCGTTCTGGGCGTCCTCCTACTGGGTGAGGCTCTCTCATCGGCGCTGCTCATTGGTCTTGTGATGATCCTCTTGGGCGTTGCTATCGTGACGGGGCATCTGAAGTGGCCGATCAAGAGGATCAAAACGGATACTCCGTCGTGACTGTAAGCGCCGTGCCGCGGGACCAGACATTCGCTGTGCTTTGACAAGTGAGCAGATTGGGCTCCGAGCCGACGTTCGCCGCTCCGCCAACACAGGTTCAGCCGAGATCCTCGCAGCCGGCCCTTAGCGGATCTTGATTGACAGTAAGGAATGCTGCGGCCGCGTTCCGGTTTGCGGGCATTGGTGTTGCCCGTAGCATTTTAGGACTGAGAACGACAGAGGCGCAGATGGGTGTAGACGACGGTCAGAATCCGTAGCTTCTAGCCAGTCGGGACTAAGGCAGGAAACTCTAATTCAGACCGATCCAGTTTGCGGGCGGCAGAGCTGCAGCCGAAGGACTCCCAGGTCCGCTGGAGGAAAGTCGGGGCTCACGTCAGCAGCGAAGCATCGCAACTGACAAGGTCACCTGAAAGGATCTCTCTAGCTCCAATGGACAACTCGCGTTTCTGGCCATAGTCGATCTCAATGGCATTACGAAGAAATCGGAGGCGCGAGCAATGCGCGAAACCTGGTCGCACCTTGCAACGCTTCTCGTAGAACACGAGTACTACGGCGATGCAAAAGTTCCACTGAGTTATGAGGCGAGCGTCGACGGAACCGGCCACGGTGGTGGTGCGCCCGAGCGGTTTGGCCTCCGGCTTCGAACCCGGGAGAACGGCGTAGAGATCTGGCGTCGGTCGTCAGACAAACAGGCCCTCGCAGAGGAGGTCGCCGACGACGCTGTGTTGACGCTCCGCCTTGACGCCGTCGATCCCGAATTCGAGGCCGTCACCAACGGCAGCCCGCGGGCCGGGTCAGAGACGCTCTGGTTCTCGAACCTCTCGGTTCGCGTTGGCGGTGCAAACGAGTTTGACTTCGAGCCGGTTGACGGTGCGCGTGTCGCCACGCGAGATCTCGACTTCTCGCCTGTAGAGCAACGTGAGAATTCGGCCACGCCGCTCCGGCTCTTCCGCTATGTGACGGGGGCCCTCGTCTCGGAAACGGAGCCCGGGCAATCGATGACGTCCGTCGATTTCGCCGCGCATCCCGAGGGGCGCTACGCGCTGCGCGCTGGGGACGGGCCGCTGGCCTCGCTCGTTTCTTTCCGGGGCTCGCCGCATTTCGGCGTTGTTGAGTTGGCGCTAAGTGGCGGCATCACCGCCTCGGCCATCCGCCGACTTTTGGACGAGGACGGGCCCCGGCCGCAGATCTTTCGGATGGCCTTCGCCGCGCGGAAATGCCTTTGGCGCTACATCGTCCTCGAGCTGGAGGACCGATCAGCGGCGATATCTGGCGGCGGCGCCTCATTCGGCGCGGGTGAGAAGACTTTGGTCGGCGGACGGCCAGCGGTGCAGTTTACGACCACGCGTGCCCTGCCGCTTAGGCGACAGCCAACCGAGCCGGAGAGCATGACCCTGACCTTCTCCGAGAATGGCGGACCGGTGCAGCACAGGCTGCCGAACCCCGCGCCGGAGAGCGTGCAGATGATTGCCGGCGAAGGCGAGGAGACATGGATCTCGACGTCTTTAGTCTATCTCTGATCTCGAATGGTTGCGGCAGAGCGCGCTCAAGAACGCCTGCCAACGTTCGCACTGGCTCGAAAGCGATCATGCCGCCCAGCACCCGACTGGTAACCGGACAAAGCTGTCATTGAATCTCTACCACTCAATGTCCGCTTAATGTAGTTCGCGACAGATAATTGAAGACGCCATGGTAGACCGCAGAGCTATTCGGTATTTGTGGACAAACGAACCCCGCTGACGGCAAAGCAATCGACGCTTTGCAACAGTCAGGTCATAGACTTTGGGTGCCGAACGGCTGAAAGCAGAACGTCAATAAAGTCACAATAATTAATGCAGCGGACCCGCCCCTAGCTTCCAATTCACCTAACTGACAATAAAAATTCATTTTACAATTCGAATGATCTTAGCAGGAGCGGATGACCAGAAACGCAAAGCCAGAGCTCATCGCAGGCGGCGGCGATCCGTTGGTTTGAGGCTCCGGCGGCGTCCCGGAACGCTCGTGCCATGGCGTTTTCTGGAACGATGCCTGCGCCGACCTCATTGGTGACGAAGACGACGGGAGATACGAGTCTGGGGATGAGGTTGGCCAGGGCCTCGACCTCCGCTTCCCAGTTCCGGTCTGCGAGCATGAGGTTAGAGAGCCATAGCGTCAAGCAATCCACGAGACGAGGCGCGCCGCCGTCGCCGCGCTCCAGCGCCTCGCAGAGGGCGAAAGGCTCGGCCAGCGTCGTCCACTCAGCGCCGCGCCGCGCCTGGTGGCGGACGATGCGTTCGGACATTTCGACATCCAGCGCTTCGGCGGTGGCGACGTAAATGGCGGCGGGTCCGAATTCGAGCGTCTTGCGCTCTGCAAAGAGGCTCTTGCCGGATCTGGCGCCGCCGGTGATGAGGATTGATCTCGCCATGTGTCGCCAAAAAGCAGAAACAGAGAGATATGGGAAGGTGGACCACGCGGTTTAACTCTCGCCTCTGCGCGGCGCTCCGACTATTGCGATGCGTGGGCAGCGCAGGGCTTTGACGCATGGTTTACGTCGCAGGACATTATGGGGAATGGCTGCAGGGACTGCTCGGTTCCGATAGCGCGCTCGTTCTAGTGACGCTGGCTTGCCCGATCGTTGGCGTGTCCGCCAGCCTCGACGTTAGCGAAAGCTTCGCGATTTCGCAAAGTCGGGAGGTTCTGTCGGCAGATCAGTGCGCGGCGCTGCTGTCGATAGCCGGCGCAGATCCACATGTCAGAGTGACGCTCGATGTAAACCTGCCGCCGGGCGGCGGAGCGGGCATGTCAACGGCGGCGCTCGTCGCTCTGGCTCGCGCCGCAGGAGCAGAAGAGGCCGCCATTCCCGCCATCGCTCTTGAGATCGAGGGAGCCACGGACCCGCTCATGCTGGAACGCCCCGACACGGCTCTTTGGGCGCCGCGGGCGGCTCGTGTCGTCACCCAAACCCCGCCGCCGCCCGCCGCTGAGATCGTCGGCGGATTCTGGGGACCGACATCGCAGACCGATCCGGCGGATCTCGACTTTCCTCTCATCGACGATCTGGCGGCAGACTGGGCGAAGGGGCCGGATCTGGAGACGGCCGCCCGGATCGCCGCCGCCTCCACTGATCGGACGACGGCGCTACGAGGCCCCGCCGGCGATCCGACGCCGGAGATCGCGCGAACGCTTAACGCCATCGGCTACGCGCGCGCTCACACCGGCCCGGCTCGCGCATTGATCTTCGCCCCTGGCGGCGCGCCCGCCAATGCCACGGAAGCGATGGCGGAGGCCGGATACCATGAGATCATTCGGTTCGGGACAGGCGGGCGATGACGGGTTTCGCCGCGATGATGGCGCTGGCGTTGGCGCTCGACGCCTGCATCGGCTGGCCGGACGCGCTCTATCGCCGCGCGGGCCATCCCGTCGTCTTCGTAGGCTCGCTTATAAGCCGTCTCGAGGCGGCGTGGAACAAAGGCGACGCCCGGCGTCGGCGAGCGATGGGGAGCCTCTGCGTCGTCGTTGTCCTTATCGCGTGCGCCACTGCTGCGCTGACGGTTCAGCTGCTGTTGCCGGACGGCGTCGTCGGGCTCGTCATCGGCGGCGTCGTCGCCTGGCCGTGGATCGCAGCGCGATCGCTTTACGACCACGTCGCCGCAGTGGCCGCGCCGCTGAAGTCGGGCGATCTTCCCGCAGCCCGCGCCGTAGTGTCGATGATCGTAGGACGAGACCCGGCCTTGCTGGATGAGGCGGGTGTTGCGCGGGCGGCCACGGAGAGTTTGGCCGAGAACGCCTCCGATGGGGTGGTTGCGCCGCTTTTCTGGGGCGTGGTTGCGGGGCTTCCCGGTCTCGTCCTCTACAAGGCGGTGAATACGATGGATTCCATGATCGGCCATAGGAGCGCGCGATATGAGGATTTTGGGAAGATCGCGGCGCGGCTCGACGACTTTCTGAACCTGCTTCCCGCGCGACTGACCGGCCTCCTCTTCGCGCTGACGTCTTTACGCGCGGGCGTCGCGTTGCGCGTGATGGCGCGGGACGCCCGTCGTCACCGCTCACCGAATGCGGGTTGGCCCGAGGGGGCGATGGCCGGCGCGCTCGGCGTGCGCCTTTCCGGCCCTCGCGCCTACGCCGAAGGGATTGCGGAGGAACCCTGGCTGAACGAACACGCGCCTGATCCGAAAGCGGACGACATGGCGCGCGGACTGTCGCTCTACCTCCGGGCCGTGGCGCTCTTCGGCGCCTGTCTTCTCGCCATCGCGGTCTCGGGCTGAGATGCGCGACCACGGCGGCAATCTCGACAGGGCGCGCGCGATCTACGGCGGCGCGGACTGGGTCGACCTCTCGACTGGGATCAATCCGATCGCCTATGAAATGCCGTATTTGTCAGCAGCCGCGCTAGCCGCGCTGCCTACGCGAGAAGACGTCGCGTCGTTGGAGATGATTGCGGCGACGGCGTATGACACCTCAGCGGAGATCGTCGCGCTGGCGGGGGCGCAGGCGGCGATCCAGCTCGCGCCGCGCCTGCGCCCCGCCGGGCGGGCGGCGGTTCTGAGCCCGAGTTACAACGAGCACGCGGCCTCGCTTAAAAGGCAGGGTTGGGGCGTCACGGAGGCCTTGGAGCTAGACGATATGTCGGGCGCGGACATCGCCGTAGTGGTCAATCCAAACAATCCCGACGGGCGGCGATGGACGCATGAGACGCTGATCGGGCTTGCTGAACGTGTCGGTTTCCTGATCGTGGACGAAAGCTTCGCCGATCCGCATCCCGAGCTTTCGCTCGTCCCGTTCATCGGCGACCTCGGTGAACGGATTCTCGTGATGCGTTCCTTCGGCAAGTTCTACGGGCTGGCCGGGCTGCGCCTCGGCTTCGCGCTCGGCGGGCCGGAGACGATCGCTCACCTTCGCGCGCTCGCCGGCCCCTGGGCGGTCAACGGCCCCGCTATCGTCGCCGGGCGCGCGGCACTGAGCGACGCCGCTTGGCGGGCTGAGACGACCACGCGGCTGAACCGCGACGCGGCGCGGCTCGATGCGCTGGCGAAGAAGGCGGGTTGGCGCTTGGTCGGCGGAACCGCGCTCTTTCGCACCTATGACACGCCGGACGCAGCCGCTGCGCAGGGCCGCCTCGCGCGGTCGGCCATCTGGTCGCGGATTTTTCCCTATAGCGCGACATGGATGCGCCTAGGCCTACCGGGAACGGAGTCGGCTTGGGAAAGAATGGCGACCGCCTTAACGCGCGGCGTCGAGTAAGCCGTCCACATTCAGATGCGCGTCGAGATGCGCCGCGAGCGCATCCAGCGTCTCCTCCACTCCCGCCTCATAAGAGGTGCCAGACGACGTCGCGCCGAGCCCGGCGAGAAACGCCGCGCGAAAGCCGTCGTTGCTAAACATGCCATGCAGATAGCTGCCTGCGACCCTCCCATCCGTGCTGATCGCGCCTTCGGGAGCGCCCGCCACCGAGGCGAAGGGTCGGGCGCGGTCAGGGCCGTCGGTTTCACCGATATGGATCTCGTAGCCGCGAAAAGCCTTGCCCGTCGGCGCATGAACCGCCTCAACCTCCGTCAGCCGCTTTTGCGGCGTCATCACAGTTGCCACGTCGAGGAGGCCAACGCCCGGATCGGCGCCCGCCGGGCCTTCGATCCCCTCGGGATCGGAGACCTCTCGCCCAAGCATCTGATAGCCTCCGCAAATCCCGAGGATGCGGCCGCCGCGGCGATGATGCGCCCTAAGGTCGACGTCCCAGCCCTGCGACCGCAGAAACGCCAGATCGCCCCGCGTCGATTTCGAACCGGGGACGATCACCAGATCGGCGTCGCCGGGGATCGCGCGGCCGGGGCCGAGCATCGTCAACCGCACGCCGGGCTCCTGCGCCAGCGGGTCCAGATCATCGAAGTTAGCGATCCGGCTTAGGGCGAGGCAGACTACATGGAGCCCGCCGTCTCGGCGCGGGGCGTCGAGGTCCAGCGCATCCTCCGCCGGCAGCCTCCAAGCGTCCGGGAACCACGGGCAAACGCCGTAACCCCGCCAGCCCGTGCGCCGTTCGATATCGAGATAGCCGTCGTCAAAGAGCCGCGGATCGCCCCGGAACCGGTTGATGATGAACCCCGCGATCATCGCGGCGTCCTCCGGGTCCAGCACCGCTTGGGTGCCGACGATCTGCGCGATCACGCCGCCTCGATCGATATCGCCCGCGAGAACGACGGGAACGTCCGCCGCGCGCGCAAAGCCCATATTGGCGATGTCGCCCTTGCGCAGGTTGATCTCCGCCGGGCTGCCCGCCCCTTCGACCAGCACGAGGTCATGGGCGGATTTCAGGCGATGGAAGCTCTCCAGCACCGGCTCCATCAGCTTCGGTTTCAGCGCCTGATATTCCGCCGCCAGCGTGGTCGTGCGGCGCCGTCCCTGCACGATGACCTGCGCGCCCACATCCGTCTCCGGCTTCAGGAGCACCGGGTTCATGTCGCTATGGAGCGGCAATCCGGCGGCCCGCGCCTGCAGCGCCTGCGCCCGCCCGATCTCCCGCCCATCGGCGGTGACGGCGGCGTTGTTGGACATGTTCTGCGGCTTGAACGGCGCGACGGAGACGCCCCGCTTCCGCGCCGCCCGGCAAAGCCCGGCGACCAGCATGGACTTGCCGACATTGCTGCCGGTCCCCTGGATCATCAGCGCGCGGGACATGAGAGCCGCGTCAGTACTCGACGCCACGCTGCGCTCTCACGCCCTGCTCGAACGGGTGCTTGTGAAGCGTCATCTCCGTAACGAGATCGGCCGCTTCGATCAAATCCGGCTTCGCGTTGCGCCCGGTAAGGCAGACATGGGTCATGTGTGGCTTCTGGGTCGTCAGGAACTCCACCACCTCGGCGATATCAAGGTAGTCGTAGCGGAGCGCGATGTTGATTTCATCAAGCAAAACGAAACGGATCTCGGGATCGAGGATCTGCTCCTTCGCGATCCGCCATCCGTTCTCAGCCGCCGCGATATCGCGCTCGCGGTCCTGCGTCTCCCAGGTGAAGCCCTCGCCGGAGACGAAGAACCGGCACTCGTCGGCGTGACGATCGCGGAGGAATTTCTTTTCCCCTGTCTCCCATCCGCCCTTGATGAACTGAACGACGGCGCAGGGCATCCCATGAGCGATGCAGCGCATAATCATCCCGAAGCCGGAGGAGGATTTGCCTTTTCCGTTCCCGGTGTGGACCATGATGAGACCCTTCTTCTCCGTCTTGGTCTTCATCATCTCGTCGCGCTCGGCCTTCAGGCGCTTCATCTCTTCGTTGTGCTGAAGGTTCGCGTCGCTCATCGGGGGCTCCTTGGTGCTTGACAGCGGCGACTGGTCCTGAGCATCGTCCTGCCGCTGGTGCCTGTGCTAACAGGTGAAAAGGGAATGCGCGAGGCCCCAAGATCATTGTTCGATCAAGGCCGAACCGCAGCCGCCCCCGCGACCGTGACCGGAGAGGTCGCCCAACCGCCACTGACCGCATTTTAGGTCGGGAAGGCCGGGCGCCCGACAGGGAAAATCCCTGACATCCGCAAGCCGGGAGACCTGCCAGCGAGACGTTGAAACCGGGCGGGGCGCCACGGAGTCGGACGAAAGCGCTCTTTGCGGGTGCCCTTCCGTCATTCAGCCTTCGCCGCAGAAGTGAGACCGCGCATGCCAGAGACTGTGGAACTGCTCATCTGCGTTAAATGCCGCCGCGGCGAAGAGATCGCTGAAGACGGCGAGCGCCCCGGCGCTGCGCTGCATCGCGCTCTTGCGGAGGTTGGCGTCGAAGGCGTGCGGATCACGCCGGTCGAATGCCTCTCCAACTGCTCACAAGGCTGCACTGTGGCGCTCAGGGGCGGGGAACGCTGGTCCTATGTCTACGGCGGCTTCGATCCCGAAACCGACGCCCCGATCGTCGCGGAAGGCGCGGCGAAATACGCCGCCGCCGAAGACGGCCTCGTGCCCTGGCGCGAACGCCCGGAGCATTTCCGCAAGAACTGCATCGCCCGCATCCCGCCGCTCACTCTTCCGTCCTGAAAGGGTCCTGAGATGTCCAACCTCGAAAAGCTTCCCGTCACGGTCGTCACCGGCTTCCTCGGTTCCGGCAAAACCACGTTGATCTCGGAGCTGATGCGCAACCCCGGCGGCAAACGCCTCGCCGTGGTGGTCAACGAGTTCGGCGACGTTGGCGTCGACGGCGACATCCTCCGGGAATGCGCGATCCCCGATTGCCCGGCGGAGAACATCATGGAACTCGCGAACGGCTGCATCTGTTGCACTGTCGCGGATGATTTCATTCCCACCATCGAGGCGCTGATGGCGCTAGAGCCGCGCCCCGATCACATCGTGATCGAGACGAGCGGCCTCGCCCTGCCGAAACCGCTCCTGAAGGCCTTCGACTGGCCGGATATCCGCTCCAAGATCACGGTCGACGGCGTCATCGCGCTGGCGGACGCCGAAGCGGTGGCGGCGGGACGCTTCGCGACGGACGTGGCCGCGGTGGACGCGCAGCGGCTGGCGGATGAGAGCATCGACCATGAAACGCCGCTCGGAGAGGTGTTCGAGGATCAGATCGCCTGCGCCGACATCATCCTTCTGACCAAGCCCGACTTGGCCGGGGTCGACGGCGTCGAACAGGCGAAGGCTATGATCGAGGCGAAGGCGCCGCGCAAACTGCCGGTTGTGGAAGTCGCGGAGGGGCGGATCGATCCGCGCGTAGTCCTCGGCCTCGAGGCCGCGGCGGAGGACGATATCGAGGCCCGCCCGAGCCATCATGAGGCGCACTACCATCACGACCATGATCACCACGGGCATGACCAGGATCATCACCATCATCATCATGACCACGACCATGACGCCTTCGACAGCATCGTCGTTGACATCCCGGAGATCGACGACCCCAACGACCTCGCCGCTCGGGTCGAGGCGCTTGCGCGGGAGCGGAACATTCTCCGCGTGAAGGGTTACGCCGCGGTGGCGGGCAAACCCCTGCGCCTTCTCATCCAGGCGGTCGGCGCGCGGGTGCGTCATCAGTTCGACCGCCCTTGGAAGCCGGAGGAAGGGCGGCGCGGTCGCCTCGTCGTTATCGGCGAGCAGGGCGATATCGACGCCGCCGCGATCAGCGACGCGCTCGTCGCCAAACCGCTCGCCGCCGAGTAACCGCGGGACGCGCGCGCCGTGCACGTCATCTTCCGCGAGAACCACGGGCTTGAGGAGGCGGAGACGCCGACCGATCTCGATCAGTCGCCCGCCGAACTCATCGTCCTGTCGTTCTCCGACAGCGACCTCGGCGCGTTCGAGGCAGGATGGCGGCGGGGCGGCGGACCGGCGGGGAAGCTGCCCACGCTGAGGCTCGCGAACATAGCGGCGCTGAAGCACCCGCTCTCCGTCGACACCTATTCGGAGAAGACGCTGAGCGGGGCGAAAGGGATCCTCATCCGCCTGATAGGCGGCGCGCCCTATTGGCCCTACGGCCTCCAGCAGATCGAGGCGCTGGCGCGGGAGAGTGGGATCGCCCTCGCCGTCCTCCCCGCCGATGGGCGCCCCGACGAGCGGCTGGAGGCGATGTCGAATGTGCCCGCGTCGACCTACCAGCGGCTGAAGCACTTCTGCGATACGGGCGGTGCGGTCGCGGCGCAGGCCGCCTTGGCGCAGATGGCGCTCGCCTCGGGGCTCTATGGCGGGCCGGTGAAGGGCACCGCGGCGCTGCCCATTGTCGGGGCGTGGACGCCGGAGGACGGGCTGGCCTGCCCGGCTCCTTTCTCTTTCGACGAGGCGGATCCGCTAGCGCTGATCGTTTTCTACCGCTCCTACATCGCCGCCGCCGATCTCGAGCCGATCAAGGCGATGTTCGCGGCGTTGCGCCAGCGCGGCTTCCGCACGCTCGGCCTCTTCGCGCCGTCGCTGAAGGCGCCCGATGCGCGCGAATGGCTGGAGGGGCAGGTTCGCGCCCTCGCGCCCGCTGTGATCGTCAACGCGACGTCTTTCTCCGGGCGCGGCGACACGGGCCGCTCCCCGCTCGACGCGGCGGGCGTCCCCGTCTTCCAGATCGCTCTCGCCACATCGACGCGGGAGGCGTGGGCGGACGCGGAGCGCGGCCTCTCCCCCGCCGACCTCGCCATGCATGTCGTTCTGCCGGAGGTGGACGGGCGGCTTTTCGTTGGCGTCGCCTCCTTCAAGGAACCGGGCGAGCGCGACCCCGATCTGGAGTTCGCGCGCTACGCCCATGCGCCCGTCGCCGATCGGATCGAGGCGATCGCCGACCGCATCGCCGCTTGGCACGAGCTTTCGGCGACGCCGCCCGCTGACCGCAGGCTGGCGCTGATCCTCTCCACCTATCCCGGCCGCGACTGGAACCTCGCCCACGCCGTCGGCCTCGACGCGCTGGCCTCGGCGGAGGCGATCCTCGCCGATCTGACCTCAGCGGGCCATGACGCCCCGCCCGGCGCCCCGCTCGCCGAAACGCTGGCGGAGGAGCGGATCATTTTGCCTATGGCAGAATACAAGGCTGCGCTCACCGCCCTGCCGCAAGCGCTCCGCGATGATCTGACCGAGACATGGGGCGCGCCGGAGGATGATGATCAGGCGGGCCCGGAGGGCTTCGCATTCGCCGCCGTCGAGCGCGGCGCGGCTCTCATTGCGCTGCAACCCGAACGCGGCGCGCAGAAGCTGCGGTATGATGAATACCACGATCTCTCCCGCACGCCCCGCCACGCCTACGTCGCCTTCTACCTCTGGCTCCAGCGCCAGGCGGACGCGCTGATCCATATCGGCGCTCACGGCACGCTCGAATGGCTCCCGGGTAAGGCCGTCGCGCTCTCCGGTGCGTGCTGGCCCGAAGCCCTAATCGGTGACCGGCCGCTTATCTATCCCTTCATCGTCAACGACCCTGGCGAGGCGGCTCAGGCCAAGCGACGGGCGGGGGCCGTCACCCTCGGCCATGTCCCCCCGCCTCTTAAGGAGTCAAAAACGCCCCAGCGGCTCGCCCGCCTCGAAGCGCTTCTGGACGAGTTCTCCAACGCCGACGGCCTCGACCCCCGCCGCCGCGATGCTCTGATGGAGGACGTGCGGGCGGAGGCGCAGGCGCTCGGACTGGAGAGCGATCTCGGTATTGCGGCGACCGGCGATACGGCGGAGGCGATCACCCGCATCGACCGCTTCGTCTGCGACGTGAAGGAGAGCCAGTTCGGCGACGGCCTCCACATCTGGGGCCGCGCACCCGTCGCTGACGCGGCTTTCGACGCCGAGACCTCTGCCAAAGCCGAACTGCAGGCGCTGCTGGACGCCGTCGCGGGCAAGCGGATCGAGCCCGGCCCCTCCGGCTCCCCCTATCGTGGGCGGACGGACGTGCTGCCGACGGGCCGCAATCTCTTCACCACCGATCCGCGCAGCGTCCCAACCCGCGCAGCCTACCGGCAGGGCGCGCGTCTCGCAAACGAGCTGATCCGCCGCCATCTGCAGGACGAGGGCGACTGGCCCAAGGGCCTGATCGTCGATCTCTGGGGCTCCGCCACCATGCGCACGGCGGGGGAGGAATTCGCGATGGCGCTCTCCCTCCTCGGCGTGCGACCTGTGTGGGATGAGGGATCGGAGCGGGTCTCCGGCGTCGAAGTCATCCCCATCGCCGAACTCGACCGCCCGCGCATCGACGTGACGCTTCGCGTCTCGGGCCTGTTCCGCGACGTCTTCCCGACCCTCTCCGCCCTCTTCCAACAGGCCGTGCGCGTGCTGGCCGCGCGGGACGAGACGCCCGACTGGAACCCGTTTGCGGGGCGGTACGAGGCGCGGGTCTACGGCCCCGCGCCCGGCTCCTTCGGCCTCGGCGTCGGGGCGGCGCTCGGCGACTATTCCGAAGACGGGCGCCGAGCGGCGGGGGAGGTCTGGCTCGCCGCCTCTAGCTGGTCGCTGGACGGGGAGCGGCAAGCGCGGGATGTGGAGGGGATCCGCACGCGCGTCGCCGGGGCCGACGCCTTCGTCCACCTGCAGGACCTGCCGGAGACCGACCTTCTGCTCGCCGAAGACTACGCCAGCCATGAAGCCGGCTTCGCCGCCGCGCAGGCCGTCGCTGGGGGAGATGCGCGCCTCTACCATTTCGACAACACCGACCCGAACCGCCCCCGCGCCCGCAGCCTGACCGAAGAAGTCGCCCGCGTCGTGCAGGCCCGCGCCGCCAATCCCGACTGGATCGCGGGCATGCGCCGCCACGGGTTTCGGGGCGCGGCGGAGATCGCGGCGACGCTGGAGAATATGGCTGCCTTCGCCCATCTCGCCGACGTCGTCGGCCCGCATCTCTTCGATCAGTTCTGGGAGGCGACGCTGGGCGAAGACGACGTCACCGCCTTCATGGAGGACGCCAATCCGGAGGCGCTGGCCGCAATGCGCTCGCGCTTCGCCGAACTCCATGACGCGGGCCTCTGGCGCTCGCGCCGCAACTCGATACTCGCCCGCCTCGACGTCGCGAGCGCCTCTGAATGACCGCCCCGGCGATCCGCGGCTGGTGCCCCGGCGCGCATCGCCCGATGGCCTCCGGCGACGGACTGATCCTACGTGTGCGCCCTCCCTTTCTGGGGCTCACGCCATGCCAAGCGCGCGGGTTGGCGGAAGCGGCGACCGCCTTCGGCGACGGGTGGGTGGAGCTGACCAACCGGGCGAACCTGCAACTCCGGGCGGTGCGCGAAGACCAGCTCGCCACGGTTCAGGAAACGCTAGAGTTGCTGGGCCTGATTGACGCCGATCCCTCCTACGAAGGTCGGCGCAACATCGTTGTGGATCCGCTCAGTGAGAGCGCGCCAGAGATCGCGACTACGCTAGCCGAGGGCCTGCGCGCCAAAGAATTCGAGCCGCTCCCCTCCAAGTTTGGGTTCGTCGTCGATCCTGGCCCTGAACGGCGGCTTGCGGGCGTCAGTGGGGATATCCGCATCGAAGCCGATGGCGCGCGCCTCATCGTCCGATGCGACGGCCTCGGTGAGGGCCGCGCCGCCGACGGCGCGAGGGAAGCAGCGGCGCTCGCCCTTGATCTTGCGCGCTGGTTCATTCGTTCGGGCGGCGTCGGCGCCGACGGGCGCGGCAGGATGGCGCGTCATACCGAGCGCGGCGGGCCGCCCTCGGCGGAGCTTATGGGCGAAGCGCGTCCCAATCCCGCCGCAGAAAGCCCGAGGACCGGCGCGCAGCACGGCGGGCTGCTCGTCGGCGTCGCTTTCGGACGGATGTCCGCCGGAGACCTCATGCAGCTGGCGGCGTGCGGCTCAGCGGCGTTCCGCGTCACGCCTTGGCGAATGGTCTTTCTTCCGGATTTCGAACGCATTGACCCGTTAGACGGCGCCGTAGGGCTCCTGACCGACCCGAGCGACCGCTTCTTGAACGTCCATGCCTGCACGGGCGCGCCGGGCTGTCCACAGGCGAGCGTGGAGACCCGCGCCGTCGCCGCCGCGCTCGCGCCTTCGCTCTCCGACGGCTTGAACCTCCACGTTTCCGGCTGCGCCAAGGGCTGCGCCCATCCCCGCGCCGCCGACATCACGCTGGTCGGCCGTGATGGTCGCTTCGATCTTGTCCGCCGAGGCGCGCCGTGGGATGACCCTGTCCGCCGTGGGGTCGACCCGCTGCGCGTGGCGGACTTCTTCGGGGACTGAGCGATGCCCTACACTTACGAGACTAACGGCGCGGCGATCTACGCCGAAAGCTTCGCGACGATCCGCACGGAAGCCGACCTCGCGCGCTTCGGCGCGAATGAGGAGCAGATCGCCGTCCGTATGATCCACGCCTGCGGCATGGTCGGGCTCGAGGCGCATATCCGCATCTCCCCCGGCATGGTCGCCGCCGCCCGCGCAGCGCTGGAGGCTGGCGCCCCAATCTTCTGCGACGCGCGCATGGTCAGCGAAGGCGTCACTCGCAAGCGCCTGCCCGCCGGGAACGAAGTGCTCTGCACCCTCTGGGACGAACGCACCCCCGATCTCGCGGCCCACCACGCCACTACCCGCTCGGCGGCGGCGCTGGAGCTCTGGCGTAACCGCCTCAGCGGGAGCGTCGTCGTCATCGGCAACGCGCCGACCGCGCTCTTTCATCTCTTGGAGATGCTGGAGGATCCGGACTGCCCCCGCCCCGCCGCGATCATCGGTTGCCCGGTCGGTTTCGTCGGCGCGGCTGAATCGAAGGAGGCGCTGTGGGCGGCGCGGCCCGCCCCCTGCCTGATCGTCGAGGGCCGCCTCGGCGGCAGCGCCATCGCCGTCGCAGCCGTCAACGCCATCGCGAGCCGCGCGGAATGAGCCCCGTCGCCAAGAGAGGCGTCATTTGGGGCGTCGGTCTCGGCCCAGGCGACCCCGACCTGATGAGCGTGCGGGCCGATCGGCTGGTCCGGGGCGCCTCAACCATCGCCTTCTTCCGCAAGGCGGGGCGACCGGGCCGCGCCCGCTCCATCGTCGAAGGCATGCTTCGGGACGACGTGAGCGAATATCCGATGGAGTATCCCGTTACGACGGAGATCCCGTTCGATGATCCGGAATACGTCGCGCTCCTTTCCTCTTTCTACGAAAGAGTCACGGCGCATTTGCGCGAGTTGACGGAGGCGGGCGAGGATGTCGTCGTCCTCTGCGAAGGGGACCCGTTTTTCTATGGTTCCTTCATGCATCTCTACACCCGCTTGCGCGAGACGGCGAAGATCCATGTCGTCCCCGCGATCACCGGCATGTCGGCGGCCTGGACGGCGACGGGCGTTCCGGTGACATGGGGCGACGACGTGATGACCGTTCTCCTCGGCACCATGCCCGCCGACGATCTGCAGCGGCGCATGACCGACGCCGACGCGGTGATCGTGATGAAGGTCGGGCGGAACCTCCCCAAAGTGCGGAACGCGCTGCGGAACGCGGGCAAGCTCGACCGCGCCTGGCTCGTGGAATGCGCCAGTATGGCGGAGGAGCGGGTGGCGCCGCTGGCGGAGGCGGGCGACCGCGCGGCGCCGTACTTCTCAATCGTCATCGTGCATGGCGACGGGCGGCGGCCGTGACTGGATCGCTCTCCATCGTCGGGCTAGGGCCGGGAGGCGAGGCGCTGATCACGCCGGAGGCAACGGCGGCGCTGGCCGGTGCGACCGACCTGATCGGCTACGGGCCTTATGTCCGCCGCGTACCGGATCGGCATAGCCTGACCCGCCACGAGACTGACAACCGGGAGGAGCTGAGTCGCTCACGCCAAGCTTTAGAGCTGGCGGAGGCAGGACGGAACGTAGTGGTCGTCAGTTCCGGCGATCCCGGCGTCTTCGCGATGGCCGCCGCCGTCTTCGAAGCGGTGGACGAAGGCCCCGCCGCATGGCGCGCGCTCGACATCCGGGTCGTCCCCGGCATCACCGCGATGCTCGCCGCCGCCGCGCGGGTTGGCGCGCCATTGGGGCATGATTTCTGCGCGATCAATCTCAGCGACAACCTGAAACCGCAGGCGCTGATCGAGAAGCGCCTGCGCGCCGCGCTCGACGGGGATTTCGCCGTCGCGCTCTACAATCCCCGCTCCAAGGCCCGCCCCGACGGCATGGGCCGCGCGCTCGACATCCTGCGGGAGGTCTCAGCGCCAGATCGTGTCGTCATCTTCGCCCGCGCCGTCTCCATGCCGGAGGAGAGCCTGAACGTGACGACGCTGTCGGAGGCGACGCCCGAGATGGCGGATATGCGAACGGTCGTTCTCATCGGCTCTTCTGCAACGAGGATGATCAAGCGGGACGGCGGGCCCTTCGTTTACACGCCAAGATCGGCACCCGCGTGAGAGAGCCAGTCGAAAACCGCCTCCACATCATGGACCTCACGCCGTTCGGGCTGCGGCGGACGATCGATCATGACGACTGGAAGGCCGAGCGATCGGGCGGCGGCGATCTTGGCGTTGGCCCCAGCGCCGCCCCCGTTCTTCGAGACGACCAAGTCGATCCCATGCGCCTCCATCAACGCGCGGTCGGACGCTTCGTCGAAGGGGCCGCGCGCAATGATGACCTCGGCTTCTGGAAAGGGGAGCGGGACGGCGGGCGGATCGACCAGCCGCAGAAGGTAGCGGTGCTGTGGATTGGCCGCGAACTCCGCGAGATGCATTCGACCCACTGCGAGCATCACGTTCCGCCGGGGGTGAGCCAGAGCCGCTACCGCGCTCGCGATGTCGGCAACGCAACGCCACTGGTCGCCGGGCTTCTCGCTCCAGGCAGGGCGCGTCAGCGCGATGAGCGGAACGCCCGCTTCGGCGCAAGCGGCGACAGCGTTGCGGCTCATCTGGGCGGCGAAGGGATGGGTCGCGTCGACTACATGGGTGATCCGCTCTTCAGCCAGATACCGCGCCAGCCCCGCCGCACCGCCGAACCCACCGATCCGTTGAGGGAGATCATGAGGTGCCGGGCGCGCAACCCGGCCCGCGAAGGACACCGTCGCCCGCATCCCGCGCGCAGCCACGGCCCCGGCCAGCGCCCGCGCCTCCAGCGTTCCGGCGAGGATCAGTAGGTTGGTCGACATCTCCGATATGTCCTCGCGCGAGCCGTGGCTGACCATCGTCGGCCTCGGCGAGGATGGCCTCGATGGTCTCTCCGCCGCAAGCCGCGACGCGTTGGCGACGGCCGAGGTCGTTATGGGCGCGCGCCGTCACCTGGCGCTGATCGGCGAGACGCGCGCGGAGACCGTCGAGTGGCCCGTCCCATTCGCCGACGGCTTTCCGATCCTCATGGGCTTTCGCGGGCGCCCGACGGTCGCGCTCGCCTCAGGCGATCCCTTCTGGTTTGGCGCCGGAGCAGTCATCGCGCGATCGCTCGATGCTGACGAGTGGCGGTCGTTTCCCGGCCTCTCGACCTTCTCCCTCGCCGCTGCGCGGATGGGTTGGGCGTTAGAGGGCGCGATTTGTCTCGGTCTTCACGCCGCACCGCTCACGCGCCTCAAGCCCTATCTAGCGAGCGGAGTCCGCGTCATCGCGCTACTTCGCGACGGGGAGACCATCGCTGAACTCACCGACTATCTCACCGCCGAGGGCTTTGATGCGAGCCGCCTGACGGTGCTGGAGGCGCTCGGCGGCCCGCGCGAGCGGATCACCGCGATGCCCGCGGATGCGCCGCCGGAGACCACCTTCTCCCACCCGGTCGCCATCGCGATCGACCTCGACGGAGATGGCGCCGCAATCCCACGCGCCAGCGGTATCGACGACGAGTTCTTCGAAACTGATGGTCAGATCACCAAGCGCCCAGTGCGCGCCCTCGCGCTCTCCGCCCTCGCGCCGAAACCGTATGAGACGCTATGGGACATTGGCGGCGGCTCCGGCTCTATCGCCATTGAATGGCTGCTGGCGCATCCGTCGACGCAGGTGGTAAGCGTCGAATCTCGCGTTGACCGCGCCGCGCGGATCGGCGCCAATGCAGCGCGCCTCGGAGTCGATCGGCTCAAGGTGATCCAAGGCGAGGCGCCCGCGGCATTGGACGGATTAGACGCGCCGGACGCGATCTTCATCGGCGGCGGGCTGAGTGACGATCTACTAACCGATTTGGCCCAGCGAGTGCGAGGCGCGCGGCTGGTCGCCCACGCAGTGACCCTAGAGTCGGAGGCGCTGCTCGCAGCTTGGTCCGCGCGGCTTGGCGGCGAACTCATGCGGATCGAACTGTCAGAGACCGTGCCCCTAGGCCCCAAACGCGGCTGGAAGACGGGCTATCCAATCACCCAATGGCGGGCGACGCTGTGATCGCCGCGGGGTTTGGGTTCCGCGCATCGGCCACGGCGGAGAGCCTAGCCGACGCCTTTCAGAAGGCGGGCGGCGGCGCAACTATGGTTGCGACCGTAGCCGAAAAAGCGGACCAACCAGCATTCATCGATTTCGCGGACGATATCGGCATCTCCGTCCGCGCGATCGCGCCGGAGACGCTCCAAACTCAGACTACGCGGACAAACTCCGCCGTATCGCTAAAGGCGCACGGCGTCGGTAGCGTGGCAGAGGCGGCGGCGTTGGCGGCGGCCGGACCGGGCGCGCGCCTTCTTGGCGCCCGTGCGGTTTCCAGCGACGGCATGGCGACCTGCGCAATCGCGAAAGGAGCGGAAGCGTGACCGTCCATTTCATCGGTGCCGGTCCGGGCGCGCCTGACTTAATCACGCTAAGGGGGCGCGATCTGATCGCGCGCTGCCCCGTCTGCCTGTATGCGGGATCGCTGGTCCCGAAGGCGGTGCTGTCCCACTGCAAAGAAGGTGCGCGCATCGTGAACACCGCGCCGATGGACCTCGACGCCATTATGGCCGAGATCGCCGCCGCGACCGAAGCCGGCCATGATGTCGCCCGCCTTCATTCCGGCGACCTCTCCGTCTGGTCCGCGATGGGGGAGCAGGTGCGGCGCCTGAGGGAGATGGGCGTGCCCTACACTGTCACCCCAGGCGTCCCTGCGTTCGCCGCCGCCGCCGCCGCGCTGGGGACGGAGCTGACGCTGCCGGGCGTGGCGCAATCCGTCGTCCTAACCCGCACGCCAGGGCGCGCCTCCACCATGCCTTCGGGCGAAACCCTCGCCACCTTTGGGTCAACCGGCGCGACGCTGGCGATCCACCTCTCCATTCAGAACCTCGTGAGCGTCGTCGCCGACCTAACGCCCCACTACGGTGCCGACTGCCCGGTCGCAGTCGTCTGGCGCGCGACATGGCCGGACCAGCGCATCATCCGCGCGACGCTCGCCTCCGTCGAAGCGGCGATGCCGGACGGCGTCAAGCGAACCGCGACGATTATCGTCGGGAGGGCGCTGGGGGAGGCGGACTTCGCCGATAGCCGTCTCTATGCGGCGGACTATGATCGCAGATACCGGCCGCAATCGGCGGAGAGTCCCTGGGCGGAATGGAGTGAAGGCGATGACTGACAGAGCATATCCCCCGGGCTTGATGGTCTCGGCTCCCTCGTCAGGCGCGGGTAAGACCACTGTGGTTCTCGGCCTCCTCCGCGCCCTCGCCGATAAAGGCTTGAGCGTGCAGTCGTTCAAATCCGGGCCCGACTACATCGACCCGGCCTTTCACCGGGCGGCGACGGGTCGGACGTCCTTCAACCTCGACACCTGGGCGATGGATCAGGGGCTGTTCGGCGCTATCGCGGCGAAAGGGGCGGGAGCGGATATCTGCGTCGCCGAAGGCTCCATGGGCCTCTTCGACGGTGTCGCCACAAAAGGCCGCATGGGCTTTGGCTCCTCCGCGGAGACGGCGAAGGCTATGGGCTGGCCAGTTGTCCTCGTCCTCGACGTGGGCGGTCAGGCGCAATCCGCCGCCGCCGCCGCTTTGGGCTTTGCGAAGTATGACGAGGATCTGCCGATCGCCGGCGTCATCCTGAATCGCGTCGCCAGCCCTCGTCATGAGCGCCTGACCCGGCTCGGAATGGAACGAGCCGGGCTGCCCGTCTTCGGCGCGCTTCCTCGGCGCGGCGATCTCGCGCTTCCGGAGCGGCATCTAGGCCTTGTGCAGGCGGTGGAGCATCCCGATCTCGACGCCGCCATCGCCGGCTACGCGGCTTTTCTGAGCGAACATGTCGATCTCGCAGCCATCCGCACCGCCGCTACCGGCCACGGCGCCGGCCCTGGCGCCAGCGCGATCGAGCCGCCCGCGCAGCGCATTGCGATAGCGCAGGACGCGGCGTTCTCCTTCGCCTATCCGCATCTTCTGGATGCGTGGCGGGCGAAGGGCGCGGAGCTTCTCCCCTTCTCCCCACTTGCCGACGAGACCCCGGACGTAGACGCTGATCTCGTCTGGTTACCCGGCGGCTATCCCGAACTGCACGCTGGGAAATTAGCGGCGGCGACGCGCTACGGCGACGGGCTCCGCAAACATGCGGAAACAAAGCCTGTCCATGGCGAGTGCGGTGGCTACATGGCGCTCGGCGCCGCCCTGATCGACAAAGAGGGGGTTCGGCACGAGATGACGGGACTGCTAGGCCTCGTGACCTCCTATGAGAAACGCAAACTCCATCTCGGCTATCGTCGCGCCGTTCTCCATGCCCCAGTTCTCGGCCATCCAGAGGGAGCCGCACTCCGCGGGCATGAGTTCCATTATTCGACTATCCTCGATCAACCGGACGAACCGCTCGCAACCGTCATGGACGCCGATGGCGGCCTTGTGTCGGAGACGGGATCGCGGCGGGGCGGGGTCACAGGTACGTTCTTTCACATGATCGCTGGCGACGCCCATGATTGACTTGCGGCTCGTCGGGATCGGAACCGGGAATCCAGAGCACCTAACGCTCGAAGGACGCGCCGCGTTGAGGGAGGCCGCGCTGGTTCTGCTTCCGCGCAAAGGCCTTGGCAAATCCGACCTTGCTGAGCGGCGCCGTGAGATACTCGCCGCAATGGGAAGCGCCGCCGAGGTGGCGGAGTTCGACATGCCGGTGCGCGACGATGCGCTGCCCTATGACGAACGCGTCGAAAAATGGCATGACGAAATCGCGGCCATATGGGCCGAAAGGATAGCCGCGCGGCGACCCGACGGTCCAGTGGCGCTCATGGTTTGGGGCGACCCGGGTTTATACGATTCCACGTTGCGCATCGCCGAACGCCTGAACCCGAAGCCGCAGGTGAAGGTCGTGCCCGGCGTCAGCGCGCTTCAGGCGCTGACCGCCGCGCACGCCATTCCCTTCAATGCAATCAATGGCGCGGTGGTGATAACGACAGGCCGCCGGCTGCGCGATCACGGCTGGCCCAAAGGAGCCGACACGGTCGCCGTCATGCTGGACGGGCAATGCAGTTTTCAAAGCCTGCCGCCCGAAGACGTCGAAATCTGGTGGGGCGGCTTCCTTGGGATGGAGGAGCAAGTCCTCGTTCGGGGATCGTTGGCGGAGGCGACGCCGCGCATTTTGGCCGCGCGCGCTGAGGCGCGCGCGCGTCATGGGTGGATCATGGACACGTATCTGATGCGCCGGGGTTGATCCCGTCTTGGCCGCTTACAGTTGTTGACCGCAGGCGGCGAGCGGCGTTATCTGCTTTCGATGGTTCCCAAAGACTTTGCGTCGACGGGATGAAATGGGAACGCGGTGCGGCGCCGCTTCAAAGCGCCAAACCCGCGACTGCCCCCGCAACTGTAAGCGGTGAGCGACCCCGAGGTAGACCACTGGGCGGCCGAAGAAACGGCTACCCGGGAAGGTTCGGGGAAGCGGCGATCCGCGAGTCAGGAGACCTGCCATCGCGATATGAACTCGACCGGGCGGGGTGCTCCGGGGGAAGATGATAATGCTCGACGCGTCAGCCGGCGACATGTCCCGCTTTGCCCTCAGCCTCAGTCCGACTGGAGGCGGCGATGGACGGCGCGAGCGATCTGGAGCGAAATAAACCGGAGACGATCAGGTCCGGCTTCTGCCTGACCGGCATGAGCCTGGCGTCCCTCCTCGGCTGCGCGTTAGGCGCGTCGGCGGCGCTTTGGCTTTGCATTCTGGCGGTTCTGTGATGTCAGCCGTCCTGAAGATCAGAAATCTCGCGCTCGGCTATCCTGATCTGCCGCTCTTTCGAGGTCTTTCGATGGACGTGGAGCCCGGCGAGACGCTCGCGGTGCTTGGGGCGAACGGCTCGGGCAAAAGCACTTTCGCGAAACTGCTGCTCGGCCTGGTCAAGCCGATGGCCGGGACGCTTTCATGGCCCGGCCGTCCACCCCGCGAGATCGGCTATCTGGCGCAGATGACCGAGTTCGACTGGCGTTTTCCCATCCGGGTGCAAGATTTGGTCGCCATGGGCGCGTGGAAAGGGTTCGGGCTCACCGGCCGCCTTAACGGCGCAGCGACGATCAAGGTCGACGCGGCGCTGGCCGCGGCGGGGGTTCGGGACATAGCGGACCGGTCGCTGAACGCCCTGTCCGGCGGACAGTTGCAGCGCGCGCTCTTCGCGCGACTGATCATGCAGGATGCGCCGCTCATCATACTTGACGAGCCCTTCGCCGCTGTCGATCAAACGACGGAGGCGCATTTACTGGCGCTGATCGATCACTGGCGGTCCGAGGGACGAGCGATCATCCTCGTTATCCACGACTTGTCCTCCGTTCTAGATCATTGCGACCGAGCTTTGCTTCTGGGCGACCGGCGCGCGACTCACGGTCCAGTCGATGCGGTTTTGACGCCAGATCGCCTGATTGCGCAGCGATATCTCTCCGAAAGTCAGGCGGCGTGGATGTTCCGCGGACCTTCCGCGGAGACGGAGCGCGGCCATGTTTGAGCTTCTGTCGGAGATGTGGAGCTTCGCCTTCATGCGCCGCGCCTTCGTCGCGACGACAGTTCTGTCGGCGTCGGCGGCGCCGGTTGGGGCGTTTCTCGTCCTGCGGCGCCTCTCTCTCGCGGGGGAAGCGATGGCCCATGCGATCACCCCGGGCGTCGTCATCGGCTTCGTTACGGCGGGTCTCTCGGTTTTCTCGCTGCTGATCGGCGGTTTAATCGCGGGCGTCGGCGTGGCGGTTTTGACCGCGCTTATCGCCCGAAAGACGATACTGCGGAGCGACGCGGGGCTAGCATCGCTGTACTTGATCGCGCTCGCTGTTGGCATCTTCATTTTGTCTGCGGCGGGATCGGCCGTACCGTTGAAGAGCTTTCTCTTCGGGTCCATACTCGGGATCGACGACGCCTCGCTCATACTGGTTGGCGGTGTCGCGACGGTGACGCTGACGGCGTTCGCCGTGCTGCTCAGACCGTTGATCGTCAGCACTTGCGACCCCGTTTTCTTCGAAGCCCGGACCACGCGGCCCTGGCTTGTCGAGCAGGCGTTCATGCTTCTCCTCGTCTTGAACCTTCTGGCGGCGTTCAAAACGCTCGGCACGCTGATGGCAGTCGGCCTGATGATCCTGCCCGCCACGTCGGCGCGCTACTGGTCCAGCACGATCACCGGGCAGCTTGGGCTAACATTTCTCTTCGCGCTGGGGAGCTGTTGGCTCGGCTTAACGCTGTCGTATCTCCTTCCGGAGACGCCCTCCGGCCCGGCCATCGTGCTGACCGCGGGCGTAATCTTCTTCGCATCCCTGCTGATCGGACCGCACGGCTTCGCCATTCGCCGACGCGATCCGGTCGATGAAACGTCCACGCGCCCTGCGCGCTCTTTCACGAAAGAAAGCTCTCGATGAATACGAAAAAACGCTTCGCCGCTGTTCTCACCGCTCTCGGCATCGCGACGTCGGCGTTCCCCGCCGTCGCCGATGACATCAAAGTCGTCGCCAGTTTCTCCATTCTCGGCGATATGGTGGAACAGGTCGTGCGCGACCATGCGGAAGTCGCCACGATCGTCGGGCCGGATGCGGACGCGCATGTCTATCAACCCTCAGTGGCCGACGCGACCGCCGTCGCCGAAGCCGACGTGATCTTCGTGAACGGCCTCGGTTTCGAGACCTGGTCCGATACGCTGATTTCGGAATCCGGAACCAAGGCCGCCGTTTACGTCGCGACCGAAGGCGTCATCCCCGTAATGGTCGACGGCGAGGTCGATCCGCATGCATGGAACGCGCTCGGCAACGGCGCGATCTACGTCCGCAACATCGCCGCCGCGATGACAGAGGCGATGCCCGACCACGCCGCCGACTTCAAAGCGAACGCCGATACTTACATTGCGGAGCTGGAAGCCCTCGACGCCGAGACGAAAGAGCAGCTTTCGGCTCTGCCGGCCAACCGCCGCACGGTGGTTACCGCGCATGACGCTTTCGGATATCTGGCGGACGCGTACGACCTGAACTTCCTCGCCCCTGTTGGGATCGACACCGAAGCGGAGCCGTCGGCGCAAGAACTCGCCTCTTTGATCAAGCAAATCCGCGACCAGGAAGTCGCCGCTCTATTCGTTGAAAACATCACTAGTCCCGCACTCGTCCAGCAGATCGCAGACGAAACCGGTCTGTCGATTGGCGGTCGGCTCTTTTCGGATGCTTTGTCGACGCGCGGAGGGCCAGCGACAAGCTATTTGGAGATGTTCAAGCACAATCTGGGTGAGATTCTGAATGCACTCGAAAAAGCAGGTTGATGCTGGACTATCGTGTCTTTTGGAGCGGGTCTTTGGCTAAGCTCACTCTACTTCGTGCATGCAGCATTCGCATCTTTGTCGGCACTCCCGCTTACACTGAAAAGGAAACGCTGCCGTGCTTTTCAAGAATTTTACGAAGGTCAAGCCTGGACAGCACCTCGGTCTTCGACGTCCGCTTATGGCGTTTTGCCGAAGTTCATGTCCGGTGCCGCAAACATTAGATCGGGCTCGAACTGGTCATTCGGCGGATAGCGAAAGACCGGGCTTCTAGCTCTCATGAACGTCAGCTTGCTATGTCGAAGCGTGGCCGTCTCGCGCCTGCGGCGAACGGCGGGAATCCGCCCCTAGCGACTAAAACCCAAGGCTCGGCGATAAGATCGATCTGAACGTTTCGCTCACGATCAGAGCGACAATCGCCTCGAAAGCGACCTACGCGCTGAGCCGTCTACTTTTTCTTGGCGGAACCGCGCTTTGCAGGTTTCCGACCCAGGCCAATCTTCTTGGCGAGTTCCTGGCGTTTTCGCGCATAAGCCGGCGCGACCATTGGATAGTCCGATGGAAGCCCCCAGCGCGTCCGGTACTCCTCAGGCGTCATGTCGAACGCCGTAGAGAGGTGGCGTTTGAGCATCTTCAGCTTCTTTCCATTCTCGAGACAGATCAGATACTCGTCGGTGACGGACTTCTTTATCGGCACGGCGGGTTCAGGAACCGGCTCCTCCTCTGCGACGGGCTCGGCGAGGCCTTGCAGAGTACCGAACACCGTCTCGATCATTGATGGGAGTTCGGTTTGGTTCACGGCGTTGTTCGAAACATGAGAGGAGATGATCTCGGATGTGAGCGCAAGAAGCTCAGCGCGGTCAAGTACAGTCTCAGATTTTTCTTCGGTCACTTTGTCCTCTTATATTCGACCTCGATACACTGCTTTACACTATTCTACACTTTTCAAATTAACAATCCTATGTAGCCGTTATGTTTGAATAAAGGCTCGGTTTCCTGTCACAATTGGGGCCCGCGGAGATCCACGACGAAGTGAAGGTCTAAGGACTGGTGAATGGCGCTCCTGACCGCAGCTGCCGTTCAGCGTCGCGAACATCCACCCGCCTCCGATCCCTGTGGTCTCCGGCGGGCGGCCGCGAACTTATCGAGGTGTCGAAAGCCCCGGACGCCAATTAGCGAGCGTCGCTCAACAGGCCGGTTGGCATTCTCACATTCGCTCTCTCCGGCGCACCTGCACCCCTCCCCGGCCGTCCTCCCGGATCTCCGCCGATCCGGTCCGCGCCAATTCCAGCGCCGCCGCGAACCCAGCCGCCAGCCGCGACCTTGCACCGACCTCCCTGGACCGCCGCTCGTCGCCGACCCGAACGCTGGCGCCCCACATCAGCGATCCAAGATCGGCCCAGTCCTCCCCTTCCAATGCCGCGCCAAGCGCCTCAAGCGCCTCGCGCAGGGTCATCGCCAGCACCTTGCGAACCTCCAACGGCGCGCCCGCCTCCTCTGACAGCCGCAGCCGGGCGTAGGCGCGCACAAGCCTGAGAAGATCGACGTCCAGCGCTCCCGTCGCGATCTCCGCCGCGTCCTCCCATTCCGGCGCGCCGCGCGCGAAGACGTCTCGCCCCAACCTGTCCCGCGCCAGAAGCCGCTCAGCGCGATCTCGCGCCTCGGCCAAGGCTTCGAGCCGGGCGCGAAGGCGCTCCGCCTCCCGCTCCGCCGCCGCCGCTTCCGCCGGTATCAGGAGCCGCGCCTTCATCTCCGTCAGCGTCGCGGCCAGCGCCACCTGATCGGCGCGGCGCGCGAGCGAGGGGTCGGCGGCGATCCGATCGAGGCAGGCCTGCGCCAGCGCCGCCATCGAAACCCGCGCCAGATCCACCCTGCCCGCCCGCGCCGCATCCAGAAGCGCGTCCAGCGGACCGCCCCAGGCGTCAATCCATTCGGCGGCGCTCACAGCCGCGCCGTCCAGAACCGAAAGGACGCGCCGCCAGTGATCTCGCGCGCCAGGCCCGCCGCCTCCGCCTCCCCGATCAGCTCGCGCGCGCGGCGGTTCGACTTGCCGATCTCCCGCGCCGCCATCTCCACGGACAGCGCGTGATGCGCTGCAAACGCCTCGACCAGCGCGGCGCGCGGCGCGCCGGAGACCGCCGCCAACGCCCAGCCCCGCCACTCCGCGATCCGCGTCAGCTCGCGGAGCGCCGCAAGAGCGCCGTCCTCCGCCGCCGCGAGCCAGTCCGCCAGATCGCGCGCCGCCGCGCGCGGGCGGAGCGGAAAGCGAAAGGCCGCGGGGGTGAAGGGCGCGCCCGCAGCGCCGACCGTCTCTCCGCCTGCTTTCGCCGCGACGAGCGCGGCGATCAGCGCCTGGTCCGGGCTTGCGGGCCCTTCCCGCGCCCATTCGCGCCCGAGCGCCGCGGCCCGGGTCAGCGGGTGCAACGGCGAGAGCTCCTCCCTCAACGCCAGCCATCGCGCGATGCGCTCGTCCGCGCCCGCCGCGCGCGGGATCGCCGCGCGAAGCGCCGCTTCCGGCGTCCGCGCCGACGCCGTCCAGCCGAGCCAGCTTCTGATGTCGGGCGTCCCCTCGAACGTCGCGCGCCGCTCCAGCCGCCGCATGATCCAGCGGCCGGCGCGATAGCGCTCGTCCCCGGTCACAGAGGCCGCCTCCGGCGCGGCGCCGAGCGCATGGGCCGCCAGCGTCTCCGCCCGGATCATGCGGCCGTCCCGGCGCATCAGCTCCGCCGCGAACCGCGCCGTCAGGCGACCGATCGGCGCGCCCATCCGGCCCCGTTCGTCCAGCCGCGCCAGCGCCGCCGCGGCGCGGGCCAGCGCCGATGCGTTCGCCGCCTCCGCCGCCCGCCACCCCTCCAGCGTCCCGGCCTCGGACGTTGATCTGGATGTCGGTTTGGCGGCGTCGTCCTCCTCCGGTTCGACGGGACGGACGAACCACGGCAGGTCTTCGTCGTCCTCGTCGTCGCTCACGCGCCGTCTGGCTCTGCGTCAACCGGCCCCCAGGGATCGACGATCCCGATCCCGCAACCGTCGAAATCCCGGACATTGCGGGTCGCGAGGGTCGCGCCCGCCACCTGCGCGATCGCCGCGATCTGGCAGTCGAACTGGCTGATCGGGCGCCCCGCCGCCCGGCGTTCGGCGGCGATCGAAGCGTAGATCTTCGCCGCCTCCCGCCCGAAAGGCAGGATGCGCCCCGCGAAATCCTCATCCAGGATCAGATCGAGCGCGGCGGCCAGCGCCTCGCGCCTCCGCCCCTTCGCCATGATGCGGGCGCCGTAGCGCAGCTCCGCCTCGGTCACCGTCGTCAGGTAAACGGCGGACCCGTCCTGCGCCGCCAGCCACGCCTCGACCCGCGCCTCAGGCGCCGGCCGCAGAAGTTCGGACACGACGTTGGTGTCGAGGATGATCACGCTGCGCGCCGCTTCGGGTCAGTCGAAACCGGGCGGCGCGCGCATCGGCTCGCGCGGGACGGTCTCGATCTCCGCCCCCCCGAACGGCGCGACGCGCGCCCGGATGGCGGCGGCGAGGTCGCGGCGCGCCGGAGCTTCGTCCACCGCCTTGCGCAGGATGTCCCGCGCCTCCTCCTCCATCGAGCGGCCGCGCTCGGCCGCGCGCACCCGCAGCTGGCGCTTCACGCCTTCGTCGAGGTTTCTGATTGTCAGGCTGGCCATGTCGCCTCCGCTTCAGTTCGACTGCGATGATATCATTGATTGCATTGATATCAAGATGCGGTCCCGGAGGCCGGAGCGTAGCCCCGCCGCAGCTTCGCCCGCCGCCAGGCCGCCAGCGACGCCTCCGCCGACGCCGCGCTCGGATGGGTCTCCACCGCATGGCGGGCGCCGCGCCCGCCAATCCGCCCCCAGGACCGGATCAGCATCGGCTCTCCGAACAGGGACCGGGTCAGCCTCAACCCATACCAGCGGCGCGCCCGCGCCGGAGCGTCGATGCGGTGAAGGTAATGCGTCTGGACATCGATCATCGCTCTCTCCACGATGTAATATCAGAACTATACGCCATCAATTGCGGAAATACGACTATTTTTCGCGTCTACAGGAGCGTCTTGAGAAATGCAATTATAATTCCGATAATGTCCTATTATCGGTAATTGATAATATTGCAGCCTTAAGCTAGCCTTTTCGACGTCCGGGACAGTCTGAAAGCCTACCGATGCCCCCTACCCCGCTCCCCGCTCTGCCGCCAGCAGCGAACCTTCTCTCCGCCCATGATCTCGACCGGCTGGAGCGAGTATTCGCCGCGGGGTCGCGCCGCAACACCCTCCGCGCAATGGAGACGGACATGCGCTATCTCACCGCCTGGCGTCTCGCGCGGTACGGCGAGGCGCTGCGATGGCCGGAGACGACGGAAGTGGCGGCGACCTTCATCCTCGACCACGCGGAGGATCTTTCGAACGCCGCGCCAGACGACCCCGCGCGTCGAGCGGCGGAGGCGATGATCGCGGCCGGGGTTAGGCGCGAGCTCGACGCCCCCTCCCCCGCCACGCTGAACCGCCGGATCAGCGCCTGGCGCACGCTCCATCGGCGACAAGGCGAAGAGAGCCCCTTCGCCGATCCCCGCGTCGCCGAGCTCCTGCGCACCGCCCGCCGCGCGAGCGGCGTCAAGCAAAAGCCCCACAGCCGCAATCCGATTACGGCGGAGGTGCTGGAGACGCTGATCGCCGCCCTGCCCCGCGATATCCGGGGCCTGCGCGACGGCGCGCTCTTCGCCTTCGCCTTCGCCACCGGCGGGCGCCGCGCATCGGAGCTTTCCGCGCTCCGTTTCGAGATGCTGGACCTGACGCGGTTTGCGGGCGAAGGAATCATCCCGTTCCACCTCGCGACCACAAAAACGACGGAGGCGGAGGATACCCCGCCCCTCGCCACCCGCGGCCGCGCCGCCGTCCTCCTCCACGCCTGGCTGGAGGAGGCGCAGGTGGCGACCGGACCCGTCTTCCGCGCGATCAGCCGGCACGGGGTCGTCACCGCCGCCGGCATCTCCCCGCGCCAGATCGCCAACATCCTGCGCGGGCGCCTGGTGGAGGCGGGGTATGAGCCGGACTACGCCTCCCCGCACGGCTTTCGCAGCGGCTTCATGACGGAGGCCGGGAAGCGCGGGAAGCATATCGGGGACGCGATGGCGCTCTCCCTCCATCGCTCGCCACGACAGGCGATGAAATACTATCGCGCCGGGTCGGTGGAACGGAACGAGGCGGGCGATCTGTTCTGATACGCGATTGAAAGGGAGCACGCGTCGCCGAACTCCGCCTAAACTATGATCGCGATGCGCGGGGGAACCGGCTGGTAAACGGCGAGAGCTTCAGCGATCTCCCCAGTAAGCCGGCTCCTGAGATAGTTCGCCTGAAACTCACTTTGCGCTCTCAGGCTGATCACATCGTCACTCAACGAAACGAACTCGAGGTTCCGAAACCAGGCGTTGAAACGCGCAGGATCCTTCTTGGCGAGCCAGGATTGCGCCCTGCCCCACAGACCACTGCAAATCGATGTTGGAAATTGGACAACCTTCATCTCGGCCTGCTTGGCTGCGATATCTCGCTGTTCGCTCATCCGATGTTCGAAATCACTGCCAACGCACTCCCATGCCGATGCGGTAATCTTATCCAGAATGTCCTGATTCAGAGCGTAGACGCTTACGCGGCCGCGAGCCCCGGCTCGCTTTACTGTTAGGACGCCCAGTTCCTGCAGTCGCTTCATCTCACGTTTAACAGTTCTGATATCTACCGACCAAAGCTTGGCGAGATCGGATTGCCCTATCGAGACCTCGTCCGCCCGCCAGTTGTAGCGAGCGGTTATCAACGAGATCAGTCTCAGCATGCTGACTGAGCTATGCTTGCCTCCCGAAAGTCCTGAAACAGCAAGAGCCGTCAGAATGTCGTATTTGCGTACGGACGCATCACGTCCGACGAGCTTCCCCGTTTGCATTGATTTTCGCCTGCATCGTTTCTCCTGCGGTCTCTGCCGCTTGTCTGCTCGGAATGCGCGTCACGATTCGAACGCGTTCTGTTATTTCGTTCAGAGAAAGGAAAATCCCGTATTTTGTCAAGGAAGTTGAAATAAGACGAATTTCAAATCCTGATTTATCAGAGGTGCTATGGTAAAGTGTGACAAGTAGCTGTCACCCTATCCAGGTAGCTCTGTCACCCTATAAATGGTGATTGCCGGAAAGGTGTCACCTAATCCCGGTGTCGATGAGGTCGCGCGTCCGCCGTCATCGCGAATCGGCATCTGTGTGAGCAATCTCTGATTTGCCGATTTCCAAAACTTCATATTCGCGTTATTACGCCGAACGCCCGAATTTGCAAGAGGCCCTCATGCGTGATCATGAACATTTACTGCTGATGAATGAGCGCTCGCTCTCCCAGCAAGCCGCCGTGAGAAGAGAGACGTTCTCGCCAGAGGACGTGAAATCGCTCAGACCGTTCTCCATCTGGGAGATGAGCACATTCATGTTCGATATTCCGGCTGACACGCTCAGAAAGAAGATCGCCGACGACCCCTCCCTCCCCCAAGGTTCAATTCTCGACGATGGCGGGCGCCAGCGCTGGTTCTCTCTGGATGAGATCAATGAGCTTCGGCGGCGCCTCAGGTTCAAGGGTAAGCAGCTTGTGCCGGAAAGACCGGCAGGTCGCGCCATGCGCGTAGCCGTGGCCAACTTCAAGGGTGGTGTCGGTAAGAGCGTCGTCGCCCAGCATCTCTCGAATGCCGCCGCCCTCGACGGCTACCGGGTGCTTGTGATCGATTTTGATCCGCAAGCGACGCTCACGCATTCGATGGGCCTGACCGAGGTGCGGGAAGAAAACACGGTGTGGGGCATCATGTGCCGCGATCTCTGTCGTGAGGCTGACCGCATTGCAGCCAGCTTCGACGATCCCGATGACTGCCCCTACCCCACATCCGATGAACTTCCAGAGGACGTTGTGTCGGTGGGATCGAACCGCGTGCAGGACTTCATCCACAAGACCTGCTGGCCGACGATCGACATCATTCCCTCCTGCGCGAATGCGGCCTTTGTCGAATTCGCTTCAGCTCAATACAGGTCCGCGCATAAAGCATGGTCCTTCTTCGGATGCGTTTCGCGTTACCTCGATGAGCTTCCGACAGATCAATACGACCTCGTCATCTTCGATTGCCCCCCGGCGATCGGATATCAGTCGCTGAATGCGGCCTTCGCTGCGGACATCCTCTACATTCCATCGGGGCCGGGCTACTGGGAGTATGACTCCACGACCAGCTTTCTCGGTCAGCTTGGCGATGCGCTGGAAGATATCTCGACGGGCTTTGACGAAATCGCCGCTGACGCTGGGATCAAGCTTCCAAAGACGTTCGAGGATGTCCGAATACTCATGACCCGCTACGAGCAATCCAATGAGTTGCATCAGGCGATGATGGCCGCCTTCCGAAACGTCTTTCGCGAAGATGTCTGCGTCCACGCAATCGAACTCACGCGCGCCGTAGAGCAGTCCGGTCGTTTCCAGTCGTCAATTTACGAACAAGACTACCGTCAGATGACGAGAGAAACATGGAAGCGAGCGCGCCAGTCCTTTGATCAGGCCTACGCTGAGTTCCATCAAACGCTGATCGCCGCGTGGCGCCGGCGATCCGAACGCGCAGGAGGGTAACCCATGGGTGACCGTAAAAAGAGCCGCTTCAGAATTTCTGCCAGCGTGAGCGAACCCGTTGAGCGCCAGAGGGGCAGCGGCCCCATGTCGGCGGCAGTGCGCGAGACCGCCGAGAGCCTGGCCGATAGTACAGAGGCCAAAGTCGAAGCGCGCAAGCTGAATGCGCAGGACGCAAAGGCGTTCCGTAGCGCAAGGGAGGACGGTCTGCTCATTGAGCGCATCCCCCTCGCCGATGTATCGACCAGCGATTTGCCTCGAGACAGGATCGATCTTGCTGGCGTTGAAACCTCAGATGAGATGGATGAGCTGAAGGCCTCGCTTCGGTCCTTTGGCCAGAAGGAGCCGGTCGAACTCTACCGCAGCGCCGACGGATCACTGCAGCTCAAGAAGGGTTGGCGTCGCCTCACAGCACTGCGATCGCTTTTCGCCGAGACCGGCGACGACAGGTTCGGCCTCGTTCTCGCTCGCATCGACGTCGATCAGTCACTCCGGATCCAGCACTACATCGATATGGTCGAAGAGAACGTGATCCGTGAGGATCTCACCTTCGCCGAGATGGCGCAGGTCGCGATCTCCGCGGCCGCTGACCCGTCCGTCGAGGGCGACAACCCCGAGGCTCAAGTTAGCCGCCTCTACGGATCCCTTCATAAACAGAAGCGCTACAACATTCGGGTCTTTGTGAGGCTACTCGCCGCCCTCGGTGACGATCTGAAGTTCCCCAAGGCTCTTGCCCGAAACGTCGGCGTCGATCTCGAGAAAGCTATCGCAGAGCGCCGCAGCGATCTTCGGGCTCTCAGGTCTGCGCTGGCATCGGCCCCAAATGCGGCCGCTCAGCATGAGACTATTCAGGCGTTTCTCGATGGCCCGCGCATGCAGACTGCCAGTGCGCGCGCGGCGCGCGACCAGGGTAAGCGCAAGTTCGAGTTTCAGCTTGCGGAGACGAAGGTTACTGCGCGGAAAGGTGAGATCAGGCTTCGAAGCGATGTCGACTACGCGGAGGTTCCGAGAGAAACACTCGAGCGCGCCATCGATGCCTTCCGAGCGGTCTTGAAAGGTTAGGGTAACCCGCGGGTTACCCCATTGATTAGCTGTGACGTGGAACACTTAGGTTCTCCTGTGTGTTTTCAACCAATATGTTCCTGTTTTGTTCGCTTTTCAGCGAAGCGCTCTTAGCTAATTAATATCGCGCTCGGATGGCAACGGACGGTTCCCTATACTTCCCTGAATTCTCGGTCGACCTTCGTCCGCAAACCCGAACGCAAACATCGTTTTAATCCCGAGTATGGCCACCGAAACTGACGCACTCGGCACCTTGAAGACCTTCGCGCATGTAAACGCAGTCGGAGACAACATCGGCAAGGACATCAACGCCTTTGTCGTCATGATGGACGTTGAAGCGGGGACAAACATCACAGCATCGGTCATCGAAGCGATCGATGGGGCAGGGGCGCCTCGCATCAAAGCCGTATGCCACCATCGAACCGGCTTTCGGGAAATGATGTCCTCTGGAGGTCCACCGGCCAAGAGCGCGCTCCAATCCGCCCGTTTCGTCCTCAAAGATATCGCTGAGCGCGCCGGCATCGAGTTCTACAAGGGCGACGCACATGGTTAAGATCAACGTAGACCTCTCCGCAGCGCTCCAGGGCGACGATGACCCCAAGGTCGCGGAGAAAGCCAAGTAACTCGCTGCACCCCTGCCAAGCCCTCACAGAGCCGCCGCCACGGCCGCAAGGCGCGCGACGCGCGTCCAGCTCTCCTTCACCAACGTACCCGAGCCGGTGAAGGAAGCGTTCGCTGCAGAAGCCGCGAAACGAGGGATAGGCATGAAGCAGCTTCTCTATGCCCTCACGCGCGACGGTAGGATCGACATACCGAGCGATGTTGAACTGGATGGGAGGCGACGCGATTGAGCGTCGCCTTTGCAGTTGTTACTTTCGCGCCATGAAGTTTCATAACGGCCTACTCGAACGAGCGGTTTTCGCGTTTATCGGCGCCATGGGGATCTTCTCCATCGTTGGGAGCTTCATGACCCTCGAAGAGAATATCTACCAAACCCTCGAAGCATGGCGGGCAGTCACACGGCCGATATGGGACTTTCTGTTTGGATGGATCTTTGATCTCGTCGGATTGAGACTGCCCTGGTGGGTGAAAGACTATCTAACTATGGGACTTATCGCCGGATTCGCGCTTTTTAGAGTCATAGATAAACCAGCTGATGAAAAGCGGATGTCCTTTCTGACTACCGCCGCTGTAATATTAATAACTCTTCTGACCTGGCCAGTTTCCTTTCTGCTACAATTGATTTTTTCTTCGTACCTTGTTTTGCCGGTAAGATCCGATGACGAGACGAAAAGGGGAGTCGAGCTTGGAAAAGAATCCATTATTTATTTCAGGGCATTTGTAATAGCAATAGTATTCATCGCGATCAACTACGTCTTCGTCTTAAGTGGAATGCCCGACGAAGCTCCAATTATTGAGATCTAGGCCTAGGCCACCCCCCAGGGCGCCGGGCCCTAGTCGCCGGGTTCCCCGGCTCTCGAAGCTAACCGACGCCTGAGCTGGTTGCGCGTAGGGCAGGGGGCGTCTCGTGCCGAGCCGCCGCCTCCCTCGCTTCACCGCGCTCCTGCGCCGGTGGATCTTCGCCCTTACGGGTGACGGTCCCTTGTCCAGGAGCATCCCAAGGGATGCTCGGCGGGAGGGCGCTCCGGCCACGCCTGCGCTTACCCTGAATGAAGCCGACACGCCCAAGGCCGTGTCGGGAGGTTCGCGGCGGGCGCGCCCGCGTGGGCGGGCGCGACGATCTTTCCCTTTCTCTTCTTCGCCCTTCGCGACGCTGATCGAGCCGGTCAACAGGCGAGCGCCCGCCGTGCCGGCGGTCGTCTCCGGTCCCTCCCGTGTCCTCGCCTCCTGCGTCGGCTGCGGGCCGCTCCTTCGGGGCCTCCGACCCGTTGACAGTCCCGATCATCGCCACTCGGCGGCCGATGTCCGCCTCGCTTCGCAAATCGAATGGCAGGGCCATTCGCTTGGAAGCGAGACGGCATCGCCCAAGGGGCGAGCCAGCGCTTGAGGCAGGGGTCCGGTGAGGGGCGGGGGCTTCGCTCTCCCCGCCTGAAACGCCAGCGCAGGGAGAGAGACCTATGGCGAAGAGAAAAGAACGGTTCGACGTGCATCAGGCCGTCACCGACCAGCTAGTCGCGGCCCTCGAGGCCGGAACAAAGCCGTGGAAAAACGGATGGATCGGCGGGGCAGGGGGCGGGTTTCCGCTCCGCGTGACCGGCGAAGCCTATCGGGGAATGAACGTCCTTTTGCTTTGGTGCGTCGCCGCCGAGAAAGGCTACCGCTCCCCCTACTGGATGACCTATCGCCAAGCCGCCGAGCTAGGGGCGCAGGTCCGCAAGGGCGAGAAATCCGCCCTTGTCGTCAAATACGGAACCTTCGCGAAGAAGGACGAAACCGGCGCCGTCGTCACGGACGAGAACGGCGACGAGCAGACGCGCGGCTACGCCAAAGCCTACAGCGTTTTCAACGCCGACCAGATCGACGGATTGGCGGAGACCTTCCACCCGGAAACTGCAAGCATCGACACCGGCGCGCGCGAGATCGAAAGCGCCGCCGCATGGTTCGACGCCACCGGCGCAAAGATCATCACCAGCAACCGCAATCCCTGTTTCATCCCCGCGATGGACGAAATCCACATGCCGCCGATCCGGGAGTTTCGGAGCGCCGAGGCTTACTATTCGACCCTTGGACATGAGGCGACGCACTGGACCGGCGGAAAACGCCGTCTCGCGCGGGAGTTCAGCCGGGAGCGCAGCGCCTACGCCATCGAAGAGCTGATCGCCGAGATTGGCGCCTGCTTCATCGCCGCCGAAATCGGGATCGCCCCCGACATCGAGGACAGCGCCGCCTATCTCGCGTCGTGGCTGAAGGCCCTGAAGGACGACAAGCGCTTCATCTTCGCCGCCGCTGGCGAGGCTCAGAAGGCCGTCGATTACCTCAAGGATCGCGTCGCCGCCGCCTCCACTGAGCAGGAGGCCGCGTAATGGGCTGGACAGGATACGCCAGAACGCCCCGCGACCCCGCAGCGGAGGTCGCCCGCCTTTGCACCTTCGAGACCGACAGCCGCAAAGGCGCGCCGGTCAAAATCGTCAAGCGCGGATCGATCTTCTATGCGGCCGTGCGCACCACCGTGACCGCCCCCGACGGCGCGCCCCGGACCTATCAGATGGACAAGGACGGCGCCTACGTCTTCGGCGCCGTGTTCCTCACCCGTCAGGATCGGGGCGAATGGCTTTACAAGGACATGGACGAAGGGATGGGTCCGTATGAGTGCGGCGCGCCCGTCTCAATTCTGGACCTTCTCAGCCCGACGACCAACGAGAGCGCATTGTGCTGGCGCAAACGGTGCCGCGCGCGCGCGGCGCTCCAATCGCGGAAAGTCGCCGAAGGCGACGTGATCCGCTTCGCCGAGCCGCTGACCTTCACCGACGGAAGCCGGCGCGACACGTTCCGCGTCGCCATCGACGGCTTCCCCGGTTGCCGAAAGCGAACCGTCTTTGAATGTCCGGAAACCGGCGCGCGATATCGGATCAGCGCATTCAAAACCCGCGCGTGGGATATCGTCTCGCGCGGCCAGACGGATGCAGGGGCAGGGGAGGCCGCGACATGACCCCTGCGACCCTCTCCCCTCGCGAGATCGTGACCATCCTCGCAGCGCTCCGCTACTACCAAAGGGACGTGGAAGCTGAGGGCGCGGCCTTCCTCTTCGGCGATATCGCGACCGATTGCGGCGCGCATACTCCGATGGAAGCCGCTGAGATCGACGCCTTGGCCGAGGCGATCAACGCCCCAGACGCGACGCCGGCGCCCGCCAGCGAGACGCCCGCCTTCGATGGACTGCCCCGCGACGAGCAGCTGACCGTCGCAATGGAAATTTGGGAAGTCTTCACCGACGCGATGGCGAGCGCCGACCATGCGCTGCACAGCGACATCGAGGAGGCCAGCAAGACGTTCGGCTTCGCCGAGCTTCGTGAGATCGCGACCGCATTCGCCGCGCCCGCATGGCAGGGCTTCACGGACCGCGACCTCGATCGCTTCGACGACAGCTTCGATTGGGTCTGGTGTCCCGCGTTCCTAGCCAACTGCGTCGCATGGAGCGACGGCGGACGCCCGACGCTCCGCTCCGACTGGAAGAGACGCGCCGCTGAGATCAGCGACGGGAGCCACGGCGAAGGGGAGGGTGCGTAATGCCCCGGTTTTTCGAAATCCGACTGGACGTCACCGCCCATTGCTCCGCCCTTCCCCTCGCCGCCGGGCGCGTCTTCGACCGCTTCGTCGTCAAGGCCGGGGAGGCCACCCATTGTTGCGAGCTACGCCCCTCCAGCTTCGCCGCCTGGGTCGCCACCTTCTGCGAATACGCCGAAGGCGTGGACCCGATGGACGAGCGCGCCGTCGCGCCCGTCTGGGAGTGGGAGGCGGAAGCCCGCCGCTATGGCGAGGACGCCTATTTCCAATTCATCGCTCACGACCCGACGAATCCGAACCACGGCCCGCTATTCGAAGCGGAGACATGGGCGGAAGCGGAGGAGGCGGCGTCATGCGACCCGCATTTCGCATGAGCTTCGGAGGCGCTTGGGAAAACCGACGGGTCGAAAGCGAAGCCGAGGCCAAGGCTCGGGCCGCGCTGCGCCTCTGTCTGGACGAGATCGCAGCGGAAGAGGATGGCGAAATCGCCGCCGCCGCCGCCGTCTATCGCATGGCCGCTTATCGCCTCCCAACAGAACGTCTTGGCGAGATCGTCGCGGCGCTCCAACGCGGCGATCGGCCATGACCGGCGAGAAGACCCCGCCGAGCCGCCGCCGCGTCGCGCGTCTCTACGCCGAGACTATCGGCTACGACCCGTTCGAGGACGATCCGACCCTAACCGCCCGAGAAGCCCTCCAGACCCTCAGAGAGCGCCGCTCAGAGGCGCTGGACGCCGACAGCAAGGAAGATCACTTATGAAGCCCTATCTGCCCTACCGCGACGCCACAGCCTTCGAGCTGCGCCGCACGGCCTTCCTCGCCTCGCCAAAGGGGCGAGGATCGTTTCTGGCCGATGACGGCGCCGACTTCGCGCTTGGCGACCTGATCGACGGCGACCGCGTCGAGGGGATCACTTACAGCCTCTACGCCGTCCGAGACGACGAACCGGGGTTTCACATCACCGACGAGAACAGCCCGCGCGCGATCCGCGCCTACGCGGCGCGTATCGCGCGGGGCCGGCCCTTCGCCGACCGCATCCCCGACGACAGAGCCGGGGAGACGGTCCCGACGCCCGCGATGATCGCTTGGGCGAAATACCAGCGGCTCGCACAGGCGAACCCCGCCGCCGATATGAGCGATCTGGGGGACGCATGGTCGAGAGCCGCACCGCTGATGGAGCCGCCCGACGCCATCGGCGGCGGATCGGTCTCCCGTGGCGGGATCGCCTTCTACGAAGCGGGCGCGCCGTGGCGCTTCATTCACAAAGGATCGCGCGAAGCCCCCCTCGTCAGCGCGTTCTTCGATCCCAAGGGAGAGCAGATCGCCCGACCTGATATCTGGGACCTCATCTCGCCCTGGTGCGGAAAGTGCGGATCGTGACCGTCCGCTGTCAGCGCGACGGGCGATGCGGCAAGGAATGGCCGCGCGATCCCGTCCTCGAGGTCCCATGCCCCTCCTGCAACGCGCCCGTTGGCGTCAAGTGCCGACGCCCGTCGGGACATCGCTGCGACCCCCACGCGCCGCGCGACATCCTCGCCGATCAACAAGGCCATTACGGAACCTGTCCACTCGGCCTCTGCGGGCTTGAAAACGTCGAGAAGCGCGCTCGCGCCCATCACCGCTCCGCCTTCGCCGACAGTGATCTTTTTGACGGCATGGAGGCGATGGAGCGCTCTCCGAAAGCCCTCGCCGCCGCGCTCGCCGAGATGGGGGAGGGGACATGACCGACAAGGCGCCATCCCTCGCCGCTCTGATCGATGCGGGGGCGATCCTCTATGTCAGCCACAGCGGCGGCAAGGACAGCCAGGCGATGTATCTCCGACTCTCAGAGATCGCGCCCGCCGATCAGATCGTCGTCGTTCACGCCGATCTCGGCGATGTCGAATGGCGCGACGTGAAGGATCACATTCGCCAGACCATTGACCACGAGTTGCACGTCGTCTCCGCCGCAAAAACCTTCTTCGAGATGGTTCGCCGCCGCGCAGCGTCTCGCCCCGATGTTCCGCCCTGGCCCTCAGCCTCAACCCGCCAATGCACGAGCGATCTAAAGCGGGGACCAATCCAAAAATTCATCCGGGCCGACATGCGAGCGCGCGGAGCGTCGCTCGCCGTCAATTGCATCGGCCTTCGCGCCGAAGAAAGCCGGGCGCGGGCGCGACGTTCGACCTTGACGCGGAACGCGGCGCTCAGCCGGGCGGGAAGGGAAGTCTACGACGCACTGCCGATCCATGAGATGACGGAGGCAGACGTCTTCGGCGCCATAGCAGAGGCGGGACAGGACCCCTTCCACGCCTATGCGCGCAACCGTCGCCTCTCCTGCGTCTTCTGCATTCTCGGATGCCGGGAAGATCTTCGCCACGGCGCGGAGACCCGGCCCGACCTCTACCGCGATTACCTCGACCTCGAAGCCGAAACCGGCTGGACCATGTTCGCCGACGGCTCGCTCCGCGACCGCGTCGGATTCGATCCAGCGCCGAAGCCCAGAAAGGCCGCCCATGTTCGATGAAACCTCAGAAACCGCCGTCGCCTTCCGCAAGACCATCGCCGAGACCTGCCGCGAGCGGAACGCGGCGCTCTCGGCCTACCGCGCCGCCGCAGAGGCGCTGGACGCAGCCTATGACCTCTCGAAAGAAGCCGCCGCCCTCGCGCTGCGCGCTTCGGGCGGATGCGAGTACGACGGCACCGACCATTCGCGGCGCGACCACTTCGCAAAGCTCCACCGCGACGGCTTCGATCCGGCGAGGAGCATGGAAGCGGCCCGTAAGGCGCTGGACGCCCGCGTCTGGACCCATCTCACGGACTTCGCCGGGATCGACCGGCTGATGGACGCCGAAGCGAAAGAGGCGTTCCGCTCCGATCTGCTTTCCGATGTCCCGGAGATCACCGAAGACACCGTCCGCGCCACCTTCCAGCGCCTCCACGCCGAGGCCGGCATGATCTGGAAGCGGGGCGCCGCCAACGTCTTCTCGTCGCTGGATCGCCGCTTCCGGAGCCATAACGGCTTCAAGATCGGATCGAGGATCATTCTCGATCGTCTCTTCAATGACAGTGGTTTCATGGAGTGGGGCCGCCAGCGAGACCGCCTGATCGACATCGAGCGCATCTTCTACGTCCTAGACGGACGCGAGGGCTGCTACTCCATCGTCGACAGGCTCCATCGCGAAAGGTCGGGTTTCCAGCCCCATCAATCGGAGCATGTCTCCGACTACATGAAGGTCCGCGTCTTCAAGAACGGCAACGCGCATCTCTGGTTCACTCGCGACGATCTCGTCCGAAAAGCGAACCTGACGCTTGCAGAATACTACGGCGACGTGATCCCCGACGGTATGGACGAGCGCGCGGCGAAGGACGTGTTCCGCGACGTGAAGCTGACGCCCGCGAAACGGTTCGGCTTCTTCCCTTCTCCGCCCGAGGTCGTGACCGAGCTATTCCGCTCGCTTCACATCGAGGAGGGCGCCTCCGTTCTGGAGCCGTCAGCCGGCACCGGAAACCTCGCGCGGCGCGCCGTCGAGCGCGGCGGGATCGTCGATTGCATCGAGATTCAACCGCATCTCGCCGACGAGCTGACCGCCGAAGGCGTCTATCGCTCCGTCACCTGCGCGGACTTCCACAGCTTCACGCCGGATCGGCTCTACGACGTGATCGTCATGAACCCTCCGTTCGATCGCGGCCGCGACATCGACCACATCATGCGCGCCTGGTCCTTCCTGAAACCGGGCGGCCAGCTCGTCTCCGTCTTGCACGCCGGGATAGAGTTCTCCGAGACGATGAAGGCGGTTGCTTTCCGGAAATTCGCCGAAGCTCACAAGACCTGTCGGTGGGGCAGAGGGGCGTTTGAGGATCTTCCGCCCGCCTCCTTCGCCTCCGTCGGGACTTACGTTAACGCCGTCCTCGTGCGACTGTCGAAACCGAACGAAGCTGGATAATCCGAGAAACCGTTTCGAGCGCAATCGATGAATGGAGCCAGAACGCATTGACGCGCCATGTCGATCTAGTCGCTATCGTCGGCCTTGCCGTCATCGCATGGTTCCTCGGAAACAACGTCCAGACCTTCGGCGTATTCTCGACCGGAAGCGAACACATCGGACCCGGCGCGGCGCTCTTCTTCCTGAGCCATAACGACGCCGTTCACGCGAAAAACAACCTGGACGCCGCCCTCGCATACTCGATGATCCTCTTTCTCCTCCGGAGCTACGCGGATCTCCGAGACGACAAGCGGTTCATCCTCGGCGCACTGGCGAGCTCGCACGTTCTGACGCTGATCACCTATATCTGGATCATGCCGTTCTCGGAGATCGGCTCCCACGGCCTCAGCGTCGCCACCAGCACCCTCCTCGGGCTTCTCCTGATCTTTGGCATCTCCACCGGCGCGAAACGGCGCGGACATGACGACGTCGCAACGATCGTCATCTCCGCCGCCTGCATCGCCGCAGCGGCCTTCTTCGCAATTTCAGCGCACCGCCACGGGTTCGAGGCGGAGCTCCTGACAGGCGTCATGCGCGGCGAAGCCGGTCACGCTATCGGGTTCGGATGCGGTCTAGCCTTCGGCGTCGCTCACGCCCTTCGAGCTGAACACCGAGCGGTTGAGCCGGCGATCTAGTCGATGTCGGCAGGCGTCAGTCCGTAAGGGTTCCACGGCCCATACGAGACACCGTTCTGGACGAAACACCCCGAGAAGCCCAAGAACCACGCTCGATGAAGTTCAGTTCACCCAAGAGCGCGGCGAAGCCAGTTCGGGGGAGCATTGCCCGAATGACCCCAGAGGTAGACGCTATGGAGGGCGGCGTTACCGACACGTGACATCGAGCCGTTATCTTTCATTCTGGGACCTATGCTTTCCACCGTGGAAGTTAGACGATCGAGCATATCCCGCCAACTCCATCACGGGCCTCCCACCACAAAGACGGCACGACGCTATTGTCTTATCACCCACGGGACTGCGCCGCCGAACCTCGCCCCTCTTTCGGCGATAGATTGGCCCATCACCCACGTATGTTTGGCTGATTACACACCGGCTATCGTCTTATCACCCACCCGCCGAACCGATTTTCTCCGACTTTTCCTCCGGTTAGCATCGCTGCTGCAACGTCTAACCCATATGAAACGCATAAATAACACCAGAGCCTCGCACAAGCTCCGCTAGGGATGTCATCACGATTATCCGAACTGACCACCAACGGTGGGTAATAAGCCAATAGCGACTCATGGTGGGTGATAAGACAAGTCTTTGCGCCAACCGTGACTCGTGGTAGTGGGCGATAAGCCAAATTTCTCGACGAAAAGTGGGCGAAAGGCCAAACGGGTGTAATGGTGGGTGATAAGCCAGTAGCTAAGCCGCTTCTACCAGACCGGTTCATTCAACCGGACCTCTTCATCTGCGATATCTTCGACGCCGCCCCGAAGGCGGACATGGCCGGCATGGAGCATCCGATCTTTTCAATCTCGAAGAAGCCCGATCACAGCGTCAGGCGCTATCAGAGGGGAGAAAACTGGATCGAGATAGCTCCGTCGCAGAAGGGACATGCGACAGTCTTCGACCGCGATATCCTTATCTTCTGCATCTCGCAGCTCGTCGCAGCGATCAATGACGATCGCCCGATCTCAAAAACCGTCAGCTTCAAGGTCCACGACTACCTTGTCGCAACGGGCAAACCGATCGGAGGCAGCGGCTACGCGCGAACGGAAGACGCGCTGGAGCGCCTGAAGGGAACCACAATTAAGACAAACATCGCGACCGGCGGCGAGCGCGAGTGGAACATCTTCGGGATCGTCGAAAGCGCTAAAACGATCAGGCGAGGCGCCGGAGGCAAACTCCAGGAAGTCCAGGTCACGCTCTCCGATTGGGTATTCAACGCCATCGAGGCGCGGGAAGTTCTCACCATCAGCAGGCAATATTTCCGTCTACGGAAACCGCTGGAACGACGGCTTTACGAGATCCTTCGCAAGCATTGCGGCAAGTCATCGACCTGGAAGATCAGCCTCGAAGTTCTCAAAGAGAAATGTGGATCCCAATCAACGATGAAAGAGTTCCGCCGAATGATCGGCAAGATCGTCGAAGACGACGCGATCCACGGCCATATGCCCGACTACAGCATCGCGCTCGAGGACGATTTTGTCATCTGCTACGCGCGCGGAACCGTGCCGATCCCGAAAGAGGAGGTCTACGAAGGGCAGCTCTCTTACTCGATCTATGAAGAAGCCCGCGCCGCCGCCCCTGGATGGGATGTCCGCGCCATCGAGCATGAATGGCGCCGCTGGTGTGGAGCGGAAGAGATCATCCCGAAAAGCCCGGATCGGCATTTCGTGAAGTTCTGCGCAAGCTGGTTTGAGCGGCGGGGGCGGCCAGGGTAGGACCGTAAACAAGAACTAGGATTAACGTGCAATCGACTGTATCGCGCCCTGAATCTCAGGAGAGCTATTAGTCGTCACCAACGCGATTAGCGATTCACAACCAATTACTGTCGTTCTCGGATTCTGTTGAGAAGGGAATAAGATGACCGAGGAAACTTTCTCTCCAGACGCCGCAAAGACAAATCCCTGGACAGATGACGCTCTCGGGTTCGGCAACTTCTCTAAGCGTGACCTGAGCCCCGAGTTCCCTCCAGCGGACCGGGGAGTCCTTCGATTGCATTGATGGGCCTATGCGGCCCGTTTTTCCATCCTCATCTTCTGTGCGAATTCGACCGGCGGGATGTTCCCCAGGGCCGAATGTGGGCGTTCCTCGTTGTAGTCCTCCTTCCATGCTGCAAGACCGGCGCGGGCCTCGCGAAGCGTTGTGAAGAGCGTCTCGTTCAGGAACTCGTCCCGTAGCCGCCCGTTGAAGCTTTCGATGAAGGCGTTCTGCGTCGGCTTGCCCGGCGCGATGTAATGCCAACCAACGCTTCGCTCCTGGCTCCACCGTAGGATCGCCATACTGGTGAGTTCCGTCCCGTTGTCTGAGAAGACGGTCTTCGGGCGGCCTCTTGTGGCGATGATCGCGTCCAGCTCCCGCGCGACGCGCTGGCCTGAAATCGACGTGTCGCCAACAAGCGCCAGACATTCGCGGGTGAAGTCGTCCACGACGGCGAGGATGCGGAACCGGCGTCCGTCCGTGAGCGCGTCAGAGACGAAATCCAGAGACCACCTCTCGTTTGGGCGGTCCGGAACAGCCAGCGGCGCCCGGGTTCCCAGGGCGCGCTTGCGCCCGCCTCTCCGGCGCACCTGCAACTTCTCTTCGGCATAGAGCCGTCGGAGCTTCTTCAGGTTCATGTGGACGCCCTGGCGCGCCAGCATCACGTGGATGCGTCGATATCCGAAGCGACGACGTTCCGTCGCCAAGGCTCGAATCTTCTCACGCAGTTCCGCTTCATCGGGACGCTGTGTTCGATAGCGAACACTCGACCGATCCGCCCCCAACACATCGCACGCCCCCTCTCGGCGAATGCATGCATTCGCCGAGAGGGCAGCGGAGCGCTCGCTCACCTCGAAGACCTCCCGGGCATGAGCGACAGCTTTCCGCTTAGCATCGGGCGTCACCATTTTTTTGACGCGACGTCCTTGAGGATCGCGTTGTCGAGCATCTGCTCCGCCAGCAGCTTCTTCAGCTTGGCGTTCTCGTCTTCGAGCGCCCGGAGCTTCCTGGCGTCGGACAATTCCATCCCGCCGAACTTCGCGTCGCCATTGTCGCTCGGACCAATGGCGCTCTCAATGGCGACTACTTGTAGAACGTCCCGGTGCTGATCCCGTGCCGGCGACAGACGTCCGCCGTCCGCTCCCCCGCTTCCTGCTCCTTGATGATCTGAATGATCTGCTCGTCGCTGAATCTAGGCTTCATTCTCAGTCCTCTCAGTTGCGAGGACTCCACCATTCCGTGGAGGAGATTCAGGGGAGCAGGTCAAGGGCAGTGGATTTTCGCGTTCTTGCGTCCCGATCAGTGCTCAGTATCTTTGGCTCATGAAATTTCTTAACGGCCTTCTCGGACGAGCGCCTTTCGCCTTTCTCGGCGCCATGGGGATCTTCTCTATCGTCGGGAATTTCATGACCCTCGAAGAGAACATCTACCAAACCCTCGAAGCCTGGCGCAGCGTTACGCGGCCGATATGGGACTTTCTGCTCGGGTGGTTGTTTGAGTGGGTCGGCTGGAAAATGAATTCGCACCTGAAAGACTATCTTACGATGGCGACTATAACCACCGCCGCCTTGCTGCGAGTTCAGATTTACCTTAGAGACCATATAAAAGACGTTTTCACTTCGAAACTGGCCAATATTTTGTTTCTAGGTTTTACATGGCCAATTGTACTTACTATGTCAGTACCGTTACTAATATACGAGGGAGAATATAAGGATAATAATACATTGTTTGTATTCTTTGAAACCTTCTTATATTTTTTAGTATTATTAGCCATTAACTATGTGTTTATCTTCAATGGTGCGCCAAATATGCCGCCTGTTTCTTCTACATGGGTTTGAGCCACGCCCTGCGGGCGCCGCGACCTAGTCGCCGGGTTCTCCGGCTCCCAAAGCTAACCGGCGCCTGAGCTGGTTTCGCTTGAGGTTGGGGGCGTCTCGTTCCGAGCCGCCGCGTCCCTCGCTTCACGGCGCCCCTGCGCCGCTTGATCTTCGCCCTTACGGGTGACGGTCGCTTGTCCAGGAGCATCCCACTGGATGCTCAGCGGGAGGGCGCGCCGGCTACGCCTTCGCTTCCCCTGAATGAAGCCGAACCGGCCAAGGCCGGATCGGGAGGTTGTCGGCGGGCGCGCCCGCATAGGCGGGCGCGACGATGTTTGATCGCTCTTCTATCTATCGCAGAACAGCGTCGGCGCGCCCGATGTAGGGATAGAATTTCTTGCGATTGCGTGGATTGCTGCGCATCTTGGCAATGAATAATTAGATCGTTGCTTTACCAAATGACCGATAAAGACAAGCCAGTAGATAGCGCAGATCAGAACGCAGCCGACACCAAATCGGCGCAACAAGATCCTGAACCGCTCATCATCCCTCCCAACGCCGTTCCCCTGACGCTACCAACTGTAGATGTTCGCGTTATCCAGGCGCCCGGCGAGAGTAATGTTGCCAAACTCAGCATCGCGATCGCGATCTTCGCGCTCGTCGCATCATTATTCTCGCTGATCCTGACGGCCGATCATAACGAGAGGAGCGTCTATCCAAACCTGACCTTCCATTTCACCACATCCACAGATGATCGTCGCGCCGGTCTGTACCTCGAGAGCGCGGGATCCGGCCCAGCCGTCATCGCAGAAATGCGGATCGATCGGGATGGCGACCCTCGCGACAACTGGAGGCTCGCGAAAATGGAGCTCGACATCACCGGATCTGTTTCATCTATCGATCCGCACCAGGCGATTTTGTTCAAAGGCGACCATCTCCGTCCCGGCGAGCGAGAAAACCTACTTGGTTACCTCCATGACGCTGTGATCGATCCGATTAGCCTCAACAGGCAGTTAACCGGAGAGCCCTTCGACATTGTCGTTTCATATTGCTCTCTCTATGGGCGCCCACTGTGCGCTCGATCCAGTGGAAAAAACTGCACGCCCGCCGAATCCGTCAAAACCTACTGCGAGAATTGGAAACCATGGTATTCGTTCGTCTTATCGCATTGAGCACAATCGCACTCTTACCCTCGTTGGTCATCGCAGAATCTTTGCCTGAGGTCCCTTTCGGCCATGGCCTAGAATTTAAACCAGGAATAGACGAGTCTGAGGCTGTTTCGCCTAAGCCTGACGACACATTTGGTAATTGGGAAAGTTACCGTCGTGACTCCCCAACCACATTGGACGATAAAGCTGATCGCATGGGCGGTGGCGACGAAGCATCGTGGTTTACTCAGCCTGGCCCGCTGACAGAAGATTCCGCTCCTGATGAGTTCTGTATACCTGGTAACTGCTACTACAAGATCGTTCCTGAGAACAAAGACCCAGGCACTAACCCATCGGACGGAAATTGTTGGGTCGAACCTTGTGAACCGTTCAATATGAGCGATTTTTTTGGTCTCTCGAAGCCTTACACAGTGCACCTTTGCTCAGAAGGCGTTTGCATAGATTACCAAGGACGCACAAGCCAAGGAGGAACCGACGCGCCAAAGGACTTCTGCTTCGGTACTAACTGTAAAACCAGTTTCGATCTGGAGGCACAAGGCGGCGGCGACTCCACGGTGCCACGGCTCGATATCGCGGGCGGTCTTCTGCCGAGCGAACGTCGGGGTGGACCTGACCGAGGAGTTAAACGAATAGGGAAGAGACCCCGACCAGATGAAGAGCGGCCACTCCGAGAACGTGTTAGTCCGCTAGACTCTGTTGTAAACACCGCAGCTCAACACGCCAAAATCATCTTGGATGTATGTGAATACGATCGAGAAGATGATCATGATGTAAACGCCTGCGCCGCTGAGAGCTGCGGAACATTGTTGGAAACGAAAGTGGTTTCAGCTCTAGCATGTCAGACGATCGACGCGTTGATCACTGCCAAGCCATAAAGCGTCTGAGGACCACGCCCGTTGGGTGCCGGGTCCTAGTCGCCGGGTTCCCCGGCTCCCGAAGCTAACCGACGCCTGAGCTGGTTGCGCGCGGAGCAGGGGGCGTCTCGTTCCAAGCCGCCGCCTCCCTCGCTTCACCGCGCTCCTGCGACGGTGGATCTTCGCCCTTACGGGTGACGGTCCCTTGTCCAGGAGAACCCCAAGGGATGCTCAGCGGGGTAGCGCGCCGGCTGCGCCTCCGCTTCCCCTGATTGAAGCCGACCCGGCCAGGGCCGCGTCGGGAGGTTCGGGGTAGACGCGCCCGCGTGGGCGGGCGCGACGCTATCTCTTTCCCTTCTCGCCTTTCGCGATGCTGGTCGGCCCGGTCAACGGACAGGCGCCGTCGCTCCGCGCCGTCTTGTCGATTCAGCAACCCGTGTCCTCGCCTCCTTCGTCGCCTGCGGGCCGCGCCAGTCGCTGAATCGATCCGTTGACAGTTCCGCCCATCACCTCTCAGCGGCCGACGTCCGCTTCGCTTCGCAAAGAAAGTGTCAGGGCCACTTCCTTTGGAAGCGAGCGGCGCCGCCCATCGGGCGAGCCTTCGCAAAGGGGAGAGGTCGGAGAAGATGGACCCTCCGGTCCATTGCAACCGAAGCACGGGCGGAGAGCGGGTGAGGCCCCATTCGTCCGAACCAGTGGAGAGACCGAGATGAACGTGAACACCCTTGAGAAGACCGATGATGGCGCATTCGTCGGCAACATGGCGTCCTTCGACTACGACTTCGACTTCACTTTGAAGCCCGCCGAGAAGCGCACCGAGAAGTCCCCCGATTTCGAGATGATGGTGAAGAGCCCGCGCGCCCGTCTGGTTCCCATCGGCGCGGCGTGGACCAAGACCGGCCAGAACTCCGGCAAGGAATACTATTCGATGACCGCCGATCTTCGCGGCATCGGGCGCGTCAACGTCAACGCCGTGACCGATCCGGAGCTTCCCGAAGGGACGTTCAAGATCATCCCCTTCGCAGCGGCGGAGCAGAACGGCGGGGCGGCGTAAGCGCCCCTAGGAGGACGCCCACTTCGGGGGGAGCATCCCGCGACCTCCGATCCTCCGAACCCCAGAGGGCGCGCGCGTATCGCGCCCTCGCCAAGCCCAGAGACAAGATCACCAGCCGGAAACGACGCCTCACGAGAGGCGGCGAACGGCATCGCCATGAAAGACGACGAGATGAACCGCACGGCCATCAAAGAAGAAGCAGAGGACATGAGCGCAGCGGCCCAAGAGGCGCGCGCCGTCCTGATCGCACGAGACAACGACACCTTCCGCGCAGCGATCTACCGAGGAGACAGCACCGTCGCTGGTCGCTCCGTTCACACCGCAGGGGTCGAGGCCCTTGGCCTCGCCGAGACGTTCACCGCCTATCAGAAGGTCCGCGATTTCTCCGAGTTCACCGAGGACAACGACCCCCATGGAGAACGCAATTTCGGAGCCTTCGATATCGCGGGCGAGCGGCTGTTCTGGAAGATCGACTACTTCGCCGACGGCTCCTGCGAATGGGGGAGCGAAGACCCGACCGACCCGGCGCAGGTGTTTCGCGTTCTCACCATCATGCTCGCAAGCGAATACTGAGGGAGGGCGCGGCAATGTCGAAACCGACCACCCTCAACTGGCGCACCGATCCCGGCCACGAATGGCTGATCGTCAGCCGCGCCGAGTTCGCCGACGCTGGCCTCAGCGAGAGCGATATCAGCCCCTACAGCTACCAGAAGGGCGACCTTCTCGCCCTTGAGGAAGACCTGGACGCAGGCGTCTACATCACCGCGCGCTTCTCAGAAGACGAGATCGCAGCGCTCCGCCATGAAGAAACCGCCGGCGACAATCCCCGCAACTGGTCCGGTTTCGGGACCAAGGGGAGGGCGGCGTAATGGGCGACCGGACGCATTGCACCCTAATGATCGGCGGCGAGATCACCGAAGACGCCTTCGCCGATCTGGTCGAAGCCCTGTCGATTGAAGACCCCGACGACTTCGACGGCCCGACCTTGGAGGAGGCGCTTCTCACCGCGAACCATGTCGAGTTTCGCGAGGTGAACGGCGGCGCGCTTTCCGATGATCTGGATAAGGCGCTGATCGCCGCTGGCGCAGCCTTCCGTTGGTCATGGGGAGACGGCGGCAGCTACGGCCCCGGCGTCACGCTCTACGACCCGAAAACGGGCGAGCGCGGCGACTACGGGACGCTGGACGGCGAGATCGCGCTGCGCGTCGCCGATACCGAGAACCCGGACGTTCTCCGCCACGCAAATCGCTGGCTGAATTTTGAGCGAGAGTTTCCGGCGCTTGTGGTCGGAAATGACGTAGAGAGCGGGGAGGCGGCGCAATGAGCCGCTACCCGCTCATCGATCCAATGGCCGAGTTTCCCGTCGCCGAGGCAGAGCGCATCGCCGCCTACCGGACGATCCACCTCTTGCCCGACGCTATCGGCGGCAAGGCGACCGTTGCGCTTGCGAAGGAGGACGCGAGCGAGCCGCGTTTCGTGATCTTTCGCGGCGAGGACCGGGACGCGCGCCTATTTCTCGCGAGGGTCGCCGTGACCTTCCCGCACCTGAAAACCGACCTCGACAAGCCGAAGCGCAAGCCCGGCAGGAGACGAACCGTCTGGCGCCGCCACCGCTGACGGTTCCAGCGCGGTCCCTTCGACCTCTCTCCCCGGAGGGACCGCGCCACCAACCAGAAGGGAGAGGAATCATCGCCATGAGAAGGAACCGCATGATGAAACACGAAGTCACAGAAACCCCCGCTGGCGCCCCCAATGGAACTATCGTCAGCGCCGCCGCCGCCGCGCTCTACGTCCACGACGCGAACCCAAGAGACGAGGCGACCGTCACCGAGGCAGAGATCGCCGCGCTGGCCGACAGCATCGAGCGCTGCGGCCTTCTGCAAAACCTGATCGGCCTTCTGGACGAGGACGGCGAGCGGATCGGCATCGTCGCCGGTGGACGGCGCACCCGCGCCATCCTTTTGATGGCCGAGCAGGGCAGGGGAGACGGCCCCTATATGGTGCGGATCGCCCCCGACCTCGCCACCGCGACCGAATGGGCGAACGTCGAGAACAACGCCCGCGCCAACCCGCAGCCCGCAGACGAGATCATGGGCTACGCGGCGATGGCCGCGAAGGGCGCGAGCATCGGCGAGATCGCCATCGCCAACGCCGTCTCGGAAGCCCATGTCCGCCGCCGCCTGAAACTCGCGGCCCTGCCGGAAGACGCCATGAAGGCGCTTCGCGAGGGGCGCATCAGCCTCAAAGCCGCCGAGATCATGACCACGGCGAACGATACCGACCGGATCACGGCGGCGCTCGCTGAGATCGAGGGCGGGCGCGGCTTCAACGAGTATCATCTTCGCCAGTTCCTGAACCCGGAGAGCATCGGCGCGGGAGACCGCCGCGTCGTCTTCATCGGTCTGGACGAATACAAGGCAGCGGGAGGCCGCACCACCGAAGACCTCTTCTCCGAAGATGTCGTCATCCATGACGTCGCCAAGGTGGACGAGATGTTCGCCGCCAAACTGGCGGAAGCCGTCGAGGCCGCGACCGCCGAAGGCTGGAAATGGGTCGAGAGCATCGAAGAAGCATGGTTCCCTTACGGCTTCATGGACAGCGCGGGCCGCATCTACCCGGAGGAAGGCGAACTCACCGAGGACGAGAGCGCCGAATATGACGAGTTGGCGGACCTCGCCGAAGCCGAAGCGATCACGGAAGAAGGCGAAGCCCGCCTCGCCGCGCTGCAAGCCATTCTGGACGGCGATTACACCGCCGAGCAGAAAGCCCATTCCGGCGCGATCCTCTACGTCGACAATAACGGCGCTTTGGAGAGCCGGAGCGGTCTGATCCGCAAAGAGGACAAGGCTGAGGCGATCAAGGCGGGCGTTCTGCCGAAGCCCTATCGGCACGACAACAGCGGCGCGGAGGACAAGCCGAAGCCGGTTCACTCCGCCAAGCTGCAAGAAGACTTGAATGCGATCCGCCTCGCAGCGGCGCAGAGCGCTTTGGTGGAGAAGCCGGAGACCGTTCTGGACCTGCTCGCCTTCGCCCTCTCCCCCGATAGCGGCTACTACAACCGGGTCATGGACGTGCGGCTGGACGGCCAGCGCAACCATCTGGAAGACCCCGAAGGCTTCGCGCCGGATCAGCGCATCATCACCGGCCTCAGCGCCGCCTATCTGGGCGACGAGCGCCCCGACGCCGACGGCACAGAAGCCGAGCGCTTCGCCGCCTTTCGCGCCGAGGGCAGGAAGCACCGCAACGCGCTTCTCGCCGCGAAGCTGGCGAAGGTGTTCAATTTCTCCACCAAGGACGGTGACGCGTTCGGAGCGGTCGAGACCGAGTTGGGGGCCGGGATGCGGGACGTCTGGACTCCCACGGCGGCGAACTTCTTCAAGCGGGTCGGCGCGTCCTATCTGGACGACATCTATCTTGAAGTCTTCGACGCGAAACCCGGCGCCGACGCCTTCAAAGCCTTCTCGAAACAGAAGAAGGGCGCGAAGGCCGACTGGCTCGAAAAGCTGTTCTCCGGTGACGAGGCCCATGCGCAGCTTCACGGCGTCACCCCGGCGATCCGGGACCGCGTGAACCGCTGGACGCCGAAGGCCGACTAAGCCACAACAACCACGTCTCAGCCCGGCGGCATGTCTCTCGCCGCCGGGCCTCTCACGTCCTTCATGGCGAAGGCGCACTTCCCCCGGCCCAGGTCTCTTAGCCTGGTCGGGGGATTTTTCGTCTGGGGGATCTTGGAGAGCTCGAATTGACCCCCCGGCCGGCGGGGCGCTTCCGCGCCCCACCGGCCAGCCGGTCCGGGGCCTTCGGCCCGATGCGCCGCCAAGCGGCGCTAGACAATGCGGCCATTTTCGCGTGATTGTTCCGGATATTTAACTAATGTCGGTGCTAGAAAGATTGTGTCGTTTTTGGATAAAGGCTCCGACGATCCCGGCCACATCATGCGCAGCAGCAGCAGCGGAACCTCTTTTTTTGAAGCGAGGAGTCCGCCTATGCCGAAGACAACATCCACGCCGCCGCCGCCGAATCCAAAGTTCCGCGTTCTCATTGCGATCGCCGTTCTGAGTGCAGTCGGAGCGATACTTTGCGCCTTCGCTCCGCCAGTGATGGGTTGGAAAGGTGACCTCACGATGATCAACTCACTGGCACTAACGTTCGGCGTTGTTTTCACAGGATGCGTTAGCGCGATCACCATCGAAGCCCTTCGATGATGACCGCAGCCTTTCCATCCGGTCTTCGACTATGCGTCGAGACCCGGTTCACTCCGAACGCCAACGCCCGAGCCGAAGATCTCCAGCCCGTTGTCGGGATACGGCTTAAGAAGCGTCCGCGCTTCCTCAGCCGATCCGTTGAGCCAGGCATCGTGATCTTCAGGCAAGAGAACGAGCGGCATCCGATTGTGGACCGTCGCCGCCAGCTCGTTTGGCTCCGTCGTCACCATCGAATGAAACAGGCCTTCGACCTCTTCCACGCCGATCTTGCCTTTGTGGTGCTTCCAGATCCCAGCGAAGGCGAAGCCCTCAGCCTCCGCCACCCGAAACCAGTGATAGGTCGCCGGGTTTCGTCCCGTCGCCTCCGCGTAACCCGTTCCCGGGATTAGACAGCGCGACGTCTCGAATGCCGACTTCCAGAGCGGGACTGACGTCAGCTTGTCGTCCCGCGCGTTGTTCCACGCCCGCGGCTTCAGCCAGTTCCCCATCTTCTTCGACTTGTTAGGCGTCAGAAACCCCCACGACGACAGATCGAGGCGGCGGCCTCCGTCTTCGCCGATCCTGACGATCACCGCCTCGCCTTTCGGATAGATCGCGGGCTGCGCCGCGAAGTTGCCGAGGCTGGAGGCATCCAGCGACACGTCGAAGAGCCGCCGCATCGCTTCATGGCTCATCGTGTTCGAGTGCAGGTTGCACATGGGTCTCTCCCAAGCAGCCGTCGCGCCGACCGTTGAGCATCAGACTGGCTCGCTGCGCCAAGATCAACCGAAGCGGAAGGAGGCCCGCTGTTCACCGACGGCGCGTCCGAAGACGCGACGCCGGGCGGACCAGACCACACTCACGCGGTCTCCTCAGCTTCCCACACCGGTCAAGGACTTCGCCGGTCGCAAGCGCCCGTCTCGCCAGCGAGCTGGCGGCTACGCCGTCCCTGACTCGGCGTGACGCTTTGCGGGGACCGCGCGGTTGCGGTCTCAACAAAGAAGGAACTTCGCCATGAAGACGAAACTCACCAAAACGGACGGGTTGGAGCTCGTATCGATCGCGGTAGGGCTGTGCCTGGCCGTCCTGGTCATAGGGATAGGCGCCGACGCCATGGGCCTCACCAACTTCAACACCGGCCTCCCGATCATCGAGGCGATGCGCTGATGCGTAGAAGGGCGGCGGTGGAAACCGTCGCCCTTCATCATCATATCTGATAGAAGGATACCGACATGAACGACGAACCAGACAGCATTGTCCTCCGCTACCTCCGGCGTCTCGACGAGCGGACGGAGCGCATGGAGGGCGCGATGAAGGACATCGCAGCCGAGCTGCGGATCATGAAAGGCCACATGGCCGGGTTCATGCAATCCGAGCAGCTGCAGGATGGCGCGATGGCGGAGTTCGCAGATCGGCTCGAAAGGGTCGAAAAACGCCTCGACATCACCGAAGCATGACGTCTCGACACAAAATCCGCCGCCTCCTCACGGGGGCGGCTTTCTCCATTCTCACCGCATCGACGGTCGCGACGTCCGCGTCCGCCAGCGACGCTACGCTCGCTGGACGCGCGTCCGTCATCGACGGCGACACGATCGAGATTCAGGGCGAGCGCATTCGGCTTCATGGGATCGACGCGCCGGAAAGTTCGCAATGGTGCGAAGACGGCGCCGGCGACCGCTATCGCTGCGGTCGAGACGCGGCATTCTATTTGGACGACATCCTGCAGGGCAAAACGGTTGAGTGCGACGGGCGCACGCGAGATCGCTATGACCGACTGATCGCCGTTTGCTTCTTCGCGAGCGGCGGCGACTGGATCGACATCAATGCCACGATCGTCAACGCCGGCCACGCGCTCGCCTATCGTCGCTACTCGACGGACTATGTTTCGCAAGAGCAGGCGGCGGAGGCGGCGGGGCGGGGGATGTGGCAGGGGCCGTTCGAAGCGCCCTGGGATTGGCGGCGCGCAAACCGCTGACCGACACGTCCGCTTTGAGCCCACACTTCCCGTTTGTCGCACTTTCACGAATGTCGGCTTTGCTTTCGAAGTCACTTGCTGAGCTTACATGAAACCTGAGACAGCTTAGAACCTGCATCAAGGACGCTTCGCGCCAGCAAGCTGGTAAATCCTTGACGCAGAACCATAACCTGCCTCTTTACGGTTTCAGCGACGCGGCTCCGAAAAGCAGGGAAAATCAGCACCGCCAGCTCTAAAAAACACACCGAGGTTCCTGGTCGATACGTAGGCAACGGACAGGACGGTGCTTCGACCCCTATGGGGTGTAAGACAAATACAGGGGTAAACTTAGAATAAGAATTGTACGCTTGACGTACATCGTCATTTTCGATATTCTGCAAGCAAATGATCCTGAGCTACCGTGACAAGAAAACAAAGAGCTTCGCACAAGGGGAATTCGTCAGAGCCTTCCAGGGTTTTGAGGACCAGGCGGCGAAGCGGCTCACCATCTTGAATGCGGCGACCTCGCTCGATGATCTTCGAATGCTGCCGAGCAATAGGCTCGAAAGGCTTCGCGGGAATAGGGCAGGGCAGTTCTCCATTCGCATCAATCAGCAATGGCGCATCTGCTTTGAATGGGAGGATGGGAGGCCAGGACCATCGAACGTGGAGATAGTGGACTACCATTGAGGAAAGGAGGTGAGACCATGTTTAAGAGAGCTATGCATCCCGGCTTGATCCTGAAGGACGAGCTGGCCGAGCTGGGCGTCTCGCCAACCGAGTTCGCCCGTCAGATCGATGTGCCGGCCAACAGGGTCAGTCAGATCATTTCAGGCAAGCGCGCTGTCACTGGCGATACAGCGCTACGCTTTGGCCACTGGTTCGGAACCGACCCGCAGTTCTGGATCAACCTTCAGGCGCAGTTTGATTTGGCGACGGCTGACAGCCAGGGGGGAGAGGCGATAAGGCGACTGCCGACCAAAGAGGCGTTACCGGTGCAGGCTGAGCAACCGAGGCTTGTGTAAGGCAAATCTTCAGAAAGATAGGGGTGAGCGAGCGATCGCTTTACGCCTATCGCTTTGAGAACAAAAGAAGAATAAATTTTAGTCGTCACCTCTTGCACGGTCTAGAGTCCGGCACCATATGTCGATTCCAGAGCCGATTCGACCGCAAGATGAGGTAGAAAAATGAGAGTTCTGAAGGCGCAGCCGAGTGGTATTCGTCTCGATGAAGACGATGCTGCGCTCGTGAAAGGGATGCTCGCCCGAGGCGACCGGCAGCACGACATCGCCGCCTGGTTCGGCGTCAACGGCGGGCGCATCGGCGAGATTTCGACAGGGGCGAAGTTTTCGGACGTGAAGCCAGCCAAGCAGAACGAGCTACCGCCGCCCGGTCCCTACTTGTCAGGCCGCCAGTCTGCCGAGCTTCTGGCAAAGCTCGGGCTCAACTACGCCGCCGAATAGCCGAATCCAGCCACAACACCTTGGTGGCCAGAAATAATGCGAGACGTCGATGGGTATCGCAGACGACTTCAAGACCTTCCTCGACAACATTAAGATCGACAACGCGGGTACGATTGCCCTGCGCTATGGGGAAGTAACCGCTGCCCTGAATAAAGAGTTTCGCGATACGGATTCGAAGACAGCGAACAGTCTTCAGGTTGGCTCGTATGGTCGGTGGACAGCGATCAAGGGCATCTCAGACTTGGACATGATCTATATCATGCCAGCTGGAAAGTGGGACGCCTACAAGGATGGCAGGCAGTCCAAGCTTCTGCGCGACACCAAAGATGCGATCAAGCGACGTTATCCGTTGACGACCGTCAAGGTGGACCGTCTCGTTGTGCGGGTGCTTTACAACGACTTTCATATCGAAGTGATGCCAGCCTTCAAGTTAGCCGATGGAAGCTACAAGTATCCCGACACGGCGAACGGCGGATCATGGAAGATTACCAAGCCACAAGCGGAAATCGATGAAATACGCGAGGCCAATAAGCGAAAAAACCGTAATCTTCGCCGCTTATGTAAGATAGGCCGTGCTTGGAAGAATAAACATGGTGTTGCTATGGGAGGGCTTCTAATTGATACGCTTGCGTACAATTTTCTGGAGTCCACCAACGAATACGATGAAAAAAGCTACTACTACTACGACTATATGTGTCGGGATTTTTTTAAGTTCTTGGCAGACCAACCGAAGCAGTCTGAATATGCCGCTCTTGGCAGCAGGCAGCGTGTGCGTGTCAAGAAGCGGTTCGAGAGAAAGGCAAAGAAAGCCTACGATTTGTGCCTTAAGGCGATTGAGGCGAGTGGCCAGAAGAACGAGCGCCAGAAGTGGCGTGATGTGTTTGGTAATGCATATCCTGCACCTGGAAAGAGTGCAGCGGGTGAAGCAGCGGCCCACATGCATGTGTTCAAGAACACCGAGGAATTTGTCGAAGATCGCTTTCGCATCGATATCCGCTATCACCTGCGCATCAACTGCGAGGTCACCCAAAACGGCTTCCGACCTGGCATGCTTAGCGATCTTCTAGAGCGCGCAGGTGTCCTTTTGCCCAAGAAAGACCTGCGCTTCTTCGTCGTGGATCGCGCAGACGTTCCGGATGATGTCGAGTTTTTCTGGAAGGTCTTGAACCGGGGCGACGAAGCTGAGCGTCGCGACATGATCCGGGGCCAGATCATGCGAGACAAAGGCAAGCTAGACTGTATCGAAAAGACCACCTTCCGAGGAAATCATCTTGTAGAGTGCTACGCTGTTCAGCGTGGCGTGGTGGTTGCAAGGGACATGATCCGCGTTCCGATCAGAGCGGAAGACGCCGAGGATCAAGATTATGCCGCCTGACTACGACATCGCCCTCGAAGACCAGGTGAGGGAGTGCTACGGGCGGGTGGTCTATACTCACAAAACGCACGAGCGGATGGCTGATCGCTTTGCAGCCATTCTCAACCGCTACAAGATCGCCCAGATCGTGCTTACGGCTTTGACGAGTACTGGTGCCGTCGGTGTGATGGTTACAAGCGAGTTGTGGGTCGAGATCGCAACGGTTGCCGTCTCGTTCTTCACGCTCTTTGTGTCAGCCTATCTCAAGAATTTCGATCCAGGTTCCATTGCGCAGCAGCACCGGAGCGCTGCGGCAAAACTCTGGAACGTCCGGGAGTGCTACTTTTCACTGCTCACCGATCTACCGAAGCTTTCACGGGAGGTGGCAGTTCAAAGACGAGATGAACTTCAGGCCATGCTTGCCGCTCTCTATATCGGCGCGCCCCGTACTGATGGGAAGGCATACGTTGAAGCTCAAGATCGCTTGAAAAACATGGAAGACATGACCTTTACCGACGACGAGATCGATTGCTTTCTCCCTTTGTCGCTCAAGCGATCAGGGGGGCGGCCAAAACCTATTGGCGATAGTTGACCGCGAAATGGCTAAGTCCGCCTCACCGTCGCAACGCTCACCCGGAATAGCATTGCGATATCGGCGAGGCTCTTGCCGTCTTCATCCCGCATTCGACGCACCTCGACCTTCTGATCGGCCGATAGGGCAGGGGGCCGCCCACCTACCCGGCCGCGTTTTCTCGCAGCTTCCAGCCCTTCCTTGGTTCTCTCAGCGATGCGCCGCCGCTCGAAATGGGCGATCGAGGCGAAGACGTGGAAGATCAGCTCACCGGCCGGAGTGGTTGTGTCGATATCTTCGGCCAGAGAGCGGAAACCCGCCCCGCGCGCTTTGATGGCGTCCACGATGTCCAGGAGATCGCGTAAGGAGCGCGCCAGGCGATCATACTTGGCGACGACGACGACATCGCCCTCGCGGAGTTGATCGAAGAGTTTATCGAGCTCAGGGCGCTTCCTGGACGCGCCTCCGATCTTGTCGGCGAAGATGCGCTCCGCACCGGCGGCCGATAGGGCGTCAGTTTGCGCATCGAGGTTCTGATCGTCTGTAGAGACGCGGGCATATCCGAGGATCATGCCTTATCATGTCAAAAACCCTTCAAAACCGCAAAGGTTTTGACAGGGGTTTTTGCACTTACCAACAGCCTGGTTTTCTGTCGCGGTGGTCGTCGCGTCAAAAACGACCGTTTTTGGCAGGAGGTTTTTGTCCGCCACTGCCAAGGCGTATTGAAGCAGCTATAGTGTCGTCACTCCGCATGACCCGGGAGTATACGATCAGCGTCAGTAATTTTACTGATTATCTTGCTCACCTTGTATGCATATTAGTGGTGCTGAGGCCGACCGTATCTCCACGGTCTGCAGAAGAGGCATCTACACTACCCGCAAAAAGCGAAGTCGCTAAAAATGCGGCGGCTACAAAGCCACAAGCTTTTTTCAGTGCGCCTTGTGAGGTCCTAATGGTTTTCATGCGCTGCTCCTTTTTGATCGCACGATCAGCTTTGCGCTCGATGACAACGGGTTCCACTACGTCGCGCATCCGTTTATCCAAGCCATCGTCGGTTTCTTCGATATAGATTCCTGCACCCTTGAGTTTCTCAAGGTTATTCAGCGCCTGCTCATTCATGTCACCACCACGATCTTCAATGCGCGTGGTGATGTCGATCATGACCGCATATTCCTCCAGTTTTGAAAGTGCAGCGAGCGTCTCATCGGCAACGACCAACTGGGAGCCCCCAGCAAATGATTCAAAGCGGATAAGGCCTTTGATTTTCAACTCGGAGATCTTTGAACTGACCACAGTGGTACTTCTACCAAGTGCTTTCTCACCGGCAACGATACAGCGGTCCATGTTGGCTTCGCCATTATAGGCAGCATCTACATCTATCAAGGCTTCTAAAAGCTCACGCAGTTCAGCGGGAAATTTTACGTTGCGCTCTTCTGGCTTGATATCGAAGACAACCGCGAAAGCTCGCTCATGCATGATGAGCCGACGCTTACGGCGACCAGGATGAAACAGTCTTTTTGCCATTGGAAAAGCCTCCTTCGTTGGTCCCATAATCGAATTTCCAACGTCTCTCTTTCAAGAGTTTTTGGGCTGATCCTCGGATTTTGAGGATCAGCCCTAGTTCCGGCATGAGTTATATGCGGAACAGTTTTAAGCCTTACTTCGGAAGGCAGACGTAGATTTTCAGGCACTTATCTTTCTTGTCATGTGCCAGTTCATCCGCGTGGTCGCCCTCTGTCGGGACGTGGTGATCCAGAACTTTCGGCGGGATCGGCGGGCGCTCAGGGCCCGGACAATCATCGATCATGCACGCGCTTGCGCCGTTCGCCAGCAGTGCCAGCATAGCGACGCTCAGGGAGAGTTTTTTCATCTTTCTCACTTCCTTCAGTTGAGAGGCATTGCGTTATGCGTTGCCTCATGCAGCCTGAAAATCACACCTGATCGACATCTCGCAATTTGCGTTTGTTCAATCCACAGATCGGTTTTTTCTGATGATCATTTAACCGTGCCAAGCAGACTGCTTATCCGAACGGCGCTTCCATTCCCGCTCTCGACAGATGTCCACCTTAGGTTGGCTGCCGCAGTTGGTGGGCGCGTGCTGAACGACTGCTTCGTCCGCATATCCTTACTTCAAGCCGTCGATCACCCCTGGCCCGTAGGGCGCGGCCGTCGGTCCCGAGCGCAGCCTAATCTCCGGCGCGCCTTTCCGTTTGCATCTCGCGCACCGCATCCGATCGAGAACGCTCTTCAACGTCGCTGCGCCACCAGCGAACTTCATCAGCTCCGTCGCCGACTTTTCCGAGTGATGGCCGCAAAGCGGGCAGTCGAGATCGATGATGCATCCGGCGATCTCCGAGAGCGAGATCGTCGAAAGCACCGGCGGTACCGGCTTGTCGGTGAGTCGGCGTTTCACATTTGTTCTCTAATGCGGGCGGAGCCGATTGGTCGAGAGAACGTTTGGCCCGCGCGTCATTCTTCCGTTCCGATGGCGGCGACCTGACCGTCCTTCGCGCGTCTCCATTAGAACGACTTGAGGGCGACGCCGGAGACCGCGGCCGGGATGAAGTCAGCTCATCATTTGGATCAATGCACCTGGACCGGTCTGATAGACGAAGGCGGGGCGAGCGCAGCGGATAGATCTCGCCTGGGTCAGCCGTCGCGGCCTTCGAAGGTCAGAGCGAAGCAGTTCCGAAGCGCACGCAGGCACGGGTTCGGTCCCTCCTCGTTTTTCTTGAAGGTGAATAACTGGACGGGCGCGACCGCGTCGGCGGAGGATCGAGCGGCGCGGAGCCGAAGCTCCGCACTCGTCTCTTTCGATCCTCAGCGCCTCTGCAACGGAAAACTGAGGGACCGTGTTGTCGGCTTCGCCTCCGCCCGCACCACTCCCTCAGTTTTCCATTGCAGCCCCGGTCTCAATCGCCCGCCCCGAGACGTTTTCACCGAAAAACGGAAGGAACCAAACCATGTCCAAGCGCTTCATCATCAACGCCGCAACGACCTTCAAAGACCGCGACGGCAACGACCGCACCAAATACCGGGACTGCGGCACCGCCTTCGTCAACCGGACCAGAGACGGCGCCGAGGTGATCAACCTGAAGTTCGACTTCATCCCGACCCCGGCCCCCGGCCAGCACCTGGAGATCGTCTGCTTCGAGCCGAAAGCGAAGGACGATCAGGACCCGGTCACTGAGTAAACGAAAGGAGGTGCCGACGGAGGGGGCCAAACGCCCCCTCGACTGGCGCGCAAAGCCCGAAGGGAGATCCCCATGTCGAACGCCGTCACCATCTGCCTCATCGCCGCCGACGCAGCAACGACCTCAGACCGTGCGCCCGGCTTCTCCGAGATCCCGCTTTCGACCGACGCGAGCGCCGTCTACCATCAGGCCCTTGAGAGATCGCGTCGTCTGACGCTTGAAGATCTCGCAACGTTGGTCGAGGCCGCCGCCCGGAGCGCAGCTCCCCAGATCGCGATGGAGATCGCCGGCATGGCCTCCGACGTGGCGCGGGAGCTGATGCGCGGTCGCCACTGCTTAGCGGCATGATCCGAACAAGCGTTGATCGTGTATATCCAGATGCGTATATATCTAATTGCGAAAAAGGATATACGATCAATGCCGCTCTACATTCGCGATGAAGAGGTCGACGCGCTCGCCGACCAGCTGAAACAGGCCACCGGCGCGCCGAGCAAGACCGACGCCGTTCGCCGCGCGCTGCGCGACGCGCTGGAACGGGAGACGTCCAAGAAGCCGCTCCTGGAGCGACTGGCGCCGGTCCTCGCCGAAGCCGACGCGATGGGACCGACCGATCCCGACTTCGACATGAAGCGCTTCACTGACGAGATGTGGGAGAACTGATGTTCCTCGACGCATCAGTCATCGTCGCGATCCTCGCGCGCGAGCCCGGTTACGAGCATATCGTGAAGCGGATCGAGGAGGGCGACGGCCCGATCTTCACGTCGCCGATGGCGCGGTTCGAAGCGGTGGTTTCATTCGCCCGCGCGAAGAGCTTCGGCGCGAAAGGCGTCCGGCCCACCCCCGATGAGATCGACGCATCAGCGAAAGTGATCGACGGTTTCCTCGCGTCCCTTCGGGCGCGCGAAGTCTCCATCTCCGAAGGCGTCGGTAAGCGCGCGATCGAAGCGGCCCGCGACTACGGCAAGGTCGTCGGCCACCCCGCCGATCTTAATCTCGGCGACTGCTTCGCCTACGCCTGCGCCAAAGCCTATCGGCTTCGGCTCGTCTACAAAGGCGATGACTTCTCGAAGACCGATCTCGCATGAGCGCGCGCTGCGACTGGCCCGTGCTCTTCGCTGCGTCTCCCTTCGGAGCCGCGCGAACTCGCCGGTCATCGACCCATCCGAGAAGCGCTTTCGCCATCCATGAATCGGGCGTCTTCGCGCCCGCTTCATGAGATAGGATCGCGCCCATGATCGAGAACGCGTTTCTACCTAAGGGCGAGTTGCTGGATTTCAGCGAGGAGGGCGCGCGCTTCTTTTATGGGGAGAAAGCACGGGCGCGAACGGTTGCTGATTGCATCATCGAACCGCTCCGCCGCTTCCGCGTTCCGGGCGGCGCCGTCATCGGGGCCTGCGGCCACGAGACGACGACGCCCTATGAGATCCGCCTCTCAAAGAAGGATGGAACCGAGATCGGGGTTTTCCTCACGGGGTCGCATTCGGGCGAAGCGCTGATCGACGCGGCCGGCCTTCGCCGTCCTCTCTTCGTCGATCCGCTCCGCCCTTCGGCGGCGGTCTCATCTGGACCAAAGGGCGGGGGCGGCGGAGGCGGCGCGAGAGGCTCCGCGCTCACCCGGCTCAATCGGGAAGTCTATGTCGCCATCGATCTCATTCTGATCGCCTGGAACAAGCGCGAGGCCGACGGCCTCTTCGCCGCGCTTCTCAGTCAGATCAATTCCTGGCCCGACCGCGATCTCTTCGCCTCTCGTATCAAGCCGCTCAACAGCGCCCTCCGGAACAGCAAGACGCATATGAGGAATATCCTCTGGCTCGCCGCAAAGCGATACGAGAACGATGGCGAGCTGCGCGACATCGACTTTCCGCTGATCCGCTCGAAGCTGGCGGGCGAGGGGATAGACGCGCACGAGATCATGTTCTGATGCTCCGTCGCCTGCTCCTCGCCTCGCTCTCGGCCACGGCCTTCGCCGCCGCCTCCGCATCGGCCGACCAGGTCCGGATGCTTCCTGACGAGGCGATCTTCGATCACCTCTCGGAAGACCGTCCAAGCCGCGTGATCGAGGTTGCTTCGCTTCTCGATCGTATCGGCGATCCGAAGCGCGCCGAACGCTCCGCCAAGGCGCTCGCGATGCTCGCGACCTGGCGCGACGAGCTGACCGGGTTCTGCGCTGAGCGAGGGGTCAATCCGTATCTCGCCGCAGCCGTCATCGTCGCCGAGTCCAATGGCGTCGTGACGGCCGAGAGCCATGTCGGGGCAGGGGGCTTGATGCAGCTCATGCCGGCCACGGCGGCGGGCCTCTCCGTCGCCGACCGCAAGCGCGCGGTCGACAACATCTATGGCGGCTGTCGCTACCTCGGGCAGATGCTCGATCGACATGACGGCGACGAGGTGCTGGCTCTCGCCGCCTACAACGCCGGTCCCGGCGCCGTGGCTCGACATGGCGGCGTGCCTCCCTATCGGGAGACCCGCGCCTATGTCGTCCGCGTCGCCCGCGCCTGGCCGGAGCGCTTCGATGGAGGTGCGGCGTCGGGCGGGTCTTCGCCCGCTCCGACGACCGGACAATCGACCGGCTCCATCGAGTTCGAGCTGTCGCCGAACGACTGAGGCACATTCCCTCTGAGAGCCCATGAGACGACCGCTGAGCGCCGACCTCCGTCGTCGCCTTCAGACGGTCGTCCGACTTCGCCTTGGCGCTCTGCGCCTCGCTTCGTCGCCCGCCAGCGGCGGGATGAACGGTGCGGTGGTCTCCGCCTTCGCTTCGACGCATCCGCGTTCCGTTCGAGCGGAAGGACTCCACCCTTCAGGGGAATCCTGTTATGGATTCTCTGGCTACGGACAGGGTCCGTAAAGTGGTTCACACCTGACGCACCGGTGGTGCCGAAGGATCGCAAGCCCAGATGAGGTATATCGCCAGCTATTTCTGGACGAAATCTGGGGTGTGGTCGATCTGAGTTCCTTCGTTTCGATAGTCTGTGGTGACTCTAAAGCGCATCTTCGCGGGGAACGGAAGCAGAAAATCGCGAGTCACCACGCATTCACACCAAGTGTCGTTTTGGGCGGATTTTGTTGAAAAAGTCTGGTTGCGCAGTCGTTTGAGCGCTGATTCACTTGGCG
>JBCAXH010000014.1:0-118729 GCA_038534155.1 Pseudomonadota bacterium
AGAAACCGGAGGAAGAAGCGGCGGAGGAGCCCGCGGGTCCGACGCAGGAAGAGCTGCTCGGCGAAATCCGCGACCTGCTCGCCAAACAGAACTGATCCGCGCTCTGGATTGATGGAAGCCCCCGGCGCTCGCGCCGGGGCTTTTCTTTTGCGCCCCGCCCCGCCAAGTTCCGACCAAACGGGGAGACGAAAATGGCGCAACCGATCGACAAACCGGACATGCCCGCGGGCTACGCCGCGCTCAGCGACTACCGCGAGGGGGCGCGGCGCAAGCTGCCGCATTTCGTCTTCGAATATCTCGACGGCGGCATCGGGCGGGATGTCGGCCTGGCGCGCAACTATTCCTCTCTCGACAATGTGCGCCTGACGCCGGTGACGGTGGACGAGGGCGTCCAGCCGAAGACGGATGTGGAGATTCTCGGCCAGAAATCCGCCTATCCGTTCTGCGTCGCGCCGGTCGGCATGACGGGCATGTTCCACCCGCTGGCGATGCAGGCGCTGGAGGCGAAATCGGCTGATCTCGGCATCCCCTATTCGCTGTCCTTCGTCGGCAGCCACACGCCTGAAGCGGTGAAGGCGGTGAGGGGGCGTCCGCCCTGGCACCAGTTCTACTGGCCGCGCGACGAGGACGTTCAGAAGGATATCCTCGCCCGGATGAAGGCGCTGGGCGTCCGCACGATCATGCCGACGCTGGACATCCCCGGCCATCAATGGCGCGAGCGGACGGTGCGCGCGGGCGTCTCCGCCAAGCCTTCGCCCGCCGTGCTGGCGCGGGATCTGCTGCCTCGGCCGGGCTGGGTGATGAACGTCCTCAAGCACGGCAAGCCGGGCCTGCCGAACATCAATCTCTATTCCGGCGGCGATACGGCGGATGCGGAGATGTGGCTGATGCAGAACTGCCTGCGGCCCATCGGGCCGGAGACGATCAAGAAGCTCCGCGACATGTGGGACGGCGAGCTGGTGGTTAAGGGCGTGATGGCGCCGGAGGACGCGGAGGCTTACGTGCGCGTCGGGGTTGATGGCATCGTCGTCTCCAACCATGGCGGACGGCAACTGGACGCGGCGCCCGGCACGGCGGAGCTTCTGCCGCCCATCGTCGAGGCGGTGAAGGGCAAGACTGCGATCCTCGCGGATGGCGGGGTGGCGGACGGGCTCGACGTTCTGAAGCTGATGCGGCTTGGGGCGGACTACGTGATGATCGGGCGGCTCGCCTATTACGCGATGGCGGCGATGGGGGCGCAGGGCGCGGCGGTGCTGGACGTGCTGGCGCTGCAGATCCGGACGGTCATGGTCCAGCTCGGCGTCCGCAATTTCGATGAATTGATGAAGCTGAAGGTTCAGGTGGACTGACGTCTCACTCGCATCTCAACGCCGAGCTGAAGCCGCGGCCCGGCCGTTCCGGCGCTTCCTCGTCTTCGCCCCCATGACAAGCGCTCCTTTAGGTCCTGAAAATACGCTTATTTTCAGTCGTCTAAGCGACACTTCGATGATTCCAGTTTACCGGCATTCTAGAATGCTGGAAAACTGGAATATTCAACGATCTGTAAACGTTTCTTAATCGAGCGTGGAGCGCCTTGGCGCTATCCGGAAGAGCGCGACGAGACCGGGCTTGAATTCCCGCCCCCGAAGCCTTCCATTCCCCTCGACTGCAAAGCGCGAGGGGCCATGGCCGATCTTCCGAAATCCATCGACGACACCCAGAAGATGCTGGCGGAGGTGGATTACGTCTGCGGCCGCGCGCTTGGCACGGTGACCTTTCTGGCGCTGACGCTCGGCAAGCCGCTGTTTCTGGAGGGCGAGCCGGGCACGGGAAAGACCGAGATCGCCAAGGCGCTGGCGACGGCGCTCGGGCGGCGGCTGATCCGGCTGCAATGCTATGAGGGTCTGGACGCGGCGTCCGCCGTCTACGAATGGAACTTTCCCGCCCAGATGGTCGCGATCCGCACGGCGGAAGCGGCGGGCGGCGCGGACGCGTCCGCGCTGACGGACGACCTCTTCTCTGATCGCTACCTGACCGAGCGTCCGCTTCTGGAGGCGATGCGCCCGCAGGAGGGCGGGGCGCCGATCCTGCTGATCGACGAGCTGGACCGGACGGACGAGCCGTTTGAGGCGTTTCTTCTGGAGGCGCTGTCGGATTTTCAGGTGACGATCCCGGAACTGGGGACTGTCGCTGCGGCGGAGCCGCCTATCGTCATCATCACCTCCAACCGAACCCGCGAAGTGCATGACGCGCTGAAGCGGCGCTGTCTCTATCACTGGGTCGGCTACCCGAATTTCGACCGGGAGATGGAGATCCTCCGCGCCCGCGCGCCGGAAGCGACCGAGACGCTGTCGCGCGAGGTCGTCGCCTTCGTGCAGGAGCTCAGGACCGAGGACCTCTTCAAACGCCCGGGCGTCGCGGAGACGATCGACTGGGCGAAATGCCTTCTCGCGCTCGACGCCATTGCGCTCTCGCCGCAGGTCATCTCCGACACGTTGGGTGCGATCCTGAAATATCAGGACGACATCGCGTCCCTGCAGGGGTCGGAGGCGAAGCGCATTCTCGATCAGGCGAAAGAGAAGCTGGAGCCCGCGTGATGACGGTGAGGGAGGGGCGACCTCCTCGGAGCCCCGTTGGGGCCGCCTCGTCAGCCGCCGGTGCGCTTCGCGCCCCGTTTTGCGCTGGCGCGCGAACGCTGCGCGATGAGTATTTCGGGAAAGCGATGTGGGGTGGTTCGCATGGTTAATCAGAGGTTAACGCGAGTGGGAACGTTTTGTTTTCAAGTGCTTAGACCCTTGTCCCCATGGGGACGCCCCGGATTGAGCGCGATCTGATGGTCGAATTCGCCGATCTTCCGATCCCGAAAGACGGCAAGCTCGCCGCCAATGTCGTGCATTTCGCGCGGGCCTTGCGGAAGGCCGGACTGCCGGTCGGGCCGGGGCGGATGATCGACGCGATCCGGGCGGTGGAGGCGGCGGGGTTCACTTCCCGCGACGACTTCTACTGGACGCTCCACGCCTGTTTCGTGACCAAGCCGGATCAGCGCCAGCTCTTCGCGCAGACCTTCCGGCTCTTCTGGCGGGACCCGCAGTTCCTTGAGCACATGATGTCGATGATGCTGCCGCAATTGCGCGGCACGACCGAAGAGCATGTGCCGGAGGACGCGGAGAAGCGGGCCGCCGAAAGCCTTCTCGGCGACGAGGACATGCCGGAGCCGGAGACGCCGGAGGAGGAGGGCGAGAAGGAGGAGATCGAGATCGACGCCTCGCTCACCTTTTCCGCCGACGAGCAGTTGAAGCAACAGGATTTTGAGCAGATGTCTTCGGCCGAGCAGGCGGCGGCGCTGCGCGCCATCGCGCGGCTGGATCTGCCGGTGAAGCCCGTCGCCTCGCGGCGCACCCAAGCGGCGACCCGGGGGCGGATGATGGACGCGCGGCGGACGATGCGGCTCGCCATGCGGACGGGGGGCGATATCCGCGATCTCGCCATGCGCCAGCGGCGTGTGCGGTATCCGTCGCTCGTCGCGCTCTGCGATATCTCGGGGTCGATGTCGGGCTACAGCCGGATGCTCCTCCATTTCCTCCACGCCGCCTCAAACGCCAAGGGTGCGGGGTGGAGCCAGGTGCACAGCTTCACTTTCGGCACCCGGCTCACCAACATCACGCGGCATCTGAAAGTGCGCGACGTCGACAGCGCCCTTAAGCGCGCGGGCCGCGAGGCGGAGGACTGGGAGGGCGGGACGCGGATCGGCCGTTGTCTCGGCGACTTCAACCGCTACTGGTCGCGCCGGGTTCTGGGGCAGGGGGCGGTGGTGATCCTTATCACCGACGGGCTGGATCGGGACGACCCGGACAAGCTCGCCTTCGAGATGGAGCGCTTGCAGCTTTCCTGCCGCAAGCTGATCTGGCTGAACCCGCTGCTGCGATGGGAAGGGTTTGCGCCAAAGGCGCGGGGCGTCAGGGCGATGCTGCCCCATGTGGACAGCTTTCGCGCCTCCCACAACATCGCCTCGCTGGAGGAACTGGCGGGCGCCCTGTCGCGCGCCGACGACGGCGGCGACAAGGCGCGGTTGATGCGGCTCCTGACGGCGCCTGACGAAGCCGACGCCGCCGTCGGGCGGTGGAGAGGGCCGACATGGTCGGTCCCTGAAAGCCATCCGCTGGGGCGCTGAAGCCTCGTTACACGGCGGGGCCGGTGGGGGTTTCCGCCAAATGGCCTTCCTTGATCCAGACCTCCGCGCCTTCGGGTCCGGCGACGGCGCTTAGGGCGGCTCCTTTCGGCAGGCGGAGCCATGACCATTCGGCGAAGTCTTCGCCGCCCTCCGCGAAGCCGCCCTTGAGGACGAAGACCTCCAGCCCGTCATGGGTGCCGGTAGCGACGCGGGCGCCGGGGGCCCAGCGTTCGAAGCGGACCTCTTCGCGCTCATCCTTATGGACGCGGGCGGCTTCGACGCCGTCCGCGATGGGCTCGTACCTCCGGTTCTCCTCGGCGACGTGGAATTGGTTTCGGTCGCTCATGTCGAACTGCCAGAGCTTCACCAGAATGACGCAGCCGCCTTCCGACGCCGGTTCGTGCGAAGTGGTCGGCGGATTGCGGACATATGTGCCAGCGGGGAAGTCGCCGTACTGGTCCTGAAAGACGCCCTCCAGCACCAGAAACTCCTCCCCGCCCGTGTGGGTGTGGGCGGAGAAGGAGGAGCCCGGCGCGTAGCGGACGATGGTGGTCGCGCGGGCGACCTCGTCTCCGATCCGGTCGAGCGGCTTGCGGTCGACCCCTGGCATGGGGGAGGCGACCCAGTCGATGTACGCGCCATGAACCGCGGCGCGTTGGGTGAAATCGTCGTTCAGGTTCATGGCGCGGTCCTTTGCTCAGGCGAAGCTTGGGCGCGAGGTGACGCGCGCGCGCCAGTCGGCCAGGTTTTTCAGCGTAACGGGGATTTCGATCTTGGCGAAGTCCGCGAAGACGAGACCCGCCGCGAGCGTGATGTCGGCGACCGAGAACTTGTCGCCCGCGAGGTATTCGCGATCCGCCAGGAGACCGTCGAACCGCTCGAACGCAGCCTCCGCCCGCTTCTTCTGCAACTCGCCCCAGGCGGGGACCTGCTCGCCTTCGATGTCCGGGCCGAGGCCGGGCGTCGCGTGGTGGAAATAGTCGGCGACGGCGTCGAGCACGTCGGCCTCCGCCTTGCGCTGGCGCATGGCGATCTCGCCCCGCTCCTCCGCCGTGGCGCCGGTCAGGGTCGGCTCGCCGTCGAGGGCGTCGAGATATTCGGTGATCGCGGAGCATTCGGAGAGGATCGTGCCGTCCTCCAGCTCCAGTGCGGGCACGGCGGCGGAGGGGTTCTTGGCGCGAAATTCAGGCGTCTGATGTTCGCCCTGCATGATGTTCACGTTTTCGAACGCGACGCGGTCAGTGAGGCCCTTTTCCGCCAGCGCCACGCGGACGCGCATCGGGTTGGGGAGGCCGGGCATGTCGTAGATCTTCATCGTCGTCTCCAGTGACTACCTATCAGTAGGTAGATAAGTGAAAGCTGGCGCCGTCGCCGTCAACCCCCTATCTAGCGGTAGGTAACACAAGCCTGTGACCGGGCGGAGGATGCGCCATGCGCGACAGGATCATGGATGCGGCGGAGGCGCGGATGCGCTGGGCGGGTTTCAACGCCGTCAGCTTTCGCGACATCGCCAACGAGGTCGGGGTGAAGAGCGCTTCGGTCCACTATCATTTCCCGACCAAGGAAGATCTCGGCGTCGCTTTGGTGGAGCGGTACGCGGAGCGTCAGTTCGACGCTCTGGATGCGGCCACGAAAGGCGTCGGCGACCCGACGGAGCGGGTGAAGGCGTTGGCTGCGCTGCACCGCGACGCTTTCGTCGAGGGGAAGAGCATCTGCCTTTGCGCCATGCTGTCGGCCGAATCGATTGGGCTGCCGGAGCGCGTCGCATCGGCGGTGAAGGCGTTCTATGATGGCAGCCTGAACTGGCTCAAAGACAGCTTCGCTGGCGATCCGGCGGCGGCGACGCGGGCGGAATCGGTTTTCGCCGCATTGCAGGGCGGCCTGCTGATCGCTGCGGTGAGCCGCGACGGCGCCCATATGAGACGGGCGGCGGCTGGCGCCGTAGCGATGGCGACGGCGCCGATGAACAGGGCCGATGAACAGGGCCAATGAACAGGGAGTGACGCGATGACGGATCGCGCGGAACACGATCAAATCGTCGAACGGGCGCTCGCATGGATGGACGAAGGCAAGGGCGTGGCGCTGGCGACGGTGATTCAGACCTGGGGATCGGCGCCCCGGCCCACGGGATCGCAGCTCGCCATATCGTCTGAGGCCGAACTGATGGGCTCCGTCTCCGGCGGCTGCGTGGAGAGCGCGGTGGCGGCTGAGGCGCTGGAGGCGCTGGAGGACGGCGACTGCCGGGTGCTCTCGTTCGGCGTCTCGGACGAGGAGGCGTTCGCGGTCGGCCTCGCCTGCGGCGGGGAGATCCGGGTGATGGTCGAGCCGATCGACGTCGGCCGCGGTCCGAACCGCGCGATGATCGAAGAGGTCGCGCGCGCGCGGGCGGCGCGGGAGGCTGTGATCTACGCCGTGAACCCCGAGACGTGGGAGCGGCGGCTGATCGCGCCGGGGGCTGAGGATGCGCTGGCGGCGTCCGCCGCCGTGGCGCGCCGGGCGGACAAGTCGGCCTTCGAAGGCGACTGGTTCCTCGGCGTCCACAATCCGCCGCTGCGCATGGCGGTGGTCGGTGCGGTGCACATCGCGCAGCCGCTGATGAAGATGGCGCGGCTCGCCGGGTATGACGCGATCCTGATCGACCCGCGCGAAGCCTTCGGCTCCGCCGCGCGGTTCCCGGGGGAGACCATCGTTCACGACTGGCCGGACGAGGCGCTGGACGCCTTTGGCCTCGATGAACGCACGGCGGTCGTGACGCTGACCCATGATCCGAAGCTGGACGATCCGGCGATCCGCAAGGCGCTCGCCGCGCCGATCTTCTATCTCGGATGTCTCGGGTCGAAGAAGACCCACGGCAAACGGGTCGCGCGGCTGACGGAGGAGGGGTTCTCCGACGCCGATATCGCGAAGATCCATGCGCCGGTCGGTCTCGACATCGGGGCGAAATCGCCCACGGAGATCGCGATCTCGGTGATGGCCGAGATCACCGAGCGACTGCGGAAACCCGCCTGATGCGCTTCGGCCCGGTCGCGCTTGAGGAGGCGGAGGGCGCGACGCTCGCCCATTCGATCCGCGCCGGCGGGCGGCGCTTCGGCAAGGGAGAGGTCCTCTCCGCCGACGATGTCGCAGCCCTGCGCGAGGCCGGGGTGTCTGACGTCACCGTCGCGCATTTCGAGGCGGACGACCTGCCGGAAGACGAAGCGGCCGCCCGGGTGGCGGCGGCGCTGGGCGGAGAAGGGCTCTCCATCTCCGCGCCGTTTACGGGGCGGGTGAACGTCTTCGCCGAAGCGCCGGGGCTCCTCGCCGTCGATGCGGGGAAGATCGACGCCGCCAACCGGATCGACGAGGCGGTGACCATCGCGACCCTGCCGCATCTCGCCCGCGTCGCCCCGCGCCAGATGCTCGCGACCGTGAAGATCATCCCTTACGCGGCGCCGGAGACGGCGGTGGCGGAAGCGACGAGGGTTCTGAGCGGCGCGCTGACGCTCCATGGCCAAAAGCTCCGGCGCGCGTCGGTCTTCCTGACGAAGACGCCCGGCATGAAGGAGAGCCTGATCGCTAAGGGCGCCGCCGCCGTGGAGGCGCGGCTCGCCGCGCTCAATGTGGCGAGCGAGGCGCCGGTGGTCACGGCGCATGAGACTGACGCGCTGGCGACCGCGCTCGCCGGCGCGGAGGGGGAGATCATCCTGATCCTCGGCGGCTCCGCGACCTCCGACAGGAACGACGTCGGCCCGGCGGCCGTGGTCGCGGCGGGTGGACGGATCGAACGGTTCGGGATGCCGGTCGACCCAGGCAATCTCCTCTTCCTCGGCGAACTCGGCGGGCGTCCTGTCCTCGGCCTGCCGGGTTGCGCCCGCTCGCCCAAGCTGAACGGCGTCGACTGGGTGCTGGAGCGTCTGATCTGCGGCGTTCCCGTCGGATCGGCGGATATTCAGGCGATGGGGGTCGGTGGACTGCTGAAAGAAATCCCCTCCCGCCCGCAACCGCGGGGCGGCGAGATCGCGGCGAAGCGGCCGAAGGTCTCCGCCCTCCTTCTGGCGGCGGGATCGTCCAGCCGGATGCGGGGCGCCGACAAGCTGATGGAGGATGTCGGCGGCGAGCCGCTGATCCGTCGCAGCGCGCGGCGGCTTCTGGCTTCCGGGGCGGATGAGGCGATCGTGGTGCTCAGGCCGGGGGATGAGGCGCGCCGCGCCGCGCTCGAAGGCCTCGACTGCCGCATCGTCGAGAACCCGCTGGCGGCGGAGGGCATGGGCGCCTCCATCCGCGCGGGTATGGCGGAGATCGCGGCGGAGGCTGAGGCGGCGCTGATCGCGCTCGCCGACATGCCGGAGATCGCGACGGCTGATTTCGACCGCCTGATCGCCGCCTATGACGCCGAAGAGGGGCGCGAGATCGTCCGCGCGGCGACGAGCGATCGGCGGGCGGGGAACCCCGTCCTCTTCGGGCGCCGCTTTTTCGAGCCGCTCAGAGCGCTTGAGGGCGATGAGGGCGCGCGGAGCCTTCTCGCGGCGCATGCCGAACTGGTGCGCCTCGTCTCGCTGACGGGGGAGCATGCGCGTATCGACCTCGACACGCCGGAGGATTGGGCGGCGTGGCGCAAGGGTCGCGACCTTACTGAATGAGCTGAAGCGTGCGCGCCTCGCCGCCGCGCGTGATGCGCATGGAGGCGGCTTCGATGCGGGAGACGACCCAGCCGTCCACCACCGTTCCGCGAGAGACGCGCATCACGTCGCCATTGCCGAGACGAAGAAGCGCGCGGCGAGATCCCGGCTGCCCGAACACGCCGAGGAGATTGATCTCAGTCAGTTGAAGGGCGTCTCGCAGGGTTGCGGCGTTCGCGAGGCCTGGACCCGCGGGCGGCCCCCGCTCGACCCGCGAGACGGCGCTGGTCGCGGCGACGGTCTGCGCTCTCGGGCGGGGGCGGATGGAGGCGGGGCGCGCCGCAGGGGCGGGCGCGGCGGCGACCGCGTAGCCGGACGGCGTCATGTCGAGACTGTCCGGGCGCGGAGCGGGAGCCGGGGCGGAAGCGACCGCGCCGGGGCCGGGCGCGTCTTCCGCTTCCTCAACCGCCGTCGCCTGACGCGGGTCGCTGGAGACGGTGAGGTCGCGCCGCGCTTCGACGTCATCGGGGACGGCCCGGTCGATGGCGGCGATTGAGGGCGTCGCTTCGTCTTCGGCGGCGGAGGACGGTTCCTCGTCGAGGGGCGTCTCCGCCGCTTCGCTCTCGGGCGCGGCGACGTCCGGCTGCGACGTCTCGGGCGAAGAGCCGATGATGGGGGATGCGCTGGGCGCATCGCCGAGGCTCGCCATCTGGATCGGCCCGTCTGGCGGAACGGCGCCGCTGAAAGGGGTCGCCAGAACCAGCGCGGGCAGGGTCGCGGGCTCGAAAAGGGCGGTCGTCGGCGCGGGCGTTCCGCCAAGCGTGGGCGGCGCCTCGCCGATCCGCGTCAATGCGATCGTCGTCGTCTCCGCGATGACCGCATCCGACAGCGCCAGGAGATCGGCGGGTCGCGGGGCGTTGTCTCTGTCGCCGCTGGCGATGGCCGTTGGCGCACTAGGCGCCGGTTTCAGCGCCGGTTCCGGGGCGGAGATCGCCTCGGACCGCGCGGCGGCGGCCGCTTCGATCGGCGCGGCGGGATCGTCGGTCTCAACCGGGTCTTCGGCGGGCGTTGCGGCGACCGCGTTCTCATCGCTCGCCGCCTCGAGCGCCGCTGTCTGGTCGGGCGGCGGCGATGCTTCCGTCGCTACGATCTCCGTCGGCGTCTGGGCGCTCTCCGGATCGTCGCTGGGGCCGCCCAGAACCAGCCAGCCGAGACCGACAGCCAGGAGCGCCGCCGCTGCGACGCCGACATAGACCTCCGGTTTCGGAGCGATATCCGAGCGCCCGAAGGTCGGGCCGGCGGCGAAGGCGAGGTGGCCGTGCCGCGTGGTCACGCGCTGCGGCTGAAACCCCCAGCGGCGGATGTAGTGGCGCGCTTCCTCCACCACGATCTTCTCGGCGGCGCAGGCGACATTGCCGCGGCCATGGCGGACGATGTCGACGACCAGTTCGTCCGGCGTCAGCGCGCTCGACGCGGTGAGCGCCTCGAGCGCGGTCTGTCGCGGGTTCGAGGTCGCGCCGAATTCCAGCATCGCGACCTGCTGGGCGGGCAGCCAGACGTCGACGTCGGGGATTTTGGCGGCGCTGCGCTTGGCGGCGATCCGGCGCATGTCCGCCGCGCGGTCGTTCAGGTCCGGCGCGTCGATCCGGCAGGCGCTGATCTCGCGCCAGCCGGTTCCCTCCAGAACGAACAGCGCGATCTCCTCCGCGCGAAATTCGATCGCGAGGTTCGGCGCTTTCCGATTTCCGAACATATCCGACAGCGACGCCGCCACGCGGAGGGCCTCCCCTCGACTAAACCGCCCGCTCTGATGCTACAGGGGCGGGCGGAGTGGCGCCAGCGCGAGTTGGGCGCGAATACCGCCCTTAAGCGCGTTACTTCTTCTTTTTCGCCCGCTTCTTCGGTTTCGCGACCGCTTTGGCGAGCGCCTGGTCGAGATCGGCGATCAGATCCTCCGCCGTCTCCAGCCCGATGGAGACGCGCACGACTTCAGGCCCCGCGCCAGCCGCGACGCGCTGCTCGTCGGAAAGCTGACGGTGGGTCGTCGAAGCGGAATGGATGATCAGCGATTTGGCGTCGCCGAGATTGGCGAGGTGGGAGAAAAGCTCCACGCTCTCCACCAGCTTGACGCAGGCGTCGTAGCCGCCTTTGACGCCGAAGGTGAAAAGGGCGCCCGCGCCGTTGGGCGTGTATTTGTCGGCGCGCCGTGCGTATGGGCTCGACTTCAGCCCGGCGTAGGAGACGTATTCGACCGCTTCGTGTCCTTCGAGGAACTTCGCGACCTTCTGGGCGTTCTCCACATGCCGCTCCATCCGAAGGCTAAGCGTTTCGATGCCGAGAAGCGTCTGGAACGCGTTCATCGGCGCCGCCGACATACCGAGATCGCGCAGGCCTACGGCGATGCCATGGAAGGTGTAGGCGAGCGGGCCGAAGGTCTCGTGGAACTTGAGGCCGTGATAGGCGGGCTCCGGCTCGATCATCGACGGGTGCTTGCCCGAAGCGGTCCAGTCGAAATTGCCGCTGTCGACGACCATGCCGCCCATCGAGGTGCCGTTTCCGGAGAGGTATTTCGTCGTTGAATGCACGACCTGCGTCGCGCCCCAGTCGAACGGGCGGCAGAGGTAAGGCGTGGCGGAGGTGTTGTCGACGATAAGCGGCAGCTTCGCCTTGTCGGCGATCTTCCCGATCTTCTCGAGGTCGGTGATGTAGCCGCCGGGGTTGGCGATGGCTTCAGTGAAGATCGCCTTGGTGTTCCCGTCGATCGCCTTGCGGATCGCCGTCGTATCTTCGAAGTCGACGAAGCGGCATTCCCAGCCGAAGCGCTTGAAGGACTGGCCGAACTGCGTGATCGACCCGCCGTAGAGCCGGTTGGAGGCGACGAAGTTGTCGCCCGGCATCATCATCGGGAAGAGCGCCATGATCTGCGCCGCGTGGCCCGAGGAGCAGGCGACGGCGCCGACGCCGCCCTCCAGCGTCGCGACGCGCTCCTGCAACGCGGCGACGGTGGGGTTGGTAAGGCGCGAATAGATGTAGCCGAGTTCCTGCAGGTTAAAGAGCGCGGCGGCGTGGTCGACGTCTCGGAAGACGTAGGCCGTCGTCTGATAGATCGGGATCTGCCGCGCGCCCGTCGTCGGATCGGGCGCAGCGCCGGCGTGCAATTGCAGGGTTTCGAAACCGTGGGTCCGTTCGGCCATTTGGCGGTCCTCGTCTGGCTTTTCGTGAGGTTGTCTGAACTTAAGCTTGACGTAACTTAGAGGATACGCGGCCCGAGTTGAAGCCGCCCATGCTCAATTCGCCGATCAAGCGCTGATATTCTATCTTCGGGCAGCGGTTCATGATGACGGTGAGGCCCGCGGCCTCCGCTTTTTCCGCCGCGCGCTCGTTCACGACGCCGATCTGCATCCAGATCGCCTTGAGGCCCTTGTCCATCAGGTGCTTCAGCGCGTCGTCGACGACGCCCTCCGCCTCTTCCGACCGACGGAACACGTCGACCATGTGGACGTGATCGGCCCTTTTCCGGAGCGACTTGAGCGACGGGCGGATCTTCGAGCCCCACAGCGATTGGCCCTTGTAGACCGGGTTCACCGGCAGGACGTCATAGCCCTTCAGGTCCAGGTAGCGGCCAACGTAATAAGATGGGCGCACAGGGTTGGTGGAGACGCCTACGAGCGCCACGCTTTTCACACCCTTCAGGACCGAGAGGAGGAGTTCGTCTGAGTATTCCATCGCGGGCGGATCATGCAGCGCGACCGCGTGATGTCAAAAAAAGGATCATCAGGTCAAAAACCGTCGGCGCAAAAAAAATGCGCCCGCCGAAGCGGGCGCAGTCAGAACGAGGGACAGTGAGTGGATGAAGAGGGCCCGCGAGGCCTCCCTTCAAAACTCATGTAAGTCTTATAGCAGCTTTTCGGAGGTGCGCGCTCTCATTTTTATGTCGGTTTGTTGCAAAAGGTGTTGATCTGCACGTCGCGGCCCTTGCGGCGGCTCGCCGCCCATGCGGCGTGAATTGCAAAGATCATTTATTATTAGATGGTTAAGCGGAGTTTTCGCCGGTGAGCGGCGTAGCGGTGCGCGGATGCGTCTTTTGTCACATTCAGTTGCGCGGCCGTAACATCGGGCGGTCAGCGCGCGAAAAGCGGGGGGTGCGAGCCGAATCCCCCCCGCTCGTTATCGCTGCGCGGCGGCGTAAAGCGCGACGGCCGCGGCGTTCGAGACGTTCAGCGAGCCGAAATCCGTGGCGAAGGGAATCTTCGCGATCGCATCGCAGGTCTCTTTCGTCTTCTCTCTGAGGCCCGGCCCTTCCGCGCCGAGCACGAGCCCGATGGGTCCGGCGGCCAGCGCGGCGCCGAGATCGACGTTCGCTTCTCCGTCGAGGCCGACGAGGCGATATCCGATCGTTCTCAGCCGCTCCATCTCCGAAGCCAGGTTCTTGACCCGGATGTAAGGCTGGCGCTCCAGCGCTCCGGATGCGGATTTCGCCAGCGCGCCGGTCTCCGGCGCCGCGTGGCGGAGGGGGGCTATGACGGCGCGGGCGCCGAAGACCTCGGCCGAGCGAAGGATGGCCCCGACGTTATGCGGATCAGTCACGCGGTCGAGCAGGACCACGATGGGGTTGGGGTCCGCGGCGGTGGGCGCGCAGATCTCCTCCGCATCGCCCCAGTCGAGCGGCGGGGTCAGCAGCGCGGCGCCCTGATGGACGGAGCCTGGGTCGAGCGCCACGGGAAACTTGCGTGGGTTCGCCTCCTCCGGCGCGACGCCGCGCGCGTCGATCGCATCCCGCAGCTTCTCCGCCGCGTTGCGGGTGACGACGAGGCGGTCGATGCGGCGCTTCGGGTTCGCGAGGGCGTCGCGCACGGCGTGAAGGCCGAAAAGCCAGACGGGCTCGGGCCCCGAGCGGCGCGCGCGTTCCTTCTCGATGACCCAGGCGGGTTTCTTGTGCGGTGTGGACATTGCGCGGTCGTGATAGGCGGGGCCGCTCGAAAAAGCCATGCCGACGCCATATAGAGTGGACCATGAGCCGAAAGAGCTATCACCACGGGAACCTTAAAAGCGCGCTGGTCGACGCCGTGCTGTCGCTGATCTCTGAAAAGGGGCCGAACGGGTTCTCCTTCGCGGAGGCCGCGCGCCGCGCGGGCGTGAGCCCGGCCGCGCCCTACCGGCACTTCAAGGACCGCGACGATTTGTTGGTGGAGACCGCGCGGCGGGGATACGAGCTCTTCGCGGCGCGGCTGGAGGCGGCCTGGGACGAGGGGCGCCCGTCGCCTTTATCCTCGTTTGAACGGGTTGGGCGGGCCTATCTCGGCTTCGCCAAGGCGGAGCCCGCCTATTTCGCGGCTATGTTCGAGGCGGGCGTGCAGCCCGACGACGACCCGGAGTTGCGCGCGGCGGCGGATCGATCTTTCCGCGCGCTCAGGCGGGCCTGCGAAGCGCTCGCGGAGCAGATACCGGAGGCGCAGCGCCCGCCGGTCCTTATGATGGCCTACCACATCTGGGCGATGAGCCATGGCGTCACGGCGCTATTCGGGCGCGGCGACGAAGGCCGGCGGCGTTCGCCGATATCGGCGGAAGATCTTCTGGAGGCCGCCTCCGCGATCTATCTGCGGGGCGTCGGCCTGATTCCTGAGGAAGTCTGAAGCGAGAGGTCGGAGCGGAGGCTCTGGCGTCGACCCCTTCGCTCACCGGGGCCCGCAACGCTGTTTCAAAGACGCGGATGATCGCAGAAATCGCAGCTGCGCCAGCATGTTGCTAGTTTGCTAGCAAACTAGAAAAGCCGTGTGGCGAACGCGGTATCGCGCATCCGCCTGAAACGACGGCGCGGGCTTTTAGGGGGATGAGCGGCTCAGGAGAACGCAAAACCCTCTCCTCCCAACAGGGGAGGAGAGGGGTGTCGCGCCTGAGCCCCATCAGACCGGCGGCCGCACATGCCGGCGTATCCGAAAACGGCGCGAGAATGGGTTGGATGCCCTGCTACGCCTTTACGCTCGCTACTCTCGATCACGCTACGCAACGCTTCGCATTTCGTTGCTGAAGCTTAGGTAGACGGCGAATCTGGCGGCGAAGCGGTCAATGCGGCGCCGAAAAAAGGTATCTTGCGGGCGATTGTGGCGACCGTGGCGGCGAGGCCTTATTGTTGCGTCGTTAATCGACGAAGGCGCGCTCCACCACGAACTGGGCGGGGCGGTTGTTGGCGCCTTCGTCCAGTCCGGCCTTTTCGCAGAGCGCCTTGCAGTCGCGCAGCATCTCCATCGACCCGCAGATCATCACGCGGTCATGTTCCGGATCGAACGCCGGGACGCCGAGACCTTCGAAGAGCGAGCCGTCCTCGATCCGGTTCGTAATCCGGCCCATGGTCGGATAATCCTCGCGCGTGGTGGCGGCGACGTGGATCAACTGCTCCGTCGCGACCTCGCCCAGAAGCTCGTTCGATTTCGTCTCCTCGACGATTTCGAAGCCGTATTTCAGTTCGGCCACGTCGCGGGTCGTGTGGGTCAGGATGACCTTTTCGAACTTCTCATAGGTCTCCGGATCGCGGATCAGGGAGACGAAGGGCGCGATGCCCGTCCCGGTGGAGAGCATGTAGAGCCGCTTGCCGGGGATCAGCGCGTCGTTGACCAACGTGCCGGTCGGTTTCTTGCGCATCAGCACCGTGTCGCCGGGCTGGATCTTCTGAAGCTCGGAGGTCAGAGGGCCGTCCGGCACCTTGATGGAGAAGAACTCCAGCTCTTCGTCCCAGGACGGGGAGGCGACCGAGTAGGCGCGATAGACCGGCTTTTCGCCAGCGGGCTGCGGCAGGCCGATCATCACGAACTCGCCGGAGCGGAAGCGGAAGGCGGGATCGCGCGTCATCCGAAACGCGAAGAGGCGGTCGGTGTAGTGCGTGACGCTCGTCACCGTCTCGGCGTAAACGCCCGCCGGGATCTCGACCTGCTTTTCGTCGGCGGCCTGCATCGCGTCGTCCATGGCCATTTGCGGCCCTTTCTCAGTCAGCGTCTTTCTTGTCGGAGGCAACCTATGCGTCGCCTGATCGGGCGCAAGGGTTTCACGACGATGTTCATGTAAAGTCTATTTAACACGCCGGAGCGCTGTAAATATGATTCAGGTCAAACGAAAAAGGGCGCCGCAGGGGCGCCCTCAGGTCTCGTCGATCGAGGCGATCTTACTTGATCTTGCCTTCCTTGTACTCGACGTGCTTGCGCGCAACCGGATCGTATTTCCGGACGGACATCTTCTCCGTCATGGTGCGCGAGTTTTTCTTGGTCACGTAGAAGTGCCCGGTGCCGGCGGTCGAGTTCAGCCGGATCTTTACGGTCGTCGGTTTGGCCATCTCAGCTCTCCAGTCGCGCGCATGCGCTCAGCGCCGCGCGGCGCGATCAATTCGGAGCGCTCTATCTACCCAGCCGCGCCCCCGAGTCAACCCGTTCTTCTGCGTCTCAGGATCAGCATGGCGAGATAGGCCGCCGCCAGTGCGGCCATCAGGTAAAAGAGCCCATGCGGCGGGAAGAGGTCCATCGTCAGCCCCAGCGCCGTGGGGGAAATCAATGCGCCGAACCCGTATGCGGCCATCACTGCGCCTGTGGCGCGCGAAAGCTGCTCGCCGCTGTAGCGTGCGCCCAGCTCGTTCAGCGAGAACGTGTAGAGGCCGACGACTAGCCCGCCCCAGATGAGCGCGGTCAGCCAGAGCGGCCATTGCGTCTGGGCGAGCGCGGGGAAGAGGAACGCGGCGATGATGCTGACGAAGGCGCAGAAGCCGAGGAGGCGTCGCCGGTCGAGCTTATCGCCGAGCCAGCCCATCGGCGGCTGCATCAGGATGTTTCCCGCCGCCAGCAGCGCGACGAGCGTCAGCGCGGTTTGCTCGGCCAAGCCGACCCGAAGCGACCAGACGGGGAAGAGGCCCATCGCCCCGAACTCGATCACCGCGAAGAGCATGACGGCGAAGACGACGGCGGGATCGGTGCGCACATAGCGCAGTATCGCCATGACGCCCGGCGGCTCGTCGGCGTTCTCCGCCATATTCGGCGCGTCGCGCCAGGCCCAGAGGATCGGGGGGAGGGCGATCAGCGAGAGACCGGCGCCGGTCAGGAAGGGCGCCCATCCCTCCGTCCCGACGAGCTTCAGCAAGAGCGGGCCGATCAGAAACCCGATGGCGAGGAACATGCCGTAGACGCCGATCAGCAGCCCGCGCCGGTTATCCGGCGCGGTGGAGATGATCCAAAGCTCCGAACAGAAGAAGAGCGCCGTCACCATCATGCCGAAGACGAAGCGGAGAAGGAGCCAGTAATACGCGTCCGGCCAAAGCGGGAAGAGCGGCAGGAGGACCGCCATGGAGAGCACGCCCGTCAGCATCAGGCTCGGCGCCGAGAACCGGCGGAGGAGGGCGGGCATCACGAACCCGCCCGCCAGGATCGCGACGGCGGAGGCGGAGGAGTTCAGCCCGATCAGAAAGCCGGAGGCGCCCATCCGCTCCAGATTAATGGAGATCAGCGGGATGGAGAGCGACAGGCTGAACGCGAAGATCGAAACCGCGGCGATGGCGGCGACCATGCCGCGCAGCTGCACCGGCGTCATGTCGAGCCGCGCGGCCAGGCCCGCGGTCGCGGCCATCAGAGGTGGTCCAGGTAAGACCTGCCTTCGTCGTGGTGGAAGAACGGCGCCGGGCGCGGCTCATCCGGCGCCTTGAGGCGCGCTTCGACCTCCGCCAGCACAACCTCGGTGATGAAGGGCAGGTCGAGATCGCGGGCTTCGCTTAGGGAGAGCCAGCTGAGATGGCTCAATTCCCCGCCAGCCTGACTGAAATCGTCCGGGTCGCCCTGCACCAGATCGGCGCTCGCGAGGAAGAAGCGCGCGTCGAACCGCTTGTGGCGCGTCGGCGGCGTGATGGCGCGGAAGATGAAGCGCAGTTTCTCGGTCGCCGGGCGCAGGCCCTTCACGAAGAACCCGTCCCAATCTGGATGGACCGTGCCAGAAAGCGCCTTCGCGGCCTCGTCAGGTGCGCCGATGGCCAGCCCCGTCTCCTCCCACGTCTCGCGGAGCGAGGCGAGGGCGAGGGCGGCTGGTTCGACCTCCGGCGCCGACTTGGCGCGCAGCGGCGCATCATCGTCCGGATGAACGGCGTAACCAGGGGCGAGACCGCTATCGGCGGGGTCGAGCGCGCCGCCCGGAAAGACGAACTTGGAGGGCATGAAGCTCGCCCCCTTGCCGCGCTGCCCCATCAGCACGCGCGGCCCGTCATCCGTTTTGCGGATCAGGACGAGCGTGGCGGCGTGGCGGGGAATGGCGGGGGCGTCGGTCATGGGCGGAACCTGCCTGCGGGCCGGTTCCTTGTCCAGCGGATCAGTCGAACCGGTAGAACGCCTCGTAAATCGGGCCCAGCATAGCTTCGTCGAAGAGCATCGACACCGAGTTGCCCGCCGCCACGTTAAGCATCGCCTGCGCGAAGAGCGGCGCGACGGAGACGGAGCGGATGTTGTCAGCCGCCTTCACCTCCGGCGTCGCCTCGATGCTGTCGGTGATGACGAGCGATTTCATGACGGAGCCGGTGATCCGCTCCACCGCGGGGCCGGAGAGGACGCCGTGGGAGATATAGGCGTGAACCTCCGTCGCGCCTTCGTCCTGAAGGAGCTGCGCGGCTTTGCAGAGCGTGCCGGCGGTGTCGCAGATGTCGTCCACGATGATGCAGCGCTGGCCCTTCACCTCGCCGATGACGGTCATCGATTCGACTTCGCCGGGCTTGCCGCGGCGCTTGTCGACGATGGCGAGGCCGGCGCCGATGCGTTTGGCGAGCTCCCGCGCGCGGGTCACGCCGCCGACATCGGGGCTGACCACGGTGACGTCGGCGAGGTCTTTGAAATGGTGCTTCACGTCCAGCGCGAAGACGGGCGCGGCGTAGAGGTTGTCCACCGGGATATCGAAGAAGCCCTGAATCTGTCCGGCGTGCAGGTCCATCGTCAGGATCCGGTCGATCCCCGCCTGCGTCATGAGGTTCGCGGTTAGTTTGGCGCTGATCGGGGTGCGCGCCGACGTCTTCCGATCCTGCCGCGCGTAACCGAAATACGGCACCACGGCGGTGATCCGCTTGGCGGAGGCGCGGCGGAGCGCGTCCGTCATGATCAGAAGCTCCATAAGGTTGTCGTTCGCCGGTTTCGACGTCGACTGGATGATGAAGACCTCTTCATTGCGGACGTTGTCGTAGATCTCGACGAAGATCTCGCCGTCGTTGAAGCGCTCGACCCGCGCGTCTGCGAGGCGCACCTGCTCGCCCTTGTAGACGCTGATGCGGCGGGCCATCGCCTCCGCGAAAGGTCGGTTCGCGTTGCCGCTGATCATCCGGATGGAGGCGTCGGGCTTCATGGGCTGCTCTCCCTCATGAGCGCTCTGAAATCAGCTGTCGCATAACAGTCGCAAACCGGGTTGAAAAGCGCGTCCGCTTGCCAAGCGCCTTCGCGAAGGCATGTTGCGGCGGAACCGCATCAGGAGGCGCGCATGGCCCATATCGATTACTTCTTCACCCCGCTCTCTCCCTTCGCCTATCTCGCCGGGGACGGGCTGGAGACGATCGCCGCGAAGCATGGCGCGACCATCGCCTATAAACCGGCGAACTACGGGCGGCTGATGGAGGTGACGGGCGGCCTGCCGGTCGGGAAACGTCACCCCTCCCGCCAAGCTTATCGATTGCAGGAGTTGCCGCGCATCGCCAAGCGAAACGGGCTCAAGATCAACGTCCACCCCGCCCATTGGCCCACGGACGGAACGCTCGCCTGCGCCGCCATCGCGGCGGTTCAGGCGGCGGGTGGAGACGCGGGCGCGGTGGCGCGGGCGCTGATGGCGGCCTGCTGGGCGGAGGAGAAGGACATCGCCGACGCCGCCGTCGTCGACGCCTGCGTCGCGGCGGCGGGCGCAGCGGTTGATTCTTTCGACATCGACGCCGCCAAGGCCCTGGTCGAGGCGAACACGGACGAAGGTATCGAAGCGGGCGTCTTCGGCGCGCCTTTCTACATCGTCGACGGCGAGCAGAAGTTCTGGGGGCAGGACCGGCTCCCCTATCTCGACGAGCATCTCGCGGGCGCGCTCTGATGGCGGTTCTGGAGGTCGGCGATCACCGGATCGGCTACCATGAAGCGGGGCGCGAGGATGCGCCGCTGGTGATCTTCGCCCACTGTTCGCTCGGCCATGGCGGGCTTTGGCGGGGCGTCATGGCCGCGCTCAGCGAAGACTGGCGCTGCGTCGCGGCGGATTTACCGGGGCATGGCCAGTCCACGCGCGGCGAAACGTCGATCTCGCTTCAGGATCAGGCGGCGCGCGACGTCGCCGCCCTCGCGTCCGAACTTGGCGATGGGCGCGCGCATCTGGTCGGTCTCTCGCTCGGCGGGGCGATTATGGCGCGGGCGGCGATCCGCATTCCCGGCCTCGCCCGGTCCTTGGCGATGCTGGAGCCGATCCTGATGCATCTCTTGAAGGACACCGATCCTGAGATGGCGGAGGACAACCACCGCCTGATGAAGCCCGTGGTCGACGCCTGCGCGGAGGAGCGGTGGCGCGACGGCGCCAAGGCGTTCATGGACAATTGGGGCCAGCCCGGCCAGTTCGAGAAGTTTCCCGAGGCGGCGAAGGCGGCGGTAGCGGAGGCGATGAAGTGGATTTCCCGCGATTTCCCGATGGCCCATTCCTACGTCGCTGGGCAGATCGACCGCGCCGACCTTGGCGACATCGCGGTTCCGACCGTTCTGATGCAGGGGGAGCGGACGCAGCCCTCCGCCAAAGCGGTTGTGACGGAGGTCGCTGGAGCCGTCTCTCAGGCCGAGATCGTCGAGTTGCCCGGCGTCGGGCATCTCAGCCCTGTGGAGGATCCGACGCTCGTCGCATCGCGGCTCGCGCCGTTTCTGAGGGCGGCGGAAGCGGCCGCCTGATTGACCTGACCTAGAGGCGGTGCGCGCTGGTCACCGTCCAGACATGCCCGAAAGCGTCCCTGACGGCGCCGTGACGCTCGCCCGTATCTGCCGCCTGGGCGACGGGATCGACGATCTCTCCGCCCCGGGTTGCGATCCGCGCGACGGAAACGTCGGCGTCCCGCACTTTGGCGGCGTGCGTCTCCGGCGGAGGAGCCGCCTCCTTCGAGAGCAGGAAGCGCCGGTCGCCGATCACCATTTCGCAGGGGTTGCCGCCGCTAGCGAACTCGGCGTCGAAGACGGAGGCGTAATAGGTCCTCGCGCTGTCGAGGTCGGGGATATGCACCATTTCCTGCGGGGATTTTGAAAGTTTCGTCATGAATTCTCTCTCACTCTGCAAACGCGCTTTGGTAACTCTTCGACGGTACCATCCACGAAAATTACGGCAATCTGCGGGCGGGCCGTTCGCCGTGAATTCGGCGTTAAAAAAGGTTGTCGCGGACGGCGCCCGCGTCTACGTCAGCAGCGACCGTTGAGGAGAAGCGCATGGGCTCGATCGCCGAAATTCTGATGTTCGTTCTTGGGTTCGCCTGGTGGGTCATCATCATCCAGGCGATTATGAGCTGGCTGATCTCCTTCAACGTGCTGAATATCCGTCAGGCGCTGGTCTATCAGATCTGGTCAGGGCTGAACCGGATCACGGAGCCGGTTTACAGACCGATCCGCAAGGTTCTTCCCCCGATGGGCGGGCTCGATCTCACGCCCATCGTGGTTCTGATCGGCATCTTCGCGCTTCAGACGATCATCCGGAACAATCTCTACTGAGACGCCTCAGTCGAATGCGCTGAAGGCCAGACGGCCGTTCGGCGTGGATAGCATCGCTTCGATCTGAGACGCCCCAAGCGACAGAGCGATGCGCGGGTCGTCGATCAACATCGCCGCTGAAAGCTGGTCGATGTCCAGGTGGCGGAGCGACAGGCGCTCGCAGCGAAGTCCCTGATCGCCGAGGCGCTGCGCTGGATGGAGCCCTGCGATCCATTCGATAGGCCCCGGAAAGACGCCGTCCAGAGCGGGCGCGCCGCTTTCCGGCACAGCCATTCGCCAACGAAGATCGTCGCGCCGCAGCTCCTCCGGCGCGTCGAATGGCGCGGGCGCCGCCGCAGCGATCGCCGCCGCGTCATCGGTTGAGGCGACCCATGTGAGGAGCCGCGGGCCGGAGGCGAGACGCGCCTTCGTTTCCGCCTCGTCCAGACCGAACCAGCGGGATCGTCCCGGGTCGGGCGCCGCCGGGTCGATGGCGACAAGCTCGATATAGGCGTCGCCCATGTTCCAGAGCGCGTTGTGGGTGCTCATTGCGGCGTGTTTTCCGTGACCGGCGGCGGGCGCGCCGAAAACATCAGCCAGCGCCGCTTCGCCCGATGTTAGGTCGAGGCAACCGAAGACGAGGTGGTCCAGCTTGGCGTTCATGCGAGGTGTCTCCCGTGGTTCGCTGCGCGTCGCGTCCCGCGCAGGTTCATTCAATTGTCATTGCGCCGCAACAAAAGCCGAACGTGCCGATGGCAGGTGACACGCCGAAAACGCCAGTAGAGCGGTTAATGAGGCGGGTATGGCGATCCTTCGCATGAACGCGGACGAGGGCGGCCGCGTGTTCGATCCAAACGGGGGCGACTGGCGCGCCCGGCTCTCCGCCGCCGTCGGGGCATGCCCCGCCGATGCGCCAATCGCGATCCTGCTGCATGGTCTTCGTTATTCGTGGCGGCCGGGGCGCGGCTGCGATCCGCATTCGACCTTGTATGTCGCCGGCCCTTTGCCCACGTCGCGGCGCGTGCGGCCGGACCGCGTGAACTGGCCCCATCTTCTCGGCTTCCGCGAAGACGGCGTAGCCGACGGCGTGTGCGTCGCCTTCGGCTGGGACGCCGGGCGTCTGAGCGATATCCGCGACGCGCCGACCGCTCTGGCGCGGGCGAGCGATGGTCTGACCGCAGTGATCGAGGCGGTCGCGTCGATGGGACGACGCGCCGATTGCCTTGGCCATAGCCTCGGCGCTGCGCTGCCTCTCTCCGCGATGCGCGCCCGTCCCGGCTTGCCGGTTCGCCGCGTCGTGATGTTAGGCCCGGCGGAGCGGCGCGGCGCGGCGCTCACGGCCGTTCGCGCGCAGGCGCGCCTCGAAGCGACCGAGTTCGTCCATATGCTCGCGCGCGCGAACGACGTCTTCGACGAGGCCTATCACCGTTTCGCGCCGACCTCGGCGGAGGGCTGCTCTCGCCCGCTCGGCGCTGCCGGGCTGGGGGAGGCGCGACCCGAATGGCTCGACCTTCAAATCGACCATCCCCTGACGCGCAGGTGGATATCGCGATGGACGCGGCGACCGGAAAGACGACCTGACCGCGTGTCGCACTGGCTGTTCTACAGCGATGAAATGCTGATGACGCTCTACGGCCGCATCTTGCGAGATCCCTCGCGTTCGATCATCGCCACTTTACGCGACGGCGGCGCGCCGGATGAGATCGCGCCGCGCTGGTCCCGTCTGCGCCCGAGGCTCGCCCGGCTTCGCGCCTCCGGACGCGGCGACATCTCCGCGCCCGAAGCCGCCTGAGCCGACGCTTCAGCCGTTCCGCCGCTTGTCCCGCATGGCCAGAAGTCGGAGGCGCAGCGCGTTGATTTTGATGAAGCCCGCGGCGTCCTTCTGGTCGTAGGCGCCGGCGTCTTCCTCGAAGGTGACGTGCTGCTCGGAATAGAGGGAATCGTCGGACCAGCGTCCGACGCAGTTCACCGACCCTTTGAAGAGCTTCAGGCGCACCGTTCCGTTCACATGCTCCTGGCTCTGGTCGATCAGCGCTTGAAGCATCTCCCGCTCTGGGCTGAACCAGTAGCCGTTGTAGATCAGCTCTGCGTATTTCGGCATCAGCTCGTCCTTGAGATGCGCCGCGCCGCGATCCAACGTGATGCTTTCGATCCCGCGATGGCCCTCCAGCATGATCGTGCCGCCCGGCGTCTCATAGATGCCGCGCGACTTCATGCCGACATAACGCCCTTCGACGAGGTCGAGCCGCCCGACGCCGTGCTTGCCGCCGAGCTCGTTGAGCGCCGTCAGCATCTCGGCGGGCGAGAGCGCCTTTCCGTTCAGGCTGACTGGGTCGCCCTTCGCATAACCGATCTCGATGAACTCGGCCTGATCCGGCGCGTCCTCTGGCTGCGCGGTGCGCTGATAGACGTAGTCCGGCGCAGCCTCCGCCGGGTCCTCCAGCACTTTGCCTTCGGAAGAGGTGTGGAGAAGGTTCGCGTCCACCGAGAACGGCGCCTCGCCCCGCTTGTCCTTCGGCACCGGCACCTGATGCTGCTCGGCGTATTCGATCAGCCGGGTGCGGGAAGTGAGATCCCATTCCCGCCACGGCGCGATCACCTTGATCTCGGGGTTCAGCGCATAGGCGGAAAGCTCGAACCGCACCTGATCGTTGCCCTTGCCGGTCGCGCCGTGCGCGACGGCGTCGGCGCCCGTCTCCTCCGCGATCTCCACGAGGCGTTTGGAGATCAACGGGCGGGCGATGGAGGTGCCGAGGAGATAGAGCCCCTCGTAAACCGCGTTGGCGCGGAACATCGGGAAGACGAAATCGCGCACGAATTCCTCGCGCACGTCCTCGATGAAGATGTTCTCTTCCTTGATGCCCAGAAGCAGCGCCTTGTCGCGCGCCGGCCCAAGCTCCTCCCCCTGACCGAGATCGGCGGTGAAGGTGACGACTTCGCAGCCGTACTCCGCCTGAAGCCATTTCAGGATGATCGAGGTGTCGAGGCCGCCGGAATAGGCGAGGACGACTTTCTTGGGCGCGGACATGGGGGAGCCTCCATTGAGAACGGAGCGCGTTTATCGCGCGGCTTGCCGTCTTGCAATCGGGCGGCGCATGCTCGTGGGGAAGGAGACGCCCCATGCCGCACATGCCCTCGCTGCCCGAAGACGCGACGCTGATCCACGTCTACCAAGACCATCCGGAGATGGCCGCGGCGTCGCTCGCGCTCAATCAGGCGATCATGCGCGGTCCCGGTCCTTTCTCCGAAGCGGAACGGGAGGCGATCGCGGCCTATGTCTCCTCGATTAACGCCTGCGCCTATTGCATGGGCGTGCACTCGGGCGCGGCGGTGGGCCTCGGCATGGATGAAAACGCGGTTGGAGCGATCTGCGAGCGTCCCGAAGCGCCCGCCGATCCGCGCCTCGCGCCCGTCCTCGCGTATGTCGCGAAGTTGACGACGGCGCCCTCGACCGTCGGGCCCGACGACATCGCGAAGATCACCGACGCGGGATGGCCGGAGACTGCGGCGTCCTCCGCCGCGCAGATCGCCGCGCTTTACGCTTTCATGAACCGGTTGGTCGAAGGTCACGGCATTTCCGCGCCGCCGGAGAAGCTATCCGCCAATGGCGCGCGCATCGCCGAAATTGGCTATGACGGGCTCGCCGAAATGCTTCTCCGCTAGCTTATTTCGCGTAATCGCCGCCGCCCCTGACGCCTCCTGACATGTCCTGACGCGAGGCCATGAGAAAACATGTCTCCAACGACAGAGGAGACGCTGAAATGGAATCGCTGGAGATCGCGCGCTGGGCCGGACGGACGCTTCGCGGCGTCGTCTGCAAGGAGAGCTGGGGCGAGACGGCGTGGTTCTACAACCCCGGCGGCTTCTTCGCGAACGGCTCGTATTTCATGACGATCAAATCCTCCGATGGACCGAACGACCGCGCCTCCTCGCTCGACCGGCATGGCGTCTGGCGGTTGAGCTTCGCCTTGCCGATCGACGAGTTCGAACAGCGCTTCGGCCCTCGCCCCGCCCGTCCACCGAAAGGCGGCGTCTGCGAAGGGGCGTGGAGCTACGACGCGCTCGACGTGCTGACGCCGCATCCCGTCTATGGTTGGATGGGCTGGGCGGCGGTGAACGCGCCCTCCCGCCGCTCTTTCGAGGCGCTGAAGCCGCTGATCCGGCTGGCGCATCTGCGGGCTAAGCGCGGGTTCGAGGCGCGAGCGAAAGAGGCTGCCTGATGAAGCGAGACCGGTTCGATGCGATCTGCGGCGCCATGGCGGGGGCGCATAACGTCATCCAGTGGGGCGACGCCTCCGTCTGGAAGGTCGGGGGCGCGAAGGGACCGGTCTTCGCGATCCACTCGCACTGGGGGCCGGTGGACGGCGTCGTCCTGAAGCCGTCGGAGATGGCGCGGGAGATCTGGCGCGACGCGCCGGGCGTCGCGCTCGCCCCCTACCTAGGGCGTGCGGGTTGGATCAAGATCGATGAAGGCGCGATGGGGGAGGGCGATCTGGTCGCGCTGATCGAAGGCAGTTACGCGATCAACGCCGGGAAGCTGACGAAGAAGGCGCGGGCGGAGTTGGGGATCTAGCGCGCCTTGGCGCCGACGGCTTCGGCGACGCTTTCCAACCCGTCCTTGCGCAGGAGGTCGGCCAAACCGGCGCTGATCCGGGCGCCGAGCGAAGGCCCTTCATAGACCATCGCCGTATAGAGCTGCACCGCCGACGCCCCGGCGCGGATGCGGGCGTAGGCGTCCTCCGCCGTCGCGATCCCGCCGACGCCGATCAGGGGGATCGCGCCCTTGGTCTCCCGCCGCACGGCTTTCAGCACCGCCAGCGACTTCTCCTTCAGCGGCGCGCCGGAGAGGCCGCCCGCCTCAACCGCGTGGGGGGAGCGCAGCCCTTCGCGATCCAGCGTAGTGTTCGTCGCTACGATCCCGTCGATCCGGCAGTTTCGCGCCACCGCCGCGACGTCGCGAATATCCTCTGGCGAGAGGTCGGGCGCGATCTTGACGAGGATCGGCGTCCGCTCCCCCGCGATCGCCAGCTTGTCGCGCTCCTTCAGCGCTTTGCTCATCAGCGCCTCCAACGCCGCCGCGCCCTGCAGGTCGCGCAGCTTTTCGGTGTTGGGGGAGGAGACGTTGAGCGTCATCGCTCCGACCAACCCATGGAGGCCCCGCATGACGGCGAGGTAATCCTCCACCCGGTCGGCGCTGTCCTTGTTGGCGCCGAGGTTGGCCCAGACCCGCGCCGCGCCCCGCTTTCGGGCGGCGAGGCGGCGCGCGATGGCCTCCAGCCCGTCATTGTTGAAGCCGAAGCGATTGATCGCCGCCCGATCCTTCTCCAGCCGAAAGAGGCGCGGCCGCGCGTTTCCGGCCTGCGGGCGCGGGGTCACCGCGCCGATCTCGACGAAGCCGAACCCGAGCGCGAGCATCGCGTCCGGCGCCTCCGCGTTCTTGTCGAACCCTGCTGCGACGCCGACCGGGCTGGGCAGATCGAGGCCGAGCACCGCCGTCGCGAGGATCGGGTCCGGCGCGGGCGCGGGCGGCAGCGCGCCCATCTTCAACCCCTTGATGGCGAAGCGATGGGCCGTCTCCGGGTCGAGCAGGCGGAGCGCCTTGAGGCCCTGCGTCTCCAGAAAGCTCATGTCGTCTCCGGGAACTGGTGCGCCCCGTCGGGGCCGAGCGGCAGCGGCTTCGCCCAGACCACGTCCGAATGGGTCAGTTTCGCATAGAGATGGGGGAAGAGCGCCCCGCCCCGCGACGGCTCCCATTTCAGCGCTTCGCCGAGCGCATCCGCCTCCACCGCCGCCAGCATCAGGCCGTTCCGCCCGGCGAAATGCTTCGCCGCCGTCTCCGCCGCCTGCTCCGCCGTAGAGAAATGGATGTAGCCGTCCGCGAGGTCGACCGGCGCGCCGTCGGTCTCTCCGTCGCGCTCCAACGCGGCCCACTGGTCCGCCGTCAGGATCTTGTAAATCAGCATGCTGCTCCTTCCTCCGCCGCGCGCGCGCCGTCAAGCCGTTTGCGCTCAAGCCCGCCGCGCCGTAGCGTCCGCGCCATGCCCTTGGGGGGAAAGATCATCGTCGCCGGATGCGGGCGCATGGGCCTGCCGATGGCGCGCGCGCTCCGCGCCGCCGGGTTCGACGCGCGCGGCTTCGACGTGAAGCCGCGCGAAGCTTTCGGCGATTTCGCCCCGCACATGGTCGACGCCGAAACCATGCGGGCGGAAGCGGAGACGCTCATCACCGTCGTCCGCGACGCGGCGGAGACGGACGCGCTCCTCTTCGACGTCCAGCGCGCCGCGACCGGGCCTGCGCTGAAGACGCTGATCGTGTCCTCCACCCTCTCCCCAAAATACCTCTCCACCATTCGCGACCGCGCCCCCGATCGCCTGACCTTCATCGACGCCCCGATGTCCGGCGCCCAGATCGCGGCGGAGGAGCGGCGCCTTTCCTTCATGCTCGGCGGGGACAAGGCGGCGCTGGACGCGCTTCAGCCGCTTTTCGACGCGATGGGGACGAAACACCACCGTATGGGACCCTTCGGCGCCGGCATGGCGGGCAAGGTCCTGAACAATTATGTGGCGGGCGCCGCCGCCGCGGGCGTGCGCCGCGCGCTCGACTGGGCGCCGGAAATGGGGCTCGACCGGGACCGCCTGCTCGCGATGATCCATGACAGCTCCGGGCAGACCTGGTTCGGGTCCAATTTCAACAAGATCGAGTTCGCCCGCGACGGCTACGCGCCCGACAACACCGTCCACATCCTGCAAAAGGACGTCGCCGCCGCGCTGGACGGCGCTGACGCGCCCGACGATGCGCTCGGCACCGCCGTGATCGGCGAACTGCGCGGCTGGAAGCCGCTCGAATAGGGATCCGCCCATGCTCACCGACCGTATCGAACCCGGCTGGATCGACGCTTTTGAAGAGGTCTTCACCCTCTGCAAGATGCGCCCGGAGGAGACCATCGCGATCCTTTCCGAGACCCAGTCGCGCCCGTTGAACCTACATCTGACGGAGCTGGCGCTGGCGCGCATGGGGCTTACCTATTTCCACATGCAGGTGCCGACGCCCCGCGCGCCGACCGGCCCGATCATCCGCTCCTCCGGCGCCTCCGTTGCGCTCACGGGGCAGACTGTGGCGGTGAAGGCGCTGGCAGAGGCGGACGTGGTGATCGACCTCACCCTCGAAGGTCTGATGCACGCGAAGGAGACGGGAACGATCCTCAAGGGCGGCGCCCGGATCATGGTCGTCTCCAACGAACACCCCGACGCGCTCGCCCGAACCGTGCCGACGCCGGAGTTGAAGGAACAGGCGAAAGACGGCGTCGCGCGGTGCCGTTCAGCGAAACAAATGAACGTTCGTTCACAAGCTGGAACCGACCTGACTATCGCCATGGAGGGGGCCGCGACGGTCGGGGTCTGGGGCTGGACGGACCGGCCCGGCACGCTCGCCCACTGGCCGGGCGGGATCATCGTCTCCTTCCCGAAGGCGGGGTCCGTGAACGGGCGGATGGCCTACCGCCCCGGCGACATGAACCTGACCTTCAAGCGCTATTTCGACAGCGCCGTCGATCTCACGCTCGAGGACGACTACGTGACGAAGATCGAAGGGACGGGAACCGACGCCGCCCTGATGCGCGACTACTACGCGGGGTTCGGTGAGAAGGAAGCCTACGCAACCTCCCATGTTGGCTGGGGCTTCAACCGGGGCGCCCGCTATGAGGCGCTGACCATGTACGACCAGCGCGACACGAACTGCACCGAATTGCGCGCGGTGCCGGGCAACTTCCTCTACTCCACCGGCGCCAATGAATTCGCCGGGCGCTTCACCCGCGGCCATTTCGACCTGCCGATGATGGGCTGCGATATCGACCTCGACGGCGCGCTCGTCGTCGAAGGCGGGAGGCTGCTCTGATGCCTATCCTCGCTGGGATCGACTTTGATGAGGGCGGCGCCCCTCAAAACGGAGGCCCCGCCGTGATCGCAATGCACGGCATCGGCGGCGGGCCATCGAGCTTCGCGGATCAGATCGGCGCGCTCCCCGCCCGCGTGATCGCCTGGGCCATGCCGGGCTACCGCGCCTCGCCGCCGGACGAGCTGACCTTCGAAAACCTCGCCGCCCGCCTCGCCGGGTTCATGGACGCGCTGGGCCTGGAGCGCGCGCACCTCTTAGGCCACTCCATCGGCGGGATGGTCGCGCAGGAGTTCGCCGCCCGCTATCCGGAGCGAACGGCTTCGCTCGCCCTGATTGGAACCACCCCCAGCTTCGGCGGCCGCGATCCGTCCTTCGCCGAGAGCTTCCTGAAAGCCCGCATCGCCCCGCTCGACAAGGGCGCGACCATGGCGGAGATCGCGGAGGCCGCCGCACCTGGCATCTGCGGGCCGAACGCCGCGCCCGAGGTGCGCGCCAAGGTCGCCGCTCCGATGGCCGCGACGCCGGAGGCGACATGGCGCGCGATCCTGAAATGCCTCACGACCTTTAACCGGCGCGACGACATCGCCGCGATGACCATGCCGACCTGCCTGATCGCCGGAACGGAGGACAAGAACGCCCCCGCCCGCACGATGGAGAAGATGGCCGCGCAGATGCCGAACGCGGAATACCATCTGCTCGACGGCGTCGGCCATATGATCAATCAGGAAGCGCCGGAGGCGGTGAACGCGATCCTCGCCGCCTTCTACAAACGCGTCGCCTGATCATCGCTTTCGAAAAATACTCGGCCGTCCGCCAGGACAGCGGCTGAGGAGGCGGCCCCGCGAGGGGCTCCGACGAAGCCGCCCCTACCACATCGTCTTCGCCGCGCGGCCCGGCCATTCCTCGTCATAGGCCTTCCCGTCGAACCGTCCCTCGGTCATCTCGACCAGAAGATCGCCGACCGACGGCAGCCCGTCGCTCTCATCCGCGTTGGTCCAAAGCCCGGCGCGCATCACCGCCCGCGCGCATTGCGAATAGACTTCGCCGATCTCGATTACGATCACGGTGGCGGGCGTCTTGTCGTTCTTCTCGAACCGCCTCCGCAGCGCCTCATCCGCCGTCAGACGCGCGCGGCCGTTCACGCGCATCACGTTGTTCGATCCCGGAACCATGAACATCAGCGCAACGCGCGGATCGCGCACGATGTTGCGCAGGCTGTCGAGCCGCTGGTTTCCCCGCCAATCGGGCAGCGCCAGCGTCCCCTCGTCCAACTCCAAGACAACCGGCTCGTCGTCGCCGCGGGGCGAGCCGTCCACGCCTTCGGGCCCGACGGTGGTCAGGACGCAGAACCGGCTCGCCATGATCCACTTGCGGTAAAGCGGCGTCATCCGACGCGCGACTTTCACAAGCGACGCCTCGCCCGGCGTTCCGTAGAGCGCCTCCAGCTCTTCGGTGGTCTCTACGAACCTCACCCGCGACCGACGAAGGGCATCTTCGTCGCCATGATCGTCATGAACTGGACGTTCGTCTCCAGCGGGAACTCGGACATCTGCACCACCGCCTCGGCGACATGGTTCACGTCCATCATCGCCTCCGCCTTGATCGAGCCGTCCGCCTGCGGAACCCCGTCCTTCATCCGCGCGGCGAGCTCGGTCTCCGCATTGCCGATGTCGATCTGGCTGACCGTGATGTCGTGCTTGCGGCCGTCGAGCGACAGCGTCTTCGTTAGACCGGTGATCGCGTGTTTCGTCACCGTGTAGGGGACGGAGCCGGGGCGGGGCGCGTAGGCCGAAATCGACCCGTTGTTGATGATCCGCCCGCCTTTCGGGTCCTGCCGCTTCATCAGCGCGAAAGCCGCCCGCGCGCAAAGGACGGAGCCGTTGAGGTTCGCGTCCAGAACCCCGTACCAGTCCTCCAGCGGCGTATCGTCGATATCGGCGACCGGGGATCCGCGCCCGGCGTTGTTGAACAGCATGTCGAGGCGGCCCCACGCCTCCTCGACCTGGCCGAAAACCGCGTCGACCTCCTCCGGTTTCGCGATGTCGGCGGGGGCGATGAGCGTTTCGCCCGACGCCATCACGGCCGTCTCCTCCAGCGCTTCGCGTCGCCGCCCGACCAGCGCGATCTTCCAGCCCCGCGCCGCCAGCGCCAGCGCCGAAGCGCGCCCGATCCCGCTGCCCGCACCTGTGATGATCGCCGTTTTCGACATTTCCGCCTCCCTTAAGTCGTTCGCCGCCAACCTGCGCTTCCGGCGATCGGCGCGCAAGCGTCAGGTCGCGGGCGGGCGGAGCTTGGCCACCAGTTCGACGGTGTTGCCTTCGGGGTCGGTCGTGAAGACGCCGCGCCAGCCGATCCAATCGAAGTCCTCCACGCGGTAGTCGAGCCCGAGGCGCTCGTACCATGCGATCACGGCCTTCTGCTCCGCCGCATCCACGGTCAGCGCGATATGGTGGAGCGACGATCGCGCACCGGAAACGGGCTGACCGTCCTGCGGGTGCAGATCGGCTCGACCCGCGTCATGACGGAAAAGCGCCAGTACGCTGGTATGTCCGCCGTAACCGGGGCCGAGATCGAAGAAGACGATTCCGTCGGAATAGCCGCCCGGCAACACCGAGAGGCCGACAACGTCGCGATAGAAGGCGGTCATGCCTTCGAAGTCAGAGCAGCGGATGGCGATCTCGCCAAGCGCGCTAACGGTGAAGCCGCGTTCAGATTCCGGTTTGTCCGTTATGCGCGCCTCCCTTAGGTTCCTCATGAAACGAATGATTGCGAGGCCCAGATGACCCTGCCCCAGACCATGCGCGCCGTCGAGATCACGACCCCCGGCGGTCCGGACGTGCTCGTCGAGGGGACGCGCCCCGTTCCCGCGCCGGGCCTGGACGAGATCCTGATCAGCATCGCCGCCGCCGGGGTCAACCGCCCTGACTGCCTGCAGCGCGCGGGCGCCTATCCGCCGCCGCCGGGCGCATCCGACCTTCCGGGGCTGGAGGCGGCGGGCGAAGTCGTGGCCGTCGGCGCGAATGTCGACAAGTGGGCGCCTGGCGATCAGGTCTGCGCCCTCCTCGCCGGCGGTGGCTACGCCGAATACGCCGTCACGCATCAGGATCACGCGCTGCCGATCCCCGCCGGGCTTTCTATGGAGGAGGCCGCGGCGCTTCCGGAGACCTTTTTCACCGTCTGGACCAATGTCTTCGATCGGGGCGGGCTGACGGCGGGCGAGACCTTCCTCGTCCATGGCGGATCCTCCGGCATCGGCACCACGGCCATCCAGCTCGCCTCCGCCTTCGGCGCGCGCGTCTTCACGACCGTAGGTGGAGAAGACAAGGCGAAGGTCTGCCGCGACCTCGGGGCCGAGATCGTCGTCAATTACCGCGAGGCGGATTTCGTCAACGTCCTGCGCGACGCGACCGGCGGGAGGGGCGTGAACCTGATCCTCGACATGGTCGGGGGGCCTTACATCCCCAAGAACGTGAAACTCGCCGCCGATCAGGGACGTATCGTCCATATCGCATTTCTGCAGGGGCCGAAGGTGGAGCTGAATTTCGCGCAAGTGATGCTGAAGCGCCTGACGATGACCGGGTCGACGCTGCGCCCGCGCTCGGCGCAAGAGAAAGCGGCGATCGCAGAGCGGCTTCGCGCACGCGCCTGGCCGCTGATCGAGGCGGGCCGCGTGAAGCCGGTGATGGCGGAGAGCTTTCCGCTGGCCGACGCGGCGAAGGCCCATGGGTTGATGGAGAGTTCGACCCATATCGGCAAGATCGTGCTGACGGTCTGAATGATGCGCGGGGCGTCAGGGGCTTTAGTCGTCGCCGCGATCATGGCGACCGCCGCGCCCGCGGCGGCGGAGCGGGTCTGCGTGGAGGAGGCGGCGGGCGTTTGCCTGAAATATCGCACCGTAGCTCCGACCGCCCCTGCAGCGCCGAGCATGTCGGCGGATGAAGCGGCGCTCTCGACCGATGACCGGCGGGCGGTTCAGCGCAAGCTGCAAGCGCTCGGCCACTATCGCGGCGGGATCGACGCGCAGTTCGGCCCGGGCACCCGGCGCGCGATTTCAAGCTGGCAGCGGAGCGAAGGCTTCTCCGCCTCCGGCCGCCTGAACCGGGGACAGATCAACGCCCTCCTCGCGGCGCCCGCCACCGGCGGCGGCGCGTCCACGGCTGCGGCGAGCGCGCCGCCTTCGGGCGACTGGGATGAGGCGCGCGCGCAGATGCTCGCCGGATCGCGCTGCGAGATCAGAACGCGCGAGGGGTATTTCGTGAAATCGACCTTACGCGCCGGCGGACAGCTCAACGCGGTGACGACGGAGGGCGACTACACCGGCACGTGGGAGGTCGAGGGCGACGAGTTCTGCATGCGGATCATCGGTCGGAAGGAGTGCTTTTCCGTCTCTCCCCGACCGATGGGTCGAGAGGCGTTCTACGCCGAAATGGCGAACGCCTGCATCAGTTTCGACAAGCCTTGAAGCGTTTCGCTCCGCCGCCCCTCAACCCGTCGTAAGCACCACTTTGCCCATCGCCCGCCGCTCCGCCAGATCGTCGTAGGCTTTGACGAAATCGCCAAGCGGATAGCTGGCGGAGATGCGGGGGTTGATCTGGCCCTTGTCGAACATCTCCAGAAACTCTGCGACGTTCCGGCGGTGCCTTTCGGGATTGCGCGCGATCCACTGGCCCCAGAACACGCCGCGAATGTCCGAGGATTTGAGGAGCATCAGGTTGAGGGGGATCTTCGGAATCTCGCCGCCCGCGAAACCGACCACCAAAAAGCGCCCCTCCCACCCGAGCGCGCGGATCGCGGGTTCGGCCAGCGCGTCGCCGACCGGGTCGTAGATCACGTCCGCGCCGCCGCCAGTCGCTTTCCGGAACTTGTCCTTCAGGGCGTTCATCGCGTCCTTGCGTGCCTTGCCGTCGGCGGCCTCCCGCATGGCGGTGAATTCTTCGGCGTAGGTCACGCCTTCGTCCGCGCCGTGCTTCGCGCAGACCTTCAACTTCTCTTCGCTGGAGGCGGCGGCGACGACCCTCGCGCCCATCGCCTTGCCGAGCTCCACCGCCGCAAGGCCGACGCCGCCCGCCGCGCCGAGCACCAGCAGCGTCTCGCCCGCCTGCAACGCGGCCCGGTCCTTCAGCGCGTGGTAGGACGTGCCGTAGACGAGGTTCACCGCGCTCGCCTGCTCGAAGCTCATGTTCGCCGGCATATGAAACAACGCGGCGGCGGGCACGACGATCTCTTCGGCGAAGCAGCCGTGGATCGAGCCGAAGAAGACCCGGTCGCCTTCCGCGAACCCGTCGACGCCCTCGCCGATCTCCGTGACGATCCCTGCGGCTTCGGCGCCGGGGGTGAAGGGGAAGGGCGGTTTGAACTGGTATTTGCCTTCGACGATCAGGATGTCGGGAAAGTTGACGCCCGCCGCCTTCACCGCGACGCGCACATGGCCCTTCTTGATCGCGGGCGGGTCGACCTCCTTCACCTCGTGGGTCGCGTAGGGGGCGAAGGTTTCGCAGATCAGGGCTTTCATCGGACGTCTCCCGTTTGTCGTTGCGCCGGATGATGCCCGTAGCGCCCGATTTGGCAATGGCGCCGCTGGGGAAAGGCCGGGTTCGCGCCGAAGCGCGACCGCCCCGACCTTGAGCCGCAGCCGCTTTACCGCGCGCGAGGCTGCGGCTCAGCGTCGGGGTGATCGGCGACGATTGAGACGCTAGACGAAAAGATCGACCTTTTCGAACTTCGTCACGTCGACAAGGCCCTGATCGCTGATCCGAAGTTCCGGAATGACCACCAGCGCCAGCAGCGAGTGTTGCATGTAGGCGTTGTTGAGCATGCACCCGGCCTCCTGCATCGCGGCGATCAGCTGATCGGCCTCTGCCGCGACGTCCTCCGCCCGTTTGTCGGACATCAGCCCGGCGATGGGCATTTCGATCAGGGCGCGCTCCGCCCCGCCTTCGAAGAACGCGATCCCGCCGCCGACCTCGCCCAAACGGTTGGCGGCGGCGGCCATGTCGGATTTCGAGGTGCCGACGACGATCATGTGGTGGCTGTCGTGGGCGACGGTGGAGGCCATGGCGCAAGGGCGAGTGTATCCGAACCCTGAGACGAGGCCGTTCACGACGCCCCCGGTGGCGCGGTGGCGTTCGACCAGCGCGATCTGGCAGACTTCCCCATCCGCCCGGAGGAGGCCGTTTTCGATGGACACGTCAGCCTCCAGCGCCTTGGTCGGGGCCTGGTTTTCAACGACGCCGATAACGCGGGCGCGGACGGTCGCCGTACCCTCAGGCGCCGTGATGTCGAAGTCGGCGGCGGTCAGGCGCTTGCCGAGCTTGACCGTGTTCTTCGCGGTCGCCGGGTATTCGCTGGCCGGAATGTCGGCGACCAGCGCTCCGTTCTCCGCCATGAGCTGACCGCGCGCGTAGACCTGGTCGATGGTCAACGAGGGCAGGTCCGAGACGATCAGGAGGTCCGCGATCCGTCCTGGCGCGATTGATCCGATCTCCCGCTCCATCCCGAAATGCTGCGCGGTGTTCAGCGTCGCCATCTGGATCGCCGTGATCGGCTTCAGACCCCCGGCGATGGCGTGACGGACGACGCGGTTCATGTGCCCGTCGCGCACCAGCGTTCCCGAATGGCTGTCGTCGGTGCAGAGGATGAAATTGCGCGGGTCGAGCCCATGCTCCGTCACCGCCTTGATCTGGCTCGCCACGTCGTACCAGGCGGAGCCGAGGCGCAGCATCGCCCGCATCCCCTGCCGCACGCGGGCGATCGCGTCTTCGACGCGGGTGCCCTCGTGGTCGTCCTCCGGTCCGCCCGCGACATAGGCGTGGAAGGCGGGGCCGAGATCGGGGGAGGCGTAGTGCCCGCCCACCGTCTTGCCGGCGGCCCGGGTCGCCTCGATCTCGCCGACCATCGTGGGGTCGTTGGCGGCGACGCCGGGGAAATTCATCACCTCCCCGAGGCCGACGATGTTCGGCCAGGTCATCATCTCCGCTACGTCGTCCGGTCCGATTTCGGCTCCCGCAAGCTCGAGACCGGGGGCGGAAGGGACGCAGGACGGCGCCTGGACGAAGACGTTGATCGGCGCGGCGGCGGCTTCGTCATGCATCAGGCGCACGCCGGGGACGCCGAGGACGTTGGCGATTTCGTGCGGGTCGATGAAGAGCGATGTGGAGCCGTGCCGAACCACGGCGCGGACGAACTCGGTCACCGTCACCATGCCGCTTTCGACATGCATATGCCCGTCGCAAAGACCGGGGACGAGGTAACGCCCCTCAGCCTCGACGACCTTTGTCTCCGGGCCGATGCAATGCCTGGCGTCCGGGCCGCAATAGGCGAAGCGCCCGGAGGCGACCGCGATGTCGGTACCGGCGATGATCTCGCCCGAGTGGACGTTGACCCAGCCGCCCTTGCAGATGACGAGGTCTGCGGGCGCGCGCCCGGCTGCGACGTCGACGAGACGGGCGGTTGTGCGGGGGAAAGGCATGGGGCCGCTCCTCGTTCAGGGAATGGCGGCAGCTTACCCGGTTCCCGGTCGTCGCGATACGTCTGCTTCGGGGCTGAGTTGATGTCGCGCCATTTGAGCGTCGACTGATCATCCAGCGATGTTGCGCGCTTCGCGCGCCCTGGCGGCTCGCGAGCGCTCCGCGCTCAGTCTCGCCGAGCGGCGCTTTTCCGGGAGAGTGCGTCGCTTGTCGGCAGGGCGGCGGATTTGCGTATTTGAAGGAAGCAGGCGGGATGATCGTCAGGCGGTGATGCGTTTGATCGCGAGGATCTCTCCGAACTCCTTCGCGCCGATCCGGTCGCGGGCGGCCTCGAAGGGCTCCTCCGCCACCTCCATGTGATGGGCGTTGGCGTGCAGGAGTATCGTCGGAGAAGTCATGACGCCCACATGACCCTTCCAGAACACGAGATCTCCGCGCTTGAGCGACTTGCCGTCCACCTCCCGCCCAAGCGCGGCCATCTGCTGGTCGCTGTCGCGCGGGCAGGCCATGCCGGCCGACTGCATCGCGATCTGGATCAGGCCGGAGCAGTCGAAGCCCGCCGGCGTTCGCCCGCCCCAGAGATAGGGGGCGCCGCGAAAGCGCTGGGCGGCGGCGACCCAGAGCGGGTCCTTCTGTCGGATGGGCCGGAGCGCGGCGGCGGGCGCGTAGCCGCCGGGATCGAGTGCGGCGAAGGCGTCTTTCTCGTCGGCGACGATGACGCGGGCGCCGAACGGGATCGCCCCGATGGGCCGCGTTTTCATGTCCGGCTCCGCGTAGATGATCGCCTGGAGCGCGCGGACGCTATGGGTGGGCTCGGCGGCGGGGGCGTGGATCAGGTCGGCCTCCGGGACATAGCCGACGTAGTTGTCGATCGCGCTTTGCCCCCAGGCCCAGCCGCTCTTCGCCTCGTAAACGGTGAAGCCCTCGCCGAAGAGGAGTTGGGTCGTCATCTCCGCCTCGCCATGGGGGGCCGCGGTCATGGGCGCGGCGGGCACGGCGACCGACATTAGCTGCCCCGAGACGAACTCGTCCGCCTCGACGACGCCGCGCAAATGCAGCGCCGCGATGTCCCCGCGAACGGGCGTGACCCTCGGGTCGGGCGCGTCAGCCATATCGGGTCTCCAGCATTTCAAAGCAGGCGCGGGCCGCCATGCACTCGCCGCCTTTGGGGCGCCCCGGCTTTGCGGTGTTGTTGAAGGCGTGAATGTCGAAATGAGCCCACGGGATGTCCGCCCCCACGAAGCGCCGCAGGAAGAGCGCCGCGGTGATCGCGCCGCCGAAACCGCCGGAGGGGGCGTTGTCGAGGTCGGCGATGGGCGACGCGAGCGCTTCGTCGTAGGGATCGTAGAGCGGCAGGCGCCAGAGAGGGTCGCGCGCGCGGACGGAGGCCGCGCTCAGATCGGATGCGAGGCTCTCGTCGTCGGTGAAGAAAGGCGGCAGGTCGAGGCCGGTCGCCACCCGCGCCGCGCCGGTGAGCGTCGCCATGTCGAGGAGCATCGCCGGTTTCTCCTCCGACGCGAGCGCTAGCGCGTCTGCCAGCACGAGGCGTCCCTCCGCATCGGTATTGCCGATCTCCACCGTCAGGCCGGTGCGCGATGTGAGGACGTCGCCGGGACGGAAGGCGGCTGCGGACACCGAGTTCTCCACCGCCGGAATCAGGACGCGCAGGCGCAGCGGCAGCTCGCGCGCCATGATCATCTGGGCGAGCGCCAGCACGCAGGCGGCGCCGCCCATATCCTTCTTCATCAACCGCATCGCCGAGGCCGGCTTTAGATCGAGCCCGCCGGTGTCGAAGCAGACGCCCTTGCCGACGAGCGTGATCTTTCGATGGCCCTCGTCGCCCCAGGTGATGTCGATCAGGCGAGGGGCCTCCACCGCCGCCCGGCCCACGGCGTGGATCATCGGGAAGTTATGCGCCAGAAGGTCGTCGCCGACGATGGTCGACATCCTCGCGCCGAACCTCTCGGCCATGGTCCGCGCCGCCGCCTCCAACGCCTCCGGTCCCATGTCGTTGGTGGGGGTGTTGATCAGGTCGCGCGCGAGATAGACCGCTTCCGCGACCGCAGCGGTGCGGTCCGCGTCGATCTCATCGGGCGCGACGAGCGCGGCTTTTTGCGGCGAGGCGCTCTTGTAGCGGTCGAAACGATAGGCCGCCAACAACCAGGCGAGCGCCGCTTCTTCCGCCTCTTCCTTGTTCAAGTCCCCGGGTAGACGCCATGCCCCTTCCGGCGCTGTGGCGGCGAAGGACGCGATCGCGAAGCGCCGCGTGCGCCGCGCCCGCTCGTCCCCCCAGCCGAAAAGCGCTTCGGCGATCCCGCCGTCTTCGCCGGGCGTGAGCGCAGTCTGCCCGAGCTCTCCGCGGAACCCTGACGCTCGAGCCCAGCGTTCAGCCGCTTGCGAAAGCGATGCGAGCGCTGTTTCGGCGGCATCCGTTTCAACGAGGCGGATCGGCGTTGCGGGGAGGTTTTCGTCGGCGAAAGCCGGGATCATGATGGGCTCCAAAACTTTTGTCGCTGCAAGCTGTCAGTCGCCGGGATGGGATTCAAGCCGTCCCCGGCCCGCGGCGCAGCGCGAATGCGCGGATAAGGACATCGGCGGTATCAAGTAACGAACCGCGTTTAACCATTTCGTCGCCTTGGGAGCGGCCGAGAGACGCTGCGTCTCCCTCCGAACGTTGAACAAACCTTGGCGCGCGGATCCTGAGTCTCGTGGCCCGCTCACATCGCGTTGCGAGAATGTTTCCGGAAAGGCGGATGCTTTTGACGACGCGTCCTCCTCAAAGATGCGGCGCGCTCGTCTAGGCTCAGGACCCATGAATTCACCTCGCCAATTCAACGGTTTTCCCCTCTGTAGAGGAGCGTTCGCGCAGGAAAAGCGTCTCCATTATAGGCGGACATGGCGCCTCTCTGAGGGGAAACCCGGAGAGCCGGTTTGGGCGACGAATTCGCTTCGTCTCAACGTCGAGCGCGGCTCGCCGATAGCGCCGTCATTTGCGGCGCGGCGCACTCCGCCGAGACTTCGCGAAATCGCTGTTGGCGAGGTGAGTTGATGGGTCCTTGGCCTAGTAGAGCGGGAACCCAATCCCAACGCCGATCCTGCTGCCGATGCGCGCACCGCCTGAGCCGATTCCAACGCCTACGCCGATTGACGGAATGATGCGCGGGCCGCCCCGGTGAGAGCGATGAGGACGCGACGCCGGTGTTTCGCGACCGAGCGCCGGCGAAGGCTCAGCCGCCGCGAGACCGTCATCTGAAGTTGCGAAACCGCGCTTCCATGCGCGTTCCTGTCGGTCTCTCAGAGGGGCGCCGCCGCGCGCGCAAGCTGTGCGATAGGCGTCGAGCTTGGATGGCGAGGCGCCATCGCGGCGGTCGGCGGCTCCGACAGCGGTCCAATCCGCCGCGCATTGGGCAGGCGTGAGCGTCGCTGTCGTTAGAGCGCCATTGGCGCAAGCTGAGCCGACAAAGATGCAGAGAAGAACGAATGACCGCTTCATACTCGACAGTATATCCGGCGATAAGGCTGAAAAATGGCGTCCGTTGCATAGCAGGTTCGGATGCTACTGGAGCACAAACTCCGCGTGCAGCGCGCCAGCGGCCTTTATCGCGGAGAGGATGTCGATCATCTGCCGCGTAGAGACGCCAAGCGCGTTGAGACCCTCCACCAGTTCCGCGAGAGAAACCTGCTCTTCGATGAGCGCAAGGCCCTCGCCCTCTTCCTCGATCGCCACATCAGTACGGGGCAGGACGACTGTCTCGCCTTCGCTAAAAGGGTTTGGCTGGACAGCGACCGGCGTCTCACGAATCCGCAAGGTCAGATCGCCTTGGCTGATCGCGACGCGACTGATCCTCACGTCATTGCCGAGAACGATCGTGCCGGACCTTTGGTCGACGACGACCCGCGCCTTTTGATCTTTATCCACTCGAACGTTTTCGATCGCCGCGATCACCTCTGCGATGTCGCCCCGTCCGGCGGCGAAAGGATCGATGACGACGGTGCCTGAATCGCGCATGCGCGCCGCCGGCGCCCGAAGTTTCGCGTTAATCGCACGAGCGATCCTGGACGCGGTGGTGAAGTCCGGATCGCGCAGCGCCAAGCGCAGCTCGGCCATGTCGGATAGCGCGAAGTCGACTTCGCGCTCCACCCGCGCGCCGTCCGGGATAACGCCGCCCGTCGGTACGCCGCGCGTCACTGTGGCGGCCTCTCCTTCTGCGGTGACGCCGCCTGCGATCACCGCGCCCTGGGCGACGGCGTAGATGTCCCCATCGGCCGCGTTCAGAGGCGTCATAATCAGCGTGCCCCCGCGAAGCGACGAAGCGTCGCCGATGGCGGAGACGGAGACGTCGATGCTTCGCCCGGCGCGCGCGAAGGCCGGCAACTCCGCAGTGACGAGCACCGCCGCCACATTTCGCGGGCGAAACTGCTCACCGGTCACGTTCACGCCGAGACGCTCCAATAAATTGGAGAGCGCGTCTTCGGTGAAGGGCGAGTTGCGGATGCCGTCTCCGGTGCCCGGTAGACCGACGACCAGTCCGTAGCCGACGAGGTCGTTGCCCCGAACGCCGTCGAACTCCACAAGGTCCTTGATACGGATATCGGCGGTTGCGGCGGCTGCGAAAACGACCTGCCAGCAGATCGCGCACGATGCGATAAAATAGCGGAGGGCGGATGGGACCGTCACCGTAGGAAGCTCGTCAGCGTCAGGGAAGAGAGGCGCGCGGTGACCGCGAAGACCGACTGCAACCTCGTCTCCAGCGCGGTGAACTCTGTCGCGGCCTCGAACGGATCGCGTGCGACGATCGCCGAGCGGGCGGCTTCCAGGAACGCTCCTTCAGCACTGTTCTGAACGACGCCGACCTCGATGCGCGCCTCAGCGTCGCCGATCCGGGAGCGGGCGTCGATGACCCGCTCCGTCGCTTCGAGCGCGAGGAGAGAAGAGCGCTCGAAGACGTCGAGGCGCTCCCCCTCGTTCAGAGCGGAGGCGTCGTTTTCGACGGCGACGACGCTCATGGCGAGCGCCGCAAGCGTCGTTCTAACGGCCTGATCATCCGCTCGGAGCGAGGCGTCGATCCGGCGCCCCTCTCCCAAATCGACTTCGGGTGCGTCGTTAATGGAGCCAAGGTATCCCGAGGCGGCGTAGCCGGCGGGGTCGGTGAAAAAGTAGTCCTCAACGATGTTGACTACATCCACAGCAGTCGTCGCGCCTGCGACGCGCGCCTGAACATCGGCGAGGATGTCGTCGGCGGACGCGACTGCCGGGCCCGCGGCGTCGGCGCCTGCGAAGATCGACCGGTCGCCTACGCGCGCGTTCAGAGCGGATACGACGCCCTCGAACGCCGACCTGGCTCCGGCGGCGCGCCTTTCGGCGGCGCCTATATTCTTGAGCTCCGCCGAGGCGGCGAGGTCCACGCCGATTTCCGATGCGAATGTCTGGATCGAATTTAGCGCGCTTTGCGTTGCGGTGGATCGGGTTTGAGCGAGCGTAAGGGTCGTGGACCGCGCCTCGACCCGAGAAAGGTCTCGCTCGATCGCATAGAGCCGCGAGGGGTCGCCGCCCGCCGCGGCGACGACGTCTTCTTGAACGCCGGTGGCCATTTCCGTTGAAGCGCGGGTCAAGTCCCTGTTCGCGGCGGCGATATCGCGCGCCTGCCTCGATAGCGATAGAATGTCGGGCGAGCCGGTTGCGTTCATCTCGTACGTTTCCTCACAGGGTCAGCAGGTTTTCGAGCATCTCGTCGACGACGTTGACGACCCTTGCGTTCGCCGCGAATGCGCGCTCGACCACGAGGAGCCGAGCGAGCTCTTGGTCGCTGTCCACCGCTTGCTCGACGGCTACGGCATCTGCGAGCGCGACGGCTCTTCCTCTTTCGAAGGCGGCTTCCTCCGCTCGGGACGAGGCGCTGGTGAGCAGCAAAGACGAAGCCTCCTCGACGAAACCGGTCAGCGAACGGACGCCGGTCAACTCCGATCCGCTTGGCGCGCCCACTGGCGCTTCCAAAGCGGAGAGGAGACCGGAAAGAACGGTGGCGTTTCCGGTTTCTCCCGGCGCTACGGCTGCGACGCCGTCGCGCAATCTGGAGCTGTCTCCGCCGAGAGATATGTCGACGGCGTCGTTAAGCGCGAAGCGCAAAGCGACGCCGGTTCGATTCGCGGGGTCATATGCTGCGCCGGCGTCCGTGAAGACGCCTGCGTCTCCAGGGGCCAGCGTGGCGTCCGCGGCCAGACCCTGCGTGCGGAGAATCGCATCTTCCGCAAGCGCGTCGAGGTCGTTGGCGACTTCGGGCAGGATCGCGTCCCTCAACTCGAAAGCGGCCGCCAGAGCGCCGCCGTCGTAAAGCCCCCCGCCGCCGCCAAAACCGATCGCGATGTCGCGACCGTCGACGGTCAAGGGCGACAGCGCGCCGATCGCAAGCGTCTGGCCCGCGCTGAACGTCGCCGAGGGCGAGAACTCGATTTCGGCGACGCGGCCGTCAAGAAGCTGACCGCCGTTCTTGGCGTATAGCGCCACCTGTTCGTTCGGCCGCTTGGCGACCTTCACCGGAATCGAACTCGAGACGGATTCGATTAACCTCGCACGCTCGTCCTCCAGCGCCGAGGTGTCTTCGTTCTTCAGAAACTGCGTCTGAATTTGCGTGTTCAGCGACTGAATGCGGGTAAGCGATGTGTTGATCTGTTCGACTTGCCTCGAGATCGAGGCGTCCGCCTCATTGCGCAGAGACTGCGCTTCGGCAGCGACGCGGTTGACGGCGCCGACGAAATCGCTCGCCGCCCGAGAGGCCTGATCAAGGAACGCGCGGCTTTCAGGCGTTTCCGCAGCGAGCGCCAGACTGTTGATGAGATCGGCGGCCGTCGTCGCCAAGGATCCAGCAGCGCCGGGGTCGCCCACCTTGTCGGCGAGACGGGTGGCGGCAGTTGAGAGCGCGTCTGCGTTGGCGGCGTCGCCGTCGGCCAGGCGCTTAGCGTCGAGGGAGCCCGCGAGCGCCCGTTCCACGCCGACCACGCGCGCGCCGGCGCTTTGGCCGCCCGCGATGGCTTCGTTGACGATCACTTCACGGCGCGCATAGCCGGGAGTGAGGGCGTTCGCCACATTGGTCGAGGCGGTTTCAGCCTGCTGCGACGTGACCTTAAGCCCCGACAAAGCATGGTTAAGAGCGAGAGACAGGCTCATGAGCTACTCCTTCCGCGCGTTGGTCGACTGGATCAACGCTTCAGGTTGGTGGTTTCCTGAAGCATCTCATCAACCGTGCGGATGACGGTCGCGTTCGACGAATACGCGCGCTGCGTGGTGATGAGCGACGTCAGCTCGCCGGCGATATCCGCCGTAGATTGTTCGAGCGCGAAGCTGACCACGGTTCCGGTCGGACCATCGCCCGCGTCCCATAAGAACAGCGAGCCGCTGTCGGGTGAGACGGTGTAGGCCTGTCCGTCGACGGCCGTCAGCGCGTTCAGGTTCGCGAAATCCGCAATCGGGATCTGGTAGAGCGTACGGACCCCGCCACTCGCGAAGACGCCCTGGACCAGACCATCCTCGTTTACGTTCACGCCGGTGAGGGAGCCCACTGGCGTGCCGTTCTTGCGAACGCCGGTCGGACCGAATTCGGCCGAGAGCTGCGTGAGCCCTCGCGATTCGCCCGGCAGGCCTATTCTGAGATCCATCGGCCCCGCGGCGGTGCTGAAGGAGAAGAGGCCCGTCGTGTCGTCGTAGGCTCCGCCCACCTCGCCGGAAACGGTGTCGATCGAGCCGCCGAACTCGGCGGATTCGTCGAACAGAACGGTGAAGCTCGCGATCGGGTTGGATGCGGCGTCGGTCAGCGAATCGCTGACTGTGACGGTCCATCGGTTGGAGGAACCCGTCGCCGGCACATCGGGAGAGAACTCGAGGGAGAGCGACTGGGACGCGCCCACGTTGTCGAAATATTCGATTGTCAGCGGAATGACGTCGCCGCTGGACCCGGCCCGACTTTGGGCCGCCGGCAGGTTGACGCCGAGCTCGATCAGCGACGTGGGCGAGTTGGTCAGCGCGCCGTTATTGATCTGCACGGGCTCCAGGCCGCTTGTCGTGTCGCGCGGGAAGGAAGGGATCGATCCATCCCGGTTCGCAGGCCAGCCGAGCAGCGTCTTGCCTGACGCCGTGCGCAGGAAACCGTTCTCGTCCGTGCGGAAGGATCCGGTTGTGACGAACTCAATCGGCAGGTCGCCATCGAGATTGTCGAGAGACGCGACCGGCGTCACGGGAAGCAGGCCGCGCCCGCCGATGGCGAGGTCCGTCGCGTTCGACGTCGTGATGAGGCCGCCGCGCGCGTCCACTTCGCGGAATGAAAGAGACTGGACGCCGCCCGCAGTGTACCTGCCGCCATTGCCGCCGACGACCAGCGACGCGAACTGCGTATCCACGCGCTTGTAGCCGTTCGTCTGTGAATTCGCGATGTTGTCGGAGATCGTGCCGAGTTTGCTCGAGTTCACGTTCAGTCCGGCGACGCCGGCGTTCAGCGAAGAAGAAAGAGTCATCCCGTTCCTTTCTGTGTTCGGGGCGGCGGGGCTAACCGTCGCGTCGCAGGCACTCTCGCCGGACGCCCCTTTCCAGCCCGTAAAGCGATGCGCCGCATTCGACGCGAATTTTCGACGCCTCAGGATCGGCCGTTGCGCAGAAGCGTAATTGCGACGCGGCGATTGCGCGGATCGTTCGGGTCTTCGGCGACGATGGGGTTCTGATCGGCCCGCCCGGTGATCCGGGACACACGGTTAGGACTGAGCCCCGCTTCGATCATCGTTCGGCGCGAGGCGTCCGCCCGTTCGGAGGACAGGGACCAATTGTCCCGCTCGCCCGCGACGAAGGGGCGAGCGTCCGTATGGCCCTCCACTGCGATGCGATTCGTGACGAGACCGGTGACGTCCGCGATCATGCCGAGGATATCGACCATGAGTTGCGTCGGCTCCGGCGATCCCGATTCGAAAAGCGGGCGCCCCTCGCGCGCGAACACCTCGATGACGAGACCTTCATCCGTCACGCGCGTCGTTATGTGCGACAGCAAGGGGTCGGCCACATCGCTTTCGCCGGAGAGGGCCGCCAACGTCTCCGCGATCGCCGTCAGGCTCTGCTCTTCGTCGGTGGGATCGGCGCCCACGCCCTCGCGCGCGGACAGATTCTCTCCGTCTTCATCCACTTTGAGATCGGAGGCGCCGCCGGTTCCGTCAGAAGCGAGCGTGTCTTCGGTGAAGACACTGTCGCCCTGCATAACGCCATCGCCGCCCCCTGAGATCGGCGAGACGGGTATCGTGGGGGTGAAATAGTCGGCGATCCCCTTGCGCTGGCTCTCCGTCGTCGCGTTGAGCAGCCACATGAGGAGGAAAAAGGCCATCATGGCGGTCACGAAATCGGCGTAGGCGACCTTCCAGGCGCCGCCGTGATGCCCGTCGCCGCCGACGACTTTCTTACGTTTGATGATCGGGGCCGCGTTTTCGCTCATGCGCTGTCTCCTCTAACGCGAGGACGATTACAGCCATGCGATTGCCAACAGGTTATCGCCGCGCCGGCGAGCCCGCCGATCCGCGCGTTAATCTGATCGAAATCCCTGAAGTGCAGAACCGTGCGGCGCCACGAAGGCGTAAATCATCGGCTGACGAAAGCGCATGAGCGACGTATCGCCATTAAGACGGAAGACGAGCGGAGAGCGCGTCGGCAGGCCGCCGATCGCGGATCTCGTGCGGTTCGCGCACCGATATTGTCGCTTGCTGGAGCATCAGCTGCGCGTCACTTTCGGCACGGCGGCCACCGTCCGGTTCGAAGCGGCGGACACGAAAAAGTTCGGGAAACTCGATCCGACGCCGGAAGCCGCGACGATCGCGGTGGCCGTGACGCCGGACGGGGCCTTCTCCGGTTTCGCCACGATAGACAACGTCCTCGCGGCCCGGATCATCGAAACGGCGCTTGGCGTCCCCGAGCCCGACCCTGACCCGCCAGAGCGATCCATGACCGCCGTCGACGAAGCGCTGGCGGAGCCCTTCGCGCGTGACGTCTTCGCCTGCTTCGGCGCGGCGATCGAAGCCGCATGGGGGACGACGCGGAGCAGCGGGCTGAGGTTCGACCGATACGTCTCCGCCGCCGCCGGGCTCCTCGAGGTTGAGGCTGAGAGCGACATGCTCGACTTTTCGGTGTCGATCGCGTTGCGCCCGGATGCGGCGCCGTCCCGGTTCGGCATGACGTTCTCACTCGGCGGGCTCGAGCAGCTGAAAGCGGTCGAAGCGCGCGAGGACGCGCCAAAGCTTTCGCCGCCGGTTCTGGACCCGGTCTGGTCGCGCGCCATGCGCCGCGCCGCCGCGGGCGCCGAAATCAAGACGGTCGCCGTGTTGCGGCGCGTGCGCATGAACCTCGGCGAAGCGACGGAGATGCGTCCGGGCGACATTATTCCGCTCAGTCTCGACGGCGGCATGAACGTCGAGGTCGCCTTGACGGGCGAAGACGCCCCGGTGGTCTGCCACGGCGCCCTTGGCGCGGCGGATGATCGACGCGCCGTGAAGGTGGACTTGCCGCCGGAAGCTGAATTGGTCGCGGACGTTAACGCGGTGCTTCGCGGCGGCGGCGCCTGACCGGAACGCCGTCGCGCCTATTGCGCGGCGCGCCCTATTCCCCTATACGCGCCCGCCTGAGCGGAGGTTCCGGCGACACGGGCTGCCGAGTACCTCCTTCGACGCTCTCTAACGATAGGAGACCGAAATGCCCAAGATGAAGACCAAGTCGGGCGCGAAAAAGCGCTTCAAGGTCACGGCCGGCGGAAAAATCCGCGGCCAGCAGGCCGGTAAACGCCACGGGATGATCAAGCGGACGAACAAGTTCATCCGCAATGCGCGCGGGACTACGATTCTGTCGGAGCCGGACGCGAAGATCGTCAAGCAATTCCTGCCCTACGGCTGAGCCTGGAGGACCTGAAACATGTCACGTGTGAAACGCGGGGTTACGACCCACGCCCGCCACGCCAAGATCCGTAAGGCCGCCAAGGGTTACTACGGACGCCGCAAGAACGTCATCCGCGTCGCCAAACAGGCCGTCGACAAGGCCAACGAATACGCGACGCGCGACCGGAAGGTCCGCAAGCGGAGCTTCCGCGCGCTCTGGATCCAGCGCATCAACGCCGCCGTTCGCGAGCGGGATGAAGCGATGACCTACAGCCGGTTCATCAACGGCCTCAGCCTCGCCGGGATCGAAGTGGACCGTAAGGTTCTCGCCGATCTCGCGGTGCATGAGCCGGACGCCTTCGGCGCCATCGTCGAGAAGGCGAAAGCCGCGCTGGCCTAAATTCGCCGTCAGAGCGAGGGACGCGCGCCCGCTCCGGACCGGAGCGGGCGTTTTTCGTTTCGGATCAGACGAAGTTCCAGAGGTCGGCGGTCGCGAACTGGGTGTCGTAGAAATCCTCTTCCGACAGGTCTGTTCCTTCGACTACGACGATCTTCTCAATGTCGGTGAAGGTCAGGCCCAGATCCTCCACGACCGAGAAGCGGCCGAACTCTTCGATTTCCAGCGCATCCGCATCCTCGACCCGCAGGATGAGCGTGTCGACGCCCTTGCCGCCCGAGATGAAGGCGCCGCCGTCCTCTTCGCCTCGAAGCGATCCTTCGGTGAAGACGAAAGCGTCCGCGCCGCGCCCGCCGAAGAGCGCGTCATCGCCCTGACCGTCGATCAACAGGTCCGCGCCTCGCCCGCCGAAGACGATGTCGTCGCCGAGGCCGTCGGCGATGATGTCCGCGCCTCTGCCGCCTTTCAGGAGGTCCGCGCCGTCGCCGCCGCCGATCAGATCGGCGCCGCGGCCGCCCTTGACGATGTCGTCGCCGAGGCCGCCGAAGGCGATGTCCGCGCCGCGCCCCAAGACGACGAAATCGTTTCCGCCCGAAGCGAGGACGAGGTCGTCGCCGCGCCCCGTGTGGATGCAGTCGCCGTCGGCCTCGCCCACGACCACGTCGTCAGCGGCGATCGACGCCGCCTGAAATCCGGCGATGACGCCGTGGAGTGCGGCGGTCGGATGAACGTCGTCGAAAAACGCCACCTGATCGAGCGGAATGTCCGCGATCGCCGGGTTCGGCCCGCCGAGCCCGTTAGAGCCGAGCACGGCCGTGTCGTCGAGGGTCTGGAAGCCGAAGGAGCGGAAATCCGCCTCGACTTCCGCGAAAAGCGCGCCGAAATCGACGACGATGACGTCCGCGCCCAGCGCCTCCAGCTGCGCGGCGCCGTCGAGCAGCACGGCGTTGTAGGTCTGGCTCAGGCCGGTCGCCAGCGCCTGAAGCCCGGGATCGTCGTTCTGCGTTCCCGGAAAGATCGACGGATCGCCGAGCGTGTGGAGGATGACCGTTCCCGCCCCCGCGCCGACGAGCTGCGCCGTGTCCGCGATCACGGTCGAGGCGAGCTGAACGCCATAGGCGACAACCTCCTCGAATGCGGTCTCCGGGCTCGTCGGCGCGAAGTCGTCGAAATCGTTGAAGCCGACGAAGACCGAGACGGCCGTGCTGGAGAAGTCGCTTCCCGCCTCATCTTCAAGGAACCGGGCGATCTGCCCTTTGAAGTCGATGCGGAAACCCAGGTCCTCCTCCGTCGCGTCCGGTCGGATGAGCCCGGAGCCCGCGAGAACCTCGCCGATGGTTCGGTCCGTCAGCACCTGCGCCCCGCCGACGGCGTAGTTCAGCGCATCGCCGCCTTCGACGCCCAGAAGGCCGGGAACGAGGTCGGAATACACATCTCCGTTCGAGAACTGCCCGGCGTATCCGGCGGCGGTTGGCGGCAGGCCGAAAAACGCGACAGCCGAGGATGCGGCGAAAAACTCGTCGCTATCTGTGAGGCTGTCTCCGAAATATGCGATTCGCTCGAAGCCGAGGTTCATGGCGTTTCTCCCGTTTGGTCGCTTTTTAGTTGTTTTACCGCGTCAGCTTTCGCTGCGCCTGAGCGCTGCGCAACGAAGAATGCCGTGATCTTCCGCCACGTTAACTTCTTCACGCCGGGGGCGCCGCTTCGCCCTATGATCGCCACAGGCGTCGCCAATCTCGTAGTCTAAAGGCGGGTGTGGCTGTTTCGCGGAGTTGAGCATGGCGAATGAAATTCTGGTTGCGACGGATCCGTTCGAGTTCGCGACGACCCTGCTTGGGCGTCCCCGGAACGAAGCGGACGGTCTGAACCAGCTGAAAGAGCAGAGCGGGATCTCGCTCGGCTCCGGCATGGTGCTAACCGACTCGCGGTTCCTGACGGACAACAATGGAGGCCCGGCTGATCCGGTCGACCTGACCGTCCATCGCGGTGCGGGGATCGGCGGGGCCGACGGCGGCGCGCTGACGGCGGACGCGATCACCGAGCTCAGCTCTACCGTCGATGAATTGACGGAGATCGCCCTCGTTCGCACGTCCGACCCGGTCGGTCCGCTGATCGGCATGGTCGTTTACGCCGACCCGAACGAGGCTGCGGGCGCGCTGACGATGACGAGTTACAGCCGCGCCGACGACGGCGCGGCGGCGCGCGCCTATGATTTCACGCTGGACGTGGGTTCGGTCGAGAACGTGACGCTGAAGAACCGGACGGCGACGAATGACGTGTGGCTGGTCGACTACGATCCGGCTGAGACGTATCTGGTGAGCGGCGGAGCCGGGCTTTATCAGGAGCTCGACATCGACGGCGACGGCGCTGGAACGTGGTACGCGGCGGGCCTGCTCGTCGGCCCCTACATCCCCTCCGACCCGAGCGATACGCGGTTCGCCGTCGACCCCATCGGCGACATTTACGCCGATCTCGCCGCCGAGTTGCAGGCTGCGGGCGTCGATGCGGACGATATCGGGCGCAACGCGCTCGTCGCCTCCTCCTCCGGCGGGGAATTGCAGGGGACGTATCTGAATGAGGATTTCCTCGGCTCCGCCGTCGCGGACACGCTGATCGGCGGGGGCGGCGACGACTTCATGGCGGGCGGCGACGGCGACGACAGCCTCGATTCAGGTGGTCAGAGCGACACGCTCGACGGGGGAAGCGGCGCCGACGTGCTGCGCGGGCGCGGCGGCGCTGATGAGCTCTTCGGGGGGATCGGGAACGACCGGCTGATCGGCAATGGCGGCGACGATCTGGCGGAAGGCGGGATCGGCGACGACACGGTCAACGGCGGCGGCGGGAACGATACGCTGCGCGGAGACGAAGGCGACGACCGATCGAACGGCGGCAACGGCGCCGACCTGATCGAAGGCGGCGCCGGAGACGACACGCTCAGCGGCGGCGGCGGGGCCGACACGTTGGAGGGCGGCGCGGATGACGACCGACTGGTCGGCGGAGGCGGCGACGACAGCCTCTTCGGCGGCGACGGGGCCGACCGGCTGCGCGGGAGCGAAGGCGCGGACACGCTGACCGGCGGCGGCGGTGCGGATCGGTTCGAGTTTCGCGATGACGCCAACGACGTCGTGGCCGATTTCGTCATCGGCGAAGACCTTCTCGACGCCCGTTTCACCAGCGCCGCCGACATCGGTGACCTGACGCTGACCGACATCGCCCTCGGCGTCGTCGAGGTTTCAGTCGACGGACAGTCGATGACCCTTCAGGACGGCGACGGCGTCGCCGATTTCACCGCCGCGGACTTCTCGGCCGGCGATTTCATCTTCTAGAGCCGCGCCTCCATCCGGTCGATCGACCGCGCGGCGGAGAGGCCGCGCAGCTCCGGAGGTCTGCCGATCAATTCGGCATCGGGCGCGAGCGTCGCCAGTGCGGCCAGCGTCTCCTCCAGCTCGATCCGCGCGAGCGCTTCGCCGAGACAGCGATGCGCCCCGGCGCCGAACACCGGATGGTAGCGCGGATGGTCTTCGCGTTGGATGTCGAAGCGGTCAGGCGCGGCGTAGACCGCCGGATCGCGGAGCGCGCCGATGACGCTCGGCGCCAGCACCGTTCCCGCGCTCACCGCAACGTCGCCAAGCGCGAAATCGGCGGCCGCGACGCGGGGAAGGGAGCCGACGACGGGATCGTAGCGCAGCCCTTCCGCCGCGACGGCGGCCTTCATGCCCTCCGGGTCGGCGCGAAAGTCGGCCCATTGATCGGGGTGCGCGATGAGCTGCGCAAGTGTGGAGCAGAGCGCCATGCGCGTCGTGTCCGACCCGGCGAGAATGACGGCGACGATCTGCGCCCGCGCCTCCACCACGTCCATGCCGGCCGCTTCGGCCGCGACGGCGTATTCCGCCAGGAAGCCGCCCTTCGCCGCAGCGAGCAGATCGCCGACATAGCGCGTCAACTCGCCCAGCCCGGCCTCGTCTTCGGGCGCGCCGCTGAGGCGGGAGAGCGCCTTCATCGCGTCGTAAACCAGACCGGAGAAGTAGGGGATGTCGCCCTCGGGCGCCCCGATGATCCCGGCCACGATACGCGCCGGAAGCGGCCCCGCGATCTCATCCAGAAAGTCGGTCTCTCGTCCGAGATGGGGGCGGATCAGCGCTTCCGCCGCCTGTCGGATCGCGGGTCTGAGCGCCGCCATCGCGGGAAAGGCGAAGGCCCGCGCCAGCGGCCCGCGCCGCCGGGCGTGCGCCGCGCCGTTGGCGAAAAGCAGCGCGTTGGCGAAATACGCGTAGACCGGTCCGGACGTCAGGCCGAGCGCCGCCATCTTCTCCAGCTCCACCTGCCGCGTCACCGTCGGATCGACGCAGGCGAGGAGATGCTCGTGGCTGAAACACCAGAGAAACCCGTTGCGGTCGAGCGCGGGCCCGTCCGCGCGCAGCATCTCGATATAGGCGTGGTCGCCCATGCCCTTCGGGCGTTTTCGCATCGGCGGCGCGTGGGTCATCCGGCTATCGCGCCTGAAGCGGGTCGCGCGGTCAAGTCGCCAGCGGCGCGTCTATCGCGAAAACCGCACCGCCGAGGGCGCCGCGCGCCGCTTCCAGCCGAACGGCGCCGTCATGCGCCTCCGCCAGCGCGCGGACGATCGTCAGGCCCATACCGGTGCCCCCAGCTTCCCGCCGGGTCGTGAAGAAGGGAGCGAAGAGCTTGTCTTCATTGCCGGCGGATACGCCCGCGCCGTCGTCGGCGACTGTGATCCGCGCGCGGCCGTCGCGCGCGCGGACGGCGATCTCCACTGCGCCCGCGCCATGGCGATGGGCGTTGTCGCAAAGCGCTGTCAGCATCGCCGCCAGCTTGTCGCGCGGGATTGCGATGCGGGCGTCCATGTCGCCGACCAGCGTCACCTCGCCGGGCGCCTCGATCCCGCTGGCGGCGTCGGCGACGGTGGCTTCGCCGGCCGCGCCGTCCGTCTCCGCCCGCGCCAGCTCCAGCAGGCGGCGGACGAGCATGGTCATGCGCTCGCTGTCCTTCGCGATGTTGCCCAGAAAGCCCGCGCGGTCCGCGACGGGCATATCGGGCATCTCCCGCACCAGTTCGACCGCGCCCTGAATGGCGGTGAGGGGGGATTTCAGCTCATGGGTCACATGGGCGGCGAAAGCGGCGGTGGAGGCGGAGCGGTCATGGAGCTTGCGTGAGGTGCGCAGGAACGTCTCCGACAGTTCCGCCACCTCCGCCGTGCCGGGGCGGGCGAGCGGGGCCATCGCCTCCCGCTCCCCCGCCGCGATCGCGCGGGTGCGCGCCGTCAGACGTCGGATCGGGCCGGTGATCGTCCGCGCCGCGATCAGACCGAGGATCAGCGCGAAGCCCAGCGTCGCGGCGGCGGCGAGGGCGAGGCTCTCGCGCTCCGCCCAGGCGACCTGCAGGATATGGGCCGGTGTGCGGGAGGCGTAGACGATCCCCGCCACGCGCCCCTCCGCGATCACCGGAAAGGCGATGAAGACGCGCAGGCTCGCGCCCTTGGTGACGTTGTAGATGAAGGAAGGCGGGCGTTCGCGCAGCCGCGTTCTCAGCTGCCGCGCCAGCTCTCCGCGCATGGCGGTCGCGACCTCCGGCACATGTGCGAGGGAGCGGCCGACCTCCTCCCCCGTAAGCACCGCGCCGCGCGGATCGAGAAGCTGTATGGCGGCGAGCGTGCGCCGCCGCGTCTCCTCAATCACCGGCTCCAGCGCGTCGCCGATGACGCCATAGGCGGGATCGAGCGGCGTCGTCGCCTCCGCGTCGGGGCGCGGCGGCAGGATCGGGTCGGAGGCGAGGTCGAGAGACGCCCCATAGGGCGAGAAAGCCACGAAATACCCGGCCTTCACCTCCCACGGCGCCTCCGCCCCAAAGGCGCTTTCGGGTAGCGCCAGCGCCTCACGCCGAAAGACGGCGGCGATGGCGGCGGATTGCGCGATCAGCTCCGCCTCGGTCTTGCGGATCAGCTGGTTTTCGAAGACGCGAAAGAAAAAGAGCCCGACCATCGGCGTGAGCACCGCGATCAGCAGCATCAGGATCAGGACCGCCCGGATCGGCGGGCGCGCCGCCCGTCTTCGCGGCCCCGCTTCGGTCATGCGGCCAGGCAAGCCCCCAGCCGGAAGCCGACCCCGTGCACGGTCTCGATGGAGGACGTCGCCCCCGCCGTCGTCAGCTTCTGGCGGATATTGCGGACATGGCTGTCGATGGTCCGGCCGGAGACATGGACGTTCATCTTGTAAGCGCTCGCCTGCACGTCGTCCCGCGTGACCACCCGGTCGCTCTTGCGGATCATCGCCGCGAGGATGGAGAATTCCAGCGGCGTCAGCGCCAGCGGTTGGCCCGCGAAGCTCGCCTCATGCTGCGCTGGGGCGAGGCGGAGGCCGCCATGCTCCAGCACCTCGTCCTCCTCCGGCGCCGCAGGGGCCGCGCGCTTCAGGATCGCCTTGACGCGCGCCGTCAATTCGCGCGGCGAGAACGGCTTGCCGACGTAATCGTCGCCGCCGATCTCGAGGCCGAGAATACGGTCGATCTCCTCATCCCTCGCCGAGAGAAAGAGAACCGGCGTCCGGTGCGTCTTGCGGATCTCGCGGCACACGTCGAGCCCGTCCGCCTCCGGCATGCCGACGTCCAGCACCACGAGGTCGGGCTCCACCGCCGCGAACTGCGCGAGCGCCTCCGCGCCGTCGGCGGCCTCCGCCACGGCGAGCCCCTCCTGCTGAAGGGCGAAGGACACGACCTGCCGGATATGCGGATCGTCGTCGGCGATGAGAACGGTCTTGGTCATGGGCGCCTTTCCGGCATGTTAAGGCGGGCCAGCGCGCCGCGTCGAGGGGATAGAACTTCGCGCGGCCCGATGGGGCGCCGGGGACAGGGAAGGGGGGAAATTCGCCCCGCCGAACCGCGCTTGATCTCTATTTCGGCGTTAAGCGCGGCGCTGGCGAGGTCCGGGTTCAGCAGGTTTCGCAGGGTTTCGCGCAGATTTCGCGCAGATCACCCATGCAGCGCCTTGCTGTCCTCCGGCGCTTCCTCCCGCTCCGTCATCCCATAGTCGCGCACGACGGCGGCGACGCGGAGGCGATAATCGTCGAACATGATTTCCCGCCCCGCCTTCTGCGCCGCGCGATGGCGCGTCAGCCGCCGCCATTCGTCCAGCGCCGCCTCGTCCCGCCAGAAGGAGAGCGACAAGAGCTTGCCCGGCGTCGTCAGGCTTTCGAACCGCTCGACGGAGATGAAGCCGTCGATCTGATCCACCAGCGCCTTCATCTCCGCCGCCATCGAGAGATAGGCGTCCTTCTGGTCGGATTTCGGCAGGACTTCGAAGATGACGGCGATCATAGCGGGTCTCCATGCGGGGCGGACGCCAGTTTCAGGAACGTTCGGTCCTCCCGTAGCAGAAACCTCTCCCGCTGGGCGAATTCGTAATTGGCCCGGCCGATCGGGTCTTCGGCGAGGCGCTCGCGATACGCCTCATAGGCCGCGAGCGACGGGATGTTGTAGACCCCGTAGGCCAGCGTCGACGATCCCTCGTGCGGCGCGAAGTAACCGATCAGGTCGGCGCCGCAGCGTGGGATCGCTTCGCCCCAGTTGCGGGCGTATTCCTCGAACGCGGCCCTCTTGGTCGGGTCGATATGGTAGCGGATGAAACAGGTCAGCATGTGGGGTCTCCTTTTACGGGGAGACGTCTACATGATTGACTTGCGCATATGCTTCGCTCAGCGTCGAACTATGAAAGATGGCCCGGATATCGCCGCCCTGGCGGCTCTGATCGGCGACCCGGCGCGCGCCAACATGCTGTCTGCGCTGATGGGCGGGCGGGCGCTGACCGCGACCGAGCTCGCGGCGGAAGCCGGGGTGACCGCGCAGACGGCCAGCGCGCATCTCGCGAAGCTGGTCGAAGGCGGGCTTCTCCAACAGCGCAAGCAGGGCCGACATCGCTACCATGCGCTCGCGAACGAAGACGTCGGCGCCGTGCTGGAGGGGCTGATGGGGCTCGCCGCCGGTCAGGGGCGGCTCAGGACCCGAACGGGCCCCCGCGATCCCGCCTTGCGCCGGGCGCGCGTCTGTTACGACCACCTCGCGGGGGAAATGGGCGTCGCCATGTTCGATGGACTGCGCGCGAGCGGTGGGCTCGCGGGCGATGACGACAATGTCTTTCTGACGGGCGCCGGGCGCGCCTTCGCTGTCGAGTTCGGCGTCGATCTCGATCGACTGGAAAGCGCGCGTCGGCCGCTCTGCCGGGCCTGCCTCGACTGGTCCATGCGGCGAACCCATCTCGCGGGCGGCCTCGGCGCCGCCTTTCTCTCACGCATGAACGATCTCGGCTGGGCTCGCCGGGTGGAGGGCGCCCGCGTCATCGCGTTCACGCCTGCGGGCGAGGCCGATTTCGCCCGCGCCTTCGCCATTTGATCGTCCTTCACGCTTCTCCAAATACTCAAAATAGCAGCCTCGCCATCAGGCGCCGCCTCATCCCGTCTGGCCCCGGCCGCGAGACGGCGAGCGAAGCGAGAACGAGCGGCCACCGCGCGCCGTAGGCGCGCAAGATTCAGGGGGCTGGCAGCCGCCCCAACCAATTCGCTGAAAGCGACGTGATCCAGAGCGACCCGTCCGCATCCCGCACGGCGCCCGTCGTCAGCGGATAGGCGCCCGCCGGGTCCTGCCAGGTCTCCGCGACCTCGCCCTCCGGCGTCAGGCGAACGAGGAACCCGTAGCTGACCGCCTTCGGGCGCAGCGTGGCGGGCAGACGCTGCACGATCTTTCGAACGAACGGATAGGGCGCGACCATGTCCACGAGCGGAGCGCGCTGGGAGACGAGGCCGAGCAGAAAGCCGCCGCCCGCGTCCCGTTTGATATTGTCGGGAAAGCCCGGAAGATTGGTCAAAACCTCCTCCACCTCGCCCGCGCGCGGCCCGTCGATCCAAAGCCGCCGCACCGCCGTCTCGCCCGTCGAGACGAAGAGGAGCCACTCTCCGGACGCGCCCATGGCGACGCCGTTGGCGAAGCTGATCCCGCTCAGCCTCGTCTCGGCCTCGCCGGTCGCGGGATCGTAGCGGATGATGCGGCCGGTGCGCCCGTGTTCCAGAATTTCGAGGTAAGACGCCTCCAGCGTCCCGCCCCATTCCTTCGCGCCGAATTTGGTGGAGGCGTCGGAGAGCCAGATCGCGCCGTCCGGCGCGAAATCCAGCGAGTTGGCGTAGCGGATCGGAACGCCGTCCGACGTCTCGGTCAGGATCAGCTCGACGCCCTCCGCCGTCACCCGCGTCAGCCCCTCATAGGCGTCGGCGATCCAGAGCGCGCCGTCCGGCCCCAACTCTATCCCGAGCGGGCGACCGGGGAGGGAGGCGAAGACGCTCATCTCTCCTGATGGGTCGCGGCGCAGGATGTCGCCCTCGCCCGTCGCGATGTAGAGCGCGCCGTCCGCGCCGATGATCGCGTCCTCTGGTCCGTGGCGGCCCATGATCTCATGCCGCTCCAGCCCGGCGAGCCGCTCATTGGGGGCGTAGGGGCCGACATAGCCTTCGCTCGGCGTCGCCTCCCACGCCACCGGATCGACCGGCACGGGCCAGAGGAGAAGGTAGCCGAACAGCACCGCGAAGAGCGCGAGGACGATACGCCCGATCATTTTTCCCATTTCCGCATAAGCCCCATCGCAACCGGAGCGCCCATGATGACGAGCGCCATGCGGAAGACATGATGGGCGACGACGAAACCGGCGTCGACCCCGGCGACGATGGCCAGCACCGCGATCTCCGCCTGTCCGCCAGGCGCAAACGCGAGCAGCGCCGCCGCAGGCTCCGCCAGCCCGGCCGATACGGCGGCCCAGGCGAAGGCGCCGCCGAGGCCGAGGATCGCCAGCGAATAGACGATCGAGGCCAGCACGATCCGCCGAAACTCCGCGAAGGTGAGCCCGACATAGCGCGACCCGACCGCGACGCCGACGGCGAACTGCGCAAGCGCAATCGCCTCCGCCGGAGGGCGCTGGTGGATCAGATCGCCGAGCGACGCCGCCGCCGTCAGGATCAGCGGCCCCAGGATGGAGGCGCCGAAGAGGCCCGTGCGCTCCGCCAGTTTCCAGCCGACGATCGCGCAGACCGCCATGATCGCCATCTCATGGAGCGGGGTCTCCCGCGCCGGCGCTCCGGCGGGGCCGGTCAGCGACAGGTCGAACCAAAGTTCCATGACGATGGGGGCGGCGATGACGATGGTGGCGACGCGGGTCGCATGCATCAGCGACATGGCGCGAACGTCGCCGCCCGCTTCCTGCCCGAAGATGAGCATGTCCTGCAGCCCGCCCGGCATCGTTCCATAATAGGCCGTCACCCGGTCGAAGCCGCAGACCCGGTGGAACCAGGGAACGCCGACGAGGCCGATCATCGCCGTCAGCCCGGCGACCATTGCGAGCGTGATCGACATCTCGTCGAGCCGCATGAAGAGCGCGGGCGTGATCGTCGCGCCGACCGCGACGCCGAGAATGGTCCTGAGCGGCGGCGCGGCGGCGCCGAGCCCGGTGAGGGGAACCTGAGCGAAGGCGGCCAAAAGGCAGGCGAGCAACGGGCCGAGCAGCCAGGGCAGAGGAAGATCGAGCGCCTGAAAAACGAAGACGCCGACCAGCGCGATCAGGATCGTCGCCGCCCGTCTCGGCCATATGCCCGTCGCCGCCATGGAAGCCGGTTACGCGAGCGCGGCGAGCTGAACAAGTGATCGGCCGAGCGACCTTCGCTTGCCAATCAGGATGAGCGACGTTTAATGTTCATTAAATGTTCCATACGCTATCCTCTCCTAGACCGGGCCAAACCCTCGCACGGGGCGTCTGTCGCCACCTGATGGAGAGCGGTTTCGCGCCAATCACGGAGTATGCGCCCGCCAGGGGTCTGCGCACTGACGTGACCGCCCTGTCGCCGAGCGGAGAGATCTGGGTGGTCGAATGCAAATCCAGCCTCGCCGACTTCCGCTCGGATTCGAAATGGCGCGGTTACCTCGACTGGTGCGACCGCTTCTTTTTCGCGACGCCCGAGGATTTCCCACTGGAGGCGCTGCCGGATGACGAGGGCCTGATCATCGGGGACGAGTTCGGCGCGGAGGTCGTCCGCGAGGCGCAGCTCAGAAAGCTGCCGGCGGCGCGCCGCCGCGCGCAGACCCTCCGCATCGGTCGGATCGGTCTTCTGCGGTTGCGCGCCGGTCTCGACGACGGGGTCGCGGCGCTAATCAGCGCCAGCGAAGGTTAACCGCGCGGTCACGCCCCCGGCTTCGTTGGCCGCGATGTCGAGAGACGCGCCCATGCCGTCGGCGAGATCGCGGCAATTGCGCAGACCGAATGCGCCGACGCGCGACAGGACCGGCGCCGCATCGTTGTCCGCGCCGCCGTCGCTGACGACGACCTCCGCGTCGCGGATGGTGAGGGTCACCTGCGCCCCGCCGTGGCGGATCGCATTGTCCACGAGGTTGTCGACGATGCGCCGCGCGTCTTCCGCGTCGCCCAGCGCTTCTCCCGCGCCTTCGATCGCGACGACGACGTCGCCGCCCGCCCGCCGCGCCCGCTGTCGATGGAGGCGCGCGACCGCGTCGGCCACCTGAAAGGGGCTGAAGGGCGCGCTGTCCGCGGCCGAGACGGCGGGTGGAGCGGCGTCGTCCACCAGCGTCTCGATCAGCGTCAGCATGGCGGCGCAGGCCCCCTGAATGTCCGCGAGATAGGCGGACCGCTCCGCCGCCGTCAGATTGTCCGCGGCGAGGTCCATATACTCCGCGAACCCCTGGATCGCGTTGAGCGGAGATCGGAGATCATGGGCGATGCGCGCGCGTTCCTCCGCCTCCGCCTTAGGCGCTTCGATGAAGGCGCAGAGGATGGCGGGATCGCCGCTAGCCGGATCGCGAAAGCGGCGCATGACGACTTGGAAGCGCTCGGGGCCGAAAGCGGACTGAAGATCCGCCGTCAGGGCGAAGCCGTCGCTCGCCTCCGCCGCGCGGAGCGCCCGCCGGGCCTCTCCCGGCTCACGGAACCGGGCGGAGAAGGCGGATGCGTCAGCCCCGAACATATGACGGTCGGCTTCGTTGCGCAGCAGCGCGTCGCCGTCTGGCGAGAGAACGATCTGAGGCGTCGGCCCTGCCTCGAACGCCGCGAGCGCGCGGGCGAAATCATTGCCCTGGGGATCGAGAATCTCGCGCAGCTCCAACCTGACTGAATTCATTCGACCTTCGCTCGACTGCGCGTCTCTGACGCCGCCCCCGCTGTCGTCGAGGCTGCGCGCGGCCCGGCAAAGCAGCGGATCGGCGCCCGGCGCGAGGACGAACCAGCCGTGGTCTAATCCATAGTGGTTAAACAGATCTGATTGATGGGAGAGAACCTGTGCGATCTCCCCGCGCGGGGAGAAGGGGCGGGCCTTCAGCTCGCCGAGCGAAGCGGCGCCCCAGAAGGCGAGGCCCGCGCGGTTCGCCCAGGTGATGCGAAGCGCGCGCGCGTCCCAGTCGAAGATCGGCGTCTCGGTCTCAGACGATGTCACGAGCGGGGCTTCTTCTTCCCGCCCTTTTCAGCCATGCGCCGGGCCTGCGCCGCGGCCGCGCGTAGTTCTTCTGCGATTTCCTCGGCTTCTTCGGGGTCGAAATCCATCGGGATCTCGACGCCGCCGCCCTCCACGTAGATCCGCACCATGCCGAGCGAGGTCGGCCCGATCTGGAGGTTGGCCGGGTCTTCGCTTTCCTTGTTGATCGACATGTTCTGCTCCTTCCCGTCTCTGATCGCGCAGCCGGAGCCGTCGCGCAAGAGCGCTGCGCGAGACAGCCCGGTCCGTCTTGCAAATCGGCTTTGGCCAAGCTAGACGAGCGCATCCGAAAGGCCATGGGCCGACGTAGCTCAGTAGGTTAGAGCACTAGATTGTGGATCTAGGGGTCCCCCGTTCGAGCCGGGGCGTCGGTACCATCTTCCCAACCATCCATAGACAACCGCTGCGCCTGGCAGGCGCCTGCGTATTGGCGTGAGCGTCTCAAGCGCCGCCAGGCGCGGATTTTCTACCTACGCTCAATGTGTTGTTAGTTTGCCAGCAGACTGGAAAACGCCGCGGCGAACCGCTCCGTCCTTCGAGACAAAAAAAACCCCGGGCCGAAGCCCGGGGGGTCTGAAGTGGGACGGCCGTCTCCGACCGCCCGCTGGGGATTTCTTAGATCTGGGAGCCTTTGCCGAATTCGGGATAGGCCTCCATGCCGAGCTCGGAGGTGTCGAGACCGTTGATCTCGTCCTCTTCGCTGACGCGGATGCCGCCCATGGCGATCTTCAGGATCATCCAGACGATGTAGGAGACGACGAAGACGAAGACGCCGACGATCACGATGGAGATGATCTGCGTCACGATGTTCGCGTCGGGGTTGGTGAAGACGACGGCGATGGTGCCCCAGATGCCCGCGAAGAGGTGGACCGGGATCGCGCCGACGACGTCGTCGATCTTCATCTTGTCGAGCATCGGGACCGTGAATACCACGATCGCGCCGCCCACGGCGCCGATCAGCGTCGCAACGCCGAGCGTCGGGGTCAGCGGCTCCGCCGTGATGGAGACGAGACCGGCGAGCGCGCCGTTCAGGACCATCGTGAGATCGACCTTCTTGTAGACCACCTGCGTCAGGATCAGCGCCGCCAGAGCGCCGCCGGCCGCCGCCGCGTTGGTGTTGGCGAAGATGCGGGAGACATCCGCGACGTCGCCGATCGAACCCATGGCGAGCTGCGAGCCGCCGTTGAAGCCGAACCAGCCGAGCCACAGGATGAACGTGCCGAGCGTAGCGAGCGGCAGGTTCGAGCCCGGCATCGGGTTGACCCGGCCGTCCTTGTACTTGCCGAGACGCGCGCCGAGGACGAGAGCGCCCGCAAGCGCGGCCCAGCCGCCGACCGAGTGCACGACCGTGGAGCCGGCGAAGTCGAGGAAGCCCATCTCGTCAAGGAAGCCGCCGCCCCATTTCCAGGACGCCTGCAGCGGGTAGATGAAGGCGGTCAGGATCAGGGTGAAGACGAGGAACGGCCACAGCTTGATGCGCTCGGCCAGCACGCCGGAGACGATCGACGCGGTCGCCGCGCAGAACATCAGCTGGAAGAAGTAATCCGACGCGGTGGTCGCGTAGCTGATGTCGTCGGCGGCGTCGGCGGAGACGCCCACGGCCTCCATCACGGCCACGGCCGGGAAGAGGGCGGAGAAGTAACCCTCGATCGCCCAGTCGCCGAGCGGATACATCAGGTTGTAGCCGATCGCGTAATAGCCGATCGCGGCGATGGAGAAGAGGCCCATGTTCTTCGTGAGCTGCATCGTCACGTTCTTCTGACGGACGAGGCCGGCCTCCAGCATGGCGAAGCCGCAGGCCATGAACATGACCAGGAAGCCCGCCATCAGGAAGAGGACGGAGTTAAAGACGAATACGGAGTGCGCCGGCACGTCCACCGGTCCCTCCTGCGCCAGGGCGGGCCCGGCGAGAGCGATCAGCGCGCCGGCGGCGGCTGCGCTGGTGAAATAGCGTTTCATGGTCGCGATATCCCTCATTATCACGGCGCTCACAGCGCCTCTTCGCCCTGCTCGCCCGTGCGGACGCGCAACGCTTGGAGAAGTTCGGAGACGAAGATTTTGCCGTCGCCGATCTTGCCCGTGCGGGCGGCGGCGGCGATCGTCTCGACGATCTTGTCGACGTCGCCGTCCGGCGCGGCGATCTCGAGTTTGATTTTCGGCACGAAGTTCACGACGTATTCGGCGCCGCGATAGATCTCCGTATGGCCGCTCTGACGTCCGTATCCTTTGACTTCGGACACCATGAGCCCTTGCACGCCGGCGGAGGTGAGCGCTTCGCGGACCTCCTCCAGCTTGAAGGGTTTGATGACGGCGGTAACGAGTTTCATCTGATCCCTCTTGTTTTCGGCCCATTGAGGCGGGCCTCCGACTAGGGATAAGCAAGTTACGTGCCAAAAACCGGATGACTGTCTAGAGAGCTGATTCAAATGAGGAAATTTAAATGGCGTGCACGTGTATGCGATCAGATCGCATAAATATGACTAAATATTAAACTACGGCTTTCGCGTGCCTAATTATTAGGCTTCTTGGAGATGCAGAAAGCTCAGAAACCACGCCGCCGCCCAGTCCCTATCCAGCTTCGCGCCGATATCCGACAGCGCTGCCGACGCCTCCATCTCGGGAAAGGCGTTGCCGCGGCGAAGCTCGATCAGCTCGCCCGCGAATTCGTCCCCGAACTCAGGGTGCGGCTGGATGGAGATCGCATGGGGTTTCGCAGGGTCGCCGAACACCATGGCGGCGCAGGCGCAGTCGGCGTGGCTCATCACCACTTCAGCGGAGGGCGGCGGCGTCGTCACCTGATCCTGGTGCACGGCGTGGATGGTTAACGCGCCGTTGTGATCCGGCGCCCAGTTCGGAAGGTGCGAAGCGTCGTATGTCTTCGGGCCGAGGTTCCAGCCGCCGGACCACTTCTCCGCGCGGCCCCCGAGCGCTTCGGCCATGATCTGATGGCCGAAGCAGACGCCGATCATGGGCGCTTTCGCCGCCGCGCATTCGCGGATGAAGACTTTCAGCGGTTCAATCCAGTCGTGATCCTCGTAGACGCCGTATTTGGAGCCGCTCAGAAGCCAGGCGTCGGCCTCCCGCAAGTCGCTGGGGATTTCGCCCTTGTGCGCGTCATATCCTGCGAAGGTCAGGCTGTCGTCGTAGGCGCCGAGCCATCTGGAGAAAACCTGATCGTATTCGCCGTATTTCCCGACCAAGTCGCCCGCGACGGGGCCGCAACTCAGAACGCCGATTTTCATGCTTCACCTGTATCCATCCGCTGCGCGCACTTAGCGTCTGGACGTGAAAAAGGAAACGCCGGCGCTCAGGCGCTCACCTCCGCGCGCCGTCGCATAAGCGCAACCAGAAGCGCCGGCGCGGCGAAGGCGAAGCCCACTGCGATCAGCATTCCGTGGCTAAGGCCGATCCAGTCGCCGCCCGGCGCCGCCATGCAGAGCCCGCCGATGACGAGGAGGATTCGGAGGATTGCGCCCGACGCGCCCTCCGGGATCGGGCCGACGAGGCTGAAATGCCCCTGCAGGCCGCAGGAGAGGAACCAGATGCCTATGAGCGCGGCGGAAAGCGACACCGTCACCTCCCACGCCGCCGCCTCGCCGACCAGTGCGGGGTTCAGGACGAAGAAGAAGGGCGCGACGTAGATCACGCCGCCGAGCCGCATGGCTTCAAGCCCCGTCTTCATCGCGCCTGCGCCCGCCATCGTGGCGGCGGCGAAAGCGCCGAGGGCGACGGGCGGGGTGATGTAGCTGACCATCCCCCAGTAGAGAATGAAGAGATGAACGGCGAGCTGGTTCAGCCCCGCCTGCTCTAGCGCGGGCGCCAACACGACGGCCAGGAAGATGTAACAGGCCGTCACCGTCATTCCCATGCCGAAGATGAACGCCGTGATAGCTCCCATGACGAGCAACGCGAGGATGCTGTCGCCGGCGATGAAGATCAGCTCATTCACCAGCGTCCCGGCCAGACCGGTGGCGGAAAAGGCGCCGACGATCAGCCCGACGCCTAATAGAACCGCCGTCAGCTCCGCAAGCGCGCGGCCCACGTTGACGATCAGATCGCCCGCCGTTTTCAGTGTGAAGCGATAGCGCTTCATCACCTGATTGATCACGAGGAGAAGGGCGGTGGCGTAGAAGGGCGCCAGCGTATCCATCCGCCAGGCGACCATCAGGAAGATCAGAAGGCCGAAGACGAGGATATAGGGCCACCCCTCCCGTCCCGCCTGACGGAGGGAGGGAACCTCCTCCTTCTCCAGACCTTTCAGGCCCTTCTTGGCGGAGTAGGCGTCGATCTGCGCGAAGAGGCCGAAGTAGAAGAGGAGCGACGGGATCGCCGCCGCCACCGCGATCTCGACATAAGGGCGCGAGAGGAACGAGGCCATCACGAAGGCCGTCGCCCCCATGATCGGCGGCATTAGCACGCCGCCCGTGGACGCGCAGGCCTCCGTCGCCGCCGCGTGGCGCGATGAAAATCCTGTGCGCTTCATCGCGGGGATCGAGACCGCGCCGGTCGTCAACACGTTGGAGATGACCGAGCCCGACATCGACCCCATGAAGCCTGAGGCGAAGATCGCGACCTTCGCCGCCCCGCCCCGGAACCGCCCCACGAGCGCCAGCGCGAGATCGTTGAAGAACTGCCCGCCGCCCGTCTGCTGGAGGACCGCGCCGAAGATGATGAAGCCGATCACCAGATTGCCGAAGGCCCGCATCGGAATGCCGAAGGAGCTTTCCGACGAGATCATGTGATAGGCGGCGAGATCCCAGAACGGCGACTGAAAGCCCGACAGCGGGTCGGGCATGACGTCGGCGAAGGTGGGATAAAGCGAAAAGGCGAGGACGATCAGGAAGAGGACGAGCCCGCCCGCGCGGCGCGTCGCCTCCAGAATGAGCAGGTAGAAGACGATGGAGAACCAGCGCGCCGTGTCGGGCGCCGCATACTCCCAGCCGAAGTCGAGGCTCTCCTCCGCCGTCCATGCGAAATAGGCGCCGACGAAGAGCGCCACCGCGAAGAGGATCCAGTCCGGCCAATTCGCGCCCTTCGCGGGGCGCAGGGGAAAGACCAGAAAGGCGAGGCCGAGGAAGATCGCGCCGAGGATATAGAGGTATCGCCCCTCTAGAAGCACGATCCCGAAGAGCTGCATGTTGAAGAGCTGATGCATCGCCAGCGCGATGGCCGCGATGGTCAGCACCGCCGTCACCAGCCGCGCGAGCGGCGGCATCGGCGCCTTGACCGGAGCTTCGTCAGTTTTGGACATGTCGGATCATCCGGCCTTCGGGCGCGCGCCCGGTTGCTGCCGCGCCCGACGCCCGAAAACGGGCGCCGGACGCGGCGATCTCAGAGGATCAGATGATCAGAAGACGACGGCGAACCCGCCGGCGGTGAGCGCCTCGCGGCGCTTGGCGTCCCAGGCGGCGTCCCAGTCGTCCGGGCCTGCGGCCTTCAGCTCCTCCCACGCGGCCTGCAGCGCGGCCTGACGGGCGATCAGGTTGTCGTTATGAACCTGCGCTTCCTCCGTCCAGGCGCCGATCTCCGTGAAGTACTTGATGGCGCCGTCATGATACGGAGCGACCCACTGGAAATCCTGCTTCTCGAGCGACCAGCCGCCGATGCCCGGCGCCCCGCCGTTGTAGCTGTCGTAGAGCTCAACCATCGCCTTGGTCATGTTGTAAACGAGATCCGCGTCCTGATCGACCATCGCGACCAGCACCGGGTAGGCGTAGCCCGCCGTCGGGGCGCCGTCGGTGCCGTCGATGGTCGCGCCGACCTTGGCGGTGAAGGCGGAGAAGAAGGGCGCGATCTCCGTCATCCGGGCGAGACCCTCTTCGTTGTTCGGGTCGATCGGCGGCCAGGTCAGGCCGCGCGGACCAGCCTCGGCCTCGTAGACGCGACCGGAGTTGGTGGAGGCGAAAGCGGCGTCCACCTGACCGTTGATCAGGCCCTTCCAGCTGTCGCCGAAGCCGCCGAACTCGACCTTCTCCACGTCGTCCCAGGTCAGGCCGCCATAGGCGAGATAGGCCGTCGTGTTGACGTTGAGCGACGGCGCGCCCTTCACCCAGGCGACGCGCTTGCCCTTGAGGTCGGAATAGCTCTCCACCCCGATATCGCCCGCGACGCCGACCGCAAGGCCCACCGCGCCGCCGTTATTGGCCATGAGAACGCGAATGGGCTGCGGGCCCCAGTTCTCCTTGCCGAAAATGAACACGCCTTCCTGCGCCATGAAGCTGCCGCCGACGCCCGTGGCGGAGAAGTCGACCTTGCCCTGACGCAGCGGCTCGGTCCGCGCGACGTCGTTCTTGCCGGGCAGAACGCGCAGGTTCGTCCCCGTCGCCTCCTGCAGCGCGGCGCCGATTGCGACGGACTGGTTGTAGCCAGCGGAGCCGGTGCCGTAGGCGGTCCAGGACAATTGCCCCGGCAGCGCGATGTGGCCGGCGGCGAAGACCGGCCCGGCGACGGCGATGGCCGCAGCGGCGATGATCGGCGTGAATTTCATTCTTCATCCTCCCAGATGGTTATCAGCTCTGCCGCCTGTCATTTGTCAGGCGGCGGCTGATCAAACCCTAGCGGGGAAGACGCTCAAGGGAAGAGGAAATTGAGACTTCGGGGCGGTCAGTCGCCCAGTCGAACGATCCGCATGCCCTCTTCGGGCGCGCTCTCGCCCTTCAATTCGTCGCGGAGCCATTCGAGGAGGGCGGCGTAGTCGGGCCGCGTCTCCATCCCCTCGGGACAGACGAAATTGAAATGCGCGCCAGTGTCGATGGCGAGGTCGAAGGGGGCGACCAGCCGTCCGGACTTCAGGTCGTTCGCCGCCAGCGAGAGCCGCCCGAGGGCGACCCCGCCCCCCTCCGCCGCCGCGTTGATCGAATGGTCGGCGTTGGAGAATTTCGGTCCTTTTGACCAGTCCATATCCACGCCCGCCGCGTTCAGCCAATGCCCCCAGGTCGGCGGATCGGCCAGCATCGCCATACTGTCGTCATGGAGGAGGGGCGCGTTGCGCAAGTCTTCGGGCGACTTAAGGTTTTTCGCGATCTCGGGCGTGCAGACCGGGCTGAGAAGCTCTTCGATCAGCGTCTCCACATAGCAGCCGGGCTCTTCGTCCTGCCGGGTGAAGCGGATCGCGGCGTCGACCTCGTCGCGCTCGAAATCAAGCTTCTTCAGCGAGGCGACGATCCGGACCTCGATGTCCGGCCGCCGCTCGATGAAGCGGAAAATGCGCGGGGCGAGCCATTTCGCGGTGAATGCGGGCCCGGCGGTGAGGATCAGCCCGCGCCCCTCCCGCATCCGGTTCAGGTTGCGCACCGCCGCCTTCAGCGCCTCGAACCCTTCGGAGACGCCGGGGGCGAGCAGGCGCCCCGCCTCCGTCAACTCCACAGCGCGGTTAAGGCGGCGAAAAAGCTGCACGCCCAGATCCGTCTCCAGAGACTTAATCTGATAGCTGAGCGCGGCGGGCGTCACATAGAGCTCCTCCGCGGCTTTGGCGAAGCTCAAATGCCGTGCGGCGGCTTCGAATGCGCGGAGGGCCGTCAGGGGCGGGAGTCGGTCAGTTAAGGCCATTTAAATCGAACCTACCGGATAACTCGTTTGTTGCAACGCAGCAGGAACCCTACCTCTGTCTCATCGCGATGAACGATGACCGCTCGTCGCAGCACAGAAAGAAAGATCGATACCATGAACCGTCGTGAAGAAGAGATGTTCGAACACCTCGCCCGCGGGCGCCAGCTGCGCTCCCAGGCTTTCATCGCCGCCGCGCGCTGGGTCGCGCGTTCGGTGAAGTCGCTCTTCGCCGCCAAGCCGACCGTTTCGACGGGTCGCCGCATGACGGGCTGAAGAGAGCTTCGCACTACAAATCCTCCCTGTCGGCCCGCTTGATGAGCCGGGCTGAAACGGAAAGGGCGGCGCACTGCGCCGCCCTTTTTGTTCGTAAAGAGCGGCATCGCCTCAGACGAAGAACTGCGCGCCGTTGGCGGAGATCGTCGAGCCGTTGACGAAACCAGCGTCGTCGGAGGCGAGGAACGAGACGCAACGCGCGATCTCGTCCGGCTCGCCCAGACGGCCCGCCGGAATGCCCGCGACGATGCTGTCGCGCACCTTCTCGGGGATCGCCATGACCATCTCGGTCGCGATGTAGCCGGGGCAGACGGCGTTTGCGGTGATGCCTTTGGCGGCGCCTTCCTGGGCCAGAGACTTAACGATGCCGAGGTCGCCCGCCTTCGTCGCGGCGTAGTTCACCTGCGCGAACTGACCTTTCTGACCGTTGATCGAGGAAATCACGACGATCCGGCCGAAGCCCCGCTCGCGCATGCCCGGCCAAACCGGGTGCACCGTGTTGAAGACGCCGGTGAGGTTGGTGTCGATCACTTCGCCCCACTGCTCCGGGGTCATGCGGTGGAACGGCGCGTCGCGGGTGATGCCCGCGTTGGCGATCACGATGTCGATCGGGCCGAGATCGGCTTCGACCTGCGCGATGCCCGCCTTGGAGCTCTCGTAATCCGCTACGTTCCACTTGTAAGTTTTGATGCCGGTTTCGGCGGTGAAGGCGGCGGCCTTCTCGTCATTGCCGGCGTAGGTGGCGGCGACTTCGCAGCCGTCGGCTTTCAGTTGCTTGGAAATGGCTTCGCCGATACCGCGCGAGCCTCCGGTTACCAGAGCGACACGTCCCATCGTTTCCTCCTTCGGGTCGAGTTATTTCGTTGCGTTCTTCACATGCGCGGCGAAACATAATTACACCAGTCTTTCAACCCGCACTTGAACGCCGCGATGTGTTTTTGTTGCGCTGCACAATACATGGATTCGCGAGGATTGGCGCCCCCCGTGCCGCATAGCCGCACTTCTCTACTCGCATAACTTGTCTTTATCCGAGGCCTAGAAATCCTGAACCGGCCCGTCGACGCTCCAACGAAAAAGGCCCGCAGTCTCCTGCGGGCCTTTGGATCTCATCGATCGGATGATCAGTCGCGCTGCACGCACAACGCGACGCCCATGCCGCCGCCGATGCAAAGCGTGGCGAGGCCTTTTTTCGCGTCCCGCTTCTGCATCTCGAAGAGCAGCGTGTTGAGAACGCGCGCGCCGGACGCGCCGATCGGATGGCCGATGGCGATGGCGCCGCCGTTCACGTTCACGATGTCCGGGTTCCAGCCCATGTCCTTGTTCACCGCGCAGGCCTGCGCCGCGAAGGCCTCGTTGGCTTCGACGAGGTCGAGGTCGTCGACCGTCCAGCCCGCCTTGTCCAGCGCCTTGCGGGACGCGTAGATCGGGCCGACGCCCATGATCGACGGGTCGAGGCCGACGGTCGCGTAGCTCACGATGCGCGCCAGCGGCGTGATCCCGCGCTTCTCCGCTTCCTTGTCGGACATCAGAACCGTCGCCGCCGCGCCATCGTTGATGCCGGAGGCGTTGGCCGCCGTCACGGTGCCGCCGTCGCGCAGGAAGGCGGGGCGCACTTTCTGGATGCTCTCCAGCGTCGCGCCGTGGCGAATGTACTCGTCATGCTCGACGACCGTCTCGCCCTTGCGGTGCTTCACGGTGACCGGCGTGATCTCGTCGGCGAACTTGCCGGCCTTCTGCGCGGCCTCCGCTTTGTTCTGGGAGGCGAGGGCGAAGGCGTCCTGCTCGTCGCGGGTGATCTGCCACTGCTCGGCCACGTTCTCGGCGGTGTTGCCCATGTGGTAGCCGTGGAAGGCGTCCATCAGGCCGTCCTTCAGCATGCTGTCGATGTACTTCATGTCGCCCATCTTCTGGCCGCCGCGCAGATGCGCGACATGGGGGGCGAGGGACATGCTCTCCTGCCCGCCGGCGACCACGATGTCGGCGTCGCCGAGCTGGACGTGCTGGGCGCCGAGCATCACCGCGCGCAGGCCGGAGCCGCACAGCTGGTTGATGCCCCAGGCGGCGCTGTCTTTCGGAAGGCCGGCGTTGATATGCGCCTGACGCGCCGGGTTCTGGCCCTGACCGGCGCTCAGGATCTGGCCCATGATCGTCTCGGAGACGTCGGCTGCGTCGACGCCCGCGCGCTCCAGCGCCGCCTTGATCGCGACCGTGCCGAGATCGTGAGCTGCGGTGGTGGCGAAGGCCCCGTTGAAAGAGCCGACCGGGGTGCGGGCGGCGGAGGCGATGACGACGTTGGTCATGTCTGGTCCCTTTGACTTCCTCGCGTCGCACGCTGCGGCGCGCTCTTCACAGCTTATGCTGCGTTGCAACAATTACTTAAAGGAGACTCACCCGGAAAGGAAGGCGGCGAGCGGTCGCCACAGCTGGTTCACAGCGTCGCGTCCCGCGATCATGCCCACATGGCCTGTTTCCGGCTGTGTTAACAACGCATTAGGGATGGCCTCCGCAAGCGGCAGGGCGGCTGCGGGCGGCGTGATCCGGTCCTTTTTCGCCGCTGCGACAAGCGTTGGGACGCGGATATGCGCTGGCCGCATCGCTTCGCCGAAGACCCGCCAGCGTCCTTTCAGCGGCGCGTTGTCGAGGTGCCATTCGATGAGAGCCTGGCGCGCCGCGGGGGCCGAGAGGGGCGGGCCGTCGTTCAGCCAGTCCTCGAGAAGCGTGAAGCGCCGAACCTCCGGCGAGTTCTCAGGCAAGGCGGCGAAGCGGCGAAATTTGCGCAGGGCGAGACCGGGATCGAGCTGCGCGAAAACGGCCTGCGTCATCGGCATGGGCACGGCCCCGTAGGTCGCCGAAAGGCTTGCGACGAGCGCAGAGAGCGCCGTCCGGTTCGGCGCGACGCCGAGGGAGGCGAGCGCGCCGCGCATCGGCGCCATCTCCCGAAAATCCCATGGCGCGCCGATCAGGGCGAGCCGCGCGACGTCGTCCGGCCTGAGAAGCGCCATGGTCGAGGCCAGCGCGCCGCCGAGGCAATAGCCGAGGACGGAGAGCGGTCGTCCCGCCGTCTCCCGCGCGAACGCGAAGGCGGGCGCGAGCCGCTGCTCGACATAATCGGTCAGCGTGAAACCGCGCTCCTCCCGCCCCGGCGGACCCCAATCCAGGAGGAGCGGGCGCAGACCCGCCGCTGAGAGATGGCGTAGAAGCGAAGCTCCCTCGTCGAGGTCGAGAATATGCGGTCGATTGATCAGCGAGGGAGAGACGAAGACCGGCGCGCCGCCCTCCGGCCCGTAATCCAATAGCCGCGCCGCGCCGCGCCGCCAGATCGTCGGCGGCTCGCGGAGCGTTCGCAAGTGGGCGCTGGTCTGGTAGCGCCGTAATCCGGCGCAGAAGTCGGCGAGGCGGCGCGTCGCATCGCGCCGGATCGCGGTGGCCATGGCGCGCGGCTCGGACGCGGCGACGGCGGCGGCGGCGGCGCGCGCCTCCTCGTCGATATCCGTTTTCCAGGGGAAGCTGGCCTGATCGGCCAGGGGCGCGAGGCGCGCGCCCTGTTCGAGCAGGGCGGCTCCGGACGCGAGGTGCAGGATCAGCGGCCATGGCGTTCCCGACCGGTCAGGGGGCGCGCTCACCCGCGCTCTCGCCGCGTTTCGGTCGCCGTAGAGACGAGAGGGACCGGGCCGTCCGACTGCGGCCCGACCGCATAGGCGCCGTGCGCCTCCCATAGGTCGAGATAGGCCGACGCGAGCGCGCGGCGCGCAGCGGCCTCTTCCTCGCGGTCGTTCGGTTTCGTCTCCATCCCGGCGCGACCCTAGCGGGCGCGATTCGCCGCGTCCAACCCGTACGCGGCGCGGCCCGTGGGCGGGGCCTGACGCGCCGCTTTCGCGGCGCCGCAAAATCGAGTTGCAGTGCAGCGCCCGCGCGGCATACGATCCGTTAAAATAAAAGGGGAAGACCATGGCGGGTGAGATATCCGGCGCGGAGCCGATCGTAATCAAGAAATACGCGAACCGGCGGCTCTACAATACGTCGAAGAGCAGCTACGTGACGCTCGATCACCTCGCGCAGATGGTGCGGGACGGCGAGGAGTTCGTGGTGCGCGACGCGAAGTCGGGCGACGACATCACCCGCTCGGTCCTGACCCAGATCATCTTCGAGGAAGAGGCGAAGGGCGCGTCGATGTTGCCGACCAACTTCCTCCGCCAGATCATCAGCCTCTACGGCGACAGCCTGCAGAGCGTCGTTCCGGGGTACCTCGAAGCCTCCATGGAGACCTTCGCCCGCAATCAGGAGGAGATGCGCGCCCAGGTCAGCCGGATGTTCGGCGCGAACCACGCGATGGACAATCTCGAAGCGATGACGCGCAAGAACATGGAGCTCTTCGGCAACGCGATGCGCATGTTCTCGCCCTTCACGCCGGGCGGCCAGCCCGCCGATGAAAACGCCGCGGCTGCGGATGCGGGCAAGGATGAGCTCGGCGCGCTCAAGGATCAGCTCGCCGACATGCAGCGGCAGTTGAATAAGCTCTCCCGCGACGGCTGAGTCGTCGTCAGCCACTGCGCCAGGCAATTGGCGACGCCGACGTCGCCCTGCGCTAAGCCCATGCTCTGGCGTGATCCTGCGAGCTTTGATCGCGTGAAAACGCCATGATCTTGAAACAGCATTTCGCAGACCGCTCCGCCGCGCGGGCGGCTCTTACGGTTGTCGCGCGCTAGCGAACCTGCGGGCCGCTCTAGCCTGCGCCCTCGGCGATGCGCGCGCCTTCGGACCAGACGAGGGCGGGGCGCCCGAACAGGAAGCCCTGGAACCCGTCGATCTCCAGTTTGCGCAACGCCCGCGCCTCCATCGCGGTTTCGACCCGCTCGGCGATCACCATCATGTCGAACTGGCGTCCAATCGCGACAAGCGCGGAGACGAGCATCTGATTGTCCGGTTTGCAGTCGATGTCGCGGATGAACGCGCCGTCGATCTTGACCATGTCGAAGCGGAAGTCGCGCAGATGACTGAAGGAGGTGCGCCCGGCGCCGAAATCGTCGATCGCGAGCGCGGCGCCGGAGGCGCGGATCATCGCGAAGAGGCCAGCGGTCTCCGAGGCGTTCGCCAGGGCCGCTTCCTCCGTCACTTCGACGATCAGGCGTTCGGCGCAGCTCGGCGAGAGGCCGGCCAGACTCTTGAATTCGGCCGCCCAGGCCGTCCGGCGGATGCTGGCGCCGGAGAGATTGACGGAGATCCGGAGCGATGGGTTGCGGTCCAGTTCCTGGAACGAGAGACGCAGCGCTGCGATATCCGCTTCCTCCGTCAAGCCGAGCCGGTCGAGCGCGGGCATGAAGCGACCCGCCGCGACTTCCGCGCCGTCAGTCGTATGGATGCGCAAAAGCGCCTCCCGGAACAGCACCCGGCCCGATCCGTCGGCGCTGACGACGGGCTGGAGAGCGATTCGCGCGTCGCCCGCCTTGATCGCGTCCAGCGCGAAGCGGGCCATCGCCATCTCGTCCGCTTCCGCCGTTCGGTCGAGTTCAATCAAGGAGATTCCGCCGTCGATCGTCTTGTCATAGGCGCTGAGCGCCGCTTCGACGATCATGTCGGCCGGCAAGCCGCCAGGCCCCGCGCTGGGCGCCCAGGCCGCGCCGATCCGTACGGCGTTCCGCGCGACGTCCGGTCCATCGCCGGAGGCGTCGATCCGCAGCTTTTTCGCCAGCGTCGCGGCTTCTGCGGATGTTTCGCAGTGGACCGCGACGGCCGTCTTGCCGCCGGTGAATTCAGTGACGACCGCGCCCTCCGGCGAGCGTTCCTGCGCGCGGCGCCTCACCTCCCGGATAAGCGCATCGCCCGTGTCGAGACCGTAAAGCCGGTTGATCCCGCCGAGATCCGCCGGAGCGATCAGCATCAGAAGGACCGGACCCAAATCCGCGCCGAGACGCTTCATCAGCGTCGCGCGGGTCTCCAGCGAGGGCGCTGGAGCGTCGGGGCGCCCGATGTCGCCTTCGATCACGATGAACTTCGTCATGTCCGCATTCTCCCGAAGGGTCGTTTCCGAATCGCGTAAATTTGTTCTATTTCTGTTCCTAACAGCAATGTCGGGGGAATGGGTTAATGGAACACAACCGCAGATGTCCCTGGTGCGGGGACGACCCGCTTTACGTCGCCTATCATGACGAGGAGTGGGGCGTTCCCGAACGCGACGCGCGCGCGCTCTACGAGCTGCTCATGCTGGAGGCGTTTCAGGCGGGCCTGTCCTGGTACACGATCCTCAAGAAGCGGGAAAACTTCCGCGCCGCTTTTCGCGGCTTCGATCCGGAGGCCGTCGCGGCCTTCGGGGAAAGTGATGTGGAGCGGCTTCTCGGCGATGCGGGGATCATCCGCCATCGCGGCAAGATCGAAGCCGCGATCGCCGGGGCGCGGCGCTGGCTGGAGCTTGAGGAGAAGGGCGGGTTCAGCGCCTTCATCTGGGATTTCGTAGACGGGACGCCCATCCAGAACGACTTCGCGTCGATGGACGACGTGCCGGCGGAGACGCCGCTTAGCCGCGAGATGTCCAAGACGTTGAAGAAAGAGGGCTTCAAGTTTTGCGGCCCGACCATCGTCTACGCCTTCATGCAGGCGGCGGGGCTGGTGAACGATCACCTCACGAGCTGTCCGCGCCACGCGGAGGTGGCGCGCATGGGCTCCGCTTAACGTCCTTCGCCGAACTTGTCGGCGACGAGGGCGGCGAGGGCGTCCAGCGCCTCCCGCGCCTGCGGTCCTTCGGCGGCGACGTCGATATGGCAGCTCTTCGCGGCGGCCAGCATCAGGAGGCCCATGATCGAATCGCCGCCGACGTCGAGCCCGTCGCGCGAGACGGTGACGCGAGCGTCGAACTGCTCGACGACCTCGACGAACCGGGCCGAGGCGCGGGCGTGGAGGCCCTTCTCGTTTACGATTTCAAGTTGTCGCGAAGGCACGTGGTCAGCAAGCCTTCCGCGCGAGCATCCGGCTCGCCGCGTCGATATATTTGCGCCCGGCCTCGATCGCGCAGCCCACGGCCTCGCCGATTGGGCGATCGCGCATCTTGGCCAGTTTAACCAGCATCGGCAGGTTCGCGCCGTAGACGACCTCGACCCCGTCCGCATCCATGCAGCCGATGGCGAGATTGCTGGGCGTGCCGCCGAACATGTCCGTGACGAGCACTACGCCGTCGCCCCGATCGACCGCTGCGACGGCCGCGCGAACCTCCGCCTGTTTGGCGACGAGATCCTCTTGCGGCGCGATGGAGACGGCGGCGGTCGCGTCCTGATCGCCGACCACATGCGCCGTCGCGGCCAAGAGCTCTTCCGCCAGACGGCCATGCGCGACCACGACTATTCCAAACATCCGACCACCCGTTTCACCCCGCCGCGCGCGAGTCGCGCGCCGCCCGACATTGATCGCGCGCCTCGTCCCGCGCAACCTGCCCCGACACGAGGGGCATATCTGGGTCGATCGGGCCGCCGCTCAAGACCGCGGCCCTGATCGCAGCGGGTTGAAGGGCGCTCGGTCGACGCAGGAGCGGCGCGGAGAGGCCCTGCCGCGTCCAGCGGAGCGGGGCGGGAAGGCGCGTATCCTCCCGCTCACCGAGGTCCAGCGCGAGGGTCAGGCGCGTCGGTCCTGCGGCGGGCGTGCGTAGGAGCCCGATCCCCCGCGCTTCGATCACTCCCCGTCCCGTATCCGGCACCGACATGACCAGCTGGTCGCCGATCCGCTCGATCCGCACCACGTCGTCGGCGATCAGGATCGCGCCCATGGCGATGAGGTCGAGCGCCAGCGCCGACTTCCCGGCGCCGCTGGGGCCGAGGATGAGCAGCCCGCGCCCGTCTATGGCGACCGCCGTCCCGCGCTGAAACGGCCCCTCCGTCAATGCGGCAGCTCGAAGACGAAGCGCGCGCCCTCAGGCGCGCCGTCGGTCTCGCCGGGCGTGCGGATGTTCTCCGCCCAGATCTGCCCGCCATGGGCCTGGATGATCTGCTTGGAAATCGAGAGGCCGAGACCCGAATGGTTGCCGAACTCCTCATGGTCGGGCCGCTCGGAATAGAAGCGCTCGAAGATCGAGCTGAGATTGTCGTCCGGAATGCCCGGCCCCTCGTCCTCCACCGTCACCCTCACGCCGTTGGCGCGAGGTTCGGTCCAGATGCGCACCGTCTGCCCCTTATCGGAGAAGGAAAGCGCGTTCCCGACCAGGTTCTGGAGGACTTGGCCAACTCGCCCCTGCAAGCCCTTGACCATGAGCGGGCCGCTCGAAGGCGCGAGCTCCACCGCCGCGCCGCGCTGCTCCGCTTCGACGATGTTCATGTCGGCGATGGCCTGCGTCAGTTCGTTGATGTCGAACGCCTCCATCTCCTCGCGCACCAGTTCGGCGTCGAGGCGGGAGGCGTTGGATATGTCCGTCACCAAGCGATCCAGTCGGCTGACGTCTTTCTGGATGACGCTCAAGAGCCGCTCCTGCATCTCAGGCGTCTTGGCGATCTTCAGCGTCTCCACGGCGGAGCGGAGGGAGGTCAGCGGGTTCTTGATCTCATGCGCCACGTCGGCGGCGAAGCTCTCGATCGCGTCGATCCGGTCATAGAGCGCCTCGGTCATGCGGCGGAGGGCGGAGGAGAGATAGCCGATCTCATCCGTGCGCGCCGTCAGGTCGGGAAAGCGGATGCGCTGCGGGTTGATCGGTCGCGCCTCCTCCGTTCCGCCGGCCTCGGCCGCTTCGGCGAGGCGACGGATCGGTTTCGCGATGGTGTTGGCGAGGAGCACCGACAGCGCGAGCGAGATCGAGAGGGCGACGAGGAAGACCTGAAGGATCGCCATGCGCTCCGCTCGCACGATCTCGTCGATGTCGCCGCCTTCGGTTGAGAGCATCAGGACCCCGAGCACCGCCTTGAAGCGCTGGATCGGCACGGTGACGGAGACGATCAGCTCGCCTTCCGAGTTCACCCGCTCCCATCGGGCGACGCCGCCCCTGAGCGCGGCGAAGACCTCTTTCTCCTGCGCGATGCCGGAGAGCGCGGTTTCCTGATAGATCGCCGGTTTGCCGGTGAAGAACTCGAGGACCCGCTTGTAGAGCGCTTCGGCCGCCGTCAGCACGTCTTCGTCCGCGCTCTCGCCGGGCGGGGGGAGAGGCAGCGTCTCCACCTGACCCATCCCGCGCAGGAGCGAGCGGCTGTCGCCGGTGAGGCGGCCGGAGCGGTCGAAGACCTGCGCGCGCACGCCGGTCGGCTGCACCAGCCGCATCAGAACGTCGTTGGCGCGCACCGGATCGAACCGGGTCCCGGACGGGCCGACGCTCGCGCTTTCGGCGACGGCGACCGCGATGATCTCGCCTTGCGTCTGGAGACTCTGGGTGCGCTGGTCGATCAGCCCGGAGCGGAACTGGTTGAGATAGAGCACCCCGGCGACGAGCAGACCAAGGCCGATCAGGTTGAAGGCGACGATCCGGCGCGAGAGCGAATTGGTCGGCGAGATCCCGCCGCGGCGCATCCTGTTGCGGATGCGCCGATGGCGGGCGCGGGCGCTCTCCCGGCTTCTGCGGCGGTCGTCGGTGATCAGGCCCAGCCAGTCGCGAAGCGGCAGCAGCAGATCGTCCAGGGCCGACGGCGCGGGGCGCTTCGGCTTCGACTTATCCTTGTTCGCGAACTGGTCCATCAGTCCCGTGCCGCCCCATGCCGTCTAATGCGCCGCTCGGCGGCCGCGCGCGACGCCGGAGCGGCGCCGGGGTCGAACCCGTCGATCAGACTTCCTTGTAACGGTATCCTACGCCGTAAAGCGTCTCAATCGAAGCGAAGCTGTCGTCGACGACCCGGAATTTCTTGCGAACGCGCTTGATGTGGCTGTCGATGGTGCGGTCGTCGACATAGACCTGATCGTCGTACGCGGCGTCCATCAGCTGATCGCGGCTCTTCACGAAACCGGGCCGTTGCGCCAGCGCGTGCAGGATCAGGAACTCCGTCACCGTCAGGACGACGGGCTCGCCCTCCCAGGTGCAGGCGTGGCGGAGCGGGTCCATGACCAGCTTGCCGCGCTGGAGGACCTTGTCCGCCTCCGCCCGTTCGCCGCCGTCGTCTTGCGCCTCGCGGCGGCGCAGAACGGCCCGGATGCGCTCGATCAAAAGGCGCTGGGAAAACGGCTTGCGCACATAGTCGTCCGCGCCCATCCGAAGGCCGAGAACCTCGTCGATCTCTTCATCCTTGGAGGTGAGGAAGATCACCGGCATGTCGGTGGTCTGGCGGAGACGGCGCAACAGCTCCATCCCGTCCATGCGCGGCATCTTGATGTCGAGCACGGCCATATCCGGGGGCGTCTGGTTGATCGCGGTCAGGGCGGAGGCTCCGTCGGTGTAGGTCCGAACCTCATACCCCTCGTTCTCCAGCGCCATCTGAACCGATGTGAGAATATTTCGGTCGTCGTCGACTAACGCGATTGTCGCCATGATACATCCCTCGGGTAGCGCCCGCATGTTCTTTCGTTAGCTCGTTAATACGTGCCGCGGCCCGCCGCTGCAACGCGCGATCGGCGCGCTTAACGGTGTGCCGAAGATCATTCTGCGGTGTTGGAACGCACCTTTCGGGGCTTCGCTCGCGAAAATCACGTGTTATAGGCCCTACTCGTTTGGGTAGGTGGTCCGAATCGCGTTGCAGATCCGTAACGGCCCCGCGCCCGCGACGCGAAGAACTCGCAGCACCGACACGAAGACACTAGAACGCGCGGCTCCCGCGCCCAAATGGAGCGTCCCTTGAGATGACGACCACGACCCTCGCCACCCCCGACGCCGACACAGTCAAAGGCATTCGCAATGAGGCCGCGCCGCTATCGGCGCTCGGCATCTCGGGCCTCAAAGCGGCGTACTTCAACTATCGGGACGCAGGGCTCGTGCAGGAGGCCGTCGCGCGCGGCGAAGGCGAGATCGGCATCGGCGGCGCTTTCCTGACCACGACGGGCAAGCACACCGGCCGCTCGCCCAAGGACAAGTTCGTGGTCGACGAGCCTTCGGTGAAAGACAGCATCTGGTGGGAGAATAACCCGCCGATGGATCCCGCCGCCTTCGATGCGCTGAAGGCGGACATGTTCGCGCACATGAAGGGTCGCGAGTATTTCGTGCAGGATCTCTTCGGCGGCTCCGACCCCGCCTATCGCCTGAACGTGCGGGTCATCACCGAGCTCGCCTGGCACAACCTATTCATCCGCCACCTCCTTCGCCGCCCCGAGGTCGAGGAGCTGGCTGAGTTCCTCCCCGAGTTCACCGTCGTCAACTGCCCGACCTTCCTAGCGGACCCGGCGAAGCACGGCTGCCGGTCGGAGACGGTCATCGCCATCAGCTTTGAACAGAAGCTGATCCTGATCGGCGGCACGTCTTACGCGGGCGAGAACAAGAAATCGGTCTTTTCGATTCTCAACTATCTCCTGCCGGAGAAAGGCGTGATGCCGATGCACTGCTCGGCCAACCACGCGCCGGAGGATCCGGACGACGTGGCCGTCTTCTTCGGCCTCTCCGGCACCGGCAAGACGACGCTCTCCGCCGATCCGGGCCGCATCCTGATCGGGGATGACGAGCATGGCTGGTCCGAGGACGGGACGTTCAATTTCGAAGGCGGCTGCTACGCCAAGACGATCTCGCTGAACCCGGAGGCGGAGCCGGAGATTTTCGCCACGACGACCAAGTTCGCGACCGTGATCGAGAACATGGTCTATGACGAGTTTACGAAGGAGCTCGACTTCGAAGACGACAGCCTCACGCCGAACATGCGCTGCGCCTATCCGCTGGAGTATATCTCCAACGCCTCCAAATCGGCGCGCGGCGGCATCCCGAGAAACGTCATCATGCTCACCTGCGACGCATTCGGCGTTCTGCCGCCGATCGCGCGGCTGACGCCGGCGCAGGCGATGTATCACTTCCTTTCGGGCTTCACCTCCAAGGTGGCGGGCACCGAAAAGGGCGTGACGGAGCCGCAGCCGACCTTCTCCACCTGCTTCGGTGCGCCCTTCATGCCGCGCCGTCCAGAGGTTTACGGCGCGCTTCTGCGCGACAAGATCGCCGCGCACGGCTCCGCCTGCTGGCTTGTAAACACCGGCTGGACCGGCGGCGCTTACGGCACCGGCTCCCGCATGCCGATCCGCGCGACGCGGATGCTGCTGACCGCGGCGCTGAATGGCTCCCTGAACGAGGGCGAGTTCCGGGAGGATCCTAATTTCGGTTTCGAAGTGCCGATCTCGGTCGCCGGCGTCGCCGACGTCATCCTCGACCCGCGCCGCACCTGGGATAACGCGGAAGCCTACGACCGGCAGGCGCAGAAACTGGTGTCGATGTTCATCGATAATTTCGCCCAGTACGAAGCGCATGTCGGCGGCGAAGTGAAAGCGGCGGCGCCGCGAACCGCCTGATATCGCCCCGCCGCGCATGGACGATCTGATCGAAGTCGTCGGCGTGGATGGGTGCCGCGACGGCTGGATCGCCGTGGCGGCCGCCCCCGACCTTTCGGGCGCATCCGCCGCGCTTCACGGCGATCTTGCGTCGCTGATCGCGGCGCATGCCAAAGCGCTTATCGTCATCGACATGCCCATCGGCCTCGCCGACGGCGAAGAGGGCAGGGGAGCGGACGCCGCCGCGCGGGCGATCCTCGGCCCCCGGCGATCCTCCGTTTTCACCCCGCCCTGCCGCGATGCGCTCTATGAGGTCGACTATCCGGCCGCGAACGCGGCGCAGCGGCGCGCGACCGGCAAGGGGCTTTCAAAACAGGCCTGGATGATCGCGCCGAAGATGCGGGAGGCGGATCAGGCGCTTGATCCGGAACTTCAACGGCGCGTCGTCGAAGGACACCCGGAGGTCGCCTTCACCGTGGCGGGCGGCGCGCCGATGACGACGCATAAGTCCAAACTCCACGGTCTTTTCGAGAGGCTCAGGGTGCTGGCGCCGCTCGGCCTTCGCGCCGAAGCGCTGGCGGCCGACTTGCCCGGCGACATCGACGCCCAGGCGGACGATCTGATCGACGCCTGCATCCTCGCCCACGTCGCCGCACGGCGGCTGCGCGGCGAAGCGCGGCGCTTTCCGGCGGCGCCGCGACGGGACCGGCGCGGGCTCGCGATGGAGATCTGGGGCTGAGCCCCGCCGCCGGAAATAGGCGCAAATTTAGGGTTAAGGGGCGCTTAAGGACCACGGCGTAAACCGATTCCACCCCTGAAGCAGACCCGGTAAGCCGCCATGAAGTATATGTTCTCCCTTTCGGCGACGTCGCTCGCTCTCGTACTCGGATTATCCGCGCCCGCCGCGGCCAATAGCGGCCCGGACGGCGCCTCCTGCGCGAATATCCAGAACCTGCGCGCGCTTTCGAACTCGGCGGCCACGATCACCGCGGGCGTTCTCGGCGACGGCGTCGTCCTCAGCCGGGAAACCATCCGCGCCGCACGCGACGGCGCGCAGCTGGCGGCGACGGACAGCGCGCTGGGCGGCGGCGCCAATGTGGGCGGTTTCGCGACCCAGATCGCCTCCGCCGTTGTGGAAATCGGCGATGCGATGCTCGCCGGCGACTGGTTGTCGGCGCGCGAGATGGCGTCGGACCCGAGATTCCAAGCGGGGACCGAGGCCGTTCAAGGCTACGTGAACTCCCGCTGCTCCGACGCGAACGGCGGTTCGGCGGATGCCTCCGCATCCGCGAATGGCGGCGACGCGCCTCCCGTCCGTTCTCTGGACGGCGCGAAGGGCATCGGCGATCCCTCTCGCGTCTTCGCGGGACTGAGTACGCCCATCCAGTTCATGGGCCTGCTCGCAATCATCGCTGGTTTGATGCTCTTCGCGCACGGAGTGCGCTTCACCTACAACATCATCTTCGCGATGATCTTCCGCCGCATCAGTTGTTTCATCCCCGCCACGCTGACGTTCGAAAGGCCCGACGCAGAGCCGATCAGCGGCCGCGTGACGATCCTTGATCGCCGCGGCGTGGGGTTCGAGCCGAACCTTCTCTCCGATGCGACCTTCGTCGCCGGCGCCGAATTCTATGAGACCTGCCGCCTGAAAATCGGAAAACAGGAATTCACGCTCAAGCTCCTGCTCTTCTACCCCGAGCGGATGGCGTTCGATTTCAAGGCGCCGCTGACTTTCGCCCAGCACCGGACGCTTCTCGGTCTGACGATGGTGCCGCCCAGCCTCAGCGTGCGCCCGCCGATCGATAAGGAGAAGGCGCGCACTGTGATGGAGCGCCGGAAGGCCGCGGCCAACCCGGACGGACTGACGGAGAACGCCGCCGAAGGCTCCGAAGCCGCGGACGACCTCGACGCGCAGGACCGCGTTTCGAGAGAGCCGAAGTTCAAGGGCCGGATCAGCGCGCCCGCCAGCGGGCGGCCCGCCATGGCGGCGGCCTGACCGAAGCTGGCTGCGTCTCGAAGCCGGCGCGATCTCAGGCCCGGCCACGTGGGCGACGATGGTCTGAACGACGCCATCGATGAGAAACGAAGAAGCCCCCGCCGCAACCCTGCGGCGGGGGGTCTTCGTTCTGTATACGGGCCTAGGCGGCCTCGCGATCGACCTCGCGGAGGAGCTTCTCCGTCTTCGCTTCCTCCAGCCTGTTGTGGAAAAGCTTCGCCTCATGCTCGTCCCGCACCGTCTTGGCGAGCGTGAAGGCGGAGCCCGTCAGAAAGAGCACGCCCATGGTCATGAAGCCCTTCATCGCCAGCGTCATCTCCGTCATCCACGCGCCGATCAGCGTCGCGCCGAGGGCGATGAAGAAGCTGAGATAGGCGAAGTAGACGTAGGCCTTCGAGTTCTGCATCTGCGGGTTCATTTCCGGTCTCCTTTTCCTTGCAACCGTTTCATCAGGGCGGCGCGGCGCGCCTCCTTCTCCTTGTCGAGCCCCGCGTCCTCCACACGGGCGTCGAGGCTGTTTGCGGGCGTCTCCGCGTCCATCCGGCGATAAGCGTCTTCGAGATCCTCAAGCCGCGCGTCTCGCGCCTTCAGCGCCTCCGCCGTCTCCACCGCCCGGTCGAGCGCCGAGGCCGTGGGGGCCGCGCCCTGCGGGATCCGCGCGAGCGAGGCGTCCCGCGCCGCGCGCAGCTGGTCCGCCAGGTCGGCGAGCCGCGCTTCGTTTTCGGCGAGCCGTTCGCGCGCCTCCGCCACCCGCCGGGCGAGGTCGCGCTGCGCCGTCTCCTCCGCCGCCTTCCGATCCTCCATCGCGAGGATCGCATCGGCGAGGTCGGCCGCGAGGTCCTCCCGCCCGGCTTCCATCGCCGCAGTCGCCTCCCGCTCGCGCTTAAGGATGTCTTCGGCGAGCCGGTCGAGCGCCCGCCCGCGCTCCGCTTCACGCGCCATCAGGCGAGCGACGGCGGCGCGGGCGCGGGCGATCTCCGCCTTCGCATCGCGCAAGTGCTGCGCGAGCAGCGTCACCGCGTTACGGTCGATCAGCGTCTCCTCAGCCTCCGCCGCGCGGGCTCGAAACAGGGTTCCGAGTGTCTGAAACATGTCGTCCTCCTCTGTTTGAACGACGTTCAAAATCCGTCCGAAGAAAAGCGGCCTCGACAGCCGCCTAACTTGAACACTGTTCACGCTTGAAAGGTGGCGAGAGTTGAACGACGTTCAAGAAAGACGAGGAGATAACGTTGCGGAAACCTCACGCCGACATACGCGCCGCCGCCCTAGGGTCCGCCGAGATGATCGTGGTGGAGGAGGGGCTGCCCGCGCTTAATGCCCGCCGGGTCGCGTCGGAGGCGGGCTGCTCCGTCGGCACGCTATACAATGTGTTCGGCCATCTCGACGGTCTGATCGATGCCGTGAACCTGTCGACGCTCAGACTTCTGGGCGAAGAGGTCGCGTCGGCGATGACGAAGCTCCCCGCCGACGCGCGTCGCGAAAAGCGTCTCTCCGTTCTCGCGCAGATGTATCTGCGTTTCGCGCGGACCCATCGCAATCGCTGGTCGGCGCTCTTCGAACATCGCGGCGCGGGGCCGCCCGACAAGCGGCAGGAGGAAGTCGAGCAGCTTCTGTTCGGGCGCATCGTCGCCGCAGCGGGCATCGATCCGGCGGCGATGACGAAGTCGGAGGCGGACAGCCTGCGCATGCTGCTCGCGGCGATCCATGGCGTGGTGGCCTTCGCGGTGAACCGCGCGATCTCCCCGGCTGAGGCGGAGCGCTACGTCTCGCTCATCGTCCAGGCGGGCGTGCGGGGCTATCGCGAGATGGTGGAGGAGGGGCTGCTGTAGCCGCTCTTTCAACTCGCCGTTCGCGATGATGACCCGCCGACGACCCGGCTTCGCTCGGTCGCCTCAAAAAGCCCCGTAACACTCCAACCTGCCGGTACGACGGAAGGTTGGGACGTTATGGGGCAGGGCGGCGGCGATGGACGTCGACTGATCGCCAACGAAAAGGTCTAGGCGTCCCGCGCCTCTTCCGGCGGCGTTTCACTCACATCGGTGAACCCGAGCCCGGCGAGCATTTCCCGCAACTCGCCCACAGCTGCGGTGAGCGCGGCGAGCTCCTGCCCCCGCGCCACCAGCGTGCAGCCGACGCCGTTCCGGAAGAACGGATAGGACCCGAAGCTGACCGCGCTGTGCCGCGCCGCCAGCTGCCCAAGCGGCGTCGCCATCTCGCCCTCCGGCGCGGCGACGCGGAGCGACCAGCTCAGCATCGGCGCGCCGCCCTTGAGGGTCGGGCGCACTTCCTCAACCATGGCCTGGAAGACGGCGGGAACGCCCGCCATGACGTGGACGTTGCCGATCCTGAACCCCGGCGCCTGGCTGACCGGGTTAAGGATCAGATCGGCGGTGTCTGGTATGCGCGCCATGCGCAGCCGCGCATCGTTCAGATCGCCCGGCGGATAGAACGCCTCCAGGATCGCGCGCGCGTCCTCGCGAATGTCGATGGAGACGCCGAACGCCGCCGCCACGCAATCCGCCGTGATGTCGTCATGGGTGGGGCCGATGCCGCCCGACGTGAAGACGTGGTCATGGGCCATCCGCAACGCGTTCACCGCCTCGATGATGGCCTTCTCATCATCGGCGACGACCCGCATCTCCTTCAGCGCGATCCCGGTTTCCGTCAGAACCTTCGCGAGGTGCCATCCGTTCCCTTCTCGCGTCCGGCCCGAAAGCACCTCGTCGCCGATCACCAGCATCGCGGCGGTGGGTTGGTCCGACATCCCGTTCTCCTTGAAAGCCCCATTAACCTTGACAGACAGGCGCCGCCTTGTGAGGCGCGCGCCATGGAATTCCCAACGCCCCTAATCCCGGCGAAGCTGATCCGGCGATATAAACGCTTCCTCGCCGACGTCGAGTTGCCCGACGGCTCGGTCGCCACCGCCCATTGCCCCAATCCCGGCGCGATGCTCGGCGTCGCGGAGCCCGGATCGACGATCTGGCTGGAGCCGAACGACGATCCGAAGAAGAAGCTGAAATACGGTTGGCGTCTGCTCGAGCTTCCGGGCGGTCATTGGGCCGGGATCGACACCGGCGTGCCCAACAAGGTCGCGGGAGAGGCGCTGGGCGCGGGCGCGATCGCCGAGCTCGCGCACTATCGGACAGTCAGGCCGGAGGTGAAATACGGCGCGAACAGCCGCGTCGATTTCCTCCTGAGCGAGCCCGGCCTGCCGGACGCCTACGTCGAAGTGAAGAACGTCCATCTCAGGCGAACCGGAACCTGGGCGGAGTTTCCGGACAGCGTCACCACCCGCGGGGCGAAGCACCTCGACGAATTGGCGAAGATGGTCGAGGCGGGTTGTCGGGCCGTGATGCTCTACATCATCCAGCGGGACGATTGCGACAAACTGCGCCTCGCAGCCGACATCGACCCCGGTTACGCCGCCGCTTTCGACGCTGCGCGCGCCGCCGGGGTCGAGGCGATCGCCTACGGGACCCGGATCAGCCGATCCGGCGTCGCCATAGGCGACCCGGCGCCGGTCAGCGGCGAACATGTGAGAGGCGCTTGAAGTCGCGCCCCTGAGGCCCGACAATAGAAGGAGCGCAACAGAGGATGATGGACGTGGAGCGTCACGCGACGGGCGACCGCACGCCGGAGGGCATCAAGCTCCACCGGCCGGAGGATTTCGAGGGCATGCGCGCGGCCGGGCGGCTGGCGGCGGAGACGCTCGACATGATCGCGCCCCATGTGAAGCCCGGCGTCACCACGGGCGAGCTCGATGATCTGATCCACGCCTTCATGACCGAACGCGGCGCGACCCCCGCGACGCTCGGCTATCGCGGCTATCCGAAATCCTCCTGCATCTCGATCAACCATGTCGTCTGCCACGGGATTCCCGGGCCGCGCGCGCTGAAGAACGGCGACGTGCTTAATATCGACGTCACCGTCATTCTGGACGGCTGGTATGGCGACACCAGCCGGATGTACGTCGCCGGCGCGCCGGGCCGTAAGGCGGAGCGGCTGATCGACATCACCCATGAGAGCCTGATGCGCGGCATCGCCGAGGTGAAGCCCGGCGCGACATTCGGCGATATCGGCTACGCGATCCAGAAATACGTGGAAGGCGAGCGCTGCGGCGTCGTGCGCGATTTCTGCGGTCATGGACTGGGTCGCGTGTTCCACGATGCGCCGAACGTCCTTCATTACGGGCGTCCGGGTTCGGGCGCGGTCCTCAGGCCCGGCATGTTCTTCACCATCGAGCCTATGGTGAACCTCGGCCGCCCGGATACGAAGATCCTGTCGGACGGCTGGACGGCGGTGACCCGCGACAAGTCGCTCTCCGCCCAGTTCGAGCATTCCATCGGCGTCACGGAAGACGGGTGCGAGATCTTCACCCTCTCGCCGGGCGGTTTGTTCCACCCAACCTACTGATCCGCCGTGCGGCGCGGACATCATCTCGGCTGGCTGCTGTTGACAAGCGCAGTGCTGGCAACCGATGAGGTGCATACAACTTGGGGTGGAAGCCGGATGCGGCTGAGAGGGCGATGGAAATGACCGAGACCTTACGAAGACCGCTCCATTGACCTGCCTGGCGCAATCGTTCGGCGCGCTTGTCGTCGCCGACGCCAAGCTGGAGACGGTTCGCGCGGCCAGCGCCAACCTCTTCGCGCTCGCGGGGGTCGAAGCCTCCTCCGCCGTGGGCGAAGGCGTCGGCGCAGTAGTCGGCTTCGAAACGGTGCATCTTTGCCGAAATGCGCTCGGCTATCCCTTCATCAACGAAGTCGGCGAGGTCGTCGCTTTTACGGGCGCCAACGGCCGACGACTGGAGGCGGTGGTCTTCGCATCGGGCGCCGAGGCCTTTCTCGAGATCGCCTATGCGGCGGAGGAGATCAAGGCGTCGAACCTCCTGAGGCGCTTCGCGGCGTCCCTCAGTCATGAGGTCGATCCGCTCACGGCGGTGGCGGAGGCGGCGCGGATGATCTGCGACTGCGATGAGGTCGTCGCCTGCTATCGTGGCGCGGCCTCCTATGGCGTGGCGCGGGCCGATCTGCCCAACCCGGTCACCACCCTCGCCGGAGAGGAGGCGAGGAGCGTCGCTCTCCTCTCCGACGCTGATGCGCCGCTCGCTAAGTTTTACGGCGACGCTTCGCATATCAGCGCGCCGCTGGCTCTCGCCCTGTCGCATGAGCCGAGTCTTTCGGGCTTCGCCAGCGTGATGCGCGCGAAGGGCGCGATCTTCGCGCAGTGCGGAGATCTTTTTCTGATCGGCTGGGCCGATCAGGCCATTCACGTGACGCCAGAAGCGTCGCGCATCGTTTCCCTGGCGGCGCGGTTGGCGTCGTCGACCATGGCCGGACGTGCCCTTTCCGCATAGATCGGCGCGGAGTGAACGGGCGTCCGCCGAATGCGAAGCCGAAGAAAAAAGACAGAAGAAAATATATGGCCGACATAATGATCCTTGAAGACGACCGACAGCTCAGCCGCCGCTGGAAGGGGGCGCTGACGGGCGTGGGGCACACCGTCGAAATCGTCGAAACCGCCAGCGAGGGGCTGGCCCTGGCGCGGGAGAAGAAGTTCGATCTCTGCATCGTCGACATCTTCATCAAACGCGACGGCGCCTACGTCCCCGATGGCGGCGTCATCCTGATTTCGAAGTTTCGCCAGGTGCATCCTGATCGAAGCGAACCTTGGTGGTCGACCGTTCCGATCATCGCGATCACCGGCGCCTCCGGCATCCTCGGCGGTTACGATCCTTTGCGCACGGCGCGGGACATGGGCGCGAACCTCATGATCCGCAAGCCGATCCCGCTGAACGAGATGATGAAATGCGTCGAAGACCTTCTGAACGGGGCCGAAGGCTCGGCGGCGGGCGGCGGGGGCGCCGCTTGAAATTCAAGGGCATTGCGCTTTCTATCGACGCCAGCACGGCTCGGAGCGGGCCGCGTGGACAAGTCCAATGGGAGAGGACGATATGAAGAAGACCCTGATCGCCGCCGCTGCGGCGACCCTTGCGATGACCGGCGCGGCGAACGCCGCCGGTCATGCGGTGAAGCTCGGCGTGCTGCTCGGCTACACCGGCCCGATCGAATCCATGACGCCGAACATGGCCAACGGCGCCGAGCTCGCGATGAAGGAGATCTCCGACAGCGGCGCCCTGCTCGACGGCAAAGTGCTCGTCCCGGTGCGCGCCGACAGCACCTGCATCGACGCCGCCGCCTCCACCGCCGCGGCCGAGCGTCTGATCACCGCTGACGGCGTCGCCGCCATCGTCGGCGCCGACTGCTCGGGCGTCACCACCGCGACGCTGCAGAACGTCGCGGTGCCGAACGGCGTGGTGATGATCTCGCCCTCCGCCACGTCGCCTGCGCTGACGGATGTCGAAGACAACGGCCTCTTCTTCCGCACCGCGCCGTCGGATGCGCGTCAGGGCCAGATCGTCACGAAGATCCTTCAGTCGAAGGGCGTGAGCGAGATCGCGATCACCTACACCAACAACGACTACGGCAAGGGCCTCGCGGACAGCATCGAGAGCAACTTCAAGGCCGCCGGCGGCACCGTCACGATCAACGCGGCGCATGAAGACGGCAAGGCCGACTACTCCGCTGAGGTCGGCGCGCTGGCCGCTGCGGGCGGCGAGACGCTGGTCGTCGCCGGTTACCTCGATCAGGGCGGAGCGGGCATCATTCAGGCCTCGCTCGATAGCGGCGCGTTCGACACGTTCTACCTGCCGGACGGCATGACCGGTCAGCCGCTGGTGGACAACATCGGCTCGGATCTCGACGGCTCCTACGGCGCGTATCCGGGCACCGACAGCCCCGGCGCCGCCGCCTTCGCCGACATGGCTAAAGCCGCCGGTTTCGAAGCGACCGCCTTCGCCGCCGAAAGCTACGACGCCGCCGCGCTGATCGCCTTCGGCATGCAGGCCGCCGGCTCCACGAAGTCCACCGACTTCGCGGGCTTCATCATGGACGCGGCCAATGCGCCCGGCGTGCAGATCTTCCCGGGCGAGCTGGAAAAGGGCCTCAAGCTGATCGCCGAAGGCACTGACATCGACTATGTCGGCGCCACCGCGGTCGAGCTGATCGGCCCGGGCGAGAGCGCCGGCGCCTATCAGGAGATCGAGATCATCGACGGCGTGATGACCACGGTCGGCTACCACTAAGCCGCTCGCACCGAATTGAAGAACGGCCCGGACGCGCTCCGGGCCGTTTTTCATTGGGATTGTCGCTGCGGCGCAGCAAAACGCGCCTTGTCGCATTCGCGACGAAAATATAACGCTTCATGATCCGTGATGTGGGGAGCATCAGACGCATGATCCGCTGCGAAGACGTCCACAAGCATTTCGGCGGCGTGAAGGCCGTGAACGGCGCGACGCTGGAGATCGCCGAGGGCTCGATCACCGGCCTGATCGGCCCTAACGGCGCCGGCAAGACGACGCTCTTCAACTGCATCGCGGGCGCCTTCCCCCCGACATCCGGCCGCATCTTCCTCGGGGAGGAGGACATCACCGGCCTGAAGCCCCATGACCTTTTCCACAAGGGGGTCCTGCGCACCTTCCAGATCGCCCATGAGTTCTCCACCCTCACCGTCCGCGAGAACCTGATGATGGTCCCCGGCGGCCAGTCGGGGGAGACGCTCTGGGACGCCTGGTTCAAACCCGGCAAGGTGCGGGCGGAGGAGAAGGCGATCCGCGAGAAGGCGGACGAGGTGATCGAGTTCCTCGCCATCTCCCACGTCGCGGACGAGCTGGCGGGCAACCTCTCCGGCGGTCAGAAGAAGCTGCTGGAGCTCGGCCGCACGATGATGGTGGAGGCGAAGATCGTCTTCCTGGACGAGGTCGGCGCCGGCGTGAACCGCACCCTCCTCAACACCATCGGCGACGCGATCATCCGGCTCAACAAGGAGCGCGGCTACACCTTCTGCATGATCGAACACGACATGGATTTCATCTCCCGCCTCTGCGACCCGGTCATCGTCATGGCCGAGGGCGCGGTGCTGGTCGAAGGCACGGCGGAGGAGGTGAAATCCGACGAGCGGGTGATCGAGGCGTATCTGGGGACGGGGCTCAAGAACAAGGCGGAGGCGATCGCGTGAGGACGCTGGTTGATCGTGTGGAACTTAGCGCACGAAAGTCGTGGCTTCGACGAGCTCTCAATGCGAAGTGGCTCAATGACCGGATTGGGAGGCTTCTCGCTGTCACTTTACTCACGTCAATTATTGCTGCCCCTTTGGAAGGTAAATCGGAGATGAATGAGTGCCCAATTAGCGCCAAAGGCGCGACTATCTTGTGTCAAAAATTCGAATATATTGGTGAAATCGATAATTTTGAACAGATAGAGTATTCTTTTGGCTCTAAAACAGTTAATTTTACAGGAGTTATTATAACGACTGGTAGTGCTGCATCTTTCACAATAAGTTATGAGAAGCATAAGGAATTGTATGATCCACGCGAGCAATTGCAGGATGTGATCAGTACTGCCATTGACGACCATAAAAATGTCTCAAAGGATATATATGCTAAGCTAGATTTTAGGTTCATCGATAATCCACTGGCGATCGACTCTGTTTCTTTTTTGTCAGAAAGTGAAAAGTCCTCGAAGAATGAGGAAGGTGAGTACGAACTTGAATTTCGCCATTACTCCTACTCGACACATTTTCAGGTGGATGGACTTATCGTATTTGTTAGCTCGAAGATTAGCGGCCAGAGCGACGTGGGCGATCTCGACAAGGCTCACTCTGAGTTCCTGTCGCAGATCAAGTTTGATCCCGCTCAATGACCGAACCATTCCTCATCGGCGAGAACATGACCGGCGGTTATGGCGGCGCGGATATTCTCAAGGGCTGCACCATTTCCGTCTCCAAGGGGGAGATCGCGGTGATCGTCGGGCCGAACGGCGCCGGCAAGTCCACCGCGATGAAGGCCGTCTTCGGGATGCTGCCGCTCCGCGAGGGCTCCGTCCGTCTCGGCGGGAAGGAGATCTCTGACCTCTCCCCGCAGGACCGGGTGCCGGAGGGGATGGCCTTCGTCCCCCAGACCTCCAATGTCTTCACCGGCATGACGGTGGAGGAGAACCTGGAGATGGGCGCCTATCTCCGCCGCGACGACATTCAGGAGACGATGGAGCAGATCTACGGCCTCTTCCCCATCCTCAAGGAAAAGCGCCGCCAGAACGCGGGCGAGCTCTCCGGCGGCCAGCGCCAGCAGGTCGCCGTCGGCCGCGCGCTGATGACCAAACCCACCGTCCTGATGCTGGACGAGCCGACCGCCGGGGTCTCCCCTATCGTCATGGACGAGCTCTTCGATCGCATTCTGGAGATCCGCAACACCGGAATCGCCATCCTGATGGTCGAGCAGAACGCGCGTCAGGCGCTCAACATCGCCGACAAGGGCTTTGTGCTGGTCACCGGCGAAAACCGCTACACCGACACCGGAGAGGCGCTTCTGGCCAACCCGGATGTGCGGCGGAGCTTCCTGGGGGGATGATGGCCGAACCCAATCGCAACGCAATCCCGGCCTTGAGCCGGGACCTCGAACCCAAGGGTCGCGCATCTGCAATCGAGGCCCCGGGTCAGGCCCGGGGCGGCGGATCGCTCCATCCCATCACAACCGCCCCGGCCCCGAGCCGGGGCCGCTCCCTGTCAAGCGAAAGGCCCCGTTTCTCGCCGATGCCGCCGCGTCGGCTGCCAGCCAGCGGGTTCAAGGCCGGGGCGATTGCGGATAGAAGGCCGACGACATGACCGACATCCTCAACGCCATCGTCGTCTTCGCCAATTTCGTGCTGGTCCCCGGCGCCTCCTACGGCGCGCAGCTCGCGCTCGGCGCGCTTGGGATCACGCTCGTCTACGGCGTCCTGCGCTTCTCCAATTTCGCCCACGGCGATACGATGGCCTTCGGCGCGATGGGCACGATCCTCGCGACATGGTGGTTGCAGTCGATGGGCGTGAGCCTCGGCCCGATCCCCACCGCGCTCCTCGCGCTCCCGGCGGGGATCGCCTTCGCGGCGGCGCTGCTGCTGCTGACGGACCGATACGTCTACAAGTTCTACCGGGCGCAGCGCTCCAAACCGGTGATTTTCGTGATCGTCTCCGTCGGCGTCATGTTCATCACCAACGGCCTCGTCCGCTTCATCATCGGCGTCGACGACCAGCGCTTTAACGACGGCGCCCGCTTCATCATCCGCGCCCGCGACTTCAAGGAGATGACGGGCCTGAAGGAGGGTCTCGCGATCAAGGCCAGCGCCGGGATCACCCTCCTCGTCGCGGCCATCGCCGTGATCGCGCTATTCTGGTTCCTCCAGAAAACCCGAACCGGCAAGGCGATGCGCGCCTATTCGGATAACGAAGACCTCGCGCTTCTCTCCGGCGTGAACCCGGACCGGGTCGTGATGGTCTGCTGGCTTTTGGTCGCAGTCCTCGCGACCGTGGCGGGCACGCTTTACGGGCTCGACAAGTCCTTCAAGCCCTTCACTTACTTCCAGCTCCTTCTCCCGATGTTCGCCGCCGCCATCGTCGGCGGCATCGGCAACCCGGTGGGCGCGATCCTCGGCGGCTTCGTCATCGCGTTCTCGGAGGTGACGATCACCTACGCCTACAAGCGCGTGCTCGGCCATCTGGGGATGGAGACTGACACGCTCGTCCAGCTGCTCGGCACCGAGTACAAATTCGCCGTCTCCTTCGTCATTCTGGTGGTGGTGCTCCTGATCCGACCGACAGGGCTCCTGAGGGGGAAAACGATATGAGCGCCTCCCTCCGCGGCCCCCTCTATTTCGCCATCATGGCGAGCCTTCTGGCGATCGTCGGGTTTTATCAGAGCTGGAACCTCGCCCTCGCCATCGTGAACCTCTGCCTGATCTCCTCGATCATGGCGCTCGGCGTGAACATGCAATGGGGCTACGCGGGCCTCTTCAACGTCGGCACCATGGGCTTTGCGGCCATTGGCGGCGTGGCCGCGGTTCTCATCGCCATGCCTCCGGTGACTGAGGCCGTGAGCGCGGGCGGCGGCGGCGTGATCCTCTCGCTCCTCTGCGTGATCGCCACCGCAGGCGCGATCTACCTGATCCGCAAGAAGATGCCCCCGAGCGCCAGGCGCAGCTGGCTCACAGCGGGCGTGGTGCTCGTTGGCTACTACGCCGTCCGCTCCTTCTTCGACCCCGCGGTGGACCGGATCGAAGCGATCGACCCCGCCCTCACCGGCTATCTCGGCGGCCTCGGCCTGCCCATCATGGTATCGTGGATCGTCGGCGGGATCATGGCCGCGGGCGTCGCCTGGATCATCGGCAAGATCGCCCTTGGCCTTCGTTCCGACTACCTCGCCATCGCCACGCTCGGGATCTCGGAGATCATCGTCTTCATCGCCAAGAACGAAGACTGGATGACCCGCGGCGTGAAGAACGTAACGGGCCTCCCCCGCCCCGTTCCGTTCGAGGTCGACCTCCAGGCCGATCCCGCCTTCGTCGAATGGGCGAACTGGTTCGGCGTCAGCGTGATCGAGTTCTCCTCCATCGTGGTGAAGCTCGCTTACGCGGGCCTTTTCCTCACCGTCCTCCTGATCCTCCTCTGGCTCTCCGAACGCGCGCTCAACTCCCCTTGGGGCCGGATGATGCGCGCCATTCGCGACAACGAGAACGCGGCGGAGGCGATGGGCAAGGACGTGACGGGCCGCCACCTCCAGATCTTCATCCTCGGCTCCGCCGTCTGCGGGATCGCGGGCGCCATGTTGACGACGCTGGACGGCCAGTTCACCCCGTCCTCCTACAACCCGCTCCGCTTCACCTTCCTGATCTGGGTGATGGTGATCATCGGCGGGTCCGGAAACAACTGGGGCTCCGTCCTCGGCGCCTTCGTGATCTGGTTCGTCTGGATCCAGGCCGAACCGGTCGGCCTCTGGCTGATGGACGTCATCACCAGCGGGTTGGAGGAAGGCAACGCGCTCCGCGAGCATCTCCTCGAAAGCGCAGCCCATATGCGCATGGTCATGATGGGCCTGATCCTCCTCCTCGCGCTGAGGTTCAGCCCGCGCGGCCTCTTGCCGGAAAAAGTGCGGACGAGCTGACGGCAGCCCTGCTTCCTCCAAATACGCAAATCCGCGCGACAGCGCGGGGGGGTGAGGAGGTGTTCCCTTCAGGGGACGGCGAGGAGGCCGCGCCCCCTATCCGATCCGCGCCAGCGCCTCCGCCGTGCGCTGGAGCCTCAGGGCGCGATACATCCGGTCCGGGTCGCCCGCCTCCCGAAACAGACGAGCGGCCGATTGCGCGTGCCGCAACGCCTCCCTGCGCCGCCCGGGGCTCATGCGCAGACCGGCTAGGAAAAAATGCGCCTCCGCCGCCGCTCCGGCGTTCCGCTCTTCGACAGCGCGGTCGAGGGCCTGGGCCATCCTGCGCTCCGCCTGACGCAGCCGTCCGCGGTCGCGAAATGCGCGCGCCTCTCTCACAGCCTCTGCCGCTGAGCGGGTCGCACGTCGGCGGAAATCGAACAAACCCATGCAATTGACATGGCGTCGCGCCCGGCTCGCGGCAAGTGCGCGACGCGCGCGCCGGATGGCGTCGAAGCGATGCTGCAATCCCCGTCGGAATGTGCGATCCATCGCCAGATAAATCCCAAAGGACCATCGTGGCCAAGAAGACCAAGCCGGACCAGAAGATCGCCGCCGAGAACCGCAAGGCGCGCCATAACTATTTCATCGAGGATGAAATGGAGGTCGGGGTCATGCTCGAAGGGTCGGAGGTGAAATCGCTCCGCGAGGGCCGCGCGCAGATCGCGGAGAGCTACGCCAATGTCGAAGACGGCGAGCTCTGGCTGATCAACAGCTACATTCCCGCCTACGACAAGGCGAAGACCTTCGGCCATGACGAACGCCGTCGCCGCAAGCTCCTCGCCCACAAGCGGGAGGTCGCGCGGCTCTGGCAGGGCATCGGGCGGGAGGGCGCGACGCTCGTTCCGCTGAAGCTCTACTTCAACGAAAAGGGCATCGCGAAGCTCTCCCTCGGCATCGCCAGGGGCAAGAAGATGGCCGACAAGCGGGAGACCGACAAGAAACGCGACTGGCAGCGCGACAAGGCGCGGATCATGCGGGCGCGGGGATGACGCCGGGTCGGCTGTTTCGGGCGCTGGACGCCACTTGGGCGCCCGCCGACATCGTCGAGCGCGACGGCTGGCGCCTGCGCCGGGGCGCGGGCGGCGGCAAGCGCGTCTCCGCCGCGTCGCCGCTATCGTCCGACGCCGCGATCGACGTCGCAGAAGCCGCCATGGGCGGTTGGGGGCAGGGGCCGCTCTTTCAGCTTACGCCGGAGAACGGCGCGCTCGATCAGGCGTTGGCTGAGCGCGGATATCATGTGGTCGACCCGACGTTGATCTACGCGACCCCCACAGAAAACCTGCGCGTGGCAGGTTCCGAAGTCGCCAAGGTCCTGCGCGGCGGCCACCGCATCGCGCTGGTGGAGGAGATCTGGGCCAAGGGCGGGATCGGCCCCGAACGCCTCGCCGTGATGGACCGGGTCGCGGGGCCGAAATCCTTCATCCTCGCGCGCCTCGGCGACCGGCCCGGCGCGGTGGGCTTCGTTGCGGTGGACGGCGAGGTCGCCATGGTCCACGCCGTTGAGACCCTTCCCCATCAGCGCCGCAAGGGCGCGGCTCGCATGCTCATGGCCGGCGCCGCCCGCTTCGCCCATGAGGCGGGAGCGACCACGTTGGCGCTGGCGGTCACGGAGGCGAACGAAGGCGCGAACGCGCTCTACCGGGCGCTAGGCATGACCGTCGCCGCGCGATACCATTACAGACAGGCTGCAACTTAGCGGAGACGAGGCGATGCAGGCGCCGAAAACCAAGGGCATGACGGCGCTGGAGCTTCCCCCCGTCGACCCGCTCCCCGACGACATCAAGCGCTACTATGAGGTGTGCGAGGAAAAGCTGGGGATGATCCCCAACGTGCTCGCCGTTTACGCCTTCGAGCCGGAGCGTCTGCGCGGCTTCTCCGCCATGTACAACGCCCTGATGCTGGGCGAGAGCGAGCTGACGAAAGCGGAGCGGGAGATGATCGCGGTCGTCGTCTCCTCGCTAAACCATTGCTACTATTGCCTCGTCGCCCATGGCGCGACGCTGCGGATGCTGACCGCGGACCCGAAACTGGGCGAAGCCATCGCCGCCAATTATCGCCACGCGGACCTGACGCCGCGCCAGCGCGCGATGCTCGATTTCGCCGCCAAGGTCACGAAATCCAGCGCGGACATCGTGGAGGCGGACCGGCGATGCTTGCGCGACGCCGGGTTCTCCGACCGGGGGATCATGGACATCGCGGAGGTCGCGGGGTTCTTCAACATGTCCAACCGCGTCTCCTCCGCCATCGCGATGAAGCCGAACGACGCCTATCACGGGATGGCCAGATGAGGCTGGCGGCGACGCTCGCGCTCTCGCTGATCGCCTCCGCCGCCTATGCGGAGGAGGAGGATTTCGCGCCCGAATTCGGCGCGCTGGAGGGCGCGACCCTCACCCATTTCCTCACGCGCAATTTCGACGCCTATGACCTGCCCGTCGGCCGCTTCACTCGTGACGCCAAACCGGTGGAGAAGCTGGAGGGCGCGGTGCGCGAATTCGCCTATTCGCTGGAGGCGGAAACCTCCACGCTGGAGGCGATCCGCAACTATCAGCGTAGTTTCGACGGCCTCGGCTACGCCACGAATTTCGAGTGCGAAGGGGATGAGTGCGGCGGGTTCGACTTCCGCTTCGGCACCTATCTGGTGGAGCCGCCCGCGATGCGCTTCGATCTGGCGGATTTCCGTTTTCTGAGCGTCTCCGACAATGAGCGAGGGCGCCATGCCGCGGTGCTGGCGTCGCGCCAGGGCGGCAAGCTCTTCGTGCAGGTGATCTCGGTGGAGGGCGAAGCGGCGCCCAATGCGATGATCGATGTCGCCGACGCCCCACGGCCGCAGGTCAAACCGACCAGCGCGCGCCTTTTCGCGCTGGCCCGCCGCCTGACCGAAAGCGGGCACGCGCCGCTCGAAGGGATCGAGTTCGCCGCCGGGTCGTCGGAACTTATCGGCACTTCGGATAGCGCGTTGATACAGGCGGCGACGCTCCTGCGCGGGCGGCCAGATCTGCGCTTTCTGGTGGTCGGCCATACCGACAATCAAGGGGGGCTCGACGCCAACCTGAAGCTCTCCCTCGCCCGCGCCGAAGCGGTCGCCGCCCGTCTCGCGGCGGAGGAAGGGGTCGAGATCTCGCAGCTCATCCCACATGGGATCGGCTTCCTCTCCCCCCGCGCCTCCAACGCCACGGACGAGGGCAGGGCGCTGAACCGGCGGGTCGAACTCGTCCTCCAGTAAAGGCGTCCGCGATCTTTCCGACGCTTGGATTGACTTAATGGCCCGCCGCGTCACCTGTCCGTTCAGTCAGGGGCGCCGAAAGGCTGAGAAGCACCCTTAGAACCTGAACCGGGTAATGCCGGCGGAGGGAGGCGCACTCAGACCGTTCCGGCTGTCCGCTCCCCTCCGCTTTGATCGGAGGGAGGGATTGGATGCGGGCAAACGCCGCTTTGAGAGCGCTGCGCGAGCAATCGCCGCTTATCCATTGCATGACCAACTTCGTCGCCATGAACATGGCGGCCAACGTCCTGCTCGCTGCGGGCGCGTCGCCCGCCATGGTCCGTGCGCCGGAGGAGGTTGGGGATTTCACGCCGCTCGCGAAGGCGTTGACGATCAACATCGGCTGCCTCTCCGCCGAAGGGCTGGCGGCCATGAAGACCGCCGCCGCCGTCGCCCGGCGCGATGGAATCCCCTGGGTTCTGGACCCCGTGGCCCATTTCGCAACGCCGTTTCGGGCGCGGGCCGCGCGCGATCTGCTCGCTTTGAAGCCTGATATCGTTCGCGCAAACGCCTCTGAGATCATCGCGCTGGCGGGCGGCGCGGCGTCGGGAAAGGGCGTCGACGCCGGTGACGCCGTCGCCGATGCTAAGACCGCCGCCGGGTCTCTGGCGCGCGCCCATAACTGCGTCGTCGCGGTTTCCGGCCCCGTGGATTTCGTCACCGACGGCGCGCGCGCGGTCGAGATCGCGGGCGGATCGGACCTGATGCCGAAGGTGACCGCCCTCGGCTGTTCGCTCACCGCCCTTGCGGGCGCCTACGCCGCTGTCGCCCCGCCCTTCGAAGCCGCCGTCGCCGCCTGCGTCCATTTCGCGGAAGCGGGCGAGCGCGCAGGGGCGTGGGCCGCCGGCCCCGGCTCCTTCGCCGTCGCCTTTCTGGACGCGCTCCACGACCTCAGCCCCGAAGACCTGAAAGAGGAGCGCATCGCATGTCTCTGAAAGCGGAGAGCCTCAGGCTCTACCTCGTCACCGACCCGTCGCTCTGCCCCGGACCGGCCCTGGTGGATACTGTGATCGCCGCCGTCCGCGGCGGGGCGAGTATGATCCAGTTGCGCGACAAGGACGCCGCCCCGTCTGCGCGGGTGGAGGCGGCGCGCGCCCTGAAGGCGGCGCTCGCCGGCGCCGGCGTTCCGCTCGTCGTCAACGACGACGTCGAAGCTGCGATCGCCGCCGATGCGGACGGCGTTCATATCGGGCAGGACGACGGCGACCCGGCGGCGGCGCGCCATCGGCTCGGGCCGGGCAAGATCATCGGCCTGTCCTGCAATACGCCCGAACACGTGGCGGCGGCGGACCCGCGACTGGTCGATTACCTCGGCCTCGGAACGGTGTTCCCCACCTCGACCAAGGGCGACTGCAAACCCTCCGTCGGTTTTGACGGCCTGGCGGCCATGGCGCGCATCGCCGCTACGCCGACGGTCGCCATCGGCGGGCTGAAGGCGTCGCATGCGGCGGGCGTTCTTGGCGCGGGATGCGACGGCCTCGCCGTCGTCTCCGCGATCTGCGGTCAGCCGGACCCGGAGCGCGCGGCGCGGGACATCCGCCGCGCCATCGATCAAGCGGAGAGGACCCGAACATGATCCGAAACGTACTGACCATCGCCGGGTCCGACCCGTCGGGTGGGGCCGGAATACAGGCTGATCTCAAGACTTTCGCCGCGAACGGCGTCTACGGCATGGCGGCGATCACCGCGCTGACGGCGCAGAACACGCGCGGCGTCACGGGCGTCGAGCTGGTCCCGCCCGCCTTCGTCAAAGCCCAGATCGAGGCGGTCTTCGACGACGTTCGCGTCGACGCGGTGAAGATCGGCATGATCGCGACGGCGGATATCGCCCTCGCCGTCGCAGAAGCGCTGAAGGGGCGCGCGGAGATGCCGATCGTGCTCGACCCGGTCATGGTCGCGAAGGGCGGCGCGCCGCTCCTTCAGCCCGACGCCATGGCCGTGCTGCGCGAGGCGCTGACGCCGCTCGCGACCATCCTGACCCCCAACCTGCCGGAGGCGGCGCGCCTTCTGGATCGGCCGGAAGCCGCCAGCCGCGAGGAGATGGCGAGCCAGGCCGAGGCGCTCGCGGCGCTCGGCCCGAAGGCGGCGCTGGTCAAAGGCGGGCATCTGGAGGGCGACGACAGCCCCGACGTCATTTGGGACGGCGCCGCGCTCCACTGGCTCGAAACCCCCCGCACCGCCACTCAGAACACCCATGGGACGGGCTGCACCCTATCCTCCGCCATTGCGGCGAAGCTCGCCAAAGGCGCTGCGCCCCATGCCGCGACGGCGGCGGCGAAACGCTATGTCTCCGGCGCGATCGCCGCGGCTGACCGCCAGTCGGTCGGCGGCGGGCACGGGCCGGTTCACCATTTCCACGCTCTCTGGAAGGAACCCTCATGAGCCACCCCCTCAACGAACAGACCGTTCTCGTCACTGGCGCGGGCCGCGGCCTCGGCGCCGCCATCGCCGCCGCCTTCGCGCGCGAAGGCGCCAGGGTCGTCGTCAACTACCGCGCCAGCGAAGCCGCCGCCGAAGCACTCACCGTATCGCTCGGGGATCGCGCCATCGCGCTCCAGGCCGACGTGCGCGACGCCGATGCGGTGGCCGCCATGGTAACGGAGGCGGACCGCGCCCTCGGCCCGATCACCACGGTCGTCCATAACGCGCTCGCCGATTACAGCTTCAACGGCGACGCCCGCGCGAGCCTCGACGCCATGACGGCGGAGGAGATGCGCGCTCAGCACGACACGGCGGTGATCGGCGCGATGAACGTCATCCAGGCCGTGAAACCCGCGATGGCGGAGGCCGGGTTCGGCCGCATCGTCGCGATCGGCACCAATCTCGTGCAAAACCCGGTCGTTCCCTATCACGACTACACCTCGGCCAAAGCGGCGCTTCTCGCGCTCACGCGGACGGCCGCGGCGGAGCTTGGGCCGAGCGGGATCACAGTCAACATGGTCTCCGGCGGCTTGCTTAGAACCACCGACGCAAGCGCCGCGACGCCAGCGGAGGTGTTCGACTACATTGCGGGGGTCACGCCGCTCAGGTCCGTAACGACGCCGGAGGAAGCGGCGGACGCCGTCCTCTTCTTCGCGAGCCCCTGGGCGCGCGCCGTCACGGGCCAGAACCTGATCGTGGACGGCGGACTGGTCTTCGGGTGACCCTGAAGCGGGAGCGCGGCCCAATGCGGGCCGCGCTCCCGCTTCAGTTCAGGATGCCGGCGTGAACCATCGCCGCCCGCACCGCCTCTTTCGTCTCCGGCAGGGCGGTGGTGATCGGCGAGCGGACCTCATCCGAACAATGGCCGAGGATGGAGAGGCCGGTTTTGGCTCCGACCACGCCCGGCTCCATGAAGATCGCCTCATGAAGCGGCATCAGACGGTCCTGATACTCCAGGGCCTTCGGGAAGTCCCCCGCCATCAGCGCCTCCTGAAACTCCGCGCAGAGCCGCGGCGCCACGTTGGCCGTGACGGAGATGCAGCCCTTCCCGCCATGGGCGGCGTGGCCGAGAGCGGAGGCGTCTTCGCCCGTCAGCTGGATGAAGTCCTTCCCGCAGGTCTCCCGCTGGCGGGAGACGCGGGCTACGTCGCCGGTCGCGTCCTTCACGCCCGCGATGTTCTTGTGGGCCGCCAGCTCGCCCATCGTCTCCGGAACCATGTCGATCACGGAACGGGCGGGGATGTTGTAGATGATGATCGGCAGATCGGCGCAGTCGGCGAGCGCCGTGAAGTGCTTGATCAGCCCGCGCTGGGTCGGCTTGTTGTAATATGGCGTGACGACCAGCGCGCCGTCGGCTCCGACCTTCTCCGCGAACTGCATGAAGCGGATCGCTTCGGCGGTGTTGTTCGACCCGGCGCCGGCGATCACGGGGATGCGCCCGGCGACGGTCTTCACCACCGTCTCGATCACATATTCATGCTCTTCATGGCTAAGGGTCGGGCTCTCCCCGGTGGTCCCGACGGGGACGAGGCCGTGGGTGCCTTCCTCTATGTGCCATTCGACAAGGTGTTTGAGGGCCTTCTCGTCCACCTGGCCATTGGCGAAGGGGGTGACGAGAGCGGGCATCGAGCCTCTGAACATGTCCTTGTCCTTTGTTGGAGGGCGCGGACCACCCGCGCCGAAAGCGCGCGAAACCTATAGGCGGGGGACGTGGCAGGCAAGGCGGGCGGACGGGGTGCGTTTTCGCATAGGAAAGCGCGGTGATCGGCGCGTTCGGCGAGATCGTGACTGGCGTTGCGAAGGGGCGGTGATAGATTCGCGCAACCCGGGAACCCCTCAGCCATCGGAGCGATCATGCCCCTGCGCGCTTTCGCCCTTTTCCTCGCCGTCTTCTTCGCCTTCGCCCATTCGGCGAACGCGCAATCCGGCGCCGCGCTCGACGTCGCCGCCGTCAACGACGCCGCTGATCAGAAAGACTGGCTCGGCGCCCGTCAGGCGGCGCAGCGGGCGGGCGATGCGGCCGTGATGGACGTCTTCGCATGGCGGCTTCTTTCGGCGGGGGAGGGGTCCTGGCCCGAATACCGCGATTTCGTCGCCCGCAACGGCGACTGGCCGAACCTGAAGCGCATCCGCAAGGAGGGCGAAGCGACCATGCCCTTCGGCCTCTCCCTCGGCGAGGTTGACGGCTTCATCGGGCCGGAAGGCGCGCAGACGGGGATCGGCGCCCTTCGTCGGGCTGAGGCGCTTCGGGCGTCCGGGCGCAACGCCGACGCCGACGCTGAGATCGTCCGGGCATGGCGCGATCTCTCCCTGACGACGGAGGAGCAGAACGAGTTCCGCTCCCGTCATCGCGGCCTGATCGCGGGCCATCATGAGGCGCGGGCCGATAACCTCCTTTGGCGCGGCCTGACGAACGAAGCGCGCGACATGAAGGGCCTCGTGACCCCCGGTTACGCCGCCCTGATCGAAGCCCGCGCCAAGCTCCGCCGCCGCGAGAACGGCGTCGACGGCGCCATCGCCGCCGTACCCGCTTCGCTCGCCGACGATCCGGGCCTCGCCTATGAGCGTTTCGTCTGGCGGATGCGCAAAAGCCTCTATGACAGCGCGCGGGAGCTGATTCAGGCCCGCTCCGGCTCCGCCGCCTCCCTCGGCCGCCCTGAGGAATGGGGCAACCGCCGCCGCCTCTTGATGCGGCGCCTGTTCCGGCAGGGTCGGCATGTGGAGGCCTATAATCTCGCCAACCAGAACCACATGACCGAAGGTTCGGACTATTCCGACGCCGAATGGTTCGCGGGCTGGGTCGCGCTCCGCAAGATGAACGACCCGGACCGCGCCATCGCCCATTTCCAGCGCTTCCTCGCCGCGGTCGGCACGCCGATCAGCTTCGGGCGCGGCTATTACTGGATGGGCCGCGCCTATGAGGCGAAGGGCGATCAGGCGCAGGCGATCGAGTTCTATTCCCGCGCCTCCGGCTGGCAGACGAGCTTTTACGGGCAACTGGCGGCTTCGATGATCGGCGCGCCGGTGGACCCGCTGCTGTCGGAAAAGGCGACGACAGACTGGCGCGGCGGCACTTTCGCCAACCGCTCCGTCGCCCGCGCCGCGCAACTGCTGGCGGAGACGGGGGACCGGCGGCGGACGCACTGGTTCCTGACCCACATCGCCTCCACCCTCTCCACCTATGACGACCTCGCCGCCGTCGCCGCCTTCGCCACTGCGCTGGACCGGCCCGACGCCGCGATCCGCATCTCCAAGATCGCGGCGCGCAAGGGGCATGTGCTGGCGGGGCATTACTACCCGCTCACCGACCTCGCCCGGTTCAACCGGGGCGTGGAGCCCGCGCTGGCGATGGCCATCGCCCGGCAGGAGAGTGAGTTGAACCCCGACGCGATCAGCCCCGCTGGCGCGCGCGGGCTGATGCAGCTGATGCCCGCGACCGCCAAAAAGGTCTCCGGCTGGGTCGGTGTCGGCTACGACCGCGCCGCGCTCACCGGCGACTGGCGCTACAACGCGACGCTCGGCCAGACCTATCTCGCCCGGCGGCTGGAGCAGTTCGACGGCTCCGTCGCCATGGCCGCCGCCGCCTACAATGCGGGCGCCGGGCGGGTGGATCAGTGGATCGGGCGCTACGGCGATCCGCGCACCGGTGCCGTCGACTGGATCGACTGGATGGAGACGATCCCCTTCCGCGAGACCCGCAACTACGTGCAGCGGGTGCTGGAGGGCTTGCAGGTCTATCGCAACCGCGTCGCCGGTCAGCCGGTGGCGTTCCGCATCAAATCGGATGCGTTAGGTAGGTGAGGCTGGGCCCTCGTCTTCGTTGCGGCCCGCGCATCTTAGGCGCGTTGCTGGCATCTTCGACGATCGTCGCGTGCGCACAGACGCGGCACGCCGACGTCGTCGACCGGATCATCGCCGACAGCCGCTCTGACCGCTCGACTAACCGCGAGATCAACTTGATGGGCAGGATCGGCGGCGCGCGCGAATACTGCGGGCTGGACTGGCGTCCAGGTTTCCGCGAGTTCCAGTCGCGCGACCCTGAGAACGTGCAAGAAAACCAGTTCGCCCACAGCAGTTCGCGGAACCTTATGCAGAGGTTTCTCCGGTTGGAGAATCATGTGTGCAGCGACGCTGATATCGCTGCGCTGAACGCGTATGATCCCTGATGCGCTGCGACCTGCGACGTTGCGGCTAGAGGAGGAACCCATGCCCATCAAAGCCTGCGTCTTCGACGCCTACGGAACCCTTTTCGACGTCGCCGCCGCCGCGCGAGAAGCCGCCGCTGAGCCGGGCAGGGAGGCGTTCGCCGCCAAATGGCCCGCAATCGCCGCCACCTGGCGGCTGAAGCAGCTGCAATACACTTGGCTCCGCGCCGTCGCCGACGCCCATTGCGATTTCTGGGACGTGACGGCGGACGGCCTCGACTTCGCGCTGGAGCAGGAGGGGATCGACGATCCCTCCCTCCGCGAGCGGCTTTTGCAGCTCTACTGGGAGCTTTCGGCCTACCCCGAAGTTCCGGCGATGCTGACCGCGCTGAAAGAGGCGGGCTTCGCGACCGCGATCCTCTCCAACGGCTCCCCCGCCATGCTCAAGGGCGCCGTGGACAGCGCCGGGATCGCCGCGATGCTGGACGACGTGTTGAGCGTGGAGAGCGTCGGCGTCTTCAAACCGCACCGGTCCGTCTACGAACTGGTCGATCAAAGGTTCGGGACGACGCCGGAGGAGGTGCTGTTCGTCTCCTCCAACGGGTGGGACGCCGCCAATGCGGCGGGCTTCGGCTTCTACACAGTCTGGGTCAACCGCGCCGGGGAGCCGATGGATCGCCTGCCCTGGAAGCCGAACGAGGTTCTCAGCGATCTGACGAAGATCCCTGAAATCGCCAAAGGCTGAAGAGGGCGAGCGGCGATCCCTCGCCGCTCGCCGCCTTTCGGGTTCCGATTGGCTCAGAACCCCAGGGTGAACACGTCGTCCTCGGTGAGCGCGGTGTCCGCGACCCCCTCCAGAAGCACGGTCCCGCGCCCGTCGAACTCGACCAGAAGACCGTCTTCGCGGGCCTCGAAGGTCAGGTCCTCGAACGCGACCTTGTCGAAGTCCAGCGCAATGGCGTCCACGCCGCGAACGAAGTCGGTGACGACGTCGTCGCCGCCGCGCCATGCGAAGACGAACTGGTCCGCGCCATTTCCGCCGGTGAGGGTGTCGTCGCCCCTGCCGCCCGCGATCATGTCGATCCCGTTGCCGCCGTTTAAGACGTCGCCCCCGCCCCCGCCCCGCACGTCGTCGTCGCCGCCGCCGCCGCCGAGATCGTCGCGGCCGATGCCGCCGTGCAGCGTATCGTCGCCAGCTCCGCCGCGGATCGTGTCGGCGCCGGCGTCGCCGCTCAGCTCATTGTCGGCCTTCGAGCCCAGAATCTCGTTCGCCCGCTGGTTCCCGACGCCGACCGCCGCATCGCCGATGAGCTGAAGGTCTTCGAGATGCCCGCCATGGTCGGAGAGATCGAAGTCGATCTTGGCGACGACCTGATCGCGCCCGTGCCCCGCCATCTCGACGATGCGCTTCTCCGCGTCGTCGATGCGATAGACGTCGTCGCCGCGCCGCCCGGCGAAGATCATCTCCTCGTCCTCGAAGCGGAAGAGGTTGTCTCCCGCATTCTTGCGCAGGACGTCCGGCGCGTTTTCGGCGTTCGTTTGCAGAAGATCCACCGCAGCGCCCGTGAGATCGCCGCTGAACGTGCGATCGTCATAGTGGAGGCCGTCGCGGAACATGTCCGAAGCCGACCGGCCGAGCGCGCCCGCCACGTCGTCCGGGTCGAGCGTGACGAAACGGTCGTCCAGCTCGTTCAGCGACTTCTGCTGCTCGATGATCGTATCCCAGTTGGCCCGCTTCGGCGCATCCGGCGCCCGTTCGGACAGCTCGGAGACGATGATCGGGGCCTCTTCGATCCCGGTGATCCCGGCGCCGAATTCATCGGTAAGCGCCGTCGTAAGCTCGTCAAAGAGTTTCTTTACCTCTTCGGCGTATCGATCCGCTCGAGAGAAGGCGTACGTGTCCGCTTCGCCCTGTATCCACAGAACTCCGGCGATGTATCCGTCCGGTTCGTTATGGAGTTTCGATATGGTGTTCGAAATCAGGTCGGCCCTGAGATCGTCCGGATCGCGCCAGTTGCGCTGATGATCGAGATCGATCAGCAGAGGCGCCCCATTCGCGAAGACTTCGATAAGGCCGAAGTTGCCGGCCCCGTGCGCATTTTCCAGGAGAGCTGGATAGCTCTCGCGAAAGGACCAGACATTACTCTGGCCCGCCACAATGTAGAAAGGCTTCATAGCCACCACCCAAATTTTCACCCGCTACGGACACTGGGGGCGACGGGTTAACGACAGCTAAACAAACCTCAATGCAGGCTGAATAGACTGCAGCTATTTTAGGGATTTTTGAATATTACTTAAAAGAACGTCACCGTATTTACGCCCGGCGTGAAGGTGGTCGACTTTCGTATACTGGTGCGAGCCGCCGCGTAGATTGACGCGGTCACGGCCGAATTCCTCTTTCGTCAGAAAGCCTTCGCTTACGGTCGATGCGTCCTGGAAGACCATCGCGCAGTTTTCGACATCGTCGAAGGCGCGGTGATGAGCGGTCTGGTGCGCGGCGGCGAGGCGCGCGCCGTCCCCCCGCGCGGCGGCGTGCCGAAACCCTTTCCAGAAACGCTCCGCCAGGATCGTCTCGATAGGGTAGGGCTGGGGCGCGATCAGAATCGGCGCATCGCTGACCGCGCGGATCATCTCGCAAAGCGCGCGGCTCAGCTTCGCCTCCGCATGCGCCGCGAGCGCGTCCACCAGAAGGCCTTCGGAGCCGAAAGGGCGTTTCACCCCTTCGCGGCCCACGGCGCGCCGGGGAAATAGCCGCCGCGCAAGTCGTCGCGTGCGCGATGATCTGGGGCCGAGCCGGATGAGTCTCCCCAGGCGTTTCTCCCGCCCCGGCCACTCCACCGGATGCCGCGCCGCGACGATGCGCACGGCTAGGAACATGGAGACCGTCATCCCGACCAGAACCACGGCGTCGAAGGCGGCTATGTCGACCTCAGGGCTCATCCCCCCGCGCTCCATCCGCAGGCGCCGGTCCGGGTCGCGGGCGATGAGCCGGGCGCCGTCGAGTTGGGCGCAGATCGGGCCGTCGCCGTAGTCGGCGAAAAAGACGCATTCGACCCCCTCCGGCGGTTTGTCCCGCTGCGCTGCCGCAAGGACGCCCGCGTGGGAGGCGCCGATGACGAGGATCCGCTTCACGGGCGAAAATCCTCCAGCATGACCTCCTCGCAGATCACGTCGTCCGCCGCATCGGCCCGTCCGTCCGCCTGCGCGGTGGAGGCGAGGTCGGCCTCCACCTGCGTCTGGCTCAGCCCATGCGCACCGAAGAAGAGGCCCATGGCGAGGTCGACCCCCCGCTGGTTCACGCTCCGCCAGTTGTCTTCGAAGAACTGGTCGGAGAACGGCGCCCCCGCGATCAGATCATAGGTCGGGACGTAGTCGGTCAGCGGATCGTTCCGCGCGATCTCCTCCGCCGCCGCGCGGAGACGGGATTTGGAGCTGATGGTCGAGAAAAGCACATGGCGCGGCTCCGCCGTCGCGGTCAGCGGCACGGGCGAGACCGTGAGAAACACCTTCAGACCCGGTCGCAGCCGCCGCATCCGCCTGATCGCGGAGGTCGTATCGCGAAGCACCTCCTTGTAACTGAAGTTCGCCAGACCATGCCGCGACGGATCGTATTCCCCGGCGAACACCCCGGGCGCCGTTGGAAAGACCGTCCCGGAGCGCCGGTCGACCCATGCCTCCGTCATGCCGAGCGTGAAGACGAAGACCTCGGCGGTCCGGAAGATCGCCGCGACGCGGTCGAGATGCTCGACCCGCATCGCCTGCGCGGCGCGCTCGCTCGGCAGCCCGTTGGGCTCCACGCCCGGCCGGAGCGCGTCATAGACGCGGTCGCCCTTCGTCCAGAACGAGCGGCGACGGATCCGGCGCGCCACTGCGTCGCTCAACAGCTGATCCAGCTGACGCGGCGTGTAGACGTTGCCGTAACGCGCGGAATAGACGCCGTAGCCGTAGCGCGCGGCGGTCGCTTCATCGACATCCTCCGGCGCCGGTTCCGTATCGACGAAGGGCAGGCCGGCGCCTTTCAGTCGTCGGCTGAGATGCTGGGCGAAGCAGCTTCCTGCGGCGGCGATGCGTTCGCTCCCGCTCAATGCAACCGTCGGCTGATAAAGGTCGGAGACCCGGAACTCGGGGTCCTTACGGCAGCTGCGCCAGAACGCAGCGGCGGCGAGGTCGGAATAGGGCGAGCGGGCGGCGTCTTCCATCGCGTGGATGCTAACGGGGCGCCCGGCGGCGGGCCAGTCGCTATTTCTGCTTAAAAATCTATAGGTTGGCGCGCGGTCGCCCGGCTTCGGCCAGCGCGATTCCAGCGGCGACCGCGACGTTAAGGCTCCGCCCGCCGCCCGGCATCGCGATCTTAGCCCGGAGGTCTGCGGCGGCGTGGACATGGTCGGGAACGCCCGCGCTCTCCCGCCCGAGGAGGAGGTAATCGCTCGCCTCATAGGCGATGTCCCAATGCGCCGCCGCGCCGCGCGTCGTCAGCAGAATCAGGCGCCCAGGCGCTCTATCCGCCTGAAAACGCTCCCAATTGCCATGGGAGACGATCTCCGCCTCCGCGCCGTAATCCATCGCCGCCCGCTTCACGGCCTTGGCTGAGAAAGGAAACCCGCACGGCTGGATCACGTGCAGCGGGGCGCCGAAACAGACGGAAAGGCGCATCAGCGCGCCGAGATTGCCGGGAATATCAGGTTGAAAAGCCGCGATGCGCATCGCCCGCAGTCTCGGCCAGCGGGCGATGCGGGATCAAGAGGTCCGCATGGACAAGACTGCGACAAGCTGCGTCGCACTGTCGGCTGGACGGACCCCCTCGATCCCTCTATCTCCCAGCGCAATCGGGCGTAGAACGTCCGGAGACTGAGTCAGCCGGGACGCCGGCCAACAAAGGGATGACGAACTTGTCCGATGATCATGGTTCCCGCCGCGACTTTCTTTACGTCGCCACTGGCGCCGCCACCGCGGTAGGCGTCGGCGCCGCCGTCTGGCCGCTGGTCGACCAGATGAACCCCAGCGCCGACGTTCAGGCGCTCGCTCAGATCGAGGTGGACGTCTCCGGCGTCGAGCCCGGCTCGCAGCTGTCCGTCAAATTCCTCGGCAAGCCGGTCTTCATCCGTCATCGCACCGATGACGAGATTGCGGATGCGCGCGCCGTCGCCGTCTCCGAGCTTCCCGACGCCTCGTCGCGCAACGCCAACGCGCCTGACGCGGACGGCGCCGACGAGAACCGGTCGATCGACGAAGAGGGGCGCTGGCTCGTCATGGTCGGCGTCTGCACCCACCTCGGCTGCGTGCCGGTGGGCGACGCGGGCGATTTCGGCGGCTGGTTCTGCCCCTGCCACGGCTCGCACTACGATACGTCGGGCCGCATCCGCAAAGGCCCTGCGCCTGAAAATCTTCCCGTCCCGACGGCCGTGTTCGTCGACGACGAAACCATTCGCTTAGGCTGAGGAGAGACGAGATGAGCGGTATCCCTCACGAACCATATGAGCCGAAGACCGGCTTCGAGCGCTGGCTGCACCAGCGCTTGCCGATCGTCGGTCTGATGCATTCGACGTTGACGATCCCGACGCCGAAGAACCTGAACTGGATGTGGATCTGGGGCATCGTCCTCACGTTCTGCCTCGTGATCCAAATCGCCACCGGCATCGCGCTGGTGATGCACTACACCCCGCATGTCGACACGGCGTTCTCGTCGGTCGAGCACATCATGCGGAACGTCGAAGGCGGCTGGGTGCTGCGCTACGTGCACTCCAACGGCGCGTCGATGTTCTTCATCGCGGTCTACTTCCACATCTTCCGCGGTCTCTACTACGGGTCCTACAAGGCCCCGCGCGAGATCACGTGGATCATCGGCATCCTGATCTACCTCGCGATGATGGCGACGGCGTTCATGGGCTACGTTCTGCCCTGGGGTCAGATGTCCTTCTGGGGCGCGACCGTGATCACCGGCCTCTTCGGCGCGCTGCCGCTGATCGGCGAACCGCTGCAGACCTGGCTGCTCGGCGGCCCGGCGGTCGACAACGCGACGCTGAACCGCTTCTTCTCTCTGCACTACCTCCTGCCCTTCGTGATCGCGGGTCTGGTGGCGGTCCACATTTGGGCCTTCCACACGACCGGGAACAACAACCCGACGGGCGTCGAGGTTCGCCGCGACAACATGGACGTGGTGAAGAAGGACACTGTGCCGTTCTGGCCGTACTACGTGATCAAGGACATCTTCGCTCTGATGCTGTTCCTGATCTTCTTCGCGGTGTTCGTCTTCTTCATGCCGAACTACCTCGGCCACCCGGACAACTACATCGAGGCGAACGCCCTCGTGACGCCGGCGCACATCGTCCCCGAATGGTACTTCCTGCCGTTCTACGCGATCCTGCGCGCCATCACCTTCGACATCCTCTTCATCGATGCGAAGCTGGGCGGCGTTCTGGCGATGTTCGGCTCCATCGCGGTCATGGCGCTCGCGCCGTGGCTCGACACGAGCCGGGTCCGCTCGGGCCGCTACCGGCCGATGTTCAAGTGGGCGTTCATCGTCTTCGTGATCAACTTCTTCGTCCTGATGTGGGCGGGCGCGATGCCGGCCGAAGGTCTGGTTCCGCTGATCTCGCTGCTCGGCACGATCTACTGGTTCGCCTACTTCCTGGTGATCCTGCCCGTGCTCGGCATCACCGAGAAGCCGGACGCGCAGCCGTCGTCGATCGAGGCGGATTTCGACAGCCACTATCCCGCAGGCGGCAAGGTCCAGTCCGGCCCGTCCGGCGCTGTGGCGACCCCGGCTGAGTGATTGAGGAAAGGTAGAAGACAATGAAACGCATCCTTTCCGCAGCGCTCGTCTCCGCGACCGCGTTCAGCGCCGCTCCGGCGCTGGGCGCCGGCGGGGCCGGGTACGTCGAAGACGTGTCCTTCAGCTTCGAAGGCCCGTTCGGCACCTTCGACCAGCAGCAGCTGCAGCGCGGCTTCCAGGTCTGGTACGAGGTCTGCTCCGCCTGTCACGGCCTGCAGTATCTCGCGATCCGCCAGCTCGGCGACGAGACCGGCCCCGGGTTCCCCGATGAGCAGGTCAAGGCGATCGCCGAGAACTTCGAGGTCTTCGATGAAGAGGGCGAGCCGGGCGACACCCGCACGGCGAAACCCTCCGACCTCTTCCCGATGAACAACGGGGCCAATGCGCCGGACCTCACGCTGATGGCGAAGGCGCGTGCGGGTTTCTCCGGCCCCTACGGTCTCGGCATCAATCAGATGCTGAAGGGCATTGGCGGACCTGAGTACATCTACTCCCTCCTCACCCACTACACCGGGTCGGAGAAAGAGGAGGCGGGCTCCGTCCTTTACGGCAACGAGAGCTTCCCGGGCGGCTACATCTCCATGGCCCCGCCGCTGGAGGACGATCTGATCGAATACGCCGACGGCACGCCCGCGACGATGGAGCAGATGTCCAAGGACGTCTCCGCCTTCCTGATGTGGACGGCGGAGCCGAAGATGACGGAGCGCAAGCACGCCGGCTTCCAGTATGTCGGTTTCCTGATCCTTCTGGCGGTGCTGTTCTACTTCACCAACAAGAAGCTCTGGGCGCCGATCAAACGCAAAGACGGCGACGCCTGAACGTCGTCCCGTCCCAAGAAAGAGCCCCCGCCGGAGACTTCGGCGGGGGTTTTTTTGTGGTCGATGCGGCGTCCGCGCGGCTTAGCGTCTTTCCGCGGTGCGCGCGACGAAGTCCTCGATGATGCGCGCCACGTCCAAAGGACGCTCGACAACCGAGATGTGCTTGCCGGCGACGAGTGCGAACTCTCCCTGCGGCGCCATCGAGGCCGCTGCGCGCTGAACGTGGACTGGATACATCTCATCCTCTCGGCCGGCGATCACGAGGGTTGGCGCGTTTAACTCCGCCATGCGATCCATCAGCGGTGATCCCCGCAACAAAACGGAGCGGACCGACGCTGATAGCTCACGCGCGTTCGCGGTCTTCAGCATCTCATGGAAGGTCGCCGCGAAGTCCGGATCGTTCTCCAGAACTTCCGGTGAAAAGAAGCTTTCGGCGACGCCGTCCCTAAAGAACCGAAAGCCGAGGCCATAGCGCGCGCCGAAGGAGATGAGACGCGAGGAGAAATCGACGTCGTCGCCGTCGATTTCCATCGGCGTGTTCATCAGGATCAGTCCGCGCACGCGCTCCGGTCTCGACAAGGCGAGCTCTGCTGCGGTCATGCCGCCCCATGAGGTTCCGCCGATCACAGCGCTCTGGATTTGATAGTGATCGAGAACGGCGGCCATCGCGTCCGCCGATTGCGCGATCGAAAACTCCTCCGTTGGCCCCTCGCTGCCGCCATGGCCCGGCCCGTCGATCAGCAGAAATCTGAACTTATCTGAAAGCTCGGCGGTCACGCGGTCGTAGATGCGATGATCCGTAAAGATCGATGGCCAGAGGACCAGCGTCGCGTCTCCCGTCCCTGTTGTCTTGACGAAGAGCCGACCAAGCGCGGTTTCGACATACGCGCCTCCAGCCTTGGACGCGTTATGCGCGGGTGAGTCAGACGCGGTCGTCGTCCTGTCGCAGGCCGCAGTCAGCGCTGCGACGGCGATCCCGACGGCCATCTTGATCATTGCGTTCATCATATTCTCCATCTCAACGGTGTTGAGATATTTGACGAGGCCATCTGCTCATGTCAACAGTGTTGAGATGGGCGATCTGAAAACCTCCTATCACCACGGCGATCTCCGTCGGGCGGTCGTCGACTGCGCGTCGCGTAAGATACAGGCTGACGGCGCGGACAAACTGAGCCTGAGGGGATGCGCTCGGGAGATCGGCGTCGACCCGGCGGCGATCTACCAGCACTTCAAATCGAAAGAGGCGATCCTGGAGGAGATCGCGCGCATCGCCTTCGCCGACCTCGCCAACCTGATGGAGACGGAGACGGCGGCCGCCGGTGCGGATTCTCGCGCCCGGCTTCTTTCCGTAGGCGCGGCCTACGTCGCCTTCGCCAGAGCGCATCCGAAGCTCTTCGCACTGATGTTCAAGGTATCGGGCGCGGCTACGAGCGGTGCGACGCGCGGTGTCTCGAGCATGGGGCGCGACCCCTATCGGATTCTGACCGACGCATGGAGCGACTTTGCAGGAGACGAAGCGGACGAAGTCTCTCCAATCGCGCTGTGGAGCGCCGTCCACGGCATGGCGGAACTCCTCATTTCGGGTTTCGGTCCGGAAGAAGACGCAGAGGTGACGACGCTGATCGAGGAGGTTTGCGCTTCGATGATCGACGGTCGCAAAGTGAGAGCGGCAGGGGTCGTCGACGCCGACGAAACGCCCTAGCGAGACGTCCAGGTCCAAAATGATGCGTGGAAACAGAGATCGAGACGCTCGCCCACTTGGACGATCTGACACGGCGCCGCGTCAGGCGCTCAGCGCGGCACCCTGAACCGCGCCTTCAACCCGCCGAGCCGCTCGCTCTCATGCAGGCTCAGCTCCCCCCCATGGCTCCGCGCGATATCGAGCGCGATGGAGAGGCCGAGGCCCACGCCGCCGCCCTTGTCCTGATTGCGCGCGGGATCGAGGCGTTCAAAGGGCCGGAAGGCCGCCTCCCGCTCCGCCTCCGGAATGCCGGGCCCGTCATCCTCCACCACGAACTCGATGAAGCGTCGGGCGATCCGGGTTGAGATGTCGATCCGCTCCCCGAACTCGGCGGCGTTGCCCACGAGATTGCCGATCGCCCGCTTGATCGCGGTCCGGCGCAGCATGACCTCCGCCTCGCCCGGCGTCTCGATGGTGGATAGGACGGAGACCCGCGCCCCGCGCAGCCGCGCATCCGCCGCCACCTCTTCGGCGATCTCCACCGGGTCGACCGCGCTGATCTCTTCGCCCTGTTCGCCGCGCGCGAAGGCGAGGAATTCCTGCAGCATCCGCTCCATCTCGTCGACGTCTCGGCGCAGCTCCCGCACCTCCGCCGTGTCGCCTGACATGGCGAGCGCCAGCTTCATGCGGGTCAAAGGCGTCCGAAGGTCGTGGGAGACGCCGGAGAGCATCTTGGTGCGCTGCTCGATCTGGCGCTCCAGCCGCGTCTTCATGTCGAGGAAAGCCGCGCCCGCGCGCCGAACCTCCTCCGCGCCAGTGGGCCGGAACGGACGGTCTCGGCCCTTGCCGAAATCGTCGGCGGCCTCCGCCAGCCGCCGGATCGGCTGGATCTGCCCGCGTAGAAAGAAGATCGCCACTATGGCGAGCGCCGCCGCCGTGCCGAACATCCAGAACAAGAGCCGCTGCGGGTTGGACGCGATCATCCGGTCGCGCGGGATCAGCGCCCGCAGAACGCCCTTCGCCGTCTGCACCCGCGCCTCGATCATCCGCTGGTCCTTCACGAGGTCTAGCGCGAGCGGCCGCTCCACGTTCAGCTTGAACGTCTCCTCCACCGCCCCGCCGGAGACGTCGTAGAACTCGCGGATCGCCGCCTCCTCCACGATCTCCCCCTCGACGAGGCCGAGCTGCATGCCGAGCGGGCCCTTCAGCTCCTCCAGCCGCGCGATCGCCGCCTCCACGGTCTCCGCGCTTTCGGTGATCTCGACGATGAAGTTCAGCTCCCGCGCCACTGCGCGGGCCATCTGGCTGGTGACGCCTTCGAAATGGCGCTGGACGAAAATATAGGCGACCACCGCCTGCAGCACGATGAGCGGCGCGATGAAGATGATGAGCGAGCGGCCGAAAAGGCTGCGGGGCGTATACTTTTTGAGGAACATCACCTACCTCGCGATGTGGCGGAGCGTAGTGCCGCAGCGCAGCGTAGGCAATCGCAAGGGCCTTCAGAACCGATGACCGATCCTTTCAATCGCGACCCGAGCGCAACATATGACCGGGCCGAGCGGCTCGCGCCGCACATCCGCCGGCTAACCGTCAAGAACCCCTCGCCGATGACGTTCACGGGAACGCAGAGTTATCTCCTGGGCGAGGGGCGCGTCGCGGTGGTCGACCCCGGTCCGGCCCTCCCGGGACAGGTCGACCTGATCCTCGGCTCTCTGGAGCGGGGAGAGCGGATCGAGGCGATCCTCGTGACGCACACCCATGTGGACCATTCGCCCGGCGCCGCAGCCCTGCATGAGGCGACGGGCGCGCCGATCTACGCCTTTGGCGGCCACGGCGAAGGCATGAGCGAGATGATGACCGAGCTCGCGGCGTCGGGCGCAGATCTAGGCGGCGGGGAAGGAGCCGACCGCGCTTTCGTCCACCACGAAACCCTGCGCGACGGCGACCGGTTCGAGATCGGAGAAGTCGCGGTGACGGCGCTCCACACGCCGGGACATCTCTCCAATCATCTCAGCTTCTCGCTCGACGACGGCGCCGTCTTCACCGGCGATCTGGTGATGGGATGGGCGACGACGATGGTATCCCCTCCGGACGGGGACATGGCCGCCTTCATGGCCTCGCTAGCGGCGATGACGGCGCGAGAAGATCGCGTGTTCTACCCGGGCCACGGACATGCCGTGGAGGACCCGCAAGGCATGATCGCCCATCAGACCGCCCACCGGAAATCGAGGGAGGCGCAGATCGCCGACGCTCTCGCCTCCATGGGCGAGGCGACGCCGATGATGCTGACGAAAGCGATCTACACCGACGTAGACCCCCGTCTCCACGGCGCCGCGTCGCGCAACGTCTTCGCGGCTCTTCTCGGGATGGTCGCGGAGGGGCGGGCGGAGGTGGATGGGCGCATCTCGCCCGACGTGCGTTTCCGCCTGAAGCGCTAATCCGCCGTCCAATTGCGCGCTTCCATGTGAAGCGCTCAGTCCCGCCATGCTTCCTTCAAATACGCAATCGCCGAAGGCGGCCGAACGCAAGTTCGGCGTCGCGGCGCGGGCTCCGGCGCGCGAGCGAAGGCGCGGGAGACCTCACTCCGCTCAGGCGTCGACGTCGTCCACGTCGAGCTGACCCGACAGCATGCGCCGCACATGGCTCCAGCTCATGCCGAGGCCGAGGATCAGACCCACCGCCACAAGGCCGATCCAGATCAGTAGGCCGGGGTCTTCGAGGCTCAGAAGCCCGAAATCGATCAGCACCCACAGAAGCGTCCCGGCGAGCGCCAGGATCAGCGCGATGCCGATGAACCCGATGGAACGGAGCGTCGCGCGCAGGAAAATGATCCAGCCGATCAGCAGAAGCACGCCGAGGAAGGCGACCAGCGGAAGTTCCGTCTCGAACGCCCCTTCGGCCCAGCGGACATAGCTGAACTCGGTCGGATTGAAGGTCGCGAAGACGAGCGCCTGGGCGAAGACCCAACGCCAGAGAAAGTCGCCGAACCCGAAGGCGGATCGCGCCATCGGCGTCGCTTAGTCCGCGGAGGGCGGTTCGGTCGGGGCGGTCTGCGCGTCGTTCAACTGCGGTAGCGTAAACCCGCCGACCGACGGCGTCGTCGGCTCGTCCGCGGAGGGAACGCCGGTCTGCACCCCGTCGATGATCGAGCGCGAACCTGACCCCTGAGCCGCGATGATCGTCAGCGTCAGCGATGTCGCGATGAAGGCCGCCGCGAGGCCCCAGGTCACCTTGGAGAGCGCCGTCGCCGCGCCGCGGGAGGATACGACCCCGCCGCCGCCGCCGCCCCCGCCGCCCATGCCGAGCGCGCCGCCTTCGGAGCGCTGCAGAAGCACGACCGCGATCAGCGCGAGCGCGATGATCAGGTGGACGATCAGGATGATGTTTTCCATGGCGCACGGGCCTCGCATCTGGTGGAGCGCGCTGGATATAGGGACTCTCGCGCCTTGTCGATAGGGGGCGGCGCCGCCGTTAGCGGAAGTTGCCGAAGCGCAGCGCCTTGCGCGTCTCTGAGGCGAATTCGCGACGGATCAGCATGCCCGTCACCAGCGTCGTCGCGATCATCAGCGCAATCGGGCCGAGGAACCAGCTGAGGAGCGCGAGCGAGAAATAGATCGCCCGGAGCCCCTCGTTGAAATTCCGCGCCGCGATCCGGTTCAACTCCGCCGCCCGCGCCGCCTCCCGCTCGATTTCCGGCTCCTCGTCGCCCTCCTGATCGCCGGGCATCGCCCCCATCACCACGCCGCAATAGCCGAAGACGCGGATCGACCAGATGAACTTCATGAAGGCGAAGATCAGGAGCGCGATCAGGACGAGCAGCTTCGCCTGCTGCGCAGACCGCGGCGCGTCGAACCCGCCAGCGATGTCCTGAGCGAGCGATTCCAACAGGTCGATCTGGCCGAGCAGCGCCACCGCGCCGCCGATGGCGAACATGGTCATGGAGGCGAGGAAGCTCGTCCCGTTCCGCAGCGTCGCCAGCAGCGTGATGTCGGTGACGCGCGGATTGCGCCGCGCCGCCCGCTTCATCCAGAGCCCGCGGTAGGCCGTCGCCATCTCTCCAGCCGAGAGCCAGCCGCGCGGGTGGTGGGTGACGAGCCAGCCGATTAGCCAATAGGCCGCGCCGAGCCAGGCCAGCGCCGCGAGGTCGAGCGCGCTCAGCCCGCCGATGGCGGCTATGGGAGCAGTGGCGCCGACGAACATCAAAGGCTCCGCCGCGATCCGCTCACGCCGCCCTCAGCCCCAAGAGATCGCGCGCCTCGGCCGTCGTCGCGACGGGCCGGTCGTATTTCGCGCAAAGATCGGTCACGCGCTTCACCAGCGCGGCGTTCGACGGGGCGAGGGTCTCCCGGTCGAGCCGGACATTGTCCTCCAGCCCCGTCCGCGCGTGCCCGCCGCCCGCGACGCACCATTCGTTCAGTTGGAGTTGCCCCGCGCCGATCCCCGCCCCGCACCACTCGCTGTCAGGGGATAGCCGTTTCAGGGTGGCGACGTAGAAGTCGAAGGTCGCGCGATCCACCGGCATCGCGTTCTTCACGCCCATTACGAACTGGACGTAGACGTTCTTCGCCAGCCGCCCGTCCGCCTGCATCTTCGCCGCCTGAAAGATGTGCGAAAGATCGAACGCCTCAATCTCCGGCTTCACTTCATGGGCCAGCATCTCGGAGGCGAGCCAGTCCACGAGGTCCGGGCTGTTCTCGTAGACCCGCGTCGGGAAGTTGTTCGATCCGACCGTCAGCGAGGCCATGTCGGGCCTCAAGGGCAGCATGCCTCCGCGCTCCCGCC
>JBCAXH010000015.1:0-111225 GCA_038534155.1 Pseudomonadota bacterium
CCGCGGGTATTTCTCTACGACCAACGGCGTCATCACGGAGGACATCGTACTTCAGTACCTGGCTGAGCAAATCCAGCATCCCACCGGCGCCAGCCGGTAGTGGTTGAGTACTTGGGGGAAGCGATGGGGATTTCCCGGTCAGATCGAACGGCCCGCCTCTTCCCAATAGGGCGCGCGGAGGCGGGGTTTGAAGATTTTGCCGCTGTCTTCGCGGGGGAGCGCGTTGTGGAAGTCGATCACGCGCGGGTGCTTCATCCGGGCGAGGCGACCGTCGAGGAAGGCGATAACCTCGGCTTCGTCCGGCGTCCAATGGTCAGCTGGTTCGATGGCGGCGACGATCTTTTCGCCGAATTCCGGGTCGGGCGCGCCGAAGACGGCGACGTCGCGGATGAAGGGGGCGTCGATCAGCACGGCCTCTATCTCGGCGGGGAAGATGTTGGCGCCGCCGGAGATGATCATGTCCTTTTTACGGTCGGTGATGAAGAGGAACCCGTCCTCGTCCAGCCGCCCCATGTCGCCGACGGAGATATGGCCGTCGATCTCCGCCGACCGCCGCGCCTCGGGGTCGTTCGAGTAGTCGAAGGCGCCGAAAGCGTCCATCTTCACGTGGATGATCCCGGTCTCGCCGGGCGGGAGCTGGTTCCCGTCCTCATCGTAGATACGGATCGAGCCGCCGAGCTGGATGCGCCCGGCCGTGCCGGGGCGGGCCAGCGCCTCCTCCGAGGAAACCATCGTCATGAAGCCGATCTCGGAGGCGCCGTAAGTCTCCCACATCACCGGCCCCCACCAGTCGATCATCGCCGCCTTCAGGTCATGGGGCCAGGGCGAGCCGGTGGAGACGCAGAACTCCAACGAGGAGAGGTTGAAGCGGGCCTTCACCTCTGCTGGCAGCTTCAGCATCCGGCTCATCATGGTGGGGACGAGATAGACATGGGTCGCCTTCTCCCGCTCGATCGCTTCGAGAAAGCTGACGGGGTCGAAGCGGGGGAGGACGTGGAGGGCGTTGTCCTCCATCGCCATCGCCATGGCGGAGAGGGTGGACGGCGCGGAATGATAGAGCGGCGCCGCCGTCAGGAAGCGCCCGCCGGGGCGGAAGCGAAACATGTCGACCGCGATGCGCTTGAGGATCGGGTAGTAGTCCGCAGGGCCGCCGCCGTCAGCGGTGGAGATGCGGCGAATGCCCTTGGGCTTGCCGGTGGAGCCCGACGTGTAGCGCATCATGGCGCGCATCGCGGGGCGCTCCGTCATGGGGGCGGCGGCATCGACGAGATCGGACCATTCGGGCGCATCGCCCGCCTCCGCCGCCGCGTCCGACAGCCCATAGGCCGCGCGGATCGCAGGGCCGGGCGTCACCGCGATCACCGTCTTCCCGGCGAGCGCGGGCGCGAGCGCCGGGGCGAGGTCGCGGTGGAGGATTATCGTCTCCGCTCCGCTGTCTTCCAGGATATCCGCCACCTCCTGCGCGGCCGCGTGCCAGTTGGGCGGCACGAGCGAAGCGCCCGCCCAGGCGACGGCGCGCATCACCTCGAGATGGGCGACGTCGTTGCGCATGATGACGGCGACTTTGTCGTCGGGTTTCACGCCCAAGGACGCGAGCGCCGCGCCGCCCTGCGCGGCGCGCGTCTCCAGCGCGTTGCGGGTCAGGCTGTCGTCCGGGTCCGATATCGTCGGTTCGGTCATAGGATCCTCCCAGCGGTATCTGCGATGAAGGCGCGGACGTCGTTCATCGCATCCGGTCGATCCTCCATCACTCCGTGACCGCAGTTCTCGTAAGTCATGTAACGGGCGACGCCTTCAGGCAACGCCCTATGGATCGCCGCAGTGAAAGCCGGGGGCGTGATCGGGTCGTCATCGCCCGCGAGGATCAGCGTCGGCGCCCTGAAATCCGCAAGAGCTGCGCGGAAATCCATCCGCCCCTGCTCGTTCCGCAACCCGTTGAAATGGAGCGCGGGCGGGTTCTTGAAGATCAGTCGCGCCATAGCGTCGGCGTCCACCTCGCCTTGGTAGTAGAGGGGGAAGCAGATCTCCCCATACCGCGCGCGGCTCTCCGCCGTGGGGTTCAGCCAGTAGTTCGCCGCCGCCTCCCGCGCCTCTGCTCCGCCTTTCGCTTCGAAAGCGTCCAGCATGGCGTCGAAGTCGAACTTCGCGGCGGTGGAGATCAGGATGAGCCCGCCAATGTGATCGGCATGGCGGGTCGCGTAGGACTGCGCGACGAAGCCGCCGAAGGAGACGCCGCAGACGATGGGCCGCTCGATCCCGAGCGCATCGCAAAGCCCTCGCACGTCGTCGCCCCATTGCGCGAGGGTCCAGTCCGCGGGATCGCCGTCCTCGCTCCGCCCGTTGCCGCGATGGTCGAGATAAATGATTTGCGCGATGTCGGAGAGCCCGCTCCAGCGCGGTTTGAAGAGGCTGTGATCCGCCCCCGGCCCGCCGTGGAGGAGGATCAGCGTCGGTTTCTCCCGCATGGCGGGGCCATCGGGGACGAGGCCCGCGCCCTCCACGTCGAAAAAGAGGGAAACGTCGTTCACGGTGATGCGCATTGGATGGACTGTTCCAGAATCCCGCGTTCGGCGCCACGCTCTTCGCCCATGCGGTGACGGGAAAGGCGCGCGAGATGGAAATCGTAACTGGCGTTGGCGGCGTCTTCTTTCGGGCGAAGGACCCGGAAGCGTTGTCCGCCTGGTATCGGGAGATGCTGGGCGTCACTTCGCCCGTCTGGATGCAGGCGCCCGGCCCGACCGTCATCGCCCCGATGCCCGCCGATACCGATTATTTCGGGCGGGCGGAGCAAGGATGGATGATCAATTTCCGGGTTGGCGACCTCGATGCGATGATCGCGCAGCTGACCGCCGCGGGTATCGACGTGGAGACGCGGGCGGAGTGGGATGGGGAGATCGGGCGCTTCGCCCGCATCCATGATCCGGAGGGGAATCCGGTTGAGCTGTGGCAACCGCCGGAACCCTAGCAACGCCTACCTTTGACACGCCTGTTGAATCGCCTATAAGCCGCGCTTCCGCAGCGCTTACACCCCTGGAGGATCGCTGCGAAGTCAAGGAGACAAGACATGGCTGATATGCCGATCATCGAGGCCCAGGCGCGGGCCGACGCGGGCAAAGGGGCTGCCCGTCAAGCGCGTCGCGACGGGATGGTTCCCGCCGTCATCTACGGCGGCAACGCCGAGCCCCAGACCATCAACATCAAGCACAACGTGCTCCTGAAGTCGCTGAGAGCCGGCAAGTTCATGTCGACCCTCATCAACCTGAAGGTCGATGGCGCGGACAACCGCGTGATCTGCCGCGCGGTGCAGAAGGACGTGGTGAAGGATCTGCCGATCCACGCCGATTTCCTGCGTCTGTCGGAGCGTAGCCGCATCAACCTCTACATCCCGGTCGAGTTCATCAACGAAGAGACCTGCCCCGGCCTGAAGGCGGGCGGCGTTCTCGCCGTGGTGCGCCCGGAGGTGGAGCTGAAGGTGACCGCCGGCGATATCCCCGAGAAGCTGGTCGTGGATCTAGCGGAGGTCGCCATCGGCGACACCATCAACATCTCCGACATCGAGCTGCCGAAGGGTACGCGCCCGATGATCACCGACCGCGACTTCGTCATCGCGAACATCTCCGCTCCGTCCGGCCTGAAATCCTCCGAAGCCGAGGATGACGGCGAAGAGGCGACCGAGGGCGAGACCGAGGCGACCGAGGGCGGCGAGGAGTAATCCTCCCGACCTTGCCGAAATCAGCGCGCCGCCCCACCTTCGGGGCGGCGCGTTTTCGTTAGGGAGCGGTTCCCATGAAGCTCTTCGTCGGTCTCGGCAATGTCGGCGCGAAATACGCGCGCAACCGGCATAACATCGGCTTCATGGCGGTTGATCGGATCGCGTCCGATCACGGCTTTTCTCCGTGGCGGAAGAAGTTTCAGGGCGAGATCGCGGAGGGGCGCTTGGGATCCGAGAAGGTTCTCCTTCTCAAGCCCGGCACGATGATGAACCTTTCGGGGCAGTCGGTCGGGGAGGCCGCGCGGTTCTTCAATCTGGACCCGGAAGACGTGACGATCTTCCATGATGAAATCGACCTCGCCCCATCGAAATGCCGGGTGAAGCGCGGCGGCGGACATGCCGGGCATAACGGCCTGCGCTCCGTCCATCAGCATATCGGCGCGGACTACGTTCGGGTGCGGATGGGCGTCGGGCACCCGGGCGACAAGAACAAGGTGCCGGGATATGTGCTGCGCGATTTCCCGAAGGTCGATGACGGCTGGGTGGAGGACGTCGTGCAGGGTTGCGCCGACGGCGCGCCGCTGCTCGCCGCCGGGGACGACGGCGGGTTCATGAACAAGGTCGCGCTCCGCGCGGCGCCGCAACGGGAGAAACCCGCCAAAGCGACGGAGGCGCGGAAACCGGAAGCGAAGGCGGAGACGCCAACCCCAGCCGCCTCGCCCTTCGCCAAGCTCAAGGGACTGTTTTCGGGATGAGCGCCGAGGTGGACGCTCGCGGCCTTCTATGCCCGCTACCGGTGCTGAAAGCGCGCAAGCGGCTCAAGGCGCTCGCGCCCGGCGAGGTTCTGGAGATGCTTGCGGACGATCCGGCGGCCGTGGTGGACGTGCCGCATTTCTGCGCTGAGCAGGGTCATGAGTTAATCGGCCAGGACGCCGCCGCAGATGGTGCGACGCTCTATCGGATCAGGAAGGGCGGCTGACGCCCTCGGCCTTTGGCAAACCGTCGGGGCCTTGCGAAACTCAACGCCGTAAGGCTCGATGACTGGATCGCGCCGAAAAGATCCAATCGACGCCGTTGTTTCGCGGTGGCCGCTGCGGCCGAGTTTCGCTCACCGATGATCGCGACATGCCGCCGGGCGAAAAATGTGGGCATAGGCCGCTCGATGCGCCAAAGTTTCACCAAAAGCGGCGGCTATCGACCTGAGCGAGATGCTTACGCGTCGCTACTTTAGTTGGGGAGGGGTCGCTGATGCGGCGGAGTCATTGCATTGCGCGGTATGCTGCGGCGCTCGTCTTTGCGGGCGGCGTCGCGCAGCCTGTCGTCGCCGAGACCCTTGAGGCGCCCGGCATCATCGTCGCCGAGCGGGAGGCGACGATCTCCGCCGGGCTCGCCGCCCAGATCGTCGAACTGCCTTTCAAGGAGGGCGAGGCGTTCAGCGAGGGCGATCGCCTCGTCACTTTCGACTGCGCCCGCTACGAGGCGGAACGAAAGGAGGCGCGGGCGACGCTCGGCGCCGCGTCCGCCCGCCATTCGGTGAACAAGGAGCTCGACGCCTACGGCGCCATCGGCAAGGGCGAGGTGCGCGCCAGCGGCGCGGAGACCGGCGCCGCGGCCGCGCGTGTCGAGGCGCTCTCCGAACTGGTGAAGCTATGCGCGGTCGATGCGCCGTTTTCGGGCCGGGTGCAGTCGCTCGGCGCCCAGCTCTTCGAGACGCCGAAAGAGGGCGATCCGCTCATTTCCCTGATCGACGACAGCGAGTTGGTCATCGAGGTGATCGCGCCGTCGATCTGGCTTCGCTGGATGCGCGTCGGCGAGCCGATGCAGTTCGAGGTGCGGGAGACCGGCGATATTCTGGAAGCGGAGATCGTCCGTCTCGGCGCCTCCGTCGACCCGGTGAGCCAGAGCATCGACGTGGTCGCTCGCATCGTGGAGCGGCCCGGCCTCGTTCTGCCGGGGATGTCCGGACGCGCCGTTCTGAGGTCGGAGTGATTAGGTGACCGGCGAAGCGCCGAAACAGGAGGGGCCGGCCAAACCTGGTCCGCGTCTGGTGAAAACGGCGCCGCGCGCCGCCAAGCCGGAGGGCGGCGACGGGGCGCTTCGCCTGTTGCAACTTGAGGCGGACGTGCGCCGGGCCGCCGGCCTGCGCGAGCTGATCTTCCACCTCGCCAACGAAAGCCGCGTCGCGCTGGAGTTCCGGCAGGGCCTCGTCCTCACCCGAAAGCGCGGGCGGATGCGGGTCGAGGCGATCTCCAGCGTCTCCGCGCTCGACCGCAACGCGCCGATGGTCCGTTGGATCGAGGCGGTCGTGCGCGATCTGGAGAAGACGAGCGGCCTCGCCGAAATCGCCGCGCTCAACCTCGAGGGCAAGGCGGAGATCGTTGGGCGTGACAAAGACGTCTACGCGTTTCCTCATCTCCTCTGGGCACCGATCAAGAACCGCAAAGGCCGGGTGGTCGGTGGGCTGATTGCGGCGCGGGAGAAACCCTGGACGGATCGTCTGAAGGTGCTCGCCGGGCGGCTGTCGGAGACGTACTCCCACGCCTGGTCTGCGCTGACCCGCGACCGCGCGCGGGAGGGATCGCGGATCGCGCCCCGCCTCGTCGCCGCTGTGGCGCTCGCCGGTGTCGTAGCCGCCGGGTTCATACCGGTGCCGATCACCGCAATCGCGCCGCTGGAAGTCGCCGGGCGCAACGCCGCCCTCGTCAGCGCGCCGATCGACGGGGTGGTGGAGGAAATCCTCGTCTCGCCCAACCAGCCGGTCGCCGCGGGCGCGGTGCTGGCGCGGATCGAAGACACCGAGCTGCGCAACGCCGCCGAGATCGCGGAGAACGCCGTCGTCGTCGCCGCCGCGCGGCTGGAGGCGCTGTCCTCCGGCGCCTTCGCGAGCGCCGACGCCCGCCGCGACCTCGCCGTCGCGCGGGCCGAACTGGCGCTGGCGGAGGCGGAGCGCGACCTCGCCCGCGAGCGGTTGGAGCGGGTGGAGATGCGGGCGCCGACCGCTGGCGTCGCTGTCTACCCCGACGCCAGCGAATGGATCGGGCGCCCGGTGAACACTGGCGAGCGGATCATGGAGATCGCCGATCCCGCCCGCGTCGAATACCGCATCTCGCTCGCCGTCGACGACCTGATCGCGCTGAACGAGGATGCGCCGGTGCGCGTCTTCCTCGACAGCGCGCCGCTGGACGCGCGGGAGGCGTCGCTGACCCGCGCCAGCTACCACGCCAGCCAACAGCCGGACGGGACGCTCGCCTATGAGCTCGTCGCGCTCGACGGCGATGCCGAGGCCGCGGTTCCGCGCATCGGAGCGCGGGGCACGGCGCAGGTGCTGGGGGAGGACGCGCCGCTGGCTTTCGTCCTCTTCCGCCGCCCCGTCGCCTGGTTCCGGCAGACCTTCGGGCTCTGAGGCGGCGCGATGATCCCGCAATCGCCAGACGACGTCCTCCTGCCGCCCTTGCGCGAGGATCTGAGGATCGAGAGCGCTGCGCCGCTCGCCTCAGGTGCGCCGGTCTGGGTGATCTACGACCCCGCGCGGCATCGCTATTTCCAGATCGGGCGGCGGACGGTGGAGATGCTCTCCACCTGGACCGCCGGCACCGTCGGCGCGCTGAAGAAACGGCTCACGGCGGAGCGGGGCTGGGCGCCGGGGGAGCGGGAGCTAACCGGGCTCATCCGCTTCCTATTTCAGAACGAGCTGACTGCGGCGCCGATCGAAGGCCGCTCCACCGGCTACGCCAACCGCGCGGCGGCGGCGCGGCGGAATGCGTTTCTGGCGCTCGCTAAGGCGTATCTCTTCTTCCGCGTGCCGCTCCTCCGCCCCGAACGCTGGTTGGAGGCGACGGCGCCGCTGGCCCGCCCGTTCTTCACGCGCGGTTTCGCGATCTTTGCCCTGATCTGCGGGCTTATCGGGATCGGGATGGCGTCGCGGCAGCTCGACGCTTTCCTCGCCTATGCGCAGAAGTCGATTTCGCTGGAGGGCGCGGCCTATTACGCTGTCGCCCTCGTCATCGTGAAGTTCCTGCATGAGCTCGGCCACGCCTATCAGGCCACGTTGCGCGGGGTGCGCGTGACCACGATGGGCGTCGCCTTCATGGTGATGCTGCCGCTTCTCTACACCGACGTCTCCGACGCCTGGCGAACGCGCAACCGGCGCGACAAGCTGATGATCGACGCGGGCGGGGTGATGGTGGAGCTGGCGCTGGCCGCCATCGCCACCCTCGTCTGGGTGTTCCTGCCGGACGGGCCGATGCGCAGCGTCGCCTTCGCGGTGGCGACGACGAGCTGGCTCCTGAGCCTCTTCGTGAACCTGAACCCGTTCATGCGGTTCGACGGATATTATTTTCTAGGCGACGCGATGGGTCTCCAGAACCTGCAACCGCGATCCTTCGCGCTGGCGCGCTGGCGGCTGCGGGAGTTTCTGTTCGGGCTCGGGCATCCGGCGCCCGAACGGCTTACCGGTGGCATGCGGCGGTTCATGGTCGTCTACGCGATTTGCACCTGGGCCTATCGCCTGTTTCTCTTCATCGGCATCGCGCTGATCGTCTACAACCTCTTCTTCAAGGCGCTCGGCGTTCTGCTGTTCGCGGTGGAGATCGCCTTTTTCATCGCCTTGCCCATCGCGAAGGAGATCGCTGTTTGGTTCTCCTTGCGCGACGAAATCGTCCGCTCGCCGCGCGCATGGGTGACCGGCCTTATCTTCTCAGGACTGATCGTCTTCATCGCCGTCCCCCAGCCGGTGACGGTTCGCGCGCCCGCCATGCTGACCTATGAGCGGGAGGCCGCGATCTATCCGAACGCCGAGGGTCTGCTCGTCGGCGCCTCCCTCTCCGAAGGCGCGGTCGTCGCCGCTGGCGATGCGCTGGCGATGTTCGCATCGCCGGAGATCGACGCGCAGATCCGCACGACCAAGCTCCGCATCGAACTGCTGGAGTTGCGCCTTGGGCGGGTTGGCGCGGATGCGCGGGAGCGTGGCGAGGCGCTGGTCTTCGCGCGCGAACTGGAGAGCGAGCGGGCGCGTCTCGACGGTTTGCTCGCGGAACAGGCGCTTTCGACGTTAACCGCGCCTTTCGACGGCCTGGTCGTCGACGTCGACCCGCTGGCGGCGCCGGGCGCTTGGCTCGGACGGGGCGACCGGCTCGCGATCGTCGTCGATCCAGGAGGGTTGGGCGCCCGCGGCTATGTGGAGGAGAGCGACCTGGCGCGGTTCGCGGTTGGCGCTGAGGGCGTCTTCATACCCGACGATCCGTCTGCGGAGACGTTGCAGGGGCGAGTGGCGGAGATCGACCGCTTCGCGACGGAGCGGCTGGACCCCGCTTATCTCGCGGCGACGAACGGCGGCGCGATCCCGGTATCGGGCGCCGACGACGGCGGCCCGCCCGCGCCTGACGGGTCGTGGTTCGCGGCGCGCTTCGCGCTGGAGGGCGGCCCATCGACCACGTCCGCTAGGGTCTCGCAGGCGCGGCGCGGCGTATTCTTTTTGCGCGGCGCGCGTGAAAGCTGGGCGCGGCGGGCGATCGATCAGGTCGCCCGAGTACTGTTGCGGGAATTGGGCGTGTAAACGCTAGAATGCGCCGCGAACACCTCAAAATGTGAAAGATATCGCATCATCACTGCCTGAATAGTTTCTTAATGATTGATAATTTCGCCATAATCTTGATGTTCCTCTCCAATGTCATTGTGCGGGCAACTAATCGCGAGTACGCGCGCGGCGCGCGTTGCCGATCGGGGAGGACAGCGTGGTGGACAAGACGTCGATCGACCAGCGCGGCGAGTTTGAAGCAATCGATCCGGAGGACGGTGCGCCGATCGCGCTGGAGCCGCGCATCGCCTTCGACGCCGCCGCCGCCGCCGAGGTCGCGGAAGAGGCCGCCTCCGAAGCCGTCGATGCGCCCCTGCCGACGGAACCGCCCGCGCGCTCCGACGAATATGTCGAGGAGGCGGCCGCGGGCGTGGACGGTGCCGGGTCCAATCAAATCGTCTTCATCGACGCCGCGGTCGAGAACCCCGGCGCGCTGCTGGACGCAGTGCCGACGGGCGCGGAGGCGATCTTCGTCGATGCGGGGACCGACGGCCTGACGCAGATCGCGGATGCTCTGGCGGGGCGCGAAGGCCTCGACGCCATCCACATCCTCAGCCATGGCGACGCGGGCGAGCTGACGCTCGGCGCGACCATTCTGACGGCGGAGACCATCGCGAGCGAGCACGCCGATGAGCTGGCCGCCATCGGCGCCGCGCTGGCGGAGACGGGCGACATCCTGATCTACGGCTGCGATTTCGGCGCCGACGCGGCGGCGCTCGATGCGCTTGCGGCGGCGACCGGGGCGGACGTCGCGGCGTCGACGGACGACACGGGCGCGGCGTCGCTCGGCGGCGACTGGGCGCTGGAGGCGGAAGCGGGCGAGGTCGAAGCGGCCGCCATCGACGGCGCGGCGTGGGACGGCGTTCTGGCGCAAACCTCTCCGGCGGAGTTGAACCACGCCGACCTGAACCAGAACCAGGATCTGACGGGCGTGACCGGCCAGACCGGCGTCTCCGGCTCGGTCGGGCCGTTCGGCCTCAATCAGGGCGTCACCTTCGACGTCAATTTCGAGCTCACGGGCGACGCGCAATTCGCCTCCGGCATTCAGTACCGCGAGCAGTTCGGCATCGACTTCATCCGCGTTCAGCCGCGCAACACCGACTTCCCGGCGGGCGATCTGGCGACGTATGAATTCGACTTCTCCGCCCCGGTCTTCGATCTGAGCTTCGATTTCGGCGGACTCGACAATCAGGATCAGGTGCGCGTCACGGCGTTCCTCGGGACGACGCAGGTGGCGCTCGACGCGTCCATGTTCAGCGGCTTCACCGGCGGCGTGAACATCAACGACACCTCGGGCGGCGCGGTGCAGCTGATCGGGCCGGGAAGCGGTCAGGCGAACCCGCTCCTGCGCGAGTTCCAGTTCGACATAGGACCGGGCGTCCAGGTCGATCGCATCGTGCTGGAGACAGCCAAGGCGAACGGCAATTCGGGCACGGTGACGCTCGGCGCTTATAACTTCGCATGGGACGTGCCGCCGGAGCCGGTCGCCGACGCCGCCACGGCCGTGCAGGGCGTGCCGCTGGTCGTCGACGCGGCGAACGGCGTTCTGGCCAATGACGACGGCGCGGGGGAGACGCTGACGGTTACGGAGTTTACGGTGGACGGCCAGACCGTCGCCGCTGGCGGCGCCGCGACCATCGCTGGCGTCGGCGCGCTGACGGTCAACGACGACGGCTCTTACACCTTCACGCCCGATCCGGATTTCGTCGGAGACGTTCCGCAGATCGTATACACGACGTCGGATGGCAATCTGACCGCTCAGTCCACGCTCGATATCGAAGTTCTCGTCGACACCGACGGCGATGGCGTGGCGAATGTCGACGACATCGACGACGACAATGACGGCATTCTGGACGTCGACGAAGGGTTCGCTGAAGCCTCCGACAGCAAGATCGACGGCGCGCTCGGGGTGCGGACGCCGGCGACCGACCCGGATACGAACGGGACGGTTTCCTTCACCATCCAGAGCGCCAATCTCGCCGACGACAACAACCCGCATATCCTCGAATCCGTAACGGTCAACGGCGAGCGCTTCGAAGACTTCGTGACGCCGGACGGCGTCGACGTTCAGTTCCAGAACGGCGCGAACGTGTATGAACGCAAGGACGGCGTTGACGGGCGGTCGAGCAACACAGACGACGTTCTGCGCCTTGGCGATGCGGGCTTCGAAGACAACGTTCTCGAAGCGTTTCAGTCGTCGAACCTCAATCACTACCTGTCCGTAGACGGGGGCGCGAACGATCCGAACGCGCAGGTGCTGCTGACCTATGACACGCCGATCGTATCGACGGCGGGCCTCTTCCTGCTGGCGACGGAGCGGAACTCCAACAACGGCCAGCTGATCGAGGCGCTCGACGAGAACGGGAACGTCATCGGGTCGATCGAGGCGATCGAAAACGGCAGGTTCGAGACGTATATCCAGACCGGCGCCCAGATCGGCTTCAACCAGCGCGCGGGGATCAGCGTCTTCCCCGTGGACGATCTCGCGCCCGTCGGCGCGGAGATCCACGCGCTTCGCATCACCTATCCCGACGGGCGCAACGACGGGCCGGATGGCAAGGTTTTCTTCTTCGGCGATTTCACGCCGGAGCAGAGCCGGGATTCGGATGGCGACGGCGTTCCGGATCATCTCGACATCGACGTCGACAACGACGGCATCACCGACAATGTCGAGGCGCAGGCAACGAACGCCTACATCGCGCCTTCGGGTCAGGGCGCCGATATGATCGACGCCAACGGCAACGGGCTCGACGACAATTTCGAGGTCGCGGCGGGGACGCCGGGCTTCAACGCCGACGGCATCGGCTTGGCGCCGGTGGATACGGACGGCGACGGAACTGCAGACTACCTCGATGAAGACAGCGACGGCGACGGTATCGACGACATCGCCGAACGAGGCGACGGCGGCCCGACCGCGACGCCGGCGCTGGACGACGAAGACGGCGATGGGCTGCTGGACGCATTCGAAGGCGGCGATATCGACGACGGCTTCGACGTCAACGACGAGAATATCGCGGGCGACGACGGCGGGGCGGATGGCGGGTTCGCGTCCTTCAATCTCGGCGATCAGGACGACGATGTGGACGACGACGGGTCGAACGCCGATCCGCTCTTCGCCGATTTCGACTGGCGCGACGCCGAAGAACTTCTGGACGACGCGGCGACCACGGAAGAGGACACGCCCGTCACCATCGACGTTCTGGACAACGACGACCTCGCGGCGGCCTTCGATCCGGCGAACCCCGTTTCCGGCGCGACGCTGACGCTGGTCGATGGCGGCGGGAACGAGGTGAATGCGCTGACCGTCCCGGGCGAGGGCGTCTACGAGATCGTCGATATCGGCGGCGTTCCGCAGGTGCGCTTCACGCCCGAGCCGAATTTCACCGGCCCGACCACGCCGGTGACCTATGGCGTGCGGACGGCGAACGGCGGTTTCGACACGGCGGAGCTCACCGTGACCGTGGACGAAGCGCCCGATCCGGTGGACGACGCGATCGCGACGGATGAAGACACGCCGGTCGCGCTGAACATCCTCGATAACGACGACGTTGGGGACGGCGTCGATACGGTCACGATCGATTCCATCCCGCCCGCCAGTCAGGGCGTCATCCAGTACACCGACGGCGGCGGGAACACGATCACGGTCGCGGCGGGCGACGAGTTGACGGCGACGGAGGCGGCGACGCTGACCTTCGTTCCCGCCCCGGACTTCAACGGGGTCGTCGCGCCGATCGACTACACCGTGACCGATCTCGACGGCGACGAAGGCTCCGCCACCGCCAACATCACGGTGGAGCCGGAGCCGGAGGATGACGCGATCACCGGCACGACGCCGGAGGACAGCCCCCTCACCGTCAATCCGCTGACCGGTCAGGAAGCGGGCACGATCGACAATATCCTGATCCCGTCCGCCGATCTGCCGGACCCGGCGACTGTCGGCGTCTTCACCTACACGGATGATAACGGGAACACCGTCACGCTCGACCCCGCGAACCCGGACGAGACGCTTAGCGAGACGGAGGCGGCGACGCTCACCTTCACGCCGGCGCCGAACTTCAACGGGACGGTGCCGACGATCACCACAACGGTGACGGACACGAACGGCGACACTTCGACGGTGACCATCGATATCGAGGTCACTCCGGTGAACGATCCGCCGGTCGCGGATGACGAGAGCTTCACCACGCTGGAGGACACGCCGATCAATATCGACGTGCTCGACGGCGATGTGGACCCGGACGGCGACGTCCTGACGATCACGGAGGTCGACGGCCAGCCGATCGCGGCGGGCGGCACGGTGCCGGTGGCGAATGGCACGGTGACGCTGGAGAACGACGGAACGCTGACCTTCACGCCCGATATGGGGTATAATGGTCCGGTCGATTTCACCTATACGATCGAGGACCCATCCGGCGCGTCCACCTCCGCTACGGTCTCTGGCGAGGTCGATCCGGTGCCGATGGCGTCGATGCTGGTTGCGGACACGCCGGAGGATACGCCGCTTCTGGTCGATCCGACCGAAGGGCAGGACCCGGCGGATTTCGCCGTCATCCAGAATGTGCGGATCGACAGCGTGCCGCTCGCCGCCGAAGGCGTCCTGACGTACACCGAGGACGGCACCGGGAACATCATCACTGTCAGCCCCGGCGACGTCCTCACGCGGGATGAGGCGCAGACGCTGACCTATGAGCCGTTCGAGAACTTCAACGGCCCGCTCGCGAACGTCTTCGACTTCACGCTGATTTCCGACGACGGCATGGGCGGAACGATCGATACGCCCGGCACATATGAGCTCTCCGTCATTCCGGTGAACGACCCGCCGGTGGCGGATGACGAGACGTTCACGGTGGACGAGGACGGCGGCCCGGTGGTCATCGACCTGATCGACGGCGACGACGATCTGGAGACGCCGAACGACCTCTTCATCTCCGAGATCGACGGCCAGCCGGTCGCGCCCGGCGACACGGTGACCGTCGCGGGCGGCTCCGTGACCGTGAACAACGACGGCACGATCAGCTACACGCCGGCCCCGGATTTCAACGGCCCGGCGGTCTTCGAATACACCGTCTCCGACCCGCAGGGCGGTACGGACACCGGGACGGTTTCCGGCTTCGTCGAGCCTCTGCCCGAAGGCGGCGACGTGCCCGCGACGACGCCGGAGGAGACGCCGGTCGCGATCAATCCGCTCGCCAACGAGGACCCAGGCACGGTGGATTTCGTCACCATCGGCGACGCGGGCCTGCCCGACCCGGCGACGGTCGGGACGTTCACCTACACCGACGACGGCGGAAACACCGTCACGCTCGACCCGAACGACGCGGTGGACGAGGTGCTTAGCCCGACGGAGGCGGCTTCGCTGACCTTCAACCCGGTCGTGGACTTCACCGGGACGGTTCCGCCGGTTCCCTTCGTCGTGACGGACACGAACGGCGATGAGGCGCCGGGCAACCTGCTGCTCGAAGTAACCCCGGTGAACGACCCGCCGGTGGCGCAGGACGCGACCTTCGAGACGCCGGAAGACGCGCCGCTCACCATCGACATCATCAACACGCTCACCTCCGACGTGGACAACGCGCTGGATGAGCTGGACATCACCGCCATCGACGGGACGCCCATCGCACCCGGCGAGACGGTGACCATCGCCAACGGCGAAGTCACGTTGAACTTCGACGGCACGGTGACCTTCACGCCGGATGCGGATTACTTCGGCCCGGCCGAATTCGACTACACCGTCACCGATCCCGGTGGGCTGAGCGATACGGCGACGATTTCGCTGACCGTGGACGGGCTGCCGGAGCCGGTAGACGACGCCTATTCCGTCAAGGAAGACGGATCGGTCGCGACGCCGATCCAGGTGAACCACGATCTCGGCGACGGCCCCGCGACGATCGCGCTCGACAGCGTGCCGACGGCGGCGCAGGGCGAGCTGACCTTCGAGCGGGGCGGCGCGACCGTCACGGTCGATCCCGCGAACCCGCCTCAGGACCTGACGGCGGTGGAGGCGGCTACGCTCGTCTTCACGCCGACGCCCGATTTCGACGGTCCGGTCGACAATATCGAATACACGGTGACGGATGCGGACGGCGACAGCGCGTCGGCGACCGCGACCATCGACATCGATCCGGCGCCGGACGCCGTGGATGACGTGTTCGCCGCGACGGAGGATACGCCCCTCGCCCTGCCGCTGATCGGCAATGACGACGTGGGCGACGGCCTCGTCTCCCTCACCTTCGTTAGCGCGCCGCCCGCCGACGAAGGCGTTCTGACCTACACGGACGCCGCAGGCGACACGATCACCGTTTTCGCGGGCGCGACGCTGACCGCGTTCGAAGCGGGCAATCTGACCTTCACCCCTGCCGACGATTTCTTCGGCCCGGTGACGCAGTTCGCCTACACGATCACGGACAATACCGGCGATACGTCCACCGCGAACGTGGACATCACGGTCAACGGCCTGCCAGAGCCGCAGCCCGATGTGGTGACGACGGACGAGGACGCGCCGGTCGACCTCAACATCACCGCCAACGATGACCTCGGCGACGGTCCGGCGACCATTGCGCTGGATGCGGTTCCGCCCGCAACGCAGGGCGTTCTGACCTTCGAGCGGGGCGGCGCGACCGTCACGGTCGATCCGGCGAACCCGCCGCAGGACCTGACGGCGGCGGAGGCGGCGACGCTGAACTTCGCGCCCGCCGCCGATTTCGACGGCCCGGTCGATCAGATCGCCTACACCGTCACCGATGCGAACGGCGATCAGGCCTCAACCACCGTCACGATCACCATCAACCCGCTGCCCGATCCGGTCGCGGACGTGTTCACGACGAAGGAAGACACGCCGCTCGACCTGCCGCTTACGGCGAATGACGATCTCGGCGATGGGCTGGCGGAGCTGACGATTATCACCATCCCGCCCGCCGCGCAGGGCGCGCTCACCTATGTGGACGCCGGCGGGACGGAGATCACCGTCGCCGCGGGCGACGCGCTGACCCCGGCTGAGGCGGCGACGATCAAGTTCACGCCCGCCGACGACTTCAGCGGGCCGGTGGATCAGTTCACCTATCAGGTCGAAGACGCCAACGGCGATCAGGCGACGACGACGGTGGACATCACCGTGGACGCGACGCCCGACGTCTCCTCCGACGCCATTCAGGCGCAGGAGAACGTGCCGACGCTCCTGAACGTCTTCGATAACGATCAGGACTTCGGCGACGGGATCGACGTGGTGGTCGTCGAAGACGTCCCGCCGCCCGCGCAGGGAACGCTGACCTATACCGAGGACGGGACCGGAAACACCGTGACCGTCGCGGCGGGGGATGAGCTGACCGAGGCCGAAATGGCCACGCTCACCTTCAACCCGGCGCAGGATTTCAACGGCACGGTCGATCCGTTCGACTACACCGTGCGCGACCTCAACGGCGACGAGGCGACGGCGACCGTCACCATCGGCGTCGCTGCGTCGGTTGACGCTGAAGACGAGTCGTTGGAGACGCCCGAAGAGACGCCGCTCGCAGTGAACCCGCTCGACAACGACGATCCGGGCGGACCGGACGCCGTGGTGACGGTGGATGCGATCCCGCCGGCAACGCAGGGCGTTTACACCTACACGGACGAAAACGGCGGCGTGCAGCCGCTCGACCCGGCCGTCGCGATCTCCACCGAGGAGTTTGCGACGCTGGTCTTCACGCCAGCGGAGGGCTTTCAGGGGCAGGTCGATCAGGTCCGCTATCTGATCGTCGATCCCGACGGGAACACCGACGCCGCCTTCATCGACATCCTCGTCGACGGCATCCCGGAGGCGGAGGACGACGTCTTCGCCGGTGAGGAGGACACGCCGCTTCCCGTCAGCATCATCGCCAATGACGATCAGGGCGACGGCCCGGCGCAGGTCCGGTTCGAGGACGTTCCGGACGCCGCCGAAGGCGTTCTAACCTATACGGACGCGAACGGCGTCGAGCAGACGGTCGCGGCGGGCGACGTGATCTCTTCCGTCGAGGCGTCGACGCTGGTCTTCACGCCCGCCGCCGATTTCAACGGCGCGGTGGCGCCCTTCGACTACACGCTGATCGATCAGGACGGCGACGAGTCGACGGCGACGGTCACGATCGACATCGATGCGAACCCGGACCTCGCGCCGGATATCTTCACGACGACGGAGGACACCAATCTCGGCCTGCCGATCTTCGATAACGACGATCTCGGCGACGGGCTGGATACGCTGACCATCGACAGCATCCCCAACCCGGCGGAGGGCGTTCTGACCTTCACCGATGCGGGCGGCGTCACCCAGACGGTAGCCGCAGGCGACGACCTAAGCCCAGCGGAGGCGGCGACGCTGACCTTCGAACCTGCGCCCGATTTCTTCGGCCCCATCACGCGCTTCGAATACACCGTGACGGACGCGGACGGCGATCAGGACACGACGACCGTGGACATCACTGTCGACGGCATCCCGGAGCTGGTCCCCGAGCAATTTTCGACCGATGAGGACGCTCCGGTGGCGGTGAACCTCGTCGCCAATGACGACCTCGGCGACGGCCCGGCGACCATCGCGCTCGACAGCGTGCCGCCACTGACGCAGGGAACGCTGACCTTCACTGACGCGGGCGGTGTCGTGCAGACGGTCGATCCGGCGAACCCGCCAGCGGGCCTGACCCCGGCGGAGATCGGGACGCTCGTCTTCACGCCCGCCCCCGACTTCGACGGCGCGGTCGACCCGATCGAGTACACGGTGACGGACGCCGACGGGGATACTGACAGCTCCACCGCCCAGATCGTCATCAATCCGCTGCCCGATCCCATCGCGGACGCGGTGACGACGGACGAGGACACGCCCGTCGCGCAGCCCCTTGTGGACAACGACGACACCGGCGACGGCCTTGCGACGCTTACGGTCGACGGCCTGCCCGCTCCTGCGCAGGGGACGCTGACCTTCACCGACGACAACGGCGTTGAGCAGGCGGTGGTCGCGGGCGATCCGCTGTCGCCGACCGAGGCGTCGACCATTGTCTTCACCCCGGCGCCCGATTTCTCCGGCCCGGTTCCGGCGATCCGCTACACGATCACCGATACGTCGGGGGACAGCGCGTCCGCCATCGTCACGGTGACCGTGGACGCGGTGCCAGATCCGGTGGACGACGTGGTGGAGACGCCGGAGGAGACGCCGGTCGCGATCAACGTGCTCGCCGACAACGGCAATGGGCCGGACGATCCGGGCGACGGGGTCGCGACGGTCAGCTTCGACGTGATCCCGCCCGCGTCGCAGGGCGTTCTGACTTACGTGGACGCGAACGGCGTGACGCAGCCCGTCATCGCGGGCGATCAGCTGACGCCGGATGAGGCGGTGACGCTGGTCTTCACTCCCGATCCCGCCTTCAACGGCGTGGTCGACCCGGTCCCCTACACGATCACGGACACGAACGGCGACACGGGGACGGCGGCCGTCAACATCACGGTGGACGGCATCCCGGACGTCGCGCCGGATATCTTCGTCGCCGGGCCGAATGAGACGATCCCGACTAACTTCCTGACCAACGATCCGGATTTCGGCGACGGTCTCGATTTCGTCACCATCATCGACGTGCCGCCCGCGAGCCAGGGCGAGCTGGTCTACACTCAGGACGGCGGCGGGCTCGCCACTGTGGCGGGGGGCGATCAGCTTTCCGAGACGGAGATGGCGACGCTTCAGTTCAACCCCGAAGACGCGTTCTTCGGCGCCGTCGATCCGATCAACTACTCGGTTACGGATATCGACGGCGACACGGCGGCCACGGTGGCGAACATCTTCGTCGCGGCCAACACGGATGTGGAGCCGGACGATCTTCTGACGAAGGAGGATACGCCGCTCGACCTGAACCTCGTCGACAATGACGAGATCGCGGATGCGGCCTCCACCGTGACCATCGGCGCGACGATCCCCGATCCGGTCGCCGAAGGGACGCTTACGTACATCGAGGACGGAACCGGGAACGCCATCCAGATCGCCGCCAATGACGAATTGTCGATGACGGAGCTGGCGACGATCACCTTCACCCCGGCGGCGGGCTTCACCGGGGCGGTGACGAATTTCGACTACACCGTGACCGCCTCGCCCGCGGGCGGGGGCGCTTCGGACACGGCGACGGTGATGATCCTGGTCGATCCGGCGCCGGAGGCGGTGAACGACCAGTTCACCACCAAGGAAGACACGATTGTCGCGCTGCCGATCAACGGCAACGACGACAACGGCACCGGTTTCCAGAGCATCCAGTTCACGTCCTTGCCCAACGGCGCGACGGAGGGCGACGTCTTCTTCCTTCCCGGCGGAACGGGCGCGCCGCAGGTCCTGACCACGGCGGACGTGTTGACCGAGGCGGAGGCGGCTTCGCTCTTCTTCGTGCCGGTCGCCGACTTCAACGGCCCGGTCGCGACCTTCCAGTACCAGCTGACCGACCAGCCGGATCGCGACGGAACATCCGAGACGGTGACGGCCGACGTGGAGATTACGGTCGACGCCGTGCCGGATCCGGTGAACGACCTCTTCCTCGTGAATGAGGACACGCCGCTCGATATCGATATCCTCGGCAATGACGACACGGGCGACGGCCTCGCCTCCGTCACCATCCTGAACCTGCCGGGCGCGGCCGAAGGCGTCCTGTCTTTCGTAGACGCAGGCGGAAACCGCGTCCCCGTGGCGGCGGGCGATCCGCTCTCCCCTGCGGAGGCGGCGACGCTGCGCTTCACGCCCGCGCCCGATTTCGACGGGGTCATCCCTGTCCTGAACTATACGATCGAGGATGCGAACGGCGATCGGGGCGCCGCGACCATCACGCTCTTGATGAACCCGACGCCCGACGTCGCGCCGGACGTCTTCTCCACCAAAGAAGACACGCCCGTCGCAGTGAACCCGCTGACCAACGATGAAGCGGATCTCGGCGGCGACCGCGACTTCGCGCTGATCGAGGTGACGGGCCCGCCCGCGGCGCAAGGCGAGCTGAGCTTCACCCGCGGCGGCGTCCCGACCCCGATCGGCGAAGGGGTCACACTTTCCGACCTGACGCCGGATGAGGCGGAGACGCTCGTCTTCACCCCGGCGCCGGATTTCTCGGGCGTCGTCGATCCGATCCCCTACACGGTGTCGGACGCGAACGGCGACACGGCCTCCACCACGATCTCGATCACTGTGGACGCGGTTCCGGATGCGGTGGACGAGACCTTCACGGTGGACGAAGACAAGCCGCTAACGCTCTCGGTCATCGACAACGATGATCAGGGCGACGGCCCGGCGACGGTGCAGTTCGCCGCGATCCCGGATCCTGCGCAGGGCGTGCTGACCTTTGTCTCCGACGCGGGCGTGGTCACTCCGGTCGATCCAGCGGTTCCGCTCTCGGCGACGGAGGCGGCCTCGCTCACCTTCACGCCTGCGCCGAATTTCGACGGCTCCATCCCGCCGCTCGATTACACGGTGACGGATCAGAACGGCGATACGGACACAGCGACGCTGACGCTTCAGATGAACGCCATCCCGGACGCTTCGAACGACGTTCGCACGGTGAAGGAGGACGGCTTCGTCGACGTTCTGCCGCTCGACAACGATCCCGATCAGGGCGACGGGCCGGCGACCATCGACCTCACTGCGCCGCCCGCGACGCAGGGCGTTCTGTCGGTGGAGACGACGCCGGGCGATCCGGGCACGCGCGTCGACCTTCCGGCGGGGGCCAACACGGGCCTCGACCCGACGGTCTTCGCGACGCTGCGCTTCACCCCGACGGCTGATTTCGACGGGACGATCGATCCGATCCCCTACACCGTCATTGACGACGACGGCGACACGGACGCCGCGACGATCTTCATCGCAGTCGATCCCACGCCCGACCCGCAGCCCGACACCGGTCAGGCGGAGGAGGATTTCCCGCTCGATCTGAACCTGACGGGCAACGACGACCTCGGCGAAGGGCTGGCGACGCTCCGCTTCGACACTTTCCCGGACCCGGCGCAGGGCAAGCTGACCGTTCTAAACGGCGGCGTGCGTCGCGACGTGGTGCTGGGCGAAGAGCTCGCGCCCGCGCTTATCGACACGCTGCAGTTCGAGCCGTTCCTCGATTTCAACGGGATCGTGGATCAGTTCGACTATACGATCACCGACAGTTCCGGGGATCAGGCGTCGACCACCGTCGACCTCGTGGTCGACCCGGCGCCGAAACCGGCGAGCGACCGCAGCGATCCGACCGATAACGGCGTCGCGGTGGAGATCGACGTCGTCGCGAATGACGAGGACAATCCGAACGGCGATATCGTCAACCCCGCGACGGTGCAGATCTTCGGCACCGACAATCCGGGCGATCCGCTCGTCGTCGACGGCGAAGGCGAATGGACGGTGGATGGCGTCAGCGGCGCGATCACCTTCACGCCCGAAGCCGGTTTCGTCGGCGACGCGACGCCGATCCTCTACACGATCGAGGATGACGAGGGCTTCCGCTCAGATCCAGTGGGCGTGCGCGCGGATTATGTCCCGGTCGCCGACCCGGACGCGCTGACCAATCAGTCGCCGGGTCCGGCGGAGATCGACATCCTCGACAACGACGCGAACGGCGACGCGGTCGATACGACCACTGTGCAGCTCGTCGGGACGGCGAACCCCGGCGATCCGCTGGTGGTGCCGGGTCAGGGAACCTGGTCGGTCGATCCGATCACCGGGGCGCTGACCTTCACGCCGGAAGACGGGTTCACCGACGATCCCGACCCCGTGCAGTACACGGTGGAGGATGCGGAGGGGAACCGCTCCGACCCCGCCGCCGTCTCACTCGATTACGCGCCGGTCGGAACGGCCGACGTCTCAGACCCGACCGCGCCGGGCGATCCCGCCGTCATCGATATCCTCGCCAACGATCTGACGGGCGATGAGGTCGATCCGACGACTGTGCAGCTGGTCGGCACGGCGAACCCCGGCGATCCGCTCGTCGTACCTGGCGAGGGGACGTGGACGATCGACCCGGCGACGGGCGCGCTGACCTTCACGCCGGAAGACGGGTTCGACGACGACCCGGCGCCGGTTCAGTACACGGTCGCTGATGATGAGGGGAATATCAGCGCTCCGGTCGAAGCGGCGGCGGATTACGTACCCGTCTCCGCCGACGACGTCGCGCGCGGCGTCATTCCGGGCCAGCCCGCGGTTATCGACGTTCTCGGCAACGACGTGGACGGCGATACGGTCGATCCGACCAGCGTGCAGCTGGTCGGCACGGCGAACCCGGGCGATCCGCTCGTCGTGCCAGGCGAAGGGATATGGACGATCGACCCGGCGACGGGCGCGATCACCTTCACGCCTGAGCCCGGCTTCACCACCGATCCAACGCCGGTTCAGTACACGGTCGCCGATGACGAAGGGAACCGGAGCGATCCCGCCTCCGTCACCGCCGATTATGCGCCCGTGGCGACGCCGGACGAAGCGGTGGGCGGTATTCCCGGTCAGCCTGCCACGATCGACATCCTCGCCAACGATACGGGCGGCGATCCGGTCGACCCGACGACGGTGCAGCTGGTCGGCACGGACAATCCGGGCGATCCGCTCGTGGTGCCGGGCGAAGGAACCTGGACCATCGACCCCGTCACGGGCGCGCTGACCTTCACGCCGGAACCGGGCTTCGGCGACAATCCGACGCCGGTCCAGTACACGGTCGCCGATCTGCAGGGGAATCGGTCCGAGCCCGCGGGCGTGACGCTGACCTTCAACACGGCGGTCAACTCTCAGGATATCCTCCTGACCAGCGGCGGGAACCCGTTCCCGGTCGAGTTCGACCGCGAGCGGGAGGACGACCGCGAGCTGAGCGTCGAGCCCATCGTGCGCGAGACCGCGGATTTCCAGAGTCCGCTCGGCTCCATCACGCCGCTCGACGTGGAGTTCCCGATCACCAGCGCGGTCAATTCGCTGATCAGCCTTGACGGCGTCTCCGTCCTGCCGACGGAGACGGTGGAGACGTTCGGCGGGCTCGCCGCGCCTTACCCGATCACCATCGCGGTGGCTGGCGTCGACGCTGGCGATTTCTTCGCGACGATCACCGGCTTCGGCGACACCGCGCTCGATGCGCTTCGCACCCATCTGCCGGATGACGGCGGGGCGATCAGCCTGAACATCCTGATCGGCTTCGACCGGGCGATCATCCTTCTCGCCGCCGAGGACGGGGAGGGCGCGAAAGTCATTCTCGCCGCCGACGGCAAGGATGCGCGGCCCGATCTGGAGGTCGCCGCTTTCGACCGGAACGGCGACGAACTCGCGGTTCGGAGCGAGGACGGCGTCGCGGTGATCGAGCTCGGCGAAGGCGCTGAGGCCGCGTTCTTCATGGAAGACGGCGATGGCCTCGCGCTTCAGGGCGACGTGACCATCGGAGAGGCGGCGACCTTCGCTCTTGGCGAAGCGCAGCCCTATGGCGGGTTCAGCGGTCAGATCACCGAGATTGCGAATGCGAAAACGAATGAAATCGCCGCACTAGGCGGGGCGCTGTGAAAGGCGCGGGAGTGGGTCAAGCAGAGGGCGACATTATGAAGAACCCAACGAAAATGAACGCGTGCGCTTCACGCGGAGCCATCCTCGCGGCGGCGGCCGCGCTGGTCCTGGCGGGGTGTCAGACGGTCCCCGAGCCGCTGACCGTGGCGGAGCTGGACGCGAAGGCGGACGACCGGTTCGAGCGTTCCGTCAGCGTTGAGCAAGAGGCGATCGACGGCCCTGTCGACCTCTACGAGGCGATGGCGCGGGCGATCAAATACAACCTCGACCACCAGGTCGAGCTGAAGGAGGAAGCGCTCCGGTTCGAGGAGTTCGAGCTTTCCGAATACGAGATGCTCCCTGATCTCGTCGCCTCCGCTCGTTACACCGGCCGCAGCAACGATCCCGGCTCGTCCTCCCAGTCGCTGACGACCGGCCTCACGTCGCTTGAAGCCTCCCGCTCCAGCGAGCGGAACGTGCTGGAGGCGGATCTGACGCTGTCTTGGGACATCCTCGATTTCGGCCTCTCCTACGTGCGCTCGAAGCAGGAAGCTGACGAGGTTCTGATCGCGCTGGAGCAGCGCCGGAGCGCCATCAACCGCGTGATCGAGGACGTCCGGACCGCCTATTGGCGGGCCGTCAGCGCGGAGCGGCTTCTGGGTCGCCTGACCGACCTTCAGTCCCGCGTCAGCTTCGCGCTGGAGCAGTCCGAAAAGCTCGCGGCCCGCCGGGTGACGCAGCCGCTCTCCGCCCTGACCTATCAGCGGGAGCTTCTGACCATTCATCGTTCGGTGCAGGAGCTGCGCCGCGACCTCGCCGTCGCGAAGAACCAGCTCGCCGCGCTGATGAACGTGCCGCAGGGAACGGACTACGATCTGGTCATCCCCGCGCGTAGCGCGCTCGCGGCGCCGATCGTGAACCAGCCCCCGGCGGAGCTGGCGAAGCTCGCTTTCCGCAACCGGGCGGAACTGCGCGAGATCACCTACCGCGAGCGCATCAACGAGCGTGAATACGACGTCGCGCTCCTGGAGGCGCTGCCGTCGATCCGCGGTTTCCTCGGGGTGAACGCCTCCACCAACGACTTCCTGTTCAACCAGAACTGGGTCGGCTGGGGCGCTACAGCCTCGTGGAACCTGATCAACGTTTTCCGCTATCCCCAGCGCGAAGAGACGATCGAAGCGGGCGCCGCGCTTCTCGACACTCGCGCGCTGGCTCTGACGCGCGCGATAGCGACGCAGGTCTACGTCTCCTCCGCCCAGGTCGCGGCGCGGAGCGAGGAGCTGACCACGGCGTCGAAACTCGCCGGCGTCAATGCGGAGATCGCCCGTCAGGTGAATGCGCGGGTGCGGGCGGGCGCGGAAGGGTCCCGCGAAGCGATCCGGGAGGAGCTGAATGCGATCCTGGCCGATCTACGCCACGACATCGCCTTCGCCGACCTGCAGAACTCGTTCGCCAACCTCTACGCCTCCATCGGTCTCGACGCCTATGCGCCGGGTCTGACCGGCGACGAAACGGTCGACGTGATGTCGGAGGCGCTGCGGAACCTCTGGAGCGATCGGGGCGACACCTCCGCTCGCATCGTGGATCTGGGGGCGTCCAGCGGGTCCTGAAGCGAACGACGGTTTCTGCGCGCCGGATGCCGCCCTCGGCTGCGATAACGCCGGGCGGCGGCGACATCCGGAACAAAAAAACCCCCGGCGCGAGGCCGGGGGTCAGTGTGAGAGAGATCCCGTCTGACGACGGGAGACAACGAGGTGGGACAGGACCGAAGATCGCTCTTCGCGCGGCGGCGTCGGTGTCTCTGGCGCAGAGGGAAATTCTCCGCGCCCCGGCCATCGCCGCGCCCCATCAGGGTAAAGGTTTTCGTTCCGCCGCCGGGATCAATGCTCCGACCGCCTGATTCCTACTCAGCCGCCGTGAGCGCAGCGTGAGTTCATCGCCGCTGGGGCGTCAATTCGACGTTTCTTTAGGCGTTTCTTCACGTCTCGGATCGCGAGAGCGCGGACGAGCCCCATGCGCCATAAAGAAATGGCCCCCGACCGAAGTCGGGGGCCCGTGATCCGCGCCCCACACAGAGCTAGCGGTCATTCCGGTCCAGGTCGACAACCCCACTGCGGCCCGTCTGTCTCATGGCCCGGCGTCGGGAAAAATCCCTCAACCGCGCCGACGGAAAGCGACCGGAACTTCTGCTGAAATTTCTACCTCAACCCCCTTTGGCGGTAGCCGCCCCGATGAGAGGTTTCTGAACGATTCGGCGTGAAACGAGCGTGACAAAAGCCGTGAATCGCGCCCTGGCGCCGCTATGCGGCGAAGTTTTTCCGCAAAATTTTCACGCTTTCGATGCGGAGAGCCGCTCAAAACTCGACCAGGCGAGCGCGCCGAGGATCACCGCGCCGCCGACCAGCGTCAGATCTCCGGGGTATTCTGAGAGCGCCCACCAGACGATCAGGGGACCGACGACGGCTTCGATCAGCATCAGAAGGCTGACCTCCGGCGCGGGGATCAGGCGGGGGCCGGTGGTCAGGCACCAGGTCGCCAGCGGCATGATGACGAGGCCCATCGCCAGAAGCGGCCAAAGCGAGCCGTCGGGGATAGAGAAGTCGCCGACCAGCGGAAAGGCGACGAGAGCGGAAGCGAGACCGGCTGGGCCGACGAGGGGCGACATGCTCTTGGGCCGCACCGAGCGGGCGATGACGAACGTGCAGGCGAGGAAGAACGCCGCCCCCAGCGCCCCCAGATCGCCGTCGAGCGAGTTCGGTCCGCCTTTCTCCGACCCGTAGGCGATGATCGCGACGCCGATCAGCGCGAGGATGATCGTTCGGACGGTTCGCCGGTCCGGGCGCTCGCCCAACCAGACCCAGGAGATGAGCGCGGAGAAGACGGGCGAGACCGACACCATGAAGAGCGTATTGGCGACGCTCGTCTCCCGTATCGCGTAGACGAAGCAGAGCGTCGTCAGGACATAGGCGGCGATGAACCAGAGCGCCGGGCGGCCGAGGTCGATCCAGCGTCGAAACAGGTCGAACCGATAGACCATGAAGTAGGCGATCGCGACGATCGCGCCGCCGAGCAGGCCGCGCCAGAAGACGGTCGGCCACTGCTCCATATTCATCAGACGCAGCATCAGGCTGTCAGGCGCGTAGAGGAGGGCGCCCGCCGCCACGATCAGCACGCCCTTTCTGTAATCGCTATCCATGCGCCCCTCCACCGCCATCGCCTCGCGTTATCATGGCCCGTTCTTAGCCCGAGGGCGTCAAACCGACGCCCGCGCGCTCACCTCGGTCTGATCGTCGCGACGAGCTGGCCGTGGTCGGAGGCTAGCTTGTTGTAGGGCGCTTCCTCGAAAGATCCGTCGGTGAGGTGGTCGTTGAAGACCTGAAGGTAGTCGAGCGTGAAATCGGCTCCGGCGTAATCAGGCTGGAAATGGCGGCTCAAAAGGATCTGGTCGATGCTCTCGTACACCCCGCCGAAGGCCGAGGTGTAGATCATGTCGCGCAGGGATTTGCGAGTATGCAGCGCCTCCGCCGAGATCAGGCGTTTGGAGGAGACGGCCTCCTGTATCTGCTCGTTCTCCTGATCGGTGTATCGCTGGTTGGGCCGCTTGGCGTCGTGGCGGCGAAGCCAAGCGTAGTTCTTGAACGGCCGCTCCCCCGCGATGACGGCGGAGGAGACGGCGTGCTCCCCGTCGTTGAAATCACCAAGGACGACGACGGGGTTCCCGGCGTCCAGCTCCCTCACGACGAGGCGGCGCACGGCGACTGCCTCGCATGTCCGCCGCATCAGCGCGCGCGCTTCGCCTATGGCGCGGCCAACGGGGTCGTAGTCGAGCAGATTGCGTTCGGGGGCGCCGTCATGGCCGCTTTCGAACTCGCCGAGCTTCGATTTCAAGTGGAGGTTGAAGACGGTGATCGCCTGCCCGCCCACGTCGATCTCTGCGCGGACGAGGGGGCGGGAGAGGCTCTCCAGCCGGTAACTCCCCGCCTCCCCGCCGCCGAGCTGGGCGAAGCGCATCTCCACCGGGTCGTCGGAGATGTCCTGAATGGCCACGGGCGGCTCGATGAACGGATGGCGAGAGAGGATGGCGAGGCCGGGGCGACGGCGGCCCGGTTCGCCCGTGTCATGGATGTTCGGCAGGAAGGCGAGGCCGCCCTCCGGGTAGGGCTCGAACTTCAGCTTGCGGAAGATCATCTTCCGGGCGTAGCGGGCGCGCGGGTTCGGCTGCGACGTCTCGTTCAGCTCCTCGCCCTTGGCGTTGGTCATGGCGACGACCGCTTGCAGCGCGTCTTCCTCGAAAATCTCCTGAAAACCGACGATATCGGCGTCCATGCCGAGGAGCTGATCGGAGAGCCAATCCTGCTTCCACGCAGCTTCCTCACCGGTGTAACGCTCCCATTTGTAGTATTCCCGATCGGGGCCGATCAGGTTCTTCACATTGAAGCTGGCGATGGTGAAGGCGGTCACGGCGCGTCGCCGTAATCCGAAAGCGCGCCGGTGAAGACATCCGGGTCCGCATTGCCCCCCGATATGGTGCAGATCACCGCGTCGCCTTCGATCTCCTCCCGTCGGAAGAGGGCGGAGGCGACGGCGACGGCGCCGCCGGGCTCCGCCACGACCTTCAGGTGCTTCCAGATGGTCGCCATGGCGCAGCGAACCTCTTCGTCGGAGACCGCGAGGCCCGGGCAACAGAGGCGGATGGTGACGGGGAAGGTCAGCTCCCCCGGCATGGGCGTGACGATGGCGTCGCAGATGGAGGCTTCATTGCCGTCGATCCGCTCCCGCCTTCCGCTTTCCAGCGAGCGCTTGGTGTCGTCGTAGCCGATCGGTTCGGCGGGGCGGACGCGCAGGCCCGGCGCCGCCGCCTCCAGCGCCAGCGCGATCCCCGCGGTCAGCCCGCCGCCGCCGCAGCAGACGATCACGTCGGCTTCGGTCACGCCCTTCGCCGCCGCCTGTTCGGCGATCTCCAGCCCGCAGGTGCCCTGACCCGCCATCACCATCGGCTCGTCATAGGGTTTGATGAGGGTGAGGCCGCGATCGGCGGCGAGTTTCGCCCCGATCTCCTCCCGGCTCTCGCCCCAGCGGTCGTAGAGGATGACCTCCGCGCCGTAGCCCCGCGTGTTCGCGATCTTCATCTGCGGGGCGTCCGACGGCATGACGATCACGGCGGGCGCGCCGTGCAGTTTCGCCGCCAGAGCGACCCCCTGCGCGTGGTTGCCGGACGAGAAGGCGATGACGCCCTTCTCCCGGTCAGCGGGGGAGAGGGCGGAGAGCGCGCTCCACCCGCCGCGGAACTTGAACGACCCGGTGCGCTGGAGGCATTCGGCCTTCACCAACACCCGCCGCCCGGCGATGACGTTGAGGTTGTCGCTCTCCAGAAGCGGGGTCTTCACCGCCGCGCCCTCCAGCCGTTCGGCGGCGGTGCGGATGTCTTCGATGGCGATGGCTTCGGTCATAGCAGGCGTTCCAGGATTGCGTTGATGGCGCTGATCGCCTCCGGCTCGTCAAGGCGGGGAATATGGCCGCGGTCTTTGACGACCTGCGTCAGCATGTCGGGCTTCTTCTCCAGCATCGCCGCTTCGCCGTCGGCGCCGAGGAGGTTGGAGTTTTCGCCTCGCAAGAGCAGCGTCGGGATCGGCCCGAGCGCCATGAAGGCGGGCCAGAGACCGGGTCCGTCGGGGTCGGCGGCGGCGATCTGCTCCATCGTGGCGTCGCGTAGTTTCGGATCGTAGTTCAGCTCCAGCCCGTCGCTGGTGACGTTCAGCCCCCGCTCCGCCCAGCCGCGCCAGAAGTCGCGGCCGGCGCCGGGGAAGTCGGCGCCGAAGGCCGCTTCCATCCCGGCGGCGGCTTCGTCGATGGTCTTCGCCTTCGGCACGACGCCGAGATAGCTCCCGATCACGGCCAGCCCCTCCGGCTTCAATTGCGGTCCGACGTCGTTCAATACGACGCCCCGTAGGCGATGGGGCGCTGTCGCGGCGATCATTATGGCGAGCATGCCGCCGCGGGAGGAGCCGATGATCGTCGCCCGCTCGATGCCGAGATGATCGAGCAGGGCGAGGGCGTCCCCGGCCTCGGTCAGCGGATTGTAGTTGGCGTAAGTCGGATCGCGGTCGGAGGCGCCGCGCCCGCGGCTGTCGAGGCGGATGACGCGATAACGGTTGCGCATCAGGACGGCGAACTCGTCGAAATCGCGGTGGTTGCGGGTGAGCCCGGCGAGGCAGAGGAGCGGATCGCCCGCGCCCTCGTCCCGATAGGCGAGAGAGAGGCCGTCTGCGGCGGTGAACGTCTTTAAGCCGTCGGTCATCTGGAACCCTTTTCAATCGCTCAAGCGGTCGCGTCTTCTGACGCCGAGGTCAAGCGCGCTCGGGTGATGGGGACATTCCCGGATTGTGATGACGTCCGGCCAAGGCGCGGAACGGGCTAAGGCGAGCGCTGGCGATCCTGTCGCGTGGACAGCGGCGGCGCGCGACCCGATATAGGCGGCATGAGCAATTCTCTCGATACGGACGTCATCGTAGTCGGCGGCGGCCTCGCCGGGGCGGCGGCGGCGCTGGGCGCGGCGGCGGCGGGATTGAACGTCATCTCTCTCGACGCCGGTCCGAAACCCGCGAAGCCCGAAGCGTTCGACGGACGGGCCTATTCCGTGCCCCTCGGCTCGCAGCGGTTCTGGGCGCAGGTCGGCGTCTGGGATCGCGTGGCGGACGACGCGCAGATCATGCAGGACGTGCTGGTCACCGACGGGCGGGTGAGCGAAGGGGCCTCGTCCCTCTTCCTCCATTTCGACCACAGGGAGGCCGAGGGCGGCGTCTTCGGCTGGATGGTGGAGGATCGCCACCTGCGCCCCGCCGCGCTCGACGCCATGGCCGCGAGCGATCTGATTGAACAGCGCTACGGCGCTCGCGTCAGCGGTATGACGGCGGAGCCCGGCCGCGCCCTCGCAACGCTGGAGAACGGCGAGACCATCGCCGCCAGCCTCATCGTCGCTTGCGACGGGCGCGAAAGCCCGCTGCGCGCGGCGGCGGGAATTCGCAGCGTCGCGTGGGATTACCCGCAGAACGGCCTCGTCTGCGCGGTGGGCCATCGGGAACCCCACCACGGCGTCGCGCATGAGCTTTTCCTGCCCGCCGGGCCCTTTGCGATCCTGCCCCTGAAGGGCGACCGTTCCTCCCTCGTCTGGACGGAGCGGCGCGGGACGGCGGAGCGCATTCAGGGCCTCTCCGACGCCGGCTACCTTTCTGAGATCGAACGCCGCTTCGGCGATTTCCTCGGACCGCTGTCGCTGGAGGGCGGTCGCTGGACTTATCCGCTGAAACTCTCGGTCGCGCATGACTACGTCGCGCCGCGTCTGGCGCTGACGGGCGACGCCGCCCATGCGATCCACCCGATTGCGGGACAGGGCCTCAACCTCGGCATCCGCGACGCCGCCGCGCTGGCGGAGGTTCTGGCGGAGGCGATGCGGCAGGGCGAAGACATCGGCGATATCGCGGTTCTTAAGCGGTATCAGCAGTGGCGCCGCTTCGACGCGACGGCGCTGGCTTTCGCCTGCGACGGGCTCAATCGCCTCTTCTCCAACGATATCGGTCCGATCCGGGCGATCCGCGATTTCGGCATCGCCGCCGTCAACCAGATGCCGGGCGCGAAGCGCTGGTTCATGAAAACCGCTTCCGGCCTCGCGGGGGAGACGCCCCGCCTGATGCGCGGCGAAGCGCTCTGACGACGCCGGCCGCAGGGTTGCGGCCCAAAGCCCTGAAAGCGCGATGTCGGCCTTGAGGGGCTTGGCCCGATGCGTTGAACCGGCCGGCGCTCGTTCACTGCTCGGCAGGGAATCGCTGATAAGCGAAGCGGATGCTCGGCGATGTCGACCGCGATGATGAGAAACGGCTTTTCCTGACCAAGGACAGGTCCGCCGACCTCGTGTGGGCGGCCGTTTTACGGTTCGCGCCCGCCGCCACCATCGCCGTCGGCTGTTTCTATTTGATCTTTCAGCGATACGAGGATCTGACGATCAAGGGCGTCCTCGGCGCGATGGCCGCCGTCGCGCCGTCCGCAATCGCACTGGCGGCGCTCTGCGGCGTGGTTAGCCTCCTCGCCGTCTCCTGCACGGACCTGATCGCGGCGACGGCGCTGAACGCTCGGATGCGCCGCGCCCTCTACCTGCCGTGGCCGCGGCGCCTGCTGGGCGGTTTCGCCGGTTCGGTTATGTCGCAGTCGCTAGGGCTCGGCGTTCACAGCGGGGCGGCGGCGCGGGCGCGGATTTACCGGGCGAACGGCGTAAAGACATATCAGGCCGGCGTCTTCTCGCTGATCGCCCTCCTCGGCTTTATCGGCGGGGCCACGGTGTTCGCCGCGGCGCTGACGCTGATCCTGCCGGAGACGCTCGCTCTGTTCTTCGGCGTCAGCGAAGATGGGGTGCGCGCCGTAGCCTTCGCGATGCTCACGGTCGTCGTTTCTCTCGCTGCGCTCCGGGTCGGGGAAAAGCGAACCTTCGGCGGCGCCATGCGGTCGCTTTGCGCCTTTTCATCCATCGCCGGGCTTTACCTCATCTGCGCGGCTGTGGCGTTTTCGGCGCTTTTGCCATCCGGCGCCGCGCCGGATCTGGTCAAACTGATCTTCATCGTCGCCGTCGCGACGCTCGCCGGTCTCCTTTCGGGCGCCCCCGCCGGCATCGGCCCGTTTGAGGCGATCTTGCTCGTCTTTCTACCGACTGCGGCGCCGGAGGCCGTCATCGCGGCCATCGCGATCTTCCGTCTCATCTATCATACCGCGCCGCTGATCCCCGCCGCCGGAATGGTCATGTACGCGCCGCGAACGCCCGCTGTCTCTATCACGACGGGGGAGGAGTTGAGGGATCGCGTCGACTGGGCGATCGACGTCTCAAGCGACCCGGACGGCGCGCTCGCCTTTCTCGGCGACAAGCGGATCTATCAGCCCCGCTCGCTCTCAGGTTTCGCGATGTACGGCGTATCCGGGCGCATCTGGCTGATGCTGGGCGATCCGATCGCCCCGGAACGCGAATGGGCCGCTCTCATCGATGGGTTGGAGGAGGAAGCGCGCGCCGTCGGGGCGACGCTCTCCGCGTACGGCGCGACGGAACGATCCGCCGAGTTCTGGGAGAGACGAGGCATGTCCGTCGCGCCTTTAGGGGAGGAGGGGGTTCTTCAACCTTTGTCCTGCGCGCCCGATAGCGCGGAGGGCGCCGCGCGCGCCTCGAAATCCGGCGAGGCGCCTCGCCCGGCGGCCGTGATCCGTCGCCACCTCCCCGGCGACGCGCCGACGGACGCGCTGTCGGACGTCGCGGACGCCTGGTCGCTCGCGCGGGCCGCGGCGGAACCTGGCTTCGCCATGTCAAGGTGGCGTCCGGAAGTCATGCGCGCGCACGTCATATTCAGCGCGTGGCTGGAAGACGCGCCCGTCGCGTTCGTCTCCTTTCGCCGTGCGGGCGACGGGGCGGCATGGTCGCTCGATGTTGTCCGCCGCGCGGACGACGCGCCGGAGGGGACGGTTCGCGCTCTCGTCGACGCCGCCGTGCGGTCTGCGGCGGAGGAAGGCGCGGGGCGCGTGAGCCTTTCGCTGGTCCCGTTCGCCGGCCTCGAAGGACTTAAAGGCGCCTACGCCGCGATCGGCGCGCGCCTTCACCGCCGGTTTGCGGCGTCGCTGGGCCTCGAGAGCGCGCGCCGCTTTCAGTCCAGCTTCGCGCCCGACTGGAGGCGGCGCCACCTTGTCGCCGCCAGCCCGATCGCCATGGCGGAGGCGCTGCTCGCGGCGCGGCGTCTCATTCTCGACGATCCGGATCAGGACTGGCGCATGGATCGATCGCCTCATCTGCCCCCGACTGTTGCATTTCGGCAAGCTGAGTTGGCTTCGCCACATGATCAGCGGGGCGAGACGCTTGCGCCTGCGCGCCGGCGCGCCTAACTCGCCACCTACGGGCTCGGAGCGCCCGCCGTCCGCTGGCGTACGCCTTGGTGAAGTCTCCGAACAATGCACGCTTTCGTCTCCCATCAGCAGATGCGGCGCGGCGGCAATGCGGACCCCGACCGACCTGATCGAACGAACCGTTTGGTCGCGCATCTGAGGATGTGAAAGGCGCGCGTGATGACGACCGCTATCGAAGACCTGAAATGCCAGGCGAAACGCCTGCGCACCGCGCTGTCCGAAACCGGGCGGCAAATCACCCACAGTCAGGCGCTGGAGGCGATCGCCCGCCAGCGCGGCTATCGCGACTGGAACACGGCCTTCGCCGCCATGGGCAATCAGCCGCCCGGCCCGCCCGTTGCGCTCGGAGACCATGTGACGGGAGCCTATCTCGGCCACCCGATCGCCGCCGAGGTGATCGGCGTCCGCTTGCTCAGCGACGGACGGTTCCGCGTGAAGCTGGAGTTGGACCACCCGGTGAACGTTTCCGCCTTTCCGGCGATGGAGGTGTTGCGCCGACGGCTCAACGCCAACATCGCCCGGGACGGCGCGACGGTGGAGAAGACCTCGAGCGGGGAACCTCAGCTTCGCCTGAACCTCTGAAGCGCCGTTCGCGGCGGCGCTGTCGCTTCGTCGCGCGCTAACCTTTCAACCTTCCGGCATTCCGGAATGTTAGAATGCCGGAAGACTGAAGTTCCGGACCTGAAGGGAGGCGACGCGATGAAGATCACCGTAATCGGCGGCGGCAATGGCGGGTTCGCCGCCGCCGCCGATCTCTCCGAACAGGGGCATCAGGTGCGCCTATGGCGGCGCGATCCGGTTGAAGCGGCGGCGACGCCCGATCCGATCGCGCTAAAGGACCATCAGGGGAAGCGTCCGGTGAGCCTTACGCTCGTCACCGCCGACGCAGCGGCGGCGATGGATGGCGCTGATCTCGTCGTTTGTCCGACGCCCGCGACGAGCCATGAAGACGTCGCCGCCGCGCTCGCCCCGCATTGGCGGGACGGGCAGGTCGCGTTTTTGCCGCCCGGAACTTTCGGGACGTATATCTTCGCGAAAACCATGCGGGATGCGGGTAACGCCGCCGACGTCGCCTTCGGTGAAGCCGGAACGCTGCCCTATCTCGCCCGCAAACATGGGCCGGAGACGATCGCGATCACCACTCGCGCGACGCGCCTTCCCACCGGCGTCTTTCCGCTCTGCGAAAAGGGCCGAGCGCTGGAGATCATCCGCCGCGCCTATCCGTCGGTGGAGGATGCGGGCGACGCGCTTTCCGGGGCGCTGATGAACGCGGGGCCGATCATCCATCCGCCGCTTATCCTGATGAACGCCGGGCCCATCGAACATTTCGAGCACTGGGACATCCACAACGAAGGCACCCAGCCCGCCATCCGCCGCGTCACGGACGCGCTGGACGCCGAACGCGTCGCGGTGCGCGAGGCGCTCGGCTATGGCGCGCCGCATTTTCCGCTGCGCGACCATTACGGCGGGGGCGAGGAATGGATGTACGGCGCGCTCGCCCACGACAACCTCACCGACAGCGGCGACTGGCGGGAGACGCTGGCGCTGACGGAGCATCGCTACATGCGGGAAGACGTGGCGCTGGGCCTGTCGTTCCTCACGTCCGTCGCCGATTGGGCCGGGGTTCCGGCGCCGGTCGCCAAAGGCCTCCTGGCGCTGGGCGGTGCGGTCTGCGGAGAGGACTTCCATGAAAAAGGCCGAACGCTGGATGCGCTCGGCCTCTCGAACTCCAGCCGGGAGGAGATGCGCGACCTCCTCCGCGACGGGCTTTAAAGCTTGCTCTCGATCACCCGCGCCATTTCGGCGGCGGAGACCGCGCCGGTCACCTGTTCCCCGTTGATGAAGAACGTCGGCGTGGAGCGCACGCCGTCCTCGGACGACTTCGTCTGGTAGTCGGTGACGAGCCGCTCAAGGAACGCCTGATCGGAGAGGCATTCGTTCATCCGGTCGTTGGAAAGCCCGGCGAGACGGCCGATCTTGAACATCTCGTCGATGATCGGCTGCGGGTTCTTCGTCTGGTTAAAGGCGCGGACGTGATTCTGATACCACTCGCGCTGGCGGTTCAGGAACATGTCGATCATCGTGTGATAGCCGCTATCCCCGCCGCAGCGCGCGATCATCGCGGACCAGAGGCCGAACTGGTCGAAATAGACCTCCCGCATGATGAGCTTGGCTTTGCCGGTGTCGATATAGTCCGCCTTGATCGTCGGATAGGCGTTCTGGTGGAACGATCCGCAATGCGGGCAGGTCAGCGATGCGTATTCGATGATCGTGACCGGGGCGTCCGGGTCGCCCTTCACCACGTCGCCGACGGCGTAGCCCTTCGCGCGCAGCTCATCGGCGTCGACGGCCCATGCCGGGGCCGCCGCCAGCGCGGTCGCCGCGACGGCGCCGCCGAGGACGGCGCGGCGGGAAGGGGTGAAAAGATCGTCGCTCATCATGATCTCCTTGGGTTCGGGTCCGCGCTCGCGGCGTCCGGCTTGGATTTACGTGCTTTCGCAGTGACGTTAGCGCCGAGCCGGGCGAGGGCGAGGGCGAGCCCTTCGTCCTCCACCCCGTCGACGGGTCTTGGGGCGGGTTTCGCGGCCGGGCCGCTCCATCCTGCGGCGGCTTCCGCCATTCCAGTCGTCGCCAACCTCGCCTGCATCATGTTCGCCCGCGACTGGTCGATCGAGAGGCGGGAGACGGCGCGATAGCCGTAGAAGGCGTTAACCTTCTCCAGAATGCGCTCTTTCTGCATATCGACCTCGGGCGCCCGCGCGCCCTCCGCCGTGACGATCAGCGTCGCGCCGAGGCCGGGGCCCTTGCGGCTGTAGCTGACCTTCACCGGGCGGCATACGCGGGCGAGCGCCTCGCCGACGACGGCGCGCCATTCGGTCAGCAGCCGCAACTCCGCGAATCCGCGCTTCGCGCCGGCGGTTTTCAAAGCGGCGGGGGTCAGTTCGCCAGCCCGCAGGAAGCCGCGCGCCTTGCGCTCATAGGCGCTGTCGCTTTTCGCGCGCTTGCGTTCCGTCTGCGGTTTCGCTTTGTCGCTGGTCATGCTCGATCTTTCGCACAGGTTAACCGCAATGTGCAGTCGACAAACGCGCGCGGCGACGTAATCCGATCATACGCGCCATCACAGACCCGTGAGATGATGAAGCCCGAAACCGCAGATCTCCTGAATTGGTACGACGCCAACGCCCGCGTCCTGCCCTGGCGCGCGCCGCCGGGGACGCCCCGAATGGAGCCTTACCGCGTGTGGCTGTCGGAGATCATGCTTCAGCAAACCGTCGTCGCGACGGTGAAACCCTATTTCGAGCGCTTCACCTCGCTTTGGCCGACGGTGGAGGCGCTCGCCGCCGCGCCGCGCGAAGACGTGCTGAAGGAATGGGCTGGTCTCGGCTACTACGCCCGCGCGCGCAACCTTCATAAATGCGCTGAGGTTGTGGCGGAGGAGCATGGCGGCGTCTTCCCCGATACCGAGGATGGGCTGCGCGCGCTGCCCGGCATCGGCCCTTACACGGCGGGCGCCGTCGCCGCGATCGCGTTCAATAGGCGCGCAGCGGCGGTTGATGGGAATGTGGAGCGGGTGATCTCCCGCCTCCGCGCCATTGAAACACCGCTACCCGATGCGAAGCCTGCGATCAAAGCGGAGACGGAGGCGCTGATCCCCGACGCGCGCCCCGGCGACTTCGCGCAGGCGCTGATGGATCTCGGGGCCACCGTTTGCGCGCCGAAATCGCCGCGCTGCATGCTTTGCCCATGGCGAGACCCTTGTGCGGCGCGAGCGAAGGGGATCGAAGCGTCGCTTCCCGCCAAGGCCCCGAAGAAGCCGAAGCCGGAACGGGTGAACGTCGTCTACGCCCATTTCAACGAAGCGGGCGAGGTGCTGGTGGAGACGCGGCCCGACAAGGGCCTCCTCGGCGGCATGATCGGCCTGCCCGGTCCGGATTGGACCAAGACGCCGCCGAGCGCGGAGACGATCGCCGCCGCCGCGCCGTTCGCCGCCGACTGGCGGGAAGCGTCCGAAGAGGCGCGTCATGTCTTCACTCATTTCACGCTGAAGCTGCGCATTCTGGTTGCGAAAGGGCCCGAAGGCGCGGGCCGCTACATGCCGTTGGCGGAGGCGCGGGACGCCGCGCCGACGGTTATGCGCAAGGCGCTCGACATCGCGCGGGACGCGGTGGCTCGCGACTGAAGAGGGGCGCTCAGCCGCACCCCGGTTAATTGATTTCACACCCCCGCGCGGTCACATTCCGCCCATGCCCGTCGCAGCCGCAGCCTTCGCCGTGTCCTTTGTCATGCCCGCGCTCCTGATCATCGCGGCGCAGGCGGGCGGACTATGGCTCATCGGCGTCCCGGTTTACGCATGGTTCGCCTCCTCGATCCTCGACCGGCTCATCGGGCCGGAGCTGACCAATGCGGATACTTCCCTGACCGACCGGGACCTCTTCTGGCATCGCTTCGTCACCTGGGCCTGGGTTCCTACGCAGATCGCGATGATCTTCGCGGCGATCTGGGCGGCGAGCCAGGGCCATCTCAGCGAACGCGAAGCGAACTGGCTGATGATCGGCGTCGGCATCGCCACCGGAACGGTCGGCATCAACTACGCCCATGAACTGGTGCATTCGAAGGCGCAGTTCGAGCGTGGGTTGGGGGAGGTCCTCCTCACCTCCGTCTGCTACGGCCATTTCGCGACTGAGCATGTCTACAACCACCACCGCTACGTCGGCACGCCGAAGGACCCGGTTTCCTCCCGCTATGGGGAGATCGTTTATCTCTTCCTCCTCCGCGCGATCTGGGGGACGGCGACGTCAGCCTGGCGGATCGACGCGGAGCGGGAGCGGAAACGGGGCCGAGCGGCCTTTGGTCTCCGCAATCCGTGGTGGCGGCAGATTGCGCAGTCGCTCGGCTTTGCGGCCGTCGGTTACGCGATCGCGGGCTGGTACGGCGTCGGGCTCTTCTTCCTGCAGGCGGGAGTGGCGATCATCCAGCTGGAGGCGGTGAATTACGTTCAGCACTACGGCCTTACGCGAAAGCACGTGGGCGGCGGCAAGTATGAGCACACCAAGCCGCGCCACAGCTGGAATTCGTCCCATTCGATGACGAACCTCCTGCTGATAAACCTGCAGCGCCATTCCGATCATCATTACAAGCCGGACCGCCGCTATCCCCTTCTTCAGACCTATGAAGAGGACGAGGCGCCGCAGCTGCCCTTCGGCTATCCGCTGATGGTGATGTTCGCGCTCGCGCCGCCCTTGTGGTTCGCGATCATGAACCCCAAGGTCCGCCAGTGGCGCAAACGGTTCTACCCGGAAATCCATGACTGGACGCTCTACGGCAAGGGCCTGACGCCGATGCCGCGCTGAATGCGCCTTTGGCGATTTCGGGGGGCCGCGCTATGCTCGTCCGGGAATTGAACGCAGGCGATTTACGTGGCGACGCTTCAGGGATCTCGTGGATATATCGCGCTGGAGGGCGGGGGCGCCAAAGGCGTGCTTCACGTTGGCGCGCTCGGCGCCATTAGGGAGCAGGGGATCGAAGTGCGCGGGGTCGCCGGTACGTCGGCGGGGGCCATCGTCGCCTCGCTCTTCGCCGTCGGCTATGAGCCGCACGAAATCGTCGACGTCGACAGCGACCACACGATTCTCAGGTATTCGGACGGGCACGAAACGGCGCTCGACCTTATCGAACCGCGCGACTGGGCGCGTCTGCGGTTTCTGCGCGGCCTCGGGTCGCGGGTGCGTCAGGTCTATCTGCTCAGCCTTCTCCTTGCGCTTCTGGGGGCGCCGCTGGTCGTCAGCGCCGAGTTCGGCGCGCTTTGGGGGGCTGCGGCGATGGCCGGCGTGGCCGCTGTTCTGGGGCTGGGCGGCTACGCGCTGATCTCCGGCCTCGCCAGTCTGCGGAAGTTCCGCAATGCGCTGGGCGGGCTGCTCGCCGAGAAGGTTTTTCCGGAGGAAGGGCGGCTCGGCGGCGCCGCGCCGGAGACGGTGACCTTCTCCCATTTCGGTCCCGGCACTGACCGTCCGACGCTGAAGATCGTTGCGACGAACCTGTCGACGGGGGAGCTTCAGCTCTTTTCGCCCGAACTGACCCCCGCCGTGCCGGTCGCCGACGCTGTCGCGGCGTCCGGCTGCATACCCATCGCCTTCAAAGCGTGGCGGGTCACGCAAGGCCTGCCGAACAAACGTCGGGATCACTTCGTCGACGGCGGGCTTCTGTCCAATCTTCCGGTCTGGGCCTTCGACGACGAGCGGGTTCTGGATCGGGACGCGATCGGCATCGCGGTGGAGATCTCCGATGGCGAAAGCCAACCGCGACGCGCGCCGAAAGGGTTCTTCGCCTGGGTGAGGCGCTTCGTCCGCACGACGATCTTCGGCGGGCAAGGTCTGACCGCGAAGACGCAGGGGCGTTCGGTATCGATTGAGCTCGACACCGAAATAGGCGTTCTCGACCTGGACATGGGGGCCGAGGACGTCCGCCAGACGGTGCGGGAGGCGCGCGCTTCCGCCTCCGCCGCGCTCCTCCTGGAAGAGCGCCTATCGGAAACCCCCGCGGAAATCGCCGCCATCGCGCGCGATCTCTTCGATCTTCAGGGGCTCGCAAGGTTCGCAGAATCGAAGATCCGCGTCTCCGTCACGCCGATGACGCGGGCGAAGGCCGACGCCGCCATTCGCAACGGCGCTGCCGAGATCGCGCTGCAGCTGCGCCATCACAGCGGGTTCGAAGATGATCTGGACGAGTTTCTCAACGTGCCGCTTGCGCGATCCTTCATCGGCGCCACCCTGCGCGCCGACAGAAGACCGGGCGAAGGCGCGTTTTTCGACGTCAACGATCCCGCCTATGAGGACCTGCACTTCAACGCGGTCGAAGATCGCTGGACGCAGAAGCACGTTACGTCACGCTTGCAATGGATCTTCGTCATTCCGATATCGATAGCCGAAGTGGCCGGGTCGGCGGCGACCGTGTTGCCGGACGACGTCTACATCGTGACGGTCGACAGCGACGAAGCGGAACCGACCGATTCTGTCGAGCAAGACCGTTTCTTCGAGACCATTAGTTGGATTGAAGCGCGGGTTGGTGGTATGTTCCGCAGACTGGGCGAGAGCGCTGAGGACTGAACAATGCTGATTATGCGTAGCAAAGATGGAAAGTGGGATGGCAAACGTCGGCCTGCGGCGAAAGACGCGCCATCGACCTCAGCCGCTGAAGAAGCCGCGCGCAAATGGCGCGAAATGCGCGACAAGCGTTCGGAGCTGATCGAGAGCATCAGCGATGAGAAACTGAAGGCGTCCACCGCCAAGAACTGACGCCACCCGGCTCGCCCTATTCGCTGATCCGCGAAAGATGATGAGCGCCTCTCAGCGGTGCGCGTCAACCAATCTCCCGCATCCGATATTCAGGCCGCATGCGCGGCCCAAGCCCTGGCGTCGCTCGCCCGAAGCCGTAGTCGCGCCGGTGCGCCGAGATCGCTGAAGCGCGCTTCGGGGAAGAGCGTTAGAAACTCCTCCCTTCCCCCCGGAGACATCGCATCAAGCGCCGTCGGACCGGCGTAGAGGCTTTCGCTCCAGACGCCGTCGACGCGCACCAGCTCATGGGCGTCTAGGGCGATGTGGACGTATTCGACGGTCTCGGCCTCATCCCACCGCTCGACGCCGCTCGCCGCGATCAGGTGTTTGGCGGCGGCGAATGTCTCGCGCTCTCCGAACATCAGTCCGGAACGCCAGCCGGAGAGGAGCAGGCGATGTTGCGGCGACACCATCGTGTCGCGGACGGCGCCGAACGCGCCCTCGCGCAATCGAATCGGGGCGAACCGCCCCTCGCCGACCACGCGGCGACGGCCGATCCAGCGCACGATCTGCGCGCCGCGGTCCTTGGTCAGCACCGCGTCGCCGACCTCCAGCGCCGCCAGCGGTTTCTCCCCGTTCGGCGTGAGGATCAGCCCGCGTCCTTCGAAGCAGATCAGGTTGACGTTGTCGAAGAAGAGGTCGCCCGGCGCCGCGCCGACGAGGTCGATCGTGCCGGGCAAGGCGGTATTATCGCCGTAGTCGATCGTCCCGGTTTTGACGTCGTCGTCCTGGTTGGACTGGTTCAGGAGCCCGTCATCAGCCAGATCGTCGCGTGCTTCGAAGATGTTGTCGTAAAAGGGCGCGAGGTCGATGAAATCGTTATTCGCCTGATCGCCGTCGTTGAAATTCTGCCCTGTGGCGACGTTGAAATCGGTGATGACGTCATCGCCGGACGAGACCAGAAACGTGTCGAACCCGTCTCCGCCCGTGACGCTGTCGGAGCCAGCTCCGCCGTCGATGGTATCGTCGTCGTCGCCGCCGTCGATCGTGTCCGCGCCTTCGAAGCCGACTATGACGTCGTCGCCGGTTCCGCCTGTGATCACATCGTCGCCGCGACCCGCATCGAGACTGTCGTCGCCCGCTCCGCCGTCGATCGTATCGGTGCTGTCGCCGGTCTGGATCGTGTCGTTTCCGTCGCCGCCGTCGACGGTGTTGTTCGCCCCCGCGGAGTTGAAGACAGTGATCAGGTCGTCGTCGTCGCCGCCGTCGACGATTTGGTTCTGCGGGCCTGAGGTGATGAAGATCGTATCATCGCCCGCCCCGCCCTCGACCGTGTTGGCGCCGTCTGTGTCGGTGATGCTGTCGTTTCCGGCGCCGCCGAAGATCTCGTCGCTCTGGGCGCCGCCGTCGATGGTGTCCGCGCCCTCCCCGCCGAAGAGCTGGTCGTCGTCGCCGCCGCCTTCGATCAGGTCGTCGCCGTCGCCGCCTTCGATGGAGTCTTCGCCGGTTCCGCCGAAAAGCTCGTCATCGCCGTCCCCGCCGATGATCGTGTCGTCGCCCTCTCCGCCTGTGACCGTATCGGCGAGGGCGTTGGCCTGAACGTCTGCGTTCTGGAGCTGGATCGGCGTCGGGTAGTCGGGGCCGCTTATGTCGACTTCGAGGACGTTCTGGCCCGTCCGCTCGAAGTAGATGATGACGATTTCGCGCTCGCCGGCTTCGAGGTTTTCGGTCCCGGAGCGGGTGCGCGGCGCGTGCAGACTGTCGTCGGTCACCACGCGAACGCCGTCGACATAGAGGATCACGCCGTCGTCGGACCGGACGTCGAACGTGTAGTCGCCCGCTTGATCGATGGTCAGAACGGTGGTGACGCGGACGGCGAAGCGCTCGCCGCTATTGCCGAGGTTCGCGGCGCTGGCGTTGGAGACGAGGTTGTCGAGATCGTCTGTGCCGCCGGCGTTGTAGACGGTCTGCCCCGCCCCGAGCGACCCGTCGACCGTGTCGAACCCGGCTTGGGTCAGGTTGGAGGGGCTGTTGGTGAATTCGATCCATTCGAACCAGAATCCGAAATCGCCGAAGTCGTTCTCTGGCGACTGGTTCGTCCCGCCAATGTCGTCGCTGCCTGTAAGTTCAGCCATGTGCGCGCTTCAATATCCATTTGCGCCTGTGGGACATATGGGTCCGGCGCATTAACCCTCCACAATTGAGGGTGTGGGTGATGAATGCGGCGAATCTTTGCCCGATAATGGGGTATTTATGATTAAGATTGCGTTCTTGTTAGAAAAAACCCCGCGCCAGTTGGCGCGGGGTGAGTGGTGAGCCGCAGGAAGGCTCCAGGCAGAAACTCGTGAATTCCGTGTAATGTATGCGGGGATCGGGCGGGTCGAGACATGACCCGCCCGGTACACCCCTCGTCAGGCTTGCAACTCCGCCCTGATCTGCTGACGCAAAACATCGATCGGCACCGGGCGCCCGTCGCGCTTGAAGTGCCAGTAAGTCCAGCCATTGCAGCTCGGCGCGCCTTCGACGGCGGCGCCGACCTGGTGGATCGAGCCGACAGCGTCGGCGCTGATGAGGGAGCCGTCGGCGCGCACCTTGGCGGTGTGGCGGCCGTTCGGGCTGACGAGCACTTCGCCGGGGCGGAGCATCTGACGCTCCACCACCTGTCCGAAGGGCACGCGCTTTTCCTTCCGTTTGGACGCGGTGACGGCGAGGCCTTCGTTCTCGACCTTCACTTCTTTCGCAATCCGCTCGCGGGCGACTTTGATGTAGGCGCTCTCCCGCTCGATCCCGATCCAATTGCGGCCGAGCCGCTTGGCGACGGCGCCGGTGGTGCCGGTGCCGAAGAACGGGTCGAGGATCACGTCGCCCGGCTGCGTCGTGCCGACGATCAGACGGTGGAGGAGCGCTTCGGGCTTCTGCGTCGGATGGGCTTTCTCCCCGTCCTCCGTCTTCAGCCGCTCGCCGCCGGAGCAGATCGGGAACTCCCAGTCGGAGCGCATCTGCACGCCGTCGTTCATCTGCTTGAGCGCGTCGTAGTTGAAGCAGTACTTGCCCGCCTCCGACTTCGCCGCCCAGATCATCGTTTCATGGGCGTTCGTCAGGCGCTTGCCGCGGAAGTTCGGCATCGGGTTGGTCTTGCGCCAGACGACGTCGTTCAGGATCCAGAACCCGAGGTCCTGCACCGCGGCGCCGACGCGGAAAATGTTGTGGTAGGAGCCGATCACCCAGATCGCGCCGTCCTTCTTCAGAACGCGGCGCGCGGCTTTCAGCCATTCGCGGGTGAAGCGGTCATAGGCGGCGAAGCCTTCGAACTGATCCCATTCGTCGTCGACGGCGTCGACGCGGGAATTGTCCGGGCGATGCAGGTCGCCCTTCAGCTGAAGGTTATAGGGCGGATCGGCGAAGATCAGGTCGACCGACTCCGCCGGCAGGGCGTTCATCGCGGCGATGCAGTCGCCCTGGATGATCGAGTTTAAGGTCAGCTTGGAACCTTTTGATTCCACTTTGTTCTTCGTCATGGGTCCGCCCGCGAATCAGCTCTCGACGCTCAAAATGAGTCATCGCGATTCTACGGTCAATAAATGAATGGAATCAGTAAGTTATTTAATTTTCTTCACACAACATGTTGTGGATGGGTTTGAAGCTGCGCCTATGATGTGGTGTCACCCCGTGGGCGCGCAGGGCCTCCGCATGGGCCTTCACGCCGTATCCGGCGTTCCGCTCCCACCCGTAATGCGGGAACTCCACGCTGAGCTTCGCCATAAGATCGTCGCGGGCCACTTTCGCGATGATCGACGCGGCGGCGATGGAGGCGGAGCGGCCGTCGCCCTTGATCACCGCCGTTCCAGGGCAAGGCAGATCCTCCGGCAGGCGATTGCCGTCGATCAGGGCGTGGGCGGGTCGAACGGGGAGCGCGGCGATCGCTCTGACCATCGCGAGATGGGAGGCGCGAAGGATGTTCACCGCGTCGATCTCCGCCACCGTCGCCTCCGCCAGTCCGACATGGGCGGCGGCGTGGATGGCGTCGACCAGCGCTTCCCGCCGTTTGGCGGTCAGTTTCTTGGAATCGTTCAGGCCGAGAGGTGGGGATGAATGGAAGATCACCGCGCAGGCTGTGACCGGCCCGGCCCATGGCCCGCGTCCGACCTCGTCCACGCCGCAAACGGGACCTTGATACTCAGCTTCGAGAGAGAGATCCGGCGTCACCTGCGACCGCCCCGCTCATGGACGCGGGGGGCGGCCAGCGGTAAACCGAGATTACCAATTCGGGGCCAGCCGCCTTTCTGAGGACAGCCAATGACAGACCGCCCGCGCGTCGCGCTTTTCGTCACTTGCCTGGTGGACATGTTCCGCCCCTCCGTCGGCTTCGCCGCCGTGGGTCTGCTAACCGAAGCGGGCTGCGATGTGGAGGTCCCGGAGGCGCAAACCTGCTGCGGCCAGCCCGCCTACAATACCGGCGACAGGGCGACGACGCGGGAGATGGCGAAGTCGGTCATCGCCGCGTTCGAGGAATATGATTACGTCGTCGGCCCGTCCGGCAGCTGCATGGGGACGATCATCAAGGACTATCCGCAGCTCTTCGACGACGAGCCGGACTGGAAAGCGCGGGCGGAGGCGTTGTCGGCGAAATCCCATGAGATCGTCTCCTTCCTCCACGACGTGATGAAGTTCGTTCCCAGCGACGTCGCCTATGACGGCACGGTCACCTATCACGACAGCTGTTCGGGCCTTCGGTCCCTCGGTGTGAAGCAGCAACCGCGCGCGATGCTCTCCTACGTTGAAGGGCTGAAGCTGGAGGAGATGAAGGACAGCGAGGTCTGCTGCGGCTTCGGCGGCACGTTCTGCGTGAAGTATCCAGACATTTCCAACAAGATGGTCGGCGACAAGTCGGGTAACATCGCCGACACTGGCGCCGATACGATCCTCGCGGGCGATCTCGGGTGCCTGATGAACATGTCGGGCAAGCTGAGCCGGGAGGGCAAGCCGGTTAAGGCGCGGCATGTCATCGAAGTGCTGGCGGGCATGACCAACACGCCCGCGATCGGCGAAGGAGACGCCTCATGACCCTCCACGTGCCCACAACCAAGAACTTCAAGCAGAACGTCAAAGAGGCGATGGCGAACGAGAACGTGCAGGAGGCGATGCGCGCCGCCGGCACGGGTTTCGTCGGCAAGCGCGCGACCGCCCGCGCCGCCGTTCCGCAGTTCGACGATATCCGCGACGACGCCAAGGCGCTGAAGGATCACGTTCTCGGCCATCTCGACCTCTATCTGGAGCGTTATGAGACGCAGGTGACGGATGCGGGCGGCCACGTCCACTGGGCGGAGACGGCGGAGGACATGCAGAAGATCGTCCTCGATATCTGCCGCAAGGCGGGGGCGAAGACGGTCAACAAGGGCAAGACGATGATCTCGGAGGAAGCCGGGATCAATGCGATGCTGGAGGAGAACGGGATAAAGCCGGTCGAGACCGATCTCGGCGAGTACATCATCCAGCTTCGCGACGAGACGCCCTCCCATATCATCGCGCCTGCGATCCACGTGACGGTGGACGAGGTCAAGGACCTCTTCCGCGAGACGCACACGCATCTGCCGGAGGATCGCAACCTCGACGATCTCGAAGGGATGCTGCGCGAGGCGCGCGCCGTCCTCCGCCAGAAATACTTCGAGGCGGAGGTCGGGATCACCGGGGCCAACATGCTGATCGCGGAGACCGGGCAGTCGATCATCGTCACCAACGAAGGCAACGGCGACCTCAGCCAGTCGCTCCCGAAGGTGCATATCGTGCTGGCGTCTCTGGAGAAGATCGTGCCGACGATGGAGGACGCGGCGACCGTCCTCCGCGTCCTCGCCCGCTCCGCCACGGGGCAGGAGATGTCGGTCTACACGACGCTATCCTCCGGCCCCCGCCGCGCCGAAGACCCGGACGGGCCGGAGGAGTATCACGTCGTCCTTCTGGATAACGGCCGGACCGACATGATCGGGTCGGAGTTCCAGGACATGCTCCGCTGCATCCGCTGCGGCGCCTGCATGAACCACTGCCCGGTTTACCAATCGGTCGGCGGGCACGCCTATGGTTGGGTCTATCCCGGCCCGATGGGTTCCGTGCTGACGCCCGGGCTCATCGGGGTGGAGGAAGGCGGGATGCTGCCCAACGCCTCCACCTTCTGCGGGCGATGCGAGGCGGTCTGCCCGATGCGCATCCCCTTGCCGAAGATGATGCGCCACTGGCGGGAGGAGGAATTCGAGCGGAACCTCACCCCCTCCGCTGCGCGCTACGGTCTGGGCGTCTGGGCCTTCTTCGCAAAGCGACCCGGCCTTTATCGGGCGGCGACGCGGATGGCGATGGGCGCGCTGAAGCTGATGGCCGGCAAGAAGCGGAAGATGGCTTCGCTCCCCCTCGGCAAGGGCTGGACGGATCACCGCGACTTCCCGGCGCCGGAGGGCGGGACTTTCATGGCGCAATGGAAGGCGGCGCAGAAGAAGAAGGCGGCTCAGATGGGGGCGCAGTCATGAGCGCCCGCGAACGCATTCTCGACAAGCTGCGCTCCCGCCTCTCTGAAGGCGGCGCAGCGGCGGCGCGGGCGGCCGCGGTGTCGGAGCGGCTCGGCGAGCCCAAGGGTCGCGCGCTCCGCCCGGCGCAGAGCGAGACCGAGGGCGAAGTGCGCGTCGCCCAGTTTATTGACAAGGCGACGAAGGCCGACGCCACCGTCAGCCGCATCGCCTCCATGGACGATCTGCCCAAAGCGCTGTCGGACGAGCTTCGGAACCGCAACCTCGGCCAATCCGTGCGCATGGGCGAGGACGCTGCGCTAGGCGGTCGCGACTGGGGGCAGGTGGAGGTCTCCAAGGGCGTTGGCCGGATCGAGGAGCCCGCGACGCTCTCCGTCGCGCCCTACGCGCTGGCGGAGACGGGCACGCTCGCGCTTTGCTCCGGGCCGGACAATCCGGTGACGCTGACCTTCCTCGGCGAGACACATTTCGTCGCCGTTAAGGCTAGCGATATCCACCCCGGTTTCGAGGAGCTCTTCGCCGCCCATCGCGCCTCCGGTCGCGACCCGCGCACGCTGAATTTCGTGACCGGGCCGTCGCGGTCGGCGGATATCGGGCAGCAATTGCAGCTCGGCGCCCATGGGCCGGTGGCGTTGCATATCTTCGTCGTGGATGACTGAGTTTCAGCATGTCCCCATGGGGACATGGGACTAACTCACTGATTCAAAAAGATAACTCACATGTACTCATCTGAGGGCGCGCCATTCGCATGGCGCCTTTCATCTGCGCCCAAAGAGTTAAACTTTGGTGAAGAAAACCAGAATTCCGGCATTCTGGTATTCCGGCATGCCGGAAAACTAGAATCATCGAAATGTCGGTGGCTCGCTCCGCATCGCGCAAGCTGTGAAGAGCCTGCGCTAAAGGCCCGGAGGCGCCGGCGCGGCGCGCGCGGCGGCTACGATGGCGACACGTGCATCCGTCGCGTCTGGCGGTGATGTGATCCCCTGCAACAGCGCCTGTTTTTCGCCGTTAATCCCACCTATATCGCCTCCATGAACAGACGAACGCTCCTCTCCGCCGCCGCCGCGCTGACCTTCGCCGCCGCCCTGCCCGCTGAGGCGCCCGCTCAATCGAGCGATGCGCGCGAGCTGGCGCGCATCTCCGCGTACCTGAACGGCATCTCGACGCTCGCCGGCGATTTCGTGCAGATCGACCCCGATGGGGTGCTGTCGGAGGGGCGCTTCCTGATCTCCCGCCCGGGACGCATTCGGTTCGAGTATAACGAGCCGAACCCGGCGCTGGTGATTGCGGATGGGTTCTGGGTGGGCGTGATCGACAAGCGCTACGACGCGATCGACCGCTATCCGCTGTCGGAGACGCCGCTGAACCTGATCCTGAAGGACGACGTGAACCTCGGGCGCGAGGGCGCGGTGCGCAGCATCGAGCAGTCGGACGGGCAGATGCGCGTCCTCGCCATCGATCCCGATTATCCTGATCGCGGCTCCATCACGCTGGTGTTCGGCTCCAACCCGCTGGAGTTGCGCCAGTGGATCATCGACGACAGTCAGGGCGGCGTGACGACGGTCGCGCTCTCAGACGCTCGCGCCGGGGTCGACATCGCGCCGAAGGAGTTCGTCATTCCCGATCGCGGGTCGGACGCGGACGACCGTTAGGCGCGCAGCCATCCCTTGATCTGCTCCGCCATCGCTTTGGCGGAGATGCGATATTGGTCGTGGAGCGTGGGCAGGGCGCCCGCGTCCAGAAACTCGTCCGGCAAGGCGATCTGGCGGAAGGGCGGATGGACCCCCGCGCGCATCGCCGCCGTCGCGACCGCTTCGCCCAGTCCGCCGATGCGCGTGTGGTTCTCCGCCGTGATGAGGAGCGGGGTCTTCGCCGCCGCCTCAAGGATTGTCGCTTCATCCAGGGGTTTGATCGTAGGGGAATGGAGAACGCCGATCCCGATCCCCTCCGCCGCCAGCGCCGCCGCCGCATCGAGCGCGCGCATGGTCATGAAACCCGACGAGACGACGAGCGCGTCACCCCCTTCCCGCACCATCTGTGCTTTGCCCAGCTGGAAGCGATAGCCGAGCGGGCCGAGCACGTCCGGCACCTGACCGCGCAGGAGGCGCATGTAGACCGGCCCGTCATGGGCGGCGATGGCGGCGGTGGCCTGCGCGATCTCGGTCGCGTCGCAGGGGTCGATGATGGTGAGATTGGGCAGGCCCCGGAAGATCGCGATGTCTTCGGTCGCCTGATGGCTGGGGCCATAGCCGGTGGTCAGGCCCGGCAGGGCGCAGATGATCTTCACCGGCAGCGCCTCTTCCGCGATGGCCATGCAGATGAAGTCATAGGCCCGGCGGGAGGCGAAAACGGCGTAGGTGGTGGCGAAGGGGATCATCCCCTCCCGCGCCATGCCAGCGGAGGCGCTGAAGAGCGACTGCTCCGCCATGCCCATCTGGTAGAAGCGGCCCGGGAAGGCGTCGGCGAAGACCGAAAGGTCCGTGTACTTGGCGAGGTCGGCGGTCAGCCCGACGATCCGTTCATCCCCCTTCGCCGCTTCGATCAGGGCGTGACCGAACGGAGCGGAGACGGTCGCCCGCCCCTCCGCGTCCAGCGAGGCGATCATGGCTGAGGTCGCGGGGCCGCCCGTCGCGGCGCGGGGTTCGTATTTCGACTTGCGGCGGGAGAGGGTCATTTCGGTTCCTCCGCATCGAGGTGAGCGATGGCCTTGGCCCATTCTTCGGGTTCGACGCGGACGAAATGGGTGATCTCCCGCGCCTCAAGAAACGGCACGCCCTTGCACATGGTCGTGTCGCTGATGATCGCGCGGGGGCCGGGGTGGGCGGAGGCGCGGGCGGCGTCGAAGGCGGCTTTGACCGCCTTCAGGTCATTGCCGTCGACGCGCTGGGTCATCCAACCGAAAGCTTCGAATTTCGGCGCGACGGGTTCGGCGCTCAGCACCTGCGTCGAACGCCCGTCCGCCTGCTGGTCGTTGAAGTCGACGATGGCGATCAGGTTGTCGAGGCGATGGGACGAAGCCGCCATCGCCGCCTCCCATGTCGACCCCTCCCCAAGTTCGCCGTCCGACATGAGGTTGTAGACGAAGGCGGGGTTCCGCTTGCGCTTCAGCGCGAGAGCCGAACCCACCGCAATGCCGAGACCGAGGCCGAGGGAGCCGCCGGTGATCTCCATCCCCGGCGTGTAGGCGGCCATGCCTGACATGGGCATCCGGCTGTCGTCCATTCCGTAGGTGGGGATCTCCTCCGCCGGCAGCAGGCCCGCTTCGATCAGGGCGGCGTAGAGCGCGATGGCGTAGTGGCCGATGGAGAGGAGGAAGCGATCCCGTCCCTCCCATTCCGGGTCGTCGGGGCGATAGGTCAGGGCGTGGAAATAGGCGACGGCGAGCACGTCCGCGACGCCCAGAGCCTGCCCAATATAGCCCTGCCCCTGCACTTCGCCCATGCGGAGCGCGTGGCGCCTGATCGCCCAGGCGCGGCGGGCGAGGCTGGTGTTGTCGCGCATAAGGCGGGGTCCTTCGACGGCGGTTCGCTGCTCGTTTGGTTAACACATCCCTAACGAATGTCAGAAAACCGGATTTCTGACATATTGGGGTGCAAATGGCCCGCGCTGCTCGCACGGCATCTTCTAAGCTTCTGATCTGGTGAGGTTTTCGCTGACGCCGTCGCCCACTCAGTCCGTCGGCGCCAGCGCGGCGAGGTCGGCGAGCGCGGACCGCATGGCGGAGAGGAAATCGCCCGTCCCCGGTCGGTTCGCCAGCGTCGGGAGCATCGCGTCGGCGAAGCCCGCCGCTGCCGCACGCTCGCGAGCGGCGTCAGGCGGGGCGGCTTCCCATAGGAGGATCGCCGCGCCGGTCTCTTCGGCGAGCGCCGTGAGGTCGCGCCACTGTTTTTCGCTCGGCGCCTCTCCCGCCTCCCACTCGAGGGAGCGGATATCGAGGCCGTAAGCCCGCGCGAAATACTGATAGCGCGGGTGAGTCGCGATGATCGCTCGTCCACGCAGCGCTTCGGCCGCCGCCGCCGCCTCACGGTCGAGCGCCTCAAGCTCCCCGATCAGATCGGATCGCGCGGCGTCGACTGTCGCGGCGGCTTCGGGAACGCGGCGCGCCATGGCCGAGGCGAGCGCCTCGGCTTGCCGGGCCGCCAGGGCGAAATCGAGCCAGGTGTGGGTGGCGATGGCCGCATGAGAATGCTCGCCGCCGTCGCCGTGGCTGTGGGTCACCGTCTCCGTCTGGATGTAGTCGTCCGAAAAACCGGCGGAGGTGTCGACGATCCGCGAGCGGCGGAGGGAGGCTTTGGTCGTCCACGCCGCGTAACCCGCGCCGTTCAGCGCGATCAGGTCGGCCGCCTGGATCGCCGCGATGTCCTTCAGCTTCGGGCGCCAGAATGCGGGGTCCGCATCGGCTGGAATGGGGAAGAGCACCTCCACCGCATCGCCGCCGAGCCGCTCCGCGAAGTAGGCGAGCGGGTAGTTCACCGCCGCGATCACCGGCTTCTCCGCCGCAGCAGCGACCGAGGCCGCCAGCATGGCCACACCGGCGGTCAGCGCGCGTAGCCGCCTCATTGGCCGACGCGCCCCCGCTGGATGTCCGCCGGGGTCAGGAGCCAGTAGTTCGAATGGCCGTCGCCCGCCCGCACCTCGATCATTAGCCCGTCGGCGGCGGCGTCCGGGTCCAGCGGAAAGCTCGTCATGCCCTCGGGGTCGAGCGGCAGGGTCAGGACCAGCGCCTCTTCCGCGTCCATCACGCGGACCTCGCCCGCTTTGGGAATGCGCCCGCTGGAGAACTTCGCCTCCACCTTCACGGTCTCGCCCTCGACGAAGGCGAAGACCCGCAGCTTGTGCGCCGCCGCCGGGAGGGCGACGGCGATCATCGCGAGTGAAAGGACGAAGGCCCGGATCACTTCCATTCCTCGAAATGGACCCAGATCACGGCGCCGAGTTCGTGGTCCTTGTCGACGCCTTCGAAATGCAGCGGTTCAGCCGCCGTCGACAGTGCGGCGAAGCCCCACCATCCGGCGGAGGGCGCGGCGTAGGTGAAGACGCCGTTTCCGTCCGCTTTCACCGTCTGGGTGATCATCAGCTCCGACGGCGCCTCGGCGGAGCCGTCCTCGTTGTAAAACTCGACCTCCACCTCGGCGTAGGGCACCGGCTCGCCATCGAGCTTCACGATCCCCTGAAAGTTGTTCCCCTCCCAAAGCGCGAAGGGCTTCGTCAGCGGCACGATCTCCGTCTTCAGGCCCAGCTCCGCATCCCAGCCCTCGTCGTCGTCATAGGCGGAGACGTAGGTCTTGGTGAAATGGGTGATGAAGGCGTCTTCGTCCGGCTCCCAATAAGGCTCCGGCGTCATGGAGAAGATGTGGACGCCGGGGCGGTCCAGCGCGTGCTCCGTCGTGAAACCGGCCTCGCCCATGATGGTCGCGGGCTCCAGCGCGCCGAGGAGGTCGGTCGTCTCGCCTTCGTGGGTCACGGAGAACGCGGCGGGCTTCACCAGCGTCATGCCCGCCTTCTCGAACGGATGGGAGAAGGAGACCTCCAGCGCGACGGCGCGCCCGTCCTCCTGGCTGACCATGCTGTCGGAGGGGATGATCATGCCGTAATGCGCCGACGCGGCGGTGGCGGTGACGGCGAGGGCTGCGGCGGAGAGGAGCCTGAGGGATTTCATGGGGGACCTTTCCTTCAGAGCGAGAGTAACCAAGCGATCAATGTATCGCCTCTTTGCCGTACGACCATGACAATCATCGCTGCGATCGCCAAGGCCCCAACGAGGAGGAGCGCGACCTCTGCGGCCGCGAGGCTCAGGATCGTCCCGCGCCCCGCTCCTATGCGCTTGGCCGTGACCATCTCCGGCGCGCGGAGGCGCCAGCCGAGGTAAAGCGCGAGGCCGATGGCGGCGAAGGCGGCGACGCCGACGATGAGGGAGACCGCGTCCAGCAGCGACTTGATGCGGAAGATCCGGTCGACGAGCCCGCCGATAACCTTGGGCGGCGAGACGAGCTGCACGGGGTTTTCGGGGTCTAGATAGCGGCCCCGCAGGATCGTGGCCGAGCGCTGGTCATAGGGCGCGATCAGGACAGCGGTGATCGGGTAATCGTCTGGGTCGCCGTGGAAATGGAAGCTGTCGATGTTCTCAGAGCTGATTCGGTTGAACTCGACGATGCTCGCCGCCGCGCGCACTGTCTCGCCATCCGCCGCTTCCTCCGCCGTCACGACGTCCTCGTGCCCGTGGCCGATCCCGGCGATAACCCAGGCGGTCTTCACGTCGACGAAGACCGCCTCGTCGTCCGGCCCGCCGGTAGGAGCGAGGACGCCTGCAATGGTCATCTCCAGCGGATAGACCCCGTCGAGATCGAAGAGGTTTTCGGGGGAGGAGACGATCGCGTCGCCGACGCCTAGTTTCAAACGCTCCGCTACGTTCGCGCCGAGCACGGCTTCGCCGAGAACGGCGAAGGGCCGTCCCAACGCGATCTCCAACTCGCGGAAGTCAAAGTAATCAAGGCTCGTCCCGACGATCCGCGCGCCGTTCGTCTGAAACGCAGTGTGGAGGGGGATGGGGAGCGCGAGGTCGCTGTCCCACACGGCCTCGCTCGCCGCCATGGTGACGGGATCGGTGCGGTCTTCGGAGAAGTAGACGGCGCTCATCACCAGATCGAGGCGGCTGCCCCGCGCGCCCAGCACCAGCGGCGTGGCGTCGGCGCGCTTGGTCAGCGCCTCCTGCCCGCCTGTGAGGATCGTCTGGCTGACCAGCGGCACGGCGAGGATCATCGCGCCGATCAGGATGACGATCAGGCTGCGCGCCCAGGTGAAGCGCAGATGAGCGAAGGCGAGGAAGAGCGCGTTCATTCGGCGCTCGCCCTGAAATCCGCGAAGTCGATCACCCGATCGAAGCGCGGCAAAAGCTCGTGGTCATGGGTGACGGCGAGCACGGTCGATCCCGCCTCCTCCGCCCGCGCGAAGAGGACGTCGATGATCGACGCCTTCGCGGCGGGGTCGAGGTTCCCGGTCGCCTCATCCGCGAGGATCAGCTTCGGCTCCGTCACCAGCGCCCGGCAGATCGCGACGCGCTGCTGCTCGCCCTGACTGAGCGCAGCGGGTTTGCGGCGGATCTTCTCGCCGATGCCACAGGCGTCGGCCAGTGCGCGCGCCCGGTCGCGGGCGGCGCGGTTGAGCGTGAGCGAAGGGGCGACGCGATAGGGGTAGAGGATGTTCTCCAGCCCGCTCAGATAGTCCATCAGCGCGAAATTCTGGAAGACGAAGCCGATGGTGCGGGCGCGATACGCCCGCCGCGCGGCGTCCGACTGAGCGCCGACATTTACGCCGTCAACCTCGACTGTCCCGCTCTCGGGCGCCGTGATCCCGGCGATCAGGTTGAGGAGCGTGGTCTTGCCCGACCCGCTCGGCCCGACGACGGCGACGCGCTCCCCGCTCTCCACGACGAGCGACGGTATGCGAAGGCGGAAACCCGCCGATCCGTACCCGAATGAGGCGTCTGCGATGCGGATCATTCGGTCGGCGTCTCGGTTTCGAGAGTGAAATGCGGATTGTCCTCGCGCGGCTGCAACCCGCCCGCATCCGCGCGGTCGACGTCCCGCAGCTCGAAGCCGGTCATGCGCCAGGCGCCCTCGACGGGTTCGATGGTCAGGTTGGCGGAATAGGCGTTGCCGCGCACATGCATATGCTCAGCGTGGCCGACTGTCCCCAATACGCGCCATTTGGCGTCCATCGCGACGGCGTCGCCATTGGCGCGGGCGGAGAGGTTCAGCAGCTCCATCTCATGGATCGTCTGGTCCGGCTCCAGCCCGCCGCCCGCCATCGCGCCGAGGCGTTCGAGGTAAAGCTGCTCCAGCGCCGAGCCGGCGGAGACCTCCGCCAGCGTGTCGTAGATCTTCGCCTCCTCCGTCTCCCCGAAGGCGCGATAGACGACGGCGAGCATGGCCGGAGCGACCTTGAAGCCGTCGCGGACGACGTCGGTGGCCGTCATCTCTCCGTATTCCATCGCCCGCGCGGCCGTCGGCGCGGCCGGTCCGCCGATCAGAGCGAAGGCCCCGACGGCGAGGACGAACGCGGCGATGATGACGGGGATGAGTTTCTTCATGCCGTTTGAATGGGATGAAATCAGGCGCGGCGCAACATGGCGCAGTGAGCGAAGGCGGGTGGGAAGTGGTGCCCAGGGACAGAATCGAACTGCCGACACGCGGATTTTCAATCCGCTGCTCTACCAACTGAGCTACCTGGGCGTCTCGCATTGGAGCCTCGGCTCCGCGAAGTCCGGGTTACTTATTTCAGGGCGATGGGGCTGTCCAGCCCTCCGGTCAGTCGTTTTCACTCCGCCTGGTCTCGCGCTCGATCTCGCGTTCCAGCTCGTCGGGATCGACCGGTTCTTCCGACGGCAGGGCGTAGCCGCCCGTCATCCACTTGCCGAGGTCGATATCGGCGCAGCGTTTGGAGCAGAACGGGCGATACTTCTGAACCGCCTCCGCTTCGCACATCGGGCACTTAGCCATCGCCGAGCACCTCCGTCAGCGGGCGGCGCTCGCGTTTTCTGAGCAGCTCGAAATGGCCGAGCGGGGTCCAGCCCGCCAGCGTCGTCTGGATCCCGTCGGCCGCGAAGGCCTTGCGGAACGCGCTCTCCACCGCCTTGCGGTCGTTCTTGCGCATCGGGGCGAAATCCACCGTGATCTGCCCGCCGAGACCGCGCATCCGCAACTGCCGGGGGAGGTCCGCGCAGGCTGCGAGGTTGGCTTTGGCCGCCGCTTCCGGGCTCATGTCGCCGCCGGTGTTCACGTCCACCGCGACCAGCGCCGTCGTCGGCTCGACGCTCATCCACCCGCCGCCGGGCAGCGCCGCGCGGGGCGAGCGGAGCGCGTCGATCGCGTCCCAGAGGCCCATGCGCTCGAAGACGCCGTCCTCGCGGATAACCTCGTCCGGATCGCCCCATTCGCGCCAGGCGTAAACCTCCGCCCCCGGCGCTTCGGCGATCAGGCCGGGGCCGCCGTCTTCGGCGACAGCGGCTTCCAGCGCCAGAAGGTCCGCGACGTCCTCGCGGATCGCGTCCTCGTCCGCGTCCACCGCCGCAGAGCGGACGATCAGGCCCAGCGCCGCGCCGTCCAGAGCTTTGAGCCCCGCCGCCTCCAGCCGCGCGCGCTCCTCCTTGTCCTTCACCGACCGCGCCACGTTCACGCCGGGCGCCTCCGGCGTCAGGATCGCATAGCGCCCGCGATGGAGACGCCGCGCGGTGAGCGGCGCGCCCTTGCCGGGTTCCGCGAAGCCGGAGACCTGAGCGACGACCAGATCGCCCTCAGCGACCCCCTTCGCTTCGCGCAGAAACCCCTTGCCGTCCCCCAGCTTCACATGGGCCGCGCCCTGCTTCGGGATCACCCGGCGCACGCGCACGCGGTGAATCTCCTCCGGCATCGGGGTCTCGTCGTTCTCAGGCGGATCGACCAGCAGATCCTCCAGCTTTCCGTCGACGACCAGCGCCACCTTGGCGGGCGGGCCCGGCTCAATAGCGATGATCCGGCTCATGCGGGCGCTCCTTCGAAAGTCACCGGATAGCCCGCGCCCTGAAGGAGCCCCGCGACCTCCGCCAGCGGCAGGCCGACGACGGCGGTGTAGCTCCCCTGCATCCACGGGATGAAGGCCGCGCCGATCCCCTGAATGGCGTAGCCGCCCGCCTTCCCGCGCCATTCGCCGGAGCGGATATAGGCGGAGATCTCGTCATCGGAGAGCCGCTTGAACTTCACCTGACTTTCAACCCGCCGGGTCCAGACCCGCTCCCCATGCCGGAGCGCGACCCCGGTGATGACCCGGTGGCGACGGCCGGAGAGGAGGAGGAGGAATTTGACGGCTTCCGCCTCGTCGACCGGCTTCTCAAGGATGCGCCGCCCAACGGCGACCACCGTATCGGCGGTGAGGATCAGATCGTCCGCGTCGATCGCCCGCGCCTTCTCCTCCGCCAGCCTCAGCGCATAGGCGCGTGGCAATTCGCCCTTATGCGGGGTCTCGTCGATATCAGCGGGGCGCACTTCATCCGGCGTCACGCCGATCTGCGCCAACAGCTCCCGCCGTCGGGGCGAAGCGGAGCCGAGGATCAGGCGCAAGGCTTACTTGAAGCGGTAGGTGATGCGCCCCTTGGTGAGGTCATAGGGGGTCATCTCGACCTGCACCTTGTCCCCCGCCAGCACGCGGATGCGGTTTTTGCGCATCTTGCCCGCGGTATGGGCGATGATCTCATGGCCGTTCTCGAGCTCCACCCTGAACGTCGCGTTCGGCAAAAGCTCGGTCACGACGCCGGGGAATTCGAGAGTTTCTTCCTTGGCCATGCCGTCTCCGGTGTTCGTTCCGCGCCCGCTGAGCGCGCGAGCGCGCGTTACATGGCGGGATTGGCGCGAAAAGGCAAGGTTGGGAAGGGCGGGCCAGTTAAAGTGCGAACGCCTCTCTTGGTCTCCTGCGGGATGCTCGTTTCCCCCCCGTTCGGGGACGAGCTTTTCGCAGCGCCGCTTCTTTCACAAAAGACGACCCCATCTCGCCGCCCGACATCGCTGCGCTCGGGCAAGCGCTCCTCCGCTGGAAAGGATTGAATCTGTGCGGTTGAAAGTGCTAACTCTTTCCAAACCCGCAAAGAAATCCTTAGCGCAATCCTGATTTTAGAGCCCTGTGCTGCCATGCATTTGAACTCAGCATTGTTGAGCATTAGCGTCCTCCTTTCGATTGGGTCCGCGCCTTCGGCGACATTCGCAGCATCGTCTCTTTCGGAATTAACGGCGCCCGCCTTAGAGGCGAAGCCTTCAGATCACGATGCCTGTACGTCGCGCCCGGGCGACGAGGGATTCTCCTCCGAAAAGGCGTTGGCAGCCTGCGAGAAGATCATAGAAAGCGGCGAAGCGACCGGCACCTATCTCGCCCAGACTTACAACAACAGAGGCGTGGAGCTTGAGCGTGGCGGCGATCTGAGAGCGGCCGAAGAAGACTATCGTAGAGCCGTTTCAATCGATGCTGACTACGCAATCGGATGGAATAACCTGTCGGAGGTTTTGTCCGAGCTTCATCGGTATGAAGAAGCGATCGCCGCGGCTGAGGCGGCTATCGCAGTGGAGGACGCCGACGATTGGGGTTACCAGAACCGTGCCTACGCACTCAGGCGCCTCGGTCGCGTTCCGGAGGCGCGCAAAGATCTCAACACGGCTCTTTTGTTCGATCCCGACAACACTTGGTCTCACAGAGAGTCTGGGTATCTGCATTCCGAGAATGGAGAGCACGACCTCGCACTCGCATCATTTCGCCGGGCTTACGATCTCGATCCCGAAGACACAAATAGCCAGTATGGCCTCGCTTACGGATTAGACGATGCAGGTGAGTATCGCGACGCGCTTGACCTACTCGATAGGTCCATTGCGACGAACCCTACGACGGACCTAGTGAACCTTCGGGGCCTCATTTACACCGATCGCAGCGACGACGTGCGCGATCTTGGGCGCGGCATCGCGGATCTAGAGTGGGTCGTCGAAGAAGATAGCGAATATGCGATGGCGGTTTACAACCTGTCGCGCGCCTACGCTCTCGACATGCGCCCGGAGGACGCACTGCGGCTTTTGCGAAACGGCCTCTCCCTCGAGGTGAGGCCGGGGCAGGCGCGGGACATAATAGGCGCGTTATTCAGGCGCGGCGCGCCGATATCGGCGGCGAAAGCAGCCCGAATGCTGGCGGACGCGGACTAGAGAAAGCCGGGGCTGGGCTCGCGGTGGCTTCAGTGCCGGTCTCGAGCCCCACCCTGAACGTCGCGTCCGTTATTAACTCGGTCTCCAGGCCGGGGAGTTCGAGAGTTTCTCCCTTAGCCAGACCGTCTCCGGTTTTCGTTCACCACTCGGGCGCTGGTACATGGCTAGAATTGGGGAAATGCAAGGTTGGGGCGATGCGCCAAGCGCGCCTCCCGCTCAAGCGTAGGGAAGCCGCCGGACCAGCCCTTTCGCCCGCCCGATCTCTAGCATCCTGAGGCCGAGCGCGATGTCGGATGTCGCCAGCCCGCGATGCCAGAAGAGAATCGTCTCCTCCGGCGACATCCGCCCCGGTTTGGTTCCGGCGCAAACCTCGCCGATCTCCGCCCGGAAGCTCTCCTTCGTCACCTTGCCGGCGTTGATATGCGGGCGGAGGGCGCCGAAGCGTCCGGCGCCCATCTGGCCGAGATCGTCCATGAAGAAGGCGTCGATCCCGTCGGTGAAATCCATCGGCAGCGCGCTCATCGTGCCGTAAGGGATGACGAGGGCGCCGGGCTTCACCCAATCGGTCATGAAGGTCGGGGTCGGTTCGGGCAGGCGCGACGCCTCCACCATGATGTCGGCTCCCGCGAGGCAGCTCTCCCAATCCTCCGTCACGATCACCGGTTTGCCTAGATCGTGGGAGAGGCGCTCGCCGAAAGGCTCCCGGCTTTCGGGACGGCGGGAGTGGACGCGGATCTCATCGAAGTCGAAGAGGTGATCGAGGAGCCGCACGTTCCAATAGGCCGTCCCCCGCGCGCCGATATGGCCGAGGATGCGGGGCTTCTCCGGCGCAAGATACTTCGCCCCGATCGCCGTCACCGCTCCGGTGCGCATGTCGGTGATCCCGGCGGCGTCGATCACCGCGCGGGGGGTTCCGTTGGCGGGATCAAAGAGGTTGAGGAGTGCCATCTCCGACGGCAGGCCGGATTTGTAGTTGTCGACGAAGTCGCCGACCACCTTCACCCCCGCCGTCCCATGCACGACCCCGCGCAGGACGTTGAAGTGCCCGTCGGCGACACCGGGTTCGAGGTGCATCCGGGGCTCGATCACCGTCTCGCCTTTTCCGGCGGCGATCAGGCCGCCTTCGACGGCGTCGAGGATGTCGTCATTGGTGAGGTCGAGCGCCGCGACCTCCGGCCCGCCCATCCATTCGATCTCGATGCCCATCGCCAGCCTCCACATGAAAAGGGCCCCGTCAGAGGGGCCCTGAACTCAGGCGAAGACTGCGCGGGATCAGCCGCGATTGTCGAGGGCGAAGGCGCCCGCCCCGTGATGCACGATCATCCCCATGCCGCCGGCGATGGCGAGGTTCTTCATGAACATGATCATCTGTAGCTGCTGCTCGAACCCCTCCATCCCCTGCGCCGGGATCAGGTGGAAGAGAACGCCGGAGATGACGGAGAAGCCCCCAAGGAGGAAGGCGACGATCCGCGCCTGATAACCCGCCAGCAGCATCAGACCACCGCCAAGCTCAAGGAGGATGACCAGCGGGAGGAGGACGCCTGGCACGCCGAGGCTCTCCATGTATCCGGCGGTTCCCGCGTAGCCGGTGATCTTCTGGAACCCGGCGGTGATGAAGATGAGGGAGAGGAGGAAGCGGCCTGAGGGGGCGGCGGCTTTGACGATGAGGTCCATGGCGGTGTCTCCATTATGCGCGTTGCTGTTGCCGGGGATATGCGGTCAGCTTGAATGGAAACAAATACAGCAATCATGGATATATTGTTTCCAGTATCTGTTCCCTTGCGCCATCGCCGCAAACGACCATGATCGCAGCGGAGAGGAGATCCCCCGCATGACCGTATCGCTCCGCGACATCGTCGCCGCCGCCGACGTGATCCGCCTGCATATCCGCGTCACCCCGGTGATGGAGGTGAACCCGAAAGACTTCGGTCTCGACTGGGGCGGGCGCCTCACGCTGAAGCTGGAGGGGCAGCAGCACGCCGGCAGCTTCAAGCCGCGCGGGGCCTTCGCGTCGCTCCTGACCCCGGCGACGGAGACGAAGCCGGTCGTCGCCATCTCCGGCGGCAACCACGGCGCGGCGGTCGCCTATGCGGCGCGGTCGCTTGGGTTGAGCGCGATCGTCTTCGTTCCCGAATACGCCCCAGCCAAGAAAATCGACAAGATCCGCAGCTACGGCGCGGAAGTTCGCGTCACCGGTGCGAAGATCGCGGACACCTTCGCCGCCTATGACGACTACGTGGCCGCCAACGACGCCCGCGCGCTCCATCCCTATGACGCGCACCTGACCATCGCGGGGCAGGGGACGCTGGGCCTCGAATGGGCGGAGCAGGTTCCGGATCTCGACGCCGTGCTGGTCGCCATCGGCGGCGGCGGGCTGATCGCCGGGGTCGCCGCCGCGATGCAGGCGGGCCCCGCCGTGATCGGGGTGGAGCCGGAGGGCGCGCGCTGCGCCTATGAGGCGCGCAAGCAAGGGACGCGCGTGGATTTCACCCCGCAATCCGTCGCCGCGGACAGCCTCGGCGCGCCGTCGGTCGGCGTCCTGAACCATGAGATCATCGACGACCATGTCGACGATCTCGTCCTCGTCGCGGACGATGCGATCCTCGAAGCGCAATCCGCGCTCTGGAACCTCTGCGGCGTCGCGTCGGAGCCGGGCGGCGCCACCGCGCTCGCAGCGCTGATGTCGGGCGCAGTGACGCCGGAGACGGGCGCGCATATCGGCGTGCTCGTCTGCGGCTCGAATGTCGATCCCTCCACCCTGTCCTGAGGCCATTCCCATGCAGCTTGAACAGGCGATGCGCGAGCGCCGCTCCATCCGCGGTTTTCTCGACAAACCCGTCCCTCAATCGCTGCTGGAGGAGGTGATCGCGCTGGCGAACCGCGCGCCGTCATCGATGAATACCCAGCCCTGGCACCTCCACGTCCTGACCGGAGAGCCGCTGGAGCGCGTCCGCAAGGGCAACACGGAGCGAATGCTCGCGGGCGCGACGCCGACCCCCGACATCGAGGATTACGCCGCCTATGAAGACGAGCATCGCGCCCGGCAGATCGAGATCGCCGTCCAGCTCTTCGAAGCGATGGGAATCGAGCGCCACGACAAGGAGCGGCGGCAGGACTGGGTGATGCGCGGCTTTCGCCAGTTCGACGCTCCGGTCTCCGTCGTCGTCTGCTTCGACCGTGACCTTCTGGCCAATACCATCGCCCATTTCGACACCGGTGCGATGACCTATGGGCTGGTGCTGGCGGCGTGGAGCCGCGGCCTCGGCGCCGTCATCAACGGGCAGGGCATCATGCAGAGCCCGGTGGTGCGGGAGGTGGCGGAGATCCCGGAGGATCAGGCGATCCTCACCTGCGTCGCCCTCGGCTGGCCGGATGAGGGGTTCGTGGCGAACTCGGTCGTCTCGCGCAGACGCCCGGTGGAGAACGTCACGCGGTTCCTCGGCTTCAACGACTGAGGAAGCCGGTCAGTCGTAAAAACGGATCTCCGCGGCCGCTCTTTCAAACCGGCGATCCAGCCGTTGGAGCCTTCTGTCGAGCTTCGCCTCCAGCTCCCACACCCTGTCCTGAAACCTGCGGTAGGCGCGGCGGGTCCCCCGCGCCTCGTATTTGCGCAGCGCTCGCCGGTAACCGTATTCGTAGTCCTCAAGCGCCTTCCGCGCTTCAAAATCCCGCTCCCGCCGCAACCGGCGCAGTTTGCGGCGCCGCCGCTTTCTCAGCTCGCGCCGCTCCCACTTGCTCTTGCGATAGCGACGGTGGTCGTCATCGTCGTCCGCGCGCGCGATGGCGGGCGCAAGGGCGCAGCCAAGGGCGCCCAGGAACAGAGAACGGCGGTTCATTTCAATTTCGGACATCGATGCGTCCTCGCGTATGGGGTCCCTCTCATGCGCACCCGGTGACACGCGGAAGCGACCCCTTCCCGTCGATGACGTCCGGACACATCGGAGTGAACCGCGTTAGCGGTTCAGGCGAGAGCGACGACCGGGGGAGGAGGTTGGTGGGACGTACTGGATTCGAACCAGTGACCCCAGCGATGTGAACACTGTGCTCTACCAACTGAGCTAACGTCCCAACGGCGCGGTGCATAGGCGGCGCGGCGGGCGCCGTCAAGCGATGGGCGCGCTTCAGGAGCACTGATCGGCGAGATCGCTACGCAGATCATCCGCCGAGAACCGCTGGCCGAAAGAGAGGTTGAAGCACTCCACCTTGCGCCCGTGGTTGCGCAGGCACAGGGCGCCGTCCCGGAGACTCCAGTCCATGTTGAGCGCGACCCCCCGAGCGGAGGCGAGGACGCTGCCGTCCCGGTGGAAGACGACGCGGGCGAACTCGCCGGACACCTCCGTCCGGCACCAAAGCCCATGGACGGCCGCCGCGATCTCCTCCCGCTCCACCGGCGCGGGACGAGTCGGCGATTGTTGGCTCTCGGCTCGCCATTCGCCAAGGGCCGCCTTGGTGCCCGGGCCGAAAACGCCGTCGACGGGACCGTCGTAGAACCCCGCGTCGCGGAGGGCGATCTGGAGGTCGATCATGTCCTCCGTCGTTAGATCATAATCATCCGGCCCGTCGCCTCCCACCGACGGATCAGGCCCGAACTTCAGGCAGACGCCTGCAGCTTCCTCGAGGCAATCGTGGTCGTCGGCATAGGAGATATATGGGAAGAGGAGAGCGATAGCGGCGAGCGCCGCGACAGCATATCCGCGCATGGGATCGGGAGCCTTTCTTCGCCCCGGCGCAAGGTTGATCTCAGCTTGGCGACCCTCTGACCTGAGGGATAGGCTTTTTCATCGGTTCGTCCATTAAAGAACTGGAAACATAGAGACATACTCCGTCTATTTCTCGCGAGCGCTTTTCGGCGCGCGCAACATGAGGGAGAGACGGGATGGCGATGGATAGGTCGAAGGAAGCGGTTCTCGGCGCAGTGACGGGCCGCCATTCCATGCGCCGCTTCCTGCCCGACCCAGTGTCGGAGGAGACGGTGCGCGAGATCCTCGCCGCTGCCGCCCGCGCCCCGTCGGGCACCAACTCCCAGCCTTGGAAGGTCCACGTCGTCACCGGCGCCGGGCGCGACCGCGTCTCCGCCGCCGTGCTTGCGGCCGCGAAGGCGGGGGAGCGGTCGGAGGAATATCCCTACATGCCCTCCCCCTTCCCGGAGCCTTACAAAACTCGGCGGCGGGAGGTCGGCTTCGCGCTTTACGAGCTTTACGGCGTCGCCCGCGACGACATGGCGGGACGAACGGCGGCGATGCTGCGCAACTTCGAGTTCTTCGGCGCGCCAGTCGGGCTCTTCTTTTCGATGGACCGAGCGCTGGAATACGGCTCCTGGCTCGATTGCGGGATGTTCATGCAGAACGTGATGATCGTCGCCCGCGCCTACGGGCTGGAGACCTGCCCGCAGCAGGCCTGGTGCGAGTTCGGCGCGACCGTCCATGGGGCGCTGGACTTGCCCGACGATCAGGTGCTGATCTCCGGCATGGCGATGGGCGTCGCGGACCCGGAGGCGCCGGAGAACACGCTGGTCTCCAAGCGGGAGCCGGTGGACGGTTTCGCGACGTTCCTCACCGGGTGACGGCGTCGCGCGTCGAGCCTCACCCCGACGCGCTCACGCGACTGACGCACTGTGCGAAAGTGTTGACGCGAAAGCCGCACCGGGGGTGGGCGTCACTTGCGATTCTCTGGCCCAAGGATCTCGCACACCGCCCGAACGCTTTGTTAAACCTTCCAGTATTCCGGAATGCCGGAATACTGGAATCCCGTCGCGATTTGAGGAGGTTGCGAGCGGAGCCGCCGGTTTTAGGAGCCCGGCCCCCTCAATTATTGACGGGCTGGTGCGCATCGTAGCTCGCCTCCAGCTCCCTACGAAGGAACGCGCCGAAATTCAGCGGCTCAAAGCGCGGCGCGCCGGTTCCGGGCAGCGGGGCCACGGCGGTCGAGACATGGGGATCGAAAAAGAACGGGACCGAATACCGCTCCCGCCCCGATCGGTTGATCACCCGGTGCGGCGTCGACAGGAGCCGCCCGTTCGACATCCGGTGCAGCATGTCGCCGACATTGACGACGAAGGCGTCGGGCATTGGCGGGGCGTCAACCCATGCGCCGGCGGGGGTCTGGACCTGCAACCCGCCCACGTCGTCCTGCGCCAGAAGCGTCAGGCATCCAAAATCCTTGTGCGGCGCGGAGCCGTACAGACCCTCCGGCGCATCAGGTTGCGGCGGATAGTGCAGAAGCCGCAACCAGATCGTCGGCTCATCGAACGCGGCCATTGCGGAGAGGTCCGTCGCCCCGCACGACGTCAACGCGAGGCGGGTGAGTTTGCGCCCGAGATCGGCCATGGCGGCTGCGTAAGCTTCGCAGGTTTCGCGAAAGCCCGGCAGGTCGGGCCACTGGTTCGGGCCGGAGAGGTAGATGTCAGGGTCCGCCGCCGCGTCCTCCCGCATCATCATGAAGGAGGCGGACTGGTTCGGTTTGGTCACTTCGGCGAGGTCGGAGGTGACGTCCGTGGAGGTGTCGATGGCGATGTAGCCGCGATGATTGCGATCGAGCGCGATGGCGGTTTTCGCGGCGAGCGGCATGTCGTGAAAGCGTCTGGAGACCTCGAAGATCGCCTGGCGAAGCGCGGGGTCGACGCCATGGTTCACGATGTAGGCGAACCCGGTGACCCCGTAAGCCTGCGCGAAGTCCCGGGCGAGGGCGCCGGTATCCCGCCCGTCGATCAGGGGCGCGACGTTGAGAATGGGGATCTCGTCGAACTCGGACATGGGCGGGTCTCCATTGACTTGGCTCCAAACGGGGCCTTCGCCGGTGAGCCATCCGTCGCTGCCGTGAGGCCAAACTATCGGTCTTTAGCCGAGATCACGCTAGCCGCGATGATGCCGCGCACGCCGGTCATCGTATCGTTCAAGTGGCGCGCGATATCGTTCGTCCCCGATCGGACGTAGATGAGAGTCGCATGCTTGCGTCGTTATCCGCTGCGCGGTCGCCTCCCGACGAAGATGTTGAGGCGCACGACGTTCGGAATGGTGCTTTGAAGGCCGGTTTTTCGCGTCCAGCAGCAACCCGGGCGTCGATTACCTCCTTCGCTTGCGAAGGTTCCGTTCCGGGTGGGGGCGTGGAGAGAGGTGACTGAAATAGCCGTTCAGTAATTTCTTGTTTTACAGAATAAACGGGCGCGGCGACGCCAAACCCGTCTCCCGCCAATCATAAACGGACCGCTCAGCGGCCAGCTTGAGACGCCCCGCGTTGCGAGGGGCGTCTCTGGTTTCGCTACGTCAGGAGGTCTGACGCCGCCGCCGCGCGACGAAGCCGAGGCCCCCGAGCGCGGTCAGCAGAAGCGGCAGCGCAGCCGGGATCGGGATAGCGCTGATCGACACGTCGTCGATGAACCCGCCGAGCGTATTGGCGGATCCCGTCGCGCTGAAGGCCAGCCGAATGGGCGAGTCGACGTCAGCCACGGCGAACATCGCCGAGAACATCGTCCAGGCCCCGACGCTCGTGCCGTTGGACGCGCTCGGGCCGGTGACGCCGCCGCTGAGGAGGGCGTTGTTGGTCGGCGCCGCTCCGGTCACGGAGAATGCGATGCCGTTCGTGTTGATGTCCCCGGTGCGCGGGCTGTACCAGAAGTCGAGCCGGTAGCGGCCGGCGGAGAGGAAGACGTCCTGCTGCATCGTCGAGTTCGAGTTCGGCGACGGGTGGCTGTCGAGTTCGATGTAATGCTGGCCGCTATGGGCGTCGATGCTATTGAGGGTGCGGTTGGTCTGCACCTCGATGCCCGCGCCCGCAGCCGTCGTCCAGCCGGGGATCGACGTGTAGACGTCCCATGACTTGCCGGGCCCGGAGGCGAGGGTGTCGATCGGCCGCTTGTTGACCAGTCCAAGCCCCGGATTGGAGCTCGAGACATCTTCAAAATCGCCGTTGAACACAACGGCGGAGGCTGATCCGGCGAACATCGCCGCGAATACGCCAGCCATACACGATACGCGAATGAGCCGCTTCATCTGGAGCCCCACTCCTCTAAATATCGATGCGCTATGGTGCGACGTCACCCGCTTCAAAGCCAACGAAACCCGGTGATTTAGCGGGGTTTCAGGCGCGGTAAGCGCACTTTCTCACAATGCGCGAGGCCGAAGTCGCCTTGGGGTTGCGCGAGGGTTAGAGGGAAACGCGCTCCGCATGTGCTTGTAGTTTTTGCCTGCGCAACCGCCTGACGAGACTGAAAGCGAGTCGGTCTCACCCGTGAGGAGGGTTCTCAAACCCGCTCATGGCCCGTAGGCGCGGGCCCAACTCGTCGCTACCGCGTCCCAGGGGAAGCGCTCTTCAGCGATAGCGCGGGCCTTGAGCGAAATCTCTTCGGCCAGCGCCGGATCATTGGCGAGGCGGGTCATCGCTTCGGCGATGCCAGCGACCACATGGGCCTCGTCCTTCGGCTCGACATAGAGCGCGCTGTCGTCGTCCGCGAGGCGGATCGGCCCGCCCCAGCGGAGGGTGACGACGGGCAGTCCGATCATCATCGCCTCCTGCATGACGATGCCGTTCGCTTCCGCCAGCGTCGGGAAGAGGTATCCGCGATAGTTCGCGAAGCTGGCGATCAGCTCGTCATAGGGCGCCCAGCCGAGGAAGCGCGCGCGATCCGTCACGCCGAGATCTCGCGCCAGCGCCTCCCACTCGGTCCGCTTCACCCCGTCGCCATAGATGTCGAGGCGGATGTCTTCCGGACACTTCGCGAGCGCCTTCAGGGCGAGGTCCACGCCCTTATGGTCGACCATGCGGCCCGTGCACATGAAGGCCTTGTTCTCCCCCTGATGGGAGACGCGGGGGAGCGCGCAGATGCGGTCGGAGACGCCTGGTTGTGCGTTTCCGGGCGCCTACGGCTGATCCGCGCCCGGCGGCGCGATCCCTGCGATCCTCGCGAACACGCCCTCCTGCGGCAGGCCGTAGATCGCCCGCTCATTCGCGAACGTTCCGAACTGGTCGGTGGCCCCGGAAACGAACGCATGCACGTTGCTGACGCCTTCGATATTCGCGAACAGAGTTCCCGAGAGATCGACGGCGTCGTCGTTTACATCAACTTCAATCGCAGTCGCCGAAGACGCGGCGAGAGCGGCTGAAAGCGCAGCGACCGATACGGCGGCGCGGCGCAGGGGAACTCGAAAGTGCATGATAACACCCCCTCCATCAGAAATAGAATTATCATGATCGGGTCGCATGCGGATTGGACGCCGCCAATCGCTTTCGAGCCTTTTTCGACTTCAGATCGACTTCATCGCGAGCAGATGCGGGCGCCGCTGAAAACGACGCGGCGGTCTGTGACAAATGTCACGTGAGCGTCGCTTCCGCCAAGCGCGCCGACTGGCATATCCCGCGTCGTGAAGCGGCCCCGGCGAACGCGGAAACCGGCGAAAGGGCGTTCGGCCCCGCGACTTCGTCGCGTCTTTAGTCGCCGCCGTAAATCCGGCCTCTGACAAACCGCGTCGGGCGCCGTAGTCTGGCGCGATGAATGAAACCGAGACGGTGCTGATCGGCTGCGCGGCGGGCTTCGCCGGAGACCGCCTTGATGCAGGCGAAGCGATCCTCGACCTCTTCGAGACGCGGGCGGAGCCGCGCTGGCTCATGTACGAGTGTCTCGCCGAGCGCACCCTCGCCCTCGCGCAGCTGGCGAAGGCGCAGGGCGGCGTCGGCTACTCCGCTTATCTCGACCGCTACCTGAAACCGATCCTCCCCCGCGCCATGTCAGCGGGCGTCCGCATCGTCTCCAACCTCGGCGCCGCCGACCCGCTCGCCGGGGCGCGCCGGGTCCACGAACTGGCGGCGGAGGCGGGGCTGACCCCGCCCAGGGTCGCCGCCGTCCTCGGCGACGACCTCCGCGCGCTGATGTCGGATGAGGAAATCCGCGCCCTACCCCTGATGGACGGCGCCCATGTGATCCACCGCCCGATCATCGCGGCTAACGCCTATCTCGGCGCTGGCATCGTGGCGAAGGCCGCCGCGACCGGCGCTGACGTGATCCTCACCGGGCGCACCACCGACAGCGCCCTCGCTCTCGGCCCGCTGATGCATGAATACGGTTGGGCGACGGGCGACTATCGCCTGATGGCGACTGGCGTGATCTGCGGCCACCTCCTTGAATGCGGCGGACAGGTCACCGGCGCCTATTTCGCCGATCCGGGCTTCAAGGACGTGCCCGACCTCGCCCATGTCGGCTTCCCGGTGGCGGAGGTATCGGCGGGCGGCCGCGTCGTCATCGGCAAGCCCCCGAACACCGGCGGCTGCGTCACCCGCGCCACGGTGACCGAACAGCTCCTCTACGAGATGCACGACCCCGCCGCCTACCTCACCCCCGACGCCGCCGCCGACATCACCGCCGTGAAGCTGGCCGAAGACGGCCCCGACCGCATCGCGGTGGAGGCGGTGCGCGGCGCCCCGCCGCCCGGAACGCTCAAGGCCACCGTCTCCGTCGAGAACGGCTGGCTGGGGGAGGCGGAGATGTCCTATCTCGGCCCGGGCGCCCGCGCCCGCGCCGCACTGGCGGCGGAGGTGGTGGAGACGCGCCTTAGCGAAGCGGGCGTCGAAGACCGCCTCGGCGTCGAGCTCCTCGGCGCCGGTGGCGGCTTCGGGCGCGGAACCGTGCGCGAGTGGCGGGAGAGCGAAGACATCCGGCTCCGCCTCGCCCTGATCTCCGACGACAAGGCGGCGGCGCAGTTGCTGATCGACGAGCTGCAGGCGCTCTACTGCTCCGGTCCCGCGGCGGGCGGCGGGTTCCGCTCCCACCTCACCGCGCAGATGGCCACCGCCTCCGTCCTCGTCCCGCGCGAGGTGGTGGAGCGGTCGGCGCGGGTGGAGGTGCTGTCATGAGGCTTCATGAGATCGCGCATGGCCGGGCGGGCGATAAAGGCGACGCCTCCAATATCTCCGTCATCGCCTACCGGGCGGAGGACTGGCCGCTGATCCGCGAAAAGGTGACGGAGACGCGGGTGATGGAGCTGTTCGCGCCCTTGGGGGCGACCTCGGTGCGGCGGTACGAGTTGCCGAACCTGATGGCTCTGAACTTCGTGATCGAGGGGGCGCTGGGGGGCGGGGTCAACGCCTCGCTCGCCGTGGACCGCCACGGGAAGACGTTGAGTTATCTCGTGTTGGGCATGGAGGTTTAGGGGGAGCGGCTTCCGACTGGCCGGGCGTCTACGGCTGGTTCATGTTCGGCGGCGCGATCCCCGCGATCCCCGCGAATACGCCCGCCTGCGCCATCCAAAGAAAGCAATCTCGAATTGCTTGTGGAAACGCTGGATGCTGTTCTGGCCGAAACACAACTGGCGGCGTGAGGAGAGGGACGGATGACCAAGACGATCCTCGTTATCGGGACATTCGACACCAAGGCGGATGAGCTCGGCTATCTGATCGGGTGCATCAAGGCCGAAGGCGGCGCGGTGCTGACCATGGACGTCAGCGTGTTGGGCGACCCGCCGCAGCCCGCCGACGTCACCAAACACGACGTCGCCGCCGCGGCCAGCGCGACCATCGACGGCCTGATCGCGCTCGGCGAAGAGGGCGAAGCCTTCGAGCGGATGAGCGCCGGGGCGGCGACCCTGACCCGCAGCCTTCACAGCGAAGGCGCCTTCGACGGCATGATCGCCCTCGGCGGGACGATGGGCACGGACCTCGCGCTCGACTGCGCCAAGGCTCTGCCGCTGGGGACGCCGAAATACATCGTCTCCACCGTCGCCGGATCGCCCCTGATCGCGGCTGATCGAATGGCGGCGGACGTGCAGTTCATCCTCTGGGCCGGAGGGCTCTACGGGCTGAACCCGCTTTGCAAATCCTCCCTCAGCCAGGCCGCGGGCGCGGTGCTGGGCGCCGCGCAGGCGGCGGCGCCGCCGCAATCGGGCCGCCCGATGATCGGGATGACCTCGCTTGGCTCGTCCTGCCTGAAGTACATGAAGCGCCTGCACCCTGAACTGACCGCGCGCGGCTACGACGTCGCCGTCTTTCACACCACGGGCATGGGCGGCATGGCGTTTGAGCAACTCGCCAAGGACGGCGCTTTCGCCTGCGTCATGGATTTCTCCCTGCAGGAACTGGTCAACGTCCTTCACGGCTCGCTGGTCAGCGCGGGGACGGACCGGCTCACCGGCGCCGGACGCAGCGGCACGCCGCAGATGGTCGCCGCCGGGGCGTCGGATATTCTCGATCTCGCGGGTTGGCAGGACATCCCGAAGCGCTTCGCCGACCGGCCGTTCCACCAGCATAACCGGCTGATCAAGAGCGTCGCCTTCAACGCGGAGGAACGGTCCGTGCTGGCGCGCGAGATTCTCGACAGGCTCGAAGCGGCCGCCGGGCCGACGGAGTATTTCCTGCCGCGACACGGGATCGAGGAATGGGACAAGCCGGGCGAGCCCGCACATGATCCGGAAGGGCTCGCGGCGTTCGTCGCCGCCACTGAAAACGCAGGCTCCAGCGTGTCGATGACGGCGCTCGACTGCCACATCAACGACGACGCCTTCTGCGAGGCGGTTCTGGCCAAGTTCGACGCCTGGGTCGCCGAGGGCGTCGTGCCGCCCGGCTTTTCCGAGTGAAAGGGCGGTTCGACGGCAAGGTCGCGCTGATCACCGGCGCCGGAACCGGCATCGGCGCGGCCGCCGCGCGCCGCTTCGCCCGCGAAGGCGCCGACGTCGTTCTGATGGGGCGACGGCCAGCGCCTTTGGAGGCGATCGCAAAGGAGACGGGCGCGCTCCCCTTCGCGGGCGACGCCGGGGACAGCGCGCAAGCGGCGGATGCGGTCGCGGCGGCGAAGGCGCGATACGGGCAGCTCGACATCGTCATCGGCAATGCGGGCGGTCACGACTTCGCGTCCCTAGGCGATATGAGCGACGAAGACTGGGAAACCTCCCGCCGCGCCAATCTCGACACCTCCGTCGCGATCCTGCGCGCCGCTTTGCCCGAACTGGCGGCGCAAAGGGGCGCAATTTGCCTCACAGCGTCGCTCGCCAGCGTGTTCGCCGCGCCGGAGGGCTTCGCCTATACCGCGATTAAACACGCGCAGATCGGGGTCATGCGCTCCATCGCGCGGGACTACGGTCCGGTCGGCGTGCGGTGCAACGCGGTCTGTCCCGGCTGGGTCACGACCGAGCTCGCCGACGCCGAGATGGATGCGCTGGCGCGAAAGCGCGGCCTTTCCTCCCGTGAGGAGGCTTACGGCCTGCTAACCCGTAACGCGCCCCTGCGCCGCCCCGCGACCCCGGACGAGGTCGCGGCCGCCATCGCGTTCCTCTGTTCGGAAGACGCATCCGCCATCACCGGAGCGACGCTGGCCGTCGACGGCGGAACGTCAGTCGTCGGGGCCGGTTCGGTTGGGTTCGACTAAGGCCCGAGGCTGAGGGCCTCCCCGGCTCCGAGGAGGTATCGCGACGCTGGAGCCGCCGCGACAGGAGTGACGTTCGCCGTGGGCTGCGGCGCCCGGCTCACTCCGGCCGCTTTCGGGATCGGTCTACGCGGCGACGGGATCAGGCAGGCGGAGCGTTTGCAGGTCTATCCGATTGATCGTCTCGATCAGCGCCCCGCAGATCTTCGATGCCTCCGCGGCGTCGATCACCAGCGGCGGCGTCAGCGTGATCACGTTCGCCCGCACCGTCAGCAGGACGCCATGTTCGCGGCGGATGTAGCGCGGCAAATCCTTGAAGAGCCACGGCGCGTCCTTCATCAGGGGCGCGCGGCTGTCTTTGTCCTTAACCAGCTCGATCCCCATCATCAGCCCGCGCCCGCGAATGTCGCCGACGAGCGGATGCGCTTCCAGCGGCGCGAGCTCGTTCAGGAACTGGACGCCGCGCGCCTTGCTGTTCTCCAGAAGGTTCTCGCGTTCGATGATGTCGATATGCGCGGAGCCGACGGCGGCTCCCACCGGGTGGCCCGCATAGGAATTGCCCGGACCGAACCCATTGACGGTCTCGGCGACGTCCTCGCTCATCATCACGGCGGCCATCGGCACGTAGCCGCTGCAAATGCCCTTCGCGATGACGATCAGGTCCGGCTCGATCCCATAGGCGGTGGACATGAACCACTCGCCCGCGCGCCCGAAACCGGTGACGATTTCGTCCGCGACGAAGAGCACGCCATGCTCCTTCAGCACCGCCGTCATCGCCGGCCAGTAGTCGTCGGGCAGCGGGATCATACCGCCCGGGCCGACCATGACCTCCCCGAACATGGCCGCGATGCTCTCCGCCCCGTGTTCCGCGATCACGTCGCGCAACTCGTCGACGCAGAACGCGGTCATGTCGCGATTGCCGTAGAGTTCGGTGTGATAGGGCCGGGGCGGGGTCAGGAAAATCACGTCGTCCGAAGGCGGCGCGACGCCGGGGCGGCCGCCGGTCAGCTCCACCCCGCCCATCGTGCCGCCATGATACGCCTCCCGATGGACGAGGATCTTGCGGCGTTCGGGATGACCTTTTTGGGCCTGATAGATCCGGGCGAGTTGCAGCGCATGGTCGTCCGCTTCGCCGCCGCCGGTCTCATAACGGACCTTGGCGATGTTGGCGGGCGCGCGGGCGACGAGCTTTTCGGCGAACTCGATGCAGGGCGAATTGCTGTAGTCGAAACCGATGGAGAAACCGCCAAGCGCCTCCATCTGCCGCGCGGCGACCTCGGCCAGCTCCTTCCGGCCGTAGCCGACCTTGTTCAGCCAGGCGCCGCCCTGCGCGTCGAGATATTTGCGGCCCTCGACATCCCAGACCCAGGCGCCCCGCCCATGCGACAGGACGAGCGTGTGATCGCCGCCGCCGCCGCCGCCGGGATGCTGCACCACCCGCTGACCGCGGGCGGCCCAGGTCTTCGCATCATGCTCTGCGGCGCCGGCCATCGCCCGTTCCTCTCTAGAAGGTCGAAAACGTTTTGCTGATGATCTTCCATGCGCCGTCCCGTTTCAGAAGATGCATGAAATCGGTGAAGTTATGCTCTCCGAATCCGTATTCATGGATCGTCACGGCGGCGGCGTTTCCCCGGATCTCGACCTCGCCGATCTCGTAACGGGGCGAGAGACCGCGGGATGCGATCGACGGCGCCTTCCCGACATTCTCGATGAACGCGCTCGGCGCGCCTTCGATCAGCCGGTCTCCCAGATAGCCGTTCATCACGGCGTCTGCGGCGAACGCATCGTTGAGGGCGGCGACATCCGCCTGGATGTAGCCTTCGACGTATTGGGTGATCACGCGCCGGACTTCGGCGACTTCATCCGCTGACATCAGCGCCCCCTTTCCCGCCGCCCCTGACGGCGTTGCGAATGGCCAGAGCGATGAGCGTGACGATCAGGATCGCGAAGACGAGGCTGATGGGCCGGCTGACGAAGACCGTCAGATCGCCGCCCGCAGCGCCGATCCCCTGGCGGAAATACCGCTCCATGATCGGTCCGAGAACGAGGCCCAGAATGATCGGCACCATCGGGATGTTGGCGCGGCGCAGCGCGAAGCCCAGAACGCCGAAGGCGATGGCGATCAGCGTGTCCGTCAGACGGTAGTTGGTGGAATAGGACCCGATCAGCGCCAGACAGAGGATGACGACGCCCAGAAGCCGATCCGGGATCGAAGACAGCTTGGCGATCCAGCGGGTTCCCGCCAGCAAGAGCGCCACAATGACCACGTTCATCACCAGAAGCGTCATGTAGAGGCCGGAGACGAATTCCTTGTTTTCCTGAAACAGGGTCGGCCCCGGATCGACGCCGTGGATGATGAAGACGGTCAGCATCATCGCAGTGAAGGACTCGCCTGGGATGCCGAGCGACAGGAGCGGCACCAGCGCCGACGGCGGCACGGCGTTGTTCGCAGTTTCCGAAGCGATGATGCCCTCCGGCGCGCCCTTGCCGAATTTTTCGGGCGTCTTGGAGGACGCGCGGGCGGTCGTATAGGCGAAGAACTGCGCCAGAAACTCGCCGACGCCGGGCAGGACGCCCATGCCGACGCCGAACCCGGCGGAGCGGAACAGCGTCTTCGGGTATTTGAAGACCTCGGCGAAGCCGCCGAGAAGTCCGCGCTTCATCTCCGGTTCCTCGCTGTCGACCACGCGATCCGAAAAGATCAGGGTGAACGCCTGACCGAGCGCAAAGAGGCCGAGGATCACGGCGATCAGCGGAACCCCGGCGAGCATCCAGGTCGTGTCGAACGTGTAGCGGGCGGAGCCGTAGGCGGTCTCCAGCCCGATCGTCGAGATGAAGAGGCCCGCGCCCAGGAGCGCGAAGGAGGCGAGCTCGCTCCCGCGGTGGGCGACGACCACCAGCACCATGGCCAGCAAGGCCGCCATGCCGAGGTCGATCGACGTCAGATGCCGCGATAGCGAAGCGATCGGCCAGGCGGCGATCATCAGCACGAAAACGGCGAAGACGCCGCCGACGAAGCTGGATGCGTAGGCGAGCGATAGCGCCCGCTGCGGCTCGCCGCCCTTGGCCATCGGGTAGCCGTCATAGGTGGTCAGCACGTTGACCCCGGTGCCCGGCGTGTTGATCGTGATCGCCGGGATCGCGCCGCCGTACCATCCCGCCGCGTAAAGCCCCATGAGTAGGGTGATGCCCGCCAGCGGCTCCATCGTGTAGGTCACCGGCAGGAGAAGCGCGATGCCGACCCCGGGGCCGATGCCGGGAATGGCTCCGAGGATGATGCCGAGAACGCTTCCGCCGACCAGCGCGACCCAAACCATCGGGTCGACCAGTTGCTGAAGCCCCAGAAGAACGGTCTCAAACACCTAGAGCACCCCCTGAAGCCAGAAAGGCATATCGATCAGCTTGAAAAGCTCGGGCCTTGGAAACCAGACCTCGAAACCGACGCGAAAGATCAGGACCATCGAGATCGCGCTCAGCACCGCGATCATCGCGAGGCGAGCGCCGCGATATCCCGCGATGAAGGCGACGACCCCCGCGAAGACGAGGATGGAGAGCGCGAAGCCCAGTATCCCCAAGAGAAAGACCGTGCCGATCATGCAGCCCGACAGAACCGCGACGCGGCCGTAGTCCCTGGCCGCCTTGTCCCAGTTCACCACCTCGCGTTTGGCCGCGAAGAACGCAGCCGCGCTGGTGATGACCGTGATGACGAGAAAGACGGCGGGGCTCAGCCCGGGCTCAGCCCACCAACCGGCCTCGAGCCGTCCGCTTACTTCGCTTCCACGGACGGTCTGGCTTCCGATCAGGGAAAGCAGGATGACGGCCGCAGCCGCCATCCCGCCCAGCAGGTATCTACCACCGTGCCGTTCTTCCTTGAACGGAGCCTCCTCGTTCGGCTCGTCCCCGGACATCGGGATCAGTTGCCAAGCAGCGTGACGACCCGATCATAGAAGACGTCCGCATAGGCCGCGGCGTCGTCCGCCGGCGTCCACTTGACGACCGAGCCGGTCCGCGCCGCCAGTTCCTGCGCTTCGTCGCTTTCAACGACTTCCTTGGCGATGCGGGAGATCACGTCGCGCGCTTCCTGCGGCGTGTCCTTACGCACGAAGATGCCGGCCCAGCCCGGCGTCGCGATGCCCGGAACCTGCTCTTCCAGCGTCGGCACGTCTTCGTAGATCGGAATGCGCGACGTGGTTAGCGCGGCGAGGCCCTTCGCCTCTCCGCTCACCATGCAGGACCGCATGGTCGCGCCGCCCAGGAGGACGTCGACTTCCTTGTTGAACAGCAAAAGGCAGGACGCTTCGTCGTAGCCGGAGACCGAGGCGAACTCGAACCCGAGCGTCTCCGCCATCTTCAACGTCTGGAGGGAGGGCGGCGCGTTCAGGCCCACGACGCCCAGCGTGACGCTGTTTTCCTTGGCGTGGGCCGCGAGCTCTTCCAGGTTGTTGAACGGCGCGTCAGCGGCCGCGGCCAGCACCTGACCATAGCCGATGATCCCGGCGAGCGGTTCGAACTCGGCGCGGTCATAGCTCGCGTTGCCGCGAATGATGTGGGTCGAGATGATGTTGGCCGTGAAGACGCCGACGGTGTAGCCGTCCGGGTCCTGGCTGAAGACATGCGTCGCGCCCACGAGGCCGCCGCCGCCAGCGATGTTCACCGTGCTGGTCGGAACGCCGGTTTCCTTGCGGAACGCGTCCGAAATCATCCGCGTCAGCGTGTCTTCGATGTCGCCCGGAGGCCACGGCACCACAAATTCGACGGGCCGTTCCGGGTATTCCGCCAGCACCGGCGAAGCCAGCGTCGCCAGCGCGACGGCGACGGAGCAGCCGATTGTCTTGAGGGTTCTCATGATGCTTTCTTCTCCCTGTTGAAAGTTCCGTTTTTTTGTCGCGGCGTTCTGATTGATCGAAAAGGCGCAGCCGCGACGCCCTTCCTGTGACTTGGCCGCGCTGATGTCTCATGCGACCAATTCCTGACGCGCCAACCGACGCGCCGTGTTGATGAAACGGGCGTTCCGGAGCTCCGCGCCGTCTTCGTTCATGCGCTCGACGATCCAGCCGACGTAAGTCAGGGCGCGAAGCAGCAGAAAGAGGTCGAGCGCGTCCGCATCTATCGCGCGCTTCGCCTTGTATCCGTCGATGAAGGCCTTTTTCAGGTCCGGGTAATCCGGCTCGTCTCCGTTCTTGAGGAGGAACGTCGCCATGTCGAACAGCCTGAAGCCGAAGCCCGCATCGTCGAAGTCGATCAGGTGAATCTCGTCGCCGTCGATCATCAGGTTTTCGCGGACGAGGTCGGCGTGGATGAGGCCGAAATCCAGCGTCCCTTCAAGGGCGCCGAGACGCCGAGCCGAAGCGGACCGCACGTTGGTGAAAAGCGCTCTGTCCGCATCCGAAAGCGTCGGGTTTTCCCAGAACCGGCCCCAGAGCGGGTCGTCCCCGAGCAAACCAGCGCGATCCCAAGACCACCGCTGAAACCCTTCGGGCGGCGCCCAGGCGTCGGAAATCTCATGCAGGCGCGCCATTTCCGAACCGATCTTTCGGAACGTCTCCAGACGGTTCGGCACGTTGAGAGGCCGCCCCGTCGCGCCCAACGGCGCGCCGTTCAGCCATGTGAGGACATCGACCTGCAGCCCGTCGATCTTTTGGAGACAAGCCTCGTCCGTCGCCGGAACCGGCGCCGGCACGTTCAAGCCGCCTTCCGCGATCGCGCCCATCCACTCCAGCTCGGACCATAGTTCCGCGTCACTGCGAAAGTCGGGTCGATGCAGGCGCAGGGCGAATGCGCCCCGGCTTGGCGAAACGACCTTGTAAACATGGTTCTCGCGCGCCGCGACGAGACGCCAATCAGCGTCCCCCATCCCCCAGAGGTCCAGCGCCTTTTCGACAACCGCGCTCACGCCGTCACCTCGATCGCCGACAACACGTCGTCCAGCGTATCGAACAGAAGGTCGGCGTTGTCCTTTGAGAACGGCATGGGAGGACGGATCTTCAGCGTGTTGTAATGGCGCCCGAGTTTGGAGTGGATGATCCCCCGTCGGCGCATCGCGTTGATGACCTTGTCGGTGAATCCAGAGGCGGGCTCCTTCGTCTCATGATCCAGCACCATCTCGGCGCCGAAAACGAGGCCGGAGCCGCGGACATCCCCGATGCAGCGGTGCTTCTGCTTAAGCGCCGCCATCCGCTTTCTCGCGTAGGCGCCGACGGTGCGGGCGTTCTCGAGGAGGTTCCGCTCTTCGATCTCCTCCAGAACGGCGCTCGCCGCGGCGCAGGACACCGGGTTGCCGCCGAAGGTGTTGAAATAGCGGTACCCTTTGCGAAAGACGCCCAGGATCTCGCTGCGGGTGACGACGCCGCCGACCGGGTGGCCGTTGCCCATCGGTTTGCCGAGGGTCATGACGTCTGGGACGACGCCCATCTTCTCATGCGCCCACAGATGCGTTCCCGTGCGGCCGAAGCCGGATTGCACCTCATCGCAAATCAGGAGGCCGCCCGCCTTGCGCACGACCTCCGCCGTTGGCTTCAGCCAGCCGTCGGGATTGTCCGGGAACCCCTCGTTGACGAAATAGGGGCAGATCAGAAGAGCCGCGAAGCCAACGCCGGATTTCTCATGCGCGGCGATCTCCCGCGCGACGGCCTCTGCGAATTTCGATCCGTCCGGGTCGGGGTTCCGATAGCTGTCGGGCGCTTCGGCGAAGCGAAAGAACTGACCAAGCCCGAACCCGACCGATGGGGCGATCGAGCTGCCGGCCTGACTGACCAGAGACGTGTTGCCGTGATAGGTCGCATCGGTCGCGACGATTCCGCGTTTTCCGGTCACGCCCTCCGCCATGCGCAGGGCGATGTCGTTCGCCTCCGACCCGGTGCAGGTCATGATCGCGCAATCGAGACTGTCGTCCATCGTCGCCGTCAGCTTCTCGATATAGTCGAGGATGCCGTCGTGCAGGTACCGGGTGTGCGTGTTCAGCGTCGACGCCTGACGGCAGATCGCGTCCACCACGCGCGGGTTGCAGTGCCCGACATGGGGGACGTTGTTGTAACAGTCGAGGTATTTCCGCCCCTCCGCGTCCCAGAGCCAGACGCCTTCGCCCTTCACGAAATGGACCGGCTCTTCATAGAAGGTCGAGACGTTGGGGCCCAACAGACGTTGGCGATCCGCGAGGAACTGGGGAAGGGTGCGGGTCATGCGGCGACCTCCGGGCGGCTATGGGCGTCACCGATCCTCATAAGGCCCACTCCGGGAAGTCGTCGGGGTAGTAGCCGCCCCTCAGGCCGGTCAGCCGCATCGCCGCGCGTTTTACGTCCTCTTCGAAGGCGGTCATATGATCCGGCGTTCCGCGAACGGCCGGAAATCCAATCGCGACGGAGCCGCAGACTTTCCCGCTCGGCCCGAAATACGGCGCGGCGACGCCCATCACGTCTTCCTCGAAAGACCCGTCCGTATGGGCGACGCCCGTCGCGCGAACGGCATCCAGCCGGTCCGCGATCTTCCTTTGGTCGGTTATCGTCTTTCCGGCGTGCGACGTCAGCTCGCGCGACAGCGCGCCTTCGATGATGTCGTCGGTCGCAAACGCCAGATAGGCGAGGCCCGACGCCGTCGCATGGAACGGCAGCGCGGCTCCCTGCTCCAGCGTCACCCGGTTCAGTTTCCGGCTTTCGACGACGTCGATCGTGGCGAGGTTTTCACCTGCGATCACCGACGCCAGCGCTGTTTCGCCCGTGGACGCGTTCAGATCCCTCAGGACGACTTTGACGGCCTCCGCCAGGGGAAAGCTCGTCTCGCGCAACTGGGAGAAGCGCAAGAAAGCGGGCCCCAGTTTGTAGATGCGGGTCTCGATGTCCTGCTCGAGGAAGCCTTTCGATTCGAGTGCGGTCAGAAATCTGAGCGCGGTGGCCTTGTTGTATCCGGACAGTTTCGCGAACTCGCTCAGGCCGATAGCGGTCCGGCTGGGATTGAAATAATCCAGCAGCGTCAGCGCCTTGATAACTGTGCTCGGGCCTGCGGACACGTGGGCTCACTCCTGATCCGCCGCGGTTACGGCGTCGCGCGCCTCAAAGCTTGACGATTTTTCATCGGTATTGCAACATTTGATCCATCGGTTCAATAAATGAAACGATTGCCACCGTTGGGTTCGATGTGAAATCCGCCAGAGCGTTCACGTCCGACCCCGCGCAATGAAAAGTGCTTTGGTTGGGAGAAAGCCGAGAATGCTGGACTACGCGTTAAACGACTCTTTGCGGGCCCCGACCGCTCCGCAGCAGTCGCATGTCGTCGCGTTGCGATGGGCGGAGTGAAGCAGTCCGAAGACGCCATCCGCAAGTCCACGCATACGCTCGACAAATCCGTCTGGATGAAAACCTGATGTCTGAGACCAAAGATCAAATCACCCTTCTCGGCGTGAAGGGCGGCCCGGCCATCCGGCAGGGCGGCGCCATGCCGACGTCTTCGCTGTTGCAGTTCGCCGGTCAGAACATCCTGATCGATTGCGGGATCGGCGCGGCGCGCTCCACGGTGGAGGCGGGCGTGTCCTTGCTGGAGATCGACGCGATCTTCATCACGCATCTGCATTCCGATCATGTGTTGGAGCTCGGCCCGCTGCTCTACACCGCCTGGACCACGGGCATGAGCCGCCCCGTGAAGGTTTACGGGCCGGAGGGCGTCGACGATTACTGGGACAACTTCCTGCAGGCGATGGCGTTCGACTACGCCATCCGGATCGACGATGAAGGCCGCCCGCCGCTGCGCGATCTGGTGGAGGTCGCGACCTACGGCCCCGGCCCGATCGTGGAGGAGGGCGACCTGACGGCGACCGCGTTCCGCGTGGACCATCCGCCCGTCACCGATTGCTTCGCGTTGCGCTTCGAGGCTGACGGCAAGAGCGTCGTCTTCTCCGCCGACACCTGTTACTTCCCGCCGCTCGCCGAGTTCGCGCGCGGCGCGACCGTTCTGGTGCACGAAGCCATGCTGACCGCGGGCGTCGACAAGCTGGTGGCGCGCACCCCGGGCGCAGGCAGACTGCGCGAGCATCTGATGGCCTCCCACACGCCGGCGGACGATGCGGGGCGCATCGCCTCGGCGGCGATGGTCGGCACGATGGTTCTCAATCACCTCGTCCCGGCGGACGACCCCGAGTTTGGGGAAAGCGATTGGGTCGGGGAGGTTACGAAAACCTGGAACGGGCCCGTCGTGATCGGACGGGACGGTCTGACGATCCCCATTGGCTGACCCCGATCCGCTGAACCGACGCAATGAACGCCCTGAACAAGGGTCAACGGAGGAAAAACATGGCGAAGGCATTCGCTTCGCAGGGCGACACTGGCGAAAAGAAGATTTCGTTCACTGAAGTCGGCGACGGCCTTTGGGCGTTCACCGCCGAGGGTGATCCGAACTCGGGCGTCATCATCGGCGACGACAGCGTCATGATCGTCGAGGCGCAGGCGACGCCGCGTCTGGCGAACAAGGTGATCGAAAAAGTGCGGGAGGTCACCGACAAGCCGATCAGCCATGTGGTTCTGACCCATTATCACGCGGTCCGCGTTCTCGGCGCCTCCGCCTTTGGCGCGCAGCAGGTCATCATGTCCGACAAGGCGCGCGCCATGGTGGTCGAGCGCGGGCAGGAAGACTGGGACAGCGAGTTTCAGCGCTTCCCGCGTCTCTTCGAAGGCCACGAGAGCATTCCCGGCCTCACCTGGCCGACCACGACTTTCTCCGACGGCATGACCGTCTACCTCGGGAGCCGGAAGGTCGAGATCAAGCAGATCGGCCGCGCTCACACCGCGGGCGACAGCGTCGTCTGGGTGCCGGATGCGGCGACGATGTTCACCGGCGACATCGTGGAATATCACTCCGCCTGCTATTGCGGGGATGGTCATTTCAACGACTGGGGCGCGACGCTGGATGCGGTCAAAGCCTATGACCCGCAGTTCATCGCGCCCGGCCGCGGCGACGCGCTGGTGGGCCGCGAGATGGTCGTCGCGGGGCTGGCCGCCACGCGGGACTTCGTCGAGAGCACCTACAACCCGGTCAAGCAGGTCGCCGCGAAGGGCGGGTCCATGAAAGACGCCTGGGATGCGGTGCGCGACGCCTGCGATCCGAAGTTCAAGGACTACGCCATTTACGAACATTGCCTGCCCTTCAACGTGGCCCGCGCCTATGACGAAGCGCGCGGCGTCGACACGCCGCGGATCTGGACGGCGGAGCGCGACATCGCCATGTGGGAGGCCTTGCAGGGCTGACGAACGGGAGGACCGACATGCTGGACGACCGATACTCACTCGCCTTCAAACTCTACCCCTATGAGCGCTCCGCCGATCAGGACGCGGAGACGCCTGTTCGAACGCCGGTCGTCGTCATGGGCGGCGGCCCCGTCGGGGTCGGCATAGCGATCGACCTCGGGCGGCAAGGCGTTCCCGTCGTCGTGCTGGACGATCACGAGGGCATCGGCATGGGATCCCGCGCGATCTGTTTCGCCAAACGGACGCTGGAGATCGCCGACCGCTACGGCTGCGCCGCGCCGATGCTGGACAAGGGCGTGGTCTGGAACCTCGGCAAGGTCTTCCACGAAGACCGCAAGGTGTTCGAATTCAACCTCCTGCCGGAGGACGGCCACAAGTTCCCGGCCTTCATCAACCTGCAGCAGCCCTATTTCGAGAAATTCCAGGTCGAACAGGTCCGCACCCTTCAGGCCCAGGGCGCGCCGATCGATATCCGGGGCAAGAACCGCGTCGAGGAGGTTGAGATCAAGGACGACCATGTCGTCTTGACTGTCATGACGCCCGAAGGTCCCTATACGATGGAGGCCGACTGGCTGATCGGCTGCGACGGCGCAAATTCGGCGCTGCGGGCCATGATGGGGCTGGAGTTCGAAGGCCGCGTCTTCCAGGACAGCTTCCTGATCGCCGACATCAAGATGACTGATACGGAGTTCCCGACCGAGCGCTGGTTCTGGTTCGAGCCGCCGCACGGGTCGGGTTCCTCGACGCTGCTCCACAAGCAGCCCGACGACGTCTGGCGCGTCGACTTCCAGATCGGCTGGGACGTGGACCGCAAGGAGGAGATGAAGGAGGAGAACATCCGCCGTCGCCTCGATGCGATGCTGGGCGAGGTCGAGTATGAGATCGTCTGGTCCTCCATCTACACCTTCCAGTGCAAACGGATGGAGACGTTCCGCCACGGGCCGGTATTTTTCGCGGGCGACAGTGCGCATCAGGTCTCTCCGTTCGGCGCGCGCGGCGCGAACTCCGGCATGCAGGACGTCGACAATCTCGGCTGGAAGCTGGGGCTGGTGATCCAGGGCAAGGCGCCTGATGCGCTCCTCGACACCTTCCACGAGGAACGGGCGCATGGCGCGGATGAGAACATCCTGAATTCGACCCGGGCGACCGATTTCATCACGCCCAAGTCGAAGATCAGCCACATCTTCCGCAATGCGGTCCTCGACCTGGCGGAGCATCACGCATTCGCCCGCCCGCTGGTGAATTCCGGTCGGCTCTCGGTGCCCTGCATCTATGACGGGCTGTCGCTGAACGGACCGGATGCGCTCTCCGGCGGCCCGACCCGCACCCGCGTCGGCGCCCCATGCCCCGACGCGCCGGTGGGAGGCGGGTTTCTCGTCTCGCGCCTCGGCACTGCGTTCCGGCTGCTGACCATCGACGCGGACGCGCCCGAAAGCGTAGACGAAGGCGGGATCGTCGCCAATCGGCTGGCGATCTCCGCGTCGGACGACCCGACCGGCGCCGTGAAGGAGCGCTATCTCGGCGAAGCGGGGAGCGCGGTTTACCTGATCCGCCCGGACCAGCATGTCGCCGCCCGGTGGGACAGCTACAATGAAGCGGCGGTTCGCGCGGCGATCCGCACCGCCACCGCGAAAGGAGCCGCCTGATGCCCCTGAACACCGACCCGAATCTGCCTGATCCCGACGGCTTCTACGCAGAGCTGATCAACGCGCATGACGGCCTTTCGGATGAGGAGAGCACGGCGTTCAACGCGCGGCTCGTGCTGCTTCTGGCCAACCATATCGGCGACCGGACCGTGCTGAGCGACGCGCTTTCGGCGGCCCGATCTCAACGCTGACGCCCTTCAACGCTTTCGACTGTCTCAAGGAGGCTACTCATGAACATCCAGGAAAGCCGCAAAATCGTTCAGCAACTGTCCACGAACGGCGTGACGCCGGGCTTCATGCCGGGGTTCGGCAACGATCACGAGACCGAAGCGCTGCCCGGCGCGCTGCCGCAGGGCATGAACAGCCCGCAGCGCTGCCCCTACGGCCTTTACGCCGAACAGCTCTCCGGCACCGCCTTCACCAAACACCCGCCGGAGCGGACCTGGTGCTATCGCATCCGCCCCTCCGTCAAACACTCGACCCGCTATCGCCGGATCGACATGCCGCACTGGAAAAGCGCGCCGAACGTGATCGACGACGTCACCAGCCTCGGCCAGTACCGCTGGAACCCGATCGAGGCGGGCGATCAGCCGCTGACCTGGATCACGGGCATGCGCACCATCACCACGGCGGGCGACGTGAACACGCAGGTCGGCATGGCGAGCCATGTCTATCTCGTCACCGAAAGCATGGTGGACGACTATTTCTTCTCAGCCGACAGCGAACTGCTCGTCGTCCCGCAACAGGGCCGCATCCGGTTCTACACCGAGCTCGGGATCATCGATCTGGAGCCGAAGGAGATCGCGATCATCCCGCGCGGCCTCGTCTACCGGGTCGAGTTGCTGGACGGCCCGGCGCGCGGCTTCGTGTGCGAGAACTACGGCGAGAAGTTCGAGCTGCCGGGCCGCGGCCCGATCGGCGCGAACTGCCTGGCCAATCCGCGCGACTTCAAGGCGCCCGTCGCCGCGTTCGAACATCGCGACGTCCCGTCGACCATCACCATTAAATGGTGCGGCCAGTTTCATGTGACCGAGATCGATCAGTCCCCGCTCGACGTGGTCGCCTGGCACGGCAACTACGCGCCCTACAAATACGACCTGCGCGCCTATTGCCCGGTCGGCTCGGTCCTGTTCGATCACCCGGATCCGTCGATCTTCACCGTGCTGAGCGCGCCCTCCGGCTCGCCCGGCACCGCGAATATCGACTTCGTGCTCTTTCGCGAGCGCTGGATGGTGGCGGAGGATACGTTCCGCCCGCCCTGGTATCACAAGAACATCATGTCCGAGCTGATGGGCAACATCTACGGCCAGTACGACGCCAAGCCCGAAGGGTTCGTCCCCGGCGGCATCAGCCTGCACAACATGATGCTGCCGCATGGGCCCGACAAACAGGCCTTCGACGGCGCCTCCAGCGCCGATCTCAAGGCGGAGAAGCTGGACAACACCATGTCCTTCATGTTCGAGACCCGCTTTCCCCAGCACCTGACGGAATTCGCCGCGAAAGAGGCGCCGATGCAGGACAATTACATCGACGTCTGGTCCGACATGACCCTGCATTACGATGGAACGCCCGAAGGCAAATGGTGACGCCCGATTCCCATCGGCGCCCGTCGTCCGTCTGACCTGCTGTTTGCTCCGCCGTGTCCTCAGCCGCCGTCCCGTGGATGGACCGGCATGGTGAGACGTCAAGTTTTCTTGTGTCAGGAGCGGAGGTTGATTCCGTTCACCCTTGCGACGCTGTCGCGATGACCTCAGGACCGAATAACTGTTCAGGATTTGGTCGTACTTCGCGGCTATTTCGGGTGGCGTTGAGCGCGGATAGGGCGCGTGGAGGCTCCCATGAAAATCGCAAGCTTCGTATTCGCCATTCTCGTCATGCTAGGCGGTTTCTCTATCATGCTGTCGGCGCAACAGGTCTGGGAAAAGCACGACAAAGTCATCCAGGATGAGCAGTCGGCCGCACTCGCCGTCTCTAAATCCATCTGGCTGGAGGGCACCGTCGCGCTCTCGTTCGAGAGGAGCGTAACCCAGGTTGCGCTGGCGCTGGACGACCCGATCCCCTCAGATTTCCGGGCTTTGATCGAAGAGCAGCGGGGCAAGTCCGACGCGCTTTTCGCGGAAACCCTCTCTCGACTTGCGAGCGAGTCGACGTCTGAAAACGCAGCCGAATTTCAAAGGCGAGTGACTGAAGCGCGGAAAATCATAGCGGCGTTGAGGCGCGAAGCCGACGTCATGCTGGCGAGCGGCGCCGCCGACCGGGACGGCTCGCGCGTCGCGGACCTTCCTTATGAGTTGAAAAAGGCGATCGAGAACCTCTACGCGAGCGCGACGCTTCTCGCGCTGCCGGACACCGTTACGTCAGCTGAGGAGATCATGCTGACGCGCGTGCAAGCGCTGGCGTGGGAGATCCGCGAATACGGCGGCCGCGCGCGAACGTTCTACGCGATCGCCACGCTGACGGGCAGGCCGATCCCAAACGTCGTCGCCGGCGAAGCGCGGATCGATACGGGCCGTGCGAAAGCCGCCTGGCACCAGCTTCAGCTCGCGATGCAGGCGTTCGATCCCCCCGCTGACCTTGTTGAGGCGATCGCCGTCGCGCGCGAAAACTTCGCGGAGACCTATCTGCGGTCTCTCGATCAGCTCGACGCCGCGATGGATGAGATGCGGGCGGGCGTGGACAGAACGATGCCTCTGGATTTCGGCTCGTTTTTCGCCCTCTCAAACGACGGCCTCGACGCGGTAGCTGGTCTCGCGCCCCTGGCGGGGACTGAAATCTATCGCTACTGGGAAGGTCAAATCAGCGCGTCGCGAATGACGCGGCTGCTCAACATACTGGCAATGCTGGTCCTCTCGGGTCTGATGGCGCTGGCGATATTCGCGCTTCAGAGAAAGCTGGTGAGGCCCCTGCTCGCGATGAGCGAGGTCATCCAGAGAATCGCCAGCGGCGATCTTGAGCGAGAGTTCAGAAAGAAGTCGCGCGGTCTGGATGAAATGAAATCCATCTGGGACGGTCTGTCGACGATGACGGCGACGCTCCGCGAGGTGCGAGAGAACGCCAAACTCGAGCGGGAGGCCGAACGGGCCGCGAAAGAGGGCGTCATCGGCGATCTTCTAATCGGTCTGGAGAAGATGGCCGAAGGCGATCTCACTCACCAGATCGAAAACTGCTACGGCCCGGCCTACGAAGCGCTTGTGACCAACTACAACGCAACGACGGTGACGTTGCGCGGGCTGGTCTCCGATGTCGTGGACACCGCTGGCGACATCGCCGACCGGTCCGTTGAACTGAGCGCGGCCATTGAAGACCTCTCGCGAAGAACCGATGCGCAATCGGATTACTTGGCGCGAACTGTCGGCAACCTGTCCGAGTTCTCGGACAATATCCGCGAAACAGCCGACAGCGTCGGGCAGTCCGACGCCTACGCCGGGCGGGCGACCGACGAAGCGCGATCGAGCCAGGAAATCGTCGATGGCGCGGTGGAGGCGATGCGGCGGATCAAGTCGTCTTCGCAGGAGATCAACCAGTTCACCGCGGTGATCGACGAGATCGCCTTCCAGACCGGCCTCCTCGCCCTCAACGCAGGGGTGGAGGCGGCTCGCGCTGGAAACGCGGGCACCGGCTTCGCAGTCGTCGCGCATGAGATTCGCGATCTCGCGCAACGCGCTTCGGAATCGTCTGCGGAGATCAAGGGCGTGATTCAGCAAAGCGTGCGGCAGGTCGAAACCGGCTCGCGCCAGGTGATCGAAACCGGCCAGTCGCTGGAGGACATCGTCGAAATGGTCCAGGAGATCAGCAAACGGATCGCCGCGATCAGCTCGGCCTCGCAGGATCAGCGCACCGGCGTGGACGAGATCGGCGCGACCATGGATCAACTCGACGATATGACCAAGAAGAACGCGGATATGGTCGAACGGGCGACCCGGACCAGTTCGACGCTGCAGGAGAAGGCTCATGCCTTACGTGTGGCGGTCGAGCGGTTCTCAGTTGAGGACCCCTCCCGCGCGGCGCCTCAACTCCGCGCGGCCTGAGACTGCCGCCACATGGGCCGTAGCTTGGATCGCCGTTCGGAACTCCGCGCGACGTCGATCGAAGAGGCGACCGACCTCCGGTCGCGCATTGCGTAGACAATCCCACACGGCGTCCCGGCGTCGAGTAGATGGCTATCTTCGAGCGTTTTCCGCGCGGGCGTGGGCGAGTGCGACAAGATCAGGTGGTCAATCCCATATCCGCACGCGGACATGGGACCATCATTCTCGTAGGGCGATGAAGATCACCCCTTCTTCAGCACCCGCCGGCCTAGCAGCTCCGCGATCTGCACCGCGTTGAGCGCCGCGCCCTTCCGGAGGTTGTCGGAGACGCACCAGAGCGAGAGCGTGTTGTCCTGGGTCGGGTCGGTCCGGATGCGGCTGATGAAGGTCGCGTAATCGCCGACGCATTCGATCGGCGTGACGTATCCGCCCTCCTCCCGCTTGTCGACGACCATGATCCCCGGCGCCTCCCGCAGGATCTCGCGCGCCTCGTCCTCGTCCAGCTCCTCCTCGAACTCGATGTTAACGGCCTCGGAGTGGCCGACGAAAACCGGCACGCGGACGCAGGTGGCGTGGACCTTGATCTTCGTGTCGACGATCTTCTTCGTCTCCGCCACCATCTTCCATTCTTCCTTGGTGGAGCCGTCCTCCATGAAGACGTCGATATGGGGGATGACGTTGAAGGCGATCTGCTTCTGGAACTTCGACGGCTCGACCTCCTGACCCGGCACGTACATGCCTTTGGTCTGGTTCCAGAGCTCGTCCATCCCCTCCTTCCCGGCGCCGGAGACCGACTGGTAGGTGGAGACGACGACCCGCTTGATCGTCGCGCGGTCATGCAAGGGCTTCAGCGCCACGACCATCTGCGCGGTGGAGCAGTTGGGGTTCGCGATGATGTTCTTCTTGGCGTAGCCCTCGATCGCGTCCGGGTTCACCTCGGGCACGATCAGCGGCACGTCCGGGTCGTAGCGGTAGAGCGAGGAGTTATCGATCACCACGCAGCCCGCCTTCGCGGCGATGGGCCCGTATTTCTTCGTCGCCTCCGAGCCGATGGCGAAGAGCGCCATGTCGACCCCGGTGAAGTCGAACGTGTCGATGTCGATGCATTTGAGAGTCTGATCGCCGTAGCCGCATTCCTGACCGAGCGACCGCCGGCTAGCGAGCGCGATAACCTCGTCCGCCGGGAATTCCCGCTCGGCGAGGATGTTCAGCATTTCGCGGCCCACGTTCCCGGTGGCGCCCGCGACGGCGATGCGATAGCCCATCTGCCTGATCTCCATATGAGGGTTTCAGCGCGCGCCTCATACGCGGCGGGGGGTGGAAACGCCAGTGCGCGAGGGTCGTATTTCGCTCAGTTCTCGTGATGGCGCCGCGCACGGGCGGTGAAGGTGCGCTCGGCGCCGCGAATGTGAGCGCGCGCCTCGGCGTGGAATGCTATCCATTGGACCATGAAAACGTCACTTGCCGCCCTCCTCGCTCTCTTCACCCTTCCCGCCCTCGCCGGAGACGCCGAGATCGTCGACGCCCGCGCCCAGAAGAACGGCCCGACCTGGTCCTTCTCCGTAACCATCGCCCACGGCGACACCGGCTGGGATCACTACGCCGACGCCTGGCGCGTGGTGACGCCTTCGGGCGAGGTGCTCGGCACCCGCACCCTCCACCACCCGCATGTGGAGGAGCAGCCCTTCACCCGCTCCCTCTCCGGCGTCGCGATCCCGCGCGAGGTGACGGAGGTGCTGATCGAAGCGCGCGACAGCGTGCACGGGTGGAGCCCGAAGACCTTCCCGATCAAGCTGCGCTAGGCGGCTAGCGCCGTTTGGCTTCCATGTAGGTGCGCAGGACGGCGTTCATGCGGGTCTGATAGCCCTTGCCGTCCTTCTTGAAGAATTCCAGCACGTCGTTGTCGAGCCGGATTGAGACGGCGACCTTCGGTTGCGGATGGACGATCACAGCGTTCGCCCAGTCTTCCTCGGTGAAGTCGTCTGGATCGTTGGCATCGCCGAGACCGGCGGGGGAATCGAGCTTCGCCCAGTCGGTCTTACCCTCAAGAGAGCGGGCCTCCTGCAGGGTAACTCTGGTGATACGCTCTGATTTCGCCATCTCGCGCGCGCCTCGCCGTGATGATCCGGGTTGCTTCACCGCGGACAGTATAGACCACGGCTACAAACCGATTATTGAGTCGGCCAACCGCTACATATCTCACTTCATCGCCGCGATCCGATCGCGCCACTATGTGGGGAAGGTCGAAAAGTTCGATGGCTTCCGCGAAATCGATTCCATGTTTCTCTTTGGTCGAACGACGTTTTTCTTCGTTCCATTCATAGACGCTACTCGCATCCATCCACCTGCTCCCTTTCGAGCAAAATACTGCGAGGACTTGGAGTTGCCCGCTCCGCCGCCTCTAGATGGGATGCCACGCACTCGTATATACATGCGCATATACGCCGTATCAAGTGGATAGTCTGATCAACCCTCTCGGAAACGCCTACCGCGTGAACTTCTTATACTTGATCCGCTTCGGCTCCACCGCGTCCGGGCCAAGCCGCTTGATCTTGTCCTCTTCGTAATCCTCGAAGTTGCCCTCGAACCATTCCACATGGCTGTCGCCCTCGAAGGCGAGCATGTGGGTGCAGAGGCGGTCGAGGAACCAGCGGTCATGGGAGATCACGACTGCGCAGCCGGCGAAGCGGCCCAGGGCGTCCTCCAGCGCGCGGAGGGTCTCGACGTCCAGATCGTTCGTCGGCTCATCGAGCAGGATCACATTGCCGCCGCTCTTCAGGAGCTTCGCCATATGGACCCGGTTCCGCTCGCCGCCCGATAGGAGGCCGACCGGCTTCTGCTGGTCGCCGCCCTTGAAGTTGAAGGCGCCGCAATAGGCGCGGGAGTTCATCTCCGCCTCGCCCAGCTTCACGATGTCGAGCCCGTCTGAGATCACCTCCCACACCGTTTTCTTCGGATCAAGCGCGTCGCGGGACTGGTCGACATAGGAGAGCTGCACCGTATCGCCGAAGCTGATTTCGCCGCTGTCGGGCTGCTCCTGCCCCGTCAGCATCTTGAAGAGCGTCGACTTGCCCGCGCCGTTCGGCCCGATCACGCCGACGATGCCGCCCGGGGGCAGGCTGAAGGAGAGGTCGTTGATCAGGAGGTTGTCGCCAAAGCCCTTGGAGACCCCTTCCAGCTCGATCACCTTGGAGCCGAGACGGGGGCCGTGCGGGATGATGATCTGGGCGTTGCCGACCTGCTGACGCTCGGACTGACTGGCCATCTCGTTATAGGCGTTGAGACGGGCCTTGGATTTGGCCTGACGGGCCTTCGGCGACTGGCGAACCCATTCAAGCTCGGAGGCCAGCGCCTTCTGGCGGGACTTGTCCTCGCGCGCTTCCTGCTCCAGCCGCTTGGCCTTCTGCTCCATCCAGGACGAATAGTTGCCCTCGTAGGGAATGCCGCGCCCGCGATCCAGCTCCAGAATCCAGCCGGTGATGTCGTCGAGGAAATAGCGGTCATGGGTGACGATCAGGATCGTGCCCTTGTATTCGATCAGGTGCTTCTGGAGCCAGGCGATCGTCTCCGCGTCCAGGTGGTTCGTCGGCTCATCGAGCAAGAGCATTTCCGGCGCTTCGAGGAGGAGCTTGCAGAGCGCCACCCGCCGCCGCTCGCCGCCTGAGAGGTTCGTGACCGGCGCGTCGTCCGGCGGGCAGCGAAGCGCCTCCATCGAGACGTCTACCTGGCTGTCGAGGTCCCAGAGGTTCTGGGCGTCGATCTCGTCCTGAAGCTGCGCCATCTCCTCCGCCGTCTCGTCGGAGTAGTTCATGGCCAGCTCGTTATAGCGGTCGAGGATCGCCTTCTTGTCGGCGACCCCCTCCATCACGTTCTCGCGGACGGTTTTCTCTTCATTCAGCTCCGGCTCCTGCGGGAGGTAGCCGACCTTGGCGCCCTCGGCGGCCCAGGCTTCGCCGGTGAAGTCCTTGTCCTGCCCCGCCATGATCCGCATCAGCGTGGACTTACCGGCGCCGTTGACGCCGACGACGCCGATCTTCACGCCGGGGAGGAAGCTCAGGCGGATGTTCTCAAAGCACTTCTTGCCGCCCGGATAGGTCTTGGAGACGCCATCCATGTGGTAGACATACTGGTAAGAAGCCATCGCGCCCTCCGGGGTTTTCCATTCAGGCGGGGAGATAGCGGAGCGGCGGGGGGAGGGCAATCGCGCCCGTCATCCTTCCCCGAACCAGTCCGCCAGGGCCCGCGCCACGATGCGAGCGGGCGCGTCCTCCGGCTGATCGGCGCGGGTGGCGGCGCGCCAGCGGATGTCGACGCCCTCGCCGAGGGGAACCGCCCGAAGCTCCCCGGTCTCAAGCCGCGGCTCCAGCGCCCAGCGGCTGAGGATGGATACGCCGAGACCCGCGCGGACCATCTCGCAGATCGCGCCGATATAGCCGATGCGGATCTCGCGAACCGGGCGGACGCCCGCCGGGGTCCAGACCCGGTCCGCCTCGAAGCCCGGCTCCCGCTCGAAGGAGTAGGTGTAGTAGGTCTCCGTCGCCAGATCGTCGGCGGAGACGCTCGGCTTCTCCGCCAGCTCATGAGCGGGCGCGACGATCGCCACCAGCTCGTCCGCGAAGAGCGGCGTCTCCTCCGCGTAGCGCGGGATGCGGGGGGAGGGCGTGACGATCACGTCCACCGCATCCTCAGCCAGAAGGTCGAAGGGATGGAGGGAGCGGTCGCCCTCGATATCCAGTTCGATCTCCGGATGGCTGTCGCGGAAGCGGTCGAGGAAGGCGGGCAGCCAGTGGTAGCAATTGTAGTTCGCCACCGTCAGGCGCACGAAATGGCGCGTCCCCGCGGAGGAGGCGACGGCGTATTGCTCGCTGATCGCGAGGTCGTCGAGGAGCCGCTTGGCCGCCTCCAGCAGGATGTCGCCCGCGGGCGTGCGGCGAAGCGTGCGGCCAACCCGTTCGAAGAGCAGCACGTCGAGGCGCCGTTCCGCCTCCTTGATCCGATGGCTCAGCGCAGAGGGCGTCACGTTGAGCGCGCGAGCCGCGTCGGCGAGCGTCGGCTCCGTCTCCAGCGTGCGGAGCATCTCCAGATGGCGGGTCTCGAGGCGCGGGCGCATTGATGAATCCAATTCAGGATTTCAGTGAAATTTTGGAGTTGGATTCATATGAGGTCAATCCGCATATTCCGATCATCGCAACGCCAACCAAAGGAGAGCGTCATGCCATTCGCCCACTACCCGGAATTCTCCCGCGCTTTCTTCACCGTGAAAGCGGATCGCCAGTCTTCGCTCGCCAGCGTGATGAAGCGGCTCTTCGCGCTTAACGCGGCGTTCGAGCGTCCCTCCGCCTGACGAGGTTTCGCGCCTGAAACTCAGCTGAGCTTCGGGCGCGTTTCAAGCGGTTATGAACGCCATCGCTGCGCCGACGCTGGCGTCGTCGTAGATGATCCTGCGGTGCCCGAGACCGGGCATCGGCGTGAGCTTCGCGTTCGGCAGCTTCTCCAGCTCCAGCGCTTCCGCGTAATCAACCTCTGCGTCATCCGGCGCATGCAGGACGAGCATCTCGGTCGGCTTGTCTGGCCAGATCCTGTGGCCGTCGAGATCGTCGATGGGCCAGCCAGACGTCTCCGCCACCAGCTTTTCGAACCGCATGGCCGCGCCCTTCGGCAAGCCGAACGCCGCGATGAAATCGTCGGTGATCCTTCGCAAGCGGCACGGGGAGGCGATGGCGACCGCGCGTTTCGGGACAATGTTGAGCGTCGCGAGCACCCCCGCGACCCCGCCGCCGAAGGAATGGCCGATCACGTAGTCGGGCGCGAAATCCAGCGCCTCGAGAAACGCTTTCGTCGCACGGCCCGAGGCGGGCGCGTCAGTCTCCTCGCCATCGGAAGCGCCGTGGGCGGGCAGGTCCGGGATCAACGCCTCCATCCCCGCCGCGCGCAAGGGTTCCGCGAAGGCGCCCATGGCGCGTGCGTCCGCTGTCCAGCCGTGCAGGAGGAGGACGCGGGCGACGGCCCCTCCTTCGGGGCGGAAGCGGAAAGCGCGCATGCGGCCTGAGGGCGTTTCCGCCCATACCTCCTCACCGGTGGCCATGATCCCCTCCGCGACCTTCAGCATATCGCGGTCGCCGGTGTCGAAGCGCCGCGCGATCGCGGGGCGTCGGAAGAGGCGATGGGCGAGGCGGGCCGTCGGTCCCGGCGCGACCCGCGCCATGACCGCCACGCCCGCCTTCATCCAGCCGGGCGCGCCGCTCATGCGTGCTGCGCGATGATGGAGAGGAAGACGATGCCGAACCGTTCCTGACGCTGCGCGTCCATGCCCTTGACGTTGGCCAGCGCGCCGAAGCTACCGGGCTTCTCTTCGGCCAGCTTGGCGAGCGTCGCGCGCGGGCAACTGAGCGGCTTCTCCGTTCCATCGGGGCCGCGCTGCAAGGCGACCTGCGCGTCATGGAGGGCGTCCATCAGCGCGCCGTCGCCGTTCATCGCGGCCTTGAGGCGGGTCGGGTGTTCGTCCGTCGGCGGGGCGCCAGTCAGGACCTCCAGAAACTGCGCGCCGTAGCGCGACAGCTTCTTGCCGCCGACGCCATGGCACTCGGCCAGCTCGTCCAGCGTCGTCGGCTTGCGCGTCGCCATGTCGATCAACGAGCGGTCGGCGAAGACCACATAGGCGGGTACGTTCTGCTCGGTCGCCAGCTTGGTGCGAAGGGCGCGGAGCGCGGTGAAGAGCGCTTCGTCCGCCTCCTCCACCAGCGCTTTCGGGGCGCTCTCGGCGCTGCGAGATTTCTTGCGAACGGCGACGGCGTCTTTCCGCATCTCGATCTTCTGCTCGCCGCGAAGGACGGGACGCGCCGTCTCCGTCAGCCGCCAGGCCCCGTACCGCTCCGGGTCGATCCAGGTGAGGCCGAGCGCGTAGACCTGCCGCATCGCCCCCCGCCACCAGTCCTTCGAATGCGCCGCGCCCATGCCGAAGACCTTCAGCGCGTCATGCCCCGCGCGCCGCACCTTCTCCGTGCTCTCGCCCCGGAGGACGGAGATGATGTGGTCCTGCCCGTACCGCTCTTCCGTCCGGTAGATCGCGGAGAGCGCCATCTGCGCCGCCTCCGTCCCGTCGAAGAGTTCCGGCGGGGTATCGCATAGATCGCAGTTGCCGCAGGGCTCGGACGCGTCGCCGAAATACTCCAGGAGGATCTGCCGCCGACAGCGCGGCGCCTCCGCCAGCGCGAGGAGCGCGTTCAGTCGCGCATGGTCCGCGCGCTTGCGGTCGTCGGGCGCGGGGCTTTCGTCGATCCGCATCCGCTGGAGCTTGATGTCGTCGAGCCCGAAGAGCGTCAGCGTCTCCGCCGGCGCGCCGTCGCGGCCCGCGCGCCCGATCTCCTGATAGTAGCTCTCCATTGATTTCGGCAGATCGGCGTGAGCGACCCAGCGGATGTCCGGTTTATCCACGCCCATGCCGAAGGCGACGGTCGCGCAGATCACCAGATCGTCCTGCCGCTGAAACTGGTCCTGCGTGTCCTGCCTGACCTCGGGCGCGAGCCCCGCGTGATAGGGCAGGGCGGGGATGCCCGCATCCGCCAGCGCCTTCGCCAGCACCTCCGTCTTGTTGCGCGAAGCGGCGTAGACGATGCCGGAGCGGCCCTTGCGGGCGCTCGCGAAATCCAGGAGCTGTCGCCGCGGGCCGTTCTTGGCGGCGAAGGCGAGGTGGATGTTGGGCCGGTCGAAGCCGCGCAGGAAGATCTTGGGCGGGGCGGAGAAGAGCTTGCGGATGATCTCCGCCCGCGTCTCCTCATCCGCCGTGGCGGTGAAGGCGGCGATCTGCGGGGCGCCGAGAGACTGGCGCAACTCCCCGATCCGCAGGTAATCGGGGCGGAAGTCATGCCCCCACTGGCTGACGCAATGCGCCTCGTCCACCGCGATGAAATTGACGTTGAGACGACGGAGAAGCTGGCTCGCCGACCCGAGCCGTTCGGGCGCCAAATAGAGGAGCTTCAACGCCCCCCGGTCGATGGCGTCGAACACCATCTCGTTCTCATGCTCGTCATTGGCGGAGGTCAGCGCGCCCGTCTCCACCCCGACCTGACGGAGCGCCTGCACTTGATCGCGCATCAACGCGATGAGCGGGGAGATGACGAGCGTCACCCCGTCCCGGCAGAGCGCGGGCAGCTGATAGCAAAGCGACTTGCCCCCACCCGTCGGCATGATGGCGAGCGCGTCCTCGCCCGCCAGAACGGCCTCGATGATCTCCGCCTGTCCGGGGCGGAAATCGTCGAAACCGAAGACGGAGGAAAGCTGTGCGCGGGCGGTCTCCATGGCCTTCGTTTAGGCGCCCGCGCGGGCCATGTCGACAGCGGATGAGGCGGTTTTCAAACCGGCTCCTGACGTTCCTCGCCAAGGCCCGCTACCGCAGAACAGTTCGATGATTCTAGTTTTCCGGCATGCCGGAAAACTAGAATCATCGAACTATCTGAGAGCGTGCTGATCGTCGGCTGCGATCATGTTCGCGCCCGCTCGTTTTGCGCTTCCAGCCAGCGGCGCGGCGCGGGATCCGGCGTGAGCGAGATCGCCTTGGCGAAAGCCTCCGCCGAGGGCGCGCCCGCGGCGGCGAGCAATCGCGCCCGCGTCGCCCAGTAGGGCTGAAAGCCCTTCGCCGCCTCCAGTCCGATCTGATCGAGCGCCGCCAACCCGTTCTCAGGGCCGAAAGCCTCCCCGAACGCGGCCGCCCGCCCGACGGCGGCGCCGATGGTCGGAGCGATCTTGAAGAGACCCTCGTAGAGCATCGCGATCGCGCGCCAGTCGGGCGCTTCGCCCGGGCGACGAGCGCAGTGGGCCGATTGAATCGCGGCCTCCAGCTGAAACCGTCCCATGGCGCCCTTCGCCCGCGCGCGCTTCAAAAGCGCCTCGCCGCGGGCGATGCGGCGCTGGTCCCACCGCTTTGGGTCCTGGTCCGCCAATGGCGCGTAAATCTCCGGATCGCGTCCCGGTCGCCGCGCTTCGGAGAATGCGAGGAGCGCGGCGAGACCAAGCGCCTCCGGCTCCTCCGGCGCGAGCTCTACCGTCAGATCGGCGAGGAAAACCGCCTCCCTCGTCAGATCGTCCCCCGCCGCCCAGTCGAGCGCATAGGCCCCGTAGATCGCCTCCAGCACCGCCGCCATGCGCTCCGGCATCTCCGACCGTTCGGGCAGGCGAAACGGGATCGCCGCCGCCTTGATCTTCGCTTTCGCGCGGACGAGGCGCTGCGCCATAGTCTGCTTCGGCACGAGGAAAGCCGACCCGATCCGATCCGCCTCCAGCCCCAGAACCGTCTGGAGCATCAGCGGCGTCCGCACCCCCGCCGCGATCGCCGGGTGGGCGGCGACGAACATCATCATCAGACGATTGTCGGGGATCATCTCGGGGTCGACCTCCTCCAGTCCCACATCGTCAGCCGCCTCCATCGGCGCGGCGGTGCGGTTGGCGGCGCTCTTCAACCGGTCGCGCCAGCGGTTGCGCGCGACGGTGAGGAGCCAGCCTTCGGGATTATCCGGCGCGCCCGCCTTCGGCCAGCGCCTCAGCGCTTCCACGAAAGCGTCCGCGAGCGCGTCTTCGGCGGCGGCGATGTCGCCCGTTTTGGCGGCGAGGATCGCCAGAAGCCGCCCGTAGGCGGCGCGCGCCAGTTCCTCGACTCGCGCCGTCTCGTCTTCACCCATGCCGGTCCTGATGCTCCTCCGGCATGGCGGAGGGACGGATCTCGATGAACCCGGTCTGCGCCGCCGGGCACCGGCGCGCCCAGGCCAGCGCCGCATCCAGATCGGGCACGTCGACCACGACATAGCCGCCGAGCTGCTCTTTCGTGTCGGCGTAGGGGCCGTCCTGCACCCGCTCCGCCCCGTCTTTCAGCGTGATGACGGTGGCCGAAGGCGTCGGCTGCAGCCAGTCTGTGTCGACGAAGACACCGGCCTCGCGCAGCGCCCCGATATAGGCGCCGTAAGCGGCGAGGATCTCGCCCATCTCCTCCGGCGTCGGATCGTTATGTTCGACCTCGTTCTCGTAGAAAAACATCGTGTAGCGCATGGCTTTATCCCCTCAGACAGCGTTCGCGAGATTGACCAGACCCCGCTCGTAGACCGGGCCGAGACGGCCATCCATGAAAAGGCCGAACACCCGCCCGATCGGGTTCATCCCGAACCGCGCTTCGGTCGACCACACGACGCGCGCGCCGCCCTCCGCCGGTTCGATCGTGAAAGTCTGCACCGGCTTGCCCATCGGGCCAAGATCGATCTCGGTGACGATCCGACGCCCGTCTTCGAGCGCGGTGATCGTCTGCACGCCCTCGCCTTCATCGCCCTTGAAGCTGAAGGCGGAGCCGATGCCGCGTTCGGGACCGGAGAGCGCGATCTTCAGCTCAGGGTCCGCGTCCTTCCACGGATTGATCCTCTGGAAGCCCGCGTTGGAGGCGAGCAGGTCGAAGACTGCGTCGGGGGCGGCGTCGACCACGGCGCTCCGCTCCACCGTCACGGAAGACGGCAGCGCGAAAGGCGCGGCGATCAGGGCGGCGACGCCGACAGCGGCGCCGATTGCGATGTTCATGACCATTGATTTCTCCTCTCGTCGGTCGCGAAAGCAGGTCGCTTTCATGGTCATGACGATCGGGAGGGGCGCAGATCGACATCCGTCGCGATTTTTTTCCGCTCACGGGCGATTTTTTGCCGACTGGTAAACGAAACCCTAAAAATATCTAGAATTCCGGCATGCCGGAATCCTGATTTTCTTTACCAATTGGAAACCCTCGGGCGCAGGAGGCGCGCCAACTCAGTTCTTAATGAACGACCCGTTCTGAAGCTCCGTCACCGCTTGAACCAGCTCGGCCCGCGTGTTCATCACGATGGGTCCGTGCCACGCGACCGGCTCCCGGATCGGCTTTCCGGAGACGAGGAGGAACCGCACCCCTTCCGGCCCAGCCTTCACCGTCACCTCATCGCCCTGATCGAAAACGACGAGCGTGCGGTCGCCGGAGAGGTCGCGCAGATGCAGCTCCTCCCCCTGAAACTCCTTCTCCACCTTCACGCCGACGGGTTTGGAGGCGTAAGCGAAGTCGCCCGACCCCGCGAAGATGTAAGCGAAGGCGTGCCGCCCGACCTCAACCTTGAAGGTCTTGGTAAGACCCGGCGGGACGGAGATGTCGAGATAACGCGGATCGGCCGCGATCCCGTCCACCGGCCCCGTCTGGCCCCAGAACGACCCGCAGATGATCCGCGCCTTCGTCCCGTCGTCGTCGATCACCTCCGGGATGTCTTTGGAGGCGACGTCCTGATAGCGCGGCGCAGTCATCTTCTCCGCCGAGGGCAGGTTCGCCCAGAGCTGAAACCCGTGCATCTGGCCCGCCGCGTTCCCGCGCGGCATCTCCTGATGCATGATCCCGCGCCCTGCGGTCATCCACTGCACGTCGCCTGCGCCGAGCGTGCCCGTGTTGCCGAGGCTGTCGCCGTGGTCGACCTCCCCCGCCAGCACGTAAGTAATCGTCTCGATCCCGCGATGGGGGTGCCAGGGGAATCCCTTTTCAAACTTCCACGGCTCGTCATTGCGGAAATCGTCGAAGAGCAGAAACGGATCCAGCTCCGTCGGGTCGCCGAACCCGAAGGCGCGGGACAGATGTACCCCCGCCCCCTCCATCGTGGGCTGAGCGGGGCTTTCGCGGCGGATCGGGCGGATCGACATGGGGGTATCTCCGGTTTGGTATTGGAACGGAGATAGTCGGCGGCGAGGCCGATGTCAGGACTTCAGATTGGAAACAGTCTGGCGACCGCTCCGCTGGCAGATGACGATCTTCGCGCTCATTGCCGCCGGGTCCGCCGCCTCTACGTCGCGTCAGCCACCTTCAGCGCCGCAATGCGAAGCGAGGCGAGCAGCGCAAGCAGGTGTTTGCGCGTCTTCGCGCCATGCTTCGCCGCAACGGCTGACTGATTCACGAACTCGGCGAACTGCGCCACCGTCTGCCCTTCGCGTTCGATAGCGGTAGAATGCGGCGCCAGAATGCGGGTGATGATCGCGATGTTTCTCTTCGCCGCCGCCTCAAGTTCCTTCTGACTGGCCGCGTTGAACCCTGCGACGATGTCCTCCGCGTTCGGAGACGCGTGCAGAAGCTCGAAGTGATCGACTACGACATGCCTGAAGACGACGTCTAGCTGCGCGCCCAATCCTTCGACCTTCGCCAGCCCGGCCTCGATCTTTTCGACGGTTCTATCCGCGAGGAGCCTGATGGTCGCCTGCAATACCGCGTCTTTATTGGAGAAGGCGTTGTAAAGCGTCTGGCGCGAGATTCCCGCCTCAGCGGCGATGTCGCCCATGCCGGTGCGCTTCACACCATATCTGATGAAGAGCCGAATGGCGGCTTCGACGATCGCTTCATCCCGGTCCTTCATCTTGTCATATTGACAAATGATAGATGAATGTCAATTTGACAAAGCGAACGAGATTGTAAACCCGCGAGGCTGGCGATGATCCCGGTGAACGTGAATATCCGACTTGTCGCGCTGATCGCGGCCCTCAGCCTTCTGCAATTCGTCGTCATCCCACTCGCGCTCCTGCCGATCAGCGACCATTTCGGGTGGCTTCTGCTGCTCGCCGTCATCGCGACGCCAACTCACTGGTCGCTGATACATGAAGCGATTCACGGGAACCTTCTGCCGGGCCGCAGGCTCAATGGAACCGGCGGGCGCGCGCTGGCGGTCGCCTTTGGCTCGCCCTTTCAGCTCTTGCGCTTCGGCCACCTCATGCATCACCGCTTCAACCGCACGCCGATCCAGCGATCGGACGTCTCGGCCAACGCTGAACGGCCAGGCGTTCGGGAAAGCGCGTGGTACTATTTCCTGATCACCATCGGCCTTTACCTCTTCGAAGCCGCCGCCGCGCTCTTCGCGCTGTCGCCGCGCCGCTTCCTCGAAAAACTCGTCATCCGCGCCTTCGGGGAGGAGACGCCCGACGGTCGCACCATGGCCCCGATGGCGCGAAAACAGTTGCTCGAAGCGCCCGGCCTGAATCGGTTGCGGCTGGACGGGTTGCTGATCTGCGTCCTCTTCGGTCTCGGGTTCTGGCTGTACGGCGCCCATTGGTGGATGCTGGCGGCGGCGATCGCGGCGCGCGGCGTTCTCGTCTCGCTCTTGGACAACGCCTACCATTACGGCAACGAGCTCGAAGACGCCCATGCGGGCTACAACCTCTCGCTGCCGAAGGCGCTCCAGAGCGCGTTTCTGAACTTCAACCTGCATGAGGTGCACCACCAGCACCCGCGCGCGCCGTGGTCGGAGCTGCCGAAACTTTTCGGCCAATCGCAGGGCGCGTATCACGGATCGATGCTCCGCGCGGTGTTTCGTCAGTTCCTCGGCCTGATCCCGGAACGGATCGCGGCCAAGGGCGGGGCTGACCTGCGCAAGCGATCGCCGAAGACCCGGAAGACCTCCGTCGCCGCGGCGCGAACGGCCGCCCCGGCGACGTCGGCGCCCTAGGTCCGGATCGCGGGCGGCTCGAACGCCCGCACCGGCGGCGCCTCGCCCTCATACTTCTCCATCAGCACGAGGCACGAATGCGCCGTCGGCCCCTGACCGAGCTGCGACGTCCCGACGTCCCGCGTCACCGCGTTCGGGTTCCCGTGGCGACACATGCCGGTCTCGTCGGGGTCCCACCAGGCGCCGGTGCTCATGCGGATGACGCCGGGGCGGAGGTCGTTCGTCACCAGCGCCGCCCCGAGGCAAGCGCCCCGGTCGTTGAAGAGCCGCACCAGATCGCCGTCAGCGATCCCGCGCGCAGCGGCGTCGTCCGGATGGATCGCCACCGGCTCGCGATCATTCAGCTTGCCGCCCGCGCAGACGTCGCCCTGATCGAGCTGCGAATGCAGCTTCCGCTCCGGCTGGTTGGAGATCAGGTGCAACTCTCCCAGCGAAGCGTTCCCGAGCCACTCCACCGGCTCCCGCCACACGGGATGGCCGGGCGCATCGTCATAGCCGAAGGCCGCGACCCGCTCCGAATAGATCTCGATCTTGCCGGAGGAGGTCCAGAGGCGGTTTTCCTTCGGGTCGGCCCGAAACGCCTCCATCATCACCGTCGCCTTCTCCTGCCGGGGCGTCTTCCACCAGCCGGTTTCGACGAACTCGTCCCAGGGCGGGCTCTCCATCCCCTCTGAAGACATGCGCTGGCGGGTGACGTCGTAGATCCAGCGGATCCACTCGTCCTCCGTCCGCCCTTCGGTGAACGCCTCTCCATAGCCGAGCCGGGCGGCGAGGGCGGCGAAGGTGGCGTATTCCGTCCGCACGTCGCCCGGCGGGTTCGCGGCCTTGGTCATCTTCACCAGGTACGGATCGCGCACGGCGATGGCGATGTCGTCCCGCTCCACATGGGTGGGGCAGGGGATGACGATGTCGGCGCGCTTCGCCGCCGCGTTCCAGCACCAGTCGTTGACGATGATCGTCTCCGGCTTCTCCCACGCCTTCGCCAGCCGGTTCAGGTCCTGATGGTGGTGATAGGGATTGCCGCCCGCCCACCAGACGAGCCGGATGTCGGGGAAGGTCCGCGTCTCCCCGTTGAACTCGAACGACCCCCCAGGATTCTCCAGAAGCTCCGAAATCCGCGCCACGGGGATGAAGTCGGGCACCGGATTGCGCCCGGTCGGGAAGGACGCGCCGGGCGTCAACAGCGCGTCGTCGCCGATGGAGTTCTCCGCCGCGTAGCCGAACCCGACCCCGCCGCCCGGCAACCCGATCACGCCGATCATCGAGGCGAGCATGATCGCCGCCCAGAACGGCTGCTCCCCGTGGCTCTGCCGGGTCAGCGACCAGCTGACGGCGACCACGGTGCGCTTCGTCGCCATCTTGCGGGCGAGGGCGCGGATGTCCTCGGCGGATATTTCAGAAATTTCAGACGCCCATTCAGGCGTCTTCGCCACCCCGTCGCTCTCCCCCGTCAGATAGGGAATGAACCGGTCGAAGCCGTGGCAGTAGCGGTCCATGAAGGCCTGATCGTGCAGGCCCTCCGCATAGATGGCGTGCGCCAGACCGAGCATGATCGCCACATCCGTGTTCGGTCGGGCGGGCCACCAGTCGGCGCCGACGTCGTCCATCATGTCGGAGCGGATCGGGCTGACGCTGACGAACTCGACGCCCGCCGCCGCCGCGGCGCGCAGACCCTCTTTCTGGATATGCCGCCCGGCGCCGCCCGCTTCGATCTGCCCGTTCTTCACAGGCACCCCGCCGAAGGCGACGAAAAGCTCCCCGTCCTCGGCGATGGAGCGCCAGGAGGTCGTCCTGTTCATATGCTCGCGGTAATCGCCGAGGATATGCGGCACCATCGCCTCCGCCGCGGCGAAGGAATAGGTGCCGAAAGATGAGGTGAACCCGCCCCCGAGGTTCAGAAACCGCTTCAGCTGGCTCTGCGGATGGTGAAACCGCCCGGCGGAGCCCCAGCCATAAGAACCGGCGAAGATCGCGCTGTCGCCGTGATCGCGCCGGACGCGGGCGATCTCGCCGGCGAGCAGCTCCTCCAGCCGCTCCCAGCTGACGGCGACGTAACCCTCTTTCCCGCGCAGATCGGTTCGCGCGCCCGGCCCTTGCGCGAGCCAGCTTTCGCGGACCATCGGCCCGGTGATGCGGGTCGGATGATGCAGGGCGGAGACGATGCCCGGGCCGATGGGGGAGGGATCGTCGTCCTCCTCGAACGGCTTCAGCGCGGTGACGCGGTCCCCGTCCGTCTCGACGCGATAGGTTCCCCAATGGGTGGAGGTGAGGGGCAGGTGATCGTCCATGATCGGTCTCCGCTGTTCAGGGCGATCATCCGCGTTGGCGCAAGGTAATCAAGTCTCGCTTGATGACGGCGCGCGCTTCGCATGACGCCAGAAGCCGAACCCTTCAGTATTCCGGCATTCCAACATTCCGGAACTCCGGAAAGTTGGAAGGTTAAAGCGAGCGTTCGAGAGGATGGCGGTCGGCCGGCGCGCCAGCCCGCGATTTCCAGGAAGGAAAAGGGCCGCTAGCGGCTAATAACTCCGCGGCATCCCGAGGACATGCTCCGCCACATAGGCGAGGATCATGTTGGTCGAAATCGGGGCCACCTGGTAAAGCCGCGCCTCGCGGAACTTCCGCTCCACGTCGTATTCCTCCGCGAAGCCGAACCCGCCATGGGTCTGCACGCAGGCCTCCGCCGCCGCCCATGACGCGTCGGCGCAGAGGAGCTTGGCGAGGTTCGCCTCCTCCCCCGGATTGCCGCCCGCCTCATAGAGGCGCAGCGCTTCGGCCAGCATCAGCTCCGCCGCCCGCATGTCGGCGTAGGCCTTCGCGATGGGGAACTGGACGCCCTGATTGGCCCCGATCGGCCCGCCGAAGATCGTCCGCTCCCCCGCATAGGCCGCGGCCTTCTCGATAAACCACTTCGCGTCGCCGACGCATTCCGCCGCGATCAGCATCCTCTCCGCGTTCATGCCGGAGAGGATGTAGCGGAAGCCTTTCCCCTCCTCCCCGATCAGGTTGGCGGCCGGAACCTTCATGTCGTCGAAGAACAGTTCCGTCGTCGCGTGGTTCATCATCGTGCGGATTGGGCGGATGGTCAGGCCCTTCGCCTCCCGCATGTCCACCAGAAACACCGAGAGCCCGTCTGTCTTCTTCGCCGCCTGGTCGCGCGGCGCGGTGCGGGCGAGGAGGAGGAGGAGGTCCGAATGCTCCGCCCGGCTGGTCCAGATCTTCTGGCCGTTGACGATATACCGGTCGCCCTCCCGCCGCGCGGTGGTGCGGAGCGCGGTGGTGTCGGTGCCCGACGTCGGCTCCGTCACGCCGAACGCCTGCATGCGCAACTCGCCGCTGGCGATGCCGGGCAGGTAGCGCGACTTCTGCTCGTCCGAGCCGTGCCTGAGGATCGTGCCCATCGTGTACATCTGGGCATGACAGGCGGCGGCGTTGCAGCCCGCGCGGTGGATCTCCTCCAGGATCGCCGCGCCCGCCGAGAGCGGCAGGCCGAGGCCGCCGAACTCCTCAGGGATGAGAGCGGAAAGGTAGCCCGCCTCCGTCAGCGCGCGGACGAATTCGGTCGGATAGGCCTGTTCGCGGTCTTTCTCGCGCCAGTACGGCCCGGGGAAGTCTTCGCAAAGACGCGCGACGCCTTCGCGGATTTCGGGGTGGGAAAGATCGTATTCCATCTCGCGCACAGTCTTCGGCGGCGAAGCGATGCGCAAGCGCCGCATTGGTCGCGGTCAGATGGCGAATGTTCCATTTGAACGAATGAATGGTAATAAAAGTTATATTTTTCATCGCGCTCCTCGGCCCTTACCTCCCCTCAACCGAACCAAGGAGGCGGGGCCATGGAATTCATCGCGGAAATCGGCGCGACCATCATCGCGCAAGTGCAGAAACCGACGCTCGCCTTCCTGCTCGGCGGCATGGCCCTCGCTGCGATGGGATCGAAATTTGAGATCCCGGCGCCGGTCTACAAGTTCATCGTCATCCTGCTCCTGCTGAAAGTCGGCCTTGGCGCGGGCATTTCGGTGCGGGAGGCGGACTTCATCGAGCTCGCCTTGCCAGCGCTCCTCGCGGCTGGCGTCGGCGTCGGCATCGTCCTTCTCGGATCGCGCACGATCGCCAGGGCGCGCGGCGTCGGCAATATGGACGGGATGGCGACGGCGGGGCTCTTCGGCGCCGTCTCCGCCTCCACGCTCGCCGCCGGAATGGCGATGCTGGACGACGCGAACGTCGCCTATGAAGGCTTCATCGGCGCGCTCTATCCCTTCATGGACGTCGCCGCGCTCGTCACCGCCATTGTCATGGCCCGCGCCGCCGAGGCGCGGAGGGCCGCGCCCGCGGGCGTTACCTCCGGCGGGACGATGACCGTCGGCGGCGGCGCGGGCGGCGGCGGCTTCGACGGCGATCTCGTGAAGGGCATCGTCGTGGACACGTTCCGCAGCCCCGCGATCTCCGCCCTCGTCCTCGGCATCGCGCTCGGCCTATTAGCCAAGCCGGACAGCGTTTATCAGAGCTTCTATGAGCCGCTCTTCCGGGGTCTTCTCTCCATTCTGATGCTCATCATGGGGATGGAGGCGTGGTCCCGCCTCGCCGAGATCCGCAAGGTCGCCCACGTCTATATCGGCTACGCCATCGCGGCGCCGCTGATCCACGGCGCGCTCGGTTTCGGCGCCGGGATGATCGCCCATCACTTCACGGGCTTCTCGGCGGGCGGCGTGGTGCTGCTGGCGGTGATGGCGGCCTCGTCCTCCGACATCTCCGGCCCGCCGACGCTCAAGGGCGCGCTGCCGGAGGCGAACCCCTCGGCCTATGTCGGCTCCTCCACCGGGATCGGCACGCCCGTCGCGATCCTCTCCATCCCGCTCTTCATGGCGCTGGCGGACTGGGCGATCGGGTTCTGATCGAGAAGACCGTCAGGAGCGGGCCCGCCGCCCGCTCCTGACGAAAAAATGAGACTGGTCCGGTGTTAATCGAATGCGCCGGGTCTATCTCGCACTCGCACGGCGCGTCCCCGGCGCCGCGCGTTAACGAGACGCCGAGAGCGTCCGAAACACCAGCGGAGGACTAAAGAATGAAGACCTTCACCATCATCGCCGCGACGGCCATCGCCGCGACGACCGCCGTCACCGCATCCGCAGAGGATCGCGCTGGCTGGCCCCAGAGCTTCACGGTCGCCACGGCATCCCAGGGCGGCACCTACTTCGCCTACGGCTCCGGCTGGGCGAACCTCGTCGCCGAAGAGCTCGGCCTCACCGGCGGCGGCGAGGTCACCGGCGGCCCCGGCCAGAACATGGCGCTCGTCCACACCGGCGACGCGCAGTTCGGCATGACCACGATGGGCCCCGCCGCCGAAGCCATCGCAGGCGAGAGCCCGATCGCGCCCGGTCTCCAGATGACCAACGCCTGCGCGATGTTCCCGATGTATCAGACGCCGTTCTCGGTCACGACGCTGTCGTCCTCCGGCATCACCTCGATCTCCGAGATCCCGGCGGGCGCGCGCATCGGCTTCGGCCCGGCGGGCTCCACCTCCGACACCTACTTCCCCCGCATGATGGAGACGCTGGGCGTCGATTTCGAGCGCCGCAACGGCTCCTGGTCCGACCTTGGCGGTCAGCTGCAGGACGGCCTTCTGGACGTCATCGCCTTCGCCGCCGGCGTCCCGGTTCCCGCCGTCAGCCAGCTCGAAGTCCAGACCGACGTGAACATCATCGAGTTCACCGCAGAGGAGCAGGCGAAGATCCTGGAGGCCTTCCCGGTCGCCGACTTCACCATCGGCGCCGACACCTACACCACGCTGGAGGGGGACGCCCGCTCCGTCTCCATGTGGAACTTCGCCATCGCGAACTGCGATCTGCCGGACAGCTTCGTCAACGCCGTCGTCGACATCATCATGTCCGACAACGAGCGGATGATGAACATCCACAAGGCCGCCCGCTCCACGCTGCCGGAGAACTGGGACAAGAACGGCGGCGTCATCGCCTGGCATCCGGGCGCGGCGAAGTGGTTCAAGGAGAACGCGGGCGCCGACATCCCCGCCGACCAGATCCACGCCAAGTGATCGTCATCTGAGAAGGGCCGCGACCAGTTCGCGGCCCTTTTCGCTTGCGCTTCACGCGCGCCTCCGGCCATTGCTCGGAGGCGCGCATCCGTCTGACGGAGACTAGCGATGACCACTTCAGCGCCCGAAGACGACCGGATTAAAGCCGATGGCGTCGACGACGAGCCGGTGGAGCATAACCGCCGGATCTTCGATGGGCGGCTCGCGCTCGCCATAGCCGTTCTCTCCGCCGTCTACGCCATCTTCCACATGGCCGTCCTGAACGGCTGGTCGATCCGCGACTGGACCGGGGTCTCCATCCCCTATCTCCCGACCTTCCCCATGGAGACGTGGAATTTCCGCATCGTCCACATCGCGGGCGCGCTGATCCTCGGCTTCCTGCTCTACTCCGCCCGCGCCTTCCCTGATGAGGAGAAGAGCGCCCGCCACCCGCTGGATTTCGTCGCCTGGGCCGCGATCCTCCCCGCCCTCTACGCCTGCTGGACCGCCGTCGGCTTCGTCTTCGAGATCGCGGGCGGCAAGCAGTGGAACGGCATCGACGCGGGCATCAAGGCGGCGGAGACCTGGCATTACGGCGCGCCCCTGATCGGCGCCGCCGCCGTCGCCATCGTCGTCGGCTGGCTGCGTCCCCGCGTCCGGGGCGCCATCGCCCCCGCCGACATCGTGCTCTGCGTCTGCGCCGTCGGCGTCGCGATCTATCTCATTGCGATCTTCGGCACGCTGATGCGCAACGCCACCGGCACGCCCTTCGCCCCCATCGGGATGAGCCTCGCCGCCGTCGCGGGCGTCATGCTGATCATGGAGATGACGCGCCGGGTCGCGGGCCTCGCCCTGATCGTCATCGCGGGCGTTTTCCTCGTCTACGTCTTCGTCGGCGACATGCTGCCTGGCTTCCTGAACGCCCCCGACATCGCGTGGGAGCGGTTCTTCAGCCAGGTCTACACCGACGCCGGCATCCTCGGCCCGACGACGGCGGTGTCCTCGACATACATCATCCTCTTCATCATCTTCGCCGCCTTCCTGCAGGCCTCCAAAGTGGGCGAGTATTTCGTCAACTTCGCCTTCGCCGCCGCCGGGCGCGCGCGGGGCGGCCCGGCGAAGGTGGCGATCTTCGCCTCCGGCCTGATGGGCATGATCAACGGCACCTCGGCGGGCAACGTGGTCGCCACCGGGTCGCTCACGATCCCGCTGATGAAGCGCGTCGGCTACCGCCCGACGACCTCCGGCGCGGTGGAGGCCGCGGCGTCCACCGGTGGGCAGATCATGCCGCCGATCATGGGCGCCGGCGCCTTCATCATGGCGGAGATCACGGGCATTCCCTACACCGACATCGCCATCGCGGCGATCATCCCGGCGATCCTCTACTTCGTCTCGATCTACTTCATGGTGGATTTCGAAGCGGCCAAGCTCGGCATGCGCGGCATGCGCGAGGACGAGCTGCCGAAGTTCCGCGACATGGCGCGGCGCGTCTTCCTCTTCCTGCCGATCATCATCCTGATCGCCGCGCTCTTCATGGGCTATTCGGTGATCCGCGCAGGGACGCTCGCGACGGCGGCGGCGGCGGTGGTCAGCTGGTTCACGCCATACCGGATGGGCTCGAAATCCATCGCCAAGGCGTTCGAAATCGCCGGGATCATGTCGATCCAGATCATCGCCGTCTGCGCCTGCGCCGGGATCATCGTCGGCGTCATTTCGCTGACCGGGGTCGGGGCGCGCTTCTCCTCCGTCCTCCTCTCCATCGCCGACGCCAATCAGCTTCTGGCGCTCTTCTTCGCCATGTGCATCTCCATTCTTCTCGGGATGGGAATGCCGACGACGGCGGCCTACGCCGTGGCGGCGTCGGTCGTCGCGCCCGGCCTCGTGCAGCTCGGCATCCCGGCGCTGACGGCGCATTTCTTCGTCTTCTACTTCGCCGTCGTCTCCGCCATCACACCGCCGGTGGCGCTGGCGAGTTACGCCGCCGCCGGCATATCGGGCGCCAACCCGATGGAGACCTCCGTCGCCTCCTTCAAGATCGGCATCGCGGCCTTCATCGTGCCCTTCATGTTCTTCTACAACTCCGCCCTCCTGATGGACGGCACCTGGTTCGAGGTGATCCGCGCGGGCGCAACGGCGGTGATCGGCGTCTTCCTCCTCTCCTCCGGCATTCAGGGCTGGTGGGCGGCGGGCCGCGCCGGCTGGCCGATCCGCATCGGCCTCCTAATCGTCGCGCTCCTGATGATCGAGGGCGGCCTCATGTCCGACCTGATCGGGATCGGCGGCGCGGTGGCGCTTTTTCTCCTGTCGCGGGTGATGGGGCGGAAGGAGGCGGCTTAGGGGCTGGGTGAGGCTGGAAACGGCGTGTTGTCGAACGGCGGAAACATCCGCACTGGCGTTTCTGCTTGAGGAGCGATTGCCGACTGCGAAGCGGACGTTCGCCGCAGACGCGCCAATGGCCGCCTTGCGGACTTAGCTGCCTTTCGCATTGTCGCAAAGATCACCTACACCCCAAAGGTCGTTGGTGTTCTCATCCGCGAAAAAACCTTCAAAGTGGCTCATCGGGTTTGCCACTGAAAAGCTTTGGTCCGACTGACAAACCAAGAAGTAGTGGTAATCCGTGTATATGCATATGTAGACAGACCCATCCATCGCTTGAATCTCCGCAGGTTCAAAACGATCGGGCAACAAAAGTTCTTTGGATTTCATCATTCGCGGCGACGTCCCGAAATCGTTCGCAACGATGATTCTATCGTGTCCAAGCTCTTTCAAGAAGCGAGCCAAGCTGAGTTGAGCCAGAGGCGAAAATCGTCCTTCATCGGGAACAAAGAAATTCTGGCCTTTGCAAACCTCCAGCATTTTCTCAGTGTCAGCAGGACTTGCAAGCTCAGTCAAAACTCTTTGAGAGCCAGTTAGGCGTAGCGCACGATTTACATGCGCTATGGATGGAAAACCACATAGCTCTGAGATTTCCTGCCAACTTATACTGGCATTGGCACCTCGTTGTTTGGCAACCGCATTTACTCCCTCTGGTATCCAGTTCCCTTGCGTGTTTAGCGGGAAATTTGGAAGGTTCAGGAATGGGTTGGTCGCAACAAACACCGACGAAAAAATCTTTTGATACCAGGACAGATAGCTGTCTTCGTCGTTGGCAGGATATGAAAACGTCGTCTCGGGCAATGTTGCAAAATCAGTCTGTTGTTCACTTTGTGCAATGCTAGCACACGCATTGCCCATCTGAATAGAATGTCTTCTCTGGGCTGATTTTGTTGAAAAAGTCTGGTTGCGCAGTCGTTTGAGCGCTGATTCACTTGGCG
>JBCAXH010000016.1:0-105665 GCA_038534155.1 Pseudomonadota bacterium
CCCTTCAAGCTCGATGATGCGGTATTCGAGGTCGTCGAGGCGGCGTTTGCTCTCCGCCTCTTGCTCGCGCACTGCGAACTCCAGCCGTTCGATCTGGCCGGTAAGGCGGCTGATCTCGTCCTCCAGCGCCGCGAAACGCTGCTGCAGGTTGCCGCCGGAAACCGCATTGCGCATCCGGTTCAACTCGGTCGACATCTGTTCGACCTGATCCTTCAGCTGCAGGAACTGATAACGGTCGACGCCCTGCGCCTGAGCGGCGCCGGAGACGGCGATCAGCGCGAACGCGGCGATGAAATGACGAACCATGACGATCTCCTTACGCAAGCGGGGGGCCGGAAGCCCCCCGTCACCTCTCAGTTTTGGCGTATCGGGGCGCGCGCCACAAGCGCGCCGCCCCTCTCTGCGCCCTTAGCTGGTCGGCGCGCCGGCGAGCACGGTCACCGAGCGACGGTTCTGCGACCAGCAGCTCTCCGCCGAGCAGAGCGACTCGGGCCGCTCCTTGCCGTAGGAGATCGTGCGGAGGCGACCCGCCGCGACGCCCTGGCTGACGAGATAGGCGCGCGCGGCCTCCGCCCGGCGAGCGCCGAGGGCGAGGTTGTATTCGCGCGTGCCGCGCTCATCCGCATGACCTTCGATCACCGCGTTGACGGCGCCGTTCTGGTTCAGCCATGCGGCCTGCCGCGCCAGCGTCTGCTGGCCGACGCCGGTCAGACGCGAGCTGTCGGTCTCGAAGAACACCCGGTCGCCGACCGTCTGCTGGAAATACTGAACCGAAGTCGTATCGACATTGGTCGCGCCGCCGCCCGTTCCGGCGTTCGACGCCGGCTCCGGCGCATCCGGCTCGCACGCCGCGAGGAAAGCCGCCGCACCGAATGCGATCAGATAGCTGAATTTCGAGGTCATTATGTTTGTCTCCGCCTGTTTTCCGACCGCGCCGCGGCCTGTTTCTTCATCTGCCCCAATCATACTCCGCCTTGGCCCGTCAGGGCCTCAGCGGCGACCAAGAGGGGTCGGAACCGGCCCCCGCCGTCTCCAACCTTTTCAGGTTCCCGCCGGTAATGTCCACGCTCCAGACGCTCGCCGCGCCGTTCGCGCCCGCGCTCTCGCGGAAAAATGAAATGACGCGGCCGTTCGGCGCCCATGTCGGCCCCTCGGAGAGGAAGGATGCGTCGAGGATGCGCTCCTCCGACCCGTCCGTGCGCATCACGCCGACCGCGAACTGCCCGCCGGTGGATTTTGTGAAGGCCACGAGGTCGCCCCGCGGCGACCAGACCGGCGTGCCGTAACGGCCCTGCCCGAAGCTGATCCGCGTCGCCGGTCCGCCGAGCGCGCTCATCTTGTAGATTTGCGAGCCGCCGCTGCGGTCGCTCTCAAACACGATCTCGGAGCCGTCAGGGCTGTAGGAGGGCGCGGTTTCAATCGCTGGGCTGGAGGTCAGCCGCTGCAAGCGGCGCGTCGCCAGCTCCATCACGTAGATGTCCGTGTTGCCGTTCTGCGCGAGCGACATCACCACCTGCCGCCCATCAGGCGAGAAGCGCGGCGCGAAGCTCATGCCCGGGAAGTTCCCCAGAATCTCGCGTTGCTGGGTCGCGAGGTTGTAGAGGAATATCTGCGGCTCCCCCCGCTGGTAGGAGATATAGAGGATCTCCTGATCGTTCGGCGAAAAGCGTGGGGTTAGCACCAGCTCGTTCCCGCCCGTCAGGAAGCGGCTGTTCGCGCCGTCCTGATCCATCACGGCGAGGCGTTTGGTGCGATTGCCTTTCGGCCCGCTCTCCTGAACGTAGACGATCTGGCTGTCGAAATACCCGCCCTCGCCCGTCAGCTGCGCGTAAATCGCATCGGCGATCTTGTGGCCGATGCGCCGCCAGTCGCCCGGATCGGCGAAGAACTGTAGCCCCTCCAGCTGGCCTTCGGCGAAACTGTCGAAGAGGCGGAATTTAACCAGAAGTCGGCCATCCGCCTCAACGCTCGCGACGGCGGTGACCAGCGCATCGGCGTTGATCGCCTGCCAGTCGGCGTAGCGCGGCTCGGTGTCGAAGTCGGTGACCGCTTCGATATAGCTCTCCTGCGGGATCACGCGGAACAGGCCCGATCCTTCGAGGTTGTTCATCGCCACTTCGCGGATCTGCTGCGCCAGCGTCGCGGCCTCCCCGCCCGTCGACAGGAACGCGGGCGCGGCGATCGGGATCGGATTGAACTCGCCGCCCGCGACGGTGATCTCCAGCGCGCCATCGTCGGACGTCTGGGCGACGGCTGGCGCGGCGAACAAGGCGAATGCGGCGGCGAACGCCAGGAAAGCTCTGCGGATCATAGGAACTGGATCTCCCTCGGCGTGAAGGTCACGTTTATCACGCGCCACTGCGCGTATTTATCAGACGGCAGTTTGCGGAACACCCCGGCCGCTTCGGATTTCTTCAGCGCGCGGACGCCCGCCGTCTCAAGCGCCCTGAGCTCTCTGCTCAACGCACCGGAGGGCGCGACCCGGCGCGGGCCGCCCGTGATGCGCCCGTCCTGGCTCAACTGGATCTGGATCTTCACCGCCAGTTGACCCTCGTTCTGAAGGCCGCGCGGCGGGTTGAAGAAGCCCTTGATGCCGACGCGCAGGCTGTCGCGGTCGCGGAAGGACAGGCGCCCGACCGTCTGGGTCGTCCCTCCTCCCTGCGACGTCTCCGCCTGCTGCGTCGCGCCCTGATCCTCAGGCGCCGGCGTCGCCCGTTCGCGGGCGAGGCGCTTGGCCTCCGCCGCTTCGGCCAGCTCGCGCGGGCGGGTCGGCGGCGGCGGAGCGAGGGTCGGCGCGGGGATGGAGGGATCGTTCAGCTTAACGACCTCCTGCTCCTCGGGCTGCGGCTCCTCCGCCACCTCAGGTTCGGGCTGCGGTTCCGGCTCGGGCGGCGTCTCCGCCACCTCGGGTTCGGGCTCAGGCTCCACCTCCTGCGGCGGCGGCTCCGGCGAGGATGTGTCGATGCTCGGCGAGGCGGCGGCTGGGGACGGCGCGGGGGCCTGGAGGATCGGCGTCTCCGCGACCGGCGCGATCACGTCGGTCTCTTCCGTCTGCGCGACGATGATGTCGTCTTCGGGGGCGAGCGGCGCCGCCGGCTGGTCGCCGACTTCCGCGATGTTGGCGGTGACGGGCTGATCTTCGGGCGGGGTCACGTCCTCGCCCTGCACGGGCAGATCGGGGTCGTCAGGGGCCTCCTGCGTCACCGGCGCGGCGTCAGCCTCCGCGACCTGAATATCAGCCCGCTCCTCCCCCGCATTCGGCGCTTCGGGGGCGGGCGGCAGATCGGCGTTGAACTCGGGCGCGGCGGAGGTCGCGGCCTCGAACTCCGTCCCCGTCATCAGCGTGACCTCAGCGATCGGCGCGGGCAGCGCGACCGGGTCGGCGCCGAAGAGGTCTCCGGCGAAAATGGCGAGGCCGATCAAGGCGACATGCGCCCCGCCCGATATGCCCGCGCCCGTCTTCACCGTCTACTGATCCTCGCCGGCGGGCGCCGGCGTCGGCGCCGCCGCGTCCGTCACCAGCGCGATGGAGTTGAAGCCGGAGGCGTTCAGCACCCCCATCACCTCGGCCACGCGGCCATAAGCGATCCCGCCGTCGGCGCGGAGGTAGACCTGATCGTCGTCCCCCCGCTCCTGCCGAATGGCGGGAAGGCGCAGGGCCAGCTCCTCAAACGGGATCGGCGTCTCCTGCAGGAAAACCCGCCCATCCGCCGTCACGTTGATCGTAAGCGGCGGCTCGTCCTCCTGCGGGAGGGCGTTGGCTTTGGTCTCCGGCAACTCCAGCTCGACGCCCACGGTCAGAAGCGGCGCCGCGACCATGAATATGATCAGGAGGACCAGCATCACGTCTACGAAGGGCGTGACGTTGATCTCCGCCATCGGCGCGCCGCGGCGGCGTCGGCCCTTTCGCCGTCCGCCGCCCGCGCTTTGCCCCGTGCTTTGGGTGGAAGCGCCCATGTCAGGCCCGCTTCCGGTCGATCTGACGCGAGAGGATCACCGCGAACTCGTCGGAGAAGTTCTCCAGCCGCCCGCCGAGCTTGTCGGCGTCGCCGAGGAACTTGTTGTAGAAGATGACCGCCGGGATCGACGCCAGCAGCCCCAGCGCGGTGGCCAGCAGCGCCTCCGCGATGCCGGGGGCGACGGTGGCGAGATTGGTGTTCTGCTGGATCGCGATCTGCTCGAAGGCGTGCTTGATGCCCCAGACCGTACCGAAAAGGCCGACGAAGGGCGAAATCGAGCCGACCGTCGCGAGGAAGCCCAGCTTCGCCGTGAACTTCTCGTCCTCCCGGCTGACCGCGACGTTCAGCGCCCGCTCGATCCGCTGCTGCGCGCCGACGCCAGTGCCCGCTGACTTTCGCCATTCATTCATGCCGGCGACGAAGACCCGCTCCAGCGCGGAGCGCGGTTTCTCGCCCAAACGCTCGAAAAGCTGATCCAGCGGCTGGCCGGACCAGAAGGCGTCCTCGAACGACGTCGCCTCTTTCCGCGCGCGGGCGTAGGCGATGAACTTGTCGATGATGATCGCCCAGGACCAGAAGGACGCGAGGATCAGCATGATCATCACGATCTGAACGGTGATCGTCGCGCGCAGGAAGAGCGCCATCAACGAAAAATCAAACTCGGCGGCGGTCGCTCCCGCAGCCGCCAGCGCCTCAGTCTCCATATGCTCCGCCTCGCTACGCCGTCTGTCGCGGCATTTGTTACAGCGTTTAGACGCAGTTTGCGTCGAAATCTTGGTGATAGATCGGGAATCCGGCTCTCGCCGTCAATGCGACGGGTTAACGATTGCTTGCAGTTTACGACGGCGACGCGATGGGCATGATGCGGCGCAGCGAAGAGGTGATTAGCAAAATACTTTAACTTCGCCTGCTATCCCTTTGATCAAAATGGCTTCGACGCCAAGGTCAGAACGGAATGTCGTCCGCGCCCGTGACGAAGCTCGAAACGACCTTCTTCGCTCCGGCCTTGTCGAACTCGACCGTCAGCTTGTCGCCTTCGATCTCGACAACCTCGCCATAGCCGAATTTCTGGTGGAACACCCGGTCGCCGACCCCGTGCGCCGAGATCGCCTCGGCGTCGATCACCAGCCCCTTCGCCTCCGACGGCGTCCTGAGATGCCGCTGCCCGGCGCGCGACTGCATCCGCGCCCAGCCCGGAGAGTTGTAGGCGGAGGCGTTGACCGCCCGCTCCTCCAGCACCGACCCCTTCATCACGCCGGGGATTTCCGCGGCGGGGGCGGAGGCGCCGTAATTGCCGCCGTAAAGACCCGGCGGGGTCAGCACCTCGACATTGGCTTTCGGCAACTCGTCGATGAAGCGGGAGGGGAGCGCCGACTGCCACTGCCCATAGACCCGCCGGTTGGCCGCGAAGCTGATCGTCAGATGCTGGCGGGCGCGGGTGATGCCGACATAGGCGAGGCGCCGCTCCTCCTCCAAACCCTTAAGCCCGCTCTCATCCATCGAACGTTGGGAGGGAAAAAGCCCGTCCTCCCACCCCGGCAGGAAGACGCAGTCGTATTCGAGGCCCTTGGCGGCGTGATAGGTCATGATCGTGACCTTCTCGGTCGCTTCCTCCTGCTCGTTCTCCATGACGAGCGAGACGTGTTCGAGGAAACCCTGAAGGTTCTCGAACTCCTCCAGCGCCTTCACCAGCTCCTTGAGGTTTTCGAGGCGACCCGGCGCCTCAGGCGTCTTGTCCTTCCGCCAGTGGTCCATGTAGCCGAAGTCTTCGAGGATCTGCATCGCGCCCTCGACATGGTCGAAGTCCTTCGCCCGCGCGCGCTCGATCCATGTGTCGAAGAGCGTCACGACCTCGTTCAACGACTTCTGCGCCGCCTTGGAGACGCCCCCCTCCTCGGCGCAAATCCGCGCGCCTTCCAGCAGCGAAACGCCGTTCTGACGCGCCGCGACGTTCACCGCCTGCTGCGCCTTGTCGCCGAGCCCGCGCTTCGGGGTGTTGACGATCCGCTCGAAGGCCAGCCCGTCATCCGGCGAGGTGACGACGCGGAAATAGGCCATCGCGTCCCGTATCTCCATCCGCTCATAGAATCGCGGACCGCCGACGACGCGGTATGGCAGGCCGATGGTCAGGAACCGGTCTTCGAAGGCGCGCATCTGGAAGGAGGCGCGCACCAGCACCGCCATTTCATTCAGGGAAACCGGGTGAAGGCCGCGCGTGCCGCCCTGATAGCTTTCGATCTCCTCCCCGATCCAGCGGGCCTCCTCCTCCCCGTCCCAGACGCCGGTGAGGCGCAGTTTTTCACCGTCGTTCGCCTCCGTCCAAAGCTCCTTGCCGAGCCGTTCTTCATTGCCCGCGATAACGGCGGAGGCGGCGGCGAGGATGTGGGGAGTGGAGCGGTAGTTCTGCTCCAGCCGGATGACTTTCGCGCCCGGAAAATCCTTCTCGAATTTCAGGATGTTCCCGACCTCGGCCCCGCGCCAGCCGTAGATCGACTGGTCGTCGTCCCCGACGCAGCAGATGTTGCGATGGGACTGCGCGAGCAGCCGGAGCCAGAGATACTGGGCGACGTTGGTGTCCTGATACTCGTCCACCAGGATGTAGCGGAACCAGCGCTGATAGCGCTCCAGCACATCCGGGTTCTCCTGAAAGATGCGGACGGTGTGGAGCAGCAGGTCGCCGAAATCGCAGGCGTTCAGCACCTGAAGCCGAGCCTGATATTCGGCGTAAAGCTCCGCCCCCATGCCGCCATAGGCGTTGGCGTCCGCGCCAGGCACCCTGTCAGGGGTGATCGCCTTGTTCTTCCAGCGGTCGATCACAGCGGCGAGCTGCCGGGCGGGCCAGCGCTTGTCGTCGATATCGTGGGCCTGAACGATCTGCTTCAGGAGCCGCAGCTGATCGTCGCTGTCCAGAATAGTGAAGTTGGATTTCAGCTCCACCAGTTCCGCATGCCGCCGCAGGATCTTGACCGACAGCGAATGGAAAGTGCCGAGCCACGGCATCCCCTCGATCGCTCCGCCGATGAGGTCGCCCACACGGTGCTTCATCTCCCGCGCGGCCTTGTTGGTGAAGGTGACGGAGAGGATCTCGTTCGGCCGCGCCCTGCCCGTCGTCAGGAGATGCGCGATCCGGCAGGTGAGCGCCTTGGTTTTGCCGGTGCCCGCTCCCGCCAGCATCAGCACGGGGCCGTCCAGCGCCTCCACCGCCTCGCGCTGCGGCGGGTTCAGCCCGTCCAGATAAGGCGCAGGCGCCGCGGGCCGCGCGAGGTCGGAGAGCTTGCGCTCCTCCCACGCCTCGAAAGCATCGTCGAAAGCCGGATCGTTCATGGCGCGAAATCTAGCGCAGTCGCGGATAAATGGGAATGCGGTGTTCGCGGATTGTTCAACTCGACGGGGCGCGACCGATCAGCCGCTTTTCCCACGCGCGATCGGGACTACGTTAACGCCCAAGCAAAAGAGAGGTCAGCTGCCATGTTCTCCCTATTCCGCAAACCCGAAATGCCCGCCCCCGGTCAGGCCCTGCGCGGGCGCCCCGACCCGATCCCGACGTCGGAGGCGCATTTCGTCAATGGTCGTCCGCTTCAGAACAGTCCCGACTATCTGGAGACCGCGATGTTCGGCATGGGCTGCTTCTGGGGCGTCGAGCGGATGTTCTGGAACATCGACGGCGTCTGGGTGACGGCGGTCGGCTACGCCGGCGGCGAGACGCCGAACGCGACCTATAAGGAGGTCTGCACCGGCGCTACCGGACATAACGAGGTCGTCCTCGTCGCCTTCGATCCCGCGATCATCTCCTACGAGGAGCTTCTGAAAGTGTTCTGGGAAGGGCATGACCCGACGCAGGGCATGCGTCAGGGCAACGACGTCGGCACCCAGTACCGGTCGGGCGTGTATACCTATTCCGAGGCGCAAAAGGCGGCGGCGCTGGAGACCAAGGCGGCGTTTCAGGAACGGCTCGCGGCGTCGGGCTACGGCGCCGTCACAACGGAGATCATCGACGCGCCGAAGTTCTTCTACGCCGAGGATTACCACCAGCAGTACCTCGCCAAGAACCCCGGCGGCTATTGCGGGATCGGCGGCACCGGCGTGACCTGCCCGGTGGGCGTAGACGCCTGATCCGACCCGAAGACGCTGCATCCGGGAGCGGTGCGACGAAAAAGGCCCGCGAGATGTCTCGCGGGCCTTTTGCATTTCAGACTGAACACCGTTTAGCGCACGAGAACCGCGTAGTACTCGACCTCTTCAGCGGTCTCGCCGACAAACTCGGTGTAGATGTCGACGAAGTCGATCTGGTCGTTCGTGCAATCCTCCCCACCGCCGACACAGGTGACGCGGGGCGGGACGAGCAAATACATCTGAGCGAAGGCCTCGACCTCCACGTTCAGCGCTCCGCCATCCTGCGTCGCCGTTCCGCAGTTCACCAGCGTTATGTCGAACAGGCGGCGATCATCGACGAAATCATCCTGATTGAGCGGCTGCCACGTGAAGTTGGTGTAGTCGTTCTCACGATCAATCGAGAACTCCGCTCGCGTATCATCATTGCTATTGAACGCCGGGAGTTCTGACGGCGATGTCGGAGAGCCGGCGACAATCGGATTCCCATCTTCGTTGACGAGACCTTGCTGGTCGGAAAGGCGCGGCCGTGCGACATCGTAGGCGATGTCCGCCGAATGACCTTCGCAGCCCGCCGTCGGATCGCGCGGGATGAAAGCACCGGCGCCATCGACGCACCGGCGAGCCTGGAACTGCGGGTTCCCCGAAAGCGGCATCGTCGTCCGCAGGCTCGCGTCTTCGCCGGAATGCGTCAACGGATGTCCGGCCGGAACGACTTGAGCCACCCAAGGCCAGAACGGATGCGTTACATCCAAATCAGAGTCGTTATGGCTCCATTCATTTGTGATCAGCTGATCGAGGAAGAGAGCTGACGTCAGGTCTGCGACGTTGAACGGGAACTGGCTCGTGGCGCTCATGATGAGTTGATGGCCGGGAAAGTTCGCCGCATAGAAATCGGCGAGAAGAGAGGACGACGCGGGAAGCGACACGAAAGAGCGCGGCGATCCGGTTTCGTCAGTGAAGACGAACTCCGCGCCCGTGGGGTCGGTGTAGCACTGCTGCTGGGTCAGCGCGTTATCCGGCAGAATGCACTGCGCGATGATCTCTTCGAAATTCGCCGTAGAGTTCGTGCGGTTGTAGTTCAGCCGCGACGATTTCGGACGTCCCAGCGGCTCATTGATCGCCGCTTCGCCCTCATCCCGCACGCGACCCTTCATGATGTTCAGAGCCGGTTGGAACAGCGCCGACGAAGCGCGGAGCGGATGCTCGGCGCCGGACGGGAAGCCAGGCTCCTGCGAATGCAGCCCCGACCCATCCTTGTCCCAGTCGAGAACGCCGGAGATCGGTTCGTCCCACATGTCGAACACGGTGTTCAACGCCGTCGTAACGGCTTCGGGGTCGGCGACCTGAACTGCAATCTCGTCTTCAACCAGCACGGTCGCTTGATTGGCGGCGGCGAGGTAGCAAACCTGTTGCGCGGTCACCACCTCCTCGGATGTCAGCGAACCGTCCCAACCCGGCAAACGCAGCGGGTCTTCGCAGATTTCCACAACGGGCTGCACCCCCTGCAGATCATCAAGGAGCGCAACGGCGTTGGGCTGGTTCAGGTTCGGATCATTCGCCGAGCCGTAGACGCGAAACTGGAAATGCATCGCCGTGTTGGCCGGGTTCGCGAAAACGCTCTGCGCGCTCTGCGTCGCGTTGCCCTCCCACGGGTTGCAGACCGCGAAATTGGACAGCTCGCCCGATCTCACCTGCCGCACCTCGGCGATGGACACCGTGCGGATCGACTGCGGATCGTCGACCTCGCTGTTCTCCGCCGTCGAGACGAGGTTCATCAGGGAATTGCGAAGCGTGCGCTCTTCGCCCACCGCAACGACGTACCGCGCAAGGGTCGCCGCCGCCGTGACCTCAGCGGAATTCACATTCAGAGAGGAACCCGGCGTGTACATGTAGAGCATGTTGCCGTCGAGGAGTTCGTCCCCAAACTGCGTTGCGTCGCCTGCGTCGTCTGAAAGCTCGCGCAGGAAGAAAAGATGGGAGATTCGGTAAAGATCGCCGTCCTCGTCGTCGCCGAAGGACACCGCCTTCTGGATGACGGGGTTGCCCTCCGCATCGAAAACCGCGTTCACCGCGCGCTGGATGGAGTTCGTGGCCCCGTCGCCTTCGTTGCCGAGAAGCCGGTCCAGCTGGTTCGCCGCCGCGAGCGCCGCCTGGTCCGTGAAGGCCTGCATGCGGGAGTGTTCGTTGTAGACCCGCCCGAAATCGAGCACGACGCCCGACATGCCGAACAGCATGACGGAGAACACAACCACCTGCGTGGCCATAGTTGCGCGTTTATCCCGGAGGAAAGACTTCATGACAGACCCCAACACGACGCAGCCCCTTCACCAAACCAACTGGGGATTGAAATAACACTTCCAAATCGAAAGGAAAAGGCAGTTGACGTCCGACGTCCGGTCGGCTCGGCGATTCCCACCAGCGCCCCGCGCGCCATTCTGAACTGGTCCGACGATGAGCACTTACTCCGCCACCACGTCCGTCGCTAAAGCCGGGGCCGCCCCGCTCGCCGATCTTTTGGAGGGGCTGGACCCCGCGCCCTACGGCGTCGGCGTCTTCGAGATCGAAGACGGGTCGGGGCTGTGGGAGGTGGCGGCCTATTTCATCGACCGCCCCGACGACGTCGCCCTGGCGCTCGCCGCCGCCGCGTTCGACGCGCGGCCCTTCGCCGTCTCCGAGATCGGCGACCGCGACTGGGTCTCCGAAGTGCGCCGCGAGCTCGCGCCGGTGCGCGCCGGGCGCTTCCTCGTCCACGGCGGCCACGACCGGGCGGAGGCGCGAAACGTCAGGCACGCCTTGGAGATCGAGGCCGCGATGGCCTTCGGCACCGGCCATCACGGCACCACGCGCGGCTGCCTGAACGCGCTCGACCGCCTCGCCAAGATGGGGTTCCGGCCCCGCCGCATCGCCGATATCGGCTGCGGCACCGGGGTGCTCGCCATGGCGGCGGCGTCTCTCTGGAAACGGCGCTGCGTCGCCTCCGACATCGATCCGGTCGCGGTGGCGACGGCGAAGGCGAATTTCCGCGCCAACGGCCTCGCCCATGGCGGCCGCCTCGCCCGCGCCGTCGGATTTCGCTCCGACGTCGTGCGGCGGGAGGCGCCTTATCACCTGATCTTCGCGAATATCCTGGCCAACCCGCTCAAGCGGCTGGCGCCGGACATGGCGCGGTTCACCGCTCACGGCGGTGTGATCGTCCTCTCCGGCGTGCTCAACGAACAGCGGGCGGGGGTCGAATCAGTCTATCTCGGGAACGGCTTTCGCCGGATGTGGATCAGCCGCGACGGCGAATGGTCAACGCTGGTCCTCCGCCGGACCTGAACGGAAAAGGGCCGCCTTCCCTTGGGGAGGCGGCCCTCTCGTCTCGGTGCGGCTCAGATCAGACGGCGCGGCGCGCGATATCGCGGCTGAAAGCGGTCAGATCCTGCTCGCCGAGACCAATGTCCTGAAGCTGCCGCGGGCTCAGCTTGCTGAGCGTGCGATAAGTCTCGTCGGCGACGAACTTCGCTTTCACGGCGCGACTCGCGCGTTCGAAGAACTCCACGAAACGGAGGGTGGAGATCGCGCCGAAAGGCGCGGTGCGGGAGGTCTCGATAACGGCCATTGGACCGGTTCCTTCAGGATGTGGGCGAACTGCCCTGGTTACGTCATGCGGCGCATCTAGGGCCCCGGAATCGGGAACGCAAATGCTCTCAAATCATGCCGGATATGCGGTTTTCGCATGTGTCGCCGCGGTTGGTCCGGGCATGTCGCAGACGATTGAATCCAAGCCGAAAAACGACATTTCACTAGGCCGTGTTCCCCTTTCGTGCTAGCAGGCGTTCACGGGACGTTAAGAAAGAAGATTCAATGCGCGTTATCGGACTCGACCCCGGGTTGCGCAGGACCGGCTGGGGAGTGATCGAAAGGGGAGAAGGCGGCCGCCTGATCCACGTCGCGAGCGGCGCTGCGGCGACCGAGTCGGGCGATCTCGCGCCGCGCCTCGCGCATCTCGCGTCCGTCCTGCGACAGGTTTTCGACGCCTACGCCCCCGATATCGCCTCCGTCGAGAAGACGTTCGTAAACCGCGACCCGGCGGGCGCGCTGAAACTCGGCCACGCCCGCGCGATCAGCCTGCTGATCCCGGCGGAGGCGGGTCTGCCCGTCTTCGAATACGCCCCGAACGAAGTGAAGAAGACCGTCGTCGGCGTCGGCCACGCCGGAAAGGACCAGGTGGCGCATATGGTGAAGATCCTCCTCCCCGGCGCGGCGCCGGAAACGGCGGACGCCGCCGACGCCCTCGCCATCGCGATCTGCCACGCCCAGCATGCGGGCGCCGCGTTAAAGGTTCGCGCATGATCGGCAAGGTGTCGGGGCGCGTTGATTACGTCGCCGAGGATCACGTGCTGATCGAGGCGGCGGGCGTAGGATACGAGGTCTACTGCTCCACCCGCACGCTCACCGCCCTGCCCGGCCCCGGCGAGGTCGCCGCGCTCTACACGTCGATGCTGGTTCGCGAAGACCTTATGCAGCTTTTCGGTTTCCGCACGCGGGAGGAACGGGAATGGCATCGCCTCCTCACCTCCGTTCAAGGCGTCGGCGCCAAGGTCGGCCTCGCCATTCTCGGCGCCCTCGGGCCGGAGGGCGCGGGACGCGCGATCACCCTCGGCGACGCGGCGGCGGTGAAGGCGGCTCCGGGCGTCGGCCCGAAACTGGCGCAGCGCATCGTTAACGAACTGAAGGGCAAGGCCCCGGCGCTCATGGCGCTCGGCGGCGCCTCCGCCGAAGAGGCCGAGGCCGGCGAGGTCATCGAGGCGCCCTCCCCTGCGCCGAAACGAGCGAAGGCCCCGAAAGAAGACGGCGCCGCCAAAGCCCGCGCCGCCGCCCGCGCGGACGCAATGTCGGCGCTCGTGAACCTCGGCTACGGAGAAGGCGAAGCGGCGCAGGCCGTCGCGACGGTGGAGGCCGAGGGCGAAGCGATGGACGGCCCCGCCCTTATCCGCGCCGCGCTGAAGACCCTTGCGCGCGATCGGTGATCCGCGCGACACGCATCCGATGACCGAGCCCGATCCCACCCTCCGCCCCGAACCGCGCGAAGAGGACGCGCCGGAGCGGGCGTTGCGCCCTCAGTCGCTCTCCGAGTTCATCGGGCAGCGGGCGGCGCGGGCGAACCTTCAGGTCTTCGCCGAAAGCGCCCGGCGGCGGGCCGAGGCGATGGATCACCTGCTCTTTTACGGCCCCCCCGGTCTCGGCAAGACGACGCTTGCGCAGATCATGGCGCGGGAGCTGGGCGTGAGCTTCCGCATGACTTCCGGCCCCGTCTTGGCCCGAGCAGGGGACCTCGCCGCGATCCTCACCAACCTCGAAGCGCGCGACGTCCTCTTCATCGACGAAATCCATCGCCTGAACCCCGCCGTGGAGGAAGTGCTCTACCCGGCGATGGAGGATTTCGAGCTGGATCTGGTGATCGGCGAAGGCCCCGCCGCCCGCACGGTGCGGATCGAGTTGCAGCCCTTCACGCTAATCGGCGCCACCACGCGCCTCGGCCTCCTGACGACGCCCTTGCGCGACCGGTTCGGCATCCCGACCCGGCTGGAGTTCTATGAGGAAGCGGAGCTGATCCAGATCGTCGAGCGCGGCGCGCGGCTCCTCAAGGCCCCCGCCACCCCGGACGGCGCCCGCGAGATCGCGCGCCGCTCGCGCGGGACCCCTCGCGTGGCGGGCCGCCTCCTCCGCCGGGTCATAGACTTCGCACTCGTCGAAGGGACGGGCCAGGTGGACGCGGAGATCGCGGACCGCGCTCTCACCCGCCTCGGCGTGGACGCGCTGGGGCTGGACGGCGCAGATCTGCGCTATCTGCGGGTGATAGCGGAGAATTACGGCGGCGGACCGGTGGGGGTGGAGACGATCGCCGCCGCCATCGCCGAGACCCGCGATGCGATCGAGGACGTGATCGAACCCTTCCTCCTCCAGCAGGGCCTGATCCAGCGCACCCCGCGCGGGCGGATGCTGGCGCCCAAAGGGTGGAGCCATCTGGGGCTGGCGGCGCCCCGCAGCCCCGATCAGACCGACCTCTTCGAGACCTGACGCCGAGCGCGCGAAGCCGATAGTCTTCGCGCTGAGCCCATGCCACGCTCGGCGATGCGATGACGCCGCGAGAATACGCGCGACCAGCGGGAGGAAGACGCCATGAAACTCAGCGAACTCGGCGCCTGGTCGCGTCGCGTGGCCGACTGGACGGTCGCCTATCACAAGGGCCTTCGCGACCGCCCGGTGCGCGCCCCGCTCAAGCCCGGCGCCGTCGCCGCGCAGCTGCCCGCCTCCCCGCCGGAAGCGCCAGAGGCGATGGAGGCGATCTTCGCCGATTTCGAACGCATCGTGCCCGACGCGATGACCCACTGGCAGCATCCGCGCTTCATGGCCTATTTCCCGTCCAACGCCGCCCCCGCTTCGATCCTGGCGGAGCAGCTGGCCAACGCCATGTCCTGCAACCTCCTGATCTGGCAGGCCTCTCCGGCCGGGAACGAGATGGAGACGCGAATGGTCGACTGGCTGCGCCAGGCCGTCGGCCTGCCCGAGGGGTGGAAGGGCCTGATCCAGGACGCCGCCTCCACCGCCACGCTTTGCGCAGCGCTGACCATGCGCGAGAGGACGATGGACTGGCGCGGCATCCGCTCCGGCGTGGCGGGAGAGGCGACGCCGCGCGTCTACGCCTCCGCCCAGACCCATTCGAGCGTCGACAAGGCCTGCTGGATCGCCGGGATCGGGCAGGACAACCTCGTGAAGATCGAAACCGACGACGACTACGCCATGCGCGCGGACCGGCTCGCCGAAGCGATCGCCGCCGACCGGGCGGCGGGGCTGAAGCCCGCCGGCGTGATGATCTGCGTCGGCGGCACCTCCATCGGCGCCTTCGACAAGGTCGCCGAGGCGATGGACGTGGCGGAGGCGGAGGGCCTCTACGTTCATGTCGACGCCGCATGGGCGGGCTCCGCCATGATCTGCCCGGAGTTTCGCGCGCTTTGGGCTGGGGTGGAGCGTGCGGACAGCGTCGTCTTCAACCCGCATAAATGGCTTGGGGCGAATTTCGACTGCTCGATCCAGTTCCTGAAGGACCCGGCCGACCAGGCGAAGACGCTGGCGCTCCGCCCCTCTTATCTTGAGACGGCCGGCGAGGACGAGATCGTCAACTATTCCGAATGGACGATCCCGCTCGGGCGCCGGTTCCGCGCGCTGAAGCTCTGGTTCCTGATCCGCGCATACGGCCTCGAAGGGCTGCGGGCGCGCATCCGCAACCATGTGGCCTGGACGGAGGAGGCGGAGGCGCGCGTCGCCGCCATGGAGGGGCTGGAGATCGTCACCGGGTCGCGCCTCGCGCTGTTCACCTTCGCGCGGGCCGATGGCGATGCGCCGACGGCGCGGCTTCTGGAGCGGATCAACGACGACGGGCGCACATATCTGACGCAGACGATGCACGAGGGGCGCTTCGTCATTCGCCTGACGATGGGGCAGTTCGACATGACCCGCGACGACATGGTCGCGGCGCTCGACGCCATCGAGGAGATCAACGCCGCGCTCTGAACGGGCGGAGGTTCGCCTTTCGGCGAACGGTAGCGGCTCGTCGGCCCTCCGGGCCGCGTCTCGCCGACGGCGCCTGGAATAGCTCAGCTTCGCACTGCGGCTGATGTCAGTTTGCGCGTATTTTAGGGAAGCAGGGCCCTAAGAAGGTTAAAAACGACGAATTCGCGCCGCTTTCGTCGCTTTTCGCTTTTCGCACCGGCGTAACGATTTCGCATGACGTTTCGTCGCACGGTTCATAATCGGGTCATCCTGACCATTGGCGCGCCCCGCGGGCGGGCCGCGCGGGGATCGCCGCGCGCCTTCTGAACATCGCAATCAAGGTTCAGGAGGAAAAAGACATGAATATCGAGACCCCGAAATTCCGCCGCTCCGGCGGCCGCGCGGGCCGCAAGGCGCTTCGCGCTGCGCCGCTCGCCGAAGATGTCCGCCCCGTCCGCCCCGGTCTGGAGGGCGGCGCCTACAACCCGCTCTCGGAGGCCGAAGTGCAGCGCATTCATCGCGCCGCGCTCGAGGCCTGCGAGACCATCGGCTTCGCCGACGCGCCGCCCTCAGGCGTCGAAGCGCTGACGAAGGCGGGCGCGATCCTCGGAGATGACGGGCGCATCCGCATTCCCCGCGCGCTGATCGAAGACAGCCTCGCCATGGCGGCGCGGGACATCACGCTCTTCGGGCGCGATCCGAAGCACGACCTGAACCTCGCCGGGACCAAGGTGCATTACGGCACCGCCGGCGCAGCTGTGCACATCGTCGACGTGGAGACCCGCGAATACCGCGACAGCACTCTGCAGGACCTTTACGACGCCGCGCGCATCGTCGACTGCATGGACAATATCCATTTCCTGCAGCGCCCGATGGTCGCGCGCGACGTGCTCGATAATTACGAGCTGGACCTGAACACGATCTACGCCTGCTGCGCGGGAACCTCGAAACATGTGGGCACGTCCTTCGTCGAGCCCTCGCACATGCCCGGCGCGATCGAGATGATCTACCAAATCGCGGGCGGGGAGGCGGCGTTCCGCGAACGGCCTTTCATCTCCAACACCAACTGCTTCGTCGTCCCCCCGATGAAGTTCGCCACAGAGAGCTGCGAGGTGATGGAGGCGGCGATCCGCGCCGGTCTGCCCATTCTCCTCCTCAGCGCTGGACAGGCGGGCGCGACCGCGCCGGCGCCGATCGCCGGGGCGATCGTGCAAGCGGTGGCGGAATGCATGGCGGGCGTGACTTACGTGAACGCCGTCGCGCCCGGTCATCCGGCGATCTTCGGCACATGGCCTTTCGTGAGCGATCTGCGCACCGGCGCCATGTCCGGCGGTTCAGGCGAGCAGGCGCTCCTGACCGCGGGCTGCGCGCAGATGCACCGGTTCTACGGCTTGCCCGGCGGCGCCGCGGCCGGGATCGCGGACGCCAAGCTGCCCGACATGCAGGCGGGATGGGAGCAAGGCATATCCAACGTCATGGCCGGACTTTCCGGCCTCAACATGGTCTATGAGGCCGTCGGCATGCACGCCTCCCTCCTCGGGTTCTGCCTCGAAAGCCTCGTCCTCGGCGACGACATGCTGGGCCAGTGCCAGCGCTGCGTGCGCGGGATCGAAGTGACCGACGACACGCTGTCGCTCGAGACCATGCGGGAGGTGTGCGTCGGCGGGCCCGGCCATTACCTCGGCTCCGGGCAGACGCTGTCGCTGATGCAGACGGAGTACGTCTATCCCCGGCTCGGCGACCGAACCTCGCCCAAGGAATGGAACGAGCTCGGCCGCCCCGACCTGATCGCGAACGCGGTTAAGGAGAAACGGCGCATCCTTGAGACGCACTTTCCCCGCCATATCGACGCCGCGACGGACGCCGCCCTGCGCGGCGCCCATGCCATCCATCTACCGCAGGGCGCCGTCGGCCTCTGAGGCCGAAACGCGCCCGGCGTGACTTTGATCTCTTTCAGGGAGAGGAATGCGGTATCATCTGAGGTGAAGTTCATTGAAGGAGTTCGCCATGCGCATGATCATCGCATTTCTTTTCCTGACCATGATGGGCGCGTCGGCCGTACAGGCGGCCAGCGCGGAAGAGCTCGCCCTCTGGCGCTCCATCGAAAACTCGCAGGACGCCCGCGATTACGAGACCTATCTGCGGCTCTACCCGTTCGGCGACTTCGCCGAAACGGCGGAAATCAGGGCGACGCGATTGCGCGGGACCAGCGACCTCAGCGCGAGGGAGGCGTCGCTTCGCCTCTCTAAGCGCCAGCGGCGGGAGGTGGAGGAGCGGCTGTCGCGCGCCGGCTTCTATCCCGGCTCGATCAACGGGCGCTTCAATCGGGACACGCGGCTCGCCATTTTCGACTTTCGAACCGCCTACGGCCTGCCGAGACACGAGTTTCTCGACCGGGAAATGCTGCGGACGCTGACCCGCGCGACCGGCAATGAGTACCTGAACCGCAGCACGAGCAACTCGCGCACCTTCAACGGATCGCGCGACGGGGACGTCGCCGCCGGGGCGGTGGCGGGCGCGCTGCTCTTGGGCGGGATCATTCTACTCGCCGATTAGAGCCGCATGCGAGATCGCTGAAGCGCAAAAGACTTAAGAGGCGCCCGCCCTTCCGGCGCCTTTAGCATCACCTTTCTCACTTAGTGCTTTTGCGCTGACTGCGGACCGTGCGGGCGCCATAAATCGCCCGACCGCCCCGCGCCTCTCGGCTCGCCATGCGCGCAGACGGTTCTGACGGAAGCGAGCCTCCACGCGTCAGCCGGCGTTTTGACCTTAGCGGTGGTGCGGGCTAAATTAGGACCAGTATCAAACGGTTCCATCGGTCCAGTCGCCCATGCGAGAGCTGCTCTTCCCCGTCGGGCGCAATGAAGGCGTCACGCTGCAGGCGCAGATCCGCGCGGCGCTGGAGGATGCGGTCGCCGCCGGGCGGCTCAGCCCCGGCGACCCGGCGCCTTCGACGCGCCGCCTCGCCGCCGCGCTCGGCGTCTCCCGCAACACCGTCTCGCTCGCGTTCCAGGCGCTGGTCGATCAGGGCGTGATGGAGGCGCGGGAGCGGAGCGGCTTCTACATCGCCTCGGACGGCGCCCGCGTCGCGGCGCCCGCGGTGGCTGAGGCCGAACCCATCGACTGGACCGGGCGGATCGCGCCCCCCTCCCCCGGCTTCGAAGCCGTGCCGCGCCCCGACGACTGGCGATCGGCGCCCTTCCCGTTCATCTACGGCCAGTTCGACCCGACGCTTTTCCCTATTTCCGAATGGCGCGATTCGACCCGTAAGGCGATGGGCCGACGCTGGCTGGAGGACTGGACGGAGGATCGCTACGTCGACGACGACCCGATGCTGATCGATGAGATCAGGCGGCGGCTTCTCCCCCGGCGCGGGGTCGCGGCGAAGGCGGAGGAGATCCTGATCACTCTCGGCGCGCAGAACGCCATCTTCCTCGCCGCCGCGCTTCTGGTGCCCGAAGGGGGCGTCGCGGCGATGGAGGACCCGGGCTACCCGGACGCCCGGGCGATCATAGGGGAGCGGGCCGCGCGCCTGATCGCCCAGCCGGTGGACGACGAAGGGATGGTCGTGGACGACCGGCTCGCCGGGGCGAGGCTGATCTACGTCACGCCCAGCCACCATCACCCGACGCTGGTCGCCATGTCGGTCGCGCGGCGCAAGGCGCTTCTCGAGATGGCAGAGCGCGAAGACGCGATCATTCTCGAAGACGATTACGAGCCGGAAGCTTCCGCCGCCGGGCCGCAGCGTCCGGCGCTCCGCGCGCTCGACCGGCGCGGGCGGGTGATCTACGCGGGATCGCTTTCCAAAAGCATGATGCCGGGGCTCCGTCTCGGTTATCTCGTGGGGGCGCCTGAGTTCATCGAACAGGCCCGCGCCCTTCGTCGGATGCTGTTCAGACATCCGCCCGGCGCGAACCAGCGCATCGCGGCGCTTTTCATGGCCGGGCGCCATCACGACATGCTGCTGGGCCGCATCCGGCGCGCCTTTCGCGCGCGGCGCGATGCGGCGACGACGGCGCTGGCGGCTCATGCGCCTAGCTGGCGTTGGTCCGGCGCCGAGGGCGGCGGCGGGCTGTGGGTCGAAGGGCCTGAGGGCGTCGACGCGCGCGATTTGACGGCGGCGGCGTTCGAGGCGGGCGTCGTCATCGAACCCGGCGACGTTTTCTTCGCCGATCCGTCGGCGCCGCAACGATGGTTCCGGCTCGGCTTCTCGGTGATCGACGAGAGCGCCGTCGACGAAGGCGTTCGTCGTCTAGCGGCGGCCGCGCGCTCGCTCTGAAATCGGCGAGGAACATCGACGGCGCATATCTTTGAGCATGGTTTTCGCCCTTCTCCAAACGGCGTTTATCCTTGGCGCGTGATCGCAAGGCACCCTCGCCGGGCTCGAACAGCCCGCAATGCGAGAGCGCTCCTGAGATGAAGCGACGAGCGAGGCTTGCACCTGTCGCCGCCATACGCGGCGCGTCGCTTCCCGCCAAGCTTCCGCGAGACTGTCTTGGCGCGGTGAGGCTATGAGCCCATAACCTAGAACAGGAAGTTCGCGTCGCTGAGCTCCTCCGCATAGACGCCGAGGAGGAGAACTTGTCCCTCGCCGCCATCGAAGCTCACCACCGCGCCGAGATCGCTGTTCGTAATCTGGAGCGCTTCGAAAGAGGCCCCGTCGCTGATGATCTGGTCGGCGAGCGGGTCGAAGTCCATCACGACGTCGGCGCCGGCGGAGAAGATGAAGCTGTCCGCGCCCGCGCCGCCCGCCAGCTTGTCGTTGCCCGCACCGCCGTCGAGCGTATCGGCCCCGAAGCCGCCCTTCAGCCGGTCGCCGCCAGCGCCGCCGTAGAGCTCGTCCGCGCCCTCCCCGCCGATGAGCGTGTCGCGGGCGCCGCCGCCGTTCAGGATATCCTCCCCTTCCCCGCCGAAGATGATGTCGCGGCCTCTGCCGCCGTTCAGGTCGTCGTCGCCGCGTCCGCCTTCGATGGTGTCGCGTCCGCGCCCGCCATAGACCTCTTGTCCCTGTCGCAGGGCGCCGAGATCGATCATGTCGTCGCCGGCCCCGCCCCAAAAGACGTGAACGCCCCCGAGGGCGGAGAGCGCGTCGTTTCCGGAGCCGCCGTATACCGCGCCGTTTCCCGCCTGGGCGGTCAGCACGTCATTCCCCGCCGCGCCCCGCAATTCCCCATCGGCGGCGAGCGGCAAAGCGCCGCTCGACGGATCGAAAACATCGTCGCCATCCGACCCCTGAAAGGTGAACCCGTCGTTTCTGAAGGCGTCCCTGAGGGCGAGGCCCACATCCGCCACCCAGTTCGGCGTTGCGCCGCCGCCGATCGCAGCCGAGCCGTTGGGCTGAAACTCAGCGTCGACGTTCAGCGTGGCGGCGAGTTCGAGAGCGCCGATCAGCTCCGGCCCGTTGCTGGTCGCCCGCGAGAACGAAAACCCGGAAATGGCCAGCTGGGCGGTTTCGCCGGCCCGCGCGCCTGGCGGCAGCGCGGCTTCGCGGGCGAGCATCACGTCGATCTGGATCGCGCCGTTCACATAGCTTTCGCGCGTGCGCCAGGAGGCGCCGTCTGGCGACTGATAAATCTCCCCATTGGGATTGAAGGCGTCGGCGAAGAACACCTCCGGGGCGATCAGCTCGCCGGTTGAGCCGCGAAAATGAAACCCCCCTTCGGAGGCTTTGATCTCGATCTTCATGGGCGTCTCTGGTGCGTTGGCGTTCAGGGGTGAGGGTCAGCTACCGCCCAAGCGCTGCCGGGAGGTAAACGGAGCGCCCGCCAAAGCATCGAATTTTAGGAAAACTCAGCTTTCCGCGCGCCGGAGGAGCCGCCCCGCCTGCTCCCTCGGGTGCATCGCCCGCGGCCGGGCGCGGGAGAGGACGGGGCGCTTCGCCTCATCGGTCGGTCCCGTCGGGTCGAGGCGCGGCGCGCCGATGGCGAGCGCGTCGAGCATGTGCGAGAGATCCTCAACCAGATGGGCGACGATATGGACGACCCGTCCGTCGCGCTGCAGCCGCCCTGTGACGCGCAGCAGACGCCCCGCGATGATCTGGCGGCGGAATTTCTCGTAAATCTTCGCCCAGACGACGACGTTTACGACGCCGGTCTCGTCCTCCAGCGTCACGAAGATCACGCCCTTCGCCGTACCGGGCCGCTGGCGCACCAGAACGAGCCCCGCAACCGCGACCCACGCCTTCTCAGGCGGCGCATGCAGTTCGGATGCCGTCAAACAGGACGGAGGACGCGGATAGGACATGAATAAGAACATAAAGAGAACGCATACGCTGTGCAATGACCGGTTTCTCTTTTGAGCGGCGAAGTGCGAGAGGTTGAAGTCCGCCCTGTGCTGGCTTCGTCGTCGCCCACGCCATGAAGCAGCCCCCGCGCAAACGCGCCTCTCTGGTCGCAGGCGCATCCGCGTAAAGCGATGACGGAAATCCAGATCCATCTTCACTGCGGAGAGCCGCTGGAAACGCAAATAAACCCTGGGTTGAAAGTCGCTCTCAATGGCGGCGTATCTGTGCGCGCCGTCACGCAGCGGGGGCTCTAAACTCGGTCTTTACTTGCAGATGCGACGATTTCGACGTCATTCTGACGCCGCTTGGGACTTGGTCGGCCAAAAGGGGGCTTATGGCGTGACCGCTAACCTTTTGATTCTGGGAGGCACGACGGAGGCGACCCGTCTGGCCGAAGCCGTGGCCGCCATCGGCGCGCCTGCGACGCTCTCCTATGCGGAACGGGTGGCGCGGGCGCGCGAAGCGCCGCTTCCCGTGCGGGTCGGCGGGTTCGGCGGCCCCTGCGGCCTCGCCGATTACATCCAGCGCGAGCGCGTGAGCCATGTGATCGACGCGACCCATCCCTTCGCCGCGCAGATGAGCGAGAACGCCGCCATCGGCGCGCGGGAGGCTGGCGTGCCGCTGGTGGCGCTCACCCGTCCTCCCTGGCGCCCCATAGCCGGAGACGACTGGGTGCGGGCTGGAGACATCGAAGCGGCTGTGGCCGCGCTGGAGGGGCCGGCGCGGCGGGTCATGCTGGCGATCGGGCGCCTCGACATCGACGAGTTCGCCGCGCAGCCGCAGCACCATTACCTCTTACGCCTCGTCGCGCCGCCGACGACGCCGCCCGATCTGCCGAACCACGAGATCATCATCAGCCGCGGCCCGTTCACAGCAATGGGCGACACCAAGCTCTTCGCCGATCACGGGATCGAGGTTGTGGTGGCGAAGAACGCGGGCGGCGCCGACGCCGCCGCGAAACTGGCGGCGGCGCGGGCTCTCGGCCTCAAGGTCGTCCTGATCGACCGTCCGCCTCAGCCGGAACGGGAAGAGGTCTCCAGCGTCGAGGCCGTCTTCGCCTGGCTGAAAGGGCGCGGCGTCGACCTCGGGGTCTGAACGCCGCGTCGAACAGCCGCCAAACCGAAACGACTTCGGGCGGCGCGCAGCCGCCCGCTGCGCATCTAAGCGGTGTGTGGAAACGTCCAATCGAAGAAGACGCGCCCCACCACCGCCAACGCCCGTCCCCATGCGGACTTACCAGTCGGTAAGTCCGCATGGGGACGGGCGTCGCAAGCGCGGCGTATAAAGCCGCTAACGCGAAGACGCCGCAGAAGACGCCCACCTTCCGGGCGCCTCCTGCGGCGATCTTTGCGCAGTACGCTTCAGGCCGAGCGGTAGAGCTTCGTCATGGAGAACTCGACATGGCCCAGCGCCTCCGCCGCCGTGGCGCGGCCGTTGGCGGTGCGGACGATCATCTCGATCAGCGCATCCCCGGCCTGATCGATGGTCTGCTCGCGGGTCAGCACCCCGGTCACGTCCACGTCGATATGCTCCGACATGGTGCGGAGCGTGCGCGGGTTGCCGGAGATCTTGATCACCGGGACGATGGGGTTGCCGACCACGTTGCCCTGTCCGGTCGGGAAAGTGTGGATCACATAGCCCGCCGCCGCCATCAGCGTGACGCACTCCGCCGCCGCCGAGGACGTGTCCATGAAGTAGAGGCCCGCGCCCTTCTCCGGGCTCTCCGCCGGCTCCAGCGCGTCGATATAGGTCGACGTGCGGCCGATTTTCTCGAGGTTGCCCAGCGCCTTCTCCTCAATCGTCGTGAGACCGCCGAGGATGTTGCCCTTGGTCGGCTGACTGTCGGAGAGATCGTCCGTCTGGTGCGCGAAGATGACGTCATCCTGATAGGCCTGGAACATCTTCATGAATTTCGCGGCGGCCTCGGGGTTCGCCGCCCGCTTCTCGCAGATATGCTCTGCGCCGGTGATCTCCGACGTCTCGCCAAAGCAGCCGTAAAGCCCGTGCGGCAGCAGCTTGTCGTACATGTTGCCGACCGTCGGGCAGGAGGAGAGGCCCGTGGTCGTGTCCGACTCCCCGCATTTGGTGGAGACCCAGAGCTCGGAAACGGCGCATTCCTCCTTCTGCAACTCGGTCGCCCAGTGGACGTATTCCTTGGCTTTCCAGGAGGCGGCGCGGATCGTCTCGAAATCGCCCTTCTGCTCGATGGAGAAGCCGGTGACCGGTTTCCCGGTCTTGGCGATCCCGTCGGTGATCACCTTGGTCCATTCCGGCTCGATCCCGATCACGACGACGGCGGCGACGTTCGGGTTGGACCCGGTGCCGATCATGGTGCGGAAATGCAGCTCAAGGTCTTCGCCGAACTGAAGGCGACCATAGGCGTGGGGGATCGCCATCGTCCCCTTGACGTTATTCGCAACCGCCTCGCAGGCGGCGTTGGAGATGTCGTCCACCGGCAGGATCAGGACGTGATTGCGCACGCCCACGCGGCCGTTCTCGCGGCGCCAGGCGTTTACTGTCGTGGAGGATGCGTCAAAGGCCATGGCTCACCACCTCTTCGTTTTGCAGTTATGGGTATGGACGTGCTCGCCGACGCCCGCGTCGCCGACCATTTTGCCGATGTCCTCGCCGTATTTCATTACCGTGTCGCCGGTCGCGAGGTCCTTCAGCGCGACCTTGTGGCCGATCGGGATGTCGGCCTTCGCGGTCAGGCGGAAATCGGTGTTGTCATGGGTGACGACGCAGAGCATGTCCGTGCCCGCCGTCAGCCCCTCGACCACGACGACGCCGACATTGTCGGCCACTTCATGGACCAAGAGATGCGGATGTTCCGCCATGTGATGTCTCCTCCTTAAGGTGTGAGTATGATTTTGGGGGCGGCCGCGCGGCCCGCCCGGATGTCTTCGAAAGCCGCGGCGCCGTCCTCCAGCGCGCGTTCCTCGATCCAATCGAGATCGCCGAGGCGCCCGTCGAATATCGCCTCCGCCGTCTCGCGGAAATGCGCCATCGTGTAGGTGTAGGTCCCGATGAAGGTGATCTCCTGCAGCGTCATGCGCCGGATATCCAGCCCGCCCGCCGCCGAGCCGAGCCCGATATGGAGGATCACGCCGCCCGGCGTCGCGGCGGCGGATGAAAGCGCGCGCGTCGGCTCCAGCCCCACGCCGTCGATCACGATCTCCGCCTCGGGGGCCTTGTCCGTCACCGGGTCGAAGACGCGGACGCCGTCTTCCCTGGCGACGATCTCGCGGCGGAGCGGGTTGGTCTCCGCCAGCCAGACCTCCTTCGCTCCCGCCGCACGTAGCGCCAGCGCCGCGCCGAGCCCGATGGCGCCGCCGCCGATGGCGAGGCAGGTCGCGTCCTCAATCGCCGTATGCGAGACGCGCTCCGCCAGCCGCATCGCGTGCCAGCCGCAAGCCAAGGGCTCCGCCAGCGCGGCCTTGGTCAGCGGCACGTGATCCGGCACGGCGACGAGGTTCTCCCGCCGCATCGCCAGCCGTTCAGCGAAAGCGCCCTCGCGGGGCGGCATTGAGATAATCTGGCGATTGGGGCAGAGATTGTCGCGCCCCTCCCGCGTCGCGCGGCTCGTCGGATCGCTCACCAGCGGGTTCACCGTCCAGCGTCCGCCATCCGCATCCACGCCCGCCGTCTCATGCCCGAGGATCAGCGGCGCCGGGCGTCGTTCGTCATGGCCGAGATAGGCGTGCATGTCGGAGCCGCAGATCCCGCAGCCCGCCAGGTTGAGCAGGATCTGATCGGCGGCGAAGGACGGCTCCGCCGCGTCCCGCACCTCAAGCTGTTCCGGTCCTGTGTAAACCAGCGCCTTCATTTCGCGGTGAACCCTCCGTCGACGTAAAGCACCTGCCCAGTGACGTAAGCCCCCGCGTCCGAGCAGAAGAACAGCGTCGGCCCCACGAGATCGTCCAGGACGCCGTTCCGCCCGATGCAGGTCTGCGCGGCGTTTCGCGCCGACCGTTCCGGGTCAGCGAAGACCGCGCCCGTCAGCTCGGTGGGGAAGAAACCGGGCGCGAGGGCGTTGGCGGTGATCCCGTCGGCCGACCACGCCTCCGCCATCGCCCGCGTCAGCTGTCCGACCCCGCCCTTGGAGGCGCCGTAGGCGATCCCGGCGGGAAAAGCGCGCGTCGTCTGGAGCGAGGCGATGTTGACGATCCGGCCCCAGCCCTGCGCCCTCATCGCGGGAACCAAAGCCCGCGCCAGAAAGAACGGCGTCGTCAGGTTCAGGTCCAGCGTCATGCGCCAGCTCTCCAGATCCTGCTCATCCGCCGGTTTGCGAGGATTGATCCCCGCCGCGTTGATCAGGATATCCGGCGGACCAAAAGGCGCGGCGATGCGTTCAGCCGCCTCCGTCATGGCGCTGGGATCGGAGAGATCGGCGACGACCGCCGCCGTCTCGCCGTCCGTATCCGCCCGCCAGTCATCCAGCCGGTCGGCCCGCCGGGCGACCCCGACCACATTCGCCCCGCCCGCCGCCAGCGCCGCGGCGAGCGCGCGCCCGATGCCGGAGGACGCGCCGGTCACGCAGGCGACCCTGCCGGAGACTGAGAAGCGGTCGGACATGGGCGTCTCCGGCGCCTCCCTCAGACGCCGCTGCGCACGACGTGGACGGCGCAATGGGCGTGCCGCACCACGCGCTCCGTCGTGGAGCCGAGAAAGTAATCGGTCAGCCCCGGCTTATGGGACCCTATGACGATGCAGTCGACGCCGTTCTTGGCGGCGAAGTCGATGATGGTGCGGGCGGAATGGCCGGTGACGACGTGGCCGGTGACCCTGGGCGCCGCCTCCAGCTTCGTCTTCAGAAGATCGCGCGCCGCTTCGAAGCCGGATTTGACCGTCTCGTCTTCGGCGTAGGGAACGGCGGTGCCGTGCGCCTCTTCGAAGACATGGATGGCGACGATCTCGCCGCCCTCCGCCAGAAGCGCCGTCGCCGCCTTCAGCGTCTCCGGCGACAGGTCATGGGACAGGGCCATCGGCACCAGGATCTTGCGATACATCTCCGTCTCCTCTCCGCTTTCTCTTTGGGCGGCTTCAGTCCGCCGCGCTCAGGTCGAAATTCTCGCCGGGGAAGTATTTGGCGAGCCGCACGTCGGCGGCGCGGGCGTGCCCCTCCATGCCTTCGAGGCGGGAGATGCGGGACGTCGCCTCCGCCACCCGCTTCGACCCTTCGCGGGTCATCCGCTGCCAGGTCACCAGCTTCATGTATTTGTGGACCGACAGGCCGCCGGTGTACCGCGCCGCGCCGGAGGTCGGCAGGACGTGGTTCGTGCCGGAGGCCTTGTCGCCATAGCTCACCGTCGTCTCCTCGCCGAGGAAGAGCGAGCCGTAGCAGGTCAGCCGGTCCAGCCACCAATCGAGATCGTCGGCCATGACGGTCAGATGCTCAGGCGCGATCTCGTCGGAGACGGTCGCGACCTCTTCGCGGTCGCTGCAAAGGATCACCTCGGCGTAGTCGCGCCACGCGGCCTCCGCGTTCTTGCCGTTCAGCTCCGGCAGGTCCGCGATCAGCTCAGGCACCCGCGCCATCACCGTCTCCGCCAGCGCCCGGTCGGTCGTCGCCAGCCAAACGGGGGAGTTGTAGCCATGCTCGGCCTGGCTCACCAAATCCACCGCGACGATTTCCGCATCCGCCGTCTCGTCGGCGAGGATCAGGCTGTCGGTCGGCCCCGCGAACATGTCGATGCCGACCCGGCCGAAGAGGATACGTTTGGCTTCCGCCACGAACTGGTTGCCCGGCCCGACCAGAATGTCCGCCTTGGGCAGGCCGAAAAGCCCGAAGGCCATCGCCGCGATCCCCTGCACGCCGCCGAGAGCGAGGATCTGGTCCGCGCCGCAGAGGTCCGCCGTATAGATGATCGCCGGATGCACGCCGCCCTCTCCCGCGGAGCCTGGGCGCGGCGGCGAGCAGGCCGCGATATGGCCGCAGCCCGCCACCTTCGCCGTCGTCACCGTCATCATGGCGGAGGCGATATGGGCGTAGCGCCCGCCGGGGGCGTAACAGCCCGCCGCGTTCACCGGCATCGCCTTCTGCCCGGCGATCAGACCCGGCGATATCTCGTACTCGAAATCGGCGATGGTCTTCTTCTGCGCCTCCGCGAAGCGGCGCACGTTGTCATGGGCGTAGCGGATGTCGTCCTTCAGCTTCTCCGGCACTTTGGCCGTCGCCGCCTCGATCTCGTCGCGGGTGAGGACGATGTTCCCCTCGTACTTGTCGAACTTCGCCGCATAGGCCCGCGCGGCCTCTTCGCCGCCAGCTTCGATCTCGGACAGAATCTCCTGAACCGTCGCGGAGACGTCGCCCGCGTCGTCGGTGGAGGTGCGGGCGGCTTTCTTGAGATATTCCCGTGTCATCGCGAGCGGACCTGTTCTTCATCTGGGGCGCCCGTGGGTCGGGGCGGGCGGCGATTCATCATTTGACGGCGATGTAAGCGCTTACATATGATGAATGCAAGCGCTTACATAGACTGAGCCGACACACAGCGAGAGGTCCGACCGAAGGCATGCGAACCGCGCCCACACTTGACGACGTCGCCAAACGCGCGGGCGTCTCGACCGCGACGGTCTCGCGTTGCGTGAACGCGCCGGAAAGGGTTCACAAGGACACGCGCGAGCGGGTGGAGGCGGCGATCGCGGCGCTCGGCTATGCGCCGAACTTCGGCGCGCGCGTCATGGCGGCGAAGCGCACTTTCACCATCGGCGCGGTCATTCCGACGATGGAGAACGCGATCTTCGCGCGCGGACTTCAGGCGTTTCAGGACGTCCTGAGGGAGCGGGGCTACACCCTGATCGTCGCCAGCTCCGCCTACCGCCCGGACCTGGAGGAGGAGCAAATCCGCAAGCTGATCGCGCGGGGTGCGGACGGCCTCCTGCTGATCGGAGAGGATAGGAGCGACGACGTCAACGACTTCCTGCGGGAGCGGAACGTCGCCACCGTCGCCGCATGGACCTATCCGCAAACCGGGCGCTTCCCGTGCGTCGGGTTCGACAATCGCAAGGCGATGCGCGCGCTGGCGGCGGAGGTGATCGCGCTCGGGCATAGGCGCATCGGCTACATCTCCGGCGTGATCGACGGCAACGACCGGGCGCAGTTGCGGCTCAGCGGGCTTAAGGATGCGCTGGCGGAGGCCGGCGTCGACTGGACCGCGCCGCCGCTGATCGAGACGCCCTATGACATCGACGGCGGCGGCGATGCGTTCGAGCGCCTGATGGCGACGGAGGCGCCGCCGACGGCGATCATGTGCGGCAACGACGTTCTGGCGGTCGGCGCGCTGATGCGGGCGCGGGAGATGAAAATGCGCGCGCCCGAAGACGTGTCGATCACCGGCTTCGACGATCTGGAGATCGCCCGCATCGTCGAGCCGCCGCTCGCCACCGTCCACGTCCCGCACCGTGAGATGGGGGAGGAGGCCGCGCGGGCGCTGATCGACCTGATCGAAGGGCGGGGGGACGGCGCGCCGGTCGAGGTCTCGACCGCGCTGCGCCTCCGCCGTTCGCTCGGCGCTCCCCCCTGAGGTTAGAGAGCGGCGAGGGCCGCTTTCGTCGTCTCCGGCATCCTCTGCGGGCGTCCCTCCGTCGTCATGCAGGCGAAGCGCACCAGCGAGCGAAAGAGAATGGCTCCGTCCCGCGCGACGGTCTGGGACAGCGCCGCGCTCGCGCCCTTCACCTCAGCCGTCTCCGTCGTCACCGTGATCACGTCGTCGTAGCGTGCGGGAGAGACGTAATCCGCCTCCAGCCGGGTCACCACGAACACCAGACCGTCTTCGCGCATCGCCCGCTGATCGACGCCAGCCTCGCGCAAGGCGTCCGACCGGGCGCGTTCGATGAACTTCAGGTAGTTGGCGTAATAGACGACGCCGGCCATGTCGGTGTCTTCGTAATAAACCCGAAACGTCGCCTCATGCGCCATCTTCGTCCTCGTCTTCGTCGGACGTCTGCACATCGATCCTCGCGGCGAGACGCATGGCGAGCGTCGGGTCCTTAGATCCCGCCGGGATGGCCGGATCATAGGCCGCTTTCAGCAACATCGCGTGCCAGGGCGTCATGATCGCGCGGGCGTCCGCTTCGCCTGATTCGTCCTCAAAGCGCGCCATGACGACGGGCCGGTCATTGGCGACGCCCGCCTCGTCGAAGACCAGCATGCCGAGCGCGGCTTCGGTCAGCGCGATGTAATCCACCGGCGCCGCCTGCATCTGCTCGTCATAGCGGAGAAGCGTAATCGCCGCCCGGATCGCGCCCGCGTCGTCGAAAGCGAAGACGCGGTAGCGGTTCGCGTTCGCCTCCGTCAGACGCTCGATCAGTTTGGGCAGATCGGGCAGGAAATTCGGCAGGTTCGGCGCGCGGGCGGCGTGGGCCCAGTCGGACATGACGTAGACCATGAAGTTCGCGCCCATCTCCGGGTCGATCTCGTCGATCTTCGCGCCGGCGACCTCGGCCACCGCGCCGATCGCCTCCTCGAAGAGCTTCGCGCCCTTGTCGTCCAGCCCGACGACGACGGGTGAGATCGGCCCGCCCCAACGCGCGAACTTGAACTGGTCCCCGCCGAAGAGACGCTGAATGCGCTCCGCCTGATCGTTCATGGGTCGACTCCGGACTTCAGGGCGCGCCGAGTCGGGAAAAGGCGATCCAGCGCTGCATCGCCGCCCCATAGCCCGGCGCGGGGCGCGATGTGAAGCCTTGGCGCGCGTAGAACGCCTCGCGCCCCTCGGCGGCGAAGAGCCCCAGGAGAGCGGGCGCGCCTCCGGCGATCCGCTCCGCCTCCCCTGTCAGGACGGAGAGGAGGGCCCCGCCAAGGCCAGCGCGGCGCGCTTCGGGGGCCACGATCAGGTCCTGGATGTAGAGGTTCAGGACGCCATCGCCGACGATCCGCCCGAACCCGAGGAGAGCGCCTCCACGCGCTGCGGTGGCTCCGCCGAGCGAAGCCGCCAGAGCGGCCTGTGCGGTCGCCGCGGGCAAATCGCCCCATCCTTCCCGCAGTCGCCATGCGGCGAAGGTCGCCGGATCAGGCAGACCCGGCGCGATGACGACGTCGCCGAGCGTTATCGGTCCGATCCCGCGCCCTTCGACTTGTCGCAGCGCCCGGTCATGACCGTCGCGCCCAGCGCGCCGTCCGCCATGCCGATTGAGGAGAGCGCCGCCGCGCCGTCAGCGGCGAGCACGATCTCCGTCAGCGCGGCCTCGTCCCGCCAGAGACCGCCCGCGCGCCAGCGGAGCGACGTCGCGTTCTCCAGCGTCTCGACGCGGAGGTCGGAGATGTCGACGCCGTTGTAGACGTCCCGCACGGTCCAGGCGCCGCCGTCGCTGGTCACGCCATAGCTGACCTTGGTCGCGTCGCAGCCGCCCGTATCGGGCGAACAGGTCTTGGTGAAGGTGCAATTGAGATTGGATGCGGCGACAGGCGCCGCGAATGCCGCGATGAGGGCGGCGAGGACAATACTCGGTTTCACGCTACTCACTCCGGTTGAACTACCTCCTCGCCTTCTATCGCCGAATGCGCGCCGCGCAAAGGCCCCGTTTTCCGCACTGACGTCGTCGCGTGGCGAGACTGTGGAGAGGGGAGCGTCATTTGGGACGCTCGCGCATCCGACATTCCAACCTTTCGGCGTTCCGAAGACCTGAAGATCGACAGCGCGTCGGGCGCCCCGTTCAGCCGACGCGGAAGCTCCAAACTTCCGCAGCCCAAGCGCCGCAACTCGGACGCATTTTCCGTTAGCATCGAGGAGGCGCGCGCGCCGGTTCCCGCAATCAAGGATACGGGCGCGAACAGATTTGACATGGGCCCACGCGCGGCTAGGGTCCGCGCGATTTTTCGAGAAAGTCCGCCAATGGATGCGCCCATTCCCTATCGCCCTCCGGCGCCTGTTCCAAAGGCGACGATCTCGGGCGTCGCGGTGTCGGCTCTCTTCGGGCAGCGGGACGTGCTGTCGCTTTTCCCCGAAGACGCCTACAGGACGATGATCGGCGACATCCTGTTCGGCAAACGCCCGATCTACCTCGTCAATGAACCGCGCGCCGTTCGCAGGGTTCTGGTGAACGAGGTCGACGTCTTCCCCAAGAGCGACCTCATGGTCGGCGCGCTGACGCCGCTCGTCGGCGACGGCATCTTCATCTCCGGCGGCGCGCGCTGGAAGGGTCAGCGGGCGATGATCGACCCGGCCTTCGCCCATATGCGCATCCGCGCCGCCTATGAGCAGATGACCGCGGCGACCGATGACTTCGTCGAGCGCCTGGACGCGCGGTCGGGCGAGGCGCTCGAGCTCGACGAGGAGATGAGCCATCTGACGGCCGACATCGTGTTTCGCACGATTTTCTCAGAACCCATCGTCGGCGACGACGCCCGGGCCGTCTTCCGCGCCTTCGCCGAATATCAGGACGCCGTCCCGCAGATCGATCCGAAGATCCTCCTCTCGGCCAAGGCGTGGGAGGAGATCGACCAGCCGCGCAAGGTGCATGAGACCTGCGCGCTGATCCGCGAAAAACTGGGCGCGCTGATCGACCGGCGTCTCGCCAGCGGCGAGCGGCGCGACGACATCGCGGGCGACGTCATCGCCGCGCGCGACGGCGCGACGGGCGAAGGCTTCACGCGGGAGGAGTTGATCGACCAGATCGCGGTCTTTTTCCTCGCCGGTCATGAAACATCCGCCAGCGCCCTGACCTGGGCGTTCTTCATCCTTTCTCAGCGCCCGGATGCGCTGGCGCGGATCCGGGCGGAGGTCGCTGAGGTCGCCGGCGAGGGGCCGGTCAGTTTCGAGCACACCCGCAAGCTCACCTTCACCCGCGACGTGTTTCGCGAAGTGCTCCGCCTCTACCCGCCGGTGTCCTTCATCACGCGGATCGCGATGGAGGAGGTCAAGCTCGGCAAACATACGCCGCCGAAGGGCTCGCTCATCGTCATCTCGCCCTGGTTGATCCATCGCCACCGGCGGCTCTGGCGCGATCCGGACATGTTCGATCCCGATCGCTTTTCGCCGGCGCGGGAGGTGGAGATCACGCCGGGCGCCTATCTGCCCTTCGGCCTCGGCCCGCGCGTCTGCACTGGCGCGAGCTTCGCGACGGCGGAGAGCGTTTTGATCCTCGCCACGCTCGCCCGCCGGTACGATTTCGAGACGACGAACGCCAAGCGCGTCATCCCCGTCGGGAAGCTCACGACCCGGCCGAAAACGCCCGTCAGGATGCGGATCGTCAGGCGCCGCCCCGCATGAAGGCCGGCTTCTGGCCGAGCAGCAGCTGATCCAGCGTCCGGTGCGGCAAAAGCCCGACCTGCTCGAAAAAATCGACCGTATCGATCAGGTTGTGGCCTTCCACCATGAGCCCGTCGCGAAACCGCGCCATGGCGTGCAGTCGCGTCGAGCATCGCTCGCCCGTCTTTCGGTACGTGCTTGAGACGGTGGCGAAAATGGCGACCCATTCGCCTTCCTCAACCGATCTGTGGACCTCAATCGCGAAGGCGTCGAACTGGTCGAGCATCATCTGATGGTAGAGCCTGAACTCCGCCACCCCGTCGAGAACCGTCTCCTCCAGACCCCGGAAGGTAGCATCCGGCGCCGCCAACTCTTCAGCGGCCCCTACATCCTGCTCCGCCCATACGCGCTGAAACCAACGATCAATGCATTGCTTCGGTCGCATTCGCCGCCCCACGACAATTGATCCCACCCAATAGTTGAGAAGGTAGCACAGATTCCCGGAAAACGAGGATTATTGCGGCGACTACACCTTCACGCGTTCGGACTTCGGATCGTAGAGCGGTTTCAGCGACGCCGTCGCGGCGATCCGCTCTCCGGCGACTTCAATCTCGAAACTGGACGCTAACAGATCAGCGGGCTTCTCGCCTTCGCAGGGCACGTAGCCAAGGCCCATCGCCCCGCCGAGATGGTGCCCGTAGGCGCCCGAAGTGAGATAGCCGACGATATCGCCGTTCCGCACGATCGGCTCGTTATGGTAGAGCATTGGATCGGGATCGTTCAGCAGGAACTGGACGAGGCGGGTTTTCGGCCCCTCCTCCTTCTTCCTGAGCACCGCGTCGCGGCCGATGAAGTCCGGCTTGGCCGTCTTCACCGCGAAGCCGAGGCCAGCCTCCACCACGTGGTCCTCGCAGGTGATGTCGTGACCGAAATGGCGGAAGCCCTTCTCGATGCGGCAAGTGTCCATCATGTGCATGCCGCAGAGGCGAACGCCGAAGTCGAACCCGGCCTCGGCCAGCGTCTCGAAGACATGGGCGCACTGGTCGGCGCTCACGTAAATCTCCCAGCCGAGTTCGCCGACATAGGTGACGCGGTGGACGCGAGCGAGGCCCATGCCGATCTCGATCTCCTGCGCGGTGCCGAAGGGATTGACCTCATTGGAGAAATCGGCGCTGGAGACGGCCTGAAGCAGATCGCGCGAACGCGGCCCCATTACCGCCAGAACGCCCTCGCCCGCCGTCACGTCGGTGATGACGACGTTGAAGTCGCCCACATGGCGTTGGAGCCAGGTCTGATCGGCGAGCCGCGTCGCGGCGGGGGTGACCACCAGATAGGCCGTCTCCGTCAGCCGCGTTACGGTGACGTCCGCTTCGATCCCGCCCCTGTCGTTGAGGAACTGCGTATAGACGATCTTGCCCGCCGGCACGGAGTAGTCGCCGCCGCCGATGTAGTTCATGAAGGCTTCGGCGTCGCGCCCCTCCACCCGGATCTTCCCGAAGGAGGACATGTCGTACATGCCGACGTTCTGGCGCACCGCCATATGCTCTTCGCGCACGTTGTCGAAGAAGTTCTGGCGCTTCCAGGAGTACTGATATTCGGGCGCCTGCGCCTCGCGCGCGAACCAGTTGGCGCGCTCCCACCCGGCGATTTCACCCATTACGGCGCCGCGGTCGAGCAGGTGCTGATGGAACGGCGTCCTGCGCACGCCGCGCGCGGTCGCCATCTGACGATAGGGGTAATGGTCGGCGTAGAGGAGGCCCAGCGCCTCCGTCGCGCGGCTGTGCAGATAGGTTTTGTTGCCCTGGAAGGGCTGCATCCGCGAGATGTCCACATCGCCGAGGTCGAAGGGTTTCTCCCCGTCCTCCATCCACTGGCTGAGCGCCATGCCGGCGCCGCCCGCGGACTGAATGCCGATGGAGTTGAACCCGGCGGCGACCCAGACATTGTCCATCTCCGGCGCGAGACCGAGATGATAGGCGTCGTCCGGCGTGAAGCTCTCCGGCCCGTTGAAGAAGGTGTGGATGCCCGCTTCGCCGAGCATCGGCATGCGTTCGACCGCCGCCTCGAGGATCGGCTCGAAATGGTCGAAATCCTCGGGCAGCTGGTCGAACTCGAAATCGGCGGGAATGCCGTCCAGCGCCCAGGGCTTGGCGTTCGGCTCAAAGGCGCCGAGCAGCATCTTGCCCGCGTCTTCCTTGTAATAGGCGCACTCGTCCGGCACGCGCAGAACCGGCATCTGCGTCAGCCCCTCGATGGCTTCGGTGACGATGTAGAAATGCTCGCAGGCCTGAAGCGGCACGTTGACGTTCAGCATCTCGCCGACCTCGCGCCCCCACATGCCGCCGCAGTTCACCACATGCTCGCAGGCGATTTCGTCCTGCTCTCCGTTTTCATTCGCCCACTGGACGGCCGTGATGCGGCGCCCTTCGCGGGTCACGCCCGTCGCCTTCGTCCGCTCCGCGATCTTGGCGCCGCGCTGGCGCGCGCCTTTGGCGAGGGCGAGGGCGATGTTGGCGGGGTCCCCCTGCCCGTCCTTGTCGAGGTAAACGCCCGCGACGACGTCGTCGATGTTCAGATGCTCGTAGCGCGCCTTCACCTCCGCCGGAGAAATCTCCTCCACGTCCACGCCGAAGGCCCGCGCCATGGACGCCTGACGGAAGATCTCCTCCTTCCGGTCCTCTGTAAGCGCGACGGTGATGGAGCCGCAGCGCTTGAAGCCGGTGGCGACGCCCGTCTCCGCTTCGAGATCGCCGTAGAGCTCCTGGCTGTACTTGGCGAGCTTGGTCATGTTCTTCGTCGCCCGCAGCTGCGCGATCAGCCCCGCCGCGTGCCATGTGGTGCCTGAGGTGAGCTGCTTGCGCTCCAGAAGCACCACGTCCTTCCAGCCGATCTTCGTCAGGTGATAGGCGACGGAGCAACCGACGACGCCGCCGCCGATGATGACGACGCGGGCGGAAGTGGGGAGCGACATTGACGTATCCTCTTTCAGCGCTCGCCGGGGATCAGAACGATCTTCCCGGCGGCGGATTTCTGCATGAATTCGGCCTGCGCGGCGGCGATGTCGCGCAGGGGATAGGTAGCGGCGATCACGGGTCGAATCGCGCCGGTGCGGATGATCTCCACGAGGTCGGCGAAGACCTCTTTCGGCGTGTAGGTGCAGCCGAAAATGGTGATGTCGTTCAGATAGACGACGCGGAGGTCGGCCTCCACGATCGGTCCCGCGATGGCGCCGGAGACGGCGTAGCGGCCGCCGGGCTTCAGCGCGTTCAGCAGGCCGCCGAAGGCCCGGCCGCCGACGATGTCGATGACCGCGTCGAACGCGCCCGGGTCCGGCGCGTCATCGCGTCCGATGACCTCTTTCGCTCCGGCTTTCCGCACCGTTTCGGCTTTCCCAGGCGAGGTCACGGCGGTGACGTCGGCGCCGCGATAGGCGGAGAGCTGCACCGCCGCCAGCCCGACGCCTCCGGAGGCCCCAGTGACCAGCACCCGCTCCCCCGCCTTCACGCCGGAACGGGTCACGAGGTTGATGGCGGTGCCGTAGGCGCAGGGCATCGCCGCGATCTCCACATCCGACAGCGGCGAGCCGTCGACGGTGAACACCTGATCGGCCGGGATGCGGCAGTATTCGGCGAAGGCGCCGTCAAGCTCGGAGCCGAGGGCCTGAAAGCGCGTCGGCGCGTCGTCGGTGGGGATCGCCTGATTGAGCGGGCAGGTGACGCGCGCGCCGAGGTCGATCAGATCGACGCCATCCCCCACCGCGACGACTTCGCCGCAGAGGTCTCCACCCTGAATGAGCGGGAAGTTGAGCGCGCCGGACCAGCCCCCTGCCTCATCAGCGCCGCCCTCATCCGTCGCGCCGGTGACGTCGGCGTTGTACCAGCCGATCCGCGTATTGACGTCGGTGTTGTTCACCCCCGCCGCCAGCACGCGAGCCAGCACCTCGCCCGGTCCCGGCATGGGCGTCGGGATCGCGTCATTCCAGACAAGCGCCTCCGGCCCGCCATGCGCGACGAGCTGAACGCCGGACATGGTGGGCGGGATCGTCATCAGGCGGCTTGGGCGGGTTTCAGGCGGGCGGCGAGTTCGGCGATGTGCGCCGGGCCGACCTCGCAGCAGCCGCCGACGATGGTCGCGCCTTCGGCGACCCAGGCGTCGCCGAAAGCCGCGTAGGCGTCGGGACCGAGGTCATGGCGTTCAGTCAGGTCGGTGATCTGCGGCGCGTCCGACTTGAACGCCTCCGTGATGCGCGTGAAGCCATTGGCGTAGGCGCCGGTCGGCATGGTCGCCGCGCCGAGATGCTTGAACGCCTCGCTCACCGCCTCCGGGCGCGAGCAGTTGATGAGAAGCGCGTCGAACGCCAACTCGTTCGCCAGCGCCACCGCGTCCGCGACGCTCTCGCCCGAGCGCAGCTTGGAGCCGTCGTCGTCATCCACCGAATAGGCCAGCCAAACCGGCTTGCCGACGCTCTTCGCGCCGATGAAGGCGCCCCGCGCGGCGGCGAGGGAGGACATGGTTTCGATGAGGTAGACGTCGACGATATCCGCCTGACCGCGCGCGACCTCCGCGAAGATCTCCGCCGCCTCATCGACATCATTGCCGCGATCCGGGCGGTAAGAACCGCCGAGCGGGCCGAGCGATCCGGCGACGAGGCCCGCGCCATGGGCGTCCCGCGCCTCCGCCGCCAGCTGGCAGCCGAGCGCGTTCAGCTTCTCGAACTGATCCGGCACGCCGTCGCGGATGAAGCGGTCCTTGTGGATGTTGTAGGTGTTCGTCGTCGCCACATCGGCGCCCGCCGCGAAATAGTCGGCGTGGACGGCCCGCACGATCTCCGGGTTTTCCGACATCACGCCGATGCCCCAGAGCGGTTTGTTCAGGTCGCCGAAACGGCGGACGAGCTCCTGCCCGATGGAGCCGTCGAGGATGGTGATGTCGCTCATGGCGCGACCCTTTCAGCGTAAGCGGCCAGACGCTTCAGCGCGTCGACCATGGCGTCGTCGTCGGTGGTGAGGGCGACCCGAAGGTGCCCGGCGGCGGCCTCTCCGAAGCTTTCGCCCGGCATGACCGCGATCTTTTCCTCGTCCAGCAGGCCGAGCGCGAAGTCGTTCCCGCTCATCCCAGTCGCGCGGATGTCGAGCATCACGTACATCGCCCCCTGCGGCGGAGAGAGGGAGACCTTGTTCGCCCCCTTCAGCGCCGCCACCGCCTTGTCGCGGCGGGCGCGGTATTTCGCGGCGGTCTCCGCTTCGAACTCGTCGCCTTCGGTAAGCGCGACGGTCGCCGCGTCCTGAATGAAGCCGGGCACGCCGTAGGTGGTGGCGTTGGAGAGGCCGTGAATGCCCTCAATCACCGCGGGCGGCGCGACGATCCAACCGAGGCGGAAGCCCGTCATGACGTGGGATTTGGAGAGCGAGCCGATGACCATCGTCCGCTCCTCCATCCCCGGCAGCGTGCGGGGGGAGACGTGCTCGCCCTCGTGCACCTGCCCGTCATAAACCTCGTCCGAGATCAGCCAGAGGTCATTCTCAATGCAGGCGGCGCGGATCGCCTCCAGCGTCTTCGCATCGTAAACCGCGCCCGTTGGGTTGTTCGGCGTGTTGATCAGGAGCGCCTTGGCCCCCTTCGTCGCCGCCATCAGGTCGTCCCGGTCGAGCTGGAACCCGGTCTCGGGCCGCGCCTTCACTTTGCGAAGCGCGCAGCCCGGCCCGCAGACGGTGGCGGGATAGGTCGCGTAATGCGGATCGACGATCACTACCGGCTCGCCCGGATCGGCGGAGGCGGAGACTGCGGCGAAGAGAGCCGCCTGCCCGCCCGTGGTGATGGTGATGTTCGCCTCCGTCGTCGTTACGCCCGTCTGCGCTCCGACCCGGCGCGCGACGGCTTCGCGCAGCGGTAACTGGCCTCGCGCCAGCGCGTAACCGGTGTTCCCGCCCCGCGCGCTCGCCTCCATCGCATCGAGAATGAAGGGCGCGGTTTTGAAGTCATGCTCCCCGATGCAGAGCATCGTCACGTCCTCGCCCGCGCGCAGCATTTCGACGGCTTTGTAATAGGCGCCCCAGCCGTCATCGGCGTCAGGGTCCCCGTTGATGGAGAGAAGGCGATTGGAGAGCTTCATCAGGCCATGTCCGCGATCTTGGTTTTCCAGAGGGCGCGGAGGTCCCCCTCCGACGCGCCCGCCTCGTAAGCCGGGGAGCGGAGGGGTTTCAAGACGTCGACGGGGATGACGACGATGGCGTTGAACATGGCGCAGAGATCATCGTCCCAATGGGCCCGGAAGAGCGGCATGAGCACATCGAACTCTTCGCCCGGCTCAATGATCCGGGCGCGGCCGCGAAAGCGGACGCCGGCGCGGGAGAGGACGTCGACGAAGCTGACCTCGACCTCAGGCTGATGGGCGATGTTGGCCACGGTCTGCGGGGAGCGCATTTCGGCGAAGGCGATAGTCTCCTCATCCACCACGACGAAAGTGCCCTTGGGCGAGACGTTCGGCGCGCCCTCAGCCGAAACGGTGGCGACGAAACCCGTGCGCCAGGTCTCAATGATCGCCTTGGCCTGCTCGTTCAGCTTCACCGTCCGCCCTCCGGCCCGAGCGCGGCGACGTAGCGGCGAAGGATCATTTTGTGGAACGGCAAGACGAGGGTCAGGTAGGCGCGCCCGGTCCAGCCGTTGAACCAGATATCGGTGGTGATCGCGACGTCGGGATCATCGGGGGCGCCGCCCTTCTCCACCGCGATGGTGAAGTCGAGATGGCTGTCCGCCATGCCGAACTCGAACTTGTCCGCGGTCTCCTCCACCACGGGCAAACGCCCGAGCACCTCGACCTCCGTCACCGCCCCCTTCGGCCCGGTGTCCAGCCCCGCGACGCGCGCCGCCATCTGACGGAGCGCGAAAAGGGCGCGGAACCAGCCCGGCGTCGCCTCGAACGCGCGCCCCATCAGCTCTCGCGCCGACATCTCAGGCGAGGCGTTCGGACCGGCGAACCGGTCCGAATAATCGGGCGCGCGTTGGGGGCGGGCGAAGTCCATCAGGCGCGGATGCGCTCGTTGGCGGGATCCCAGAGCGGCTGATCGGGCTGGACGGTCGCCTTGTAGCGCTCGCCGTAGATGTTGACCTCAACCTCCGTCCCCGGCTCCGCCAAATCGGGCCGCAGCATGCCGAGCGCGATGGACTTGCCGGTGCGGTAGCCGAAGTTGCCCGACGTCGTCTCGCCCACGACCTGCCCGCCATGCCAGACGGTGGACATGTAGGGCGCGTCCGCCGGGCCGGCGTCGACGATCATCGTGACGAACTTCTTCTTCGAGCCCTGCTGTTTCTCATTCAGCAGCGCGGCCTTGCCGGGAAAGTCCTGCGGCTTGTCGAACTTCACGAACCGCTCCATCCCGCCTTCAAGCAGGGTGTAATCGGTGGAGAGATCGCCCTTCCACGTGCGGTAGCCCTTTTCGATCCGCATCGCGTCCAGCGCGAACATACCGAACGGGGTGACGCCCGCCTCGATCAGCGCATTGTATACGGCGGGGCTGTCCTCGACCTTGGTGTGAACCTCCCAGCCGAGCTCGCCCGCGAAGGAGACGCGCAGAAGACGCGCCGGAACCCCGGCCACCGTCGCGTCCTGATGGGTGAGCCAGCCGAGCGTCAGATCGCCGTCGGTCAGACCCGCCAGGATCTCACGCGATTTCGGGCCGGTGACGATGAGCGTGTTCAGCTCCAGCGTCCGGTCCTTCAGCGTCAGGCCGTCGGCGAGGTGTTTGTTCAGCACCTCGAAATCATGCCACTGCGCGGCCGCGGCGGTGATGAGGGTGAACTCGTCCTCGCTCTTCCGCACCACCGACATCTCCGTCAGGATGCGGCCCCGGTCGTCCGGGAAATAGGCGAGGTTCATGCGCCCGACCTTGGGCAGCGCGCCCGCGATGCGGCCGCGAAGCCATTCGGCGGCCCCCTCCCCGCTCAGATCGAAGCGGGAGAAGCCGCAGAGGTCCAGCACGCCGCAATGGTCGCGCACCGCCTCGACTTCCTCCTGCACGCGCTTGCGCCAGGGGCCTTCGCGTTCCCAGGTCTGTGTCGCTTCCTCGGAGACGTCGTCGCCCGGTTTGGCGAACCAGTTCGCCCGCTCCCAGCCATTGTAGGCGCCCATGACCGCGCCCAACTCGACGATCTTCTCATGATTTGTCGACTTCTTCTTGTCGCGCCCGGCGGGCCAGGCGTGATGCGGGAAGTGCATCGCGTATTCGTGGCCGTAGGTCTCCAGCGCCTTCTCAAGACAATAGTCGGCGTCGCAATAGTCGGTGTAGCGGCGCGGATCGACCGCCCACATGTCCCATTCGGTATGGCCCTCGACGATCCACTCGGCGAGCGTCTTGCCCGCGCCGCCGGCCTGCACGATGCCGAAGGTGAAGCTGTGCGCCTCGAACGCGTTCCGAACGCCGGGCATCGGGCCGATCATCGGCAATCCGTTCGGGGCGTAGGGGATCGGACCGTTGATATTCCGCCCGACGCCAGCCTCGCCGAGGAGCGGCACGCGCGCCATCGCGTCCTCGATATACCACTCCAGCCGCTCCAAATCGTCGGGGAAGAGCTGGAAGGAGAAATCATCCGGCATCGGATCGTCCGGCGTCACCCAGTGCGCTTTGCAGTTCCGCTCATAGGGGCCGAGGTTCAGGCCGTTCTTGTCCTGACGCAGGTAGTAGGAGCTGTCGACGTCGCGGATCATCGGCAGCTTGCGGCCGTTCTCCTTCGTCCATTCGGCGACCTGCGGGATCTCGTCGGTCAGGAAATACTGGTGGGACATGACCGCCATCGGCACTTCGCGCCCGCCGAAGGGCATGAACCACTCGCCGACCCGCTGGGCGTAGTATCCGGCTGCGTTCACCACGTATTCGCAGGTGATGTCGCCCTTAGGCGTATGAACGACCCACTCGCCCGCCTCGTTCTTGGAGACGCCGGTGGCGGGGCAGAAGCGCTGGATGTTCGCGCCGAGATCGCGCGCGCCCTTCGCCATCGCCTGGGTCAGCTGCGCCGGGTCGATATCGCCGTCGAGCGGATCCCAGAGGATCGCCTCCAGGTCGTGCGTCTCGAGGAAGGGATACATCTCCACCGCTTCCTTTGGGCTAAGCATATCGAGCTGGAGGCCCTGATACTGGCCCATGGAGGCGACGCGCTCGAACTCCTGCGCGCGCTCCTTGGTGTGGCCGAGGCGGAGGGCGCCGGTCACATGGTAGTTCATCGGATAATCGACGTCGTCGGCGAGCGTCCGGTACATCTCCAGCGAATAGCGCTGCATGTTGAGGACGGCCCAGGAGGAGGAGAAGTTCGGGCAGTTCCCAGCCGCGTGCCAGGTGGACCCCGCCGTCAGCTCGTTCTTTTCCAGAAGGACGCAATCGGTCCACCCCATCTTGGCGAGATGGAAGAGCGAAGAGGCGCCGACGGCGCCGCCGCCGATGATGACGACGCGTGCGGTGGTCGGGAACTCGGCCATGGAAGACTCCTTCAGTCGATGACGAGACGGGCGGCGAGGCCGCCGAAGACGATTGCGGATAGACGGTTCATCGCGCGGGACGCGCGGCGGATGCGGGTCGCGAAGGCCCCCGCCAGCGATCCGACGCAGGCGTTCACGGTGAACCCTGTGGCGATGAAGACCGCCCCCAGGAGCGCGATCTGCGCCGCGACCGAGCCCTTGGCGGGATCGGCGAACTGCGGGATGAACGCGAAGATGAAGAGCGCGGTTTTCGGGTTCAGGATATTGGTCATGAACCCGCGCCGCACGGTCGGCCAGAAGGGCGACGGCGCGGGTTTCGCCAGGTCCGGCGGCGGCGCGCGCCACATCTGGACGGCGAGGAAGATGAGGTAGGCCGCCCCCGCGTAGCGGATCGCGTCATAGGCAAGCGGCTCCGCCGCGATCAGCGCCGCGAGGCCCAGCGCGGCGAGCGCGATATGGACGACGACCCCGAGATTGATGCCGAGCGAGGCCGCGACGGCGGCCCGCGGCCCGCCAGCCGCGCCGGAGGCGACGGAGAACATCATGTCCGCCCCCGGCGTGAAATTGAGCGCCAGCGAGGCCGCGACGAAAGCGGCTAGAACGGCGGGATCGGGGAGCGCGGCGAGCATCTGCTAATACACCGGAGGCGCGATGACCCAGATCACCACGCAGGGCGCGTCGCCCGGATTGCGCCAGCGATAGGGTTCGCGCCGAAACCGGAAGCTGTCGCCTTCGCTCAACTCGAAGAGCCGCTCGCCGATCCAGAGGTCGAGCCGACCGGAGATCACGAAACCCGCCTCCTCCGTCGGGCGCTGCTGGAACGCGGGCAGCTCCGCGCCCGGATCGAAGACGGAGCGGACGATCTCGAACTCGCCGCCGAGATCGGGGGAGAGCAGCATCTCGGAGAGCCCGCTCTCCGGCGCGCCGAGCTTGCGGCCAGCGCCCCAGCGGACGATATGGCCGCGCTCTTCTTCGGGAATGTCGCTGTCGCTGAAGAAGAGAGAGACCGGCGCCGAAAGGCGATCGGCCAGCCGCCGAAGATCTTCGAAGGTCGGCGTGGAGAGCCCCCGCTCCACCTGGCTCAGCCAGCCGACGGAGCGCCCCGTCGACAGCGCGAGCTCGGTCAGCGTCACGCCGCGCGATTTTCTGAGCGCGCGCAGATCAGGACCGACGCCGCGCGCCGCGCCTTCCTCCACCGCATTTCGCAACGCCGCCGCCACGCGCGTCCTCCCCGAGTCGTCGTGAAAATTTCACGTATAATTTCACGACATGCAAGATCGGATTGTCAGTTAGCGACGTATCGCGGTCGTTTCCGCAGCCATGTCGTTTACGCGGCCCCGCCGTTTCCGCAGTCCCGCGAAAGCGCCGCGCGCCGACAGCGGGATGCGCTGAGACCTTTCACTCTTCCCGAAATACTCCCGCCGGAGGCGTCCGCCCCATCGGCCAGCGTCAACGCCCGACGAGACGCGCTGGCGGCGAGACGCGCCGCGCAGCGGCGACGAGCCGCCACCGCCCGCCGCAGGGCGCGCAACCGGGGCCGACGCAGCGCGCCGCTTCAGGACCCCTCGGATCCCCCTTCGCTGACGCCGAAATGGGCGAACATCGCTTCAGCTGATTTCTGGAAATCGTATTCCGGCGCCCAGTCCCAGTCGCGCCGGGCGTCGCTGTCGTCGATCTCGTTCGGGCCGGCGTTCAGCATGGCTTCGACCGCCGCGTTCGAGGCGTAATCGCACTCGAACCCCTGCCAGCGCGATTTGATCGCGCGCTCGACGTCCTCGGCGGAGGCGCAGAAGCTGTGGAGGTTGTAGGCGGGCTTCGTCAGGCGCGCCTTGTCGGCCTTGGCGATCTCGCAGATAGAGCGGACGACGTCGTCGAGGAAGAGGGTCGACATGCCCACGTCGCGCGAGACCGGGAAGGTGAAGGGCCGCCCCTCCGCCGCCGCGCGGAACGCGTGGGAGGGATAGGCCGTCATCGCGCTCGGCGGAGCGAAGGGCGAATAGACCAGCGGGAAGCGCAGGCAGCGGAAATCCAGACCGTGCTTGCCCTTGAAGTACCAGCCGAGCCGTTCGACCGCGACCTTGGTCGCGCCGTAAATGCCACGCGGCCATTGCTCGGTATCGCCCGGCAGCGGATCCGGCAGATCGGCCCCATAGGTCGCGACGGTCGAGGCGAAAACGAATGGCCCCGGCAGCTCATGATCCTGCGCCAGCCGCAAAAGGCGGAAGGAGGCTGTCGCGTTGATCTCCCACGAGACGTCCAGATCCTCTTCGGAGGAGCCGGAGAGGAGCGATGCGAGATGGATGATCGCATCCGGCTTATGATCCTCCATCGTGGAGGCCAGGAGCGCGTGATCGCGCACGTCGCCCAGCACCTCCGCCCCCGGCCCTTCTCGGCCCGATGCGGGTATGTCGAAGCGGACGATCTCCACGCCCTCCGCCGCCAGCCGCTCGGCGGCCAGAAAGCCGAGGTTGCCGTTGCCGCCCGTGATCAGAACCTTCTTCATCGCAGTCTCCATCCCATGCCCTCGCCGCTTGCCGCGGCGTTCGGCTCATGAACGCACGCGAAGCCCGCGATCGCAATCCGCAGCTTAGACGAAGGGCAGCCTGCAGGTCTCCGCCTCGCAATGGGCGCCGTCGGGCAGGCTGACATGGACGGTCTCTCCAGGCGACAGCTCGCGCGAGACCAGCGCGAGGCCGATATTCGTCTCCAGCTTCGGGGACCAGGCGTGGGCCGTCACGAAGCCCATGTAATCTTCTCCCCGCCGGATTTCGGAGCGGTGGTCGAAGGCCGGCAGACGCTCCTCCAGCTTCAGCTTCACGCCGAGCTGCCAGCGCAGCGGCCCTTCCTCCTTGATACGGCGGAGCGCCTGAACGCCCACGACGTCGTCAGGACAGTCGAGATCGACGAAGCGGCCGAGGCGCACTTCAAAGGGGTTGGTCTCGTCGTCCGTATCGCCGCCCCATGAGAGAAGCGCGCTCTCCGTTCGCTCCATGTAATGCGGGCTGCCGGGCGCGATGCCCCACGGCGCCCCCGCCGCCGCCACGCGGTCCCAAAGCTCCAGCCCGCGCTGGCCGTCCATCAGGTAGAGCTCGAACCCGCCCTGTTTCGAATATCCGGAGCGGGCGAGTTTCAGGGGGATGTCGTAGTCGACGTCGCGAAACTCGAAATAGCGGATCTCGCGCACCCAATCGCCGAACATCGCGGCGACGACGTCCTCCGCCTTCGGTCCCTGAATGGCGAGCGGGGAGACGTCCGCCTCGAACACGTTCACCTGATAGCCCCGCTCCCCCGCCACCGCGCGGGCGTGGAGGAGAACGTCGCTGTCGGCGATGGAGAGCCAATAGCGGTCGTCGCTCAGCTTCAGGAGGACGGGATCGTTGATCAGCACCCCCCGATGGTCGCAGATCGGGACGTACCAGCCCATGCCCACCGTCATGTCGGCGATCTTGCGCGGACAGAGCGCCTGCGCCAGCCGCCCGGCGTCCGGCCCCGCCAGCTCAACCTGTCGCTGCACGCCCACGTCCCACATGGAGACGCCGGTGGTCAGCCGCTCGTATTCGCCGTCAGGATCGCCGTAGCCCATGGGCAGGAGCATATGGTTATAGGGCGAGAAGGTCGCCGCGCCGGCCTTCACCGTCGCCTCGTAATAGGGACTGCGGCGCACGCGAGGGGACGGGAAGATCGAGTGGGTCATCGCGGACCTCCGGTAAGCGCTGACGCGCGTTGCGGGCTTCGCGAGGGGTAGCGCCGGGAGGCGGCGAATTGCGTCCATAGGCGACCAAAATGTCGCGTATGGACACGGATTTCCCGTGAAATGACGGAGATCCTCAACCGCCCTGGCGATCGCTTGGCGGCATGATTGCGGTCAGCGCCGACCGGTCAGCCAGAACGTCTCCGTCGACCCCTTGCCTTTGATGTCGACGACGCCGCGCGCCTCGAAAGCGTAACCGTCGCCAAGCGCGTCCCGCGTCGCCGCCGTCACCTGAATGCGCCCGGCTTCGCCGTGGCTCTCCATCCGCGCGGCGGTGTTCACCGCGTCCCCCCAGACGTCGTAGAAGACCTTCGTCGTCCCGATGACGCCGGCGACGGCGGGGCCGGTATGAAGGCCGATGCGGACGGCGACGGTCTCTTCCATTTCCACTGTCAGCCTATCCACTGCGGCGATCATATCGAGCGCGAGGTCGGCGGCGGCTTCAGCGTGATCTGGGCGTGAGGTCGGGATGCCCGCGACGACCATGTAAGCGTCGCCGATGGTCTTGATCTTCTCCAGCCCGTGCGTCGCGGTCAGATCATCGAAGGTGGAGAAGACGCGGTTTAGATAAGCGACCAGCGCTTCGGGCTTCATCGTCTCGGCCTTAGGGGTGAAGCCGACGATATCGGCGAAAAGGATGGTGATAGCGGGGCTTTCGTCTGCGATAACCGCGCCGGGGGCGGTTTTCAGTCGCGTCGCGATTTCCGCAGGGAGGAGATTGGCGAGGAGAGCTTCGGAGCGATCATGCTCTGCGGCAAGCGCGTCCTCCGCGATTTCGGCGCGGCGCAGGACCGGAAGCATCATTATGATCGTGATCAGCACGAGGTTCGCGGTATTTGCGAAACGTATCGTATCGAGGAGCCATGGCGTCGCGTTGGTGAAGGGTTGTGGCTCTGCGAACCAGATTGGCAATAACCAGGTTAGGAAGATGATCGGCGCAATACAGATTGCGAGCATGAAAGGACGCCGCGTTCCGATCTGAAGCATGAAGATGAGGGATGTCGGCAACAGCGCGAGGTGCAGCCCCGATTGCTCGCCAAAAATCCACATCAGCACAGAGAATGAGCAAATAATTATGAACGTAGCGAACAGTTCGGCGGCCACGCGGCTGCGCCGGGCAATCCACGGAAGAACCAGAGCGATGTTGAACAGGGCGCAGGTGAGTGCAGCCGGCCAAAGCGAGGCGGCATCTGTAATAAGATAGAAGGCAATCCACCCAATGAGTGAAAGACCGGCCATCGGCGTGACGATCGCCCAGAAAACGGCGGCGTCGCGGTTAGCTTTGGGGAGATCGGGACTGCGGCCGAGCGCATAGAGATCGAATAAGCGCCGCACCCGCGCGATCAGCGGGCGATCCCACGTCGGAACAAGTTCTTTCATATTGGTCCCCGGCGGACCGCTCGCTTCATAGCCAGCGCTCCCGTCAGAGGACGCTATCTGCAGAGCATGCCGTAAGATAGGACCATCTGCGCAGCCGGACCGGCCACGCCGCTCACATCATCCCGCCTTCCGCCTTTCCGCCGCCGCTCTTATCCTCCCCCGCCTGCGCGGCGTAGATGGAGGTGTAGCCGCCGGACCAGTCGGGCGGAATCTGACACGGGCGCGGATCATGCCACGCCCACCGCGCCGGCCTACCGCGCACCAGCGTGTAGGTGTTGCGCGTCGCCGTCGGATGCGGCGTGTAGGGCTTCGCGTTCGCCGCCGTGTAGCAGTTCAGTAGAAGCGGCCGGGGCACCGGGTTTTTCGACGCGGGCGAGTAATGCAGCGTCCGCGCGTTGTGGATCGTGATGGAGCCCGCCTTGCCGGTCATGTATTCGACGCGGGACATGTCCACGCCCGCCGCGTCTTCGTTCGACAGCATGCCGGTCCAGTTCCCGTCCGCATCATACTGATCGTAGAGCGGTTCGTTGTGCGAGCCCTTCACCGCCGCGAGCGGGCCATTCGTCATGTCGGTGTCCGCAAGATAGCAGCCGATGGTCAGCACGTTGTAGTTCGTGTGCGGAAAGAACTGGATGTCCTGATGCCACTTCACGGTGTCGGAGGCGTCGAACCATTTGAAATTCAGCTTGCCGTGGTGGAAGACGACATCCGGTCCAACGAGATCGGCGGCGACGTCCGCCATCAGCCCGGTGGTGAAGTTCCAGTAAGTTTCGTGCTGTATGTCCGGCGTCTTCAGGCGGCGGAGCACAGGGCTGTCCGGACCGTGACCGGGGCCGATGTCGAAAACGTCGTCGGACGCGGCGACTGCGCGGCTCTTCTCCTGAAATTCCGCCGTCACCCGCTGCAACTCGCCAAGCGTGTCGGCGGGGACGATTTCCTCCACCGAGACGAAGCCGTCGGTGAAGTACTTCTCCCGCTGCGCCTCGGTCAGCACGCGGGCGGGATGGGAGAGGATCTCTTCGGGGGTCATGCGGATCGCCCTCCACTCAGTTTGCGGCCTTCGGCCTTCAGCTTCCTGTTCAGGATCTGGCGGACGAACATGCCCGCGCCGTCCGCGCCTAGGGTGACTTCAAGGTAGTCCATCCCGCGCGGATCCTCCTCGATCTGCTTCTGCATCGCCTCCAGCAGGAACTTGTCCTCGTCGAAGGCGGCGGTGATCGACGCCTTGGTCTTCTCAGCCACCTCGTCTGTCAGCGAGGGCACGTCGAAGGCGGCGCCCCAGAAGTAATGCGTCTTCCCGCGCTGCGCCGGGGTCACGATATGGCAACCCCGGACGATGAAGTCGGACCGTTTGCCCGGATCGGGCGCCGGGTCATGCACCATCCAGTCGGAGAAGGAGATCGAGAGCGCGGGCATCCGCCCGACCTGTTTCCTTTTGATCGGCTTGTCCTCGGGCAGGCCCATCCCGGCGCAGAAGAGCGGGGAAAGCGGGGCGAGGTCGAACTCCTGCTCGTAAGTCACCGTCTCGCCGTCGAGATAACTGTCGGGTGCGGTGATCCAGTCGTCCTGCTTGAACGTGTTCTTGTGAAGAAAAGCGATGTGGGTCAGGTCCAGCACGTTCTCGCGGATCAGCACCCAGTTCGCGGCGACTTCGTAATAGCCGTTGACGAAGGTCCAGTCCGGGTCGGTCTGGTAGGCGACGTCGGGCGGGTCGCAGTCGATGGCGTCCTGATCGCCCATCCATATCCAGATGAAGGCCCCCGCCTCCCGCACCGTGAAGGCGGGGATCTGCGCCGTCTTCGGCATCATCTTCTGGGTCGGCGTCTTCACGCAGACGCCGCCCGCGTCGAACTCCATCCCGTGATAGGGGCAGATGATCCGCTCTCCCCGGACCTCGCCCTGGCTGAGCGGCGCCCAGCGGTGCGGGCACCGGTCGTACATCGCGGCGGGGGTTCCGTCCTCCATCCGGTAGAGGACGACCGGCGTCTCAAGGAGCCATCGCGCCATCGGCTTGGTGGTGACTTCGGAGGCGTGGGCGGCGACCCACCACATGTTGCGAGGGTAATTGTCTTCGAGCATCCCGTTGGGGATGCGCTGTCCGTTGGGAACGATTTCAGCGGGTTTGTTCATCGTGATCCTCCCTTCAGGGCGTCGTTGAGCCGGGCGATTTCCTCCGGCTGCATCTGATAGGAATGCTTTTCATCGGGGAACGCGCCGGAGCGCACGTCTTCGGCGTAGTCGGCGAAGGCCTTCGTCGCGATCTCCGCCATGTTGGCGTAGCGCTTGGCGAATTTCGGCTTGAACGTGTCGAACGCGCCGAGGAGGTCGTAGCCGTTCAGGAGCTGACACGTCCCCGCCGATCCGGCGCCGATGGAGAAGGTGAAGATGTCCACCGCCTCGTCCACCGCCTTGCCGACCTCATAGGGCATCGCTTCGATCTCCAGCCCGATCGCGCCCGCTTCCTGAATGGCGCTCGCGTTGTCGATAATCTTCAGCGCGTCTTCGGCCGTGCGCCCCTGCATCTTGAACCCACCGAGCATGTGGAGGCGATGGGGGAGAAGGCCGACATGGCTCATCACCGGCACGCCCGCGTCGGCGATGGCCTTGATGGTGTCGAACATCTCCCGCCCGCCCTGCATCTTCACGGCGTCCGCGCCCGCCTCCTTCATCAGACGGACGGCGTTGCGGACGCCGATCTCGGGCGTGGCGTAAGAACCGTAGGGCATGGAGACGAGGCAAAGCGTGTTCGGCGCCCCCCGCCGCACGGCCTGGCAGTGCATGATCATTTGATCGACTGTCATGGCGAGCGTGTTCTCATGCCCATGCAAGGTCATGCCGAGGCTGTCGCCCACGCCGACGATGTCGACCCCGGCGCGCTCCGCCCAGGTCGCGGTCAGCACCTCGCCCACCGCGACCATGACCAGCCGCTCGCCCGCCGCTTTCTTGGCGGCGAGGTCGGGAATGGTGAGCCGTTTGCGCGCTTCCGCCATGCGTCCTCCCCCGAACCGGCGGTTGGTCCGCCTTTATGTTCCACTTGGAACAACATGCCCGAACGCCTCCCGCCGATCAAGCTGAAAGGCGCCGCCATCCGACGCCGCGCACCGACCATCCGGATTCACCTTGGTTTCAGCTTCGTTAAATCCTACAGGATTCCGGCATGCCGGAATTCTAGCATTCTAGTATTCCGGAATATTGGAGGATTTAGGACTTCGTTAACCTCTCAGAGGCTGACGGAGCGCAGTGGCGGACGGGTCGGAGCCCCTTCGCAGGGGTGAGATGACATGGCCGAAGATCCCTCCTCCCCGCCGCCGGATCGAGCCCTCGGCGATGAACTTGGCGCGCAGGATCTGACGACGATCTTCGAAACCGTCGAATTCGCAGACGCCTACCGCATCTCCTATCTCGCCAACGCGGTCGTCACGCCCGGATATGACGCGGTGAAGCGCGAGTACGGCGTCATCCGGGGCGAGTATCTGCTGCTCTGCTGCCTCTCCCACTACCCCGTTCTGACCGCGCAGGACGTGGCGACGATCTCCCGCCGCCCGCGCAACACGATCTCCCGCGCCGTCCACCGGATGCTGGCGGAAGGATACATCGAGCGCGCGCCGGACCCTGACGACGGCCGCCAGTCGCGCCTGACGATCACGCCTGCGGGCCGCGCGCTGCACGGGAAAATCGCAGCGATGCTGGCTGAGCGGCAGGAAACGGTGCTCGGCGGACTGGGCGAGGAGGAGCGCGCAACGCTCTCCGCGCTCCTCCTGAAAGCCGCGCGCCATGCCGCGACGCTGGACGAATAGGCGGGCATGGAGGCGCTTCTCGACCCGCTGCAATACGCGATCCTGCCGATCTTCGCCGTCCCGGCCATCGGCTTCGTCATGGGTCTGCGCGGGACTTTCAGCGCGGAGGCGGCGCGCGGGACCAACCAGTTCGTCATCGCCGTCGCCCTGCCCGCCCTGATGTTCGCGCTGATGAGCCGGACGCGGTTCGACGAGGTCGATTGGCCCGTGCTGATCGCCTATATCGGCTCCAACCTCACGCTCTACGCCGTCGGTTACGTCTTCTTTCGCTTCGGTTTCGGGTTGAGGCGCCGCGAAGCCGTCCTCCTCGGCTTCACCGGCGCCTTGCCGAACCATGTCTTCTTCATCCTGCCGATCATCGAAAGCCTTTACGGGGCGGAGGCCGCGCGCGCCGTCGTCCTGATGATCCCTTTCGACGTCGTGATCATGTTCGCCGGCACCTCCCTGATCATGGAGGCGCTGGCGGGCGACCGGACGCCAGCCCAAACCCTCGGCGCGATCATCCGCAACCCGCTTCTGATCGCCATCGCGGCGGGCGGAGCCGTCGCGGGCTTCTCCATCGACCTTCACGACGGGTTGGAGCGGTTCCTGACCTTCACCGGCGCCGCCGCCGCGCCCGCCTCGCTCTTCGCGCTTGGCGTGATGCTGTCGCAAAGCGACCTCAGCCGCATCGGCGGCCCGGCCTGGACCGCGACCGTCATCAAGGTCTTCGTTCACCCGTTGATCGCGATCATCCTCTTCGCCGAAACCGTACCGGTCAGTCCGGCGTGGGAGGCCGCCTCCATCCTCGTCTTCGCGGCGCCGAGCGGCGCGATGGCCTTTGTGCTCGCGGTGAAATACGACGTTCCCGTTGACAGCATCGCCAAGGCGATAATCCTGTCGACGGCGCTGTCGGTTTTCACCATCGCCGCGCTCGCCTGACCCTTAGCCGCCCGAAAGGCCGCCCCATGCTCACGATCCGCCCCGTCTCCCAGGACGATCACGCCGAATGGCGGCGCCTCTGGACGAAATATCTCGAGTTCTACGAGACGGCGGTGGCCGAGGACGTCTACGTGACGACCTGGGAGCGGTTGCATTCGGACGATCCGAACGAATTCAACTGCTTCGTCGCCGACTATGACGGCGCGCTGGTCGGGCTGACCCACTACCTCTTCCATCGCCATTGCTGGAAGATCGAACAGGTCTGCTATCTGCAGGACCTCTATGTGGATGAGGAAGTCCGCGGAACCGGCGCCGGGCGCGCGCTGATCGAGGCCGTCTACCGGGCGGCGGACGAAGCGGGCGCGCCTTCCGTCTACTGGCTGACGCAGGACTTCAACGAGACCGCCCGCAGGCTCTACGACCGGATAGGCAAGCAGACGCCGTTCATTCGCTACAACCGCTGATGCGCGCCGCCTTCGCCGCAGCGGGGCTGGCGCTCGCCTTGGCGGCCTGCGCTCCGGCCAGCGGACCGGAGCGCGGGGTTCGAACCGTCGCCGCCTCCCCCGGCCCCTTGCCGTCCTATGACGGATATGGCGCGGCGGTCGGCGCGCAGGAGATACCCTGGACGCGGCGCACGCTCGCCGACGACTTCATCGAACTGACCTTCGACACAGAATGGGGCCTTCGCGCCAACCGGCTCCTGAAGTGGGACCGCCCCGTGCGGGTCTCCCTGATGGGGACGGAGCTGCGCGGCTACCGCGGTTACGCCGAAGGCTTGGTCAGGCGGCTCGACGCGGCGACGGGCGACGGGCTCGCGATCACTCTCGTCGAGGACGTCGCCGACGCCGAGATCGTCTTCAGGACGGCTCCGAGGGCGGCGATGAAAGCTTTCGCGCCAGAGGCGCTCTGCTTCTTCCAGCCTTTCTCCGGCGACTGGGGCGCCTTCATCGCTTCGCGCGAAGGGGCCGGCGATCCCTGGGCGGATCTCGACCGGCTGAAGGCGATCACCGTCTTCATCCCGGCGGCCGCCGCGCCGCACGAGATCCGCGCCTGCCTAGAGGAGGAAGCGGCCCAGGCGCTCGGCGCCTACAACGACCTCTTCCGCTTTGAAGACAGCATTTTCAACGACGACGCGGCGCATCTGCGCCTGACGGCGTTCGATGCGCTGATGCTGCGCGTCCTCTATGATCCCGCCATCCAACCCGGCATGGGGCGGGAGGAGACGCGCGAAGCCGCGCGGGCCGCGCTCGGCCGCGCGCACGGGGCCTTCGGAGCGGCCCGCCGTTTCGCGCGCATCGGCGACGACGTGCATGACGATCTGCTCGCGCGGGTCCGCGCCGCGCGCAGCAGATCCGAAAGCCGTCGCTGGGCGGATCGTCTGGTCGGGGAGATGGAGACGCGCGAGCGCCCCGATCACCGGCTGGCGGAAGCCCTCGTGCTCCGCGCTCAACTGGCGTTTCGCGACAACGAGGCAGCGGCGGCCCTCGCCGACGTTCAGCGGGCCGAGACGATCCTCGCGCGCGACCTGCCGGCCGACAACATCCGCCTCGCCATCGTCCGCGCGACCGCCGCCACGCTATTGCAGCGCGAGGGGCGGGCGCGGGACGCGCTCGCGCGGCTCGATCTCTCCATCCCGGTGCTGGCCGCGAACGCCTACGACAGGCATCTCGCTCTCGCGCTGCGCTGGCGGACGGCGTCCCTTTCGCAGACCGGCGACAAGGCCGCCGCAGCGCCCGCCGCGCGCGAAGCGCTCGAATGGGCGCGCTACGTCTACGGCCGCGACAGCGAGGAAGTGCGGCTCTGGTCCCGGCAGTTTCGCGATATGGGCCTTCTGGGGCGAACTTAGCGGGAAACCGGGGCTGACGCCGCCCGCCGCGCCCGCTACGCTCCGCTCATGAGTTCGGCGCACCGGTTCCAGTCCCTTCGCGCGGCGGCGGCCGCGCTGATCGCGCCCTTCGCGCTCGCCGCCTGCGCAGGGCATACGCCGCCCTCGCCTTTTCAGGACGAAGGACGGGTGACTCCCCAGAAGATCGCGCCGCGCCCCGACTATCCCGGATACGCCGCCGCCGTGGCGAGCCAGGACGTTCCCTGGACCGTCGAAAGCCTACTCGACGATTTCATGGAGCTCTCGTTCGAGACCGAATGGGGGACGAGCCACCGGTCTCTCCTGAAATGGCCGCAAAAGGCGCGGATCAAGCTGACCGGCTCGGAGCTCGGCGCATATCGCCCGGACCTCGACGCGCTGCTCGACATCGTGCGCGCGGGCGCGCCGCCGCTGGACCTTACGCTCGTCCTCGCCGACGAGGAGGCGATCCTGATCCCCCCCGCCCCCTACCGCGCCACCGAGCGGCAGATCGAGGATCAGTTGCGCCTCGACGCCGTCTCCCGCCCGTTCCGACCCTTCGGCGAGAGGGCCGACATCACCATCCGCACCGCGCCGCGGGCGGAGATGCGCGCCGTCGCCGACACCGCGCTCTGCTTCTTCGCCCCGGTCGACCTGACTTGGGAGGGATACAAGGAGGCCGACGCGCGCGGCGAGGTCGGGTGGGAGGATATCGAACAGCTTGAGGCGATCACCATCTTCATCCCGGAACACGCCGCGCCCCATGTCTTCCGCATCTGCTTCGTGGAGGAGATCATGCAGGCGCTCGGCCCCGGCAACGACCTCTACCGGCTGGAGGATTCCGGGTTCAACGACGATGAGGTTCACGTCGCCCCGACCGCCTTCGACCTGCTGATGCTGCGGGTTCTCTACGACCCCACGATGCGTCCGGGCATGTCCCGACTGGAGGCCCGGCGCGCGGCGCGCGGCGTTCTCTCGCGGCTCGTCGGCGACGACGTCGCCCGCGTCGCCCGCAGCCGCAGCGACGCCGACGAGGAGTTTCAACTCTACCACTATTTCTCCGACGTGCGGAGCGACCCGGCGGAGCGGCGCGAGCTTCTGACCCTCGCCAACGAAGCGGCCGCCAAGATGGACCAGCGCGACCACCGCGTAGGGGAGGCGCTGCGCTCGGAGGCCTATTTCGCCTCCGAACGCGACCGAAGCGCCCTCGCCGTCGCTTACGCCCGCCGCGCCGTCGAGCACTTCCAGCGGACCCTGCCGGCGGGGAGCGCCCGCCTGGCCCGCACCCGCGCCGATCTCGGCCTCTTCCTCCTCCTCAACCGCGACTATGCGGAAGCGGCGGAGGTTCTGGCCTCCGCCGAACCCTGGCTCGCGGCGCATGGGAAGGAGGACGATCTGGCGACCTCCCTCCGCCTTCGCGCGATCGCGCTGGCGCAGCTTGGGGACTATGACGACGCGGCGGAAGTCGCCCGTGACGCGCTCGACTGGGCCGCCTATGTGTTCGGGGCCGACAGCGACGCCTTGTCCGACTGGCGAAAACAGTTCAGAGACTTCGACATCGCCGTCTGACGCCTATCTGGAGCTTACATGTTCGCCGTCGCCTGCCTGATCATCGGCTGCATCCTCGGCTGGGTGCGCGCCGCCCGCCGCGGCGGCCAGACCGCCGACAAAGTGCAATACGCCATCGCCCATGGCTTCGCCTTCGGCCTCGGCGCCTTCGCCCTCGGCATCGCGGCGCATTACCTCTTCTTCGACGGAGCCTGACGGGAGAAAGCGGATGTTCAACAAGTTCTTCCTGACGCTGCGCGAAGCGAAAGTTCCCTGCTCCCTCCGCGAATACCTCACGCTTCTGGAGGCGCTCGATAAGGGCGTCGCGATGTACGACATCGAAGAGTTCTACTACCTCTCCCGCGCCGCGCTGGTGAAGGACGAGCGCCATATCGACAAGTTCGATCAAGTGTTCAGCCATTGCTTCAAGGGTCTTGAAAGCATTCAGCTTTCCGAAGCCATCGCCGAAGTGGAGCTGCCGGAGGACTGGCTCCGCAAGCTCGCCGAAAAGCATCTCTCCAAGGAGGAGATGGAGGAGATCGAAGCCCTCGGCGGCTGGGACAAGCTGATGGAGACGCTGAAGGAGCGTCTGGCCGAGCAGGAGAAGCGCCATCAGGGCGGCTCCAAATGGATCGGCACCGCCGGCACCTCCCCCTTCGGCGCCTATGGCTACAACCCCGAAGGCGTGCGCATCGGCCAGAAGGAGAGCCGCCACCGGAAGGCGGTGAAGGTCTGGGACAAGCGCGAATACAAGAACCTCGACGACAGCGTCGAAATCGGCACGCGCAACATCAAGGTCGCCCTCCGCCGCCTTCGCCGCTGGGCCCGCGACGGCGCGATCGAGGAGCTGGATCTCGACAACACGATCCGCTCCACCGCCGAGCACGGCTATCTCGACGTGAAGACCCGGCCCGAGCGGCGGAACGCAGTGAAGGTCCTCCTCTTCCTCGACATCGGCGGGTCGATGGACGGGCATATCAAGGTGGTGCAGGAGCTCTTCTCCGCCGCCTCCTCCGAATTCAAGAATTTCGAGTATTTCTACTTCCACAACTGCCTCTACGAAGGCGTCTGGAAGGACAACAAGCGCCGCTGGGATCAGCAGACCCCGACCCACGAAGTGCTGCGCACCTACTCCTCCGACTACCGCTGTGTCTTCGTCGGCGACGCCGCCATGTCGCCCTACGAGATCGTGCAGCCCGGCGGCGCGGTCGAACACTGGAACGCGGAGAGCGGTGAAGTCTGGCTTCGCCGCGCGCTCGAGCAGTGGCCGTCGTCGGTGTGGATCAATCCGGTGCAGGAGAAACACTGGAAATACACCCACTCGACCCAGATGATCCAACAGCTCTTCGCCGACCGCATGTTCCCGATGACCTTGCAGGGTATCGAGGGGGCGATGCGGGAGCTGACGCGGTAAGGCGCGCCCTGCTCCGCCGCCATGCCGGGACTTGATCCCGGCATCCAGCCCAGCCGCCGCTTCTGGATCGCCTGGTCTAGCCAGATAAAGACCCCTCAGATCAAGGACGCCGTCACCGCGGCGGCCTCAGCCGCGTTAACGCCGCGCCGGGCCTGAGCGAAAAAGCCGCCGGTTCGCCGTCCGGCGCGCCGTCCTTAAGGAACGACTGAAGCAGGATCGTCTCCCCCTCCATCTCCCCGTCCACCGAAAACGCGAAGCAGCGCGCCGCTTCGCGCGGGTCGCCGACATTGCGCTGGAAGGTCGCGAACTCCAGCCCGGTGGCAGTCCGCATCTGCGCGTCCGGCGCGACGGCGTTGCGGATGTCGGTGTAGAACCGCAGCCGCGCCCGCGTCGTGGCGCGGGACGGGTCGTCGCAGAACCGCCCGTCCGCGATCATCAGCCCCGTGCGGGCGACGGCGATCTTCATCCCTTGCGGGCCGAAGCCGTCGATGGCGTAGATGTCCACGTCGTAGCGCTCGGGGCTGAGGCGCTGCGCGACGCGCATGGCCCAGGCGCAGCTCCCCGAGATATCCGGCCAGTAGCACCAGGTCGCCTGGCTCAGCAGCATCCCCTCCACATCGGCGAGGGAGAGGCCCGTTTCCTCTTCAATTTCCTCGCCGAAGATCCGATCCGCAACCGCTTGATAGGCCCCCGCCATCGTCTCCCGCCCGATCCCCGCGAGCCACAGCCCGGCGATCGCGATGACGATCAGAACGCATGTGATGACCAGATCGCGAAGCATCGCCCCCCCCGTTTCCCCGCCGCGATCTTAACCGATCTGCGCGAGCCGCGCGCGATTTTCGTTGCAGCGCTCCCTTTCGCCGGGAAACGTGGCGGCGAAGGAGACGCCGTCATGTCCACCGCCCCCGTCTACGAGATCGACCACCAGCGGTTCTGGGAGGATCCCTATCCCGACCTCGCCGCCATGCGCGCGAAGGCGCCCATCGCCTACGTCCCGCAGCTCGGCGCGACGCTCTTCACCCGCCGCGACCAGATTTTCGAGGAGGAGAAGAAGATCGACGTCTTCTCCTCCCACCAGCCTGGCGGGCTGATGACGGTGCTGATGGGCGAGAACATGATGCGCAAGGACGGCGACGCGCATAGGGCGGAGCGGCGGCAGATCTTCCCCGCCGTCTCCCCCCGCACCGTGCGCGACGTCTGGACCGAGCGCTTTCGCGTCGACGCGGGCGCCATTCTGGACGGGCTGGCGCCCAAGGGCGCGGCGGAGCTTTGCCGCGACTACGCCATGCCCGTCTCCGGCGACGCGCTCCGCGCGATCACCGGGCTCACGTCGATGACGGCGGAAGAGCTGGACGCGACCTCCCAAGCGATGATCGACGGCTGCGCCAACTATGTCGGCGACGCGGAGGTGGAGGCGCGCTGCCATTGGGGCACCGGCCTGATCGACGCGCATATCGACCGGATGCGGGACGAGCCCCCGCCCCATTCGATCCTCGCCGTGCTGCAGGCGGCGGGGCAGCCGCTGGAGCAGATCCGCGCCAATATCAAACTCACCATCTCCGGCGGACAGAACGAGCCGCGAGACGCCATCGCGGGCGCCGTCTGGGCGCTGCTGACCCATCCGGACGAGATGGCGAAGGTCATGAGCGGCGACGTCGGCTGGGATCAGGTCTTCGCCGAGTATGTCCGCTGGATGTCCCCCATCGGCATGTCGCCCCGGCGCGTCGCGCGCGCTTACGAGACGGACGGCGTGAGGTTCGAGCCGGAGGAGCGCGTCTTCTTCATGTTCGGCGCCGCCAACCGCGACCCGGATATCTTCGAGGAGCCGGACCGCTTCGATCTCTCCCGCGACGCCTCCGACCACATCGCGTTCGGCGCCGGGCCGCATTTTTGCGCCGGGGCGTGGGCCTCCAAGGCGCTGGTCGCGGAAGTCGCTCTGCCGATGCTGTTCGAGCGCCTCCCAGATCTGCGTCTCGACGGGGAGGCGCGCTTCGGCGGCTGGGCGTTCAGGGGGCCCTTGCAACTCCCGGTGGCATGGGCGGCGTAATCGTTTCAGATTGGCGCAACTGACGCGCCATAGTGAAACAACCGACACCGCGGGCCATCGCGTAAACTGAACGTTCATCCATAATATCAGTGAGTTAACCGCGCTTTTCGCGGGCGCGAACAACTTGGCCTTCTCATTGCATTGTCATGGGCGAAGTCCCGCTCGGCTTCAGGGGTGGAGCGGTGCGGCGGGACTTTCTTCGCAGGCGCGTCTAATGGAGCTTCAGGGGTGGGGCTATGGTGATGCGAGGCGTTTGCATGACGTCGCGGGACCGCGCGGCGACGGCTTCTGGGGCGATGCCGGACGCCGATACGCGGTCCCGCGACGTTTATTTCGACATCACGACCCTTGGACGATCGGACCTTCCAACAGCGCGAACCGGCGCGATGCGCTTCAACGCCGCGTCACGCCGCGCGAAAAGGCGCGTGCGCGCCTTGAGAAACGGTCCCGTTTCGACCCAATGCGTTCCACTCTGACTTGAGACATTCTCAAGCACATATGCAGGAATACTTTTTCAGAAGATATTTCAGATAGTTATGCGTTCGCTGCGCAGACAACGAACTTGGCTCCGCACTTGCGATATCATGGATGAGACCGCGTTGGAGCTTCAGGGGTGGAGCGGTGCGGCGAGGTCTCTTGCGACGGCGATGGCGGGAGCTTCAGGGGTGGAGCGGTGCGCCGGTTGGCCGTCGAAGGGGGAAGAGCGGGATCGTCGGCGGGACGATCCCGTTTTTTCGTTCCCGGTTTTTCGGCCCCGTTTTTTCGGCGCGCGCCCTCACGCCAGCTCTCCGTGAACGAACCAGCCGCCGCGCATCTCGCCGCCATGCGCCTGGAAGAGCCAGATGCGGGCGCCGTCCTCGTCCTCCACCCGCCAATAGTCGCGCAGGCCCGTGCGCCAGGCGGGATCGTCCAGCCACCATTCCGGCGCGATCCGCTCCGGCCCCGCCGCGCGGGTCAGGCGGCGGTCGCGCCCGCGCCAGCGGATGCGGCGCGGCGGGCGCCCCTCCGCTTCTATGGGTTCGGGCGCGAACATGCGGATCGGGCGGATGCGGCCGGTGCGGGGCCAACCGCCGACGGGCGCGGTCGAATAGGCCGCCGCCGCGCTGCTCCAGGCTTTTTCGGGGATGTGGCTTTCGGCGGGGATCGGCCGGGTCAGCCGCTCCAGCCCGATCCGCCCGCCGATGCGGCTGAGGAGATCGGCGAAGGCTTCGCCGCCGCCCGGCGACAGCCGCGCCGCCCCCTCAGCCCGCGCCGCCATGTGGCCGAGATGGCGGCCGAGGGCGAGCGGCTCCGTCTCCGTCACCGACATGCGCATGGCGTCGATCCCGAACCCCGCCTCCACCTGATCGAGTTTGCGCAGGAAGAGCGGCGCGATCACATGGGCGTCCCGCGTCGGGCGGGCGAGCGCGACGTCCAGCGCCTCCGCTCCCCCGTCGACCCGGCGAAGCGCGAGGCGGAGGCGACGGGCGCCGACCGCGCGCTCCTTCATCCGCTCGGCGAGGCGGGCGAGGAGCCGGTCCATCGCCGCCTCGATGTCCGAGGCGAGGCCGATGGGTTCGGGAAAGCTGATCCGCGCCGCCAGCGGCGCCGCGAAGCGGAGCGGCGAGATCGGCTCCGGCGCCATGCCGAGCGCCTGGTCGATGCGCTGAGGCAGCTCCACCCCGAAGCGGCGGGCGAGCCCCGCGCGGGGGGTCAGCAAAAGATCCTCGATCCGCCTGAGCCCGAGCCGCTGAAGCCGCGTCACCGTCTCCGGCGGCAGGCGCAGCGCGGCGACCGGCAGGGGGGAGATGGCGGCGCGCGACCCGTTCGGCGGCGCGACCGCCACCGACCCGCCCTTGGCGGCGGCGTCCGGGCGCGCTTCGGGCCGGGACCATTTGCGCCGCTTCGGCGTCTTCACCCGCGTCGCGTGCGCATCGGGCGCGATGGCGTCGCCGTCGGTCGCGCCCGTGGCCGGGGCCGCGCCGTAGCGCGCCAACGCCCAGGCCGCGCCCCGCGTGTCCGCCAGCGCGGCGGAGGCGGCGTAGCCGAGGCGGGCGAGCTCAGCGACCACGCTCTCCATCATCCCCTCCTCCCCGCCGAACAAATGCGCGCAGCCGGTGGCGTCGAGCGCGAGGCCGTCGCGCGCGTCCTCGATGGCGACGAAAGGGCTCCAGCGTTCCGCCCAGCGGGCGAGCGCGGCCATCGCCGCCGCCTCCCGCTCCGTCATCTCCGTCCGGGTCAGGATGTCGGGGGCCATGGCGCGGGCGTCGGTCAGGCCCATGCCGCGGGCGACGCCCTCAGCCTCCGCCGCCTCCGTCAGGGAGACGACCTCCTGCCGCCCGCCCCGCTCTCCAACCACCGCGAGGGCGGTCGCGCCCAGCCCCTCCCGCTTCGCGCGCCATTCGGCGGCGAAGCGGGGCAGCCAGAGCGACAGGATGCGGCGGGCGGGCGGCATGGGCGGCGACTCATTTGTTCCTGTTATGTTCTATTTTAGGAGCGCGTTCCGGGAGGTCGAGTCCGCTTTTCATGGCGCCCCCTTCGCGATAGGGAGGCGTCGTTCATCACCCGGCGAAGGAACTACCATGCGCATCCTCGCAACCGCGGCCCTGATCGCCGCGCTCCCCTTCGCGGGGTCCGCCCAGGAGACGGCCCCGTCCCCGGCGCGCAACGGCGCGGTCTTCGGCGACTGGACCCTGCGCTGCGTCGCCGAAGGCGTGGGAGAGACCACCTGCGCCCTCGTCCAGCGCCTCGCCCAGGCGGAGACCAACGCCTTCGTCGCCGAGGTCGGCCTGAGCCGCGTGGCGACCGCCGAAGGCGACCGCACCCTGATCGCAGTGGTCACGCCGGAGGGGACGGCGCTGAACCTCCGACCCGCATATCTGATCGACGAGGCCGTCGAGCAGGTGGCGCTCACCTGGCGGACTTGCGCGAACGGGCGTTGCCGCGCCGCGGCCGTCCTCACCGACGGCCAGGAAGCGGCCCTGAAAGCGGGGGAGCGCATGACCCTCGCCTACCAGTTTTTCGGCCAGGCGGCGCCATTGCGCCTCCCCCTCTCGCTTTCCGGCGTAACCGCGGGTCTAACCGCGCTCGGAGGAGACTAAAATGACCCGCGCGCTCGTCTGGGACATCGGCAACGTCCTCCTCAACTGGTCGCCCGACAACCTCTACCGCCGCCTGATCCCGGACGACGCGGCGCGGGAGGCGTTCTACGCCCGCCTGCCGCTTGACGAGATGAACCTCGCCGGCGATCGCGATGGCGACCTGCAGGCCAAGGTCGAGGCGCTGGCGGAGGCGCATCCCGAAGACGCGCCCCTCATCCTCCCCTGGTGGGCGGGATGGGACCGGATGTGCGGCGGCCTTATAGAAGATAGCGTCGCCCTTCGCGACCGGTTGCGGGCGGCGGGGGTCCGCACCTGGGCGCTCACCAATTTCGCCGCGGACAGCTGGGAGCGGGCGATCGTCCACTACCCCGCCCTCGCCGAATTCGACGGTCTGATCGTCTCCGGCCGCGAAGGAACGGTGAAGCCGGAACCCGCGATCTACCAGCGGCTGGAGACGCGAAGCGGGATCGCGCCCGAAGACCTGTTCCTGATCGACGACCGGCCCGCGAATATCGAAGCGGCGCGGGCGCGCGGTTGGGGCGGACACATATTCGAAAACGTCGACGGCTTGCGCCCCGCGCTCGCAGCGGAGGGGTTTCCGATCTGACCCCGATGCGGAGGCGCCGCCGCATGATCGCGCCATCGCCGTGCTCCTTCTTCCACGACAGCGCACGTTGCTTTAACCGCAACGATCGGCATCGTGGATGCGGAGAGGAGACCGCCGATGAGCTGGAACCCGCTGATCAACCCCGCTGATCCCGCGACAGTGAACCCCGACGCAATCGAGACGGTGCTCATCCCCCGCGCCCGCGATATCGGCGGCTTCGAGGTGAAACGCGCCCTGCCGACCGCGCGCCGCCAGATGGTCGGCCCCTTCATCTTTTTCGATCAGATGGGACCGGCGGAGTTTCTGACCGGGCAGGGCATCGACGTGCGCCCGCATCCCCACATCGGCCTCGCCACCGTCACTTACCTTCTGAAGGGCGAGTTTCAGCACCGCGACAGTCTCGGCACCAACCAGATGATCTATCCCGGGGAGGTGAACTGGATGATCGCCGGGAACGGCGTCACCCATTCCGAACGCACGTCAGAAGCGACGCGGCGCGCGCCCTCCAGCCTTTTCGGCGTCCAGACCTGGGTCGCGCTGCCGGAGGAGGCGGAGGAAACCGACGCCGCCTTCGAGCATCAGGGGAAGGACGCCCTGCCCTTTCTGGAGGCGGAGGATATGGAGGCGCGCCTGATCCTCGGGACGGCCTGGGGCGAGCGGGCGCCGGTGAAGACCTTCACCGAGATGTTCTACGCCGACGTCGTCATGAAGCCCGGCGCGATCCTGCCCCTGCCGGACGAGCACGAAGACCGGGGCATCTACGTCATCGACGGCGAGGTGGAGATCGCGGGCGACCGCTTCGCCGCGGGCCGAATGGCGATCTTCCGCCCCGGCGACGCCATCTCGCTCCGCGCGGGCGAGCGGGGCGCGCGGCTTCTCGCCCTCGGCGGAGAGACGCTTTCCGGGCCGCGCCACATCTGGTGGAACTTCGTCGCCTCCTCTCGCGAGAAGATCGAAGCCGCCAAGGAAGCATGGGCGGCGGGCGACTGGGAGCATGGGCGCTTTCAGCTCCCGCCCGGCGACGATGCGGAGTTCATCGCGCTCCCGTAATGCGCGATGTTGCGGCGCGAAAATCTGCTTGAACGGCGGGCGCGCTTGCGCTCTGACTTTTCCTGAGCGCTTAACGCGCCGAAGTGCGTTCAACAGGGAGATCGCAAGACATGATCCGCAAACCCATCAGCCGCCGCGCCGCCCTCATGGGCATGGGCGCCGTCGGGCTCAGCTTCAACATGCCGAAGGGCGCTTTCGCCGCTTCCCACGCCAAGACGGTGAATTTCTACAACTGGGACACCTATATCGGCGAGACGACGCTGGAGGATTTCACCTCCGCCACCGGGATCGACGTCAATTACGATCTCTTCGCCGATAATGACGAACTCTTCTCCAAGCTGAAGAACGGCAATCCCGGCTACGATCTGATCGTGCCGACGAACGACTACGTCGAGCGGATGATCGTCTCCGACATGCTGATGGAGCTGGATCACTCGCAGATCCCGAACCTCGCCAATGTCGACGGCGCCTTCACCAACCCGGCCTTCGATCCGGGCCGCAAGTTCTCCATGCCCTACATGTGGGGCTCGATCGGCATCGGCTATCGCAAGTCGGCGGTCTCCAAAACGCCGGACAGCTGGGCGGATCTCTACACCTCCGACGAATACGCCAACCGCATCGCGATGCTCGGCTCCGGCGACGTCGTCTTCCAGATGGCGCTGAAGCTGATGGGCAAGTCGCTGAACGACTGGTCGGATGAGAACATCGCCGCCGCCGAAGCGATGGTCATCGCCCAGAAGGACAAGATCGCCGCCTTCGCGCCGGACAACGGTCAGGACCTCCTGCTCGCGGGCGAGGTCGACCTTGCGATGGAGTGGAACGGCGACATCCTGCAGGCGATGGACGAGGACGACGATATCGGCTTCGTCATCCCGAAAGAGGGCGGCCTTCTTTGGGAGGATACGCTCTGCATCCCCAAAGGCGCGCCGAACGTCGAAGGCGCCCATGCGCTGATCAACTTCCTGCTGGACGCGGAAGTCGGCAAGGATCTGGCGGAGTACATCTACTACGCCACGCCGAACGCGGCGGCGAAGGCGCTGACCTCCGCCGAGTATCAGGAGAACCCGGCGATCTTCCCGCCCGCCGACGCGGTGGCGAATTCCGAGACGGCGGTCTTCGCCGGTCAGGAAGTCGTGCAGAAGATCGACGCCGCCTGGACCCGCGTCAAAGCCGCGGGCTGACGAGCATCGCCGCTCCCCTCGCGCAGGAGAGCGGCCTTCGCCTACGGCGCGAGGGGCGCTGATAGATGGAAAGCTGGAGACGATCGCTCCCCGTGTTCGGCGCCCTCGCGGGGCCGACGATGCTGTGGCTCGCGATCTTCTTCCTCTTCCCGCTCGCCGTCATCTTCGGCTACTCGATCGGCGAAAACGTCTCCCTGACCGAAATCGAGGTCACCGGCACCCTCTCCAACTACGCCCGCATCTTCGAGCCGGAGATCGGCGTCCTCTTCTGGCGCACGCTGAAGCTGGCCTTCATCGCCACGCTGATCTGCCTCGCCGTGGGCTACCCGGTCGCGCTGGTGATCGCGACGGCGGATCAGAAGTGGAAGCCCTGGCTCCTCCTCGTGATCATCCTGCCGTTCTGGACCAATCTGCTGATCCGCACTTACGCGCTTCTGAACATCCTCGGCGCGCGGGGACGGATAAACGAAACGCTGAAATGGGTCTGGCGGCAGTTCGACGCCTTCTTCGAGTTCGTCGGCGTCGACGGCGCCTGGCTGATCGGCGAACGTTTCACGCCCATCCCCTTCCTCGGGACGGAGCTCGGGGTGGTGATCGGCCTCGTCTATGTCGCGCTGCCCTTCGCCGTCCTTCCGATCTATTCGGCGCTTGAGCGGCTCGACAAGTCGTTCCTCGAGGCGTCGATGGACCTCGGCGCCGGGCAGCTTCGCACCTTCTTCCTGATCCTCGTCCCGCTGACGTCGGGCGGGCTGATCACCGCGGCGATCATCACCTTCATACCCACCTTAGGCTCCTTCCTGACGCCGGACCTTCTGGGCCGGGGGCAGGTGGACATGATCGCCAACGTCATCGAGCGGCAGTTCAAGAAGGCGAACGACTGGCCCTTCGGCTCGGCGCTCTCGCTCTTCCTTCTCTACGTGACCTTCATCGTCCTCGCCATCCGCGCGGTGGTGGACATGCAGAAAGCGCGGGGGCGGCGGGCGTGAGCAAACCCGGCCCCTTCGACTACGCCCGCAAGACGTCCATGCGCCTGATCTTCTTCGGCGCTTTCGTCTTCCTCTACGCCCCGATTATCGTTCTGATCATCTTCTCCTTCAACGACAGCCGCCGGGGCGGCAACGTCGTCTGGCGGGGCTTCACAACGAAGTATTACGAGAAGGCCTTCGGCAATGAGAGCCTGATGGAGGCCTTCGCGAACTCCCTCACCATAGCCGTCGTCTCCACCATCTTCGCCGTCCTCCTCGGCGCGCTGACCGCCGTCCTCCTCTGGCGGTTCCGCTTTCCGCTGAAGCCGGTCTACGAAGGGGTCGTTTCGCTCCCCATCGTGATCCCGGAGATCTGCATGGGCGTTGCGCTCCTTATCTTCTTCGCCAAGATGAACGAGTGGGGGATCTGGACGGCGCCGCAGGGGCCATGGCCCTTGAACCTGACGAACATCATTGTCGCCCATATCACCTTCAGCTTCCCCTTCGCCGCGATGGTGATCCGCACGCGACTGCAGAACTTCAATCCGGAGATGGCGGAGGCCGCGCGGGACCTTGGGGCGACCGAGTATCAGGTCTTCAAGGACATCATGATCCCGCACATGATCCCCGGCCTCGTGGCGGGCGGGCTTTTAGCGTTCACCCTGTCGCTCGATGACTTCGTCATCACCTTTTTCACGTCGGGACCCGGCACGGTGACCTTCCCGGTGAAGGTTTATTCGATGGTCCGCTTCTCCGTTACGCCGGAGATCAACGCGGCCTCCACCATCCTGATCCTGCTGACGCTGGCGCTGACCTTCATCGCCATCCGCATGCAGAAACCGACGGACATCGCGCAATGAGCCCCCGATCATGAGTATCGTCTCCATCCGCAACGTCTCGAAGTTCTTCGGCGATTTCACCGCCGTGAAAGACGTCTCCGTCGAGATCGAGGAAGGCGAGTTCTTCGCCCTCCTCGGCCCCTCCGGCTGCGGCAAGACCACGCTTCTGCGCATGGTCTCCGGCTTCGAGACCCCGTCGGAGGGCGAGGTGCTGATCGGCGGGGAGGACATGACCCGCGTCCCCCCGAACAAGCGCCCGGTGAACATGGTCTTCCAGTCCTACGCCGTCTTCCCCCACATGACGGTGGAGAAGAACGTCGCTTACGGGCTAAAGGTGGAGGGGGTCGCGGCCTCCGAAATCGGCCCGCGCGTGGCGGAGGCGCTGTCGCTCGTTCAGCTCGACCAGTTCGCCAAGCGCAAGCCCGACCAGCTGTCGGGCGGCCAGCGTCAGCGCGTGGCGCTGGCGCGCGCGCTGGTGAAGAAGCCGCGCGTTCTCTTACTGGACGAGCCGCTCTCCGCGCTGGACGCCAAGCTCAGGGACGCGATGCGGCTGGAGTTGGTGAAGCTCCAGCAGACCATCGGCGTGAGCTTCATCATGGTCACCCACGATCAGGACGAGGCGATGGCGGTGGCCGACCGCATCGCCGTGCTCGACAAGGGAGAGATCAAGCAGATCGCTTCGCCGGAGGCGCTCTACCGCGAACCCGCCGACGCCTTCGTCGCGGACTTCATTGGGCGCGCGAATTTCTTCGACGCCACCGTGGACCGCGCGGCGGGAACGGCGACCCACCCAGACCTCGGCGCCGCACTCGCCTTCGCCCATTTGCCCGCAGGCGACGCGACGCTGGTGGTCCGGCCCGAGAGCATCCGCCTTGGGCCGGAGGCGACGGGTGAGGTCGCGCTGACCGCGACCCTCGGCGACGTGGCCTTTCAGGGCGATCATTCGATGGTGGAGCTGCTGCTTCCCACCGGCCGCGCCCTGCTCGCCTCCGCCCATGGAGAAACGGCGAGGCTTGTCGGCGCGATGGGCGAAGGGGATGAGATCCGCTGCGCCTGGGACGCGGCGGACATGCTAGCGCTGGCGAAGGGCTAGTCGCAGAGCGCCCGGCAGAGCGGCGCGTTCGGGTCGGCGAGCCTGTCGATGACGTTGAAATGGTGCTCGCCCGGCGCCTCATGGACGTCCATATCCGCGCCGAGGCCAGTCCAGACATTCGCCAGAAGCGCGTTCTGGCGCACGAACTCGGGCCGCTCCTCCGCGCCCACCCAGCAGGTCACGCGGGCGCCCAGGCGGGGCCTGAGGAGCGCCGGGCTCTCCGCCGCCGCCTCCGCTGCGTCGAGCCGGAAATCCGCGTTCATCTCCGTGCGGAGAAGCGGGCGCAGATCATGTAGGCCGGAGATCGAGACGACCCGCTCGACCCGGTCCGCGACCTCGGGCGCCAGCGGCCCATTCTCGCATACCATTCGGCTCGCCAGATGCCCGCCCGCGCTATGCCCGGTCAGGCGGATCGGCCCGCTTACGCGGGCGGCGGCGGCCTCGGTTGCAGCGGCGACTTCGCGGGTGATTTCCGCGATCCGCGCCTCCGGCGCGAGGGTGTAGGAAGGCATGGCCACCGCCCAGCCGCGCGCCAGCGGTCCAGTCGCCAAATGCGACCAGAACGACTTGTCGAAAGCCCGCCAGTAGCCGCCGTGGATGAAAACGACCAGCCCGCGCGCGGCGCCGTCGGGGCGGAACAGGTCGAACCGGTTTCGCTCGCCTTCGCCATAAGCGACGTCGATCTCCGCAAGCGCGCCCAACGCTTCGCGAAACGCCGCCGCCGCCGCCGCCCAGCGCGGGGGATAGTCGGCGGCTCCTTCGATATGCGCGCCGTTGGCGTAAGCGTCGTCCCAGTCGTCGATGATCATGGCGTCGTGTCTTTCTGCTGCTGAAAGAGCTTAGCTGAGATCGCGCGCGCGAGACACCTGAATGCTTTGGGAGCGATCGGTGACGCCGCCCCTTCGGATCGTTCGTCGCCGCCGGCGCACGGTCATCCCGGTAGGGTTGCTTCCAATATGTCAGAAATCCGGATTTCTGACAAAAACCGCGCCAGCAACGATTTTTCCCGCTCGCAACGCCAAGGATGGGAAGAGTTACCAAGCGCGACATGAGATACCCGCCGCAGAGTTAAGGAGCGGCGAGACCGGTTTCCAGCCCGTCTTTCGACCACTCAGAACGACGGCGCGACCTCGACGCGAGGACGGACATCCTCGGGTTACCAAGAGCCGTCCGGTCGCCGGATCGACGATCCAAATGCGCGCCCGGATCGCACGGCTCTATGAGGGCGATCCGCCTTTCGCCCAGCGCCTTTCGACCGCCTGCGGCTCTTGCCTCCCGTCCGCGATCGCGCGACACCGTCGCTCATGCGCCTTCCTCCCGCGCTCCGCGCTCCCCAGTATCGCCGCTATGTCGCCGCCAATTTCTTCGCCCTGCAGGGCGTCTGGGCGCAGCGGACGATTATCGCCTGGCTCGCGTGGGAGATGACGGAACAGGCGAGCTGGGTCGGCCTCATCGCTTTCCTCTCGTTCGCGCCGACGCTCGTCTCCGGTCCCGTTTTCGGGGTCTGGGCGGACAGAACCGACCTCAAGCGCGCCGCCATGGTCGTGCAGGGCGCGCAGGGCGTCTTCTGCGCGATACTCGCCGCCCTGATCCTTTCGGAGGCGCTGACCATCGGCCTTCTCGCGGCCATCGCGCTGGCGATCGGGGTTGCGAACTCCGCTCACAACCCGGTGCGCCTCGCCCTCGCGCCCCGTCTGGCCCCGCGCGATGCGCTGGCCAATGCGATCGCCATCTCGTCTCTCAACTTCAACCTCGCGCGCCTGACAGGCCCCGCCATCGCCGGGTTGGCCATCGCCGGGGTGGGCGCGGGCCTCACGGCCGCAGGGGCCGTGGCGCTCTTCGCGCCCCTCATTCTCATCCTAACCGGCATCGTCCCCCGCGCGCCCGAAGGACCGCCCGTGGAGCGCACCGGACTTATCGCGTCGCTGACTGAGGGGGCGCGCTTCGCCCTCGCCCATGACGCGATCCGCTCCGCGATGGCGCTCACCACCGTCTTCGCCTTCGTCGTGCGCGGTTATCTGGAGCTGCTGGCGGTCGTCGCCGACGGCGAGTTCGACCGGGGCGCGACCGGCCTCGGCGTGCTCATGGGGGTTTCGGGCGCCGGCGCGCTGGCGGCGGCGATCCTTCTGACCTCCCGCGATTTCGTGACGGAGGCGCGCGTCCCCCGCGCCACGGTCGTCGCCGCCTTCGCGGGCTTCGCCGCGGCCGCCCTCGCCGCCGCCAGCCCTTCTTGGACGGGCGCGCTGATCCTCACCGCCGCCGCCAGCTTCTTCGGGACGATGGTGGGCGTGACCATGCAGTCCGTCGTCCAGCTCGCCGTCGACGACGCGCACCGGGGCCGCGTCCTCAGCCTCTGGATCATGATCGGCATCGGCGGCGCCGTCGTCGGCTCGCTCATCATGGGCTGGTTCGCGGACGTCTTCGGCATCGGCGCGACGATGATCTGGTTCTCGGTCGGCGGCGCCGTCATCGCAGCCCTGATCCGCTACCGGCGCTGGCGCAAGAGGCGCTCCAGCCCCTCCAGAAACCGCGACCTGTCCGCCTTGGAGAAGGGCCGCCCGCCTCCGCCCTGATTGAGCGGGTTCGCCGCGCGCAAGTCGGTCATGAGATCCCGCGTCGCCAGCATCGAGCCGATGTTGGAGGCGGTGAACATCTCCCCGTTGTGCCGGATCGCCCGCGCGCCCGCCTTGATGCAGCGATCGGCGAGCGGGATGTCGCCGGTCACGCAGATATCCCCCTCTCCGATCCGCTCGACGATCCAGTCGTCGGCGGCGTCGGCGCCCTGCGTCACCACCACGACCTCCGCCAGCGGATGCGGATTGGGCCGCACGCCGCCGTCGGAGACGTAGATCACCTTCGCCTTGTGCCGCTCCGCCACGCGCAGCGCTTCGGCTTTCACCGGGCAGGCGTCGGCGTCGACGTAAACGGTGGGGGCGGGGGCGTTCATGGGCGCTCCGGAAAATCAGCCTCTCGGACATGGCCGTGAATAGAGCACCGCGCGGCGAGGCGCTATCCTCGGCGCGACACTTGCGAAAGGACGCCCCCATGACCGGCATCTCCCGCCTCGATCACGTCAACCTCCGCACCAGTCGTCTGGCGGAGCAGATCGCCTGGTATCGCGACATCCTCGGCTTTGAAGAGGGACCGCGCCCCGGCTTCCCCTTCCCCGGCGCCTGGATGTACCGGGGCGACCAGGCGCTCGTTCATCTGGTGGGCGTGGAGGCGGAGCCCGCGGGCGACGCGGATCTCAAGATGGAGCATGTCGCCTTCTCCTCTTCCGGTCTCGCCGCCTTCAAGGCGCGTCTGGAGGAGCGCGACGTCGAATATCAGGAGATCGTCATCGCCGATTTCGGGATCACCCAGATCAACGTTTGGGACGCTGACGGCAACCATCTGCATATCGACTTCATCGGGGAGTGAGCCCGACCCGCGCTCAGAAGTCGAAATCGCCCATCGCCTGCTCCGCTTCCGGCAGCCATGTTTCATGAATATGCAGCCAGCGGTGGGGCGTCGATTTAGTCATCAGGACCGTGGTGAAGCGCCCGTTTCGCGAAGCTGACCGCTGAGCGCCCGCCTGCCGCTCGACGTAAGTCGCAAGCACCGTATCGCCGAGATCGCGCTGGATCCGAACGTCCCGGATCGCGATCCTGAAATCAGGGTTCGCGCCGAAAGCCCCCGCCATCATCCGCACCAGCGTCGGCTGGTCCATCCGCTCGCAATCGGGCGTGATGTAGAGGCAACCGGGGTCGATGGCGGCCGCGAACCGCGTCTCCAGCGCGGACCGTTCGAGCCGTCCCCCGAACCAGTCCACGAAGAACCGATGGAGGTCCTCCACATCCTCGCGGATCGACGCCTCCAGAGCGCTCACGCGAGGCGTCCGTTCAGAGCGCGCGACTGCGAGCGTCGGTTTGAGCGAATTCTCTCCATCATCCCGGCAGTATCTCCGCCGACGCGCCGCCTTAGCAAGCGCGCTTGCGGGCGATTTCTCCGCCGCGCTAAATTCGCACGGACTAGCGGAGAACCGGGCGATGAGGAAAATCGGGATCGTCGGCGGGGCGGCGTGGCCGTCTACGCTGGAATATTACCGTCTTATCTGCGCGGGAGCGAACGCGCATTTCGAAGCGCGAGGGACCGCCGCCCCGCTCCCCACTCCGCCGATGGCGATCGAGTCCCTCGTCGTCGCGGAGACCCGCGCGCTCCGCGGCCGAGCCGGCGACGAGGCGAGTTGGGCGGCGTTCGATGCTGTGATCCGCAGCGCGCTGGATCGCCTGCAAGCGGCTGGGTGCGACTTCGCGATCATCGCCAACAACACGTTCCACACCCGTCTCCACGCCCTACGCGAAGGGCTGGAGATGGAGATCCTCAGCATTCTCGACGCCGCCGCGGAGGCCGCCAAGGCGACGGGCGCTCGGCGGGCGCTCGTCCTCGGCACCTCCGTGACCATGCGATCGCAAGCCTACGCCAAAGCGCTCGCTCCGCACGGGATCGAAGCCAACCCGCCGCTTCCGGATGCGGTCGTCGACCAGATGCAGCGCCTGATCGACGAAGAGTATCATGGGGAGGCCGCGAGCCCGGCCGGCCGCGACGCCCTCCTGAAGGCGTGCCGCGATCTGACGGATGCGCCGGACGGCGCCGTGATCCTGCTGGCCTGCACGGAACTGCCGCTGGCCTTTCCCGAGTTCGCAGGCGACCCGGTCTTCGCGTGCGAGGGGTTCACTTTCGTCAACACCACCGCCGCGCACGCCCGCGCCGCGCTCGACAAAGCGCTAAGCGACGAAAGCTGAGACGTATGCGATCTTTGGGGTGACAAGCTCAAATAATGCATGCATTAGTGTATGCGTTATTGCCCCAAGCGAGTGGAGGCGCGCGGGCGATGACGTGTTTTGCGTATAAGGGGCGCGTCGGCGCAGAGTCCCGCTGACGTCAAGGTCATCGATGTTTTGCTTTAGTCGAACCGCCTGTCTTCAGCCGACCGGCGCGCGCCCGCTACGCAAGCGCGAACCCGATGCTTCAGATCAGAGAGCGGCGAGACGGTGGCGCTTCAACAACGCCAGCAGTTGAGCTTTCGCCCGCAAACGATGCGCGCGGTGCGTGGCGCGCGCGGCCTCCGCATCGCCGCGCGCGATGGCTGCGACGACGGCCCGGTGATCTTCGTTCGATCCCGTGGGAAGCGGCCGCATGTAAAGCGTGACCGCCCGCGCGCGCCGGACCTGATCGGCCATCATCGCCACGATAGCCGCGAGGCGGGCGTTGCCGCCGAGCGTCGCGAGGGCGCTGTGGAACCGGTCGTCCGCTTCGGCCCAGGCGTCCCGATCCTCCTGCGCCAGGGCGCGCTCCATCTCCTCCACGATCGCCTCGATCGGCGCCAGCGCCGCCTCGTCGAGACCAGCCGCGGCGGCGTTGGCCGCCGCGAGGCTCTCCAGCTCCGTCAGGATGTCGTAGATCTCCGCCATGTCGCTAGGGGAGACGGAGGCGACGCGCACCCCCTTGCGCGGGCGCACCTCCAGAAGCCCCTGGGCGGCGAGCGAAACGATCGCCTCCCGCACGGGGGTGCGGGACATCCCCATCTTCGCCGCGAGCTCGGTCTCAAGATGATCTGTCCCGGCCGGGAGATCGCCGCTGAAGATCATCTCCCTCAGACGTTTGGCGGCGCGATCCGCATTTGAAAGCCCGCGACCGTCAGCCATCGGCGCCGACTAACCGCCACTTGCCGTCGGGTATATCAACGAGCGCGGTAACCGCGGCGGCGACGATGATCGTGTCCCCAGGTCCGCCCATACCCTCCGATGCGACGCCCCCCTGCTCCACGGTCACATCAACCGTCCCGTAAGGCAGCATCGCCGCGACCGCCGCCTTGTCGACGCTTTCGGGCTCCGGCGCGCCGATCTTGACCCGGACCCTCATGTCTCCGGGCGAAAGACCAAGCCCCTTGAAAAGCGACAGGGACGAGTGGCGCATCGCGTCCTCCACCGCCCGCTTGGCCGCCTTGGTCATGTCGCGGCCATGGAGATCCGCGCCTGCGCCGAGCTCGGTGATGATCCGCTGCATGGTCACGGCGCCGCCTCCTCGATATCGAAGGAGACGGAGACGATGGCGTTGGCGATGATCGTCGCGCTTTCGGCGTAGTGATCGACTTCGAGCCCGCCCTTCACCGCCTCAACCGTCACCACGCCGTAGGGCGCGCAGGCTGCGACCGCATCCGCGTCCACCTCTCTCGGATCCGGGACGCCGACGCGGATATCCACCAGCATAGCTTCGCGGGGAAAGCCCAGCGCCGGGCCGACGGTGAGGGAGTTGCGGTGCAAGGCGTCCTTCACCGCCCGGCAGGCGGCTTTCGTCATGTCCCGGCCGCGCAGATCGGTTCCCAGGCCGATCTCGATGGCCATCTGGGTCTTCATCTTCGGCTCTCCTCACTGCGGCGCTTCAAACGCCGACGCAATCCGCGCGGCGCGGAAATCTCGTCCGCGCCGATTGGTAAACACATCCCTAAGAAATACCAGAATTCCGGCATTCTAGTATTCCGGCATGCCGGAAAACTAGAATCATCGAAGTGTTCGATCCGGCGGACCTTCGGCCCTGCGATCTTAACGCTCACGGCGCGGCTCGGGCGTTCGGCGCGGGCTGACATTCGAGGCGTCGCGGAGCATCCTGCCGCCATGACAGACGCCCGCATCTTCGCCCCCGCCGCCGCCCGCAACGCCGCCGCCGTCGTCGAGGCGATGCGCGACCTCGCCCCCGCTACGGGCGAAGCGCTTGAGATCGCCTCAGGCTCAGGCGAGCACGCCGTCGCCATCGCAGCCGCCCTGCCCGGCCTCACATGGCGGCCGACCGACATCCAACCGGACCGGCTCGCCAGCATCGACGCTTGGGCCGCGCATGAAGGCCTCGCCACCATCGCCCCCGCGGCGGCGCTCAACGCGGTGACGGAGCGATGGACGGGCGCGCCGGTCGACCTGACCTTCGCCGCCAACATCCTTCACCTGATCGACGAGGCCTCGGCCCGCGCCGTGGTGGAGACCATGGCGGCGGCGTTGAAACCGGGCGGACGCTTCATGACCTACGGCCCGTTTCTCAGGGCCGACGGTTTCGCCTCCGACGGCGACCGCGCCTTCGACGCGCGCCTCAAGATCGAAAACCCCGGCGGCGGCTATAAACTGGTGGAGACGGTGGAGGACTGGATGCGCGCGGCGGGCCTTGGCGACCTCGCGCGCCGCGAGATGCCCGCCAACAACCTCATCCTCCACGGGATCAAAGCCTAGGGCTGGCGCTCATGGGCGGCGGGGCTATCATCCCGATTAACGAAAACACGGCAACGATAACTCTGGGAGGATGACATGACCAAACTCACCCGCCGCTCCACGCTCGCCCTGATGGGCGGGGCCGCCGCCGCATCCCTCGCCGCCCCCGCCCTAGGCGCGGGCCACGCGAAAAAGATCAAGGTCGGCGCCCTGCGCTTCACCAGCCACTCGCCCACTTTCGTCGCACAGGAGCGGGGCTATTTCGCTGACGCGGGGCTGGAGGTGGAGCTGAAGTTCTTCCAGGCGGCGCAGCCGATGGCCGTCGCCATCGCTTCGGGCGACATCGACTACGCCGTCACCGCCATCTCCGGCGGGCTGATCAACCTCGCCGACAAGGGCGCGATCAAGGTGATCGGCGGCGCGCTGTCGGAGGAGCCGGGCATCGACGGCCAGAAGATCCTCGCCTCCAACGCCGCCCATGAGGCGGGCCTGACCTCCCCCGCAGCGCTCGATGGCAAGACCTATGCGGTGACGCAGGCCGGGTCCTCCTTCCATTACATGGGCTCCAAGATCGGCGCGGCGGAGGGCGTGACGCCCAAGTTCAAGCCGCTCCAGAAGGTCGGCGCGATCATCGGCGCGATGAAGTCGGGCCAAGTCGACGCCTGGTCCATCGTTCCCCACATCGCCAAGGGCCTCGGCGGGGCTGGCGCGGTCCAGATCATCGGCGACGTTGCGACGTACCTGCCGAACTATCAGGTGACGACCGTCTTCACCTCCGCCGACAACGCCGCCAACGCCCAAACCCAGACCGCGGCTTTCGTGGAGGCGTTCGCGCAGGGCGGCGCCGACTACAACGCCACGATGGTCGACGGGACCGAGGGCGATGCGGCGCGGGACGAGATGGTCAAGCTGATCCACAACTACGTCTACACCGACCGCCCGCTGGAGAAGGCCGCGAAGAGCATCATCGCAGGCTCCATGCGGATCAACAAAGGGGCTGAGCTGAACGTCACCTCCGTCGCCGATCAGCTGGCGTGGTTCCAGTCGGAGGGGCTCGTGAAATCCTCCATCACCCTCGATACGCTGATCGACAATTCCTACGTCCAAATCGCCTGAGTTCAGGGCGCGCCGGGTCTCCGGCGCGCCTGTTCCCTCATGCGCCTCCGCCTCGATACGATCCGCCATGAATATGGTGGGATGACCGTCCTTGACGACGTCTCGCTCGACATCCCGTCGGGGGAGATCGTTTGCATCGTCGGCCCGTCGGGCTGCGGAAAATCCACCCTCCTCCGCCTGATTGGCGGGCTGGAGGAGCCGACCTCAGGGGCCGTCATGCAGGTTGGCGAGCCGCCCGCCGATTGCCTCAACCCGCTCACCTACGTCTTTCAGGATTTCGCCCTCCTCCCCTGGCGCACGGCGCGCGGCAACATCGCGCTGGCGCTGGAGGATCACGGGCTGACGGCGGAGCGGCGCGAAGCGATCATCGCAGACGTCCTCGCCCGCACCCGCCTCTCCGATTTCGCCGACGCCCTGCCGAAGCAGCTTTCGGGCGGCATGAAGCAGCGCGTCGCCATCGCCCGCGCACTCGCCGTCAATCCGGCGGTGATGCTGATGGACGAGCCGCTCTCCGCCTTGGACAGCCAGACACGCGAATTGCTGATGGACGACCTGATCGCCCTCTGGTCCCGAGCGCCCTTCACCGCCGTCTACGTCACCCACAATCTGGCGGAGGCCGTGCGCCTCGGCCATCAGATCGTCGTCCTATCCCGCCGCCCCGGCCGCATCCGGGAGGTCGTGCGCATCGACAAGCCCCTGGGCGAACGCGGCCTCGGCGACGCGGATCTGGAGGCGGTGCAAAAGCGCCTCTGGTCGCTGATGCGCGAAGAGGCGGCGGCGGCGGATGCGGAGCTTCTGGATGCCTGAAACCCGCGTCCCCTTTCGCGGCGGCGGCTTCCGCCCCACCGCCCGCCGCTGGGTCGGCGTCGCCGTCTTCGTCGCGCTTATCGCGCTGATCGAGGCCGGCACGCGCTCCGGCGTAATCTCCGCCCTGACGCTCCCCAAGCCTTCCGACGTGCTCGCCACCTTCCGCGACCTCTACGACACTGGGCTTCTTTGGAAGCATCTTGCTCCGTCCCTCTCCCGCCTCGCAGTCGGCGCCGCCATCGGCGCGAGCGCTGGGATCAGCGTCGGCGTGCTGATCGGGCTCTTCTCCTATATCCGCGCCGGACTCGTCCCGCTGGTCGCAGCGATCTTCCCGATCCCGAAGATCGCGCTCCTCCCCCTCTTCGTGATCTGGTTCGGCATCGACGAGGGGTCGAAATACGCCCTGATCGCCTTTGGCACTTTCACCCCCACCGTCGTCGCCGCCTATGGCGCGGTGGACAACGTGGACCGCACGCTGATCCGCATGGGGCAGAGTTTTGGGCTGAGCTGGTGGTCCATCGTCCGCAAGATCGTCTTGCCCGGCGCCATGCCCGGCATCCTCTCGGGCCTCCGCATCTCCCTCGCCATCGCGATCATTCTGCTGGTGGCGGCGGAGATGCTGGGCGCCGAATACGGCATCGGCGCTTACATTCTGGAGGCCGGATCGCTCTACGACCTCGAACGCCTCTTCGCGGGCGTCGTGATCCTCTCGATCCTCGGCGTCCTCGTCAGCGCGGCGCTGTCGCTGATCGAGGCGCGGGTGCTGAGGTGGCGGAGTTAAAGGGTCGCGACGTCGTAGGCTTTGATCGCTTCGTCCGCAGTTAAAATGGTCAAACCTTCGCTCTGCGCCTGCGCGACGAGCATTCGGTCGAACGGGTCGCGATGAATGAGAGGCAAGCGTCCAGCGGCGATGGCGTGGTCGGCCGAGATATCGACGATCTCGAACGGGTCCTCTAGAACGCCTTCGCAGAAGTCCGGCGAGAGGCGAAGTTTTCCACCCATCCGTTTGATCTCGACCTCCCAAAGGGTCACCGCGCTGACGAACAGCGCCGCATCGCTATTCAACACCTTGCGATGGGATGGGTCGAGACGCGGGTCGCCAACCGTATCCCAGATCAAGACATGCGTATCTATCAGGAACGCCATTCGTCGCTATCAGATATCAGCGGCGCATCTGCGAAATCATCCATAGGCGCATTGAAGTCATCCGCCATCCAGTAGCCCTCTTTCATGCTACCGGAGCGCGCCTTCCGACGCGCAATGATCTCCTCGCGCGTCAACGGCTTCTTCGCGCGCACCTCCACATAGGGGCGCCCGTGTTTGGTGACGACGATCTCCTCGCCCTCCGCCGCGCGCTTCAGGATGGCGGAGAGGTCGGCTTTCAGCTCGGCGACGGATACGTTCATTATAGCCTCCGTGTATGGCCATAAATATAGGCCATAATTGTGGCCATAACAACCTGAGCCGTGGCCAAGGAAAAGGGCCGCGCCCGAAGACGCGGCCCCTCCCTGGATCAAAGCGGCGTCAGCCGACGAACCCGCCGTCATCCCGCTTCACCGCGATCACGGCGGAGCGGGGGGTGGCGTCGCCGCCCTCAGGCCAGTGGCTGTTGCCGCTGTCGCCCGGATGCTGGATGCCGACGAACATCGTCTTGCGGTCCGGGCTCCACATCAGGCCCGTGACCTCGCAATCGCGCGGGCCGACCATGAAACGGCGGATCTCCCCCGTCGCGGGATCGCCGCAGAGCATCATGTTGTTGCCCTGCCCCGCGAAATCGCCTTCGTTGCTGTCGCTCCCGTCCGTCTGGATCCAGATCATGCCAGCGCTGTCGAAGGCGAGCCCGTCGGGGGAGTTGAACATGTTCCCCGCGTTCACATTGTCCGACCCGGCGTTGGCGTCCGAATGCACCGTCGGATTGCCCGCCAGCACGAAGAGATCCCAGGCGAACCCATCCGCCGTGTGATCGCCGCCATCGGGACGCCAGCGCGCGATCTGGCCGTACTTGTTCGCCTCCCGCGGGTTCGGACCGTTGACGGAGGTGTCGTCGCCCCCAGCGTTCGGCTTCACGCCGCGGTTCTTGTTGTTGGTCAGGGCGACGTAGACTTCCGCCGCGTTCGGGTTCGCCGTCACCCATTCCGGGCGGTCCATCGTGGTCCCGCCGACGGCGGAGGCGCCCATGCGGGCGTGGATCATCACTTCCGCTTTGGACGCCATACCGGTCGTCTCCGGCGTGAGCGCGAGCCACGTTCCCGTGCCGTCGTCATCGAAGCGCGCGACGTAAAGCGTCCCGTTCTCCATCAGATCGTCGGTGTCCGCCCCCGGCGCGTAAACGCCGTCGGAGATGTAGCGATAGAGATACTCGCCCCGCTCGTCGTCGCCCATGTAGATGACGACGCGGCCGTCGGCGTTGATCACGACCTCCGCGTTTTCATGCTTGAACCGACCGAGCGCGGTGCGCTTCTTCGGGGTCGACGTCGGGTCCGACGGATCGACCTCCACGACCCAGCCCGCGCGGTTCGGCTCGTTCGGGTGCTTGGCGACGTCGTACCGCTCGTCGATCTGCGCCCAGCCGTAGCCCCAGTCCTTGTCGCGAACGCCGTAGCGCTTGTGCCCGTCCGTCAGCGACGCGCCTTCGTCGGAGGCCGAGAAGTAGCCGTTGAAGTTCTCTTCGCAGGCCAGATACGTGCCCCAGGGCGTCGTGCCGGAGCCGCAATTGTTCCAGGTGCCGAGCGACATAGTCCCCGTCGGCTCCGCCGCCGTCTTCAAAAGGTCATGGCCGCGCGCGGGGCCGGTGATCTCCATCGGCGTATCGGGCGTGACGCGGCGGTTGTACGGGCTGTCCTTCACGACTTCCCACTTGCCTGACGCGTCGTCGACTTCGACGATGGAGAGGCCGTGGGCCATCTTGCCCTTGAGGATGTCGTCGTCTCCTCCCGGAACGCCGTCTTTCCAGAGCACCTTGCGGTTGGTGTACTCGTTGTTGACGACGACCACCGTGCTGTCGCCGATCTGGAAAAGCTCCATACCGTCGATATTGTCCCCGAAGGTCACCGCCTGACTGGCGCCGGTGCCGAGCGTGGCGTGATCGAATTCCGGCCCATCCGGGCTGATCGGATCGCCCCAGCGCACCACGACGTCATAGGAATAGCCCGGCGGCAACATGATGTCGTCGGCGGTGGAGGTCGGGATCTGCTCGAACGCGAAACGGGACGATTTCGCATGGGCGGCCGCCTGCGCTTGAGGCGCGGCGCCCGCGCCGATCGCGGCGACCGAGCCGAAGGCGAGCGCGCCGCCGATAAAGCCGCGCCGGCTGAGCGCGCGTTCGACCACCTGGTCGAAATCGCTCTCCTCGGGACGCGGGCTCATCGCCTCGTCGAATTCGTCGAAATCCATGTCGTGGGTGAGATCTTTCATCATACCTCTCCTGCGTGGGGCTTGGGAAAACGGGGCCTTGGCCGACCCTTCGCTTCTATGGTTTTCGCGACATTCGCGCATCGTTTCGACGACAGCTTGGCGACGGTATTCAGCGGCGGCGGCAGCTTTCATCTTCGACAACGCCTCGGCGCGATTCGCGTGGCCATGCTAACGCGGCCCACGCAACTTCAGGGCGAAAAAAGATGCGAAATACGTCCAGAAGGGTTTTACCGTCGCATGACCCGGACCGCCCGCCGACGCGCCCGACCTGCGTCATGAAACGGCGGAGCCGCGTCGAAGAACGCCACGGGAAAAGCCGTCGCAGTGCGGAAGTAAGGGTCGTTTCGCTTCGGGCCTTGCGGCTAACTTTTCATTAGGGCCGCCACGCCCAGCGTCCCGTCGCCTTGCTGAATTGCGCGAAATTGCGAAAGCGGCCATAAGGCCCGCCTCGTCGTGAAGCTTGCGCACGATGCAGGTAATCGCGCAGCCCTCGCCGGCGCGCTCCAGTTGGTTCGCAACGCGATCAGATGCGAGGAATTGCGGCCCTTCGGCCCGCGATGGCCGCTCGTCGCGGCTTCGCCGCGCGGCTCGCGGCCGGGCGCTCCAATGCTAGGTTCCGCGCGAGGCGGGAGAATTTTTTGAGTATTTTCAGAAGAGTGAAAGTGGGGGCTATATTCATCGCTTTCCGAAAATACTCGAACGCCGCGCCCGCGGCTTCGCGCAAGCGAACCGGATCGCGCGCGATCCGGCGCCTGACGAGGCGGCTCCCTCAGGGAGCTCCGAGGAAGGCGCCCTTCCCTCTCCGCCCGCGCTAGCGCCCGTCGCGCGCAGCGCTCCGCGGATAGGTCCCGAGGACCTTGAGAGAGGAGGTGAAGAAGCCGAGTTCCTCCATCGCGCGCTGCACCGCTTCGTCCTCGATATGCCCTTCGATATCGGCGTAGAACTGCGTCGCGGTGAAGGAGCCGTCGATCATGTAGCTCTCCAGCTTCACCATGTTCACGCCGTTTGTCGCGAAGCCGCCCATCGCCTTGTAAAGCGCGGCGGGCAGGTTGCGGACCTGAAAAACGAAACTGGTCAGCGCCGGACCGCCCATCGGGTCGGCCTCCACCTTGCGGCGGCTCATCACCAGAAACCGCGTCGTATTGTGATCTGCGTCGTGAATGTCGGCGGCCAGCACCTTGAGCCCGTAAATCTCACCAGCGAGCGCCGAGGCGAGCGCGGCCGCTCCCGGGGCCGCGCCTTCGCTGATCGCTTTGGCGGCTCCCGCCGTATCGGCCGCGGCGACCGGCTTGATCCCGCGCTCTTTCAGGAAGCGGCGGCATTGGCCTAGAAGCACGGTATGGCTTCGCGCTTCCCGCACGTCGTCAAGCGACATGTCATGCCGACCGAGGAGCTGTATCCGCACCGGCACGAAATGCTCGGCGATGATGTAGAGGCCGCTCGCAGGCAGGAGCGAATGAATGTCGGCGACCCGGCCGTAAGTCGAGTTCTCCACCGGCAGCATCGCGAGCGCCGCTTCGCCGCCGCGCACCGCCGCCATCGCCTCTTCGAAACTCGCGCAGGGAAATGGCTCCATCTCAGGATAGACTTCCGAACAGGCCTGGTGGGAATAGGCGCCGAGCTCTCCCTGGAATGCGATCTTCTCCGCCATTGCGCGCGATTTTCCTCGATTTCTCCGGTCAAAGGGTCGCGCCTTATACGCCTTGCGACCCCCCTCGGGAAGCGACTATATCCCCGCGGATACAGGACGCGGCCAAAGCGTCGCGCAGAGCAAATCGGGGACGACGTCTGATGGGCGAACTGAACAAGATCGTGGGCGGCTTTTGCGGCGCCCTGCTCATTCTTCTGGGCCTGAGCTTCTTCGGCGAGAAGATTTTCCATCCGCACCATTCCGAGGAACTCGCCTTCGCGCTTGAGATCGACGATGCGGACGCTGAGGAGGAGGTCGAGGAGGAGATCGACTTCGCCGCGATCTTCGCGGCCGCCGACGCCTCCGAAGGCGAGAGCGTCTTCAAAAAGTGCCAGGCCTGCCACGTGGTCGCCGACGGCGAAAACAAGACCGGCCCGCATCTCTGGGAGATCGTGAACCGTCCGATCAACGCGATTGAGGATTTCCGCTATTCCGGCAACCTGCCTGGAGACGAGATCTGGTCGCCGGAGAACCTGTACCGCTTCCTCGAAGCGCCGAAGAAATGGGCGCCGGGCACCTCGATGGGCTTCAACGGTCTGCGCAAATCCGAAGACCGCGCGAACCTTATCGCGTGGCTCAACGAAGCGGACGGCACGCCTGAACCGCTCGAATAAGCGCCGCAGCGCTGCTGACAAGGCCGCCTTTCAAGGCGGCCTTTTTCGTTTCCGGATCGCAAGGGGCGCGTCGCCACTTGATGGCGCGCATCCCTCCGGCCAAGCGCGCCCGGCTCCCCATCGCTTTCTCCAAATACTCAGATTCGCACGAAGCGCGAGCGGGTGAGGAGGCGGCTCCCGAAGGGAGCTCCGACGAACCCGCCGCCGCCGCTTGAGGCGATAGCCGAGAACCTCCGCGGCGCTGCGGAGGCGTCGGGGAGGTTAGGGCGTGCGCGCTTGCGGCTGCATCTCCAGATGCAACTCATCCCCCTCATAAGGATGCGCCCGCGCCACGTCCTCGTCCAGCTCTACGCCGAGACCGGGCTCCGTTGAAGGAATGACGTAGCCCTCCTCCCACCGCACGGGCGTCTTCAACACCTCGCCATGGAAGCCACCCCATGTCTCGATGCTCTCCGCGATCAGGAAGTTTGGAATGCACATGGCGAGTTGAATATTCGCCGCCCCCTCGATGGGGCCCGCATAAAGATGCGGCGCCATCACCGCGTAGTGCGGCTCCGCCATCGCAGCGATTTTCTTGGCTTCCAGAATGCCCCCGACCCGGCCCAGCGCGGGCTGAAGGATCTGCGCCGCCTTGCAGGCCAGCACGCGGTGGAACTCGTACTTGGTCGATAGCCGCTCGCCCGTCGCGATGGGGGTGGAGGTGAAGGCCGCGACCTCCGCCATCTCTTCCGGGCTCTCGGGCGGGGTCGGCTCTTCGAACCACAGCGGCTCATAGGCTTCGATCCGCCGCGCCAGCCGCTTCGCCCCTGAGGTCGTGAACTGCCCATGGGTGCCGAAGAGGAGATCGGCGCGCGTGCCCACCGCCTCCCTAATGCGTTTGCAGAACATCTCCGACCGCTCCAGCGACGCGAGATCGGGCTGGCGGCCATCGTAGATCGTATAGGGCCCCGCCGGATCGAACTTCACCGCCGTGAAGCCCTGATCGACATATTCCAGCGCCCGCGCCGCCGCCGCGTCCGGGTCGTCGTAGACGGAGGTGGAGCCGTAGCTCGGATAAACGTCGCCTGAAGCCGGGTAGATATAGGTGTAGGACCGCACCCGCTCCCGCGTCGCCCCGCCGAGAAGACTGTATATCGGCTGCCCCGCCGCTTTGCCGATGATGTCCCAGCAGGCGATCTCCAGCCCCGCGAAAACCCCCATCACCGTGGCGTCGGGGCGCTGGGTGTATCCGCCGCCATAGGTCAGACGGTAAAGATGCTCCACCCGGTGCGGATCGACGCCGTCGAAATGGCGGGCGTAGATGTCCTTCGCCGCCTCCGCCACCACGTGGGGCGAGAACCCGGCCGTGTAGATCTCGCCATAGCCGACGATCCCGCAGGCGGTGACCAGCTTGGTGAAGATGAAGTATCGCCCGCCCTTCCGGGGCGGCGGGTTGCCGACGACGAATACCTCGAAATCCGCGAGCTTCATGCGCTCCCCCCTTCTATTCGGTCAGCAGGAGCCAAGCCCAAAGGTTGAACGTGATCAAGGCGAGACTGGTGGAGAAAAGGATCGCTCCCGAAATCCGGTTCGGGCGCACGTCGTAGCGGGTCGCGACGAGAAAAACGTTGTTCGCCACCGGCAGGGCGGAGAGGAGGACGGCGATCGCCACTTCCTCCCGGCTGAGATCGAAAATCTCCGAAGTCGCGACCATTATGACGACGAGCGGATGAAGAAGGAGCTTAACCAGGCAAATCGCCGTCAACTCCCCCGCCGCCGCCCGCATCGGCTGGGCGTAGAGCGTCACGCCGATGGCGAAGAGCGCGGCGGGCACGGCGGCCATGCCGAGAATCCGGAGGAAATCATCCGCCGGACCGGGGAGCGTCGCGCCGCTCAGGCTCAGGCCGAGCCCGGCGACGATGGAGACGACGAACGGGTTCAGAACCGCAGCGCGCAGGGTCTGGGCGAGCCCGCCGCCCGTCTCCTTCCCGAAGAACTCCAGAAGCGCGATGGAGACCGGAATAAGGATCATCATGTCGAAGACAATCGCCATTGCGACAGGCCCCGCCGCGACCTCCCCCATCAGCCCGATCACCAGCGTCAGGCCGAGATAGCCGATGTTCCCATGAGAGGAGGCCGCCGCCCGCACCGTCGCCGCCGCGCCCCCCTCGCGGAAAAGCAGCATGGAGACCGCGATGACCCCTGCGAAGAGCGCGATGGAGATCACCGCCCATGCGATGGCGAACTCGACGTTCAGCACGTCCTGAAACGGGATCGCGCCGATGGCGCGGATCATCATCGCGGGCAGCGCGAAATAGAGGACGAAGCCGTTCAGCGCCTTCGCCGATCCCTCAACCATCACGCCCGTCCCGCGCGCGACGTAGCCGCAAAGGATCAGCGCGAAGTAAGGCAGCGTGACGCTGACGATTTCCAACATGGCGTGAAGTCCGGACCCCTAGCGTTCCGCGGCCCTATCCCATGGAGCGACATGATGAAAGCGCGCTTTCGCGAGGAAAGGGAGGCGCGCCGTCTCCATCAAAGATGAGTGTTCTCGGCTGCTCCCGCTCCCCGCGTCGTCAGGGCCTGAGATCGTCGTCAGGTTCGGGAGAGGCAGGCGCCACTATCGCCGAGACGCCAATTAAACGCTGCGACCTCAATATGTTGCTAGTTTGCCCGCAAACTAGAAAACGTGGGGAGGAAAGGGGCGGCGCAATGCCTCGGCACTCCGCTCAAATCGAAACCCGTTCTTCATCGCCGATTTCCGAGAACTCCGTCAGGCGGAGCAGCTCGCCCCGCCCAGAACGCAGAACTTGGAGCAATGGGGATGGTTCAACGACACCGCGCCGGAGGCCGCCGCCAGCGTCTCGCCCAGCTCAAACGCGGGATCGTAGGGCAGCAGCGTGCAGGCGAGAACGGTCGGGCGCTTCGCCCCCTTCCGCTTCACCACCATGCGCGAGTTGGAGCACATCACCGAAGACGGCGCCTTGTCGAGAATGCCCCAGCAGGCGGTGGTGATCTCCGGCGTCTCAACCGTCTCGTCCATTTCGGGGAAGAGCACGCAGGCCCCCGGATCGGCGGCGTCGATGGCGAAACCCTCCGCCTCGAACAGGTCGGCGAAGGCGCGCCGCGCGTCCCCTTCCGCTTCTCCCCAAAGCGTCCGCCCCGCGACCGCCATCCGCGCGCCCTGATCGCGCAGCCAGCGCATACCGGTCAGCGTCTTTTCAAACGCGCCCGCCCCGCGCAGCTCGTCATGGGCGGCGGCGGTGTGGTGATCGAGAGAGATGCGGAGCGTGAGCCGGTCGCCATGCTCCCCGATCAGCCGCGCCAGCCCCGCCAGCATCGTCTTCCGCATCATCGGACGCATCGCGTTGGTGAGGACCAGAACCTCGAACCCGCGCCTCAGCGGCGCTTCGATCATTTCGATCATTTCGGGGTTCATGAAGGGCTCGCCGCCGGTGAAGGCGATCTCCCGCGTCTCCAGACCGCTCGCCGCGATCTCGTCGAGATAAGCCTTGACCTCAGCCGCGGTGATGTAGACCAGCCGGTCGTTGGTCGGGCTCGACTCGATATAGCAGCCAACGCATTCGATATTGCAGAGCGTCCCGGTGTTGAACCAGAGCGTCTCCAGCCGCTCCAGCGCCACGCTCGCCCGGCGCTCGCCCTTCGCGGTCCATTCGGGATGGGAGAACGGGCGGAGCGGCGTCTCCGGCGTCAGCTTCTGCTCGATCGTCATGGTCTTCCTTCCGCGACAGCGCCCGAAGGCTCGCGGGTCGCCGCCGCCATGTCAACTCAACCAGACACGGCCTCCACGCCCCTGTTCCGCGTTCATAAACCGGACGATGGAGGGGCCGCGAGACGATCTCGTTCACGCCTTCGTCAGTAGGCGAGCCGCTCCAGATACGTCTTGAAATCGTCATCGCAGGGCGTGCTCGCCTTGCGCAGCACGACGATCGTCTTCTTCGCCTCGTCGATCATGCGGCTCCACTCATGATCCGGGTTCTGCTGTGTGAAGCTGATCCGCATCCAGTAGGGCTCGAGGAACTGCTCGATCTGCAGCTCGCAGTAGTGCCGCGCGCCCGCCATCACGCCGATCTTGCGCGGGTTGTTGAACCCCGCCTTCTCGATTTGCGCCCTCACCGTGGTTTCGCCTGCGCTCGCCGCGACGGCCGCGTTGGGAGCGGAGAGGGATAGCGCCGCAACGACGGCGAGAATTGCTGATCTCATCGGCCTAAATCTCCTGAAGCAAACTTATTGGTCGCAACTTATTGCGGAGGTTCGGCGCTTTACTCCTCGTCGTCAACAGACGCCCGGTCCGCCATGTAGCGAACGATCGTCGCGCGGAGATCGTGCATCGCCATCAGGAGGTCGTCGCGCGCCGCGTCCGCCGCCGTTGGGTCGGGCTTGCCGCCGTACCATTGCGCGGCGGCGTTGATCGCCTCCACTGCGCGACGCGGCGTCTCCGCCGCCGCCGCCGCCATTTCGGCCCGCCGCGCGGCGATCCACGCTTCGATCTCCGCCATTTCGGCCTCGTCGATCTCCGCCTCTCGCCGCGGCTTGATCGCGCCGTTGCGGTGATTGACGTCGGCGAGAGGCTGCAGGTCGAGCCGCCCTCGCGTCGGGTCCTCCACCGGGCGGAACGCCGTCGCGCCGTTATCCTTGATCCGAAAATAGAGCTTCACGTCGCCTCCCGCCCTTCGCGGTCTTTTTAGCGCGCGCCGAAGGGCGATGCGAGAGGCGACAGTCTGCCGAAGCGACGCTACGGTCGCGTTAACGGATATCGGGAAAGGGAGACGGCGATCATGGACAAGGACAGGTTTGAGGCGGGCCTCGCCCAGCGCAAGGCGACGCTCGGGCCCGAATATGTGGCGAAATCCCTCGACGCGGCGGATGATTTCACCCGCCCCTTTCAGGAGATGATGACCGAATGGTGCTGGGGTTTCGGCTGGGGCGACGACGCGATCGACCCGAAGACCCGCAGCCTGATGAACCTCTCCATGCTCGGCGCCCTCGGCCGCCTGCATGAGTGGGAGACGCATTGCCGGGGCGCCCTGAACAACGGCTGCTCGAAAGAGGAGATCCGCGCCGCCGTTCACGTCGTCGCGATCTATTGCGGGGTGCCCATGGGCCTCGAATGCTTCCGCGTCGCGCGCAGGGTGCTGGAGGAGGAAGGGCATCTCTGAGCGCCTCCAGTTCGACTACGTCATCATCGGCGCCGGGTCGGCGGGCTGCGTGCTCGCCAACCGGCTCGGCGCGGATACGTCGAAGTCCATCCTGATCCTGGAGGCCGGCCCGATGGACCGGAACCTCTGGATCCACGTTCCCGCAGGGGTTTACCGGGCGTGGCGCGATCCGAAACTGAACTGGAACTACGAGACGGAGCCCGAACCCGCGCTCGACGATCAGCGCGTATTCATGCCGCGCGGCAAGGTCGTCGGCGGCTCCTCTTCCATCAACTCGATGGTCTACATGCGCGGCCATCCGCGCGATTACGACCATTGGGAAACCGATCTCGGCCTCGCGGGCTGGAGCTACGCCGACTGCCTCCCCTACTTCAAAGCGGGCGAGAGTTACGCGGGCGGCGCGGATGAGTGGCGCGGGGGCGACGGGCCGCTCGGCGTCTCGCCCGCCGCCTTCGACTGCCCGCTTTATGATGCGTTTCTGGAGGCCGGAGAGCAAGCGGGCCAGGGCCGCTCCGACGACCTCAACGGCTTCAACCCCGAAGGCGTCGCCCGGTTCGACGCCACCAAGCGCGACGGACGCCGGTGCAGCGCGGCGGTCGCGCATCTCCGCCCCGCTCTCGCGCGGGGCAACGTCACGCTACTGACCGGCGCCGCCGTGCAGCGCATCCTGATCTCGGATGGCCGCGCCGAAGGCGTCGCCTTCGCCCATCGCGGCGAGGATCGGATCGCTGAGGCGGGAGAGGTCGTCCTCTCCGGCGGCGCGATCAACTCGCCGCAGCTTCTGATGCTCTCCGGCGTCGGCCCCGCGGATGAAGTTAAGCGCCACGACATCGCGATGACCGTCGAAGCGCCGGAGGTCGGGCGCAATCTGCAGGACCACGCCTCCGTCATCCTCCAGTGGGAGAGCCGGGAGAGCTACCCGATCCACCATGTCGGCAAACCGCTCGGCAAGGCGAAGGCGGGCGCGCGCTGGCTGATCCTGCGCGACGGGATCGCTGCTTCGAACATATGGGAAGCGGGCGGGCTGATCCGGGGGGCGGAGCGGTTCGACTACCCGAACCTGCAATACCATTTCGGCCCCATCGGCTTCGAATATGTCGACGGGCGCATCGCCCTGCGTCAGGCGTTCGCGATCCATGTCGATCAACTGCGCCCGCGCAGCCGGGGCGCATTGACCCTCGCCTCCGCCGACCCCACCGCGAAGCCGAAGCTGCGCTTCAATTACCTCTCCGACCAGGAGGACATGCGCGAGATGATAGAGGGCGTCGCGAAGACCCGCGACCTCGTCGCCCAACCCGCTTTCGACGCCTTGCGCGGCGCGCCCATCGACCCTGGCCCGGAGGTCGGCGACGACAGAGCGGTGGAGGCGTGGATCCGGGCCTCCACGACGACGGACTTCCACCCCTGCGGGACCTGCCGCATGGGGGCGGACGAGACCGCCGTGGTGGATGGAGAATTCCGCGTCAGGGGCGTCGCGGGCCTCCGCGTCGTCGACGCCTCCGTCATGCCGCGCGTCGTAAGCGCGAACCTGAACGCGCCAACGCAGATGATGGCGGCGCGGGCGGCGGACTTCATCGCAGAGCGCCCGCAGAAGGCCCCGATCGCGCTTCGCTACGCGTTCGACGAACCGGCCCGCGCGGCGGGGTGAGGCGCGATGCGCGCTTGCAATCTCTCCGCTCGCGCCGTCCATTCGGCGCGACGTGACGCGAGGGGCGAGCCATCTTGAAACCTGTTTGCACGGCGCGCCCCGCTTGCGGGTTCGCCATTCCATGACGCGGGAGACGCTTCTCGCGGTCGCCGCCGCGCTGTTCTCCGTCGCGATCTGGGCGAATTTCCTCGTCACCACCGGCGGCGCGACCATGGGCGGGCTGGGCGTGATCGAGCTCGGCGCGATCCGCGCCTTCACCTGCGCGACCGTGCTGATCCCGATCATCTGGCGGATCGGCATCTGGCCGAAGGGGCTGGAGACATGGCGCTTCCTGACGATGGTGCTCGGCGCCGGGGTCAGCTTCATGTTCCTCGTCCCCCTCGGCTTCTCGATGGCCCCGCCCGCCGACAGCGGCATTTTCGCCCCCGGCGTCCTGCCGCTTTGGGTGGCGGCGCTGTCCTGGATCATCCTGAAGGAGCGGATCGGGAACCTCCGCCTTTTCGGCTTCGCGCTGATCGCGGTCGGCGTCTTCGCCGTCGGCGGCTACGACGCGCTCTCCACCGCGAGCGAGGGAGCGTGGATCGGCTACATGTGCTTCTCCGGCGGCTCGCTCCTCTTCTCCTTCTACGCCATCGCCCAGCGCGGATCGGGCCTCAGCGCGCTGGAGGCGACGGCGCTCGTCTCCTTCTGGTGCGTTCCTATCGCGATCATCGCCATCGCGATTTTCGGGGCGGATTTCAGCCGCGCTTCATGGGGGCTGATCGCCTGGACGGGCCTCGCGCAGTTCGGCTCCGGCGTCGTCGCCATCGTCACCTACACCTACGCGATCATCCGCCTCGGGCCGTCCCAGGGGTCGGCTTTCGTCGCGCTGACCCCGGCCATCGTCGCCCTCGCCTCCGACGTTTTCCTCGGCCAGCCCGCGAAGCCGCTTGTCTGGATCGGGGTGGCGGTCGTGTCGGCGGGCGTGCTGATCGCGTCGGGGATCTTCGAGCGGCGCCGCGCGGCGGTGGCGTAGGGTCGGCCTCGTCGGAGCTCCCTCCGGGAGCCGCCTCCTCGCCCGAGGGGCCGCGAGCGGCCCTGAGTCTCTTTGAGTATTTGGGGAAGAGTGAAGGGCGCGTCGGCTATTCAGCGGCGACGGCGCGTCTGAGATCGGGCGGGAGAACGTCTTCGCTCGGCCACCGCCCGGTGCGCAGAGCGGCGGCGTAAGGCGTCGCGCGTCCCGACATCGCCTTCGCCGCTGCGGCCGTGTCGTATGTAAGCCGATGGAGGACGGGAACCTCGTCGAGGACGCAGTAGGAGACGTCCCGCGTCCCGTCGTTTTCGGGCATCCCGATCACCCCGGCGTTGACCCAGAGCCTGCCGTCGACCTCTTCAATGAAGGCCAGACCGCAATGGCCCGCGATCACGCCGTCGAACGGGCCCGCCTCCGCCTCTAACGCCGCGATCTCTTCGCGGATGACGTCGCGCTGACCGGGCCAGATGAAGCGGCTCACATCGGTCGCGCCGCCGTGGATCACGGCCCAGCGCGCGCCCCTGTGGGCGAAGGCGATGCGCTCGGGCGTCGCCGCCATCCAACGCCGGACTTCGTTAGAGATGCGAGCGGAGGCGTAGGCGTACCATTCGGCCGAAAGGGCGTCGCAGACCGTACCCTCCTCGAACCCGCAGCCGCAATCGGCGGCGCCCGCCGCCAGTTGCTCCTCGCAATTGCCGGCGACCACGGCGCAGCCCCAGTCGCGGATCGCGGCGACGGTCTCAGCGGGCGATCCGCAATAGGCGACGACGTCGCCCGTGCAGATCGCGTTCCCCGGCGGGACGCCGAGCCGGGACGCCTCCACGATCAGCGCCTCCGTCGCGTGAAGGTTCGAGTATGGCCCGCCGAAGGCCAGCACCGGGCCATCCAGCGCGCCTAAGTCGCGCCAATGCGTCTGTATCATTGAGGTCGCCCGTATTGAAGTCCCACGCCGCGACCATAAGATAGCGCTTCAAACGTTGTCGCATCACAACTCCGCAAGGAACCCAACGATATGGACCCCGCGATCTGGTGGACGGCCGCAGCAATCGCCGGCCTCCTCCTCATGTCCGCGTTCTTTTCAGGATCGGAAACCGCCCTCACCGCCGTCAGCCGGGCGTCCCTGCACGGGCTCGCGGGCAAGGGATCGAAGGGCGCCAAGACCGCGCTTCGCCTCACCGACGACAGCGAGCGGCTGATCGGCGCGATCCTCCTCGGCAACAACCTAGTGAACATTCTGGCGGCGTCGCTGACGACGCAGCTCTTCCTCTCGCTTTTCGGCGAAGCGGGCGTGGCGTCGGCGACGCTGATCATGACCTTCCTGATCCTGATCTTCGCTGAGGTGACGCCGAAGACCTACGCCATCACCAACGCCGAAGCCGCCGCCGTGCGGGTGGCGCGCCCGATCTCCATCATCGTGCGGGTCTTCGCCCCGATCGTGAGCGTGGTGCGCCTCCTCGCCCGGGCCGCCTTGCGCCTCTTCGGCGTTGACGCCGATCCGAACGCCCGGATCATGGGCGCCCATGACGAGATCCGCGCCGCCGTCGACATGCATCATTCCGAAGGCGCGGTGGAGAAGGACGACCGCGACCGCGTCCTCGCCGCCCTCGACCTGCGTTCTCGCGAGGTGGCGGAGGTGATGATGCACCGGCGGAACATCGAAACCATCGACGCGGAATCCGATCCCGAAGAGATCGTCACCTTCTGCCTCCAGTCCGCCCACACCCGCATCCCGGTCTGGAAGGACAACCCGGAGAACATCGTCGGCGTGATCCACGCCAAAGACCTCCTCCGCGAGGTCGACCGCCTGACCCGTCAGTCCAACGAGAGCCTCGCCGCCTTCGACGTCATGAAGGTCGCGATGGAGCCGTGGTTCGTGCCCGACACGACCTCCATGGACGAGCAGATGCGCGAGTTTCTCCGCCGCCGCTCCCACTTCGCGCTGGTGGTGGACGAATACGGCGATCTTCAGGGCCTGATCACCCTCGAAGACATCCTGGAGGAGATCGTCGGCGACATAGCGGATGAGCACGACATCGAAACCGATGGCATGGAGCGGGCCGAAGACGGCTCCATCGAGATCGACGGCGACATGACGATCCGCGATCTCAACCGCTTCGGCGACTGGGACCTGCCGGACGACGAGGCGACCACGGTCGCGGGCCTCGTCATCCATGAGGCGCAGGCGATCCCGGAGGTCGGGCGCATCTTCTCCTTCCACAGCTTCCGCTTCGAGATCCTCGCCCGCGAACGCCACCGCATCACCCGCCTGAAGGTGAAACCCCTGCAAAGGAGCGCGCCATGAAAGCCGCCTGGTACGAAGCCTTCGGCTCCGCCAAAGACGTCCTGACCATCGGCGAGATGACGGACCCCGCCCCCGCTCCCGGCGAAGTGCTGGTGCGGATCAAGGCGAGCGGGATCAACCCCTCCGACGTCAAACTCCGCTCCGGCGCCCGCCCCGGCGCCGTGATGGCCTATCCCCAGATCATCCCCCATTCCGACGGCGCGGGCGTGATCGAAGCGGTCGGCGACGGCGTCGATGCGGCGCGTATCGGGGAGCGGGTCTGGCTCTGGAACGCCCAGTGGCGGCGGGCCTTCGGGACGGCGGCGGAGTTCTGCGCCCTCCCCTCCGAACAGGCTGTGCTCCTGCCCGACGCCGCCAGCTTCGAAGCGGGCGCGCTGATGGGCATCCCCGGCATGACCGCCTGGCATGCGCTCTTCGCCGACGGGCCGGTGGAGGGACGGACCATCCTCGTCACCGGCGGCGCCGGAGCGGTGGGCCGCTACGCCATCCAGATGGCGGAGCTCGGCGGCGCCCGGGTGATCACGACCGTCTCCTCCTCCGCCAAGGGCGCCCATTCAGGGGCGGCGGACTGGATCAACTACCGCGATACGAACGTCGCTGAGGCGGTGATGGAGATGACCGGCGGCGCCGGCGTCGACCGGATCGTGGAGGTCGATTTCGGCGCCAACCAGGCCGCCTCACTGGAGGTGATCAAGGAGGGAGGGACCATCGCCTCCTACGCCTCCGCCGCCGAGATGACCCCGACGCTCCAGTTTTACGGCTTCATGTTCAAACACGTGACGCTGCGGATGCTGATCCGCTACCTCTTCGACGCGGAGACCAACCGCGCGGGCGAGGCCGCGATCACGCGCTGGCTCGAAGACGACGCGCTCGACCACGCCGTGGTGAGCGGCGGCGGCATGGACGACATGGCCGCCGCCCATCAGCTGGTGGAGAAGGGCGAGAAGCTGGGGACGGTCGTCGTCTCGCTCTAAACGCCTTCCGCATACCGGCCCTCCGCACGACCCGCCCCGGCCTTGAGCCGGGGTCGCTTGTCTTCAATCGAAACGCCCGATCCCACGGCCGGAGCGGCGGCGCTTTCGCGAGCAGCCGTCCGCTACGTCAGCAGCTTTATTTCTATCATCGGGATATTAATTACTGTAAAACAATAATTGAATCACCTCTAACGGAACCTCGCCCAATGCCCTCAACCGACGCCCGCCTGAAACGCTGGAGCCTGATTTCATCCGGTCTCTGCTTCGGCTTCGCCCTGATCCTGCCGATCGCCATCTCCGCAGCCCTGCTCCTCGGCGATCCCCTGCATGTCTACGCGGCGGAGGTCTACGGCATAGCGGCCCCCGCCCCGCTCCCCGCCGCGACGACGACGCTCGTCTGGGTCGGCGCCCTCGCGCCCGCCGCGATCACCTCAGCCATGCTGTTCATCGCGGCGCGCGCGCTCGGCCGGTTCTCCCAAGGCGACTGGTTTCACCGCAGCGCGGGCGCGGCGGTCCGCGCCATCGGGCTCCTCGTCGCGGCTCTGCTGGTCATCGAGTTCGCCTTCGACGTCGCGATCCAGTTCGCTCTCCAGCCGGATGGCGGATCGCTCTCCATCGCCGTCTCGTCGAGCGGGATCCTGACGGCGCTCCTCGCGCTGACGCTCTTTCTCATCGGAGACGTCCTCACCCGCGCGGCGGCGCTGGCCGAAGACGCGGCGGCCATCGTCTGATGCCCATCGTCGTGACGCTGGACGTGATGCTCGCCCGGCGGAAAATGAAATCCAAGGACCTCGCCGAGGCGGTCGGGGTGACGGAGGCGAACCTCTCGCTCCTGAAACAGGGCCGCGTGAAAGGCGTGCGCTTCGCCACCATCGAGCGGATCTGCGAGGTTCTGGACTGCCAGCCCGGCGACCTTCTCGCCTATGAGCCGGACTGATGCGCGCGTTCGTTCTTGTCGCCGCCCTCGCGCTCGGCGGGTGCGAGACCATGAGCTGGCGCGGCTTCGCGGACGGAGTGAAACGGTCCATCTGCGAAGCGAATGGTGATCACGGCTGCGTCCACTCCGCCCCCGCCCCCGGCTCGCCGGAGGCCGATCCGACGCGCCGCCCCGCGCGCACGCTCGGCGGCGGGTGATCTTGCGGAACGCGGCGCCGCCTCCCATACTCTTTCAATGACGGATCAACTGACCGACCCCGACCCGAGCCCGTTTCGCAAATGGGGCGTCTGGGCGGTGCTCTTCGGCGGCGGCGCGCTGGTCATGGCCTTCGCCCATGTCCTCGCCCCGATGTTCGAACCCGCCCCCAGCATCGGTCAGCAGATCGGAGAGATCGCCGGCGATATCCGACGCTCCGCCTGGCGCGGCTTCCTCGGCCTGCCGCCGGAAGAGGCGGCGCCCGCGTCCCTGCCGCTCAGCCTTTACTTCGCCGCCGCGGCCCCGATCCTCGGCCTCGCCGCCATCGTCTTCTCGCTGATCTCCGCGCTGAAGCGCGAGAACTGGCGCTTCGCCGCCTATGGCGCCGGGCTCGGCGTCGGCGCCATCGTCTTCAACATCGTCTGGTGGATCGTCCTGATCGTCGCCGCCGTGATCGTCCTCGTCGCGATCATCGAAAACATCGGCGACATCGTCGGCGGCTGAGCGCCCGTCCTACCCCGGAAGCGCCATACGCGCGCGCATCGCTTTCTCCAAATACTCGAAAAGCCCGCTCTCAGCCGCGACCCACTTTCATCGAGGCGCCGGATCGCCGCCCGCCCGCGCCGCATCGCCGCGCAGCGGCCTGCGGCGCTCGGCCCAACCCGCAGCGCGCCGCAAGGCGCGCGGAGGGGCGGGAGCGCTCGCCGTCAGTTCAGGAACCGCCCTCCTTCGCCACCGGGATCAGCACCTCGTTGCGGCGGAAGGGACCAAGCGTCCAGGGCGGATCATATTGCGCCGTCTCCGCGGGACCGACGGGCTCGACGCCCGCCGACGTCAGCGCCGCGCGGAGCGCCGCTTCCTCCTCCGCGAAGTCGTCGTCGCCCGCCCAGCCGCTGAAGGTCGCGACAGCGACACGGCGCGCCGGGATGACGGCGAGCGACACTTCAGGGTTGGACGGGATCGGCGCCGTGTCGGCGGTGAACTCCGCCGGCAGGATGAACGCCATCTCCTCCCCGCCGGAGCCGTCCCAGCCGGTCGCGCCGAGGACGGGCGCCGTCATCGCGATCTCGGCGCCCCCGCCGACCAGAACCGGCGCGGTCATGGAGATCTCGCGCGCGCCTTCGTTCGCTCCGCTGATATAATCGAAGAGCCGCCGAAACGCCCCGTTTTCGCCGTCGCCCGAAGGCGTCTTGGCGATCACGAGCTCAGGGTAGTCGCGGATCTCAAACCCTTCGCCTGTCGCCGCGACGGCGTAGTCAGGCTCCGGCGTCGCCCGCGCAGCGCTGGCGACGAGCGTGAGGGCGGCGGCGGCGAATAGAACCGAGCGTAGCATCATGGGAACCTCGTGGAGTGCGGTCGGCGGGGTCATCCAGCGACGTAGCCCCATGGACCCGAAACGCCATCTCAACAGGTAAACGCTTCGTTAAATTCTGAGATTTTCTCATAATTTCAGTTTCTTGACGCCGCGTCCTCATGGGGACGCTGCTCTGAACGCTCCGAAAGGGCGGTCAGGCGAGCGCCGCTCGTCCTCAGACGTGCTGCCCGCCGTTGATCTCGATCTCCACCCCCGTGACGTAGGAGCTTTCAGGCGTGCAGAGGTAATAGATCGTCCGCGCCACCTCCTCGGGCTTGCCGAGCCGCCGCATCGGCAGCGCCGCCGCCAGCTTCTCGGTGCCGGGGGAGAGGATCTCCGTCTCGATTTCACCCGGCGCGATCGCGTTCACGCGCACGCCGAGGGGTCCGAAATCATTGGCCATCTCCCGCGTCAGCGCCGCGAGCGCCGCCTTCGACGTCGAATAGGCCGCGCCCGCGAAGGGATGCACCCGCGCCCCCGCGATGGAGGTGACGTTGACCACCGCCCCCTTCGCCGCCGCCAGCTCATCGCGAAGCCCCCGCGCCAGCACGACGGAGGCGAAGAAGTTCACATGGAACACCTGCCCCCAGGTCCGAAGGTCGGTGTCCAGCGTGTTGAGCCGCGCGCCGTCCTCCCCCTTGGGGCTGATACCGGCGTTGTTCACCAGCGCCTCCAGCCGCCCCCCGGCGAGGCGGCTCTTGATCTCCTCCACCGCGTTGATCGTGGAGTGCGGGTCGGCCAGATCGACCTGAATGTGATCCTCCTCCCCCGCTTCCCACGGGCAGTCCTCTGGGAACGGATGGCGCGAGCAGGTGATCACCCGCCACCCGGCGGAGGAGAACCGCTTGACCGTCGCATGGCCGATGCCGCGGCTCGCGCCGGTCAGAAGAAGCGTCTTGCGTTCGGACATGGGAGAGACTCGCTTTCTGCGAAGGAACGCGCGGACGATACGCCCGCCGCCGGTTTCGGTCCAGACAGCCGGATGTCGACAACCCGGCGGGCGGCGTTACGATCCGAAAGAACGAAAGGGAGAAAGCGGAATGATCGATCTGTACACATGGGGCACGCCGAACGGGCGCAAGGTCTCCATCGCGCTGGAGGAGATGGGGCTGGAGTACGTCGTCCGCCCGATCAACATCATGAAGGACGAGCAGTTCGCGCCCGACTTCCTGAAGATCGCCCCGAACAACAAGATCCCCGCCATCGTCGACCATGACAACGGCGGCCAGTCGGTGTTCGAAACCGGCGCGATCCTGCTCTATCTGGCGGAGACGACCGGCAAGTTCATGCCCGCCGACCTGCCCGGCCGCGTCGCCGTCTGGGAGTGGCTGAACTGGCAAATGGGCGGCTTCGGCCCGATGCTCGGCCAGGCCCACCATTTCCTGAAATTCAATCCCGGCAAGTCCGAGTACGCGGAGGAGCGTTTCGGGTCGGAGACCAAACGCCTCTACGGCGTGCTCGACCGCCGTCTCGCCGACAACGTCCATTTGGCGGGGGCCGAGATGACCATCGCCGACTTCGCGATCTGGCCCTGGGCGTCGCGCTATGAATGGCAGCAGATCGACATGAACGCCTTCCCGAACGTGAAGCGCTGGTACCGCGAGCTGGCCGCCCGTCCGGGCTTTCAGGCGGGTTACAACGTCCCCCCGTCGGGCCAGGTCATGCCGATCCCGGAATAGTCGGATTTCGGCGCTGAGAGGCGCTTGACGGGCGCGCGGGGTGGCCATAGAACCCGCGCGCAGTGGCGGAGTAGCTCAGTTGGTTAGAGCAGCGGAATCATAATCCGCGTGTCGGGGGTTCAAGTCCCTCCTCCGCTACCAATCTCCCTTACCGATACGTGCAGTTCATCACATTTCTGCGCGCGTCCGGCGCCTTGGCGGTTCTCTTTCAAGCGATCGGCGATCGAAGGTACGCGCGCAACGCGCGCCCAATTACTTGATCCGAAACCGATTTCGCGTCGAAGTGCTTGAGAGGACAGGCCGCGTTTACACATGCATGCTCGCGCCATGGTTGAAGTCGGCGAAGGCTATTCATGTATCTTAACGATAGGATTTGTGCATGGCTTTCCGCATCGCAATTTCGTGGGGTGATATTATGAAACGTCTAATCACCGCCGGCGCCATGGCGCTCGGTCTGTTCGCGTCTGCGTCTGCGGCCAACGCCGCTTTGTACAATCTGCATGATCACCGCGCCGGTGGTCTCGCCAGTCAGTTCGAATACGGCCTGCGCCTCGATGCGCGGTCGAACCCGCGCACCGCCGCGGATTTCTGGTCTTTCGAGACCGAAGACGACGTCTCGCTCGCCAAGCTGAACGTCAATGTCGGCGCCGGTACGGGCTTCGTAACGGGTCAGATGCGCAATAATGACGACGATGCGCTTTGGGATCTGTCGCTCGCCCTGACTGGAATCTCCGCAATCGGGACCGACGGCTCCTTCGGAGCGACCGGCTACACCGGCACGCTCACCAACGGGACGGAGACGCTCGACATCCTCGGCAAGCAGAAAACCAGCATTGGTTTCGCGTGGACCTTGTTCCTCTCCGATCCAAGCACTCATTTTCCGGGTGTTAACACAGATTTCCGCGCGCCGAACATCGCCGCGGGCTGGGTCGCTTCCATCGACGGCGGAGCGAGCATGCTCTCGGGCGGCGCTAACGACTTCCTCGCCGAGGTTTCGGTCGTGCCGCTCCCGGCGGGTCTCGTCCTGCTGCTGACCGGCGTCGGCGTGCTGGGCATCGCCAAGCGGCGGTCGCTCACGACGGCCTAAGACCGTAGCCTGAGAAGATATGCGCCGCCCGCATCAGTCCGATGCGGGCGGCGTTTTCATTGCAGAATTCAGCTCTCCGCCCGCTCCGCCCACCCGGCGAATATCCGCTCCAGCGCGACGACGGCGTAGTAGAGCGCGATGCCGAGCACGGCGAGCGCGATCAGGACGGCGAACATCAGCGGATAATCCCCGTTCGTCTCCCCCGACTTGAAGAGCGCCCCGAGGCCACGGCCATGGGGCGAGACGATCTCCACCAGGTTCGTGCCGATGAAGGCCAGCGTCACCGCGACCTTCAGCGCGCCAAAGAACTCCGGAAGCGTTTTCGGCAAGGCGATCTTCAGAAAGATCGTGGCGCGGGAGGCGCCGAGGGCGCGGAGGATGTCGCGATATTCCGGCTCCAGCGTCGAGAGGCCGATGCCGACGCTGACCGCGATCGGGAAGAAGGAGATCAGGAAGGCCATCAGCACTGTGTTGAAATCGTGCTGGCCGATGAAGATCAGCGAAATCACCGGCACCAGCGTCGCCTTCGGGATGGCGTTGAACCCGACGAGGAGCGGATAGAGCCCGTCCCGCGCGATCCGGCTGAACCCCATCGCCATACCGAGGAGGAGGCCCGCGATAACGGCGAGTATCAGCCCCGCGACCGTGCGCCAGAGCGTCTGCCAGCCCATCTCAAGAAAAAACCAGCGGTATTTCCAGAAGGCGGGCGGCAGGTCAGAGGGGGAGGCCATCTTGAAGTTCGGCCAACCGTTAACCCAGACCAGAAACTCCCACCCCGCGAGGAAGATCAGGATCGCGCCGATCGGCACGAGAATGCGTTGCAGGGTCCGGTTCATGACCCTCTCCCCTGCGCGATTTTGATCTGATCGCGGAGGTCATGGAGCATCGCGCCGACCTCCGGCGTGAAGAGGATGTCGAGGTCGCGGTCAGCCGGCAGGTCCACGTCCAGCACGTATTGCGTCCGCGCAGGGCGGCCCGACAGGACAACGATCTGATCCCCGAGATAGACGCTTTCGCGCAGGTCATGCGTTATGAGCACCGCCGTGAACGGCTCCTGCGCGCGCAGGTCCCGCATTGTGCGCCAGAGGTCTTCGCGCGTGAAGGCGTCGAGCGCGCCGAAGGGCTCATCCATGATCAGCACTTCAGGCTTGTGGACGATCGCCCGGCAGAGAGAGGCGCGCTGGCGCATCCCGCCCGACAGCTCCGACGGGCGCTTCCCCTCGAACCCTTCGAGCCCAACCATCGCCAGAAGCTCCTCCGCCCGCGCGACGCGGTCCCGGCGGGGCATGGAGGACGCGACGATCTCCAACGGCAGGATCACGTTGTCGAGGATCGTGCGCCATTCGAGCAGGACGGGGTTCTGGAACGCCATGCCGACCGTCTTGCGCGGTCCGCGCACCGGCTCCCCATGCAGCCGCACAATGCCGTCGTCCGGCTTCATCAGCCCCGCGATCAGCCGCGTGAGCGTCGACTTTCCGCAACCCGAAGGTCCAACGACGGCGCAGAAAGCGCCCTCCGGCACGGCGACGTCTAGCCCGTCCAGCACCGGCAACGGCCCGGTCGGGGTGGCGTAGGCGTGGCGGACGCCCTCGATTTCGATGAGGTTGGTCATGGGAGATCGCGCGGCCCCCGAAAGGGCCGCGCGCAGTCCTTACTTCAGCTTCGGCAGATCGTCCGGCAGGAAGCTCGCGTCGAAGTAAAGCGCGGCGTCCGGGGCCTGGTTGAACTCATAGACCGTCTTGGTCTGCTCGATCGCGGCGGCCATCCGCTCCGCGTCGATCCCGCCCATGCCGTTCTCAGCGACGTAAGGCGTGAGGACATTGGCGTCGATGGCGAGCTGAAGCCGCTCCGTCTCCAGCGCCTTATCGGCGGCCGGGTTGCGCCTCAGGAGCGCGTCGACCGCCGCGCCCGGATCGGCGACGGCGTCCTTCCAGCCCTGCGCGACCGCGCCGAGGAAGCCTTTGACGAGGTCCGGGTTCTCCGCCGCGAAGTCGGTGTTCACGATGATCGCGTTGCCGTAGAGCTTCACGCCGTGATCCGCCATCAGGATGACGGAGATGTCGTCGGCCTCGACGCCCAGCCGCTTCAGGTTCAGCGTGGAGGAAAAGGAGAAGCCCGTGACGGCGGCGACGTTCCCCTCCGCCAGCATCGGCTCGCGCGTCGGGAAGCCGACCGGCTCCACCGTGATCTTGTCCGCGTCGATCCCGGTCTCGGCGGCGAAGATCGGGAACTGCGCCCAGGCGCCGTCCGGCGGCGGCGCGCCGAGCACGCGGCCCTCCAGATCCGCCGGGGCGGAGACGCCGAGCGACTTGCGGCCGACGACCGCGAAGGGCGGCTTGTCATAGACCATCATGATCGCCGTCACCGGCGCGCCAGGGTTCTGATCGAGGAACCGCATCAGCGAATTCACGTCGGCGAAGCCCACCGGAAAGGCGCCCGTGGCGACTTTCGGAATGGCGTCGAGCGAGCCGCGCCCCTCGCTAATCTCCACATTCAGACCCGCGGCTTCGAAATGGCCGTTGTCGATCGCCGCGAAATAGGGCGCGGACGGGCCTTCGAACTTCCAGTCGAGCGCGAAGGGCATGTCCGTGTCAGCGGACGCGGGCGCGGGCGCGGGCGCGGCGAAGGCGGCGGCCGCGAGGGCGGCGGCGAAAACGCGCGATTTGGCGTGGATCATCTCGGTCCTCTCTCAGGAATTATATTGCTGCAGCGCACACTGAACCATAGTCCGATGCTGCGTCGAGAAAAGATCGGTTCGACCGCTCATAACGCCGTCAGGACGAAGAGGCGCTGGCTCTCCGTTTTGAGCTTGGAGGACGGCCGATCCTGTGGCCCGGCGATGCGGCGAATAGGCTGGGCGCGCACGCCTTCTACAGCTAGCAGGCCCTTGCCCCTCAAATGAAAACGACCCCTCGATCAGGGGCCGTTGACGGTCGTCTCTCGCGGCGCGTCCGCCTCAGGCTTTGGCGGCGCCGCCCGCGCGTCGCCGCATCCCCGCGAAGCCCAGCGCGGCCAGCCCGGTCAGGAGGAGCGCGCCGCCCGCCGGGATCGGCACGGCGGTCACGCTGACGCCGGCCACGCGGAAATCGTCGCCGCCGCCCGTGATCGCGCCGAGAAACGTGTCGGCGCCCACGCCGAGGCTCGTGCCGCGCGTTCCCGGCGCGAAGACGAACGGGTTGTTCAGCGGCTGGATCGAGACGTCCTCCGCCACGAAGGCGCCGTCGATCGCGAGGTCGAAATCGTCATCCGCATCAACCTCGCCGAAGCTCAGCGTATTGAAGACGACGACCTGATCGAAGGTCAGGATCAGCATCTCCGACCCCTCAAGCGACCCGTTCAACTCCGGCGGATCGCCCTCAGACGGCGGAATGAAGAGAAAGCCCGGAAAGTCGAAGCGGTCGACGCCGAGGCCGTTGGCGTTGCGGTGCACCACATCATCGCCGCCGGGGCCGCGGATGACGTTGGTGAGGTCATTGTAGAGCCCGGTCGACACGGTCAGTCCGATGCCGTCCTGCACGAAGGAGAACGTCGCGCTCTCCGCCAGCGCGCCCGTCAGGTCAAAGGTGGCGGCGTCGGCGGCTTTCGTCGACGCAAGCGTCGCGGCGACGATCGCCGCGCTGAGAATTGTCTGTTTCATGGCCCCTCGCAACAACTGCTGCGGTTTATCGAAGATCGAAATCATTACTGAGCGGCGAAAACTCAACGCACGTGGCAGAGCATCCACGCGCGATTCTCGCAATTCGTCGGCCATTCGTCCTTGAACCGCCAGGCGGCGGCGGCGCTATCCCATGTCCCGCGATGCGCGATGGACACGAACGGCGCGCTGCGCGCCGCTTCGTCCAAACGCCGCATTGACCGCGCCCGCAGAGACGCGCTCACCTGACAACGCCCGAATTTTGCGGAGAGTCCCATGGCCGTCATTGGTTACATCCTTCTAAGCCTGATCGCGCTGATCATCGTCCTCGCGATCCTGACCCAGTTCCTCGGCGCCAACGCCGCCGGCGCCCTGCCCGCTCGCGGCAAACGCACCAAGGTCAGAGGCGCGAAGCTCCACTGGGTGGAGGAAGGCGACGGTCCGCCGGTGGTGATGATCCACGGGCTCGGCGGCAACCTCCATCACTTCAAATACGCGATGATCGACGAGCTGAAGGGCGACTTCCGCTGCATCGCGGTCGACCGTCCCGGCTGCGGCTGGTCGGAGCGGGACGGCCCCGCCCAAGCGACGCTCGCCGAACAGGCCCGCATCATCGCCGACTTCATCGAGGCGGAGGGGCTGGGCGCCCCGCTGATCGTCGGCCATTCCCTCGGCGGCGCGATCGCGGAGACGATGGCGATCAACCATCCCGACAAGGTCGGCGCCATCGCGCTGATCTGCCCCGCGACGGCGGAAGTGACGGAGACGCCGGACGCCTTCAAGGGCATCGACATTCCGAAACCCTGGCTGATCCCCGCACTCGGCTACACCATTTCAGGGGCGGCGGGCCTCCTTCTGGAAAAGAAGATCTTCGCGGAGGTCTTCGCGCCCGAGGCCGTGCCCACAGACTTCATGATGAAGGGCGGCGGCGTGCTCGGGCGTCGCCCCGAAGCCTTCATCTCCGCCGCGCAAGACCTCGCCGCCGCGCGCGCTTCCGTCGCGCAGGTGCTGGGGCGCGAGGGCGAGATCGCGGCCCCGGTGGGCGTCCTTTACGGCGCGGCGGACAACATTCTAGACCCAAAGACGCATGGAGAGGATTTCGCCGAAAAGACCGGCGGGACCTATGAGGCGATTGAAGGCAAGGGCCACATGATCCCCTTCACCGCGCCCGGGCCATGCGCGGATTTCGTTCGCGAAATGGCGAAACGCATGAAGCCGAAGCGCAAGACGAAGGCCAAGTGAATAAGTGGGAGCCGCGAAGCTAGGCTCATGTGTGTGGCCGATGCAGTCCCTTTCCATCGTCTGCTAATGTCAGCGGTAGAGGGCCATTCGCCTGAGGCCGCCCCGATCTAAGACGACCTCGGAACTTCCGCAAAACTCCCTAGTCCCGCGGAAACACCTAACGACTTCTGGGAAACCCATCTACCGTTCCGGATCAGCGCCTTAGCCCGCCGCTCTAAAGCAAGATCGGAGTCGTTAGCCGGCGCGAAAAGCCCGACGCGACCTTATTGCAGCGGCGTTCCATTCACACTCACGCCGCCGTCCTTGGTGGAGATGTCGGCGACGAGATGGTCCGGTCCGTCATCTCCGACCTGCGCGAAGCTCAACGCCAGTTGCTTGTAGAGATCGCCCTGACCGGGCGGCAGTAATCCGGCGGCCGTGGCCGCGTCGAGAAGCGCGAAAGCGCCCCACACGTCGAGGCGCACGTCGCCCTCAGGCTGGCTGGCGTCGCCCGCGATCTCCAGCGCGCCCGTCGCGGCCGCCGCGACGCCCATGCCTTCGAGCGAGACGTCGCGGATCTCCAGCGTCTCCACATCCAGCGGGGTCTGGCCGAACGTGTTCTCCCCAATCCCGAAGAGAACGCGGGCGGCTCCCCCGATGTCGATATTCAGCGCGATCGGCCCGCGCGGGATCGCGCCGCCGGCGTCGAACGCAGCCCAGATCGCCTCGTCCATCTCCACGCCGGCGACGTTCATCGTCATCTTATAGGGCTGCGGGCCGTCCGCCTTGCGCATCGGCGCAGTCAGATCGAAGGCCATGTCTCCAAACGTCACCTTGCCGCCCGGAAAGGGCGACGGGGCGCCGAAGGCCATCGTCACATCCGTCGCGTCGGCCTTCACCGCATAGCGGATGCGCCCGTCGATGATGGAGAAGACGCCCTCCAGCGCGCCGCTGACGCCGGTGAAATCCATCGGCGGCGCGCTCGGCCCGCCGGTGACGCCGGAAGCGCCGGTCGTCCCGCTCGCCGCGATCGTCAGCTCCACCCTGCCGCGCTCCACGGCTTCCGCCAGAAACGCCTCCACATCGCCCGTGAACGGTGTGTCGGTCGCATAGCTGACGTTCAGACCGGAGTACGTCTGGTCGGAGCTGATCTCCTGCACCCCGTCTTCGGTGATCCGATAGGCGTTGCGGATCCGCGGCGCCGTCACCTCGAAGGCGGTCAGCGCCCCGTCCGGCCCAGCGGCGCCCGAAGCGCTTAGATCGTCGATCTCCAGGAGACCGCCCCGGATGAAATCGCCGGCCTCAGCCTGAGCGGCGGCGAAAGAGGCGGCGGAGACGTCGAAACTCCCGTCACCAGCGAGCGCGATCCGCAAGGCGTCGGAGGCGATGTCGAAAACGATGTCCTCCGCCTCCGCCTCGCCGGTCAACGCCGCCATTTCCAAGGTTAGCCGGCTATCATCGGAGGGCGCGACGATCAGCGCCCCGCCGTCGGTCACGCCGGTTCCGACCGTCATCAGAG
>JBCAXH010000017.1:0-99319 GCA_038534155.1 Pseudomonadota bacterium
CCGATCAGGCCGAGAGACGCCTGATTGAGATAGGGGCCTTCAGCGAGGGTCGGGTAGTGATCGCGATCGCTGAGCGCCGCGACAGCGGCCGCTGCGCTCAAGTCATCATCGCCCGCATGATGATCGCGCGGTCGATCTCCCCGATGATCTCGCCTTCGCCATTCGCGACGCAGCAGGCTTCGTCCGTGTCAGCCATCCGATCGATCAGGCTCTCGATCTTGGCGTCCGCCGGGATCGGGTCGTTGTCATTCGCCGCGCCGGAGACGGGGCGCATGACCTTGCCGGCGGAGAGCACCTTGTAGCGCGGCACGTCCTCGCAGAAGTCGCGCACGTACTGATCGGCCGGGTTGGCGACGATCTCTTCCGGCGTGCCGATCTGACTAACGGCGCCGTCCTTCATGATGGCGATGTGGTCGCCCATCTTGATCGCTTCGAGGAAGTCGTGGGTGATGAAGACCATCGTCTTCTTCATCTCCGCCTGTAGGCGCAGAAGCTCATCCTGCATCTCCCTCCGGATCAGGGGGTCGAGGGCGGAGAACGGCTCGTCGAAGATCAGGATCTCCGGGTCCACCGCCATCGCGCGGGCGAGGCCGACGCGCTGCTGCATGCCGCCGGAAAGCTCGCGCGGATAGTTCTTGTCCCAGCCGCCGAGGCCAACGAGCTCCAGCGCCCGCATCGCCTTGTCGGTGCGCTCGGCATGGCTTTCGCCCCTGACTTCCAGCCCGAACATGATGTTGTCGAGGACGGTGCGGTGCGGCAGCAGGCCGAAATGCTGGAAGACCATCGCCATCTTGTTCCGGCGGAGGCTTTGCAGCTCCTTTTCGCCGTAGGCGATGACGTCTTCACCGTCGATCAGCACCTCCCCCGCCGTCGGTTCGATCAGGCGGGAGATGCAGCGCACCAACGTCGATTTGCCGGAGCCGGAAAGGCCCATGACGCAGAAGGTCTCCCCCTCCTGAATGTCGAAAGAGACGTCGCGGACAGCGACGACGTGGCCGGTGTCTTCTTGTATCTTCGCCCGGCTCGCGGACCGGTCCAGCGTCGACAAAGCGCGCTCCGGGTTCGGCCCGAAGACCTTCCAGACATCGCGGCAGATGATTTTCGGCTGTCCGGCCATGCGCCCTCCCTCGCTTGGCGTAGTCTGGAGGGGCGGAGGTCGCCGGGGCAAGGGGAAAGTCGCCTCTCAGCGACCGGTGAATTTCGGCGGGCGGCCCTCGACGAAAGACGCGACGCCCTCCGCGTAATCCTCCCCCGTTTGCGCCAGCGCGAACTGGTCGGCGTCCGCCCAGGACGCGGTATCCGCCAAGGCGCCGGCGTAAGCGTCCACCGCCCGTTTGCACATGCGGAGCGCGACGGGCGGCATCGCGGCGGCGCGCGTCGCGAAGGCCAAAGCCGCCGCCATCGCGTGGTCGGCGACCTCGTCCGCGAGCCCCCATTCGACGGCGCGCGCGGCGTCGATTTTCTCCGCCAGAGCAACGAGGCGCTTCGCCTTCGCGGGCCCCGTCAGATTGGCGATCCGGGGGACGGAGCCCCAGGACATGTTCATGCCCCGCTCGATCTCCGGCACGTAGAACTGCGCACCCCTCGCTGCGACGCGCAGATCGGTGGAGACGGCGAGCGCAACCCCGCCGCCGACGCACCAGCCGTCGATCGCGGAGATGGTCAGCGCCTCGACCTCGGCCCAGGCGCGGCACATACGTCCGCCGGTCTTCAGCGCTTCGCGTCGCTCCGCTAGGCCGGCGTCGCGCAGGCGCGCGGTCTCCGCGTCCTTGAGATCGAAACCAAGGCAGAAATTCTCCGCCCCGCCCGCCAGCACGACGGCGGACAGATCATGATCGCCATCGAAACTACGGGCGACCTCGGTCAGATCGCGCATCAGCGAGAGCGACAGCGGGTTGGCCTTCGTCCCCCGATCGAACCGCACGACGGCGATCCGGCCCGTTCGCTCAATGGATATGTCGGACATGCGCGCCTCCCTCCCGATAACCATGATCGGAACTTGCGCAAAGAAAAAGGGCCGCGCGAGGCGGCCCATTTCTCATTCCAGCGACTGGCGATCAGTCGTCGCGATAAACCTTCTCGCGCCGCTCGTGACGCTCCTGCGCCTCAAGGCTCAGCGTTGCGATCGGCCGCGCGTCGAGACGGCGGAGGGAGATCGGGTTGCCCGTATCCTCGCAGTATCCGTACTCGTCCTGCTCGATCCGCCGCAGCGCGGCGTCGATCTTGGAGATCAGCTTGCGCTGACGATCGCGCGTGCGCAGCTCCAGCGCGCGGTCGGTCTCCTCAGACGCCCTGTCGGCGATGTCGGGTATGTTGCGCGCGTCGGCCTGCATCTGGCTGACGGTCTCGCGGCTTTCGTTCAGAATCGAATCCTTCCAGTCCAGCAGCTTCTGTTTGAAGTACTCTTTCTGCCGGTCGTTCATGAAGGGTTCGTCGTCGGAAGGGAAATAGTCGGCTTCCAGCTCAACATGCTTGTTCATGACGAGTTGATGTCTCCGCAGTGGTCCACCCATCGGGCCGGTCGCTCACCCCCGCCCCGCGAGGCGGCTTATAGGGCCTTGCTTTCGGCATGTCACGCTGGCTTATGGCTGCCAACGAGATAAATCCGACGACATAAATTCACCGCGACTTCGCGGGCCGCGATGAGAGGGATGTAGAGTGCGCTTCGACGGAACCAAGGACTACGTCGCCACCGGCGATCTGACGGTGGCTGTGAACGCCGCGATCACGCTGGAGCGGCCGCTGCTCGTTAAGGGCGAACCCGGCACTGGGAAGACGGAGCTGGCGCGCCAGGTCTCCTCCGCGCTCGGTCTGCGCCTTCTGGAGTGGTCGGTGAAATCGACCACCCGGGCGCAGCAGGGGCTTTACGAATACGACGCGGTCAGCCGCCTGCGCGACAGCCAGCTCGGCGACGAGAAGGTTCAGGACGTCGGTAACTACATCAAGAAGGGCAAGCTCTGGGAGGCGTTCGAAGCCGGGGAGAAAGTCGTCCTTCTGATCGATGAAATCGACAAGGCCGATATCGAGTTTCCGAACGACCTTCTGCAGGAACTCGATCGGATGGAGTTCTTCGTCTACGAGACCGGTGAGACGGTTAAAGCGGCGCAGCGCCCGATCGTCATCATCACCTCCAACAATGAGAAAGAGCTGCCCGACGCGTTTCTCCGTCGCTGCTTCTTCCACTACATCCGCTTCCCCGACGAAGACGTGATGCAGCAGATCGTCGATGTGCATTTCCCGGACATCAAGAAGTCGTTGGTTCGGGCCGCGCTGACGCAGTTCTACGAAATTCGTGAGACGCCAGGGCTGAAGAAGAAACCCTCAACCTCAGAAGTGCTGGACTGGCTGAAGCTGTTGATGTCGGAAGACATGTCCGCCGCCGATCTCGCGGGGGAGACGACCGAAGCGCTTCCCAAACTCCACGGCGCTCTTTTGAAGAACGAGCAGGACGTTCACCTTTTCGAACGGCTCGCCTTCATGGCGCGGCGTCAGGGGCGCTGACCTCCTCCGGAGCGGCGGCGTGCTCCGCCTTCGCTGCGTCGCAGATGATGCGGCGCAGCCAGCCGTTTCGACCCGAATGGTCGAAGCGGCGATGCCAGACGAGGTCGTAGCGGAGCCGAGGCAGTGGGAGCGGCGGCTCGCAATGTGCGAGGTCGCGATAAGCGTATTCGGCCAGTTTCAGCGGCATCGTCGCGATGATGTCAGTCCCCTTAATGAACTCGCCCAGCGTCGACGCCGTCGGCGCGACGAAGGCGATCTTGCGCTCTACGCCCAACGTCTCGAGCGCAGCGGCGACCACGCTCTTGGTCGAGCCGCCGAAGCCCGTCACCCCATGCAGGGCGGCCGCGTAATCAGCGAAGGTCCGTATGGGGTCCCGCACGTCGGGATCGTAGAAGATCACGAGATCATCTCCTCCCAGGCTTTCGGCCTTTAGCGACGCCGAATATCCGCCCTGCGATATCGCCACGGCGACATCGGCCTCGCCCTGCGTGAGCATCGGCTCCAGACGCTCGCGCGGCGCCAGGCGACGCACATGGAACGCCGCATTCGGCGCCGCCGCGCCCAACTCCGTCTGAACGCGCTTCATAAGTCCGACCAGCGCAGGCGTAGGCACGGCGATGACGAACGGCGCGGTTTCTCTGGCGGCGTCATAGGTCTCCGACGCGACGAGCCCTTCGAGCGCCGCAAGGATCTCCTTCACGCGGGGCGCAATCGCGATCGCCTTCTCCGTCGGCGTGATGCCCCGCCCGGATTTGACGAACAAGGGATCGCCCAGCGCCGTTCTGAGACGGTCGATCGTGTGGCTCACGGTCGACTGGGTCAGATCGAAAACGTCGGCGGCGCGGCTGACTGAGCCCCCCTCGTAGACTTCCAGAAACACGCGCAGCGCATGACCGTTGACTTGCGATAGATCGATATTCTTCATGCGTTTCGTCTAATACATCGATTGATTGCAGGTAAAGTCTGGTTAGCGTGTAAAAATGGACATCGGGAAAGGGGCGTTCCAGATGAACGACGAGACGCGGAACGTAACTGACCGCTTGAAGGAGCTGCACGCTCTCGCCGCCCTTTTGACCTATGCGCGCGAGAACGCCGTCGATCTTGGCGAAGGTCGGATCGCAGAAGCGGCGGAGGCCGCCAGGATGGCCGCAGTTGAGAGCGCGCAAGCGGTGAGAAGAGACCATAGCGACTGAAGAGCATCGTCGCGCGGTCCGCGACGACCGGCGGCGACGCGGCGGACTTTCGGGTCAAATCGCAAGCTCGCCGCTCGCGGGCGCGCCGCGCGCGCTGAAACGCGAAAGGCCCGGAGCGCGCTCCGGGCCTTTCATTTCTTCTGGCGCGGCTGCAGCCGCGACGATCACTCGATCTTAAGCGCCACAAAGCGCAGATCGGCGCCGGACTGCACGAGGACGAGGACGGACTTCCGCGCCTCTTCCCGCGCCCGCTGCACGCCGCCGCGCACATCGGCGGGGGAGGCGACGGGCTCCTGCGCGACCTCGACGATGACGTCGCCGGGGCGAATGCCCTTCTCGGCGGCGGCGCTGCCGGCGTCGACCTCGGTGACGAGCACGCCCTTAACGTCCTCCGCCACGCCGTACTCGCCGCGGCTCTCCTCCGTCAGAGGCTGAAGCTTCATGCCGAGCGCGGTCTCCGCCACTGCGGGCTCCTGCGGCGTGTCGACGTCGCTCGGCGGCGCTTCCGCCTCGCCTTCGTCGAGCAGGCCGAGCACGACCTTGACGGTCTGCGTCTTGCCTTTGCGCCAGACGACGACGCGGACGTCCTTGCCCACGTCGGTCTCAGCGACCATGCGGGGCAGATCGCGCATCTCTTCGACGTCGCGGCCATCGAACTTGAGGATCACGTCGCCCGCCTCGACGCCGCCGTCGGCGGCGGGACCGCCGGTGGTGACCTCGGAGACGAGAGCGCCGCTGGCGTCCTCCAAGCCGAGACCTTCGGCGATGTCTTCGGTGACGGTCTGAATGCGCACGCCGAGCCAGCCGCGCCGCGTGCGGCCGTACTCGCGCAACTGCGCGACGACGTTGCGGACGAGCGCGGAAGGCACCGAGAAGCCGATGCCGATCGACCCGCCCGACGGCGAGATGATCGCCGTGTTCACGCCGACCACGTCGCCGTCCATGTTGAACAGAGGACCGCCCGAGTTACCGCGGTTGATGGCGGCGTCGGTCTGGATGAAATCGTCATAGGGGCCGGATGAGATATCGCGGTTCCGCGCGGAGATAATCCCCGCCGACACCGATCCGCCGAGGCCGAACGGGTTGCCGATCGCCAGCACCCAGTCGCCGACGCGGGCGGCGTCGCTGTCGCCGAACTTGACGAAGGGCAGCGGCTCCGCCGGCGAGACTTTCAGAAGCGCCACGTCGGTCTTCGGGTCGGTGCCGATCAGGGTGGCCGGCAGAGACGAGCCGTCGGCGAAGTTCACGACGATCTCGTCGGCGTCTTCGATCACGTGGTTGTTCGTGACGATGAAGCCCTCGGGGTCGATGACGAAACCCGAGCCGAGTGAGTTCTGAGTGCGCGGGCCCGGGCGCCCGTCCTGATCGAAGAAGTCGCGGAACAACTCTTCGAAGGGCGATCCGGGCGGCAACTGCGGGCGCTGGCCCGGCTCCGGCGGCGCGACGTTCTGGCTGGTCGAGATATTGACGACCGACGGGCTCAGTCGCTCCGCGAGATCCGCAAAGCTCTCCGGGGCCGCGATCGCGTCGCGCGGCGCCGATGCGATCATGAACGACGCCATAAGCGCGACGCCCATGATAATGCGCAAAAGCGCCTGGGGGTGACGGACTGCTCTCACGTCTGACCTCCTGTTCGAGTATCCCTCTCGCGTTAACGAGATAATCCCGCAGGCGAGAAGCGCCAACGGGATTGTTTCATCATGTTTCGCGTTTGTGAAGTCGAAGATGTCTCATCTAAGGCTTCTACGCAGCTACTGCAGCGGTCCGCCGCCGTCGTTCTTCAGATAGTTGAAGAACTCGCTATCGGGCGAGATTACAAGCGTAGAGTTATCGCCCTGAAGCGCCCGCTCATAGGCCGCCATGGACCGATAGAACGCGAAGAACTCCGGATCGCGCCCGAACGCATCGGCGAAAATCGCGTTGCGCGCGGCGTCGGCCTCACCCCGAATGATGTCGGAGTTCTTACGCGCTTCGGAGACGATCTCCACCGCCTGGCGGTCGGCCGTCGCTCTCACGATCTGAGCCGCCTCCTGACCACGGGCGCGCTCATCGGCGGCCTCGCGCTCACGCTCCGCCTGCATGCGGGCGAAGGTGGCTTGAAGGTTCTGCGGCGGCAGGTCGGCCCGCTTGATCCGCACGTCGATGATCTCGACGCCGAGGTTCTGCGCCGGACCGATCGCGCTGTCGCGGATCTGGACCATGAGCGACGCACGGTCGGTCGACAGGATGTCGTTGGAGCGCACGTTGCCGAGAACGCCGCGAAGCGCGGCGTTCAGGATACTCTCCAATCGCGAGGCGCCCGTCGCTTCCCCGCCCGCGCCGACCGCGAGGCGGAAGGTCTCGACATTCGTGATCCGCCAGCGGGCGAAGGCTTCGACCACCAGACGACGATCGTCGAGCGGGGTGACCTCCAGCGGCGAGGTGTCGAGCGGCAAAATGCGGTCTTCGTAGTAGACGACGTTCTGGATGAACGGCAGCTTGAAGCCGAGACCCGGTTCGGTCCGGATCTCCTTGATCTGACCGAACTGAAGAACGATCGCCTGCTTTCGCTCGTCCACGATGTAGAGCGAGTTGACGACGACGAAGGCGATGGCGACCAGAGCGCCGAGAAAAATGTAAGCGCGCGACATCAGTTCGTACCTCCGGGGCGACGCAGCTCGTTCAGCGGCAGATAGGGAACGACGCCGTTGCCGCCCTCTCCTCCGCCGACCTGATCGTCGATGATGATCTTGTCGACCGTGCCCAGCACCCGCTCCAGCGTCTCCAGATAGAGGCGCTTGCGCGTCACGTCCTGAGCCTTCGAGTATTCGTCGTAGACCGCGACGAAGCGCGACGCTTCACCTTCGGCTTCGTTCACGACCTGAGCGCGATAGGCTTCCGCCTGCTGCAGCATCTGCGCCGCTTCACCGCGCGCTCCAGCGAGCTGCTGGTTGGCGTAGGCGTCGGCCTGCTTCTCGAACGTGTCGCGCTCCTGCTCGGCCGCTTGAACGTCGCGGAAGGCGTCGATCACCTCCTCGGGCGGGTCGGCCTTGTCGAAGTTGACGCGGACGATGTTCACGCCGGCGACGTAGTTGTTCAGCGTCGACTGAATGAGGTCGCTCACTTCCTGGCTGACCAGCGCGCGATCCCGGTTGAGGATCGGCTTCAGCTCGGACTTGCCGATAACTTCGCGCATGGCGGATTCAGCCACCGCGCGAATGGTTTCTTCGGGCGCGGCGAGGTTGAACAGAAAATCCTCCGGATTGCTGACGTTCCAGACCACCTGGAAGTCGATGTCGACGATGTTCTCGTCGCCCGTCAGCATGAGGCCCTGATCGGCGCGGGAGCCGGTGCGGCCGCCGCCGACGCCGATGTCGATCGTATTCTCCCGCGTGACCTGAATGATCTCCGCCGTCTGGACAGGCCAGAAGATGAAGTTCAGGCCAGGCTCGCCCACGCTGGTGCGTTCGCCGAAGGTCAGCACGACGGACCGCTCTTCCGGCTTCACCGTGTAGAGCGCGTTGAAGAGGTAAAAGCCGATCGCCGCGACGACGATCAGGACGATGCCGCCCTTGCCGAGGCCCTGCCCGCCGCCGCCGGAGCCGCGGCCGTTATTGCCGCCCCCGCCGCCGCCGACGATGACCTTCAGGCGCTCGCGGCCTTCCTTGAGGATGTCCTCAATGTCCGGCGGGCGCGGACCGCCGCCGCCGCGGTTTCCACCGCCGCCGCCGCCGTTGTTGCCGCCGCCGCCGGAGCCCCAGGGGCTTCCGCCGTTGCCTTTATCTCCGCCGCCGCCCCATGGGCCGCCGCCATTACTCGACATGGGCATGTCCTTTTTCGTTGCTCCCCAGCGCGCGCCCTAGACAGGTTCGCGCATCGTCACCAGTTCTTCCGCCGCCGTCGGGTGCACCGCGACGGTCCGATCAAAGTCTTCTTTCGTTGCGCCCATCTTAACGGCGACCCCGGCGAGCTGGATCATTTCACCCGCTCCGTGGCCGACGATGTGAACGCCGCGCACGCGCCGATCGGACTTTCGCACGATCAGCTTCATCAGCATCTTTTCCTCTCGCCCCGATATCGTCGCCATCATCGGGCGGAACTTGGCCTTGTAGACCTCGATCTCGCCTTCTTCGCGGGCCTGCGTTTCGGTGAGGCCAACTGTGCCGATTTCCGGCTGAGTAAAGACCGCCGTCGCGATATCGGCGTGGTCCGGCTTCGTCGGCCGACCATGGAACACCGTTTCGACGAAAGCGACGCCCTCGCGGATCGCCACGGGCGTCAGCGCGACGCGGTCCGTGACGTCGCCGACGGCGTAGATCGAGGGGATGTTGGTCTGGCTGTACTCGTCCACGACGATCTCGCCGTTGGCGCCCATATCGACGCCCGCCGTCTCAAGTCCGAGGCCATTGGTGTTCGGCTTCCGGCCCGTCGCGTAGAAAACGCAGTCGACTTCAAGCGCATCGCCATTGTCTAGCTTCACGGTGAACGGCCCGTCGCCTTCGATCGCGGCGACGTCGCTGCCGTAGCGAATGTCGATCCCCTTGGCGATCATCTCATCCGAAACATGCGTTCTGAGGTCGTCGTCGAAGCCCCGAAGGATGACGTCGCGGCGGTAGAGCTGCGTCACCTCCGACCCGAGACCGTTCATGATGCAGGCGAACTCGCACGCGATGTATCCGCCGCCGACGACGAGGAACCGTTTCGGCTGTTCCGTCAGGTGAAAGATCTGGTCGGACGTGATCGCCTTGTCGGAGCCTGGAAATTCCGGGACGAAAGGCGCGCCGCCGGTCGCGACGAGGATGTGCTTCGCGCTGACGATGCGGTCGTCGGCGATCAGACGCACCTCATGCGGGCCCGCAACCTCGGCCCGCTGGTGGAGGACGTCCGCCCCCGCCGCGCCGACGTTCCTCGCGTAGAGCCCTTCGAGGCGACCGATTTCATTGTCCTTCGCGGCGATGAGTTTCGACCAGTCGAAGCTGCTCTCGCCCACGGTCCAGCCGAACCCCGCGGCGTCTTCGAACGCTTCGGAGAAGGCGGAGGCGTAGACCATCAGCTTCTTCGGAACGCAGCCTCGTATGACGCACGTGCCGCCGTAGCGGTACTCCTCCGCGATCGCCACCTTGAAGCCAGCCGCAGCGGCGAGGCGCGCGGAGCGCACGCCGCCCGATCCTCCGCCGATCACGAAGAGATCGTAATCGAATGCGTCCATAGGTTAATCCTTCGTCGGCGGCCATTTCGTTCGGCGGCAACTTAGGCGCCGCACCCCGGTTTCGCAATGCGGGGTCGGCGCGAGTTCAGGGCGAGGTCGGGGCCCCGCGGCGGATCGAAGCGGTTGCGCCGCGACGTTAACTCAGATCGTCGAAAAGCCCGTCGTCTTCGGGAGGAAGGTCGTCTTCAGGCGATTTCGAGAGAACATCAGCCGTGCCGTCGCGCTTGCCGACGACGATGACGTCGGCGATGCCGACGAAGAGACCGTTCTCCACCACGCCCGGAACGCGGTTCAGCATCATCGTCAGCTTCACCGGGTCGACGATGCGCCGGAGGTGCAGATCGAGGATATAATGGCCGTCTTCCGTCACGAACGGGTCGTCGCGGTTCATCCTGAGCGAGATCTGGTCGCCGGCCACCTCTTCGTCGCTCGCGAGATCTTGAAGGATGGAGCGGGTCACCTCCCAACCGAAGGGCGCGACCTCCACCGGCAGCGGGAAGGCGCCGAGCCGGTCCACATGGCGCGACTGATCTGTGATCACGACCATCCGGTCCGATGCCGAGGCGACGATCTTTTCTCGCAGAAGCCCGCCGCCGCCGCCCTTGATCAGGTTCATCTCAACGTCGAACTCATCCGCGCTGTCGATGGTGATGTCGAGCCAGCCCGCTTCGTCGAGACCGCCGGTCCGCAACCCCCTTTTCTCCGCGAGATCGCGCGTGTGCCGGGAGGTCGGCACGCAGAAGACGTCCAGTCCCCGCCGCGCCCGAGCGGCGAGAAGATCGATCAGGACCGCCGAGATCGACCCCGCGCCAACGCCGATGCGCATGCCGCTCTCGACATAGCGCAGCGCAGTCGCCGCCGCGGCGCGGCGCGGATCGGTCGCGCCGGTCTCAGAGTTTCGCGCCATGGCCCCTCTTCGCGATACGCCCACACCTCGCCCGCGAAGGCTACGGCGCCGCGTCGCCTGAGGGAAGACGCAGCGCTTCGATTGCGTTGTCGAGCCGCGCGCGCGGCAGGATGACGACCGCGCCAGCGCCGTCGAATTCCGCTTCCACGATCTCCGACGCGGCCTCGTTCGACGTGCCGATGGTCTCCCCCGCCCGCATCTCCAGCCCATCAATCGGCCAGCGCAGCCCCGCTCCGCGCCGCGCTCGAACCGGGGCGACCGGAAAGATCGAGACCCGGTCGCCCGGCGCAAGGCGCAGCCGCAGCGGCCGGTGGGCGGCGAAGATGACGTCGTCCGCGCTGATCAGGATCACCGGGCGCGGATCGCCGACGAGCGCGTGGAGAGCGGCGAGAAAGTGATCGGCGCGCCCGCCTGCGAAACCGACGCCGATGAAGAGGGGCGCCGCCGTCAGGCGCAGGCACTTCTCCAGATCGGTGCTGTCCTGCTCCGCCACCTGTACGAAGCGATCGCCGAGCGCGGCGCGCCAGCGCGCGGCGTCGACGACGGAATCCATATCGCCGACGATCGCATCGGGCGTCAGTCCGCCGAGCGCGTCGGCGCCGCCGTCGGCGCAGACCAGCCGCGGCGCCCGCGCCAGCGCCGCCACAAGGTCCTCCGGATCGAACGGGCCGCCGCCGAGCAGGACGACGCCTTCCGGAAAAGCGAGCTGTGGCGGAGCCGGGTAGGACATGCCGTCGAAGGGGGTCGAGCGGCCCCGACATGTCAATGTCGAAAGAGCGACATATTTCGAACACCTTAACGCGTGAGTTATGCTATCGTTAACAACGAAGGCGTGTCTCCGGTCTGTTTTCGGTGGCCTTCCAGTTGGGTGAGCATGTGAGGATTGTAGCGTGGCTGAAGAAAAGCGCCTGAGCATAACCTTCGGGGATTTCTCTTGTGAGATCGTGGGTTACGATGAACCCTTCTCGATCCTTTCGAAGGTCGTAGACGTCATCAACGCAACGAGACGAACCGAAAGCGGACAGGGCGAATCATCGCCCGGCGTCGCACGGCGAAGCTTCTCCGAAGCGTTGAAGGAGAACGCAGCCGCGTTCGATCTGACCATCGCGCAGATCAACGGCCGGTTCATCGTCTCCTCCCCCGACATGGACGCCGCTCATTTCGCCGAGGCTGAGATCGCTGCGGACGCCGTTTCCGTCGAAGCCGCTCCAACGGCTACCGCGCCGCGCCGTTCGCCGCTGAACTTGATGGCGGTCGAGCCGGTCGACGCCTCCAAGTGGGAAGCGCCCGTCGCCGAAGCGGAAGGTGAGGACGAGGTTCTCGCCGATCTGGACGAGACGATCGATATTTCGGCGGAAGAGCCGCAGGACGAAGACGTCGCGGACGTTCTCGCATTAGGTTCGGAGCAGATCGTGTTCGACGCGAAAGCCGACGTCCCGGAGGAGGAGATCGTCGTCGCGGAGGAAGCCGCCGCTGAAACCGAAGAGACGGCGGATGACGCCGAAGTCGAAGAGACCCAGGAGGGCGTCGCTGAAGAGACGGCCGAAACCGAAGAGGTCGCGGCCGAAAGCCAAGCGGAGAAAGAGGCCGCGTCCGTGGACGAGCCTGCTGAGATCGCGGTCGTCAAGCCCGCGCCGCCGCGCATCGTGGTCGACAAGACGAAGACCGCCGCCGCCAATCGCGCGCGCGTCTCAGTCAACACGACTGTGGTGAAAGCCGGCGCAACCGAAGAGCCCGCAGACGACGCCGCCGACGAGGTCGCCGCCTCCGAACGCAAACGTCGGCGCGTCACCGTTCAGAAAGTCGTCCGAGCGCCTGAGGAATCCCTGCGGGACGAGGTGAAGGAAGACGATGAGAACTTCCTGTTCGCCGGCGACGACCTGCATGGCGCGGCAGACGAGGCCATCGAGCCGCTGACGCTGACTTCGGCCGAACAGGTCGAAACGGATCTGCCGGAGGCGACCGAAGACGAAGAGCTGAACGAAGCGCGCGACGCCGAAACGGCGACCGACGCTGATGCGGCCCCGAAACGCAAGCGGGGCGGCCTCAACCTCGGCATCTTCCGCCGCTTCGCAGCCAAGGATGACGAGGAGGCTACGGAGCAGGCTGACGACGACGCCGGGTTTGGTCGCCTGCGCGAGACCGCGGAAGCCGAATTGCCGCGTCTCGAAGAAAGCAATCGCGATCCCTTGCGCGTTGGACCGGAGCCCAAGCTCTTCGCCGTCAGCGACGGGTCCGATCACCATGACGCGAACTCGCCCGCGACCTTCGCGCGGCAGATGGGCGCGCAGTCGCTGCAGGATCTGCTGGAGGCCTCGGCCGCCTTTGTGTCGATCGTCGAGGGCAAGGCCCAGTTCAGCCGCCGCGACGTGATGCAGGCCCTGAGCGATATCGGGATCGAGAAGGATTACACGCCCGAGGCGCGGCTCAAGACCTTCCGCAAACTGGTGACGGCGGGCGCGATCATCCGCTCCGACGACGGCATGTTCGCGATCAGTCACGCGACGCGGTTCGGCTACGAGACGCAGCTGCGCGCGCGCGGCTGACCTCTCTCTCATCCTGTCGACGACGAGCGCCCGGGCCAATGGTCCGGGCGTTTTCGTTCCGACCATCCGGACGCGAACGATCCAGCTTTTCTAGTTTGCTAGCAAACCAGCAACATACTGTTATTTCACGGGAAAACGGTCGACATCAGTAAGGGCAGCGAGGTTCTCAAAATACTTCGCAGGCGCATCGTCAGCTTGGAAAGAGACTCGCCGTCCGGCTCATGGGAAGAGCAAACCAGCGCCGATGAGGGGGCCCGCGTGAGCCGTGACGCCCATCAGCAGCGCGTTCGGAAAGGAGTAATACCCGTTTCGGCGCTCAGGTGTCGGGGGCGTCCGGGTCAGGTTTGCCGATGCCTTTAAACACCGCCTTGAACGGCCAGGCCCAGACGAAGCCCAGCGCCACGTAGATCCCCAACTCGAGCCAAAGCGGCGGACGGTCGATCCAGTTCATGATCGTGACTGCGGCGACGATGTAGAGCGGCAGCCAGACGAGAAGCAGCACCAAGGACAGGCGTTTGCGGGTCTTGTAGCTCAACGCCATCGGCTCACCTCAGTCTGCGAAAGGGTCCGTCACGAGGATCGTGTCGTCTCGCTCCGGCGAGGTTGAGAGTAGGGCGACAGGGCAGCCGATCAACTCCTCCACCCTCCGGACGTATTTAATCGCGGCGGCGGGAAGGTCCGCCCATGACCGGGCGCCTTCGGTGCTCTCCGACCAGCCCGGCATCTCTTCGTAAATCGGCTCCGCCGCAGCCTGGAGCGCCGCAGCCGTCGGCAGATGGTCCACGATCTCGTCGCCAATGCGATAGCCGGTGCAGATCTTCAGCGTCTCGAACCCATCGAGCACGTCGAGCTTGGTCAGCGCGATGCCGGAGACGCCGCCCTGCGCGCAGGTCTGGCGCACCAGCACGGCGTCGAACCAGCCGCAACGGCGCTTACGGCCCGTCGTCGTGCCGAACTCATGGCCGCGCTCGCCGAGGCGCTGACCATCGTCGTCCAGAAGCTCCGTCGGAAACGGCCCCTCGCCTACGCGGGTGGTGTAGGCCTTGACGATGCCGAGCACGAAGTCGACGGCGCCCGGGCCGACGCCCGTGCCCGCCGCCGCCTGCCCCGCCATGACGTTGGAGGAGGTGACGAAGGGATAGGTACCGAAGTCGATATCCAGCAGCGCGCCCTGCGCTCCCTCGAAGAGGATGCGGTGACCCTTCTTGCGGCGCTCATTCAGCACTTTCCAGACGGGCTGCGCATAGGGCAGCAGCTTCGGCGCGACCTCTTTCAGCGAGGAAACCAGCGCCTCCCGATCCACCGGCTCCAACCCGAGGCCCCGGCGAAGCGCGTCGTGATGGACGAGCGCGCGATCCACCCGCGCCTCCAGCGTCGCGTCGTCGCCGAGATCGGCGACGCGGACGGCGCGGCGGCCGACCTTGTCCTCATAAGCCGGGCCGATGCCGCGCCCGGTGGTGCCGATCTTGGCGACCGCGTTCTGGCTCTCGCGCGCGCGGTCCAGCTCCCCGTGGATCGGCAGGATCAGGGGCGTGTTCTCGGCGATGGCGAGCGTCTCGGGCGTGATCTCTACGCCCTGCGCGCGCACAGTCTCAATCTCGTTCAGCAGATGCCAGGGGTCGAGCACGACGCCGTTGCCGATGACGGAGAGCTTGCCGCCCCGCACCACGCCAGAGGGGAGCGCGTGCAACTTGTAGGTCTCCCCGTCGATGACGAGCGTATGGCCCGCGTTGTGACCGCCCTGAAAGCGGGCGACGATATCGGCGCGCTCCGACAGCCAGTCGACGATCTTGCCTTTTCCCTCGTCGCCCCATTGGGCGCCGACGACGACGACATTGGCCATTGGGTTCTCCCTCTCGCGAAACCGCGCGCGTTATAGAGGGAGTGGCGAGGCGCGGAAACCGCGAATTCGTCAGATCGTCAACGCCGCGCGAACATCTCTTCCGGTGGAATGCGGCAGGGACCGACATGTTGATCGAGCCAGGCGAAGAACGCGTGGAGCCGGCTCCATATCCGGGCCGCATGCGCCTCCGCCTCGCCGCTCTCGGTCGCCTTCGGATCGAGCCGGGCGCCGGCCACGATCTCCTTCATTCGGAGAAGCTCGATTCGCTCGTTCTCCTTCGGGTAACCGCGCGGAGCGGTCTTGAGCGCCCTGCCCCAGACCTCCAGTCCTTCGCTCCTCAGCGCCGCGACCTCATCGGCGAGCGCAGCGCCGTAAGGCCCGGCGATCGCCTCGCGAAACCGCTCCAGCTGATCCTTCGCCATGTCGTAGTAGCCGCCGCCCGCATAGAACCCGTCCTTGCCGATGGAGGCGTAGATCGCCGCAGCGCCCGTCTTGGGCGTCACGACGCCGTAGGTGTTGGTCTTGTAAGGCGACTTGTCCTTGGAGAACCGGACGTCGCGGTTCTGGCGGAAGACTTTCGGCTTGCCGCCCGACCGCGCCGCCGCCGCTTCGACGATCGCGGTCAGCGGGGCTTTCGCGCCCGCCTCCCAAAAGGCGCGGTTCTCGTCGAACCAAGCCTTTGAGTTGTTCGCCTCGAGGTCGGCGAACCAGCGGCAGGCGCCTTTGGCGAAGGCGGTCGTCACAGCTTGTTGTGCGAGCCGTCGCAGCGGACGCCGTTTTCCGTGGCCTTGCAGCCGCAGAAGAAGACCTTGCCGTCTTCCTCCGCCGTGAACTTCACGGGGTTCAGGCCGGTGTCCTTGTGCGAGCCATCGCAGAAGGGCTGGTTCGCGGACCTGCCGCAGGAGCACCAGAAATACGACTTCCCGGCCTCCACTTCGACGGGATAGGGGGCTTTCTGGGCGATGATGGGCGCGTCGGCCATGGCTGGGGTCTCCTCCCTTGCTGATGAGCGAGAGGGTATCGCGAAGACGGAGCGCGGCAAGACGGCGCGGCGAGATCCGCCGGTCGGCGACGGCGTATCAATGGGGAACAATCGCAGGCGGAAAACCAACCCGCCGTAACATCTAGAGCGCCGCCTGACCGCATGAAAACCCGGGCGTCCGCATGCGGACATGCATTAAACCTCTGTTTTCACGAAGATTCCCAGAGGGGTCAGTGGCGAGAGTTCGCGTCCGCGCCATGGCGAACGCCGCTGGACTCCACAGCTCGCAGGCGCGCGCGGCGAGGCGCGCCTGCGCTTCGGAACTCCTTTCCAGACGGTAACGAAAATCCAGGATTCCGGTATGCCGGAATCCTGAGATTTTTTACTGCTTGGTAACCTGCGAAACAGCCGCCGGCGCGCGCTGCTCCAGCGGGCTCCAGCCGCTCAACTCAGTACTTGCTCGGCACGTAAAGCTGCTCCGGCATTTCGGAGCGCTCATAATCCGGATTGAAGGCGCGCTCCGGTAGAACGACGTCCTCATGCGGTACCGGTCCATAGGGGATGCAGCTCAGCATATGCGCGATGCAGTTCAGCCGCGCCCGCCGCTTGTCCACCGCCTCCACGATGTACCAGGGCGCCTCGGGGATATTGGTGCGCTTCAGCATATCCTCCTTGGCGATGGTGTAATCCTCCCACCGGATGCGGGACTGGAGGTCCATCGGGCTCAGCTTCCACTGCTTCAGGGGATCGTGGATGCGCATGAGGAAGCGCATCTGCTGCTCCTCGTCGGTGATCGAGAACCAGTATTTGATGACGATGATACCGGAGCGCACGAGCATTCGCTCGAACTCCGGGACGTCGTGGAAGAAATCCTCCACTTCACGGTCGGAGGCGAAGCCCATCACCCGCTCGACCCCCGCGCGGTTATACCAGGACCGGTCGAAAAGCACGATCTCGCCCCCAGCCGGCAGGTGCGGGACGAAGCGCTGGAAATACCACTGGCTCTTTTCGCGATCCGACGGGGCGGGCAGCGCGACGACGCGGCAGACGCGGGGGTTGAGGCGCTGGGTGATCCGCTTGATCGCCCCGCCCTTTCCAGCGCTGTCGCGGCCTTCGAAGATCACGACGACCTTCTTCTTGTGATGCTCCACCCAGTCCTGAAGCTTGATCAGCTCCGCCTGCAACTGAAGAAGCTCGGTGATGTATTCGCGCCGCGGCATGCTCTCGCCATGGACGCGCTTGTAGATCTTGGCGATCTCCTGATGGAGAACGGCGTCCTCCAGCTCGACCTCGAAATCCTCGTCGATCTCGGCGGAAATCTCCCGCTCCAGCCAGTCGTCGCTTTCCTGCTTTGCCATCGCCGAGAACCTCCCTAAGTGGACCATCATAACATCATTGCGGCGCGACAGATGAATGACGCCGCGAAAAAGGCCGCGCCCATGTCCGCCGTTAGAGCCAGTCTCGTCGCCGCCGCCGCGCTCATCGCCATGTCGCTCTGGGCCTATGTGGCGAACGGATTCAGTTCGGAGACGACGCTGATCCCGCTCGGCTTTGGCCTCCTGATCCTCGCCTACGTCCCGTGGGTGCGATCGGGGAGCCGATGGGCCACGGCGCTCGCCGCGCTCTTCGCCTTCACCATCTTCGCCGCGCTGTTCACGCCGTTGAGCAGCTCGATCGAGAAGGGCGAGGCGCTGCCGATCATCCGCGTTGGCCTGATGCATCTCGCGACGGCGTATGCGCTCTTCGCCCTGACGAAAGCGGCCGTCGCCGCGTTTCGCAAGGCGTAGCCGCCGCCCCGACCGGCGTCGGTGCGGCGGCGCCGGTTAGAATGCCAGCGCTTTCGCCTGGACGACCTGAGGCAGGCGACGGATCTGCTCCAGCGTCGCCTCCGGCACTTCGTCGTCAACGCCAAGAAGCGCGATCGCCTCGCCGTCCTTCTCCGCCCGGCCGAGCGCGAAGGTCGCGATGTTCACGTTCAGCGCGCCGAGCGTGGTGCCGAGGGCCCCGATATAGCCCGGAACGTCGGCGTTGGTGGTGTAGAGCATGAAGGGCTGCGGTTCCGCCTCAAGGCCGATCCCCTTGATCTGGATGAAGCGCGGCTTGCCGTCGGAATAGACGGTACCGGCCACGGACCGCGTCTGCGTCTCCGACGTCACGACGAGCCGGACGTAAGAGCCGTAGGCGCCCTGCGCGTCTTTGCGCGTCTCCGCGATCTTCACGCCGCGCTCGCGCGCCACGACGGGAGCGGAGACCATGTTGACGCCCCCCTCGCCCACCAGCGGCTTCAGCATGGCGGCGACCATGGCTGCGGTGAGCGGTTTGAGATTCATGTCGCCGACCACGCCGACATATTCGATCTCGATCTCCTTGATCGCGCTGTCGGTGACCTGCCCCGCGAAGCCGCCCAGCGTCTCGCAAAGCGCGATCCACGGCTTCAGAAGCGGCGCTTCCTCCGCCGTGACGGAGGGCGCGTTGATCGCGTTGGAGATCGCGCCGGTCAGAAGGTAATCCGACATCTGCTCGGCGACCTGAAGGGCCACGTTCTCCTGCGCCTCCGTCGTCGCCGCGCCAAGGTGAGGGGTCGCGACGAAGTTCGGCGCGCCGAAGAGGACGTTGTCCTTCGCAGGCTCCTCCGCGAACACATCAAAAGCGGCGCCGGCCAATGCGCCGCTGTCGAGCGCATTCCGCACGGCGGCTTCGTCCACCAGACCGCCGCGCGCGCAGTTCACCAGACGCGCGCCCGGCTTCATCTTCGCGATCCGCTCCGCATTCAGGATGTTCGCGGTCTTGTCCGTCTTCGGCAGGTGCAGCGTCACGAAATCCGCGCGCGGCAGGAGATCGTCGAGGTCTTCGATCTTCTCCACCCCCATCTCCTGCGCCTTGTCGGCGGAGAGGAACGGATCGAACGCGACGACCTTCATCTTCAGCCCCAACGCGCGCGAGGCGACGACGGAGCCGATATTGCCGCAGCCGATCAGGCCGAGCGTCTTGCCGGTGATCTCCGTCCCCATGAAGCGGGACTTCTCCCACTTGGAGCCTTGGGTCGAGGCGTCGGCGGCGGGGATCTGGCGGGCGCAGGCGAACATCATCGCGATGGCGTGCTCCGCCGTCGTGATCGAGTTGCCGAAGGGCGTGTTCATCACGACGACGCCCTTCGCAGAGGCGGCGGCGAGGTCGATATTGTCGACGCCGATCCCGGCGCGGCCGATCACTTTCAGATCTTCGGCGGCGTCGATGATCTCCGCCGTCGCCTTGGTGGCGGAGCGGATGGCGAGACCGTCGTAGTTCGCGATGATCTCTTTTAGCTTCGCCGGGTCTTTGCCGAGATCGGGCTGGAAGTCGACCTCCACCCCCTTGTCGCGGAAGATCTGGACGGCGGCTTCCGAAAGTTTGTCGGAAATCAGGACTTTAGGCATGGGCGTCTCCAGCGCTTTATCAGCGCGCGTTTCAGTATGAGCGTTCATCAGGCGGCCTCTTTCACAGCGGCCTTCGCGGCGTGGAAGGCGTAGTCCAGCCACGGGGTCAGGGCTTCGATATCGGCGGTCTCCACCGTCGCCCCGCACCAGATGCGGAGCCCGGCGGGCGCGTCGCGATAACCGCCGACGTCATAGGCGGCGTCTTCGGCGTCGAGGAGATTGACGATCTCCTTGCAAAACGCCTTCTGCGCCTTGTCGTCGAGCGCGGCGACGGCCGGATCGGCGATCTTCAGGCAGACGGAGGTGTTGGAGCGGGTCGCGGGATCGACCGCGAGGTTCTCCACCCAATCCGTCGCGTCCACCCAGGCCTGAAGCGCGGCGAAGTTGGCGTCGGCGCGGGCGCGCAGGGCCGCGGCCCCGCCGATCCGCTCCGCCCAGTCGAGCGCGTCGACATAATCGGCGACGGCGAGCATGGAGGGGGTGTTGATCGTCGCGCCGGTGAAGATGCCGTCAATCAGCGCACCCGCCTTGGTCATGCGGAAGATCTTCGGCAGCGGGCGGCCCGCATCGAAGGTCTCCAGCCGCTCGACCGCGCGGGGCGAGAGGATGAGGACGCCATGCGCCCCCTCCCCGCCCATGACCTTCTGCCAGGAGAAAGTCGTCACATCGAGCTTCTCCCACGGCAGGTCCTGCGCGAAAGCGGCGGAGGTCGCATCGCAGATCGTGAGGCCCTCGCGATCATCGGCGATCCAGTCGCCATTCGGCACGCGCACGCCGGAGGTCGTGCCGTTCCAGGTGAAGACGACGTCCGCGTCTTTCCGAACCTGCGTGAGATCCGGCAGCTCGCCGTATTCAGCGGTGATCGTGTTCACATCATCCAGCTTCAGCTGTTTGACCACGTCCGTGATCCAGCCAGCGCCGAAACTCTCCCAAGCCATCATGTCGACCGGGAGGGCGCCGAGCATCGACCACATGGCCATCTCGACCGCGCCAGTGTCGGAGGCGGGAACGATGCCGACCTTGTAGTCGGCGGGCACGCCGAGGATCGCGGCGGTCCGGTCGATCGCGGCCTTCAGCTGCGCTTTCGGCGCGGAGGCGCGATGCGAGCGGCCGAGATGCGCCTTGGCGGCGACGGATTCAAACGACCATTCGGGGTGTTTCGGACAGGGACCGGAAGAAAACTCCGGGCGCACGGGTTTGACCCGCGGCTTCTGGGGGAACGTCATTGACGCGCTCCATCGTCAGGGCGATTTAGCTGAGCCCGCCACCGCTCGCCCTTGTCCGGCGACGCGCCCGGAGATCGGATAGGGCGAGAGAGCACCGCGCGTCAACGGCGAAAACGTCGCGAATGACCGCAAAACGGTCGCTTCACTGAGCCGATCGGAAATCTGCGTTCCGATGAGCGGCGCGCAGCGCTTGAGGCGAGGAAAATCGCCGAGTGGCCCGTCCGCACGCCCTTCGTTCATCTTCCGTTAACCCGATGTCGGAAATCCGGATTTCCGACATCGGGTTAACGGAAGATGATTTCGCAACGCAGGCCCGCAGCGCCGCGAAGATGAATGCTTGATAAACGCAGCCGCTCCTGTCTCATTTCGCATGGCAGGGGATGGAGGCGCATCATGGCGAACACGACCGATCCGGTTGGCGGCGGCGGACGCCTCGCGCCAACCTTGCGTTGGGGCCGCGTCGACCTCGCCAAACCGTTGGCCTTCTTCGCCGTAATCGCGGTCTCGGTCCTGATCCTCGCCCTTTTCGGCGGCGAGCAGACCTTTCCCGAAGCGATCACCAGCCGCTTCGCCTTCGTCGACTGGATCAACCAGGCGGAGGACTGGCTGAAAGCCAATCTCCGCTGGTTCACGCGCGGCATATCGGACGGCGTCGGCTGGGCGCTCGGCGGGCTGGAGGAGTTTCTTTGGACCGCCCCTTGGCTCGTCGTCCTCGTCGCCTTCGTGATCCCCTCGCTCGCCTATGGCGGCCTGCGCCTCGCGCTGCTCTCCGCCGCCTGCGTGATGATCTGGGGAGCCTTCGACATGTGGTTCGAAGCGATGTCGACGCTGGCGATGATGGGCGTCTCGGTCGGGCTCTGCATCGTCATCGGGGCCGCCGTCGGCGTCTCCTGCGCGCAGTCGGACAGGGTGGAGGCCTTCGTCCGCCCGATCCTCGACGCCATGCAGGTCATGCCGGCCTTCGTCTACCTTATGCCAGCGATCTTCTTTTTCGGCATCGGGCCGACCTCCGCCACCATGGCGGTGATGATCTACGCTCTGCCCCCGATGATCCGCCTGACCAATCTCGGCATTCGGCAAGTGCCCGGAACCATGATCGAAGCGGCTGAGAGCTTCGGAACGACCAAGCGCCAGCTTCTCTGGAAGGTGCAGATCCCGCAGGCGCTCCCCTCGATTATGCTCGGCGTGAACCAGACGATCATGATGGCCCTCGCCCTCGCCGTGCTCGCCGTTTTCGTCGGCGGCGGCGGGATCGGAGAGCAGGTCTGGAAAGCCATCACGCGCCTTCAGGTCGGCTGGTCGCTGGAGGGCGGGCTCTGCATCGTCGTGATGGCGATCATGATGGACCGCCTCAGCCAGGCGATGAGCCGCCCGACCGTTCTTCCCCGCCTCGACGATGGCGAGATGCGCTTCCGGCTTCTCCCGCAGAACTGGGAGCCCATCGCTCCCGCCCGCTGGGTCGAAACCGTCGTCGACTGGATCTGGCGCGCGGGGGCCGCGCCGGGCCGCGCCGTCATCGCCGCCGCCCGCGCGGTGAATGCGGAGGCCGGGCGCGTCGTGGCGGCGCGCATTCACGCCGTCATGGCGATCCTCCTGATCGCGCTGATCCTGATCGTCGGCGACAACGCTCGCGATCTCGCCAAAGCGACCGGCCTCTCATTCAAATGGGTCACCGACTACCCCAAGGCGCTGGAGTTCTCGATCCGAGAGCCAATCGACGCCGGGATCGAATGGCTGACGCTCAACCCCGCCTTCATCGCGGTGACGAAGTGGATCCGGGCGGTGGTCTACCTCTATTTCCTCAACCCGCTCGACACCTTTCTGACGGAGCTGCCCTGGTGGTACGTCATCGCGCTCTTCACCGGGCTGATCGGGCTCGCCGCTGGTCGCCGTCTGGCGCTGCTGACCTTCGTCTCCCTCGCCTTCTGCGGGGCGGCGGGGCTTTGGGACCTGACGATGTACACGCTGGCGGGCACGGCGGTCTCCGTCCTGATCTGCCTGATCGTCGGCGCGCCGCTCGGCGTTTGGGCCGCGAACTCGAAGATCGTGGACGAGGCGATGAAGCCCGTGCTCGACCTGATGCAGACGATCCCCTCCTTCGTCTACCTGATACCCGCCCTTTTCTTCTTCGGCGGCAATCCGACGACGGCGATCATCGCGACCGTGATCTACGCCATCCCGCCGATCATCCGCACGACGGCCCTCGGTTTGCGCCAGGTCCCGGCGGAGATCGGAGAGGTCGGGCGCAGCTTCGGCGCGACGTCGCTCCAGACGCTGATCAAGGTGAAGCTGCCGCTCGCCTCCCCCTCCATCATGCTGGGGGTGAACCAGACGGTGATCATGGCGCTGGCGATGCAGACAGTGACGCCGCTGGTGGCGGGGCTCGGCCTCGGCAAGGAGGTGTACGACGCGATGAACGTAGCGAATTCGGGCAAGGGACTGGTGGCGGGGATCGGGATCGTCGTGATGGCCGTGATCCTCGACCGCCTGACCCAGGCGATGACGGCGACCCAGCGCAAGGCGCTCGGCCTCGACTAACGCGAACGCGCCCTAAAGGGATGACAGCGCCGCGGGACGGCGATAGCGTTTACCCGTCAACGACCCCGAAACGGGGCGATGAACAACCAACATGGGAGACATGACATGAAAACGAAGATCACCCTCGCCGCCACGGCGGGCGCGATGATGATCGGCTCGACCGCTTCGGCGGGCGGCCTACTGAACGTGCCGGTGCCGGACTGGACCGGCGGCGCGGTCAGCTGCGAGATCCTCCATTACGTTCTCGAGAACGAGATGGGCTACAAGGTGAAGCGCGTGACCATGCCGGCGGGCGCGGCGCTCGACGAAGGCATGATCGCGGGCGATCTGGATTTCGGCTGCGAGCGCTGGCCGAGCTACGATCCCCTGAAGGCGAAATATGTCGAGGAATACGGCGGCGACGGCTCCATCGTCTATTACGCGCCGACCGGCGTCGTGGGCGGGTCGGGCTATTACGTGCCGCGCTACCTGGTCGAAGGCCCGGATGCGAAGGCGCCGGACCTGAAGTCCTACAAGGACCTGAACAAGTACAACGACCTCTTCACCACGCTGGAGAGCGACGGCAAGGGCCGCCTGATCGGCTGCCCCGTCGCGGCATGGGAATGCGAGGACGCGGCGCGGCTCGAGACGCTAGGCGTCGACTTCGTCGTCTCCGAGCTCGGCTCCGAGACCGCCCACTGGGCTGAGATCGAAGCCGCCTACAAGCGCGGCGAGCCCTTCGTCGCCTATGCGTGGGAGCCGCACTGGATCCATGCGCAGCTGGACCTCGTGGAGATCGCGCTGCCCGAGTATTCGGACGACGCCTGGCCCGCCACCGACTGGGGCGCGGACGTCACCCAGCACTACGGGCCGGCGGCGCTGGCGGAGAACCACCCGGACATCGTCGCGCTCTTCCAGAAAGCGCGGATCTCGAACGCCGAGCAGGCGCCGATGATCCTCGCCGTCGACAAGGAAGGCCGCGAGGTCGAAGAGGTCGTCGCCGAATGGATGGCCGCCAACGAAGATAAATGGCGGAGCTGGCTGCAGTAAGCCGCTCCATATCTTGAAGATAGGCCCCGGCGCCAACGCGCGCCGGGGCCTTTTCTATTGAGGCGCGCCAGAAGCGACAGCGCTCGAAGGCAACGCTCTCCGGGCCGCTTCGCTTCCCGCTCATGGTCCTCGAAGAGGTGAAGCCAAAGCCGCGATCCGGTCTTCACTCTTCTCAAAATACTCATCTTCAGCCGCGCGCCTGCGCGGCGCTCGTTTTTCGGCGACAGCCGAAAAACGCCGGGCCCAAGCGAAGGCGCGGGAGACCTCGCCTTCGGTCGCCGCGTTCAGTCTTCCAGCGGCGCGTCCCGCTCGATGAGGACGCGATGTCCTTCGCCCTCCAGGTCTTCCCACTGGCCCGACCGCATCGCCCAGAAAAAAGCGATCAGGCCGACGAAACCAAGCGCTATGGCGATCGGCATCAGGAGGAGGAGTATGGTCATTTGGTAAGCCTCGCGGCGTTAAGCGATACGGTGATCGACGACGCCGACATGGCGAGCGCCGCGATGAAAGGCGTGGCGAAGCCCGCGAGGGCGATCGGGACGGCGACGAGGTTGTAGAGCCCCGCCGTGCAGAAATTCTCGATGATCCGTTTGCGCGCCGACTTCGCGAAATCCATCGCGACGTCGATCTGCCGCAGATCGTCGTTCAGAAGCACGACGTCGGACGCGACCCGCGCCGCATCCAGACCCGAGGCGGGCGCGATGGAGACGTGAGCGGCTGCTAACGCGCCTGCGTCGTTCAGACCGTCCCCGACCATCAGCACCCGGCGCGACGCGAGGCTGAGCGCGGCGACGCGTTCGATCTTGTCTGCGGGGCTGAGGCCCGACGCCGCGTCTTCGATCCCCACCTCGAAGGCGAGCCGCGAGACCGCCACCGGGCCGTCGCCGGACATGAGCTTCACGGCGAGCCCCCGCGCCTTCAGCGCGGCGATGAGATCGGCGGCGCCGTCGCGCGCGGTTTCGGCGAACCCGAACCGCACCGGCGCCTCGTCGCCGACGCGCAGCCAGACGGCGGCGCCTTCGTTCTCCTCAGCGCCGATCCACGCCGCCGATCCGAAGCGGACGGCGACGCTGTCCATCTCCGCTTCAACGCCCTTACCGGGAAGCTCCCTCGCGTTCTCCACACGCGGGCGCTCCAGCCGCTTGTCCCGCGCGGCGTCGGCGACGGCCTTGGCGAAAGGATGCGCCGACTGCGACGCGAGCGCGGCGGCGAGCGCGAGCGCGTCGTCTCCGGGCGCTTCGGCAAGACGCGGCGCGCCTGTCGTCAGCGTGCCGGTCTTGTCGAAGACGACAGTGTCGACCTCCGCCAGCTTCTCGAGCGCCGCGCCGTTCTTCAGCAAGACCCCGCGCCGGAAGAGCGACCCGGCGGCCGCCGTGGCGACCGCGGGCGCGGCGAGGCCCAGCGCGCAGGGGCAGGTGATGATCAGAACGGCGACCGCGATGTTCAGCGACAGCCGCGCGTCGCCCGAAGCCCAGACCCAGCCGAGAAAAGCGACCAGCGCCAGAAGGTGGACGAGCGGCGCGTAAATCTTCGCGGCCTGATCGGCGAGGGAGGCGTATTTGGCGCGTCCCGCCTCAGCCGCCTCCACCATCTCCGCCATGCGGCGGAGCGAGGTGTCGGCGCCGACGGCGGTGGCGCGGAGGACGACCGGCGCGGTTAGAACGAGCGCGCCGCTTTCAACCGCGTCGCCGGTTGCGACGGCCTTTGGCACGGTCTCGCCCGTCAGATGCGAGCGGTCCAGATCGGCGACGCCGGTCTCCACCACGCCGTCGACGGGCGCGCGCATCCCGGGGGCGACGCGGATCAGGTCGCCGATCTCCAGGTCGTCGACGCTGACGCGCTCCTCCACTTCGCCGATCAGGCGGACCGCCTCGGCGCTCTCCAGAGCGGACAGTTCCCGCGCAGCGCTGCGGGCGGCGGCGCGGGTGCGGTGGTCGAGGTATCGGCCGAGAAGGAGGAAGAAGGTCAGCGACAGAGCAGCGTCGAAATAGGCGTGCCGTCCGCCATAGGCGGTCTCGTAGAGCGACATGGCGGCGGCGAGCGCGATGGCGACGGCGATCGGCACGTCCATGTTCAGCTTCCACGACCGCGCCGCCTGCAAGGCAGCCCGGAAGAAGGGCCGCGCCGAAAACGCCACGGCGGGGAGCGCGATCGCGGCGGAGATCCAGTGGAGAAATTCGCGCGTCGCCTCTTCCGCCCCCGACCAGACGGAGACGGAGAGGAGCATGACGTTCATCATCGCGAAGCCGGAGACCGCGATCCCGGCGAGTAGGCTGCGGCCGGTCGCGTCCTCCTCCGTCCCCAGCAGGTCGGCGTTCAGCGCCTTCGCCGTGCGGCCCGCTTTGGCGAGGGCTTCGATGAGGGTCTCTTCGTCGACGCCGGCGCCGACCTCGGCGGTCACCCGCTTCTGGCTGAGGTTCACGCGCGCGGCGGCGACGCCGGGGACGGCGGCGACCGCGCGCTCAACCGCGGCGATGCAGCCCGCGCAATGGAGGTCCGGGACGGAGAGACGCAGCACGCGCGTCTCCGTCGGCTCGCGGCGGAGCGGTTTCGACTGCGGCGCGCCGACGGCCGCGCAACCCGAGCATGCGGCGACGCTCATCGGTCAGCCTCCCGCCCGGATGGTGAAGCCCACATGCTGGCGGAACTTCGTCTCGTCCGCCGCAGCGCCGACAATGTCGAGCCGCCAGGGCCCGGGCGCGAGGTCCAGCGCCGCATGCCAGCCCCGCCCGTCGGCCATGAGTTGAGGCTCCAGATCGTCCGCCTCCGTCGTCGGGCGGCCGAGGCGGAAAGCGACGTCGTCGATCGGCGCGGGATGGCCCGCGGCGTCGAGCACGGCGACGGTGAGAACGCCGTCCTCATACCGCGCCTCCGTCACCCAGCCGAGCCGTTCCTGCGCGGCGCGGTCCGCTTCGAAATGCTGGCTGGCGATGTAGCCGTTCTTCACTTCGATGCCCGGAAAGCTCTGCACGGCGGAGTAGGCGAGCGTCAGGTTCGCGGTGATGATCGCGCCGAAGGCGCCGACGGCGATCATCAGGACCTTGCGGCCCGTAAGCGGTTTCGTTTGCTTGCTCATCAGTCGCTCCTCCCCCGGAAGCGGGCGTCCGCATGGGTCCGCTCCCCGTTGATGACGTCTTCGACCCAGAAGCGGATCGGCGTGGAATTGGCCGCAGCGGCCCGGTTGTCGGGCTTGGCGATCACGTAGAGGCGCTGCTCCATCGTCTCGTTGGCCGGCACCGTGACGCGGCGCTCCAGCGTCCCCTCCAGCCTGAGGCGCAGCGCGTCGTCGGATGCGACGGCGATCCGATACGCCCGCGCCTCCCCATGCTTGTTGCGCAGGCGCATGTCATAGGCGTTGCGGACGCCGCCGTCGGAGAGGGTTACGTAAACCGGGTTCCGGACGGCGGAGACGGAGATGTCGATCTCCGACCGAATGAAGAGCGCGAAGAGAAGCCCCAGCCCGATCGCGCTCCACGCGGCGGTGTAGATCAGGACGCGCGGGCGGAAGATGCGCTTCCACGCGGGCTCCGCCTTGCCGCCGTCCCGCTCGCGCTTCTCGTCGGCGAGGGAGATATAGTCGATCAGCCCGCGCTCGCGCCCGAGCTTGTGCATGACGTCGTCGCAGGCGTCGATGCAGAGCGCGCAGGTGATGCAGCCGAGCTGCTGCCCTTCCCGAATGTCGACCCCGGTCGGGCAGACCGCGACGCAGGCGTTGCAGTCGATGCAGTCGCCCTTCGGCGCGCCGTCGTCGCGTTTGAGGTGCTTCGAGCGCGGCTCACCCCGCCATTCGCGGTAAGCTACGGTAAGGGTCTGTTCGTCCATCATCGCGGCCTGAATGCGCGGCCAGGGGCACATGTAGATGCAGACCTGCTCCCGCATGAAACCGCCGAAAATGAAGGTCGTCGCGGTCAGGATGCCGATGGAGGCGTAGGCGATGTAATGCGCCTCCAGCGTGACGAGCTGCACCGCCAGCGTCGGCGCGTCGGCGAAGTAAAAGACCCAGGCGCCGCCGGTCGCGACGGCGATCAGGAGCCAGAGGGTCCATTTCGTCATCCGCAGGCGGAACTTTCTGAGGTCGTATTTCTGCTTCAGCAGCTTGATGCGGGCGTTGCGATCTCCCTCCACCCAGCGCTCCACGGCGATAAAGAGGTCGGTCCAGACCGTCTGCGGGCAGGCGTAGCCGCACCAGACGCGCCCGAGCGCGGAGGTGAAGAGGAAGAGCCCTAGCCCCGCCATGATGAGAAGGCCCGCAACGAAGTAGAACTCATGCGGCCAGATTTCGATCCAGAAGAAGAAGAAGCGCCGCCCGGCGAGGTCGATCAGGATCGCCTGATCGGGCAGCTCAGGCCCCCGGTCCCAGCGGATCCATGGGCTGACGTAGTAGATCCCCAGCGTCAGGATCATCAGGCGCCATTTCATCGTGCGGAACCAGCCGGAGACGCGGCGCGGGAAAATCGGCTCGCGCGCGGCGTAGAGACTTGGGGCGTCTGCTGCAGGTTCGCTCATCAAACTCGTCCTCTTCCGCCGTTGGTTTTCGACGAAGGGACGCGCGCCCGCCTTGATTCAGATCAACTGCCTAAATCAGTTCGCCCGCTGGCGACGCGCCCAGGCGACGAAGGCGCGGGCGGCGGGGCTGAGGACGCCGCGGGGCGTCACGAGGTGGTAGCCCGCATTCGCGCCCTCTTCAGCGAACAGGCACCTTAGAGCGCCGCTCTTCAGCTCCGCCTCCACAAAGGCGCGGGCGGTGGCGGTGACGCCGTCGCCCCTGACGACGGCCCCGACGATGAGCGTGCCGGGCAGCGAGGTGATGCGCCCGGTCCGCCGGGCGGTGACGCCGCGCGAGGTGAGCCAGTCGTCGACCTCGTTGGTGCCGAGCTCCTGCAGCCAGGGCATGTCCAGGAGGTCGGCGGGCTCCTCGATCGGCCGGTCGCCGATGATCCCCGGCGCGCCGACGATGACGAAATCGGAGGGGACGAGAGGCTCCGCGTCCACGCCGGGCCAATCGCCGTTCCCGAAGCGGATCGCGAGGTCGGCGCCGCCGGGGCCGAGATCCGCCAGCGCGGGCGTCGGGTCCAGCGTGAAGTCGATCTCCGGGTGCTTGGCGCGGAAATCGGCGATGCGCGGCATAAGCCAGTTGGCGGCGAAAGCGGGGGTGGTGGTGACGCGCAGGCCCCGCGCTTCCTCAGATGCGCGCAGGGCGTCCGCCTCGGCCGCCATGGCGCCGAAAGCGCCGAGCGCGACGCGGGCGAGCCGCTCTCCCTCCCCCGTCAGGGCGAGGCCGCGGCCGTCCTTGCGGATGAGCTTGAGGCCGAGGTCCCGCTCCAGCGCGCGCACCTGCTGGCTGACCGCGGCGTGGCTGACGTTGAGCGCGGCGCCCGCCGCCGACGCGCCGCCGGCGTCGGCGAGGGCCGCGAATGCGCGCAAGGACGCGAGGGAGGGGAGCGAGCGCCAGTTCATGTGTAATCTCAGATTACATATCAACAGAATTCCTGAGTGGCGCGCAAGGGAGATATCTCCAAATATACCGTCAGTTCAACGCACAAAGGAGCCGCCCTCATGTTCTCTATTCTCGCCGACAGCTTTCAGATCGCCACCCGGATGGACGGCTTCGACAGCCATCCCTCCGAAGAAGCGCGGCGTCGCCCGGACCCGAATGCGGAGCGGGTGCGCCGCCGCCGTCAGCTCGACGTCAGTTGGCTGATGCTCGGTCGGCGCTGATGCGCCGATGCGCCCGCCCTTCATCCCTGGGGGCGGGCGCGATTTTCGCTGCGTGAGGAAATTGGCGCCGGCCCAGACGCTTGGAAGAGGGTGCGGGCCGGCGCCAGCGATCGCGCTGTTCGGGTGAACGGATCGCGATCACAGATGCGAGCGTGATGAGCGTCGCTCGCATCTTCTCAGGTCGCGGGGCCGCGTTCTCCCGCGGCCCCGCGAAAATGCTCTACTCGCCACCGCCGAGGCCGTGGACGTAGACCGCGACCTGGCGCAGTTCCGCCTCCGTCAGGCGGGTGTTCCAGGCGGGCATCTGGCCATAGCGGCTGTAACGCACGGTCTGCTCGATCGCGGCCTCATCGCCGCCATAGAGCCAGATCGCATCGGCGAGGTTGGGGGCGCCGAGATCGCGCATCCCCTCCCCCTCTTCGCCGTGGCAGTCGGCGCAGTTGTCGAGGTAAACCTCCGCGCCAGGGTGATCGTCGCCCAAAGCGCCGCTGGAGAGGCCGGCGACGTATGCGACGACCGCGTCGATCTCCTCATCCTCCAGAATGTCGCCGAAGGCCGGCATTTCGGAGTAGCGGGTATCCGGATCGGGGTCGTGGCGAATGCCGTGCGCGACTGTCAGATAGATCGCCTCCACATCCCCGCCCCAGAGCCAGTCGTCGTCCAGAAGGTTCGGATAGCCGCCCGGCGCGCCCGCGGCGCCAGCGCCATGGCACTGCGAGCAATAGGTGCGGAAGATCGCAGCGCCGCCGTTCACGGCGTAGTTGCGAAGGGCGGCGTCGCTTTCGATCCCGGTCAGCTCGGCCTGAACGATTGCGGCGTCGAGCGGGGCGTTCATGTCTTCGAACCTGGCGATCTCTTCGGCCACCTCGCCGCGCGAGGAATAGCCGAGCACGCCCGCCGTCGCCTCCGTGACCATGGGCCATGCGGGATAGGCGATCACATAGGCGAGGCCCCAGACGAAGGTCGCGTACATGGTCCAGAGCCACCAGCGCGGCATGGGCGTGTCCAGCTCCTTGATGCCGTCCCAATCGTGGCCGGTGGTCTCCATCCCGGTGTGGTCGTCGCGTTCGGTTTCTTTGTTGTCGGTCATGACGGACCTCCGGTCAGCGGTTTCGGCCATCCGCGCCGCCGAGGTCCGCGCCGAGCGGCGCGTCCTCATTGCGGAGCGGGATGCGGGAGATGTCTTCGTGGCGCGCTTTGGCGCTCGGGCGGAGCGTCCAGAGGATCATCGCCACGAAGAAGAGCGTCATCGCCAGAAGCATCCAGCTGTCGGCGAACTCGCGCAGGAGGGTGTAGGTTTCCATATCGTCTCTCCTCAGCGGCTGGCGTCGGGGGTGAAGGTGGAGAAATCGACGAGGGTTCCCATCATCTGGAGATAGGCGACGAGGGCGTCCATCTCCGTCAGTTCGGGCTGGCCGTCGAAGTTCGCGACCACCGCGTTCGGATAGCGTTCCTGAACGCCCCCGTCGTCGAGATCGGGATCGCCTTGCGCGCGGAAATCAGCCGCCGCCATCTCGATCATCTCATCCGTGTAAGGCACCCCGACGAAGCGGTTGGTCCGCATCACGTCCGCGATCTGGTCGGGCTCGATCCGCTTATCCATCAGGAACGCGTATTGCGGCATGATGCTCTCAGGGACCACCGACTGCGGGCTGATCAGGTGATCCACGTGCCACTCGTTCGAGTAGCGCCCGCCGACCCGCGCCAGATCCGGCCCGGTCCGTTTGGAGCCCCACTGGAACGGGTGGTCGTACATGCTCTCGGCCGCGAGGGAGTAGTGGCCGTAGCGCTCCACCTCGTCCCGCATCGGGCGGATCATCTGGGAGTGGCAGGTGTAGCACCCCTCCCGGATGTAGATGTTCCGCCCCTCCATCTCGAGCGGGGAGTAGGGACGAACCCCCTCCACCTTCTCGATGGTGTTTTCGAGGTAGAAGAGCGGGACGATCTCCACGATCCCGCCGATCGTGACCGTGAACAACGAGGCGATGAAGAGCAGCGTCGCGTTCTTTTCGAGGATTCTGTGTTTATCGAGAATGGACATTGTCTCTTCTCCTTATTCAGCGGGAACGGTTGCGGGGCTCACGGCGGGCGCTTTCTCCCGTCCGTGGAACACCGTCATCCAGAGGTTCCAACACATGACGATCGCGCCGGCGAGGTAGAGGACGCCGCCGAGGCCGCGCACCACGTACATCGGGAACTTGGCGGAGACCGTGTCGGCGAAGGCGTTCACGAGGAAGCCCTGGTCGTCGACCTCCCGCCACATCAGGCCCTCCATGATGCCCGTGACCCACATCGACGCCGCGTAGAGGACGATGCCGACGGTCGCGAGCCAAAAGTGCCAGGAGACGGCGCGGATCGAATAGAGGCTCTCTTTGTTCCAGAGACGCGGGAAGAGGAAGTAGAGCGCCCCGAAGGTGATCATGCCGTTCCAGCCAAGTGCGCCTGAATGCACGTGCCCGATAGTCCAATCGGTGTAGTGGCTGAGCGAGTTGACGGCCTTGATGGACATCATCGGCCCTTCGAAAGTCGCCATGCCGTAGAAGCCGACGGCGGTCGCCATCATCCGGAGAACCGGATCGGTCCGCAGCTTGTCCCAGGCCCCCTGAAGGGTCATCAGGCCGTTGATCATGCCGCCCCAGGAAGGCATCCAGAGCATGATCGAGAACACCATCCCCAGCGTCTGCGCCCAGTCGGGCAGCGCCGTGTAGTGAAGGTGATGCGGGCCCGCCCAGATGTAGAGGAAGATGATCGCCCAGAAGTGGATGATGCTGAGCTTGTAGCTGTAAACCGGCCGCTCGGCCTGTTTCGGGATGAAATAGTACATCATGCCGAGGAACCCGGCGGTCAGGAAGAAGCCGACCGCGTTATGGCCGTACCACCACTGCACCAGCGCGTCCTGCACGCCCGAGAACACCTGCACCGACTTGGAGCCGAAGATCGACACCGGGATCGAGAGGTTGTTGACGATGTGCAGCATCGCGATGGTCACGATGAAGCTCAGCAGGAACCAGTTCGCCACGTAGATGTGGGGCTCCTTCCGCTTGATGATCGTGCCGAGGAAGACCGCGAGGTAGGCGACCCAGACGAGCGTCAGCCAGATGTCCACGTACCATTCGGGTTCGGCGTATTCCTTGGACTGCGTGCCGCCGAGCACGTAGCCGGTCGCCGCCAGCACGATGAAGAGCTGGTAGCCCCAGAAGACGAACCAGGCGAGGTCGCCGCCCCAGAGGCGCGCGGCCGAGGTTCGTTGCACGATGTAGAAGGAAGAGGCGATCAGCGCGTTGCCGCCGAAGGCGAAAATGACCGCTGACGTATGCAGCGGACGCAACCGGCCGAAGGTGGTGAATTCGGTGCCGAGGTTCAGCGCCGGGAAGGCGAGCTGAAACGCGATGTAGACGCCGACGAGGAAGCCGACGACGCCCCAGAACGCCGTCGCGACGACGCCGTAGCGGATCACTTCGTCGAAATAGCCGGTTTCGACGACCGGTTTCCGCTCTCCGGCGGTGCGCATCGTCCAGATGAACATGCCGACCGCGATCGCGAAGATAAGCAGCGCGTGAACCTGGTAGGCGATGTCGTGGGCGTAGTTCGCCGCCAACAGGGCGAACACCCCGATGATGGCGAGGACGCCAAGTTTCAATGCGTCAAGCATCCCTCTTCCTTTCCCCCGGCGTCCCCGGCGAATCGATGGATTCGGAGGGAGCGTCGGGCCTGCTGTGACAGGCTCTGGAATGCGACGAGGGCGGGGAAGTCGCCTTGATCCAGATCAAGACGGGTCGGCGGCGATTCCGGTATCAAACTGAAGGCGTCGATCGGGCGCGCAACTGGGAGACGAGCAGATGCCGTATCCGTCGATCCTGACGATTTGGGACGGGCAGGAGGAATCGCAGGGCGCCTTCGACCTCGCGGTCGATCTCGCCCGGCAGTGGTCATCGCATCTGGATATCGCGTGCCTCGGCGTGGATCGCGCGCCGACCGGGTTCTACGCCGCCGATTTCTCCGCCGAAGCGCTGGATTTCTTCGGGCAGGCGAAGGACGAGGCGGAGAGCCTCGCCAAGCAGGCCCGATGCATGCTGGATGAAGACGATCTGCATTGCACGGTCCGCCCGGCCGCGATGCGCTTCAACGAACTTCCCGTCATCGTCGGCAAGGCCGCCTGGTTTCAGGACCTGACTGTTCTGTCGCAACCCTTCGGACGCCAGGACGAAGAGCTGCCCGAAGCCGTGATCGACGCCGCGCTCTTCAATGCGCCGACGCCGGTTCTCGTGGTTCCCAAGAACGCGGCCAAACCGATCGGAAAACGCATCCTCGTCGCATGGAATGGTTCGATGGAGGCCGCGCGCGCCTTGCGCGCCGCCCTGCCGCTGATGAAGGAGGCCGAAACGGTCGAAGCCGTTATCATCGATCCCGACGAGAGCCGCAGCGGCGCCGCCGATCCCGGCGCGGCGCTTGGCGCGATGCTGTCGCGCCACCGCATCAACGCGGAGATCGCGCTCCTGCCGCAGACCGAAGCGACAGTCGCGGAAACCTTGCGCGTGCGCGCGGATGAGACCGACGCCGACATGATCGTCATGGGCGCCTACGGCCATTCCAGGATGCGCGAGCGGTTCCTCGGCGGCGCGACGCGCGACATGCTGAAGACTGCGGACCGTCCGATCCTGTTCGCCCGTTGATCGAAACGGCGACGCGCCTTCAGAACGCCTGTTCGACCTCGTCGCCGGCTTCCATGAGAAGCCCGTCGTAATCCGGCACCAGAACATGCCGCGCGCCCTGCAGCTCGATCACGCCGTCCTTCTTGAGGGCGGAGAACTGCCGGCTGATCGTCTCGATCGTCAATCCGAGATAATCCGCGATGGAATCGCGCGTCAGCGGCAGATCGACGGCGATGTCGTTCTTGCGTTTTTCCGGCGTCAGGAAGGCGCGACGACCAGCGAGCACGGCCAGAAAGCTCGCCACTTTCTCCCGCGCGTTTTTGCGGCCCAGCACCATCATCCACTGCCGCGCCGCCTGCAGCTCGTCCATCGTCATTTCGAGAAGGCGGCGGCTTACGGCGGGAGATTCATCGATCAGCATCTCGAAATCCCTGCGCCGGAACCGACAGACCGTCGTCTCCGCCACCGCCGTCACGTCGAAGGGCGACGTTTCGCGCCCCGGACGCCCGACGAAATCGCTCGGCAGGAGAAGGCCGACCATCTGCCGCCTCCCGTCCTCCATCGTTTGCGAGAGCGACGCCGCGCCGGTGACGATCGAGCAGACGTACTCCATCCCCTCCCCCGCCCATTGCAGGACGTCGCCGGGCTGGAAGACCTTGTAGCTCTTCATCGCGCTCAACCGCGCGAGTTCATCCATTTCGCACCGCGAGCAGACCGCGCGGTAACGGATCGGGCAGTCGCCGCACTCCCGCAATTCGGGAGGCGTAACCATTTGAACGTTCATCGTCTGTCTCCCCAGTCCGATGGTGGGAGGATTACAGGAGATCGCCTTTCAGTTCACCAAAAATGTTACATGTAAACACAAGCTTACACATCGTCGCGACGCGGTTTCTTAAAAGCCTGAAGACTTAGGCGTTGAATGGCGCGCGCCCCTCAACCGCCTTAAAAAACACATTGTTTCACCAAGGAAATCAGGAGTATATGGTTACATCCTCAGTTTGTGGAGCAAGTGTGTTGTGAGCGTGCCTGAGAGGATCGGGGAAGGGCAATCGCAGGCCGTCGCGGATCTTGTGGCGGCGTCAGAAGCCGTGCGCGCCCTCACGCCGACTTCGTTTGCGAAACAGCTCGATGAGGACATGGCCGCGCTGCAAGACTGGCGCGCCCGCATCGCGGTTATCGGACAGGTCAAAGCGGGCAAGAGCACGTTTCTCAGCGCGCTCGTGAATGCGCCTGGCTTTCTGCCGTCAGAGGTGAACCCCTGGACGACGGTTGTCACGAACCTCCATTTCGCGCACCCGGACGACCCCGATCAGGGCGGCATCTTCCGCTTCTTCAGCGAAGAGGCCTGGAAGCGCGTCATTGAGGGCGACCCGGAAATGCGGACGATGGCCGAGGATCTCCTGCCGGGGTTCAAGGCCGAGATCCTCGTCGAACAGGTCGAAATGATGCGGGAGCGGGCCCGCAAACGGCTGGGCCGGTTCTATCATCTGCTGCTGGGCCGGGAGCATCGCTACGACGTCGTCTCCCGCGATACGCTGGAGCGTTACGTCTGCGTCGGCGACGAAGCCGCCGAGGCCGGGCCGAACGAAGCGCTCGGGCGCTATTCCGACATCACGGAGAGCGCGGATATCTTCTTTCCGCCGGGGCCCTTCGCCTCGCCGACGGTTCTCTCCGACACGCCTGGGGTCAACGACCCCTTTCTGATCCGCGACGAATACACGTGCCGGAGCCTCAGCCGCTCGGACATCTTCGTCATGGTTCTCTCCGCCCATCAGGCGCTGACGGAGGTCGACCTCGCGCTCCTGAGGATGCTGTCGCGGCAGGAGGACAAGCGCGTCATCGTCTTCGTCAACCGCATCGACGAGTTGGCCGACCCGGCGCGCGACGCGCCGAAGGTCGTCGCCGACGTGCGGAGCCGTCTCGACGCGGCGTTGCCCGACAACCGGGCCGAGATATACGCCGGAAGCGCCTTCTGGGCTGAGGCCGCGACCTCCGTCGAAATGGACGAAGAGACGCGCCGCGATCTGGCGTCGGACGAGAAGGTCGAGGCCCACTTGGTCGAAAAAGGGTTCTCTCTTCCGCCCTCCGCCGCCGACAAGCTGGCGCTGGCGAGCGGGGTCGCCGAGGTGCGCCGCGCAATCGGCGAGGCGATCGACGGTTTCGCCGGGCTCGCCGCACGGCGGCGCGCATCCTCCGCCGTCGCTAATTCGATCGACGGATGCTTGTCGCTGATCAATGCGCGCCGCGACGAGCTGGAGACGGAGCTCTCCGCCGACGGCGACGGTGCCGTCGCCGCCGCGAAGACCCGGTTGGCGAGCAAGAAGGACGAGGTCGCGGCGCAGCGCGCCAATGTCGAGAAGGCGATTGACGAAGGCGCGGCGACCATAACCGCGGTCGCGGCCGATGCGTTCGCGTCGATCCGACGCGATCTCGATCACATCGTCAAAACCCATGTGGACAACCAGACGAAGGCGCTGTTCGAAACCATGGACGCCAGCGGTGCGGCGGTCGATCGCTTTGAACTCGCGCCGCTCGCGCTGCGGGTCGCCATTGAAGCGGCCATGTCGGATCAATACAGCGCGGCGCGGCGGCGGCTGGACGCCAGCGTTCGCAAGGTCAGCGAAACCGCGCGGAAACTGGCGCCCCCGGCGCTGGCCGCCCTCGACCTAGACCTCGCGACGCTGCCCCATGCGGAGATCACGCCAACCGTCTCTGCGGCGAACGCCAGCCTCTCGATGGACCTCACGTCCGAACGCGGCTGGAAGTTCTGGCGCAAGGCGCGCCTGTCGAAAGAGGAAGCGGCGGCGCGCCTCGGCTCGATCATGCGGCGGGAGGTGAACGGCCCGCTCGAGACCCTCGTCGAAGAGACCAGCCTCGCCTTCGCGGAGCGGGCCGCCGCAGGCGCTTCGCGCCTCAACGCTCTCTGGACCTCCGCGCTGGACGCTCTGGACGAACAGGCCGCCTCCCTCTCGGAGGAGATCGAGGCGATCGAAGCGATGGATCCCGACGACGAGGCGCTCGCATCGCGCGCGCGCCGCGAGCTCGACGAACTGGCCGAGGCCTCGGAGGCGCTCGCCGCCTTGAGGACCAAGATCGCTTCGCTCGGCGCGCAACGGGAAGAGGAAGCCGCCGCATGACCGCGACCGTGACGGTTCTCGAAAGCCGCGCGCGCACGCTCGCGGTTCTCGGCCCGTTCTCCAGCGGCAAGTCGTCTGTCATCAACATGATCGCGCGGCGCGACCTCGCCGCCCCCGGCATCGGCGCAGACGGGCCCGTCTCTTCTCGCTACGATCTCGGCGGCGATGCGGCCTTTCCCGTCGTGATCGAAGCGAGGACCGACGAGGACGGACTTCCGCCCCCCGATATGGCGGACGCGATCGAAGCCGCCGATCTGCTCGTCTGGTGCACGATAGGCTCTCAGGCCTGGCGCGCGAACGAGGTCAGCGCGATGGCGCGCCTGACGGCGACGCGCTCCGGGCCCGCGGTGCTGGCCGTCACGCGGGCGGACCTTTTCCGCTCCACCGAGGACGTGGCGAAGGTTCAGAAGCGCCTCTCCAAGGCGACCGGCGACGATTTCGCGGAGATCGTGTTCATCGACGCCTCGCCGGAAGCGACCGCGGAGGCCGACGTCGACGGGCCCTGGCGCAAAGCCGGAGGCGAGATACTCGCCGGCGCGATGGAGGCCGCGATGGAGGCGGCCGCCGAAGCGGAGCGCGCGGCGGCGGAGGCGGAAGCAGAGGCGAAGCGCGTCGCGGCGGAAGCGGAGGCGACGCTTCTTTCGGAAGAGGCCCCGCCGCCCGCTGACGAGCCCTCAGATGAAACGCTGGAAGGCGTTCTCATCCTGAAGCCGGAACCAAGCACCCGAGCGCGGCTGGAGGATGGCGAGACGGCCTCGTCAGATATCCTCGATCTCGCTGAATTTTCGAAGACCCGACCGGGGGACCCCGCGTCGCAAACTACAACCAGTGGAGTACACGAAGACATGTCGACTGATATCACGGGCCTCGCCGGCATCGCGGGCTTTCTCGGCGCCTGTATGGTGGACAGCGAAACGGGCCTTATGCTCGCCTCAGAGGGCGGCAACGCTATCGACCTGGAGACCGCAGGCGCGGCCAACACCGAGGTCGTGAAGGCCAAACTGCGCGCCATCGAAGCGCTCGGCATGAGCGAAGGGATCGAGGACATCCTCATCACCCTCGACAGCCAGTTCCACCTGATCCGGCCGCTGGCGAGCAACCCGATGGTGTTCATCTACGTCGCGCTGGAGAAGAAAGCCGCGAACCTCGGCCTCGCGCGCATTCAGGTGAAGAACGTGGAGCAGTCGCTGACGCTCTGAACTGAGACGCCAGTAAGAAAGCCCGCGCGCCCCGGCGCGCGGGCTTTCTTATTTCCCTTTGGGATAGGGTTCGCCGATCTGCGCTGGCGGGTTCGCTTTCCCGATGAAGCCCGCCAGCAGAACCACTGTCAGGATATAGGGCAGCGCGATCATCAGATCGGTCGGCGCCTCGCCAATGAGCGGCAGCTCCCTGCCCTGCAACCGATCCGCGGCGGCGCCGAGGAAGCCGAAGAGCAGGCAGGCGAAGAGCGTCGGCACGGGCCGCCATTTGCCGAAGATCACGGCGGCGAGCGCGATGTAGCCCTTGCCCGCCGACATCTCCCGCCCGAACTCCCCGCCATGGGCGATGGATAGGTAAGCGCCCGCAATCCCGCAGAGCGCGCCGGCGATGATCACCGCCTGATAACGCATCCAGTAGACGGAGATGCCCGCGCTATCGACCGCCTCCGGGCTCTCGCCCACGGCGCGGATGCGGAGGCCGAAGCGCGTCTTATAGAGCACCCATGCGGTCAGCGGCACGGCCAGAAGCGCCACATAGACGAGCGCGCGGTGGCCGGAGAGGATTTCGGAGTAAATGTCGCCGAGGACGGGGATGCCCGCCAGCGTGTCCGCCAGCGGGAAATCGACCTCCGGAATGCGCTCGTCCGATCCGAGGGAGGGCGTCGAGCCGCCCCGCCGGAAGAGCGCGATGCCGATCGTGACGGTCAGCGCGGAGGCGAGGATGTTGATCGCGAGGCCGGAGATCACCTGATTGCCCCGGTGGGTGATGCAGGCGAAGCCGTGGATGAGCGACAGCATCACCCCCGTGATGATCGCCGCCAAGACGCCCGCCCAGGGGTTCCCAGTCATGTAGGCGACGGCGGCGGCGGAGAAGGCGCCGGCCAGCATCTTCCCCTCCAGACCGATGTCGATGACCCCGGAGCGTTCCGAGAAGATCCCCGCCATGCCGCAGAGGATCAGCGGCGTCGCGACGCGGAGGGTGGCGTCGAGGGTGAGGACTAGCTGGAAGAGGAATTCGTTCATCTCGCCATCCTAGGAGTCGCAGGGATAGGACTGAGAGAGGGAGATCATGAAGGCGGCGGCGGCGGGTATCACGCGCAGATCCTCATCGGAGAGAATCTGATCCACCGACGCATCCATAGCCTCGGGCAGTTGAGCGGCAGACAAATCCATTCCCAGTCGATACTCGCGGCCTTGATACGAAAAAGGCGTCCCACAAGTACCGTCGAGCGTAGTCCAAGCGAACTCAAAATCCTTGAGGCAGGCTAGGCGCTCCGGTGCATTTCCAGAGGAGCCCGCCGCGCGACGCTCCGCTTCAAATGCAGCGATCTGAGAGCAGGATCCGCGCATATCTTCGACGGACGCGGCATAGCACTCCAAGTCCATGAACTTCGCAGCTAACGCCGCGATAAGCTCCAACCGCGCGCTCACGCCGTCGCCCCCGTCTTCTTCGTCAGAAACGGCGCAAGCGCCCGCGCGAGCCACGGCGCGAAGAGGTAGGCGAGCGCGCCGGAGAAGAGGATGATGAGCCCCTGCACGACCTGCACCGTCTCCCGCGTGATGGTCTGGAACTCGAAATCGAGCTCCGTCCCGCCCTGCGTCAGCGCTCCGAAGAGGAGCGCGGCGAGGACGATGCCGATGGGATGGTTCCGCCCCATCAGCGCCACTGCGATCCCGGTGAAGCCGTAGCCCCCGGTGAAGTTGAGGACGAGCTTGTGCGGCTCCCCTAAGACAGCATTCGACGCCATCAGCCCAGCGAGCCCGCCCGAGAGCAGCATGGCTAGCACGATGATCCGGGTCGAGTTCATGCCCGCATATTCCGCCGCGCCGGGGCTGTGACCGAGGGCGCGGAGGGAATAGCCGAAGCGCGTGCGCCAGATGATGAACCAGACGAGGAAACAGGCGGCGATGGCGATGAGGATGGAGAGGTTCAGCGGCGAGCGGTCGAAGGGAATGCCGATCGCCCCGAGCACCTCATGCACATAAGGCATGTGGGCGCTTTCCTCGAAGGGCCGCGTCTCCGGCGAGCCCGGCCCGCCTCGCGCCATCGGCCCGCGCACCGCCCAGAGGACGAGCGAGGCGGCGATGAAGTTGAACATGATCGTCGTGATGACGATGTGGCTCCCCCGCGTCGCCTGAAGCCAGCCGGGAATAAACGCCCAGAGCGCGCCGAAGAGGGCGGAGAAGGCTACGGCGAGCGGGATCATCAGGAGGCCGGGCAGGATCGCGTCGGCCATCAGAACGGCGATGGCGGCGCCGAGGCCGCCGACATAGGCCTGCCCCTCCCCCCCGATATTGAACATCGCCGCATGGAAGGCGACGGCGACGGCGAGGCCGGTGAAGATGAAGTTCGTCGTGTAGTAGAGCGTGTAGCCGAGGCCGCCATTGTAGACGAAAGCGCCCTGGATCATCACGCCCATCGCCTTGAACGGATCCTCCCCGATCAACGCGATAATGACGCCGGAGACGACGAGCGCGGCGAGCACGTTGATGATCGGCAGGAGGCCGATATCGGCCCAGCGCGGGAGAGGCGGCGGCGGGGCGCTCATGCGGCGGTCTCCAAGTCGAAGGCTGCGCAGGACGATCGAGGCCCCGGCTCAAGGCCGGGGACGCGGCTGAAATCGGACCGCAGCGCTTCGTAACGGCCGTCGTCCCGGCCCTGAGCCGGGACCTCGAGCAGCTCCGCGCTGATGCCTGAGTTTCGCATTCTTACGCCGCCTCCGTAACGCCGGCCATCATCAGACCCAGCGACTTCTCATCAGCATCGGCGCGATCCACCATCCCCGTCTGCTCCCCATTCGACATGACGAGGATGCGGTCGGAGAGGGAAAGCACCTCCTCCAGCTCCACGCTGACCAGCAGGATCGCGCAGCCCGCCGCCTTCAGCTGCATCAGCCGCTCGTAGATGAACTCGATGGCGCCGATATCGACGCCGCGGGTCGGCTGACCGACGAGGAGGAGTTTCGGCGCCGCGTCGATCTCCCGCGCCAGCACCAGTTTCTGCTGATTGCCGCCGGAATACTGCGCGGCGCGGAGACCGGCCGTCGGCGGGCGGACGTCGAATTCCTCCACATGCCGCGCCGCGCGAGCGGCGACATGGGCGCGGTCGACGGCGAAGCCTGATCCCGCCGCGTCGCCGTCCTGAAAGCCGAGGATGGAGTTGTCTTCGCCGGTGAACGGAAGGACGAGGCCGCGGTGGTGGCGATCCTCCGGCACGTGGGAGACGCCGAGCGACCGCATCTCCGCCGGGGTCTTGGGGTGGTCGGCGTCGATGGCCGCGTTGTCGATCAGGATCGAGCCGGAGGTCGGCGCGGAAATCCCCGCAAGCACGTCCAGAAGCTCCGACTGCCCGTTGCCGGAGACCCCGGCGATGGACAGGAGCTCTCCGGCGCGAATTTCGAAATTAAGTCCCTTGATCCGCTCCACGCCCTCAGCATCGACGAAGCGGAGGTTCTCGACTTTCAGCACCGGCGCGCCCCCGGCGATCTCAGGGCGGTCCACCTGGAGGAGCACCTTGCGGCCGACCATCAGCTCCGCCAGTTCCTCGCGGCTAGTCTCCGCCGTCGCCCGATGCGCCACCATCTCCCCCTGCCGCATGACGGAGACCTGATCGGTCAGCGCCATGATCTCCTGCAATTTGTGGGTGATGAGGAGGATCGTGACCCCCTCGTCCCGGAGCCGCCGGAGGATTGCGAAAAACCCCTCCGTCTCCTGTGGGGTCAGCACGCCGGTGGGTTCGTCGAGGATCAGGATGCGGGCGCCGCCCCGAAGCGCCTTGATGATCTCCACCCGCTGCTGGAGGCCCACCGGCAGGTCTTCGATCAGCGCGTCGGCGTCGACGGCGAGCCCGTAGTTCTCCGCCATGTCCTTGATCAGCGCCCGCGTGGCGGTCTCCGAGGAGGCGAGGCGGAAGTCCTTCTCCGCCCCGAGCATGACGTTCTCCAGCACGCTGAACGTCTGCACCAGCATGAAGTGCTGATGGACCATGCCGATGCCGTTCTGGATCGCGACGGCGGAGGAGGTCATGCGCAGCTCCCGCCCGTCGATCAGGATCTGGCCGCGATCCGCCGCGTACATCCCGTAGAGGATGTTCATCAGCGTGGATTTGCCCGCGCCATTCTCGCCGATGATCCCGTGAATGGACCCTTTGGCGACCTGCAAACTGATGTTCTTGTTCGCGTGGACGAGGCCGAAGGACTTGTCGACGCCCTTCACCTCCAACGCGAAGGACGGCGCCGAGGCGCCGCCCTTATTTGCTTCGACGCCCAAGGCTTATTCGACCGGGCAGCTTTCGGTGGCGTAGTACTCAGCCACCTGAATGTCGCCGGAGATGATGCCCGCCTTAGCGGCTTCGATCGCCGTCTTGATCTCAGGGGTGATCAGTTCAGCGTTGTTCTCGTCCAGCGCCCAGTCGACCCCGCCCTCGGCCGCGCCGAGAACGCGCACGCCGGTGTCGAATTCGCCTGAAGCCGCGTCCTTGAACGTCTCATAGGCCGCCACGTCCACGCGCTTCAGCATGGAGGTGAGGACCGAACCCGGCGCCATGCCGTTCTGGTTACTGTCGACGCCGATCGCGAGCTTGCCGGCGTCCGCCGCCGCGCGGATGACGCCGACGCCGGTGCCGCCCGCCGCGTGGTAGACGACGTCCGCGCCGCGGTCGATCTGCGACTGGGTGAGCTCCGCGCCCTTGGCGGGATCGTTCCAGGCGGAGGGCGTGGTGCCCGTCATGTTCTGGAAAACCTCGGCGTTGGGGTTCGTCGCCTTCACGCCCTGCACGTAGCCGCAGGCGAAGTGGCGGATGAGCGGGATGTCCATGCCGCCGACGAATCCGACCTTGTCGGTCTCGGAGGCCAGCGCCGCCGCGACGCCGACGAGGTAGGAGCCCTCGTGCTCCTTAAAGCCGTACTGGCGGAGGTTCGGCGCGTCGAGCCACGTCACGTCGATGATGGAGAACTTCGTGTCCGGGAACTCGGCCGCGACCTTCGCCATCGCGTCCGCCTGGGCGAAGCCGACGCCGAGAACAACGGTCGCGCCGCGCTCGGCCATGCGGCGAAGCGCCTGCTCGCGCTGGGTCTCGGAGGTCACCTCGAACTCCATGACCTCGATGCCGGTCTCGTCGGTGAATTTCTTGACGCCGTTGTAGACGCCTTCGTTAAAGGATTTGTCGAACTTGCCGCCCATGTCGTAGACGACGGCGGGCTTCACGGCGTGCCCGGCGGCGAACGCGCCGGTGGCCGCTGCGACGCCGATGATGGCGGCTGCTGCGAGGTTCATGAGCTTCATTGGGGGGGTGCTCCCTGTCTTCGCCCGTTTCGGGCTCTGAATGTGCGGCCGCATCGTTTCGATCCCGATCTCTCAGTCAAATCCTGACGCGGCGTCATTGGGCCGATCCGGGTGAGCCCGGAGTCGATCCTTCGATCAATGCGGATATGATGGCGCGAGTCCAGCGCAAGTGCAGCAAAGGCCGCGAAAATGACCGCTCACCGCATCGATGTTCTCGGTTCGATCAATGTGGACCTATCAACCACCGCCGCCCGCCTGCCCCTGCCCGGCGAAACCGTCGCGGGCGGAGAGATCGCGGTCCTGCTCGGCGGCAAGGGCGCGAACCAGGCGATCGCCGCCGCGCGGGCGGGCGGCGACGTGGCGATGTGGGGGGCGGTCGGCGCGCAGAGCTTCGGGATCGACCCGGTGGCGGCGATCGCTGATGCGGGCGTCGACGTCTCAGGCGTCGCGCAGTTGGACGGGACCAGCGGCGCCGCGCTGATCGCGGTGGATGCGGTGGGGGAGAATTGCATCGTCGTCTCCCCCGGCGCGAACGGGCGCGCGGCGGAGGTCGTCTCTCCCTCCTCCCTGCGCGGCGGCTGGCTTCTGGCGCAACTGGAGCTCGCCCCCGCGCTGGTCGCGGCAGGGTTCGCGGCGGCGAAGGCGCGCGGCGCGCGAACCGCGCTCAACGCCGCGCCCGCCATCGACGTTCCAGACGGCCTTTTGGCCGACACGGACGTTCTGATCGTCAATGAAACCGAACTCGCCGCTTACGCCAGGCGCGACGTTCCCGCCGACGCGCCGCTTACATCGGTTGAGGCGGCGGCGCGGACCCTGCTCCCGGCGACGGTCATCGTCACGCTCGGCGCCCGCGGCGCGCTGATCGTCGAGGCGGGCGGGGCGCGCCATGTTCCCGCCCCCAGGATCCAACAAGTGGATGCGACGGGCGCGGGCGACTGCTTTTGCGGCGCGCTGATCGCCGGGCTGGCGGCGGGCGAGGCGATGGAGGCGGCCGCCGCCTACGCGGTGCGCGCCGCCGCGCTCAGCGCGACCAGGCGCGGCGCCGCCCCCTCCATTCCGGAGCGGAGCGAAGTGCTGGCATGGGATGGCGGATGCTGACAACTCCTGTCAGTCTCTGGGCGTAAGCACCCTCATCGGCGCCGCGCGCGCCGCGAGCATGAGGAGAAGACCAATGACCGAAGCCCGCCTTGAGATGGTGCGTTTCCGCCTGAAAGCGGAGGCCGACGCCGACGCCTTCCGCACCGCCGCTCCCGTCGTCACCGAGTGGGCGTCCCGCCAGCCCGGATTTCAGAGCAGAACGCTGGTGGAGCAGGGAGACGGCCATTGGGTCGACCTCGTCTGGTGGCGCAGCGAGGCGGAGGCCTTCGCCGCCGCCGACAAGGTGATGGATGACCTCGGTCAGACGACTTTCATGCAGATGATCGACCCGATGTCGGTCGAGATGGGCCACCACAAGATCGCCCATATGAGCCTCAGCGGGTGACGGATGAGGAAATCCGAGCGCCTTTTTCGCCTTCTGGAGGTTCTGCGCGGGCGGCGCCTCGCAGTCACCGCCGCCACGCTGGCGGAGCTGCTGGACGTCTCCCAGCGCACGGTCTACCGCGACATCGCCTCGCTTCAGGCCTCCGGCGCGCCGATCGAGGGGGAGGCGGGGATCGGCTACGTGCTCGATCAGTCCCACACCCTGCCGCCGCTGATGTTCGATCCTGACGAAGTGCAGGCGCTTCTGGCCGGACTGCGCATGGCGCGGGCCTTCACGGATGACGAGATGGCCCACGCCGCCATACGGGCCGAAGAGAAGGTGCGCGCGGTGCTCGACGACAACGGCCTTCGCCGCGCCGACCGATCGCCCTATTTCGCGCCGATCTACGACTACACGGACGCCAGCGCCCGCAGGGCGCTCCATCTGCAGGTGCGACGAGCCTGTGAAAGCCAATGCAAACTTCGCATCGGCTACTGCGATCAGGAAGGCAAAACGACGGAGCGCGTCATCCACCCCTTCGCGCTGCTGAGGTGGGAGACGGTGTGGACCCTGATCGCATGGTGCGAGTTGCGCCAGGACGACCGCCATTTTCGGTTGGACCGGATCGCCGGGATAGAAGTCTTAGAGGACAAGTTCGGCGAGGAAAGCGCCGAGGCAGCGAAATCGCTCCGCGCGCGCTTGGAGACCGGGTTGGGTTAGAGCGCGCCCTGCTCCGCCTTGCGCTCCAGCGCGAGAGTTCCAAACCGGGTGCGGAAGCCGACACGCTCAGGCGCCCAGAGGCCAGGCGCGATTTCGAAGAGCGCGACGTCGAGCCCTTCGCCGCTCAGGCGATCCACTTCGTCGCTTTCGACGCGGTGGCCGGAGATCGGACGGTATTCGGTCTTGCAGACGGCGCGATCCGGATCGGCGCCGTCGGCGGCGGCGCCCATGGGCGAGAGCTTTAGATCGAAACGCACGATGCCGCTGAAGACCTGCAGGTCGCCGCTGCACGCCTCCGTCCCGTCGGCCGCGCGGATCAGGAAGGAGCTGATCGGATCGCGCGCGCCCAGAAGGTCGCCCTCCTTCACCGGAACCCGGTTGCTGAATTGCTCCGGGTCGAACGGGGGATCGGAGCGGAAGTCGGCGCTGGACACCCCCGCCTCATCGAAATCGATCTCCGTCCGCACTTCCCGGGTGGAGGAGACAAGGCGCGAGCGGTAGCTGCGGGGGGAGAACCCCTCCGCCGAATGGCGCCCTTCGGTGACGATATTGGCGGCGCCGCTCCAGAATAGGAAACGATAACCACCGTCGATGGTTACCGCGTAGTCCTCGCCTTGTGCATCAACCTCCAGCACCACGTCGCCGATCTCGATCCCTGCGATGGAGAGCGCATATTCGTGGCGGGTGTCGAGGTCCGTTTCGCCAAACGCGGGGGCGGCGATGGCGGCGGCTATGAGGAAGGCGGGTATGCGCATGGGCTGGGGCCTCCTGCGAGCGTCTTCTCTCTTACGTAGCGGCGTGGGAAAAAGTTCAATGTCCGAAATAGGCTTCGACAAGCGCATCATCGGCGGCGAGTTCCGCCACAGGGCCTGAGCGGCGGACATGGCCCGCCTCCAGAACATGAACGGTCTCAGCGAGTTTCAGCGCGAAGTTCACGTTCTGCTCGGTGATGACGATGGTCACGCCGTACTCCGCATTCAGCCGCTTCAGGATCACGGCGATTTCATCGCAGACCTTCGGCGCGAGCCCGATGGTCGGCTCATCCACCAGCAAAAGACGCGGCGAGGTCATCAGCGCCCGCCCGACGGAGACCATCTGACGCTCGCCCCCCGACTGTGTAGCCGTCTCCTGCCGCGCGCGCTCTTCAAGGCGCGGGAAGAGCGCGTGGACCATCGCGAGGTTCTTCTCGATGTCGGCGCGGGCGGTGTAGGCCCCGACCAGCAGGTTGTCGCGCACGGACATGTAGGGAAAGAGGTTCGCCCGCTCCGGCGCGTATCCGACGCCCTTGCGGACCATCTCGGCGGTGGAGCGGCCGGTGACGTCCTCCCCGCCCAGCCGGATCGCGCCTTTGGTCTTCACCATGCCCATGATCGCGTCGAGCAGGGTGGATTTGCCAGCTCCGTTCGCGCCGATGACGCCGACGATAGCGCCTTCCGGCACGCTCAGGGACACGTCCGTCAGCGCCTGCGCTTTGCCGTAGAAGGCGGAGAGGTTGTCGATCTCCAGCATCCGTCAGGTCCCCAGGTAAGCGGCGCGCAAGGTCTCGTCCGCCATCACGTCGCCATAGGCGCCTTCGATCACCTTCGTCCCCTGCACCATGCCGACGGCCCGGTCGATCAGCGGCTCCAGCGCCTTCAGGTCGTGGGAGACGATGACGAAGGTGACGCCTTCGGCCCGCTTCTCGTTGATGAGGGCGGAGACCTGCGCGATCTCCCCCACCGTCAGACCGGCGAAGACCTCGTCCAGCAGCACGACCTCCGCGCCCGTCGCCAGCGTCCGCGCCAGTTCGAGCTTGCGAAGGTCGCCCATCGACAGCTCGGCGGGTAGGCGGTCGAGATCGGCCGCCTCGAACCCCACCGATTCCGCCAGCGCCAACTCGCGCGACGGGTCGGGGCGCCGAAAGATCATGTCCATCAGACTGTCGGGCGTGAGCCCCACCCGGATATTCTCCGCCACCGACATCTCAGAGAAGGGGCGCGGCACCTGATAGGTCCGCGCGACGCCGCATTTGATGCGCTCATGGACGGCCATGTCCTGCACCGCTTGGCCCTTCAGGCGGATCGCGCCTTCGGTCAGGCGGTGATCGCCCATGATGAGGGAGAAGATCGTCGTCTTCCCCGCCCCGTTCGGGCCGATCAGGCCGAGGCTTTCGCCCTGCTCCACCGCAGCGGAGAATTCGTTGGTCGCGGTCAGCCCGCCGAACCGCTTCACCATGCGGTCAAGCTCGAGGATCGCGGTCATCGCGCGACCCCGGCGCGCAGCTTCGCGAAGATCTCCGTCAGCCCCTTCGGCTGATACATGTAGAGGAGGAGGGCGACGCCGCCGTAGATCAGGTACCGCTCCGCCCCCGGCAGCCAGGGGCGGAGGTACTCCAGAAGGAACGTCAGGAAGAACGCCCCCATCATCGGCCCCCAGATCGTCCCCGCCCCGCCGATCAGCGCGGCGACGATGATGGTGAAGACGAAGTTGATGTCGAAGAGCGCCCGCGGCGCCACCGACCCGATGTAGTGGGCGTAAAGCGCGCCCCCCAAACCGGCGACGGCGGCGGAGACGACGAAGGTGAAGAGCTTCAGCTTCACGGTGTTGAGGCCGGAGCCGGAGACCGCCCCCTCATCCATCCCGATCGCCGCCTGCGCCGCGCCGAGCCGCGTGCGGGTCAGGAGCCAGAGGAAGAAGGCGACCACCGCCATCCAGACGAAAGCCCAGTAGAACCCCTGCACCGCGCCGCGCGTCAGCCCCTCCAGCCCGGACATGCCGCGCGTGCCGCCGGTGAGGTCGGGACGGATCACCTGCACGAGCTGATACATCAGCTCCATGAAGGCGAGCGTCACCAGCGCGAAGTAGCTCCCCCGGATGCGGAGCGCAGGCAGGATGAAGAGCGTCGAGGCGATCATCGTGATCACGACGGCGGAGGGGATGGAGACCCAGGGGCTCACGTCGAACCGCACGTTCAGGATCGCGGTGGCGTAGGCCCCGATGCCGATCAGGAACGGATGCCCAAAGGAGATGTATCCGGTGCGCCCCGAAAGGAAATCCCAGCTCATCGCGAAGATGGCGAGGTAACAGGCCATGATCACGGTGCGGAGCGTGCCCTTGGAGACCATCTCCGGCAGCAGCAGCATGCCAATGATGAACGCCGCCCAGACCGCCGCCTGCCGCCATGTGACGAGGTGGCTCAATGCAGCTCCTCCCGCCCGAAGAGGCCCTTGGGCGAGATGATCAGGACCGCGATGATGAGGACCATGGTGAAGACGCCCCGCAGCTCCGGGGCGATGAGGGAAGTGGAGATCACCTCCAGAAACCCGATCACATGGGCGACGATCAGCGTCCCCCAGATAGATCCGATCCCGCCGACGATCACGACGGCGACCGCGATGATCAGCGGCCCCACCCACATCCCCGGCGCGAGCTGCGTGTAGGAAGCGAAGAACACCCCCGCCAGCGCGCCCAGCCCGCCGGAAATCCCCCATGTCAGCATGTTGATCCGGTCCGGGCTGACGCCGGAGATCGCGGCGCCTTTCATGTCCATGCTGACGGCCTGCATCGCGCGGCCCGCATGGGTGCGGGTGACGAAAAGCCAGAGGCCGATGAAAACGAGCCAGCTCACAATGGTCGCCGCGAGGATCGAGTAGGAAACGGAGATCGACCCCGATCGCCAGACGCCGGGCACGATGGAGTGCAGAATCTTAGCGCTGTCGCCGAAGATCAGGACGATGGCGGCCTGGGTGACGACGGCGAGGATCAGCGTCGCGATCTCCACCGGCACCGTCTGCCCCTTGAGCGGCTTCACGATCAGCCGGTGCTTGGCGAGGCCGAAGGCCGCCCCCACCGCCACCGCCGTCGCGACGCCGATCAGCTTCGGCGCGCCCATCTGCTGGCTCACCCAGAAGAAGACGTAGCCGCCGACGAGGAGATACGCCCCGTAGCCGAGGTTCAGCACCCGCCCGACGGAGAAGATCAGCGTGAAGCCCACCGCTATCAGCGCGTAGAGACCGCTCAGCATCAGGCCCTGGATCAGGATTTGCAGCATTGGGGCGCCGGTCCTTTGTCAGTCGTCATCACCAGGCTCGTCCCGGTGATCCAGCTGCGCGGTCGCTGGATGCCCGGGACAAGCCCGGGCATGACAGTCTTTAAAGGCTTACTTCGCCGGCACCCAGGACGGCAGGGTGAACTCGGTCGTCGCGTACTCGAACGGATAGACCACGCCGACCTCGCCCTCCTCATTCCACTGGATCACCACCATCGAGGGCTGCGCGAAATCGTAAGGCGCCTCCAGATCGAACAGCGCGTTCTGCGGATAGGTCCGCCCCGTCACCGGCTCTACCGTCTCCGCGTCCCAGAAGCCGTAGCGAAGCCACAGCTTGTCGTCCTTCATCAGCTTCAGGTCCTGCTTCGACATGGCGGCGTTCCACGCCTTCACATCGCTGAAACCACCTGATTCCTCAGCCGCCGCGAAGGCCTGCTTCAGCCCCTGATAGGCGTTGAAGCCGTTGAAATGCGGCATGACCGGGCGGGAGGTGTATTTCGCCTGATAGGTGTCGACGAATTCCTGAGACGCCGGGTCCAACTCGAACCCCACCGACGGCACCGGCGAGAGGGTGGAGATGCCGCCCCCGGCGCCGCCCGTATCCTCCCAGTACTCCAGCCCGAGGGCGGAGACGTTCACGCCGGTCATCGCCATCGGCACCTGAAGCTTCACGTATTGCGACGACATCACCTGAGAGTTCACCGAGGAGACCTGATAGATGAAGTCCGCCCCGCTCTCCTGCGCCTTGGCGAAGATCGGCGCGAAATCGACGGTGTTGATGTCGTAGGTGATGACGTCCTTCACCTCGATCCCCGCGACCGGCGCCAGCGCGTCCGTCACCAGCCCGGTGATCGCCTGCCCGAAGGCGGTGTCCTCCGCCAGCACGATGACGCTCTCGAAGCCCATCTTCGCCTTCAGCACGTCGGCGCCGAAGTTGATGTAGAGCGTCGCCAGCGCCTCGTCGGAGGCGATGTTCATGAAATAGGGGGCCATCCCCTCCGGATCCTCGACCACCATGTCGATGATGCCGATATAGCTGGTCCACGTATCCAGCGTCGGGATCTGGTATTCCTTCATCCGCGGGATCCAGCCGAGCGACACGTCATCGATGGAGCCGGAGATGATGAAATCCACCTCCTCCGTCTCCGCCAGGTATTCGTAGGCCTTCACGCCCTCGGTGACGTCCTCTGACGTGTCCGCAGTGACGAGCGTGATCGGCTCCCCGTTGAAGCCGCCGGCCGCGTTCAGCTCCTCGATGGCGATCTCCGCGCCGCGCAGCGTCGAAAGACCGGTATCGGAGGACATCGAGCCGATGAAGCCGACCTTAACCTCGGCGTAGGCGCTTCCCGCCAAGAGCGCGGCGGCGGCGGTCATCGTGGCGAGTTTCATGGATTTCCGGATCATGAGTGCAGTTCCCTGTTGGCTGAACCGTTGGCGTTTGGGGCGATTTCGCCCTTCTGTATACTGTATACAGTACCGTATGACGCCCCATTGGCAACGATTTCCTTCGGCGAAGTGGTCAGGAAAGTCGCAGGCCTTGCCGCATGACGTCGCCGAACCATTTCTTAATGAGCAGGAAAGTGGGAGATCAGCATGTCTAACCCTGAAGACCGCAAGAACGCCGCCCGCGCTACGGAGTTTCCGGTGGACAAGACGGAGATGTACCCGAGCCAGCGCCGCCGGTATCAATCCGTTCAAGACGGCATGGCCATGGGCGCAATGTTCTTCGCGACGCAGGACCAGACAAAGCGCATCATCGAGGTCTCGCAGGCGCTGATCATGATCGCCGTCACGCTGACGATCGCGCTCAGCTACGGCGGCGCTTTCTAAATCCTCCGGACTTTAGGCGTCCCCGAAAACTATACGAGCGGGCCAAGGCCCGCTCGCTGGCCTTAAAGAGGCGCCAACGCAACGGCGCCTCGCTCACCAGCCGATGACGCCATCTTCGTGGATAATCGCGTCGGCCTCGACCTCCACGACCATGCCTGGCTGATTGAGACCGCATTCGATCCCGCACGTGACGGGATCGATCCCGCGAAACACCTCTCCATGCGCCCGGACGAAGCCCGGTCCATGCTTGGGCAGGCTGGTAACGTAAGCCCGCGTTCGCACCACATGGCGCATCTCCGCTCCGCAAGCCCGCAAGGCGTCCTCGATCCGCTTCAGGATGAAAACCGACTGGGCGTAGGCGTCGTCCGGCGCGTGCAGCTTGCCCGAAGGCTCGATCGCCGTCGTTCCGGCGACGTACACGAAGGGGCCGACGCGCCGGGCGCGGGCGTAGGCGCCGACCTCCTCCAGCCGCCCGCCGGACTTGAAGGTGATGTTGGTCATTCGGCGAGCCGGGCGCGGATCGCCTCGGCGGCGGCCTTCAGCGCCGCGAGTTCGTCGTCCGTCAGGCGCAGTTCCTCCACCTGAACCAGCCCACCCGCGCCGAGATGGCAGGGAACGCCGAGGACGACGCCGTCGATCCCATACTCGCCCTCCAACATGACGGAGGCTGGAGCAGTCCCGGCGCGCGCGCCGCGGATATGGTCGATCAGCTCCATCGAAGCATGGGCCGGCGCGATGGTGGCGGAGCCGGTCTTCTTCAACGCCACGACCTGCCCGCCTCCGGTGATAGCGTCCTTGACGCAGGCGTCGATCTGATCGTCGGAGAGGAACGCAGAGAGCGCCCTCCCCTTGATCCGCGCAAGCGACGGGATCGGCGCCATCTCTTCGCCATGGGAGCCGAGCGTGATCGCCTCAACATCCGCCGGATCAACCCCGGCGGCGCGGGCCAGCGCGCGGCGGAAACGGCTGCTGTCCAAAGTGCCCGCCATGCCGATCACCCGCTCACGGGGGAACTCGGTGGCGAGCAGCATCTCCGTCGTCATCTCGTCCAGCGGATTGGTGACGACGATGACGACCGCGCCAGGGGCCTGCGCCTTGATCGCTTCGGCGGCGGCGCGGATCACGCGGCGGTTGACGTTGATGAGATCGGCACGCGTCATCCCCGGCGTGCGCGCCCGGCCCGCCGTGACGACGACGACTTCGGCGTCCTTCACATCGGCGAGGTCTTCGCTCCCCGATATCCGCGCCGCAGACCGGGTGACGCCGCCCGCGTGCTCCAGATCGAGCGCGGTGGCGGCTGCGACGCCGGGCGCGATGTCGATCAGGTGGATCTCTGTTGCGGCATCGGCCATCGCGGCGAGATGGGCGATGTTCGCCCCGACCCCGCCCGCGCCGACCAACGCGAGTTTCGATAGACGCCGCGCCTCCCGCGGCGTGGCGGCTTTCGGCGCCGTCCAGCGCGCGGAGCGGCGATAGAGCGACCGGCGCATCGACGTCGCGCCATCCGTCCGGTGCGCTGCGGGTTTCGGCAACGGTCCGTCGACCAGCTTCACGCCAAGCCGCGCCGCCGCCTCCTTCGCCACATCGGTCAGGATGTCGCCGGGCAGCACCTCGAAGACGACGCGCCCCTTCGACCGCGCCTCCTCGATATGCTCGCCGCCGACGACCCGAGCCATTACCCTGCGGCCCCTTCGACCGCTTCGATGGCTTTCGTGGCCGCGTCGATCGCCGTCTTCACCGAGTTCTCGGAGCCGGAGATGAAGAGCCGCCCGAAGCGGCCCACGGCGCGGATCTCCACCATGTCGATCTCCGCCGCCTTCTCCGCTTCGTTCGCGGCGATGGAGATATAGGCGGCGGGCGCGACCTCCAGAATGCCGAGCGTCTGGCCGGGGATCAGGAGGGAGCCCTTGCGCCACTTGTTCAGAAGCTGCGCCTGAAAGGGTTCGACGGAGGTGATGATCTGGCTTGAGGCGACGGAAGGTTTCAAGCGATCTGAGAGGCTTGCGCCGAGTTCCGCGAGAATAGCCTCCCGCGCCGCCGTCACTTCGGCGTTGGATTGCGAACGAAGGATGAAGAAGCCGAACTCCCGCTCCACCATCTGCGTCGTCGTCTCCACCGAAGACGCCTTCAGCGCCCGGTCGATCAGCGAGAAAACGCCGTTCCCCGGCGCCAGCTCCCCGATCAGCACGGTGTCCCCCGCCATCGGGACGGAACCCTGCACGGTCGCGCCGTTATAGGCGGCGAATTTCGGTTGCAGGTTGTCGATCTGCATCAGGGCGCGGATGGTCGTGTCGCTCATGCCCCGTACTCCTCATAAATGTCGCGCCAGGGGCGGTTCTGCCAGGCGACGCGTTTGATGTTGATCAGGTGGAGCGCCGTGACGTTGTCCGACGTGATCGAGCCGGACCACGTGCCCGTCCCCAGCATGAAAGACGGCTCCAGATCGGTCGAATAACCCATGCCGCCCATGATCGCGGGCGTGTTCACCAGAACGCGGCCCGTCGGGACAGTGGAGAACCGCGCGACGATGCCCGGATCGTTCGAATGAACGACCGACGAATGACCCCAGCCTTCGAACTTCGCGATGCCGTGGGAGAGCTCGATCCCGTGATCCTCATCCCGCGCCTCGTAGAAGGCCAGCACCGGGTTCAGCTTTTCCGCCGAGAGCGGACGGCTCCACCCGATCTCCGTCTCCTCCGACACCAGCGCCCGCGTCTTCGGCGGGATGGAGAAACCGGCGGCGTCGGCGAGCGCCTGCGGCGACTGGCCGACCCGGTCCGGGTCCATCGCCTGCGGGCCGCGGAAGATCACCTTCGCCAGCCGATCCGCCTCGGCGGGCGTCATGAAATACGCCCCCTTCAGCTTCAGCTCATGCCGCATCTCCCGCGCGATCGGCGCATCCGCGATCACCGCCTGTTCAGAGACGCAGGCGGTGCCGTAGTCGAAGCTCTTGGAGGTCACGATCATCTCCGCGACCTCGCCGATCTCTCCCGCCATCGACCGGTGGACATAGCAGGGCACGTTGCCCGCCCCGACGGCCAGCGTCGGCTTGCCGCTGGAATAGGCCGCTTTCACCATCGCCGGCCCGCCCGTCGCCATGACGACGGAGGTGCGGCGGTGGCGCATCAGCTCCGCCGTGCCCTGAATGGTCACCTCGTCGAGGCACTGGATGAGGCCCTTCGGCGCGCCCATCTGCTCGGCGACGTCTGCCATGATGCGCGTCGTCTCGATCCCGCATTTCACGCCTCTGGGATGCGGCGCGCAGACGATGGCGTTGCCCGCTTTCACAGCGGAGAGGATCTTGAAGATGATCGTGGAGGTCGGGTTGGTCACCGGCACCAGCGCCGCGACCACGCCCATCGGCTCCCCCACCGCCATGATCTTAGCGCCGTCGTCGCGCCAGAGCGGGCCGAGCGTGGTGACGTCCCGCAGATATTCAGCGACCGAGAGCGCATTGAAGAGGTTCTTCACCCGTTTGTCCGGCGCGTTGCCGTAACCAGTCTCCTCTACCGCCATCTGGCCGAGGCGCTCGGCTTCGGGCTCGATGGCCCGGGCCATGGCGTCGACCATCGCGTCGATCAGCTTCGGATCAGTCCCGAGGAAGCGGCGATAGGCTTCAAAGGCCGTCTCGGCGGCGCGGCGGGCCGCGGCGATGGATTTGAGGTCGGCGTCCATTACGCGCCTCCTTTCGCGATGCGGTCCATGACCCGGCGCGCATCGTCGATGTCATGCGCTGTGACTCCGACAGTCTCCAGCCGCCGACCAGCGGGCGCGAGATCGGCGCCGAGGGTGGAGGAGATCATCTGAAGCGTCGCTTCCGTCACCGGCACGGCGACTTCGGCGAGGCGCGCGGCGGAGATCAGCGGCTCAAGGCTGCCGATGGCTGCGTCGCGGAGGATGCGTTTGGATTGATCGGCGGAGGGAACGGGCCGCCGCCTCTCCCCGCTGGCCTGACCGGCGTGAATGTCGAGCCAGTCTGCGTCGGACGGCAGATCGCGCACGCCGAAGCGGCGGGCGACGGCGCGGCGCTCTTCGGCCATCTGGCGGATCACTTCCCGCTGTTCGTTGCCGATCAGGTTGCGGAAACTGGCGTTCTCTTCGAGCGGCTGGCCGCCCATCGGCACGCTCGGCCCGCCAAGCGTCGTCGCCGCGCCGCCCAAGAGCAGCGCGGGCGCTTCGACGAGGCCGGAGCCGTCGGCGAACCCGCTCGCCAGAACGCTTTGGGCCGGCGCGAGGTTGGGCAGATAACGAGCGAGCGCCGTCAGCACGTCGCCCCGCCCGCTCGGCAGGGTCGCGGCGGCGGCGGGGGCGGCCTCGGCCAGATGCAGGGTATTGCCCTGAGCGGTGAACCAGAAGGGGAGCGCCTGGCATTCCACCAGAGTCACGTCCGCCGTCATGCCGCCAACGCGCAGAAGCCACGCGGCCTCCAGCGCGCCCATGGAGCGGCCGGGGGCGAGAACGATAACCTGTCCGTTGTTGAGGTGATCCGCCAGAACCATCGCATAGGTGCGCTGCTTGTGGATCGGGCCGGTGAGGAAGATCAGATCGGCGCCCGCGACGGCCCCGTCGATCTCCGCAGTGGTGCGGATCGACGGCGCGTCCTCCCGGTTCGTCTGGTAGGAGCCGACCGGCCCGGCGCCGCGCAGGGAGACGCCGGACTTCAGCGCTTCCAACTCGACGCCATAGGCGGAGAAAAGCGTCACCTCCGCTCCTTCGGCGAGGCAGAGCGCCGCGATCAACCGCGCGTCGTCCCCGCCGCCGAGAACGGCGACGCGGGAAAGCGCAGCGGGTTCGGGCGACTTGGCGCCGCCGCCCGCATTAGCCATCGCTTCGGCGAAGTCGGTGAAGCCGCTCAAAGCTCAGCCTCCTTCCATGGAAAGGCGAGACGCCCGTCAAACGAAGCAACCGGCGCGCATGCGCCATGCCCGACCTCCCCCACGGGAGGGCATTCGTCGATCCACTGCCGCATGCGCAACAACGGGGCTTTCTTCGATGCCATGTCAGTCATAACTGCACCGCCCTCCCGAGGTCGGGCATGGCGCATGCGCGCCTCACCGCAGACCTGATCGAAAAAGCCGCTTACGCCGCCGACCCGGCGCCGAGACCGTCGATCAGCGCCTCCATCTCGTCATGCGGGCGCGCGATAACGTGGACGGAGACGACCTCGCCGACCTTGTTCGCCGCCACGGCGCCGGCGTCCGTCGCCGCCTTCACCGCGCCGACCTCGCCGCGAACCAGCGTGGAGACGAGACCGCCGCCCGCCTTGGTCTGGCCGACCATCGTTACGGCGGCGGCTTTCAGCATCGCGTCCGCCGCCTCGATGGAGGCGACGAGGCCGCGGGTTTCGATCATGCCGAGGGCCATCTGGCCCGGAGCGGGTTTCGCCATTGGGTTTACCTCCCCTTCACGAAGCGATCGTCACGCGATCGACAACTGCGATTATGGTTGCGTCCACCGGCGCCCCGGCGGCGGGCCCGGGCATTCGGGCCGCGCCATTGAATGTGATGAGAACCTGATCCCCCGGCCCCGCGCCCGCCGCGTCGACCGCGACCACGGCGGCCTCCACCGCCGCGCCGGTCTCGTCGACGATATCGGCGATCAGCAGCTTCTTGCCGGTCAGCGACGGGTCTTTCACCGTCGCCTCCACCGTGCCTGTGACGCGGGCCAGTTTCATCAGAAGCTCGTCATGTAGCGGTCGACCTCGACCTGCGTGACTTGAGCGTTGAAGAACTCGATCTCCCGCTCGGCCTGCTGCATCTGGAACTCGAACACCGTCTCGCCCATGACGCCCTTCAGCCAGTCGCTCTCCTTCGCGAGCGCGACGGCGGTCGGCAGATCGGTCGGCAGGGGATCGGCCTCCGTGTTCTCATAACCGTTGCCCTCCTCCTTGGCGGAGGGGGTCATGCCTTGCTCCACCCCATCGAGCCCGGCGGCGATCTGCGCCGCTAGCAGGAGGTAGGGGTTGCAGTCGGCGGCGGCGTTGCGCTGCTCGATCCGCACCGCGCTGTCCGATCCTTCGATGACGCGCAGGCCCACGGTGCGATTGTCCCCGCCCCAGGTGTTGTTCGTCGGCGAGAAGGAATAGGGCTGAATCCGGCGATAGGCGTTCGGCGTCGTCGCCGTGGTGATCGACGCCTCGATCATTTTGGACTGAAGCCCGGCGAGGTAGTTCATGCCCGTGGCGGAGAGTTTCCCGCCATCAGACATCACATTCTTCCCGTCCTTCCAGAGCGAGTGGTGCACGTGGAAACCGTTGCCGGACTCTTCAAAGAACGGCTTCGCCATGAAGGTCGCGTGGTAGTCATGCGCCGCGGCGATCTGCTTAACGAGCGCTCGGAACATGACGACGCGGTCCGCCGCCTCCAGCGCCTCGCCGTAACGGATGTTCACCTCTACCTGACCGGCGGCGTATTCGGGGTTGGACTGCTCCAGCGGAATGCCGACCGCGTCGATCCAGTGACGGATCGGGCCGAGCACATGCTCCATCTCCGCCGCGCGGGCGAGGCCGTAGACGTCGATGCCCTTGTCGCGGGGCTTCATGGTTTCGGGGTCGAGCAGGTAGAACTCCAGCTCCGTCCCGACATTCACCGTGTAGCCCATCGCCGCCGCGCGCTCGACCTGAGCGATCAGCGCGTTGCGGGGGTCGAGCGGGACCGGCTTGTGGTCCATCCCTTCCGCCCGGCCGAAGCAATAAGCGACGCCCTCTTCCCAGGGGCTCGCCACCGGCTTGGTGATCGGGAACATGTGCATGTCGGGATAGCCGTTGTCGAAATTGACATACGGCGTGTCCCAGACGTCGCAGAGCATATCGATCGCGAAGAGCGCCACCGAATACGCGTTCCCGTTCTTGCAGATATTGTCCCAGTGGCCCGCCGGAATGCGCTTGCCGCGCATGATCCCGTTCGCGTCGCCAAGGCCCATCACGACCGTATGCGTGCCTTCCGGAAGGCTGAAGTCTGTCTCGCCCACTTTATCGTCTCCCTGTCTTCGTGGCCGCTTGACGGGCTCTGTACGTTGAATACTGTATTCAGTGAACGAAGCCGTCAAGGTGTTTTGAATGCTAGGCTCAAATACGCGGTCACCGGAAGTGGTTGTCGTCGGCGCGGGCGTCGCCGGGGCGATGTCGGCGCTGGAGCTGAGGCGGCGCGGGGCGGAGGTGACGCTGATCGACCGGTGGGAGCCTGGGCACTGGCGCGCGGCCTCCACCGATTACAACCGGATCATCCGCGCAATCTCGGGGCGGGACGAGTTCTACACGCGCTGGGTGCGGGAATCGCGGCTGCGCTGGATGGAACTCCAGGCGGAGACGGGTCAGAAACTTTACTATGAGAACGGCGCGCTGATCCTCGCCACCGAAGGCCATTGCCATTGGGAGGACGCGACGCAGGAGACCTTCGACAAGGTTGGCGTACCCTATCAGCGGTTCAAGGCCGAAGACGTGCCGCTCCACTTCCCGCAGTTCCAGACCGACGACATCGCCTATGGTCTCTATGAGCCCGAAGCCGGGATGGTCATGGCGCAGCGGGGGGTGCAGGCGGCGGTGTCGCTCTTCGAGCGGCTCGGCGGCAAAGTCGCGCGCGGGCGGGTGACGACGGACGGCTCGGAGCGGCCGATGCTGGACGGCAAGCCGCTGGAGGCCGACCTGATCGTCATCGCCACCGGCGCCTGGATGAAGGAGATGTTTCCGAAGACCGTCTCCCCCATCCTCGGCGTGATCGGCATGTCGGTGCTCTATCACTCGACGCCGGACGGATCGGACATGTTCGACCAGACCCGGATGCCCTGCTGGATCGACCACGGGCAAGGGTCCTTCGGCCTCTCCTCCGTCGAGGGATCGGGGGTGAAGGCCGCTGTCGTGATCCCCGACACGATCGACCTCGACAATGACGAGCGGATCATCAAGCGGGAGACGCTGTCGCGCACTCGCGCTTATATCGACCGGCGGCTGCCGGGGCTGAAAGGGCAGCGGGTGGTGGACACAAAATTCAACGGCATTTCGATCACGCCGGACACCCACTTCATCGTCGACTTCCACCCCGAGCACCGCAACGTCCTGATCGCCGGGGGCTGCTCCGGGCACCTCTATAAACACGGCCCCGTCTTCGGCGATTTCGTCGCCGGGGTGGGGATGCGGGAATACGGGACGGCGGACCGCTTCAAGCTCGGCCCGCGGCGGAAACTCAGCCCGAAGGAGAGCCCGTCGGGGCGGTGATTTCAGGGCGTCCGCATGCGGACGCGGGTCTTAGGCATTGAAATCGTTTGGCTTTTCGATTCGTTAGGGTTCTGTTAACCGGCCTGTTCGCAGGCGGACGCGATCACGAAAACGGATTGCGGATCTCCATCCCCTCCACCACGCGGCCATGCTGGAGGTCTTCGGAGAGGAAGGCGCTCGCCCCGTTTTCCAGCGCGACGGCGAGCATGAGGGCGTCGTAGATGGAGTAGCCCGTGTCGGCCGCCAACTGGCGCGCGTAGCGAGCGGTTTCCGCCGTGATCGGATGGACGGCGAGCGCGCTGGAGAAAGCGGCGACGGCCAGCTCGATCTCCGGCCAGCCGTGGCGATACTTCCGGCGGGCGACGGCGGCGTATTCATTGAGCGCCTGCACGCTGACCGCGCCGCCCGCGCGGATGAGGTCGCGGCAGGCGACGCGCTTCGCATCGTTGGAAGCGTAGGCGTAAACGAGGATGTTTGTGTCGAGGAAGCGATCAGCCACGCTTGTTGGCTTCCTCGCGGTCGAAACGGTAACCCTCCGGCAGGTCGGAGATCAGGTGGTCGGTGCCCGCGAACGGGTCTTTCGCTTCGGGCTTCTTGAGACGCAGCGCGCCCGCGTCGGTGACGACGGCTTCGAGCGCGTCGCCCTCCTCCAGCCCCAATTCTTTCACCAGCTTGGCGGGGAGGCGGACGGCGAGGGAGTTGCCCCATTTGGAGACGATCATGGCGGCGGCCTTTTGGATATACGTTCGACAGGAATGTATATCCATTGATAGGCGTTTTCAATTCGCGATACCGGGGGATGGTGGGTTGTCACCCACCCTACCGCTAAGCGCTGAGGGCCGCGCCCTCCCTCGGGTGGGCGCTCACGGCATTGCCGTTACGGGCTTTATGGTTCCGCGAACATCCGACGTCGCAGCAGCTTGAGACGTCGCAGAGCGCCCTCCCATGGGGGAGGGAGGGCTCGGCCCGTGCTGGTCGCACAGGCGGTGTTATGAAACTGTCGACCTGAACTGACCTTTTGCGCTGTGCAGACGCTCTATCGGTTACTTAGCCGGAGATCATTCGATACACGTTGAGACACCGTCCTTAACAATGCTCTGCCACTCTTCTCCAAGCATGAGCTTCGCATCTAAAGCGTTCTCATAACCGTTATCGCCGGGTCGAAACATGTAGACACCCATCTGCGCCTTGTTTCGTCCTAGAATTAGCGGCGTGGAGCTGGGTGTGCTGGTAAAGCTCCCGTAAGTCGTATTCCCGAAAGTCGTAAACGTTCCGGTTGTCGTCGTCGGCCCAGGAATTTGCACGACTCTGACATTGTTGTCTGAGTCTGCTGCTACCACGACGAAACGCTAATAACCTTGGCGCAGCGTCGCCACCGCCGCCATCTGGCCTGCGGCCTGTAATGCACCGTCTTCTCCGCAAGCAGGCGCCGCACTCACAGTGATTAGTGCTTGGTTTGCCGCCACGGGAGTTACCGTCGTTCTGGCACAAGCCGCTAATGCCAAAGCCGATCCAACAACGATAGCTGCCTTGAACACATTTCTTCTCATTTGATTGCCCCGCTAAAACTTTGAATACGGTACCAGCCTAATTCGCTTCCACACGAACAACAAACTCGGCTTGTGGACTAGGTATGTAAGTGCAAACGAAAAGATAAAAACTCACTAAGGACATGATGCGGTGTCTTCGCCTCACCCCCCAGCCAATCCCTCCAACTGCAACTCGAACCCCGCCTGAATGTGGTCCGTGAAAACCTCCAGCGCGTGGCCCTTGTCGCCCGTCTCGATGGCCTCCAGGAGCGCCATGTGATCGCCGAGGGACTTTGAGAGGTCCGCATTCTCGATGGCGGCGAAGAGCTGGAAGGAGACGGCGCGGTTCCAGATGCTGTCGAACATCTCCAGCAAATACCGGTTGTTCACCAGCTCCACGAAGCGGCGGTGGATCTTGCGGTTGGCTTCGAAATAGGCGCGCACGGTGGGGGAGGCGATGTCCTCCTCCGTCTCGATCGTCCGGCGGATCATCGCGTTGATCTGCGGATCGTTGTGGTGGGCGAGGATGCGGGCCGCCTGCCCCTCTATCGCGGCGCGGGCCTGGTAAAGCTCCTTCACCTCGCCCTCGTCCATCCGGTAGAGGACGAAGCCGCCGCGGGGGGAGGTCGCCAGCACCCCCTCCTGCTCCAGCCGCAGGAGCGCCTCGCGGATCGGGGTGCGGGAGATCTGCATCTCCGCCGCCAGCTTCTCCTGCACCAGACGGTCGTCGGGGCCGATGTCGCCGCTCGTGATCGCGGTCAGGAGCTGGTCGTAGACCTCGTCCGCCAAGCGGCGGCGTTCCGGTTTTATTACCTTCAGGGCCAAAGGCTCGCCTCATGTTTTCGCCCTTCGGGCCGCCTTGCAAAGCGACCCCGGATCAAGTCCGGGGCGGTTGTTATCCAGTGGTTATGCGCCGCCCTGCCCGCAACATTCAACTTGTCCGTTTTTTCGCATACTGTATACAGTATACAGACATGCAGGGAGACGCGGAAGAGCTGGCCCTCAGAGCCGATATAGCCCTAGCGTTTCAGGCATCTAACAGGGAGATGGCCAAATGTGCGGAATCGCCGGAAGGATTCTGAACGCGCCGGGTAAGGTCGGGCGCGATCTCGTCGAACTTATGGACGCGCAGGAGCATCGCGGGGCGGATTCGACCGGCTTCGCGGTCTACGGCGCGCCGCGCGAGACGGGATACGTGCTGCGCGGGATGGGCTTCGACAAGTCCCGCATGGACGCCGACATCGAATCGTTCCGAGACGTTCTGAAGGCGCATAAGGCGGACTTTCTGGAGGACCCGAGCTTCGTCACCGACGGGGCGGCGCATTACTGTTTCCGCGCCGTGATCTCCGACCCCGCCGATCTGGCGGCATGGGTCGCGGACGCCGACGATCTGACCGACCGGATCGAGGTGCAGTCCTGCGGCCGCTCCCTTGAGATCATCAAGGATATCGGCGGCGCGCGGGCGGTGGATGAGAAGCACAAGGTCTCCGACATGGTGGGGACGCACGGGCTGGGGCACGCGCGGCTGGCGACGGAGAGCTCGGTGCTCCCCAACGCCTCCCACCCGTTCTGGGCGCGGCCCTTCTCCGACGTCGCAATCGTGCATAACGGGCAGATCACCGACTACTTCACCTGGCGGGAGAAGCTGGAGCGGCAGGGGTATCGGTTCCTCACCGGGAACGATTCCGAACTGATCGCGGTCTGGGTCTCCGACCAGATGAAGAAGGGTCTGAGCATCGAGGACGCCCTCCGCCAGTCTATCAAGCAGATCGACGGGGTCTTCACTTACATGCTCGCCCGGCCCGAGGGGATCGGCTTCGCCAAGGACCGCTTCGCCATGAAGCCCATCGTGGCGGTGGAGCAAGGCGGCGAGCTGGCGGCGGCGACCGAAGAGCAGGCGGTGCGCCGGGTCGTGGCCGAGGAGAGCGATGTGGTGAATTACGACGGCCCCTCGTTGATGGGGATCTGGGGCGTCGGCAACCGGAGCATGGCGGCATGAGCATGATTGAGGCGGGGGAGCGGCATATCCGCGACGTGAACCGGGACATTCAGGCGGCGCTGGCTGCGGGGGAGGAGGTGACGGTGACGAACACCCTCTCCCGCCACAATCTCGGCGTCGGGTTGCCGGAGAGCGGCAAGATCCATTTCGAGGGGTCGGTAGGTTACTATTGCGGCGGGCTGAACACCGGGACGGAGATTTCGGTGGAGCGGAACGCGGGCTGGGCCCTCGGTGAGGGCATGTCGGCGGGCAAGATCACGGTCGGCGGCTATGCGGGCATGTCCTGCGGGGCGGCGATGACCGGCGGGCTGATCCACGTGAAGGGCGACGCCGGGCCGCGCTGCGGGGTCGCGATGAAGAACGGCACGATCGTGGTGGAGGGGAAGATCGGCTACCAGTCCGGCTTCATGGCCCATCGCGGGAAGATCATCGCTTTGGGCGGCGCAGGGGCGAGTTGCGCGGACGCTTTGTGGGAGGGCGAGGTCTGGGTCGCGGGGCCGGTGGAGAGCCTCGGCGTCGACGTGAACGTGGTGGAGCCGACGGCGGAGGAGGTCGCGGAGGTGGACGCGATCCTCGCCCCGCTGGGGCTCAAGGACACATCGCGGGACTGGCGCAAAATGGTCTCCGGCCAGCGCCTTTGGTATTTCGAGAGCCGGGACGCCTCGGCCTGGTTGATGATTTGAGGAGTTTGCGAAAATGACCAAATCAAAAAATGCACTGAACACGCCCACACTTAGGGCGATTTCAGTGTCGATCGTTTCGCATAACTTCTGAGGTGTCTGAGATGAGCGAGAAATACGAATATCCGTTCGAGATGGCCTCCGAAGAGGAGATCCGGTTCCGCGACGCGGGCGCAATCGAGGGCCGACCGGCGGGCGTCCCCACCTCCTATGACGAGGGCGGATCGACCCGCTGGACGCCGGAGGCGATTTCGGAGGTCCACGCGTTGGCGCAGCTCGGGCGCTATCAGGTGCGGGGCTACAACACCTTCAACAAGCGGATGCCCACCTTCGACGATCTGACCTTCGTGCCAGCGACGATGACGCGCCTGCCGCTGGAGGGGTATCGGGAGACCTGCGACACGACCACCGTTCTCGGCGGCGGGCGCGGGCTGGTGGAGAAGCCGATCGAGCTGAAGATCCCGATCTACATCGCTTCGATGAGCTTCGGGGCGCTGTCGGCGCCGGCCAAGGCGTCGCTCGGCTACGGCGCCTCCAAGGTCGGCACGATGACCTGCACCGGCGAAGGCGGGATGCTGGAGGAGGAGCGGGAGGCCTCCGCCACCCTGCTCTACCAGATGTCCCCTGCGCGCTACCGGATCGATTTGGATCACCTGCGCCGCGCCAATGCGCTGGAGATCGTGGTGGGACAGGGCGCGAAGCCCGGCACTGGCGGCCTCTTGCTCGGCATGAAGGTCTCGCCCCGCGTCTCTGAGATGCGGACGCTGCCGGAGGGCGTGGATCAGCGCTCCACCATCCGGCACCCGGATTTCCTCGGGGCGGACGATCTGGCGGTGAAGATCGAGGAGCTGCGAATCGCCACCGACTATCAGGTGCCGATCTTCATCAAGATGGGCGCGACCCGCCCACGCTACGACGTCGCCATCGCAGCGAAGGCGGGCGCGGACGTCGTGGTGGTGGATGGAGCGGAGGGCGGCACCGGCGCTTCGCCGGAGCTTCTGCTGAACCACACCGGCATCCCGACAATTTCCGCCATCCGCGCGGCGCGTGAATCGCTGGACGAATGCGGCATGACCGGCAAGGTGTCCCTCGTGGCGGCGGGCGGCATTCGCTCGGGCGTGGACGCCGCCAAGTGCCTCGCGCTCGGGGCGGACGCGGTGATGGTCGGCAATGGCGCGATGATCGCCATGGGCTGCAACTCGCCCCGCTATATGGACGACTACGCCGCCCTCGGCACCTCGCCCGGCGCCTGCCACCACTGCCATACGGGGCTCTGCCCGGTCGGCATCGCGACGCAGGACGAAGAGCTGCAAAAGCGGATGGACCCGGCGGCGGGGGCGGAGCGCGTGGCGCGCTACCTCACGGCGATGACGATGGAGATCACAGCGCTGGCGAAAGCCTGTGGCAAGTCGTCGGTGCATAACCTCGAAGTCGAAGACCTGAGGGCGATGAGCTTCGAAGCCTCCGCCTTCACCGGGGTGAAGATGGCCGGCATCGACAAGGCGTTCAGCTGGCCGGACGCCTGACCGGCGAGGGAGGCGCGCCCTCGTCGGAGCCCCTGCGGGGCCGCCTCCTCAGCCGCCTTATCGCGCGTTGCGCGAGGATATTTGAAGAGCAAAGAAAGTGGGCGCAGCGCCTGATCACCCCTGTCCCGCCTTGGCGAGACAGGGGCTTCTTCGCTCACGGCCATCGGCGTCCCCGCCTGTACCGCATCCGGAGAATGCGAGGCGTTCTCTTAAGGGAGCGTAAACCCGCCCTTCTTTGCTCTCAAAATATCCTCGCGCAACGCGCGAAACCCGCGGGCGAGGAGGCGGCCCCGCAGGGGCTCCGACGAAACCGCCCTTTGCGCCCCCCTTTGCGCGCAGCTGCGGGCCGGGGTAAAGGCGCGGCATGAACATCGCTCTCATCGGTCTCGGCGGCGCCATCGGCGCGATGCTGCGCTACGGGTTCGTCGTAGGCGGCGCGCGCCTGATGGGGCCCGGGTTCCCCTGGGGCGTCTTCGCGGCGAACGTCGTCGGCTCCTTTCTGATGGGCGTCGCCGCCGCGATTCTCCTCGAGAAAGTCGACGCGCCGCGGGTCGCCGCCTTCCTCATGCCGGGCGTCCTCGGCGGGTTCACGACCTTCTCCGCCTTCTCGCTTGATGCGGTGCGGATGATCGAAGACGGGCGCGCGGGCGCCGCCGCGCTCTACATCGGCGGCTCCGTCGCGCTGGCGATCGCGGCGCTTGCGCTTGGGTTACTCATCGGGAGGGCGCTCACATGAGCGGCGTGCAGACAGTCGAAATCGGGCATGACGAGGCAGAGCAGCGGCTCGACCGCTTCCTCCGCAAACGCTTCCCCCAGCTCACCCAGGGGCGCATTGAGAAGATGTGCCGCAAGGGGGAGTTGCGCCTCGACGGCGGGCGGGTGAAGTCCAACACCCGGATCGAGGAGGGGCAGACCCTCCGCATCCCCCCGATCCCCGATGGCGACGCACCTGAGCGGGCGCCGACCTGGACGGTGTCGGACGACGACGCCGCGATGATCCGCGACGCGGTCATCTATAAGGACGAACACGTCATCGCGCTGAACAAGCCGCCTGGGCTCGCCACCCAGGGCGGGTCCGGCCAGCGGGTGCATCTCGCCCTTCTCGCCGAAGCGCTGGCCTTCGAGCGGGAGGACGCGCCGCGCCTCGTACACCGGCTCGACAAGGACACGTCGGGCGTCATCGTCATGGGCCGCACGGGCCGCGCCACAGCCGCGCTCGCCAAGGCCTTTCAGGCGCGCGAGACGCAGAAGATCTACTGGGCCGCCGTCGCCGGATCGCCGAAGCCGCGGATGGCGACGATCCGCTACGGCCTAGTCAAAGCCGGCGGCAAGGGCGCGGAGAAGATGCGCTGCGTTCACCCGGAAGCGGTGAAGGAGACGGAGGGCGCGAAACGCGCGACGACGGAATACGCGGTGGTCGAGACGATGGCCCAGCGCGCCGCCTGGGTCGCACTGAAGCCCATCACCGGGCGCACCCACCAGCTACGCGCGCATATGGGCGAGATCGGGCATCCGATCGTCGGTGACGGCAAGTACGGCGGCAATTCCCACACCAACGAAGGCGACGGCTGGGGCGCGCAGCTCGGCGGGGAGATCAGCCGCAAGCTGCATCTCCACGCCCGGCGGCTGGAGATCGCGCATCCCGCCGACAAGGGGCGCATCCTGACCCTCACCGCCCCCCTGCCCGACCACATGGCGCGGACATGGAAGTATTTCGGCTGGCGCGAGGAGGACGCACCGGTCGATCCGTTCGACCCGGAGCTTTTTGAATGACCGATTTCGTTCTGGTTCACGGCGCCTGGCATGGCGGTTGGTGCTGGCGACGGGTCGCCGACATCCTCCGCACGCGGGGTCATCACGTGACGACGCCGACGATGACGGGGCTGGGGGAGCGATCGCATCTCCTCTCCTCCGAGATAACGCTGACGACCTTCGGCGAAGATATCCGGATGCATCTGGAGTTCGAGGATCTGAGCGACGTCGTTCTGGTCGGCCATTCCTTCGGCGGCTCGCCGATCTCCTACGCCGCCGAATGCGCGCCTGCGCGGGTTCAGCGCCTTGTCTACTTCGACGCGCAGGTGGTGCGGGGCGGCGAGACGCCGGGCTCCTGCGCGCCGCCCGAAGCCTTCGCGCTTCGCGAGCAGATGGCGCGGGACCATGACGACGGGCTGAGCCTGCCGCCGCCGCCGGCCGAAGCCATGGGCGTGCTGGAGGCGGCGGACGCCGCCTGGATTGAGCGGATGATGACGCCGCATCCCTGGCGCACCTTCACGACGCCCCTGCAGATCGAGGGGCCGCCCGGCGCCGGCAAACTCTGCCGTTACATCGCATGCGTCGAGCCGGATTACACTCCGCTCCACTGGGCGCGGGAGCGGGCGCGCGATCTCGGCTGGCCGATGGACGAGATCGCGGCGGGCCATGATGCGATGGTGACGGCGCCCGAAGCGCTGGCGGACCTTCTGGAGCGGGCATGAGCGAGGATCTGCGCCTCGTCATTTTCGATATGGACGGCACGCTGATCGACAGTCAGCGAGTGATCATCGCGGCCATGCGCCGGACCTATGAGGCCTACGGCGCCCCCTGCCCTTCGGATGAAGCGGTGCGGCGGATCATCGGACTTTCCCTGCCGCAGGTGTTTCATCAGCTTTCGCCGGAGGCCGAAGCGGCGGACAACGCCCGTCTTGTGGACCTCTACAAGCAGAGCTTCATTCAGCTCAGGGCGGAGACCGGTGGGGAGGCCGACGCCCCGCTCTATCCCGGCGCGGAGGCGGCGCTGCGCGCGATGGCGGCGGCGGACTGGCTGATCTCGGCGGCGACGGGCAAGGCGCGGCGGGGCTTCGATCATGCGGTTGAGGCGCATGCGCTACACGGGCTCTTCTCCTTCCCGCAGACGGCGGACGATGCGCGCTCCAAACCGCATCCGGAAATGGTGGAGCGGGCGATGGCGCTCCATGGGGTGACCGGGGCGCAGTCGGTGATGGTCGGCGACACCGCGTTCGACATGGCGATGGCGAAGGCGGCCGGGGCGCGGGCGATCGGGGTCGCCTGGGGCTATCACCCGGTGGAGGAGCTGAGGGACGCGGGCGCGGATATGGTGATCGAGGCGTTCGGCGCCCTGCCCCGCGCGGCGGCGGAGGTTCTGGCTTGAAGCGGTTCTACAAAGAGGTTCAGGTGATCGAGGCGCAGGGCGGCTGGTCCGTCGCGCTTGACGGCAAGCCGATCCGCACGCCCGCGAAAACGCCCTTCGTCGCGCAGACGGCCGCGATGGCGGAGGCGGCGGCGGAGGAATGGCGGGCGCAGGAGGCTGAGGTGAAACCGGCGGAAATGCCGGTGACCAAGGCGGTGAACTCCGCCATCGACCGCACCGCCGTCGAATATGAAGGCGTGGTGGAGATGGTGGCGGGCTATGGCGGCTCGGACCTGCTTTGCTATCGCGCGGACGGCCCCGAGGGCCTGATCGCGCGGCAGGCGGAGGCGTGGGACCCGCTTCTCCTCTGGGCGGCGAAGGCGCATGGCGCGCGCCTTCTGACGACGACGGGCGTGATGCACGCGCTCCAGCCGGAAGACGGGCAGAGGGCGCTGCGCGCCGCCGTCGCGGCGCACGATCCCTTTGAGCTGACCGGGCTCTACGATCTGGTGGCGCTGTCGGGATCACTTGTGATCGGGCTCGCGGTTTCCTCCGGGCGGCTGTCGCCGGAAGAGGGATGGACGATCAGCCGGATCGACGAGACCTGGCAGGAGGAGTTCTGGGGCGTCGACGAAGAAGCGGCGAAAGTCGCGGCGCGCAAGGCCGGGGAATTCGCGGCGGCGGCCCGGTTCGTCGAGCTAGCCAGACGAAAGTAAAACCGGGGCGAAATGAAAAGGGCGGCCCCGAAAGGCCGCCCTCGTCAAAGTCCGGCGCCGCCGATCAGTTCGAAGTACGGCGGGCGTGGGCCACGAGGTGGCGCTGCACGATCTCGAACCACTTGCCGCTTTCGCGGACATTGGCGATGCCTTCGTTCAGGACTGCGAGCTGCGCGTCCTTGTCCGGATTATCGACCGAGGTCGCCGCGTGCATCGTCGCGATCGTGGAGAGCTGCGGCTGCTCCTCGATATTGGAGGCGTCGGGGATGTTGGCGATGGCGTCGTCGCCGACCATCGTCGCGATGACGACCGCGTCCACCTCCCCCGAAGCCAGCATCGCGAAGCAATCGGTCGGGCTGCCGGGGCGCATCAGGGTGATGTTCGGCTCCACCAGATCGTTCTCCTCCAGCATGAACGTCGCGTAGCCGGACGGCCGGCAGACCGTGCGGCCGAAAAGGCCCACATGGTCGGTCGGTTTGTTCGTGTCGTCGGCGCGCATGTAGTAGCCGATGATCTGCTCGAAGAGCGGATCGGACCAGGCGAGCTGCTCGCACCGGAAGACCGAGGTCGGACCCAGCTTGTCGATCGCATCGCAGTTCGGGCGGAACCAGGGGAAGGTGAAGTCATAGGCGCCGTCAGCGATCAGCGGCTCCATGTGCGCGCCCCAGTCGTTGATGAAATCAACCTGGAACTCCGACTGCTGCATCATCGTCTCGGCGGCGACGTTGATGATCTCGGTGATCATCCCGCCCTGTTCCTGATCTTCGTTCGCGAAGGGCGCCCAGTCGGTGCCGGTGATCATGCGGATCTTGTCGCCGCCCCGCAGGCCGGAGACGCCGAAGCCGCCGCCGCTGGCGGAGGCCTGCGTGACGTTGGACGCCGCGCCGCTCTCGCCGGTGACCGTGCCCGTGCCCGTGGTCGAGCCCGCGCTCCCGGTCGAAGCGCTGGTCGTCGTCGGCGCGGGCGCCGCGGCCCCCGCGGTCTGACCGTCGCGGCACGGAACCTGCAGCACCATGCCCACCTCGATGAGGGAGGGGTTGGGGCCGACGACGTCGCGGTTCGCGCGATAGAGGAAATTGAACGAGAGCCCATCCCCGTAGGCCATGCGGGTCACCTTCTGCAGCGTATCGCCGCGCTGAATGGTGTAAGTTCCGCCGCAGGCGAGGGTCTGAGCTTCGACCGGCGATGACGCGAAAACCGCGCCGCCGAGGGTCGCCGCGCCGAGGACGCAGGCGAGAGTAGAGTTACGCATACCAAAATCTCCGTGGCTTTTGCCGAGATGCACCGCGCGAGATAATCGCCGCCCTTCGCGTATTGTTCAAGCGATCTGGCGCAACGTTTTCCCCTTGCAGGAGAAAAAGATCGCCGAGAGCGGTCCGACGGCGTCGGCCTTCGCCCCCGTCCCCGCCGCAACAGGCGCGCTGACGATGGCCGGAGACGAGAAGCGGCGTCCCGGCGGCGACCGGGAAAAGCGCCCGTCTCCGCTAGGTGATTCGACCCGCACAGCGCGGATCGCAGGGCGGGAAGCGCCGCGACGGCTTTCGCATGGCGGTCGCAGGGGCGTCGTTCCGACCTCAGAAGCCGCCCTACGCCCCGGATACGCGACGTATGGTCAAACGCGCCGCGCCGCCCTTGACGCAGGAAAACGGCGATGCATGATTTTGCGCACGAGCAGATCCGCGCGATGGGGTACGCAGCGCGCGGCATCTGTAGTTTTTGCGTTTTCCACATGGAAGGCGCGTTCCACAGGGAAGAGGAACACATGAAAAAATCCATCGTTCTCGGCGCTCTCGCCGTCGCCGGCCTCGCGGCTGGTTCGGCGTCCGCCGCCACGCTCGACGACGTCAAGGCCGCCGGTCAGCTGAAATGCGGCGTGTCCACCGGCCTCGTCGGCTTCGCCGCTCCTAACGCCGACGGCGTCTGGGAAGGCTTCGACGTCTCGGTCTGCCGCGCTGTCGCCGCCGCCGTTCTCGGCGACGCGAATGCGGTCGAGTTCGTGCCGACGACCGGCAAGACCCGCTTCACGTCGCTCGCCTCCGGCGAGATCGACATGCTGGCGCGCAACACCACCTGGACGTTCTCCCGCGACGTCGACCTCGGCTTCGAGTTCGTCGGCGTGAACTACTACGACGGCCAGGGCTTCATGGTGCCGTCGGCTCTCGGCGTCTCCTCCGCCACTGAGCTGGACGGCGCGACCGTCTGCATTCAGACCGGCACCACGACCGAGCTCAACCTCGCGGACTTCTTCCGCGCCAACAACATGAGCTACGAGCCGGTTCCGATCGAGACCAACGCCGAAGCCCAGCAGCAGTACCTGTCGGGCGCCTGCGACGTCTTCACGACGGACGCCTCCGGTCTGGCCGCGACGCGCGCGACCTTCGAGAACCCGGGCGAGCACATCGTTCTGCCCGAGATCGTCTCGAAAGAGCCGCTCGGCCCGCTCGTGCGTCACGGCGACAACCAGTGGGGCGACATCGTCCGCTGGACGCTGAACGCGCTGATCACGGCTGAAGAGCTCGGCGTGACCTCCGCCAACCTCGACACCATGGCGGCCGGCACCAACAACCCGGAGATCAACCGTCTTCTCGGCACCGAGGGCGACCTCGGCGGCATGCTCGGCCTCGACAAGGACTGGGCGAAGCGCGCTCTGGCGGTCTCCGGCAACTACGCCGAGATCTTCGACGCCAACATCGGCCCGGACACGGCGATCGGCCTGTCGCGCGGTCTGAACGCGTCCTATCGCAACGGCGGCATCCTCTACTCCCCGCCGTTCCGTTGATCTGACGACTATCTGGAGAGGCCGCGCCCAGTGCGCGGCCTCTTTTCTTTTTGAAGCGAGAAAACCGTTCTAACGCTCGGCGGATGACGGAAATTTAACAATTCTCCATTGCGCCGTCCGGGGAATCCGGTTCTGCTTTCTTCGCAGGCGCCCACAAGAGGCGCTGAAGAGATATGAAGACTGCAGCGACCAGGGGATGGGTCGGCGGTCGATCCGACAGAGGGCGTCCTTATGACGACAATCACCGATCCGCCGCGTGAAGGCTTTCGCCTTTCCATGCTGCTGAACGATACGCGCTATCGTTCCCTGACATTCCAGTTCATCGCGCTGATCCTGCTGATCGGCTCAATCGCCTACCTGATCTCGAACCTGCTGGCGAACCTCGCCGAGGCCGGTCTGGACATCTCCTGGGCGTTTCTCGGCGACCCGGCTGGCTACGACATCAACCAGCGTCCGATCGAGTACGACAGTCGGTCGAGCCACTTGAGGGCGACCACCGTCGGCATCATCAACACGCTGATCGTCGCCTTCCTCGCCTGCGTCTCGGCCACCATTCTCGGCGTGATCGCGGGCGTTCTCAGGCTCTCGAAGAACTGGCTCGTCTCCAAGCTGATGGCGGTCTACGTGGAGATGTTCCGGAACGTCCCCGTTCTGATCTGGATCATCATCATCTTCACGGTCGTCTCCGCCTCCATGCCCGCGCCGCGGGCGTTCCGGGGGGAGAACCCCGAGGCGTCGATGCTGTTCGACGCCTTCGCTTTCACCAACCGCGGTGTCTACATCCCGGCGCCGGTCTGGGGGCCGGGGTCGATGTTCGTCGTCATCGCCTTCCTCGCCTCCATCGCGGGCGTGATCTTGTATCGCCGCTACGCGCGCAAGGTTCTCTACGATACAGGGCGGCTCCTGCCGACGGGCTGGCCATCGCTGGCGATCCTCTTCGTCCCGGCGATCCTGATGTATTTCGTCACCGGGCAGTCGATCACGCTCGATTATCCGGCGCTGAAAGGCTTCAACTTCCAGGGCGGGCTGAACATCCGCGCCTCCCTGATCGGGCTCTGGTTCGCGCTGGCGATCTACACCGGCGCCTTCATCGCGGAGAACGTCCGCGCCGGCATTCAGGCGATCTCCAAGGGACAGACGGAGGCGGCCGGCGCGCTCGGCATGCGTCCGGGGCGGATCATGAACCTCGTCGTGCTGCCGCAGGCCCTGCGGGTCATCATCCCGCCGCTGATCTCCCAGTACCTGAACATCACCAAGAACTCGTCGCTGGCCATCGCGGTCGGCTACATGGACATCACCGGCACGCTGGGCGGCATCACGCTGAACCAGACGGGCCGGGCGATCGAGGCGATCCTTCTTCTGATGCTGTTCTACCTCGTCGTGTCGCTGAGCATCTCGGCGATCATGAACGTCTACAACAACGCAGTTAAGCTGAAGGAGCGCTGAGATGAGCAAATCCGCAGCTTTCGTTCGCCACGACCAGATCCCGCCCTCCCCCCCGCCGAACACGGCGGCGGGACCCGTGGCCTGGCTCAAAGCCAACCTCTTCAACGGCTGGTTCAACACCATCCTGACGCTGGCGGCCTTCTACTTCATCTACCTGCTCGCGGTCGGGATCGTGCCGTGGATGGCCAATGGCGTCTGGAACACCAACTCGCTCCGCGAATGCCGCGAGGCGCTGGCGGGCGACTACGGGGCCTGCTTCTCCGTTCTCTCTGAGCGGTGGAACCAGCTTCTCTTCGGCATCGCCTATCCGTCGGATCAGTACTGGCGCCCGACCATCGCGTTCGTTCTCCTGTTCGTCGCGGCGGCGCCGATCCTGTTCTTCGATTTGCCGCGCAAGATGCTGATCTTCACGGGGCTCTATCCATTCCTCGCCTATTACCTGATTTGGGGCGGGACGATCTGGGCGCCGATCTTCGCGCTTCTGGGCTTCGTGGCCGGTTACTACGCTTACGCCGCGCTGGTGCGGGACAGCTTCGCCAAGGGCGCGGGAGCCGGCGTGGCGGCGGCCTTCGTCGTCTGGATCGGGTCGGGCTACATCATCCCCTCCATCGCCTCGGAAACCCCGTGGCTGGAGCCGGTGGCGTCGCGCGACATGGGCGGGTTCATGCTCAACATGATCCTCGGCACGGTCTGCGTCTCGCTCTCCCTGCCGCTGGGCATTCTTCTGGCGCTCGGGCGCCAGTCGGACATGCCGATCATCAAGGGCATCTGCGTCGTCTTCATCGAGTTCATCCGCGGCGTGCCGCTGATCACGCTCCTCTTCGTCGCCAACGTGGTGCTGGCCTACTTCTTCCCGCCGGGCTCCAACATCGACCTCATCCTGCGCGTGATCATCATGATCACGATGTTCTCCTCCGCCTATATCGCGGAGGTGATCCGCGGCGGCCTCGCGGCCCTGCCGAAAGGCCAGTATGAGGCGGGCGACAGCCTCGGGCTCGACTATCCTCAGGCGATGCGGCTGATCATTCTTCCGCAGGCGTTGAAGATCTCGATCCCCGGCATCGTCAACGTGGCGGTGGGACTCTTCAAGGACACGACGCTGGTCTCGGTCATCTCCATGTTCGACCTCGTCGGCGTGATCCGCGGCCCGATCCTCGCCTCCGCCGAATGGCAGGGCATCTACTGGGAGCTGTTTATGGCCGCTTCCGTCCTGTTCTTCGTCATCTGCTACGGCATCTCGCAATACTCGCAGTGGCTGGAACGCCGCCTCGCGACCGATCATCGCTAAGGAGAAATCCCAATGGCTGAAGCCTCTCACGAAACCATGGTCGAGCGCGAAATCGACCACTCGAAAATGCAGGTCTCCGACGAGGTCGCGATCGAGATCCGGGGGATGAACAAGTGGTACGGGGATTTCCACGTGCTGCGCGACATCAACCTGACGGTCCAACGCGGCGAGCGCATCGTGGTCTGCGGCCCATCGGGCTCCGGCAAGTCGACCCTGATCCGCTGCATCAACCGGCTGGAGGAGCACCAGAAGGGCGACATCATCGTCGACGGGACGGAGCTGAACTCCGACCTCAAGAACCTCGACAAGGTGCGGGCCGAGGTCGGCATGTGCTTCCAGCACTTCAACCTCTTCCCGCATCTGACGATCCTCGAGAACTGCACCCTCGCCCCGATCTGGGTCCGCAAGACCCCGAAGAAAGAGGCGGAAGAGACGGCGATGCACTTCCTCGAAAAGGTGAAGATCCCCGATCAGGCGCTGAAATATCCGGGCCAGCTGTCGGGTGGTCAGCAGCAGCGCGTCGCCATCGCCCGCTCGCTCTGCATGAAGCCGCGGATCATGCTCTTCGATGAGCCGACCTCGGCGCTCGACCCGGAGATGATCAAGGAAGTGCTCGACACCATGATCGAGCTCGCGGAAGAGGGCATGACGATGATCTGCGTCACCCACGAGATGGGCTTCGCCCGTCAGGTGGCGAACCGGGTCATCTTCATGGACGCGGGCCAGGTGGTTGAGCAGAACGAGCCGGAAGAGTTCTTCAACAACCCGCAGTCCGAGCGCACGCAGCTCTTCCTGAGCCAGATCCTCGGGCACTGAACGGGTGGTGGGCTGAAGCCCACCCTACCGGAATTCGGAGAGGGCGTCCCCCCAAACTGAAACGGGGGGGCGCCCTTTTCCGTTGCGGTCACGGAGTGCGCTTCAGCGCCTCTTCGACCAGGATAAGCCGATCCTGCCCGAAATACATGTCGTCGCCGTTCACGAACATGGTCGGGCTGCCGAAGCCGCCGCGGTCGATGACCTCCTGCGTGTAGGTCTTCAGCCGTTCCTTGATGGACGGATCGGAACAACGCGCCAGCACCGACGCCCCATCGAGCCCAACCGCATCGGCGCAGGCGACGATGGCGTCGTCCTGGCTGATGTCGACATCGTCGCCCCAATAAGCGGCGCAAAGCGCCAACGCCATCTCCTCCACCGCTCCGTCGTCCAGCGCCGCGATGCAGGCGCGCTGCGCCTTCACGGCGTTCACCGGAAAGACGGAGGGCGCGCCGATCTTCAGGCCGTAATGGCGCGTCCAATCGGCGAGGTCCTTGAGGTAGTACTGGTATTTCGGCGCGCTCGGTCTGGAGCGCGTCTCGTAAACCTGCTGGTTCACCTGATTGAAGATCCCGCCGACGAGGATCGGTCGCCAGATCAGCTCGGCCTCCGCCCGCTCGGCGACCGCGCGAACGCGAGTGATCGCGATATAGGTCCAGGGGGACGAGCAGTCGAAATAGAATTCCAGTTTGGCCATGTCCGATGCAACTTCCCTTGCGTTTCCGGGTATTGCGGGACGTTAAAGCATCGCGCGAGAAGAGCGACGCATCAGTCGCCCGAAAGCGGGGCGTCTTTCGCGACATCCCGGTTTGAGAACTGCGCTGAAGGCTTTGAGGCGGCGCCCGTGACGGCTCAGCGGGCGCAGGAGCAATGGGATGAAGTCCAACCTACCGGCGACAGCCACATCCCATCGGAGCAGTGGAGGTTAGCCGAGGACGCGGTAGCCGCGACCTTCCATGCACCCCGCGACCACATTGGCGCGCTCATAAGCGAGCTCGCGGTTGGTGCGATCCTCCGCCTTCGCGGCGCCGACCGCAGCGCCGATGGCGGCGCCGGTCAAGGCGGCTGCGGTGTTCCCGATATCCGCTCCGATCGCGGCCCCGATCAGGCCGCCGACGACGAGGGAGAAGAGGCCGCGCCGCTCCGCCTGGCCGGGGAAGGACCGAACCTCCGTCAGCGCCAGTTGGCGGCACTCCGCGAGGTCGGCTTCGTAAGCCGCCGTCTGCGGCTCATCCACGATCGGGCGATACTCGGTCCCGTCATAGGTCGCGCAGCCGGCGAGGCCGGTCGCTAAAACGGCGGCGAAGGCGGTTGCGCGGCGGGACATAAGCGAATCTCCTGATCAGAACGCCGCCAGAATGCGCGAATGCGGCGAAGGGAAGCCAATCACAATAAGCCTTACGTGAAGTGAACCCGGAACGCCGGTCTCTCGTCAGACCAGCCGTTTCGGGGCCGCGACATCGACCAGCTGCGCCCCGCCGAAGGCGAGATCGCGCCAGCGGTCGATCCCGACCTCCAGCGTCACGATCTGCGCAGTGGCGTAGTCGAGCACCTGATGCGCTCCGATCAGCCGATTGGCTGCGTCCTGAATGCCCGGTTGATGCCAGAGGAGGAGGAGCGTCTCCGCCCCGTCAGGCGCCTCGGCCGCGACCTCAAGCATCGTCGCGGCGCTCGCATGATAGAGCGACGCCCGCGGCTCCATCTGGGCCTCCACGGTCATCCGCGCCCATGTCTCCTGCGCGCGCGCCGCGGTCGAGACGTAAGCGAGATCGGGCAGGCGCGCCGCCTCCGCCAGGTACGCCCCCATCAGCGCGGCGGCGAGGCGCCCGCGCCGGTTCAGCGGGCGGTCATGGTCGTCGATCCCCGCCGGATAATCCGATTTGGCGTGGCGCATGAGGAGAAGCCGTTTCGCCATCTCAGGCCACCCGGAAGGCTTCGAGATGGAACGCCCCCTGATCCGCCGCATGGGCGTATTCGGCGCCGACCGGACAGGCCCGGCGAGCAAGGCACCCGGCGGCGCGACAGGGCGCGCCCGCCTCCGAATTCAGATGGGCGCGGCAGGCGGCGACGTCGTAGCCGTCATCCGAGAAAGCGCCCACCGGACAGGCGGCGCGGCAGGGCGCGGGACAGGGCGCGCAGGGATGGTCGTTTTTGACCATCGGCGGCAGCTCCATCCGCTCCTTAAGCGCCAGCGCCCCGCGCCAGCCCGACCAGAGGCCGTAGGTCTCGTGGATCGACATGCCGAGGCGCGACTGATGCACCGGCTCCGCCGCATAGGTCCAGCGGATGAAGGGCTGATAGGGCGGCCCGCCGAAGGGGAAAAGCGCCTCGCCCCCGAACTCCCCCGCCATCGCGCCAATCACCCGCGCAGACCAGCGGTCGAGCCCATGCGCAGCGCCGTCCCGCGCCTCCGTCGACGCCTGAAACGCCGCCCAAAGCTCCGGCCCGCCATAGCCGAGAAGAAGGAGCGTCCCCGTCCCCACCGGCGCGCCATGATGGGAGCCGGGATGCAGCCATCCCGTGACGGTCAGCCCGTCCAGCGCCGCGCGCGTCTTCACATCGTCAAAGGTCATTTCTTCTTCCAGTAAGGCGCGCGGAAAGGCGCCGCCGCGGCCCAAAGCAGGCTCGCGGACTGCCCATCGCGCCAAGGCTTCAGACCAATGCGCACACCGTCATGTCCGCCTTCCGGCGTCTCGGTGTACTGGCCGAAGAGCCGGTCCCAGACCGACAGGAAAAACCCGTAGTTCGTATCATGCTCGCGCCGCTCCACCGAATGATGGCTCCGGTGCATGTCGGGCGTCACGACGAACCAGCGGACGATCCGCTCGACCCGCTCCGACAGCCGCGTATTGGAATGGGACCAGAGCGCCGCCGCCGAGAGCATCACCTCAAAGAGGATCACCGCAACCGCCGCCGCGCCCAGCGCGTAAACCAGCCCGATCTTGATCGCCATCGATGCGGCGATCTCGACGGGATGGAAGCGGAACCCGGTGGTCACGTCCATTTCCTCATCCGCATGGTGAACCATGTGGAAACGCCAAAGGAACGGGACCTTGTGGAAAACCACATGCTGAACCCAGATCGCGAAGTCGAGAATGACGAAGGCCGCCAGAACCTCCAGCCAAAGTGGCCAGTCCGTCTGGTTAAAAAGCCCCCACCCCTGCGTCGAAGCATCCACCGCCGCGCCCACGGCGGCGGCGGGAAAGAGCAGGCGCACGACGAACGTATCCACGACGACAAGGCCGATATTCGCCGACCACCGCCGCGCCCGCGTCAGGACCCGGTCGCGTTTCGGCCTCAGCGCCTCCCACCCCGCGCAGAGCAGAAAGACGCCGAGAAACACCGACAATCGAATGACCGGTTCATTCTCCATTAACCGCCCACACCTTCTTTGCTCTCCAAATATCCTCGCCCGAAGGGCGAAACGAATTCGCTGAGGAGGCGGCCCCGAAGGGGCTCCGACGAAGCGAACCCTACCCTTCCGACTTAGCGGCGCGGCGCCTGGCGAACCAGTCCATCCGCTTCACAAGCTCGCGCTCATAGCCGCGTTCTTTAGGCGCATAGAAGACGGGGCGCTTCACGCCGTCGGGGAAATAGTTCTGGCCCGAAAACCCGTCTTCTTCGTTGTGATCGTAGGCGTAACCGTCCGCATACCCCTCCGCCTTCATGAACTTGGTCGGCGCATTGAGGATATGCTTCGGCGGCATCTTCGACCCCGTCTCCTTGGCCGACCGCGTCGCCGCCTTGTAAGCCATGTAGAGCGCGTTGGACTTCGGCGCGAGCGCGAGATAGGCGACCGCCTGCGCGATCGCCAGCTCGCCTTCGGGCGAGCCGAGCTGTTCGTAGACGTCCCGCGCCGCCAAGGTTTGCTTCACCGCTTCAGGATCGGCGAGGCCGATATCCTCAACCGCCATGCGGATCACGCGGCGGGCGATGTAGCGCGGATCCTCGCCCCCCTCCAGCATCCGGCAAAGCCAGTAGAGCGCGGCGTCGGGATCGGAGCCGCGCACCGACTTATGCAAGGCGGAGATAAGGTTGTAGTGCCCGTCCCCGCCCTTGTCGTAGATCGGCGCGCGGCGGCTGACCCGCGCCGCCATCGCCTTGGCGTCCAGTGGCCCGTCCGTGATCCGAAAGAGCTGCTCGGCCATGTTCAGAAGAGACCGGCCGTCGCCGTCCGCCATCTCCGTCAGCAATTCGCGCGCCTCCGCCGTCACCGGCAGCGCCTTCTCCTCCAGCGCCTCGGCCCGCATCAAAAGCCGCTCCAGCGCGGCGAGGTCGAGGGCGCGGAGGGTCATCACTTGCGCGCGCGACATGACGGCCGCGTTCAGCTCGAAGGAGGGGTTTTCGGTGGTGGCGCCGACCAGCGTGATCGTGCCCGCCTCCATATGCGGCAGGAACCCGTCCTGCTGGGCCTTGTTGAAGCGGTGGATCTCGTCGACGAAGAGGAGCGTGCCCCTGCCCCCCTGCCGACGCAGCTTCGCGCTTTCGAACACCTTCCTCAGATCAGCGACCCCGGTGAAAATCGCGCTGATCTGCTCGAAGGCGAGGTTGGTTTCATGCGCCAGCAGGCGCGCGATGGTCGTCTTACCGACGCCGGGCGGGCCCCAGAAGATCAGCGACGACAGCTCCCCCGCCGCGATCATCGCCGTCAACGGGCCTTCGGGACCGAGGATATGGTCCTGCCCCACCACCTCCGCCAGCGACGCGGGGCGCAACCTGTCCGCCAAAGGGCGCGGCGCGCCCTCGCCCGTGGGCTCTAGCGGCACGCTGGCGGTGAAGAGATCGCTCACGCGCTACGGACGGCGCAGGGATGCGGGGATCGGGCGGAGCGGCATCCGCACGCTGCGCCGCTCGCCGCGCGTGAAATACTCGATCTCCGCCTCGCCGCCGACGCCCATCGCCGCCATGCGGAAGGCGAGCTCCTCCAGCGACGTGACGGGCTTGCCGTCGAAGGAGACGATGACGTCGCCCACCTTCAGCCCCGCCGCCTTCAGCGGGCTTTCAGGGTGCATATCGGCGATGGCGACGCCGTTGGGGGTGGAGAGGCCCAGCCCCTCCGCGATGTCCGCCGTCACGTTCTGGCCGATGATCCCTGCCCAGGGCCGCTCCAGCGTCGTCTCGCCTTCAAGCGCGCTCTCCAGCGCTTGCGCCACGAGGTTCGCGGGGATGGCGAAGCCGATGCCGTTGGAGCCGCCGGAGCGGGAGACGATGGCGGTGTTCACGCCCACCAGCTTGCCCGACATGTCCACCAGCGCCCCGCCGGAGTTGCCGGGGTTCACGGCGGCGTCGGTCTGGATGAAGTAACCGCCGAGCTGACCGCCCTGCCGCGTCCGCTGCCCGCCGGTGCGCGCCAGCGCTGAAATGATGCCGGAAGTCACAGTCTGCCCCACCCCGAACGGGTTGCCGATGGCGAGGACGAGATCGCCGACCTCCAGACTGTCGCTGTCGCGCAGATCGAGGATCGGCAGATCAGCGGCGCCGTTGAGTTTCAGGATGGCGAGGTCGGAAGGCTCGTCCGTAAACACGATCTCAGCGTCGAACTCGCGCTTGTCGGTGAGAACGACCCGCACCTCGTCCGCGCCGCCGACGACGTGGTTGTTCGTGACCACATAACCGTCGGAGGTGAGGATCACGCCTGAGCCGAGGGAGTTTTGCATCGACCGGCCGGAGTTCAGCCCGCCGAACTCGCGGAAGAACCGCTCGAAGAAAGGGTCGCCCGCGAACGGGTTCCGGCGCTGCACCGTTTTGCGGGTGAAGACGTTCACGACCGCGGGCGCGGTCGCCTTCACCACGGGCGCGAAGCTGAGGGTGATCTCCGCCTGCGTCTGCGGGACCTGCTGCGCCTGAGCGGAGCCGAAGACGCCCATTGCCGCGGAAAGCGCGACCGCGAGGGCTATGGCGCGGGCGGCGACGGGGACGAAAAGCGCGCGGATGGGCATCAAACGGCCTCCTTCTCGATTACTGTGGACGCGGGCGCGGGAACGCCGAACACCTCGAAGCGGCCCGGCACGCCTTTGAGGTCGAACGCGCCGAGAGCGCGCCAGTCTTCGCCCGGCAGGCCGTCGACGAAGGCGCGGCTGGCGACGATGCGCTCGCCGGTCGTCTTGGTCGCGCCTTCGAGGCGCGCGGTCTCGTTGACCACCGCGCCGACGACGGACCAGACGTGGCGGCGGAGGCTGCCGATATTTCCGTATTCGAGATCGCCCGAATGGAGCGCGATGCCGAAGCCGAGCGCTGGTTTCCCCTCCGCCGCGCGCGTGCGGTTCAGAGCGTCGAGCGCATCGGAGGCCCGCAGGGCGGCGGTCTCCGCCGCCTCGCGCGCGCGTTGCGGACCGAGCGCGTCGATCGGGAAGATCGCGAGGACGCCGTCGCCGATGAAGGTCAGGGGCTCGCCCCCCTGCTCCTCCACCGCGCCGACCGCGCAGTCGAAGAACTCGTTGAGCGTGGCGATGTATTCGTCGCGCGGGAGGCTCGCCGATAGTTCGGTCGAGCCCCGAAGATCGGCGAGGAAGGTGACGGCGGAAGTCGTGTCGAAATCCCCCCGCTGGATCGCGCCGCCGAGAACGCGCGGACCCGCCTCATGACCGATGTAGCATTCGGCGAGATTGAGCGCGACCTGGCGCTGATCCGCCAGCTTCACCACGGTCGCCAGCGGGCGGAGGAGCGCCTCCATCAACGCGAGCTCGTCATCGGTGAAGCCGGTCTCCCGGTTTGCGGCGAAGCTAACGGCCATGCCGGACTCCGACCCCGCGAGATCCTCGTTATCTCCCGGCGGAGTGAAGAAGCTTTCGAACCCGGCGGCCATCAGGAAATAGTCGGATAGACCTTCGGCCGCGAAATCCTTGAGGATCGGGAAATCGAGGGTCGCGCCCGAACCGATGAGACGGCGGCGCAAACGGCCGAGGCCCTTTGTAATAACGTGGCGGATCGGGCTGACGGACCAACCCGAAACCTCCGCGCTTCGGCCATGCTCATAGGATTCCTCAACCAGCCCGTCCGCTAGCGTCCAGGTGGAGCCTTCCCCCGCATAGAGCGGATGCAGCGTCGTATGGGCGAGATGGGCGCGGGCGATGGGTACGCCCTCAGCGCGCAGGAGACCGATGAGACCGTCGAACGTGTCGGCGACGCTATGGGTGCCGAGCGCCTGATCGATCAGCCATTCCACAATGTGGAGCGTGGCCGAGGTCGGTTTCGAATGGTCCGCGTACTGGTTCATCAGCCAGAAATAAGCGGATGGCCCTGAAAGTGAAAGGGCCGCCGGTGATCCCGGCGGCCCTTCCCAAATTCGTGACGAAGCAGCTTACGCCTCTTCGGCGTCCAACTCGGCTTCTTCGGCCTCAAGCCGCGCCTTGTCGCCGGCGCCCTTGGCGGAGGGATCGCGATCCACCAGCTCGATGATCGCCATCGGCGCCATGTCGCCATAGCGGAAGCCCGCCTTCAGCACGCGGGAGTAGCCGCCGGAGCGCTCCGCATAGCGGGGGCCGAGCGTGTCGAAGAGTTTCTTGACCGCAGGCTCCTGCTTGATCGAGGCCAGCGCCTGACGGCGGGCGTGCAGGTCGCCGCGTTTGCCGAGGGTGATCAGCTTGTCGATGATCCGCTTCAGCTCTTTCGCTTTCGGCAGGGTCGTCTTGATCTGTTCATGTTCGATCAGCGAGGACGCCATGTTGGCGAACATCGCCTTGCGGTGCTCATGGGTCCGGTTGAGCTTCCGGTAACCGTGTCCGTGACGCATTGGTCATCTCCGTAAATGATCCGGCTGAGCCGGTTTATCCTTTGTCCGGCGGCCCTGCGTTGGGAACCGCGCTCCTTGGGTGGGGTTGGTGGGCTGAAGCCCACCCTACCGCCCCACCGCGGCGTCTGCGTATGTTTGGGTGCCGCCACCCGCCCCGTCCTCCCCGCCCGACCACCAAGCCTATCCGTGATGGGGACGCTTGGTGGTCGGGCGGGGAGGACGGGGCGGGTGGCGGTCAACCCTTAAAAGTTATCGTCGAACTTCTTCGCCAGATCCTCGATGTTGTCCGGCGGCCAGTCGACGATGTCCATGCCGAGATGCAGGCCCATGCCGGTGAGCACTTCCTTGATCTCGTTCAGCGACTTGCGGCCGAAGTTCGGGGTGCGGAGCATCTCCGCCTCCGTCTTCTGGATCAGGTCGCCGATATAGACGATATTGTCGTTCTTCAGGCAGTTCGCGGACCGGACCGACAGTTCCAGCTCGTCCACCTTCTTGAGGAGGAGCGGGTTGAACTCGAGATCGTCGACGTCGTCCTGAACGACCTCGTCCTGCGGCTCGTCGAAGTTGACGAAGGTCTTCAGCTGATCCTGAAGGATGCGGGCCGCGTAGGCGATCGCGTCTTCGGGGGTCAGCGAGCCGTCGGTCTCCACGTTCAGCGTCAGCTTGTCATAGTCAAGGACCTGACCTTCGCGGGTCGGCTCGACTTTGTAGGAGACCTTGCGGACCGGCGAGTAGAGCGCGTCCACCGGGATCAGGCCGATCGGCGCGTCCTCGGGGCGGTTCTTGTCGGCGGCGACGAAGCCCTTGCCGGTGTCGACCGTCAGCTCGACATGGAGGTCGGCGCCTTCGTCGAGCTGGCAGATCAGGTGATCCTTGTTCAGGATCTCAACGCCCGCGATCTCTTCGATATCGCCCGCCGTCAGGGCGCCGGGGCCCTTGCCGCGGAGCGTCAGACGCTTCGGTCCCTCGACCTCCATCTTGATGGCGACGCCTTTGACGTTGAGGACGATGTCCGTCACGTCTTCGCGCACGCCGGGGATGGAGGAGAACTCGTGCAGCACGCCGTCGATCTGGATCGACGTGATGGCCGCGCCCTGGAGCGAGGACATCAGAACGCGGCGGAGCGCGTTGCCGATGGTCAGACCGAAGCCGCGCTCAAGCGGCTCCGCGGTGGCGGTCGCGAAGCGGGATGCGTCGGGGCCGGGGGTGATGTCGAGGCCGTGGGGCTTGATCAGCTCCTGCCAGTTCTTGTGGATCATATTTCAGGTCCTCCATTCTTGCGCCCGTTCGGATCCACGAAGGAGCGCGCCCGAGGAAACTCTTCTTTTTCAAGCGGAAAGGCCCACCTCGGAAAAGGCGGGCCGTACCGGAACAAATGCTGCGTTTAGACGCGGCGACGCTTCGGCGGACGGCAGCCGTTATGGGCGATCGGCGTCACGTCGCGGATGGACGTCACCGTGAAGCCCTGCGCCTGGAGAGCGCGAAGCGCGCTCTCGCGGCCGGAACCCGGGCCCTGCACTTCGACCTCGAGGGTCCGCATGCCGTGCTCGGAAGCCTTCTTGCCAGCGTCCTCGGCGGCGACCTGCGCCGCGTAGGGCGTGGACTTGCGCGAGCCTTTGAAGCCCATCGCGCCGGCGGAGGACCAGGAGATCACATTGCCCTGCGCATCGGCGATGGTGATCTTGGTGTTGTTGAAGGAGGAATTCACATGCGCCACGCCGGTGGAGATGTTCTTCTTCTCTTTGCGTTTCGCGCGGACCTTTTCGCGTGCCATCTCTTCTGCCCCTTATTTCTTCTTGCCGGCGATCGGCTTGGCCGGGCCCTTGCGGGTGCGGGCGTTGGTGTGCGTGCGCTGGCCGCGCACCGGCAGACCGCGGCGATGACGCAGGCCGCGGTAGCAACCGAGATCCATCAGGCGCTTCACGTTCAGCTGCTTCTCGCGGCGAAGGTCGCCTTCGACCATCAGGTTCGCGTCGATATATTCGCGGATCGACAGGACCTCGCCGTCCGAGAGCTCATTGATGCGGCGGGTCATGTCGATACCCGTCGCTTCGCAGATGCCCTTGGCGGTCGTGTCGCCAATGCCGTGGATATACGTGAGCGCGATGTGCACTCGTTTGTTCGTCGGAATGTTTACGCCAGCGATGCGCGCCACTGTCTTGCTCCGTCTCTCGCCCTTCGGGCCCGTTCCATCTGACGAAAGAGGTCGCACGATTCGCGACGTTCCGCCGTTTTCCTTTTGCGAACAAAGCCTTAATGACTTCATCCGTTCGTCTCGCCGAAGGAAGCGCGGACTATAGTCGCGCGCTGCTTCCGGTCAACCCCTTGCGGGGCCTCATATTTTAGCCGTCCAGCGCGCCCGAAAGGCGCCCTGCGACCTCGTCCATGCCGCCAAGGCCGTCGATCTGCGAAAGCAGGCCATGGGCGTGGTAATAGCCGATCAGCGTCGACGTATCCCGGTAGTAGTTGAAGAGCCGCGTGCGCATGCTCTCCTCGTTGTCGTCCGGACGGCGCTTGAAGCTGTTTTCAGCCCCGCACTTGTCGCAGACGTTCTCCTGCGCCGGGGGCTTGTTCACGTCATGGTAAACCTCCCCGCAGTTGCCGCAGGTGAAGCGGCCGGTGACGCGGGCGATCAACGCTTCGTCGTCGACGGCCATCGCCACGACCTTGTCGAGCTTCAGGCCCTTCGCCGCCAACATCTCGCCGAGCGCGTCGGCCTGGGCCAGCGTCCGGGGGAAGCCGTCGAAGATCGCGCCCGCTTCGGCGGCGCCGCTCTCCAGCTTCTCAGCAATCAGGCCGATGACGATCTCGTCCGTCACGAGATCGCCGCGCGCCATGATGTCCTTCACCTTCTCGCCCATCTCGGAGCCGGAGGCCTGCGCCTCCCTCAGCATGTCGCCGGTGGAGAGCTGGACCATGCCGCGCTCCGCCACCAGGCGATGCGCCTGCGTGCCTTTGCCGGCGCCCGGCGGGCCGAGAAGGATGATGTTCATGTGCGCCGTCCCTTTTTGCGGTTGGCCCGCGCTTTCGCCCGGTCTTTGCCGCCGAGACGTGATTTTTCAATCAGCCCTTCGTACTGGTGCGCCAAGAGATGGCTCTGCACCTGGCTGATCGTGTCCATCGTCACTGAGACGATGATGAGCACCGATGTGCCGCCCAGGTAGAATGGCACCGCCAGTCGCGCGATCAGAACCTCAGGCAAGGCGCAGACTAGGGCGAGGTAAGCGGCGCCGACGACCGTGAGGCGCGTCAGAACGTAGTCGAGGTATTCCGAGGTTCGCTTGCCGGGACGGATGCCGGGGACGAAGCCGCCCTGCTTCTTAAGGTTCTCCGCCACGTCGTCGGGGTTGAAGACGACGGCGGTGTAGAAAAAGCAGAAGAAGACGATCAGACCGATGAAGATCGCGAGGAACAACGGCTGACCGCGGCCGAGCGACGCGGCGATGATCTGCATGAACTCCGACGACTGCTCGCCCGCGAACCCGGCCAGCGTCTGCGGCATGAGGAGGAGCGACGAGGCGAAGATCGGCGGGATGACGCCCGCTGTGTTGACCTTCAGCGGCAGGTGAGACGAATCCCCGCCATACATCCGGTTTCCGACCTGGCGCTTCGGATACTGGACGACGATGCGGCGCTGCGCCCGCTCCAGGAAGACGACGAAGGCGATCAGAGCGATGGCCAGGAGGATGATGCCGATGACGAGCCAGGCGGCGAGCTGGCCGGTGCGGCCGAGCTCGAAGAACTGGGCCAGCGCCGTCGGCAGCTCGGCGATGATGCCGACGTAGATGATCAGCGAAATGCCGTTGCCGATGCCGCGGGCGGTGATCTGCTCGCCCAGCCACATCAGGAACATGGTGCCGCCGACCAGCGTGATGACGGCGGAGGCGATGAAGAACCCACCCGGATTGACGGCTAGGCCCTGGCTTTGCAGGCCGACGGCGACCCCGTAAGCCTGCACCGTGGCCAGCAACACCGTGCCGTAGCGGGTGTATTGGTTGATTTTCTTGCGGCCCGCCTCGCCCTCTTTCTTCAGCGCCTCCAGCGAAGGCACCATCGAGGTCATCAGCTGCATGATGATCGAGGCGGAGATGTAGGGCATGATCCCGAGCGAGAAGATCGCCATGCGGCTGACCGCGCCGCCCGAGAACATGTTGAAGACGCCGAGGATGCCCGACTGCGTCTGCTCGATGAACTGAGAAAGCCGAACCGGATCGATGCCCGGCATCGGGATATAGGTCCCGATGCGGTAGATGATCAGCAGCGCGAGCGCGAAGAGTATGCGCTGGCGCAGCTCCTTTGCGGACGCGAAGGACCGCCAGGAGAGATTCGCGGCGAGTTGCTCAGCGGCTGACGCCATGCCGGGCTCCTAACTTAACAGCTACGATCAGGCGTCAGCTTTGGCGGCGCGAGCAGCCTCGCGGCGCTTGGCGACGACATCTACGATGTCGACCTTGCCACCCGCCTTTTCAACCGCCTCGACGGCGGCTTTGGAGGCGCCGGCCAGCTCAAGGGTCAATTTCGCGTTGATTTCGCCCTTCGCCAGCAGGCGAACGCCGTCGAGCGCGCGGCGCACGACGCCGGTCTCCACCAACACGTTCTCGTCGATCACGCCCTTGGCGTCGATCGCGCCGCGATCCAGCGCTTCCTGAAGGGTCTTCAGGTTGATCACAGCGAATTTCTTGGCGTTCGGGTTATTGAAGCCGCGTTTCGGAAGGCGACGGTGGATCGGCATCTGGCCGCCCTCGAAGCCCTTGATCGCGACGCCCGAACGGGACTTCTGACCCTTCAGGCCGCGACCGCCGGTCTTGCCGATGCCGGAGCCCGGGCCGCGGCCGACGCGCTTGCGTTTCTTCGTGGCGCCGTCGTTGTCGGCGAGTTCATGCAATTTCATGACGCTGTCTCCATGTTCCGGACGCGAGGGGTGGAAGTTGCGTCAAAGCCCCCCGGCCACGGTGTTTTTCGATCGACGGGTCGAAACCCGCCTTGAACCTGTCATGCCCGGACCTGATCCGGGCATCCAGTTTTCGCAGTCGAGGCTGGATCGTCGGATCAAGTCCGGCGATGACGCCGCGCGGGGTTCAGCCGCGCTCCTCGATGATCTCGACCAGATGCGGGATCTTGGCGACCATGCCGCGAACGGAGGGAGTGTCCTCCAGCTCGCGGGTCTTGTGCATCTTGTTGAGGCCGAGGCCCACCAGCGTGGCGCGCTGGTCGGCCGGGCGGCGGATCGGGCTGCCGATCTGCTTGACGACGATGGTCTTAGCCATTGCTCAAACCCTCACGCTTCGGCCGGTTCGGCGTCGACGGGCGCTTCGTCGCCGCGACGGGCGATTTCAGCGACCTTCTTGCCGCGGCGAGCCGCGACCATGCGCGGCGACTGCTCCTTGCGGAGGCCGTCGAACGTGGCGTGGATCATGTTGTAGGGGTTCTGCGAGCCGATGGATTTCGCCACCACGTCCTGAACGCCGAGCATCTCAAAGACGGCGCGCATTGGGCCGCCCGCGATGATGCCGGTGCCTGCCGGAGCCTGGCGCATGACGACCTTGCCGGCGCCGTGACGGCCCGCCATGTCGTGATGCAGGGTCCGGCCTTCCCGGAGGGGAACGCGGATCATCGAACGCTTCGCGTCCTCGGTCGCCTTGCGGATCGCCTCGGGCACCTCGCGGGCCTTGCCCGAGCCGAAGCCCACGCGGCCCTTCTGGTCGCCGACGACGACGAGCGCGGCGAAGCCGAAGCGCTTACCGCCCTTGACCGTCTTGGAGACGCGGTTGATCGCGACGAGGCGATCGGCGAATTCGGGCTCTTCCTCGCGATCGCGACCCCGGCCGCGCCCGCGGCCTCCGTCCCGTCCGCCCCGATTTGGTTCTCTGGCCATTATCGCCTCCTCAGAACTTCAGGCCGCCTTCACGGGCGGCGTCGGCGAGCGACTTGACCTTCCCGTGAAAGAGGTAGCCGCCGCGATCGAAGATCACATCTTCGACGCCCGCCGCCTTGGCGCGCTCCGCGATTGCCGCGCCGACTTTCGCCGCCGCCTCGATGTTGTTTTTGCCGATGACGCCGAGCTTCGCTTCCAGCGAAGACGCGGACGCCAGGGTCACGCCGTTCACATCGTCGATCACCTGGACCGAAATGTTCTTCGACGAGCGGAAGACGGACAGACGGGGCTTCCCGTTCGCCAGCTTCCGGAGTTTCGAGCGGACGCGCATCCGGCGCCGCTGAAACAAGGATCTCTTGCTCTGTGCCATGATGGTCGCCCTTACTTCTTCTTGCCTTCCTTGCGGAAGACGAACTCGCCTTTGTAGCGGATGCCCTTGCCCTTGTAGGGCTCCGGTTTCCGCCACTCGCGGATCTTCGCCGCAACCTCGCCAACGACCTGCTGGTCGATGCCGGAGATCTCCACCTCGGTCGGCTTCGGCGTCTTGATCTCCACCCCTTCCGGGATGTCGAAATCGACGTCGTGCGAATAGCCGAGCGAGAGCTTCAGGGTTTTGCCCTGAACCGCGGCGCGGTAGCCGACGCCCTGGATCTCAAGGTCTTTCTTGAAGCCGTCGGTGACGCCGGTGACGAGGTTCTGGACCTGCGTGCGGGTCATGCCCCACTGCTGGCGCGCGCGCTTGGACATGCCGCGCGGCTTCACAGTGATCGCATTGTCCTCGACCGCGAGATCGACGTCGTCGGTCGCGGTGAAGGTGCGAACGCCCTTCGGACCTTTTACCTCGATGGTCTGGCCCGAGATCGCAGCGGAGACGCCGCCTGGCATCTCTACGGGCCGTTTGCCGATACGTGACATTCCAGCCTCCTCAGAACACGGTGCAGAGCACTTCGCCGCCGACATTGGCGGCGCGCGCCTGCGCGTCTGACATCACGCCGCGCGGCGTCGAGACGATGGAGACGCCGAGGCCCTGACGGACCTCCGGGATGTCCCGCACCGGCGCGTAGACGCGGCGACCCGGCTTCGAAATGCGCTTCAGCTCGCGGATCGCGGGCGCGCCGTCGAAGTACTTCAGGCTGATCTCGAACTCCGGCTTGCCGGGGTTCGGCTCAATGCGCTCGTAGGAGCGGATGTAGCCTTCGGCGACCAGCACATCGAGAACCCAGCCGCGGATCTTCGAGGCCGGCGTGCGAACGGTGGATTTGCCGCGCATCAGCGAGTTGCGGATGCGGGTGAGCATATCTCCGAGAGGATCGTTCATCTCTTGTCCCTCACCAGCTCGACTTGACCATGCCCGGGATCTCGCCCTTGGAGGCGAGGTCGCGGAGCGCGATGCGGGACATCTTCAGCTTACGATAGTAAGCCTTCGGACGACCCGTCACCTGGCAGCGATTATGAAGACGGGTCGCGGAGGAGTTGCGCGGCAGCTCGGCCAGCTTAAGGCGGGCCTTGAAGCGCTCCTCCATCGGGCGGTTCTCGTCTTTCGCGATCTCTTTCAGCTCAGCGCGCTTGGCGGCGTATTTGTCCACCAGGGCCTGACGCTTCGTTTCGCGGGCGATCATGCTTTTCTTAGCCATGTCAGTTATTCCCCACCAGATCCATGAACGGCATGTTGAACTTCGCCAGAAGCGCCTTTGCTTCGTCGTCCGACGTCGCGTTGGTCGCGATGACGATGTCCATGCCCCAGATCTGATCGACTTTGTCGTATTCGATTTCCGGGAAGACGATGTGCTCTTTGATGCCCATGGCGTAGTTGCCTCGGCCATCGAACGCCGAACCCTTCACGCCGCGGAAGTCGCGGATGCGGGGCATGGCGATGTAGATCAGGCGCTCAAGAAACTCGTACATGCGATCGCCGCGAAGGGTGACCTTCACGCCGAGCGGCATGTCTTCGCGCACCTTGAAGCCCGCGATGGAGTTCTTCGCCTTAGTGATGACCGGCTTCTGGCCGGCGATCATCATCAGATCGTCATGGGCGGACTTGATCTTCTTCGAGTCGCCCACGGCTTCGCCGACGCCCATGTTCAGGACGATTTTGTCCAGACGCGGGATCATCATGTCGTTCTTGTAGCCGAACTCTTCCTTCATCGCGGCGCGGATGGTCTCCGCGTAAGCGACTTTCAGGCGCGGCTGGTAATCGGCGGCGTCAAGCATCGATCACTTCCCCCGATTTCTTGGCGTAACGGACCTTCTCGCCATCGACCATCTTGAAGCCGACGCGGGTCGGGCCGCCGTCCTTGGGATCGACCAGCGCCAGGTTCGAAAGATCGATGGACGCTTCCTTGGGGATGCGGCCGCCCTGGGTCTGCTGGGACTGTTTCGTGTGGCGGATCACCATGTTCACGCCGGAGACGAACGCGCGGCCAGCCGACGGCATCACCTGGGTGATCTCGCCTTCCTTGCCCTTGTCCTTACCGGCGAGCACGATGACCTTGTCGCCCTTCTTCAGTTTCGCAGCCATCACAGCACCTCCGGCGCGAGCGAGATGATCTTCATGAAGTTCTTCGCGCGCAGCTCGCGAACCACCGGCCCGAAGATACGGGTGCCGATCGGCTCGAGGTTGTTGTTGAGGATGACGGCGGCGTTGCCGTCGAAGCGGATGGCGGTGCCGTCGTCGCGACGAACCTCCTTCGACGTGCGAACGACGACGGCCTTGCGGACCTCGCCCTTCTTCACGCGACCGCGCGGAATGGCCTCTTTCACAGAGACCACGATGATGTCGCCGACCGAAGCGTATTTACGCTTGGAGCCGCCGAGCACCTTGATGCACTGGACCCGCCGCGCGCCGGAGTTATCGGCGACCGACAGATTGGTCTGCATCTGGATCATGCTGGTTTCTCCCGACCTTCAGGGCTTCCAGACCCTGGGGTTTCGATGAACCGGAAGGTTATGAAGGGCGCTTACGCGTCCGTCACGACCTCCCAGCGTTTATTCTTCGAGACCGGCGGGCATTCGCGGATGCGAACGACATCGCCCGTCTTGAACTGGTTCTCCGGGTCGTGGGCCCGGTATTTCTTCGACTTCCGGATCGTCTTCTTCAGAACGGGATGCGTGAAGCGGCGTTCGATGGAGACGGTGACCGTCTTGTCGTTCTTGTCGGAGACGACCTGGCCGGAGAGGATGCGTTTGGGCATTGTCTTACGCCTCCTGAGCGGCCGCGGCGGCCTTCTGGTTCAGAATGGTCTTCACGCGAGCGGCGTCGCGGCGGGCCTTGCGGAAGGCCGAGGTGTTTTCAAGCTGACCGGTGGCCTGCTGGAAGCGGAGATTGAAGCTCTCCTTCTTCAGCTGGGAAAGCTGCTCACGCAGCTCGTCCGGCGTCTTGTCGCGCAGTTCAGCGGCTTTCATGGCCGTCTTCCTTTCAACATCACCGGAGAGCCCCGCCGCACTGGCGTTCGGGTCACTCTGATTCCCGGTGGAGGTGACTAGAGGCGCGCGTATACGGCGGGTTGGGAGTGGGCGCAACCCTTTGTTTGCACCCGTAGGGTGGGTGCTAACCCACCGCGGCCTGACGGTGGGTTGCCACCCACCCTACCGGCAACTCGAACCGTTCGCCGAAAAGGCCGGGTTCGTCCCCGACAATCCAATCTGGATCGACTTCGCCTCTTCGCACATCGCGATGCAGGGACGAGAACGCCCATTCCGCCGGTCTCTCTACAAGCTCATGCTTCACCGGATTGTACCAGCAGTAGCGATTGCAGCGCGCAAAATCGTCTTCGTCGCGAATGACATGCTCCCAGAATCTGCGCTGCCAGACTCCCTTCTCGCCCTTTTCTCGTTTGGACGCAGAACGTCGCTCATCAGCGGCTAGCATCCGGGAAAATCGCCCCTTTATCCTGCGCCAGCGCTCAGAGAAATCCGCATCGCCGGCTGGGAGCGTCCATACCGCATGCAGATGGTCGGGGAGAATAACGACCGCATTTGTATGGAAAGGCATGTCTCGGTGAGTCGCAGCCCAAGCTCGACGCAAAAGATCGATGCGGCGAACGAGCAGATCCGAGTTCCGATCAGCGAGCGTTACAGTGAAAAAGTAGGTCCCGCCTTCGACCCGTATGCGACGATAATTCGACATCACCGCAAATTGGCGAAACATCGCTAATGAAGCGTTGACGTCGCGAATTTCGGTAGGGTGGGTGACAACCCACCGTCGCGCCACGGTGGGTTGCCACCCACCCTACCGGATAAAGCAAGCGCCCCGCCGCTTCCGCAACGGGGCGCTCAAATCTCACCCGGTTCAGCGTGTTACCGCTTCACCAGTCCTCGCGCTGGACGAAGCGGCACTTGACCGGCAGCTTCATGGCGGCCAGCCGCAGAGCCTCTTTCGCGACGTCTTCGTTGACGCCGTCGATCTCGAACATCACGCGGCCCGGCTTCACCTTGGCCGCCCAGTATTCGACGGAGCCCTTGCCCTTACCCATGCGGACCTCGGTCGGCTTCTGGGTGACGGGGACGTCGGGGAAGATGCGGATCCACACCCGGCCCTGACGCTTCATGTGACGGGTCATGGCGCGGCGCGCCGCCTCGATCTGGCGGGCGGTGATGCGCTCCGGCTCAGTCGCCTTCAGCCCGTAGGCGCCGAAGTTCAGATCGAAGCCGCCTTTGGCTTCGCCCTTGATCCGGCCCTTGTGCTGCTTGCGAAACTTAGTGCGTTTGGGAGACAGCATTCCTCAATCCCCTCAGTTCCGAGCGGGGCGCGCCCCGCCCTCCTGCGCTTCCTGCTGGCGACGGTCGTGGGCCGAGGGGTCGTGCTCCAGCACTTCGCCCTTGAAGATCCAGACCTTCACGCCGCAGATGCCGTAGGCCGTCTTGGCTTCGGCGTGCGCGTAATCGATGTCGGCGCGAAGGGTGTGCAGGGGCACGCGACCCTCGCGGTACCATTCGGTCCGGGCGATCTCCGCGCCGCCAAGACGGCCCGCGAGGTTCATCCGGATGCCCTGGGCCCCCATGCGCATCGCGTTCTGCACCGCCCGCTTCATCGCGCGGCGGAAGGCGACGCGACGCTCGAGCTGCTGCGCGACGTTCTCGGCGAGAAGCTGCGCGTCGACCTCCGGCTTGCGGATCTCGACGATGTTCAGGTGCAGCTCGCTATCGGTGAGCTTGGCCACTTCGCGGCGCAGGCTTTCGATATCGGCGCCTTTCTTGCCGATGATGACGCCCGGACGCGCCGTGTGGATCGTGACGCGGCACTTGCGGTGCGGACGCTCGATCACGACGCGGCTGACGCCAGCGTTGGCGCATTTGTCCTTGATGAAGGCCCGGATCTTCAGGTCTTCATGCAGGAGCGCGCCATACTCTTTGGTGTTGGCGTACCAGCGGCTGTCCCAGGTGCGGTTGACCTGAAGGCGCAGACCGATCGGATTGACTTTCTGACCCATCAGGCCTGCTCCTCTACCTGGCGAACCTTGATCGTGATCTGCGCGAACGGCTTCAGGATCTTGCCGAAGCGACCGCGCGCCCGTGGGCGTCCGCGCTTCAGCGTCAGGTTCTTGCCGACCCAGGCTTCGGCGACGATCAGATCGTCCACGTCCAGCCCGTGGTTGTTCTCAGCGTTGGCGATCGCCGACTGCAGCGTCTTCTTCACGTCGTCCGCGATGCGCTTCTTCGAGAAAGTCAGCTCGGCCAACGCCTTATGGGCCGGCTTCTTGCGGATCTGCTGTGCGACGAGGTTCAGCTTCTGAGGGGAGACCTTCAGCATGCGGCTGACGGCCATCGCCTCATTGTCCGCGACGCGGCGGGGATTCTTTTCCTGACCCATCGCTTATCTCCGCTTCGCTTTCTTATCGACCGCATGGCCGTAATAAGTGCGGGTCGGCGAGTATTCGCCGAACTTCTGACCGATCATCTCTTCGGTCACGTTGACCGGGATGTGCTTCTGGCCGTTGTAGACGCCGAAGGTCAGACCGACGAACTGCGGCAGGATGGTCGAACGACGCGACCAGATCTTGATGACCTGGTTCTTGCCCGAAGCCTGCGCTTTCTCGGCTTTCTTCAGAACATGGGCGTCGACGAACGGGCCCTTCCAGACGGAACGAGGCATGTCTCAGGCCCTCCTTAACGACGACCCTTGCGGGCGTGACGGCTCCGCAAGATGTATTTATCGGTCGATTTGTTCTTGCGGGTGCGGGCGCCCTTGGTGGGCTTGCCCCAAGGCGTGACCGGATGACGACCGCCCGAGGTGCGGCCTTCGCCGCCGCCGTGGGGGTGATCGATCGGGTTCATCGCGACGCCGCGAACCGCCGGACGCTTGCCCTTGTGGCGGATGCGGCCGGCCTTACCGAAGTTCTGGTTCGAGTTGTCCGGGTTGGACACCGCGCCGACCGTCGCCATGCACTCCTGACGGATCGCGCGAAGCTCACCGGAGGAGAGACGCAGCTGCGCATAACCGCTGTCGCGGCCGACGAACTGCGCGTAGGCGCCGGCGGAGCGGGCGATCTGCCCGCCCTTGCCCGGCTTGATCTCGATGTTGTGGACGATGGTGCCGACCGGCATGGACCGGAACGGCATCGCGTTGCCCGGCTTCACGTCGACCTTGTCGCCCGCGACGATCTTGTCGCCGACCGCGAGGCGCTGCGGGGCCAGGATGTAGGCCTGCTCGCCATCGTGATACTGGATCAGCGCGATGAACGCGGTCCGGTTGGGATCGTATTCGATCCGGATCACGGTGCCTTCGACGTCGAACTTGCGACGCTTGAAGTCGATGATGCGATAGAGCCGCTTGGCTCCGCCGCCCTGACGACGCGCTGTGATCCGTCCGGTGTTGTTGCGACCGCCCTTTTTCGTCAGACCCTCGGTGAGGGATTTGACGGGACGACCCTTATACAGCTCCGAACGGTCGATCAGCACCAGCCCACGCTGGCCCGGCGTCGTCGGCTTATAGGATTTTAACGCCATGGTTTCTGTCTTCCGCTGCTGTTGATCAGAGACCGGTGGTCACGTCGATGGCGTTGCCATCTTCGAGAGTCACGTAAGCCTTCTTCACGTCGTTCCGGCGGCCGGGACGGCCGCGGAAACGCTTCACTTTACCCTTGGTGATCGTGGTGTTGACCGCTTTGACCTTCACATTGAAGAGGGCCTCGACCGCCGATTTGATCTCGGGCTTGGACGCATCCATCGCGACCTCGAAGACAACCGCGTTGGCTTCGGAGGCGATCGTCGCCTTTTCGGTGACGATCGGCTTGCGGATCACGTCGTACTGTTCAGGGGTCGCGCTCATTTCAGACGCTCCTCCAGAGCTTCGACCGCCGCTTTGGTCAGCACCAGCTGATCGCGGCGGAGGATGTCATAGACGTTGGCGCCCTGGCTCGGCAGGACGTCGACGCCGTCGATGTTCCGCGCCGCGCGCAGGAGGCCTTCGTTCACCTCGGCGCCGTCGATGAAGAGCGCCTTGGTCAGGCCCAGCTTCTTCAGCGCCGCGGCGAGATCTTTGGTCTTGCCGCTCTCTAGCGCCGCGTCGTCCACGATGGTCAGCGCGCCGGCGCCGGCCTTCGAGGAGAGCGCGAGCTTCAGACCGAGCTTACGAACCTTCTTCGGAAGGTCATGCGCGTGGGACCGGACGACCGGGCCCTTCGCATTGCCGCCCTTTCGGAAGATCGTGACGCCGCGGTCGCCGTGACGCGCGCCGCCGGTGCCCTTCTGACGATAGATCTTCTTCGTCGAGTAGGACGTCTCGCCGCGCGACAGCGTCTTGTGCGTGCCAGCCTGCCGTTTGGCGAGCTGCCAGCGGACGACGCGCTGCAGGATGTCGGCGCGCGGCTCGAGGCCGAAGACCTCATCCGCGAGATCGACGGATCCGGCCTTGCCCGCGTCCATTTTGACTACGTCGAGTTTCATTTGTTCTCGTCCCCTTCCGGAGCCGCGTCCGCTGCGGGCGCCTCATCGCCGCCCTCGGCCTTGATCTCGGCCTCGGCTTCAGCCAGCGCGGCCTCTTCCTGAGCAGCCTGCTCTTCGGCGAGACGCTTGGCTTCCGCTTCAGCTTCGGCGGCGGCCGCGGCAGCGGCTTCCTCGGCGGCTTTGGCGGCGGCGTCGGCGGCGGATTTCAGCGCAGCCGGCAGGATCACGTTCTCGGGCGTCGGCTTCTTCACCGCGTCCTTGATCGTCACCCAGCCGCCCTTGGAGCCCGGAACGGCGCCCTTGACCATGATCAGGCCGCGCTCGCTGTCGGTCTTGACGACCTCGAGATTCTGCGTCGTCACGCGGGCGGCGCCCATGTGACCGGCCATCTTCTTGCCTTTGAAGACCTTGCCGGGATCCTGACACTGACCGGTGGAGCCGTGCGAACGGTGCGAGATCGACACGCCGTGCGACGCCCGGAGGCCGCCGAAGTTGTGCCGCTTCATCGCGCCCGCGAAGCCTTTACCGATGGAGGTGCCGGACACGTCCACGTACTGGCCCGCGAAGTAATGATCCGCCGTCAGCTCTTCGCCGACGTCGATCATGTTCTCGGGCGCGACGCGGAACTCCGTCAGCTTCCGTTTCGGCTCGACCGAGGCGGCGGCGAAGTGGCCGCGCATCGGCTTCGAGACGTTTTTCGCCTTCGCGGAGCCCGCGCCGAGCTGAACGGCGGTGTAGCCGTCCTTCTCAGCCGTGCGCTGCGCGACGACCTGAACCTTGTCCATCTGAAGGACGGTCACCGGAATCTGCTTCCCGTCGTCCATGAACAGCCGGGTCATGCCCAGCTTCTTTGCGATGACTCCAGAGCGCATCTGTCTCGCGCCTCCTTAGAGCTTGATCTCAACGTCGACGCCGGCGGCCAGGTCGAGCTTCATCAGCGCGTCCACGGTCTGAGGCGTCGGGTCCACGATGTCGAGGAGCCGCTTATGGGTGCGGATCTCGAACTGCTCGCGGGATTTCTTGTCCACGTGCGGGCCGCGAAGAACGGTGTACTTCTCGATCTTCGTCGGCAGCGGAATCGGCCCCCGCACGTCGGCGCCGGTGCGCTTCGCGGTGTCCACGATCTCAAGCGTGCTCGTGTCGAGGACGCGATGGTCGAAGGCTTTGAGCCGGATTCTGATGTTCTGACTTTGCATAACGCTCGTCCTTCAGGGGGCCGAACGCGGGGGCCGAAGCCCCCGCGAGGTCGCTTTACTCGATGATGGTTCCGACGACGCCGGCGCCGACGGTGCGGCCGCCTTCGCGGATGGCGAAGC
>JBCAXH010000018.1:0-98041 GCA_038534155.1 Pseudomonadota bacterium
CTTGGACGGGCATCTCGACCCATCCGGCACGACCCACGCCTACGCCAAGGCGGCGCGTATGGCGGGGGCGGAGATCGTTTTGCGCAACCCGGTTCGCGAGACCAACCAGCGGGCCGATGGGACGTGGGATGTGGTCACCGAGCAGGGGACGATCCACGCGGAGCATATCGTCAACGCGGGCGGTCTCTGGGCGCGGGAAGTGGGGGCGATGGCGGGTCTCTTCCTGCCGCTGCATCCGATGGAGCATCAGTATCTCGTCACCGAGGACATCGCGGAAATCTACGAGCGGGACGAGGAGCATCCGCATGTGATGGATCCGGGCGGGGAGAGCTATCTGCGTCAAGAGGGGCGCGGGCTTTGCATCGGGTTCTATGAGCAGGCGTGCGATCCCTGGGCGGTGGACGGCACGCCCGCCGATTTCGGGCATGAGCTGCTGGACGACAAGCTGGACCGGATCAGCGACTCGGTGGAGTTCGCCTATCGCCGCTTCCCGGTGCTGGAGCGGGCGGGCGTGAAGCGGATCATAAATGGGCCATTCACCTTCGCGCCCGACGGCAACCCGCTGGTCGGGCCAGTGCCGGGGCTGCGGAATTACTGGTCCGCCTGCGCGGTGATGGCGGGGTTCTCTCAGGGCGGGGGCGTGGGGCTTTCGCTCGCGCAATGGATGGTCGAGGGGGAGCCGGAGCGGGACGTCTTCGCGATGGACGTCGCCCGGTTCGGCGAGCTTCGCACTGATCGCACTGCGGGGCGCTGGATCACGCCGGGATACACGCGGGAGAAGGTGCGGGAAAATTACCAGCGCCGCTTCTCCGTCGGCTATCCGAATGAAGAACTGCCGGTGGCGCGGCCGATGCAGACGACGCCGGCCTATGACATCTGGAAGGATCAGCGCGCCGTCTTCGGGGCCGCCTTTGGGATGGAGGCCGTGAATTACTTCGCGCCGGAGGGCGAAGCGCTCTACGAAACGCCGTCCTTCCGCCGTTCCAACGCTTTCGAAGCCACCAAGGCCGAGGTGATGGCCGTGCGAACCGCCGTGGGGATCAACGAGATCCACAACTTCGGAAAATATCTGGTGACGGGCGCCGGAGCGCGGGCGTGGCTCGACCGGATCATGGCCGGGCGCATTCCGAAACCGGGGCGGCTCTCGCTCACGCCGATGCTGTCGCCGAAGGGGCGGCTGATCGGCGACTTCACCGTCACCTGTCTGGCGGAGGATCGCTTTCAACTGACGGCGAGTTACGGGGCGCAGGCCTATCATCTACGCTGGTTCGAGCAGAACCTGGATGACGGCGTGACGGTTGAGAACGTCTCTACCCGGCGCATCGGGTTCCAGATCGCGGGGCCGAATGCGCGGGCGCTGCTCGCCAAGGTCACGCGGGCGGACGTGTCGGCGGAGGCGTTCCGCTTCATGGATGCGAAGGAGATGGACGTCGGACTTTGCCGGGCGCTCGTCCAGCGCGTCTCCTACACCGGCGATCTGGGTTATGAGATTTACGTTGGGGCCGATGATCAGCGGACGCTCTATCATACGCTGGCGGAGGCGGGCGCCGATCTGGGGCTGAAGCCCTTCGGGATGCGGGCGATGATGAGCCTCAGGCTCGACAAGTTCTTCGGGTCGTGGCTTCGGGAGTTCGGGCCGGACTACATGCCGGCGGAAACCGGGATGGACCGCTTCACCAGCTACAACAAACCCACCGACTGGATCGGGCGGGAGGCGGCGCTGTCGGAGAAGGCGGCGGGGCCGTCGCGGAAGATCTGCGCCTTTGAAGTCGCTGCGGTGGATGCCGACGTCGTCGCCTATGAGCCGATTTTCAAGGAAGGCGCAGTGGTAGGGTTCTGCACCTCCGGCGGGTATTCGCATTACGCAGAGAGGAGCATCGCGCTTGGTTTCGTTCCGACGGAGATGATCGCGGACGATTTGGAGGTCGAGATCGAAATCCTTGGGGAGATGCGGGCCGCCCGCATTCTGACGACGCCGCTCTTCGATGCGGACGGGGCCAGAATGCGGGGGTGAGCGCTACGTCAGGCGGCGGCGGCGCCCGCGCGCCTGACCTGACGAAGCCACCTCTCCACCACGGTTGGTTTCGGTTGGCTCGCGCCCGCGAAATAGCTGAGGCGCGCGGGGCGAATGCCCACGAAGCCAAGGACCTGATCGCGCAACTGGCGCACCACGGCGCTGCGATAGACGAGGCGCAGGAACCAGCCCGGCGTGTCCGCCGTCAGGATGATGCGGCCCGTGCGCCCACCGAGCATCGGCGCGGGCAGGCCGAACGCCGTCGTTTTACGCGTATCGAAGGCGCGGCCAGGGAGCAGCGCGCGGTCGAAGAGGCCCTTCAGCTTCGCGGGAACGCCGCCCCACCAAAGCGGCGCCGCGAGGACGACGTGATCGCTCCATTCGATATCGGTTAGGACGGCTTCGAGATCGGGCTCCAGCGGTTTCGTTCGGCTGTAGCCGCCGAATTCATGGTCCAGATCGAAATCCAGGTCATGAAGCTGCGCCATACGCACGTCATGACCGGCGTCTCGCGCAGCCTGAGCGTAAGCGGCGACGAGCGCGCCGGTCAGTGAGACTTCGGCTGGATGGCCATTCAGGACGAAGATGCGTTTCGAGGTCATCAAGAGCTCCATCGTTAAAGTGACCACGGTCAAATATGGATAGATATGACCGCGGTCAATATATAAAATTGACCGTGGTCGAAAAAATCTCCATATCCCTCTCCATGGCGAGATCACCGCAGAAAAGGACGCTGGAGACGCGCGCCGCGCTGATCGCGGCGGCGCGCGAGATCATCGCGGGATCCGGGTATGAGGCGATGCGGGTTGAGGAGGTCGTCGCGCGCGCCGGCGTCGCGAAGGGAACCTTCTTCGCGCACTTTCGCGACAAGGACGGTCTGATGGACATCCTGATCGGGGCGGAGATCGATGCGCTGCTCGACCGGATCGAAGCCGCTCCCGCGCCGCAGAGCGTGGAGGAAGTCGTCGCCGCGCTCGATCCGCTTCTGCGCTTCCTTACGGCGGAGCGGTACGTCTTCGACCTTATGATACGCTATTCGGGAGCGGCGGCGCGGGATGATATCGGTCCGATCGCGATGACGTTCGAACGTCAGATCCGGGTGATCGCCCGTTGGTTGGCGGATGGCCCCTTCCGACGGGACGTCAGCGGCGAATTGCTGGCCGAGGGCGTGCAGGCCTTTTCCATTCAGGCGGTTTCACTGCAGTTCTGCGCACTCCACTCGGAGCGCGCGCTGCAGGATCGGCTGGTGGAGTATCTTGCGGCGTGGCTCCGCGCGGAGACATAGAAAGTGGGGCCGAGCGTCGTCCGGCCCCTTCCTTGCGTCATGCGCTCAGGATCAGATGATGCCGAGCTTCCGGTTGCTTTCGATCGTCAGGATATCGGACTGCACGCCGGTGGACGCCTGATAGGAGGCGATGCCGCGGCAGGTCCGCGAGCCGATGACGCCGTCGATCTGGCCGCCGCAATGACCAGCCGATTTCAGCGAGATCTGCAGGCGGCGCACGACGTCGGGCGTCGTGTTCACGTCGCAGAGGACGCTGGTCCAAACCGTGCGGGCCGGGGCCGCTTCGACCGTGCGGGTGACCGCCTTGTAGGTCTCCGGCGCCGGGGTGCGCTTGACGGAGGCCGGGGTGGCTTCGACCGTCTTCGCGACGGTCCGGTACTGGGCCGGGACCTCGCGACGTGCTGCGGGTCAGTACCATGCGATTGGCGAGAGACAGTCTGTTCCCGGGTGAGGGGATGACGTCGGGCGATGGGTGCGTCATGTCCGTTATGGCGCCGGAAGACGGCCGCGAAAGGGAGAAACGGAATGGGCGTCATGATCGAAGGCCGCTTCAGCGCGGAGGATCCCGGACCAAGCACCGATGAACACGGCCGGTTCGTTCGGGCCAAGGCCCCGCTCACGGAAGCGCCGCCAGGCGATGCGGCGCCGGGCGATCTTCACCTCTTCGCGGCGTGGAACTGTCCCTGGGCGCATCGCGTGCTGTTGACGCGCGCGATCCTTGGACTGGACGAGATGACGGTGTCTTACGCCCTCCCGCGGCGGACGGAGCAGGGGTGGGTCTTTGCGGAGGAGCCGCTGCTCCGCGCGACGGCGATGCATGAGGTCTATGCGGCGGGCGTCGACGCTTACACCGGGCGGATCACGGTCCCGGTGCTCTGGCACAAGCCGTCAGGGCGGGCGTTGAACAACGAGAGCGCCGAGATCGTTCGGATGCTCGGAGACCTGTTCGCGCCCGGCCGGCTCGTCCCGGACGACAAGCGGGCGGAGATCGACGAATGGAACGACCTCATCCACCGCGCCGTGAACAACGGCGTCTATCGCGCTGGGTTCGCGGAGACGCAGGAGGCTTATGAAGAAGCTGCTCGCGAAGTCTTCGCGGCGCTCGACCAGATCGACGAGAAGCTTGGGCGAACCCGCTACCTGACGGGCGATGCGCTGACGGAGGCGGATATTCGCCTCTTCCCCACCCTCGTCCGGTTCGATGTCGCGTATCACGGAGCGTTCAAGTGCAACCTGAAACGGCTGATCGACTATCCGAACCTCTGGCCCTACGCCCGCGATCTTTACCAGACGCCGGGCGCGGCGGAGACGGTTCGGTTCGATATCTATAAGGCGGGCTACTATTCGCCGTCGCCGAAGCGGAACCCGCTCGGCATCGTGCCGATCGGACCGGAGGTCGACTGGACCGCGCCGCACGGGCGCGCCTGAGCCGCGCTCGCAGCGGCGCTCAGAACTTGCCGTATTTGAGATAGGCTTCCTGCGGATCGACGCCGTCCATGATCGCGGTGCGAACGGAGTTCTCCGTCTGCATCGCTTCGATGCTTTTGGCGGTGACGTCTTCCGCTATGGCGCGCGGGACCCGCACCATGCCGTCGCGGTCTCCGATCAGATAGTCGCCGTTTTCAATCCGAACGTCGCCGATCTGGATCGGCTGCTCCGCCGCGATGGGCAGCCAGCGGCCGACGATATCCTTGGGCGTGTGACCGCGCCGCAATGTCTGAAAGCCGATATCCATCAGGAAATGCGTATCGCGCGCCAGACCGTCGAGAACGCAGCCGAGCACGCCCTTTTTCTGGAGCGTCTCGGCGCTCAACTCTCCCATCAGCGCGATGTCGTCGGTGTGCGGCTGGCAGACCCAGATGTGACCCGATTTCGCCTTCGACAGGAGGCCGGTCCATTGCAGCAGGGTTTCATGGGCGTCGGCGGCGTCGTCCGGGCGCCCTTCGATGGTAAAGGCCGGACCGCAGAGCGCCGTCTCCGGCATCAGCGGAGTGATATCGTGGGGGAGGGTGAAGTTGCGCAGCCCCATGCCGCGCATGATGTCGTGGACCACGCCGGAATAGCAGGCGCCCAGTCGACCCGTCAGCGGATCGGTCATCGCTCGGTTCTCCCCTTGTCGTCGTTGGTCCGCCACGGAACGCTATTCCGGCGCGTTTGCCAACGCCGCCGGTCGACTGCGCCGCGGCGTTTCCAACTTGAGCGGCGAGCGAAAGGCGCGGACAGTCGCAAGGCTGAGCCGCAGAGGAGCCCGCCCATGCATTACCGCCCCGGCGTCGACGAACGCCCGCTGCCCTTCGATCCGTTCAAGTCCTGCACGGTGCCGCGGCCCATCGGCTGGCTCTCCACCGTCGACGGGGCGGGGAACGCGAACCTAGCGCCCTACAGCCAGTGGCAGAACCTGACCTACGATCCGCCGATGGTGATGTTCGCCGCCAACGTCCATGTGGACGGGCGGCGGAAGGACACCGTGATCAATGCGGAGGAGACGGGGTGGTTCGTCTGGAACATGGCGACGTGGGATCTGCGCGAAGCGGTGAACATCTCCGCCATGGACGTGGCGCATGGGGATGACGAGTTTCTGCGCGCCGGCGTGACGAAGGCGGAGTGCGTAGACGCGCCCGGCCCGCGCGTCGCCGAAAGCCCCTGTCATTTCGAGTGCAGCTATATCGCCACCCATCGCCTTCCGGGCGGCGAGGCGGGGGCGGTGGACGTGGTCTATGGGCGGGTGGAGCGCATTCACATCCGCGACGAAGTGGTGGGGGCGGATGGGAAGCTCGACATCCCGTCGATCAAGCCGATCGCGCGGATGGGTTATTACGACTACTGCGTCGTCGACAGCGTCTTCGAGATGAAGATCCCGAATGTCGCCGGCGCGGTGAACGATGGGCTGGAGGGGCGTTCGAAGTAAGGGGCGCTCTCACCCGTCCCCATGCGGACTTACCAATTGGTAAGTCGTTAGCGCTCTCTCGCCATCCGCTTGGTCTTTCTTAAGGCTGCCTGGCCGCCCTGGTCCCTCGGGAGACTTCCCAAGGGTCGTCTTCTTCATGGGCGCTTTTGAGGTAAAGATGGGTGATTCTCTAACTTTGTCAGTATGTTGCTAGTTTGCTAGCAAACTAGAAAACGTAACGTGCGATGCGTCTGACTTCGGGCTTCTGGCGCGCCTTGCTCGGCGGCTATGGGATGGGTCGTTTAAACGCGGCGCCTGAAATCGCACCTGCGGCTCCTAGAAAAACGCCCGCCGATGGATCGGCGGGTGTTTTTTCACGGTCCGGCGATGCGTCGGCTACGGCGATCCGTAGCCGACATAATCGAAGAACGGCAGCGCCCCGGCGCCCCAGTAGTCCGGCAGCCACAAGACCAGGCCCGGCAGCGTGAAGATCAGGATAAGGCCGATCAGCTGGATGCCCATGAACTGCATCATGCCGAGATAGATGTCCTTCAGATCCCATTGCGGCACGACGCCCTTCAGGAAGTAGGCCGACAATGCGACCGGCGGACTGAGCCACGCCGTTTGCAGGTTCACCGCCACGAGGATCGCGAACCACGTCAGGTTCACGTCGAGCGATACGAGAAGCGGCACCAGGATCGGCACGATGATCAGGACGATGGGCACCCATTCCAGCGGCCAGCCCAGAAGGAAGACCAGCGCCATCACGAAAATCAGCATCATCGCGGTGGAGAGGTCCATCGAGATCAAGAGCTCCGTCAGCATCTTCGGCGTGCCGAGGTTCGAGAAGACGGCCCCAAAGAAGTTCGACGCCGCGACGAGGAACATGATGAGGACGGTCAGCTCCAGCGTCTTCAGAAGCGCGTCGTAGAGACCCTTGAGGCTGAACTTCCGATAGACGGCGGAGAGCAGCATGGAGCCGAAGGCGCCGCAGGCTGCGGCCTCCGCCGGCGTCGCCCAGCCCGCCAGGATCGAGCCGAGCGCGAAAGCGATCAGCACGGTCGGCGGGACGAGGCCCATGAAGAACTCCATCCAGAGATCGGAGAAGAAGAAACCGCCCGGCTTCGCCTTACGCGACCAGTTGTAGACGGCGTACATCACGCCGACCCAGGCGATGGGCAGGACGAGCCCGGCGAGTGGGAAGAACACGGCGAGATCGCCGTTCGCCCCCGCCGTCGCCAGCCAGATCAGCACCAGAAGCGCGCCCATCACGAGGCAGACCTCGAGGAAGTAATAGGGCGAGGTTTCCGGCTGTTCGTCCTCCGGCAGGATCGGGCCGAGGTCCTTGTTCAGCCAGCAGCGGCCGAGGGAATAGAGGAGATAGAGGCCCGCCAGCATGATCCCTGGAATGATCGCGGCGCGGAAAAGGTCCGTCACCGGAACCTCCAGCACCGGGCCCATGACGATTAGCATGATCGAGGGCGGAATGAGAATGCCGAGCGTGCCGCCGGCGGTGATCGCGCCCGCCGATAGCTTCACGTTATAGCCGGACTTGATCATCGTCCGCCCCGCCATGATCCCGAGGATCGTGACGGAGGCGCCGACGATACCGGTGGCGGCGGCGAAGATCGTGCTCACGAACAGGACCGCGATGTAGAGCGCGCCGCGCGTGCGGCTCATCATCAGCTGGACGGCGCGAAACAGCCGCTCCATCAGGCCCGCCTTCTCCATCATGATGCCCATGAAGGTGAAGAGCGGCACGGCGACGAGCTGGTCGTCCAGCATCACCGAGTTCGTCTGCAGCGTCTGCAGGTAGAAGGTCAGCGCGGACCCCGAGCCCCAGGAACCGAAGACGAAGGCGAGGAAGATCAGCGTGAAGGAGATCGGGAAGCCGACGAAGATGGTGAAGAGCATCGCCGCCAGCATTAAGAGGCCGATGGTCGGCTTGGAGACGTCCGCCAGCCCCGTCGTCCCAATGAACGCCGACCACCAGTCGCCGAGCGGCAGAAGGTCGTCGAAGAAGACGCCGATGAACACGGCGGCGAGGCCGACGAGGTAGAACGGCAGGATGCGGACGAAGATCTTCTCCCGCTCCTTGCCCATCTGGTGGAAGGCGCGGAAGAGTTCCGGGAAGCCCTGCAGGAGGAGGAGGCCCGCGCCGATCGGCATGGCCGAGCGCGCGGGGGCGAGGAGCGGCTCCCACGCAGTGTCGGCGCCGCGCTCCCAGCCGGTGATCGCGAAGCCGTTCCGGGGGTTCATCGCGTCGATCAGATATTCGAGCGAGGTCCAGAAGAAGAACAGCATCGCCGGGAAATAGAGCGCGAGGTAGAGCGAGGCGTCGACCGTGGCCTGCGTCTTCGGCGTCCAGTTCCGATAGAGGAAATCGGCGCGGATATGCACGCCGCGCAGGAGCGCGTATCCGGCGGCCGCCATGAAGAGGACGCCGCCCGTCATGCGGCTGACGTCGTAGACCCAGAGCGTCGGGCCGAGGCCGAGCTCCCGCGCCAGCCCGTCCATGTCGTAGGAGGCGAGGACCGCGAACGCCTTCCGCGAGACGACCTCGAACACCATCGCTGCGATCAGCGGGATGAGCAGAAGGCAGATGATCCGCCCGGCCCAGTTGTTGATCACGTCGATCGTGGCGACGATCGGCTTTTGCCAGGGGGTCATGTCCGGAGGCGTCTGCCCCGGCTCTTCAGCGCGCCGTTCGGCGATCAGCTCGTCCGTGATTTCGAGCTCGCCCGGTTTGACCTCTTCCGCCATTTCGGCGTCCTCCCCCTGGGGCCCGTCCCTTGTTCAGCGGGATCTGCGGCCTTTCGATACTTGGAAAAGCCGCGCACCTTCAGGAATCGGGGCGAGCGCCTCTTCGAAAGATCGACCTTCGTAGAAGAAGAAGGGGCCGGGCGCATCCGCCCGGCCCCGCCTTATCTTACTTCATGCTGTCGACGAACGCCTTGCCGAGCGAGGCGTTGGACGCCTGAGCGCCGGCCCAGAACGGCACCGCGATGGCGGCGAAGTCCTTCTGGCTCTGCCAGACCTCGGCGAAGAACGCGTTCTCGGAAGCGGCGGTCTCCAGCGAGTTCCGCGCGGCGGCCATGTACTCCGAGAAGTAGTCCTGCGGGGTGTCATGCAGGATGACGCCGTGGTTCTCCGTCAGGTCCTTCAGGGCCTTGCCGTTCTCGTAGATGCGGTAGGACATCGACTTGGACAGGGACGCGTTGGCCGCGACCTCAAGGGCCTTCTTCTCACGCTCGGTCAGACCGTCATAGACGTCGCCGTTGATGTAGAGATCGGCGTTAACCACGACCTGATGCAGACCCTGCAGGTAGTAGTGCTTCAGGACCTTCTGGAAGCCGAACACGCTGTCCGGTTTCGGGCAGCACCACTCGGCCGCGTCGATCGTGCCTTTCTCAAGCGCCGGCAGGATGTCGCCGCCGCCCATCGCGACCGCGGCCACGCCGATGTCGGAATAGGCCTTGCCGACCATGCCCGGAGGGGCGCGGAAGCGCAGCTTGCGGAAGTCGTCCATCGAAGCGATCGGCTCCGGGAACCAGCCGAGGGCCTCGGGGCCGACCGGCTGCAGCATGAAGCCTTTGACGTTCACGCCCATCTCGTCCCAGAGACGCTCATAGAGCTCGATGCCGCCGCCGTACTGGAACCAGCTGAGGAAGGCGAGGTTGTCGAGACCGACGCCGGCGCCCGCGATCGGCGCGCCGAAGAGGTTGGCCGCCGGGTGCTTGCCGCCCCAGTAATGGGTCCAGGCGAAGCCGCCCTCGATCAGGCCCTTGTCGACCGCGTCGAGCGTTTCGCGCACGCCGACGACGGCGCCCGCGGGCAGGATCTCGAACTTCAGCGACCCTTCGGTCAGCGCTTCGACATCGTCCGCGAAGGCCTGAAGCATGGTGACTTCGTCGGCCTTCGCCGAGATGACGGACTGAACGCGGATGACGGTCTCGGCGAAAGCCGATCCCGCCGTTACGGCCGCCACTGCGACGCCCGCGATTAGTGTTTTGAAACCAGCCATGAATACCTCCCTTGGCTTTGGTTCGATTTACGCCCGCTTGTCCGCGGATCGTTGCTGTGACGCGGCTCTCCGTCCGCTTCGTCGTCTCGTTTTTCGCGCGGCGGCGACATGCCCCCGCGCGGCCCTCAAAACCCCTTGCGCCTCACGCCGCCGTCTCCAGCGATGCGGACGATTTCGCATCTTCGATGATCATGTCGGACACCTTCTCGCCGATCATGATCGCAGGCGCATTGGTGTTGCCCGACGTGATGATCGGCATGATGGAGGCGTCGGCGACCCGCAGCCCCTGCACGCCCTTGACCCTCAGGCGCGGGTCGACGACCGCGGCGTCGTCCACGCCCATCTTGCAGGTGCCTGTGGGGTGATAGATCGTCACCGAGTTGTCGCGCGCCCAGTCGAGAATGCCGTCATAATCGTCATCCGACAGGCTGTCCTGCGGCTTGTAGGCCTCGGTGATCAGGCTCGCGACCGGTTCCGTCCGCGCGATCTTGCGGGCGATGCGGATGCCTTCGACGATCGTGTCGCAATCGGTCTTCGTCGCCAGATAGTTTGGGTGGATCGCGGGCGGCGTCGTCGGATCGGGAGAGGTCAGCTCCAGATGCCCCGCGCTTTCGGGGCGAAGCTGCAGGACCGAGGTCGTGAAGGCGTCGAACTTGTGCGCGCCTTCGCCCGGACTGTCCGCGCTGAAGGGCTGGATGTGGAACTGGATATCCGGCGTCGCCAGCTCCGGCCGCGTTTTCAGGAACGCCGTGCCGAGGCTCGCCGCCATCGTCATCGGCCCGGTGCGCCGCACCGCGTATTCCATCGCGATCACCGCCTGCTTCAGCAGGTTGCTCGTCTCCGTGTTGATGGTGGAGGACGCGCATTTGTAGACGGGCCGCGCCTGCAAATGGTCCTGCAGGTTGCGCCCCACGCCGGGCAGGTCGATCAGCGGCTCGACGCCCGCTTTCTTCAGATCATCCGCCGGGCCGACGCCGGAGAGCATCAGGAGATGCGGCGAGCCGATGGCGCCGGCCGAGAGGATCACTTCGCGCCGCGCCCTGATCGTGACCGAAGCGCCCTTGATGGTCGCGACGATGCCCGTCGCGCGGCGATCCTTGATGACGACCCGCTCGGTCGGCGCGTCGGTGATGATCGTGAGGTTGGGGCGACCTTCCGCCGGGCGCAGATAGGCGACGGCGCTAGAGCAGCGGCGGCCCTTGTGGGCGGTTAGCTGGAAATAGCCGACCCCCTCCTGATCGTCGCCGTTGTAATCATCGTTGCGCTTGTAGCCCGCATTGATCGCCGCTTCGATCCAGGCGTCGACGACCGGGCGACTGAGACGGGTGCGCGACGTCTTCAAAGGCCCCTCGCCGCCGCGCACCTCGTCTCCCCCCTCTTCCCAGCACTCGGCGCGTTTGAAGAGCGGTAGGACATCCTCCCACGCCCAACCGACATTGCCGAGTTGCCGCCAACCGTCGAAATCCTCCTTCTGCCCCCGCACGTAGAGGAGGCCGTTGATTGAGGACGAACCGCCGAGCACGCGCCCGCGCGGCCAGCTGATCGCCCGGCCGTTCAGGCCCGGATCCTCTTCCGTCTTGAACCGCCAGTCCGAGCGCGGATTGCCCATCGTCTTGAAGTAACCGACCGGGATGTGGATCCACGGAGACGCGTCCCGCGGGCCCGCTTCGACCAACGCCACCGTCGCCCCGCCATCCGCTGACAAGCGGTTGGCGACTGCGCACCCAGCCGAACCTGCGCCGACGATGACGTAGTCGAATTCCATATCCACCCTTTTTTAGCGAAAATTGAGACTTTTTCGCTTCATTTTTTCTACGGAAGCATGATTAATAGGAATCGTCAAACGTTTTGGTTGGATACGACTATGTCTGACGGCGAAAGAATACCGACGAATGTGCGTCCGCTTCTGATTTTGGAGGCGCTCTCCAGCGCTGACGGCCCCATGACGACGACGGAGCTGGGCCGGGCGGTTGGCCTGCCGAAGCCGACGATCCATCGCCTTTGCGCCTCGATGCTGGAGGCGAATTTCCTCTCCCGCGATCACGCCACGCGCGGCCTCAGGCCGGGACGGAGGGCGCGGGAGATCGCGACCGGTCTCCTGCACAACGTCGCCGACGCGACGGCGCGGCGGCAGATCCTGACGCAGGTGTCGGAGGCGGTGCGGGAGACGGTGAACTTCGCCGCGCCCACCGACAGCGGCATGACCTATGTCGACCGGGTGGAGACGGACTGGGCGTTTCGCATCCAGCTGCCGATCGGCGCGGTGGTGCCGTTTCATCGGACGGCGAGCGGCAAGACCTACCTCGCCAGCCTAGCGCCCGCCCAGCGCGCGAAGCTGGCGCAATCGCTGGACTTTTCGGACGCCACGCCGAACGCGCACAAGAACCCCGAGAGCCTGCTCGCGGAGTTGGACGCGATCGCCAAGCGCGGCTACGCGATGGACAATGAAGAGCTGATGGAGGGGATGGTGGCTCTCGCCGTGCCGGTCCGCGACAAGCGGCGGCGCTATTTCGCGTCGATCGCCTTTCACGGGCCCAATCAGCGTCTGAGCGCGGACACGATGATCGCGCATCTGGACACGATGCGGGATGCGGCGGCGAAACTGTCCGACCTGCTGGCCTGAAGCGGTCGCTTCAGCCTTGGCACGCACCGCGTCGGCTGGCTGTTTAGGCGAGCGTGAGTTTCATCCCGTATGTCGGAATCCTCGTATTTCGGAACTGCGGTCTAAGGGATGACGAACGACCTGGCGGACCGGACGTCAGGCGGGTCCGGCGCCGTCGTGGTCGCTTGCGCGTCTCCGCACAATGGGCGTTTACTCGGAGGATGCCTGAGAAATCCCTCGAAGGCGCATATGCGCTTGAGACGCCGGAGGACAGCAAGCGTCTCTACGCCGGCTGGGCGGAGACCTACGATCAGGACTTCGCCGAACGCTATGGCTACGTCTATCCCGAACGCCTCGCCGAGATGCTGGCGACGCGAAGAGCGGAAGGGCCGCTGCTCGATATCGGCTGCGGGACCGGACTGGTGGGCGAGGTTACTTCCGTGCGACCGATGGACGGCGTCGATATCTCGGTGGAGATGCTGGAGGCGGCGCGGGCGAAAGGCGTCTACCGCCATCTTCTCGAAGCGGATCTGACCGCGACCCTGCCGATGCCGGACGGCGCCTATCGGTCGCTGATCTCAACCGGGACGTTCACGCACGGCCATGTCGGCCCGGAAGCGCTGCCTGAACTGATCCGCGTCGCAGCGACCGGCGCGCTCTTCGCGCTGGGGATCAATCAGGCGGTGTTTGAAGCGAAGGGATTTCCGGACGCCTTCGCCGCCCTCGTCTCTTCGGGCGCGATCACGGCGCCCGAATACGAAACCGGCCCCGTCTACGCAGACGAGGCCGATCACGATCATAAGGACGACAAGTTCACAGCCGCGATCTTCGCGCGGCGGTGACGGTCAGGCGGTCTTCGCGCTGACCGCGTTCGGATCCAGCGGATGCTCCAGCCGATCCGCCATCTCATGCGGACAGACCTGCCAGAATTTCGGCAGCGCGACGTCCCAGTCGCGCAGGATCTCCTGCGCGAGCGGGCTGCCGGTTTCCTCCGCATGGGCTTCGATCAGCTCCTCCAGCACCTTCGTCCAGTGCGGGGAAGCGAGGCGGAGCCAGCGAATGTTCTCCGGGTTGGCCCGCGTCTCGAAACACTGGGTCGCGTCGTAGACGAAGGCCATGCCGCCGGTCATGCCGGCGCCGAAATTGTCGCCGACGGAGCCGAGGATGACCGCCGTTCCGCCGGTCATGTACTCGCACCCATTGGACCCGCAGCCCTCCACCACGACCGTCGCGCCCGAGTTCCGCACGCAGAACCGCTCGCCCGCCCGGCCGTTCGCCATCAGCGTCCCGCCGGTTGCGCCATAGAGCACGGTGTTGCCGATGATCGTGTTCTCATGCGGCGTCAGCGGGGAGCCGAGCGGCGGGCGCACTGTGATGAAGCCGCCGGAGAGGCCCTTGCCGACATAGTCGTTGGCGTCGCCGTAAACCTCCAGCTTCATCCCCGGCGATGCGAACGCGCCGAGCGATTGCCCGGCGGAGCCGTTCAGCTTCACCGTCAGATGGTCCTTCTGGAGCGCGTTGTTCATTCCGAACCGCCGCACGATGTGGGAGGAGACGCGGGAGCCGATGGTCCGGTGCGTGTTCTGCACCGTGTAGCTCAGCTGCATCTTCTCCCCGTCCTTGAAGAACGGCTGGGCGTCGGCGACGATCTGGGCGTCCAGCGTCTCCGGCACCTCGTTGCGCGGCTTCACCAGCGGGTAGGTCAGCGAAGCGCTCTCGTCGACCGCGACCAGCATCGGGTTCAGATCGAGATCGTCCAGATGAGCCGCGCCGCGGCTGACCTGCGCCAGAAGGTCGGCCCGCCCGATGATCTCGTCCAGCGAGCGCGCGCCGATCTCCGCCAGAATCTCGCGGATTTCGGTGGCGAGGAAGGTGAAGAGATTCACCACCTTGTCCGCCGTGCCGGTGAACTTCTCGCGAAGCCGCTCGTCCTGCACGCACACGCCGACCGGGCAGGTGTTGGACTGGCACTGGCGCACCATGATGCAGCCCATCGCCACCAGCGCGGCGGTGCCGATGCCATATTCCTCGGCCCCCATCATCGCCGCCATGACGATGTCTCGGCCCGTCCGCAGTCCGCCATCGGTGCGGAGCGTAACGCGGTCGCGCAACTTGTTCATGGCGAGGACCTGATGGCCCTCCGTCAGACCCATCTCCCACGGCAGACCCGCGTATTTGATGGAGGTCTGGGGGGAGGCCCCGGTGCCGCCATTGTGGCCGGAGATCAGGATGACGTCGGCCTTCGCCTTCGCCACGCCCGCCGCGATGGTGCCGACGCCCGAAGAGGCCACCAGCTTCACGCAGACCTTGGCGTCCGGGTTGATCTGCTTCAGGTCGTAGATCAGCTGCGCCAGATCTTCGATGGAGTAGATATCGTGGTGCGGCGGCGGGGAGATGAGCGTCACGCCCGGCGTCGAATGCCGCAGCTTCGCGATCATCTCCGTCACCTTGAAGCCGGGCAGCTGCCCGCCTTCGCCGGGCTTCGCGCCCTGAGCGACCTTGATCTCCAGCTCGCGGCAGTTGTTCAGGTATTCCGCCGTCACGCCGAAGCGGCCCGATGCGACCTGCTTGATCTTCGCCGACGGGTTGTCGCCGTTGGGTTCGGGGTGGAAGTGCTTCGGATCCTCGCCGCCCTCGCCGCTGTCGGACTTCGCGCCGATCCGGTTCATCGCGACGTTCAGCGCCTTGTGCGCCTCCGGGCTGAGCGCGCCGAGGGACATGCCGGGCGTCACGAAGCGTTTGCGGATGGAGGTGATGCTCTCCACCTCCTCAAGCGGCACCGGCTCGCGGAGCGGTTTGAAGTCCATCAGGTCGCGGATGTGGATCGGCGGCTGCGCCAGCATCCCCTCCGAGAACGACTTGAACGTCTCGTAATTACCGGTGTCGACCGCCTTCTGCATCACGTGGAGCAGGTTCGCGCCCCAGGCGTGGGTCTCCCCCTTGCGACGGAATTTGTAGGCGCCGCCGATGGGCAACGCCTCCGCCGCAGAGCGGAACGCCTTGTGATGGATTTCCGCTGTCTTCTCCTGAATGCCCGCGACGCCGATGCCGGAGATGCGGGACGGCATGCCGGGGAAGAACTCCGCCACCATCGCGCGGGAAAGACCCACGGCCTCGAAGTTCAGGCCGCCGCGATAGGAGGAGATGACCGAGATGCCCATCTTGGACATGATCTTCAGAAGGCCCTGATCGACCGCTTCGCGGAACCGGTTCACCGCTGTCTCCAGCGGCATGTCGAGAAGGCCCTTCTCGACCCGCGCCGCAAGGCTCTCCTGCGCGAGATAGGCGTTCACCGTGGTCGCGCCGGCGCCGATCAGCACGGCGAAATAATGCGGGTCGATGCACTCGGCGGAGCGCACGTTGATCGAGGTGAAGGTCCGAAGCCCCTCCCGCACCAGCCAGGAATGGACTGCGGAGGTGGCGAGGATCATCGGCATGCCGACATTGTCGGCGTCGATGCCCTCATCCGTCAGGATGAGATGCGCCGCGCCCGCGCGGACGGCCTGCTCGGCCTCATAGCGGATGCGCTCCAGCTCCTGGCGCAGGGCGTCGTCGGCGCCCTCCGCCGGGAAGGTGCAGTGGATCTCCGCCATCTGCTCGCCGAACGCCTCTTTCGCGGCGGCGAACTGGCCGTTGGAGACGACCGGGCTCTCCAGCGTCAGGATCTCCGTCTGGGCGGAGGACTGGTCGAGCACGTTCTTCAGGTTGCCGAAGCGCGTCTTCAGCGACATCACGCGATGTTCTCTGAGAGAATCAATCGGTGGATTGGTCACCTGCGAAAAATTCTGCCGGAAGAAATGCGAAAGCGGGCGATACTGATCGGAAAGCACCGCAATCGGGGTATCATCCCCCATCGAGCCAATCGCCTCCTTCGCGTCCTCCGCCATCGGATGCAGGATCGCCTCCAGCTCCTCAATGGAGTAGCCGGCCGCGATCTGGCGACGGCGCAATTCGCCCGCATCGAAGAGGCGCGGCTCCGGCTGGTCGGCTACGGCGTCGGTCAGGTCGGTGATCTTGCCGATCCACTCGGCGAAGGGCTCGGCGTTCGCCAGCTCGTCCTTGATCTCGACATCGTGGAGGAGACGCCCCTCCGCCATATCGATGGCGAGGATCTGACCCGGGCCAAGGGCGCCTTTCTCGCGCACGGTCGTCTCGTCGACCGGAACCATGCCAGTTTCGGACCCCGCGATGACCAGCCCATCGCCGGTAACGGTGTAGCGGATCGGGCGGAGGCCGTTGCGGTCCGCCCCCGCGATCACCCAGCGCCCGTCCGTGGCGGCGAGGGCGGCGGGGCCGTCCCAGGGCTCCATCACGGAGTTCGAATAGGCGTACATCGCGCGCCATGCGTCGGGCATGTCGGTCGCGGCCTTGGACCACGCCTCCGGCACCAGCATGGTCTTCGCCATCGGCGCGTTGCGCCCAGCGCGGACCATAACTTCGAAGACGGAATCAAGCGCCGCCGAGTCGGACGACCCGCCCGCGACGACCGGCTTGATGTCCTCCGCCAGCTCCCCGAAGGAATTGGAGGCCATGCGGATCTCATGGCTCTTCATCCAGTTGAGGTTGCCCTTCAGCGTGTTGATCTCGCCATTGTGGGCCAGCATCCGGAACGGCTGCGCCAGCCACCACTGCGGGAAAGTGTTGGTCGAATAGCGCTGGTGATAGATCGCGAAGGCGCTCTCGAAGCGCTCGTCCATCAGGTCCGGGTAGAAGACCGCGACCTGCTCCGCCAGCATCATGCCCTTGTAGATCACCGACCGGCAGGAGAGGGAGCAGACGTAGAACCCGTTAACCTGCGCCGCCGCCGCCGCCTTCTCCGCCCGGCGTCGGATGACGTAAAGCTCCCGCTCGAACGTCTCTTCGTCGACGCCTTTGCGGTTTGCGATGATGATCTGCTCAATCTCGGGCCGTGTCGCGTTCGCCTTCTCGCCGAGGCAGGAGATATCCACCGGCACCTGGCGCCAGCCGTAGATGTAATAGCCGAGGCGGAGGACTTCGCTCTCCATGATCGTCCGGCAGGTCTCCTGCGCGCCGAAATCGGTGCGGGGCAGGAAGACCATGCCGACGGCGATCTGCTCGTCCTCGCGCGGCTCGTGGCCGGTGCGGCGGATCTGATCCTGAAAGAAAGCTTTCGGGATCTGGACGTGGATGCCCGCGCCGTCGCCCGTCTTGCCGTCGGCGTCCACCGCGCCGCGGTGCCAGACCGCCTTCAGCGCGTCGATGCCGTTCTCCACGACCTGACGGCGCGGCTGGCCGTCGATGGCGACGACGAGGCCGACGCCGCAGGAGGAATGCTCGTCCTCCTCCGCGTACATGCCTTTCGCGGCCAATGCCTTGCGTTCGGCATCGTGGGCGGCGGCCCATGCGGTGTCGTGCTTGGTCATGGCTGGTCTCCTTTTTGGGCGGCGAGGTAGTCGGCGAGCAGATCGTGCTCCTGAGCCTCGGTGCTTTGCGTTGCGTGGGGCAGCGGCGCTTGCCACTCCGCCCGGCGGTCGCAGAAAATCTCGGCGGTCACTTCAAGGTCCGACTGATCGTCAAAGAGGCCCGCCGCGAGGTTATGTATCGGGCGATCCTTCATCTTCCAGAACAGGGTCGTGCCGCAGGTCTTGCAGAACCCGCGCTCCCCCCATTCGGACGCGACGTAGATCCCCACATGCGCCTCCCCCTCGATCACCGGATCGACCACGGAGGTGGAATAATACGGACCGCCGCCCGTCCATGTGCGGCACTGGCCGCAATGGCAGGCGGTGATCTTGCGCGGCCCGATCTCGGCGGAGACCCGGACCGCGCCGCAAAGGCAGGAACCCGTCTTGCGCGTCATGAGGGCGGCGCCTCCATACCGATGGACGCGAGGAACTCGGCTTCGGTCAGGCGCGGATGATCGCCCGCAAATTCGTAAGCGTCCGGCTTCTTGTCGACGTAGATCTCGCCGACCACCTTGAGGTCCCCCCAGTCCTCCAGCCCGCCAGCGGCGAAGTGGTATTCGCCATGCGCCGGGCCGGGCATTGTCAGCCGGTAGAACAGGGAGGAGCCGCATTTCGAGCAGAACGCCCGCTCCGCCCAGTCGGACGATTTCCAGATCGTCAGATGCTCTTCCCCAGTCAGCCGCGCTTCGTCCGCGCCCGCCTGGATGCCGAAGAAGACGCCGCCGGTCCAAGCCCGGCAGATGTCGCAGTGGCAGGGGCCGACCTCTTTCTGGTCTTTCAGGATTTCGAACCCGACCGCGCCGCAAGCGCATTTTCCCTTCAAAGCCATGTCGTTCACTCCTTTCCCGATCCGCGCCAATCGCGGCGCGAAGGAAAGGTAGCCACGGCTCGTGACAGGATATGGCAGCAGCCCGCCATCGGTTACTCGGCGGCGACAGAGGCGGCGGCGGTGAAGCGCTCCGCGATCGCGTCAGCGGCCTCGCGTCCGTCGCGGATCGCCCAGACGACGAGGGAGGCGCCCCGCACGATGTCGCCGACGGCGTAGACGCCGGGCAGCTGCGTCTCATGGGTGCGGAAGTCGGCCTTGATCGTGCCCCAGCGCGTCACGTCGAGGCCGTCGACGTTCCAAAGCTTCGGCAGCTCCTCCGGCTCGAACCCGAGCGCCTTGATGACGAGGTCGGCTTTCAGCGTCTCCTCCGACCCGGCGATCTCCTCCGGCGTCTGGCGGCCCGTCACGTCGGGGGCGCCGAGGCGCATTTGGATGATCTTCGCCCCGGTGACGGCGTCGTCGCCGGTGAAGCCCTTCGGCGCCGTTTGCCAGACGAACTCGACGCCCTCTTCCTCGGCGTTCTGCACTTCGCGCTGGGAGCCCGGCATGTTCGCCCGGTCACGGCGGTAGAGGCATTTGACGGAGGTCGCGCCCTGCCGCACGGCGGTCCGCACGCAGTCCATCGCGGTGTCGCCGCCGCCGATCACGACGACGTCCTTGCCCTCCGCGTTCAATGCGCCGCTGTCGAATTCCGGGACGTCGTCGCCGAAGCTCTTGCGGTTGGAGGCGGTGAGGTAATCCAGCGCCTGCACGATTCCGCCGAGGCCCGCGCCGGGTCCGCCGATGTCGCGGGATTTGTAAACGCCGGTGGCGATCAGGACGGCGTCGTGCTTCGACTGGATCTCCTCGAAGGAGATGTCTTCGCCGACGTTGCAATTGAGGACGAACTCAACGCCGCCTTCTTCAAGCTGTTTGTTGCGCAGCTCGACAACGTCTTTCTCCAACTTGAAGCCGGGAATGCCATAGACCATCAGCCCGCCGGAGCGGTCGTAGCGGTCATAGACCGTCACCTGAAAGCCCATCCGGCGCAGCCGGTCTGCGGCGGCGAGGCCGCCGGGGCCGGCGCCGATGATCCCGACGCTTTCGGGGCGCTCGGTCGTCGGCGCGATGCTGTCGACCCAGCCCTCCTCGAACGCCATATCGGTCAGGTACTTTTCAATGGCCCCGATGGTGACCGTGCCATGGCCCGACTGTTCGATGACGCAATTGCCTTCGCACAGCCGATCCTGCGGGCAGATCCGGCCGCAGATCTCCGGGAAGGTGTTGGTCGCCTGGCTGGTCTCATACGCCTCGCGCAGGCGCCCTTCGGCGGTCAGCTTCAACCAGTCGGGGATGTTGTTGTGCAGCGGGCAATGCGACTGACAGAACGGCACGCCGCATTGCGAACAGCGCGCGGCCTGCTCCGCCGCCTTCTCCTCGGCGTACTGGCGGTAAATCTCGGCGAAATCCTCGCGCCGCATTTCGGCGTCGCGCTTCTCCGGCGTTTCGCGGTCGACATCGACGAATTTCAGCATGCGCTGAGCCATGGCGTTTCCCTCCCGTGCGGTTTGGTCCGCTAGGTGAGCGCGCTGTCTATGCGATGCCTTCACAGGATAAAAGGCAGTCTTGCTGACCTAAAATTCAGGAAATTCTACTTTTTGGCGAAGACCGAACGTCGCAGGGCGTATCTTGTGGCAGCTTTGCTGACCTTTATGGCTTTCATCGGCGGAGGCGCGCTTTTCTCCGCAGGCGGATAGGATCGCTGAAAAGGTGATTCGGGCCAAACCGAATCAGGAAGGACGCGAGCGGGACATGCCGATTTTCGATCTGGCGATACTGGCCATCGTGCAGGGACTGACGGAGTTCCTGCCGATCTCCTCGTCGGGGCATCTGGCGCTCTATCCGCTGCTGACCGGGCGGCCCGATCAGGGGGTGCAGATCGACGTCGCCGTTCACGTCGGCTCGCTCTTCGCCGTCCTCCTCTATTTCCGCGCCGACGTGGCCGCCGCCATCAGGGGCGGCTTCCGCATCCTTGCAGGCGACGTGCGGAGCAGGGAGGCGCGGCTGGCCCTCCTCCTCGTCCTCGCGACGATCCCGGTGGTGATCGCGGGGCTCGCCCTGTCGCTCTCCGGCATGGGCGGCGCGCTGCGCTCGCTGGCGGTGATCGGCTGGGCGACGCTGATCGGCGGCGTACTCCTCTGGCTCGCGGACCGCTTCGGGGAAGAGGCGCGGGACGACTGGCGCTGGCGCGACGCCGCGCTGATGGGGCTGGCGCAGTGCCTCGCGCTCGTTCCCGGCATGAGTCGGTCGGGCGTCACTATGACGGCGGCGAGAGGCCTTGGCCTGACCCGCACCGCCGCCGCGCGGTTCTCCATGCTCATGTCGATCCCGACGATCATCGCGGCGGGGGCGGTGGTGACGAAGGACATGATCGACGCGGGCGACGCGGCGCTCGGCGCCGACGCGGCCATCGCCGCCGTCCTCTCCTTCATCGCCGCGCTTGTCGCCATCGCGGTGCTGATGCGGATGCTCAGGACGTGGACGATGACGCCATTCGTCGTCTATCGCCTCGCCCTCGGCGCGATCCTGCTCTGGCTCGCTTACTGAAAGGTGTTGGCCGAGGGCGCTTCGAACGCCTGCGGCGGCAGCTTAACAGTTGGTGAACAAAATCCAGGATTCCGGTATCCTGAGTATTCTTCACCATTCAGTAACGATCTGGCGTCCGACCCCGAGCGAAGCGATGAGCGCCTCGACAGGTCGCGTTAGCGTCGTGGGCCTTCGCCCAAGGCTTGCAACGCGCCGCCGATCCGCCAAGCTGTCGCCATGAGCGACAAACCGCGCACCCCCGAGATCAGACGCGAAATCAGGTTCCTCCTGAACGGCGAGGACGTGCGCCTGAGCGAAGTGGCGCCGACCGACACGCTGCTCGACTTCCTCCGCCTCAACCGTCGCCTTACGGGAACCAAAGAGGGCTGCGCGGAGGGGGATTGCGGCGCCTGCACCGTTCTCGTCGGGCGGCTGGAGGAGGGCGATCTCCGCTACCGCCCGATCAACGCCTGCATCCGCTTTCTGGCGAGCCTCGACAACGCCCATGTGGTGACGATCGAGTATCTGCGCGGCCCGGATGGCGGCCTCCATCCCGTGCAGCGGGCGATGGTGGAGTATCATGGCGCGCAATGCGGGTTCTGCACGCCGGGCATCGTCATGTCGCTCTACGCCCTCTGGATGGAGGCGGATGCGCCGACGGAGGATCAGATCGAAACCGCGCTCCAGGGCAATCTCTGCCGCTGCACCGGCTACGCGCCGATCGTCCGCGCGGGCCTCGCGGCAGGGGGCGACCGGAGCGCAGATCCGCTGGCGGTGGAGCGCGCTGCGGTAGTCGCCAAGCTCTCCGAATGGCGCGACGGCGCGCGGGTGGAGGTGGCGCGGGATGGCGCGGCGGCGACGGTTCCGGCGGATGCCGCCGACTTCGCGTCGCTTCTTTCGGAAAATTCTGAAAACACCGTCATTGCTGGCGCTACCGATGTGGGCCTCTGGGTGACGAAGGAGTTTCGCCCCATCGCCCCCGCGCTCTTCATCGGCGATCTGCCCGATCTTCAGCGGATCGAGCGGGACGATGGCGGCCTGATCATGGGCGCGGGCGTCAGTTATGAGCGCGCGATCCCCGCGCTCACCGCCATGTTCCCCCATCTCGCCGAATACTGGTCGCGGATCGGCGGCTGGCAGGTGCGGAGCATGGGGACGATCGGCGGGAACATCGCCAACGGCTCCCCCATCGGCGACGCGCCGCCGGTCTTCATCGCCCTCGGCGCCGAGCTGACCCTGCGCAGGGGCGACGCGCGGCGGAGGATGCCGCTGGAGGAGTTTTTCATCGACTACGGGAAGCAGGACCGCGCGGCGGGCGAGTTCGTGGAGAGCGTCTTCCTCCCCGCTCTGCCCGACGGCGCGAAGGCGGCGGCCTACAAGATCTCCAAACGGCGGGAAGAGGACATCTCCACCCTCGCCCTTGGCGCGACCTTGGTCGTGAAAGGCGACCGCATCGTCGAAGCCCGCTTCTCCTTTGGCGGCATGGCGGGAACGCCCAAGCGCGCCACCGCCGCCGAGGCCGCGCTGACCAGCGCGCCCTTCGCCGCCGAGAGTTTCGATGCGGCGGCGGAGGCGCTGGAGGCTGACTTCCAGCCCCTCACCGACTGGCGCGCGACCGCCGAATACCGGATGACGACGGCGAAGAACCTCCTCCGCCGGTTCTGGCTGGAGAAAGGCGCGGGCGAGCCCGTTCGCCTTGCGGGAGCCTCCCGATGAACGCCGTTACGCACCAGTCCGTCGCCCATGACAGCGCCGAAAAGCACGTCACCGGCCGCGCCGAATACGCAGACGACATCGCCGAGCCGGCGGGAACGCTCCACGCCGCGCTCGGCCTCTCAACTTGCGCCCATGGGGCGATCCGAGCGATGGACCTAAGCGACGTGGAGGCGAGCCCGGGCGTCGTCGCCGTCCTCACAGCGAAGGACATCCCCGGCGCGAACGACGTCAGCCCCACGGGCCTGAACGACGACCCGATCTTCGCGGACGGCGAGGTTCTCTTCCACGGCCAGCCCGTCTTCGCCGTCATCGCGGAGACCCGCGATCAGGCCCGCCGCGCCGCGCGCCTCGCCAAGATCGACTATGGCCAGCGCCCCGCCCTGATCGACGCTGCGGAGGCGAAGGACGTCGGCGCGCCTCACGTGACCGCGCCTCTGACGCTTCAACGGGGCGATGCGGATGCGGCGCTGGCTAAGGCGAAGAACCGCATCAAGGGCCGGATGCGGGTCGGCGGGCAGGATCATCTCTACCTCGAAGGGCATATCGCGCTCGCCATTCCGGGGGAGGACGAGGAGGTGCGCGTCATCTCCTCCACCCAGCACCCGTCGGAGGCGCAGCACATGGTCGCCCATGCGCTTGGGCTAGCCTCCCACGCGGTGACGGTGGAGGTGCGGCGCATGGGCGGGGGGTTCGGCGGCAAGGAAACGCAGATGAACCTCTTCTGCGCTGTCGCCGCCGTCGCCGCGAAGAAGCTCGGGCGCGCGGTGAAGCTCCGCCCCGACAGGGACGACGACATGATCGCCACCGGCAAGCGGCACGACTTCGTCATCGACTACGAGGTCGGCTTCGACGACGAGGGGCGGATCGAGGCGGTGAAGGGCGACTACATCGCCCGCTGCGGCTTCTCCGCCGATCTGTCGGGGCCGGTGACGGACCGGGCGCTTTTCCACGCCGACAACGCCTACTTCTACCCCGCCGTGCGCCTGCAATCGCATCCAATGAAGACGAACACCGTCTCCAACACCGCCTTCCGGGGTTTCGGCGGCCCCCAGGGCCTGATCGCGGCGGAGCGGATGGTGGAGGAAATCGCCTACGCCACCGGCAAGGACCCGCTGGAGATCCGCCGCCTGAATTTCTACAGCGGCGAGGACGGGCGCTGCGTCACTCCCTATCATCAGGAGGTGAAGGACAACATCCTGCCCCGACTGGTGGGCGAGCTGGTCGCCAAATCCGATTATGAGGAGCGCCGCCGGGCGGTTTTCGACTGGAACGCGAAGGGCGGCGTCATCCGCAAGGGCATCGCGCTGACGCCGGTGAAATTCGGCATCTCCTTCACCGCGACCTGGTTCAATCAGGCGGGGGCCTTGGTGCATGTCTACAATGACGGCTCCATCATGCTGAACCATGGCGGGACGGAGATGGGGCAGGGCCTTTACACCAAGGTCGCGCAGGTCGTCGCCGACGGGTTCGGGGTGGAGCTGGGTCGCGTGAAGGTCACGGCGACGCGGACGGACAAGGTGCCCAACACCTCCGCCACCGCCGCCTCCTCCGGCACGGACCTGAACGCGATGGCGGCGCTGGACGCCGTGAACCAGATCAAGGCGCGGCTGGCGGCGTTCGCGGCGGAGCGGACCGGGGCGTCGCCCGAACGGGTGCGCTTCGAGAACCGGATGGTGGATATCGACGGGGACCAGGTGCCCTTCGACGTCTTCGTGAAGGAGGCCTATATGGCCCGCGTCCACCTCTCCGCCGCCGGGTTCTACAAGACGCCCGATATTCACTGGGACCGAGAGAAGGGGCAGGGGCGACCGTTCTACTATTTCGCCTACGGCGCGGCGGTCTCCGAAGTCTCCATCGACACGCTGACGGGCGAATATCAGATCGACCGGACGGATATCCTCCACGATGTCGGCCAATCGCTGAACCCCGCCATCGACATCGGGCAGGTGGAGGGCGCCTTCGTGCAGGGCGTCGGCTGGCTGACGACGGAGGAGCTCTGGTGGGACGAGGCCGGGCGCCTCCGCACCCATGCGCCGTCGACCTACAAGATCCCCCTCGCCTCCGACCGCCCGCGCGTCTTCAACGTGAACCTCGCGGACTGGTCGGTGAACCGGGAGCTGACGATCAAGCGCTCCAAAGCGGTGGGGGAGCCGCCCTTCATGCTCGGCGTCTCCGTGTTCGAGGCGATCTCGATGGCGGTGGCCTCGGTCGCCGACTACGCGGAATGCCCGCGCCTCGACGCGCCCGCAACGCCGGAGAGGGTTCTGATGGCGTGCGAGCGGCTGAGGGCGCGATGACGCTCGCCAGTTTCTTCTCCGCCAATGACCCGGTCGTCGCCGTCCGGGTCGCGCGGGTCGAAGGCTCCGCCCCGCGCGAGGAGGCGGCGACGATGTTCGTCGCGCGAGACGCGCTCCACGGCACGATAGGCGGCGGTCAGCTGGAATACATGGCGATCGACGAGGCGCGGAAACTGATCGCGCGGCGTGGAAGCGGGACGGAGATGATCCTGCCCCTCGGACCCGAGATCGGCCAGTGCTGCGGCGGGCGGGTGACCCTGGCGCTCTCCCTGATGACGGAGGCTGACCGATGCGCCGCCATCGCCGCCGCCGACCGGCGCGAGGCTGAAGCGCCCCGCGTCCTGATCTTCGGCGCCGGACACACGGGCCGCGCCCTCTCCGCCGCGTTGTCGCTCTTGCCGGTGAACGCGCTTCTGATCGACGCGCGAGCGGAGGAGCTGGCGCTGGCGCCGCCGGACGCGCCCGCCCGCCTGACCGCCGTGCCCGAGGCGGAGGTTCGGGCGGCCCCGCCGGGCGCCGCCTACGTCATCCTGACCCATGATCACGCTCTCGACTTCCTGATCGCGGCGGAGGCGCTCGCGCGGGGCGACGCGGTCTATGTCGGCATGATCGGCTCCGCTACGAAGCGGGCCGCCTTCGCGAACTGGATGCGGCGCGAGGAGATCGGCGCCGCCTCCGCGCTCACCTGCCCCATCGGCGCTGGCGGGGCGGGCGATAAGCGGCCCGAGGTGATCGCCGCGCATGTGGCGGCGGAGATCATGGCGGCGTTCTCCACATGCGAATGCATAGGCCATGTTAACGCTTCGGCTTCCGAAGTTCGCTGAGCCCGAACGGTTTTGACACTTTGGGCTACCCACCCGGGGGTTTTCTCTTTTAGTTTGCTAGCAAACTAACAACATACTGATTTTCAGAAGAAAACGACGATCGGTTCACGTATATTGAGCGTATCGAAGCCGGACGCGTTCACCTGTCCGCATCCGAGGTAATTCGTTACAAAAAAGGCTTTCGATCCACATCGTTTGTTGCATAAATCAGGCAAAACAAGATCGGCGGGGGATGCGCCATGAAAGACCTGACGCCTGCGAAAGGCGATCTCGATCCTATCGAAGTCGCGAGCCGCGATGAAATCGCTGGGTTGCAGCTGAAGCGTCTGAGATGGTCGCTCGGGCACGCCTATGAGAACGTCCCGCATTACAAGGCGGCGTTCGACGCGGCGGGCGTTCACCCCAGCGATCTGAAGGATCTGGCGGACCTCGCGAAGTTCCCGTTCACCGTGAAGCAGGATCTGCGCGACAACTATCCCTTCGGCATGTTCGCGGTTCCGCGCAGCGATCTCGCGCGCGTCCACGCTTCCTCAGGCACGACCGGCCAGCCCACCGTCGTCGGCTATACGAAACGCGATCTGGAGATCTGGGGGGAGGTCGTCGGCCGATCGCTCCGCGCCGCCGGCCTGCGCCCCGGCGACATGCTGCACAACGCGTACGGCTACGGGCTCTTCACCGGCGGGCTTGGCATTCATCTCGGCGCCGACGCACTCGGCCTCTCAACCGTGCCGATCTCCGGCGGCATGACCCAGCGCCAGGTGCGGCTGATCGAAGACTTCAAACCGAACGGCATCACCGTCACGCCATCGTATTGTCTCTCCATCCTCGACGAATATGCCGCGCAAGGGCTGGACCCGCGCGACAGCTCCCTCGACGTCGGCATCTTCGGGGCGGAACCCTGGACCAACGCCATGCGCCGCGAGATCGAGGAGGCGTTCGACATGCACGCCGTCGACATCTACGGCCTCTCCGAAGTCATGGGTCCGGGCGTCGCGAATGAGTGCGTGGAGACGAAAGACGGCCTCCACATCTGGGAGGATCACTTCTATCCCGAGGTCATCAACCCGGAGACTGGCCAACCTGTCGAAGACGGCGAGATGGGGGAGCTGGTCTTCACTTCGCTCACGAAAGAGGCCTTCCCGATCATCCGTTACCGCACCCGCGATCTCACGCGCCTCCTGCCCGGCACGGCGCGGAGCATGCGGCGGATGGAGAAGGTCACGGGCCGCTCGGACGACATGATGATCCTGCGGGGGGTGAACGTCTTCCCCTCCCAGATTGAAGAGCAGCTGATGAAGGTCGCCGACCTCGCGCCCCACTTCCAGGTGGAGCTGACGAAGCCCGACCGGATGGACGTGATGACGGTGATCACCGAGGCGACTGGCGACGGCGACAGCGCCGCCGCCGCCGCGCAGCTCAAGCAGCTCGTCAAAGACAGCATTGGCGTCTCCATCGAGGTCGACGTGCGCGCGCCCGGCGGGGCCCCCCGCTCGCAAGGCAAGGCGGTTCGCGTGATCGACAAGCGGAACGGGTGATCCTCGACCAACTCATCGAACGCCTGCACGGCGAGGGTCGGCTACGCGTCTGGTCGCTCGCCGTGACCATCTTCGGAGATGCGGTGGCGCCGCGCGGCGGGGCCATCGCGATGGCGGACCTCTCCGCCATTCTGGAGCGACTTGGGGCGGAGCCCGGCGCCGTCCGCACCGCCATGTCCCGCCTCGCCCGCGACGGGTATGTGGAGCGGGAGAAGGAAGGGCGGCGCAGCTTCTACCGGCTCGCCCCCGCATCCGCCGCCGAGTTCGAACGCGCCACCGCCCGCATCTACGCCGCGCAGCCCGCCGAGTGGTCCGGAACCTGGACGATCGCGCTCGGGCCGGAGGCGGCTGAGACGCCGCCCGGATTCGCCGCCATTTCACCCGGCGCCTGGATCGCGCCCGACGCGGCCGAGGCGCCTGAGGGTCTCTTCGTGATCAAGGGCGGCGTGGGCGCGCCGCCGGAATGGGCGCGGGATATCCTGTCGCCGCCCGCGCTGGCGGCCCGCTACGCCGATCTCAACGAAGCGTGGAAAGGGTTCGACCCGGCCGCGACCACGGGCATCGACGCCATCGCCGCGCGGGTCCTACTGATCCACGACTGGCGCCGCATCCTCCTGCGCGATGCGCCCCTGCCCCGCGCGCTCCGCCCCGCCAACTGGCCGGGCGCGCGGGCGCGCGATCTGGTCGCAGATCTCTACCTGAGGCTCGCCCCGGCGTCAGAAGCGTGGCTGGACGCCTGCGCCGCCGCCGCCGATCGCCCATTGCCGAAACCGGACGCCGATCACGACAAACGCTTCCACGCTTGACCTTTGCGCCGATCCCGCCGAAGGGGCGCGCGAGACGCCAATCCGTGGGAGCGCGCCGATGTCCCGTCCCGACCATCTTTTCGTCTACGGCACGCTGATGACCACCGCGGGTCACGCGCTGGGCGAGCTTCTGCGCGATAAATCCCGCTTCGTCGCCAAGGGCTCCATCGCCGCGCGTCTCTACATGATCGACGAGCCCGACGGGTCGGACAACCGCTACCCCGGCGCGCTGCCGTCGCCCGACCCGGCGGACCGGGTTTTCGGGGAGGTTTACGCGATCCTCGACCCTGAACCGGTCTTCGACGCCCTCGACAGGTTCGAAGCCTGCGCGCCGGGCTATCCCGAACCTTATGAGTTCCTCCTCCGTGAGATCGACGTTGCGCTGACGGAGGGCGGGACGATGCGCGCGGGCTGCTACCTCTATACGTGGGACGTATCGGAGGCGGAGCGCATCCCGTCAGGCCGCTACGAAGGAACGGACCCGACGATCTGGTGACGGCGTGCGCCATGCGCGCAGCGCCGCTTTATCGTTTAACTGCCGCATCGTTTTCAGGGCGTCGCCGATCCATCTAAGCCGCCGCGCTCTTTTCAGCCGCCGCAGGCAGGTCGAGCCAGAGCCCGTTTTCGCCGTAGCCGCCTTTGATCAGATACCCCGGCGTAGCGACTTCGGGATACCTGTCGGCCCAGTCGCGATAGCGATCGTTGGTCACGATCCGCGCGCCGAGCTGGCGCGCCGCGTTCAGGATGAACACGTCCGCGGGCTCCCCTTTCGGAACGACCATCACGTTGTCCGAAGGCAAGCCGAGCAACTTGGCGAACCCGTCGTGATGCAGATACCCGCCCGCCACGAGGTAACCGGCGTTCGCGTCGAAGACGACGCCCGGCGCATAGCCGCGCGACCTGAGCATCCGGATCGCTTCGCGCAAAGGCTCCAGCTTCGGGGTCTTGTCCTTCCAGTAGAGGATGTTGGAGCCGTCCAAGATCAGCGGCGCCCCTTGGCCCCGCCGCGCGCCGCGCCTTGTGAGCCACCGCGCTGCGAGGGCGATCGCGCAGACGCCGACAAGGCACGCAGCGAGCAGGGCGAACGGCGATGAAGCGATCGCCTCCACCGGGATCAGACCGAGCAGGCGTTCAAACTCACCCATGAAAATCAGCCATAGCGAACGGAACGAAGCGGCGTTCATCGAAGCTGATCCGACCTTGAGGCGCAATGCCGAGAGGGGAGCGTCCGAGCCATGCCGCCGATGCAAGCGCGCGCTTACCGCAACGAAAGCGCCTTTCCATCCCAAAACACTTGACTAGAGCCGCCAAACTGCCTGCTTGATGGGCCAAACCGAACTAGGGGACGGATATGCGAACACGCGCAGCTGTAGCTTTGGAGGCCGGAAAGCCGCTCGAAGTCATGGAAGTGAACCTCGACGGCCCGAAAAAGGGCGAGGTTCTGATCGAGGTGAAAGCCACCGGCATCTGCCATACGGACGAATTCACGCGATCCGGCGCCGACCCGGAAGGCCTCTTCCCGTCGATCCTCGGGCATGAGGGCGCCGGGGTCGTCGTGGAAGTCGGAGAGGGCGTCACCACCCTCAAACCCGGCGATCACGTCATCCCGCTCTACACGCCCGAATGCCGCGAGTGCCATTCCTGCCTGAGCGGCAAGACCAACCTCTGCACCGCGATCCGCGGGACGCAGGGTCAGGGCCTCATGCCTGATGGGACCACGCGGTTCTCGATGCTCGACGGCGCCCCGATCTACCATTACATGGGCTGCTCGACCTTCGCGAACCATACGGTTCTGCCCGAGATCGCACTGGCGAAAGTGCGCGAGGACGCGCCCTTCGACAAGATCTGCTATATCGGCTGCGGCGTGACCACTGGCATCGGCGCCGTGATCAACACGGCGGGCGTGGAGATCGGCGCCACCGCCGCCGTCTTCGGTCTCGGCGGGATCGGTCTCAACGTCATTCAGGGCCTGCGGATGGCCGGGGCCGACAAGATCATCGGCGTCGATCTGAACGACGACAAGGCCGAGATGGCGCGCAAGTTCGGCATGACCGACTTCGTGAACCCCTCGAAACTGCCCGAAGGCCAGTCGGTGACGGCCGCGATCGTCGAACTGACGAAGACGGAGAAAGACGCCTTCGGCGGCGTCGACTATTCCTTCGACGCCACCGGCAACGTGCAGGTGATGCGCGATGCGCTGGAGTGCTCGCACCGCGGCTGGGGCGTCTCCGTGATCATCGGCGTGGCGCCCGCCGGGGCGGAGATCAGCACCCGCCCGTTCCAGCTCGTGACCGGCCGCGTCTGGAAAGGCACCGCTTTCGGCGGCGCCAAGGGTCGGACCGACGTTCCCCAGTTCGTCGACTGGTACATGGACGGCAAGATCGAGATCGACTCGATGATCACCCACAAGCTGACGCTGGATGAGATCAACCAGGGCTTCGATCTGATGCACGAAGGCAAATCGATCCGCGCGGTCGTGGAGTTCTGAGATTTCGCTAGATACCAGGTCGAACCCCGACCCGCGAAACCGGGCGCTCAGGGCGGAAAATCTTGGGCGCCCGACTGCTTTCAAGCTAGCGCGGACGGCCGGACTGCGCTCACGCCAGCACCGGCCATAACGAGCCGACCAGCAGAACCGCCATCGTCCAGTTGAAGGCCCTGAGGCGCACCGGGTTAGTCAGCAGGCGCTGCATCTGGACCCCGATGAAAGCCCACGATCCGACAGCCGGCAGGTTCACGCAGCCGAAGACGGCGGCGACGAGCAGCGCGCTCCATGCCCCTTCGCCGGGCGAGTAGACGGTCACGGCGGTCAAAGCCATGGTCCACGCCTTCGGGTTCACCCATTGGAACCCGGCCGCCTGCAGAAAGGTGAGCGGAGACCCCGCCGCCTCCCCCGTCGTCACAGGAGACGCGTTCGCGATCTTCCATGCGAGCCAGAGGAGGTAAGCGACGCTCGCCGCCGTCAGCGCGTCGTGCAGGATCGGATAGGCGTCGAAAATCCGCGCGAGGCCGATTCCGACCAAGGAGGCCATGAACACGAAGCCGAGGGCGACGCCGAGCATATGCGGGATCGTCCGGCGCAGACCGAAATTCGCGCCGGAGGCCATGAGCATGAGGTTATTCGGCCCCGGCGTGATCGAGGTGACGAAAGCGAAACCGGCGAGGGCGATAAGCAGTTCGTAAGTCATTCGCAATTATTCGCCGCATGCGCTGGCGAAAGATTGCGATTTTCAGGTTCAATGGACTATTCTCGCAACAAATGAGCGACCTGAACGATATTGACGCCAAAATATTGCGCGAGCTTCAAACCGACGGCCGCATCAGCAACGTCGCCCTGGCGGAGCGCGTGGGCCTCTCTCCCTCCGCCTGCCTGCGCCGCGTGCAGGAGCTGGAGCGGTCCGGCGTCATCAAGGGCTATCGCGCGGTTCTCGACCCGGCGAAGACGGGCGGCGGCTTCGTCGCCTACATCACGGTCGGTCTATCCGTTCACACCAAGTCCAGTCAGGAAGCCTTCGAGCGGTCCATGGCGCTCGCCCCCGAGGTGAGGGAGTGCCACAACATCACCGGCTCTTTCGAATACCTTCTGCGCGTGGAGGCGGAAGATCTGCCCGCCTACAAGCGCTTCCATACGGACAAGCTCGGCGCGCTGCCGCAAGTCGCGTCGATGACGACCTACGTGGTCATGGATTCGCCGAAGGACGAGCGCAGGTGAGCGAATGCGGCGGTCAGGCGTCGAGATAGGCGAAAGTCAGCGTCGCGACCGCGCTCAGTTTCGCAGCCCCCGCCGCCCTGATCTCCACCCGCGTCACCGCCATGCGCCGGCCGTTGGAGACAGCCTCCACCATGATCTCCGCCTCGCCTTCCGGCAGCGGCCGCGCGAAATGGGTGGTGATGTCCACTGTCGTGCAGGGCCGTAGCGCGTCGTTCAGCGCGATCAGCGCCAGCACCGACGCGGTGTCCGCCGCCGCCGCCACCGCCTGCCCGGAGACGACCCCGCCGCCCGGTCCGCCCTGGCGCGTCACGTCTGGGTCGCCGGGCATCCGCAAGCGGACCCGCCCCTCGCCGACCTCGACCGTCTCGACGCCCAGCGCCTTCACCCATGGCGCGAAGATCTCCTCCGAAACCTCCGCCAGCCGCTCCAGCGTCATCTCCGCCATTTCATCCCTCCCTCGTCCGGTCGCGACGACCATACGAAGACGGCGCGCGAAATCGACCCTATCGGTCGCAACCGGGCGCATCGGCGCGCGCGCCGCCGCCTATTGAAGGTTGATGAGCCGCAAACCGAAGACAGTCGCCGCCCAGCCGGTCGCGCCCCATGCGGGGATCGCGCCCCGACCAGCGTCAGGGACGGTGACGCAGGGCGTCCTTCTCTTCGTCGGCTTCGCGCTGATCGGCCCCTTCATCGACGTCTTCGCCAAACTGGCGACGGATGAGGTCCCGGCGGCGCAGATCACGTTCGGCCGCTTCGTCGTGCAGACCGCGCTCCTCCTCCCCATCGTGATCTTCCGCCGCGCGCTCGTCGCCATGCCCTGGCGGGAGGCGGGACTGCACGCTCTCCGCGGCGTCCTGATGGCGGTGGCGACGGTCTTCTTCTTCGCGGCGCTGAAGCACATGCCCATCGCAGATGCGATCGCGATCTTCTTCGTGGAGCCGCTGATCCTCACCCTCCTCGGCGGCCTGATCCTCGGCGAGCCCGTGGGCTGGCGCCGCTACGCAGCCTGCGCCGTGGGCTTCGTCGGCGCGCTGATCGTGATCCAGCCTTCGTTCGCGGAGCTCGGATGGGTCTCCGCCCTGCCGCTCGGCACCGCGTTCTGCTTCGCCTTCTACCTGATCCTCACGCGCACGCTCGCCCTGCGCACGGACGCTTTCGCGATGCAGGCCTATTCCGGCGTATCGGGCGCGCTCTTCATCGGGGCGGTGCTCCTTCTCTTCTCCGGGTCGGGCGACGCCACTTTCGACCCGATCTGGCCGAGCGAACGCGCGCTCTGGCTCCTCCTCGGCGTCGGCGTCGCGGCGACCGTCGCGCATCTCCTCGTGGTCTACGCCTTCCGCGCCGCCCCCGCCTCCGTCCTTGCTCCGCTGCAGTATCTGGAGATCGTCTCCGCCACGGCCTTTGGCTGGTTCGTCTTCGGCGATTTCCCGAATGCGATGAAATGGCTCGGAATCGCGATCATCGTCGGCTCCGGCCTCTTCATCATCGCGCGGGAGCGCAAGGCGGCGCGCGGCGCCTGAACCTCCTTCCCCCAAATACGCAAATCCGCGCGAAGCGCGGGCGGCTGACGAGGCGGCCCCGACAGGGGCTCCGAGGAGGACGCGCCTACCCCGCCAGCCAGTCGCGCCACCGCCGCCACAGCGCTTCGCGGCCGGGGCGGAACGCGCCCTCGTGACCGATGCGCTTCACGCCGACATCTGCGGGCGAAAGCATCGCGTAGTCCTTCGGCGCGTTCGGATAGTTGTCGAGGATGCCCGGCGCCGCCCGCTCCGTCGCGATCGGATCGTCGGAGAACAACCATGTCCGGATCGGCGCTCGCACCTCACCATAGAAATGCGGTCCAAACGCCGTCGCGATATCGCCCGCCAGATAATCGCGCCGATGCGCCCAGCGCCGCCATGTTGTGAAGACGCCGTGGGGCAGCGCCTCACCGCCCCAGCCGCCGCCCGGCTTGAGGTGCCCATAGCGCAACAGCGACCACGTTCCGAGGCCCCACCAGAAATACATCGCCGTCGGGACGTAATGCGGCTTGTGACAGCGCCAGTGCCCGCTCCCCACCGCGACTAAGGCGTGGCGACGGATTTTCGCATGGTTCGGCATCAGGCCGATGAAATGACCGCCGACGCTATGGGCGATATGGGTGATCGGCAGGCCGGGCGCCGCCGCCTCCAGCGCGTCGACCGCCGCGACCTGATCATAGCGGCCCCAGTCGCGATATTCGATATCGCGCCGCGCCGGATCGCCATGAGCGGAGCCGCCGATCCCGCGGTAGTCGAAGGTGAGGACGACCGCGCCCTCAGCCGCCAACCACGCCGCGACATGGCGGTAAAACCGGCGCGGAAACCCGGTGCCGGCGCTGATCAGCACCGCCATCTTCGGATTTACGCCGCGGTAGAGGTCGCCCGCCAGCGGCCAGCCGTCCTCCGCATGAAATGTAATCGTCTCAGACGTCATGCGGAGACGTCCTCCGCAACCAGCTCCTCGGCGTTCGCGGCGACATGGAGCAGAAAGCGTTCGATCACCTTCCGCTCCGCCTCGTCGAACGGCGCGAGGACCCGCGCGTTGTAGCGATCGACCGCCGCCAGACTGCGTTCGATCAACGCCGCGCCCTTCGGCTCCAGAAAGACGTTCAGCACGCGCCCGTCCTCCGCCGACGGCGCGCGGCGGACGAAGCCCTTCGCCTCCATCCTGTCGATCAGGCCGGAGATGCTGGATTTACTCATCAGCATCACCTCCGCGATCTCGCTGATCGGGGCGCCATCGCGCTTGTCGAGGATGAAGAGCACCCCCTGCTGCGAGGTGGATAGCCCTGTCGCCGCCCGCGACCGCCGGTCCGCCGCGCGAAAGAGAGCGGCATGCGCGCGCTGGAGGAGGAGGAAGATCTTCGGAGCCTTGGCCATGACGGTCTTTCGCATACGAACTATCTAATTCGTATACGTACTAATTATCCAAAGCAAAGCCGACGCCGCGTCAGCCCGCAGCCAAGCGCCTAAGTCGGATCGAAAGCGAAGAGCGCCACAGGCGCTTCCCGTCCGCGCAATACGCGCGGGCCGAGCGGGCTCCAGCCGCCGCGCGGCGCGGCTTCGAGGGCGGCGGCGGATGCAAGCGCGACGACCGCCTCCTCCTTCGTCAGCGCCTCTATTCGCGACGCGACGTTGACGACGTCGCCGATGACCGTGAATTCGAGCCGCCGATCGTCGCCGACGGCGCCCACCATCGCCTCACCGTAATGGACGCCGATCCCAACCCGAAAGGGCGCGTCCGCGAAACGCTTGGCCAGCGTCTCGGCCGCCGCCACGGCGTCGCCGGCGCCGTCGCGTTCGCCGAGGCCGAAGAGCACGAGCGCGCCGTCGCCGATGAACTTGTCGACCACCCCGTCGTGATCCCGCGCCGCGTCGAGGATCGCCGCACGGTAGGACGTGAGCATCTCGCCCGACGCCTCCGGCCCCATTCCCTCAGCCATCGCCGTAAAGCCGCGAATGTCGATGAAGAGAACGCCCACCATCGCCCGCCGCGCCGCGCGTAGGCGCGCGACGGCCTCGTCGCTCATGTCGTCGGCGACGCCTTCGGGCAGGAACCGGGTCAGGTTCGCGCGCGCCTCCGCCTCTGCGATCACCCGCTCCAGCAGCCGACGGGCGCGCCAGACGGCGAGGGCGACGATCAGGCCGAGGCTGAGGACGATCAGGATGCGGATCGCGTTCGGCGGCGCCCCGTGGCTCACTTTCACCTGGCGCATGGAGGCGATGGGGTCGAAATCCGGAGCGGGACTGGCGAACACGATCAGCGCGAGCGCCCCGATGGCGAAGATTGTCGCGGCGACCTGAATCTCGGGCCGGAAGCGGAGCGCGCCGAACGTGAGGACCAAAGGCACCATGAATGCCGCAGGCATCGCCATCGCGAACAGGGGATCGACCCCGACGAAAGCGACCCCGCCATAGAAATTCCAGAGGATCAGGCCGACGTCGAAAAACGCCGCCGCCCACGCGACGCCAGGCCGATACCATCCCGATTTGACGATGACGATCGCCGCCAACCCGACGAGGAAATAGGCCGCCATCCCCATCATCGCGAAGACGAGGCGCTGCGTCAGAACGGCGTCTTCCGGGCGCTCGGCGGACAGCGCGGCCATCAGGATCGACGCCGCCAGAAGCGCCGCGACCCCCATCCGGACATAGCCGAGCAGTTTCTCCGCCTGCGCGTCCGCCTCCGCGAACCGACGCTCGGCGAGGGTCGACTGCGTCACAGCACGTTCGCGACGAAACCCGCGATCAGGAATGCGCCGACGAGGATCAGACCGGTCTCCCGGTTATCGCGGAAGAGCTCGAGGCAGAGATCCGGGTCGTCGATGTCGAGGCGGGAGAGCTGCCGCGTCATGTGCAGCCAATAGGCGACGACGCCGATCAGCCCGATCAGCAGCGCCAGGCCCGAGAGCGACGTGAAGACCGCGAGCCCCGCCCCCGCCGCCGCCAGCAACGCGAACATCATGAGGTACCCGCTGGTGTAGTCGCCGAAGAGCCGCGCGGTGGACTTCACGCCGATCAGCGCGTCGTCCTCCTTGTCCTGATGGGCGTAGATCGTGTCGTAATGCAGCGTCCACGCGATGCCGCCGAGATAGAGCGCGACGGGCGCCACCGACAGCTCCCCGAACCACGCCGCCCAGCCCATCAGAGCGCCCCAGTTGAACGCGATGCCGAGGAAGACCTGCGGCCACCACGTCACCCGCTTCATGAAGGGGTAGATGCAGACCGGCAGCAGCGCGAGGACGCCGAGCCAGATGGAGAACGTGTTGAAAGTCAGGAGGATGCAGAACGCCAGCAGCGCCTGGATCACCATCCAGACCAGCGCGCCCTTCGCCGACACCTGCCCCGACGGGATCGGGCGGGATTTCGTCCGCTCCACCTTCCCGTCGAAATCGCGGTCGGTGTAGTCGTTCCAGGTGCAGCCAGCGCCGCGCATGAGAAACGCGCCGATCCCCATGGCGACGAAGAGCCAGACCGCCTCCATCCGCCACTCGCTCGCCGCGATGGCGAGCGCCAGCGACTGCCAGCAGGGGAGGAGGAGGAGCCACGTGCCGGCCGGGCGATCGGCGCGGCTCAGCCGAAGCCAGGGGCGCGACCAGCGCGGCATGAAGCGGTCCACCCAGTTCAGGCGGGTCGCATCCGCTACCCGCCCATCGTTTTTGGGGCCGTCATTCACGGAGGGTTCATCGTCGGGCGGGCTGGCGCTGGCGGCGGGATCGGTCATATTTCGCATATGACACCTTCCGCGCCGAAAATCAGGCTCTACGTGGAGTGCGTTCTCGCCGCAGGGTCCGAGGCGCCGCTCACTCGGGAACAGGCGCATTACCTCGCCAACGTCATGCGGTTGAAGGCGGGCGACGAGGTCGCGCTCTTCAACGGGCGCGACGGAGAATGGCGAGCGGCGGTCGCCAAGATCGGCAGGCGGGAAGCCGTGCTGGCGCTAACCTCGAAGCTCCGCGAGCAATCCGAACCGCCGGATCTCCACCTTCTTTTCGCGCCGATCAAGAAAGCGCGCACGGACTTCATCGCAGAGAAGGCGGCGGAGATGGGCGCGCGAGCGCTCCGGCCCGTTTTCACACGTTTCACCAATTCGGAGCGGGTGAACGAAGATCGCCTGCGCGCGCACGGGGTGGAGGCGGCGGAGCAGTGCGGGCTACTCTCCGTTCCCGAGGTGCTCCCAGCGATGCGGTTGGATCGCCTCTTGGACGAGTGGGATCCGAACCGGCGCATCATGTTCTGCGACGAGACCGCCGATCACGGCGCGGCGGCCGAGAGCTTGCGAGAGGCGGGCGGCGGCCCGTGGGCGATCCTGATCGGCCCCGAAGGCGGCTTCGCGCCGGAGGAGGTCGCGCGGCTCCGCGCGGCGCCTTTTGCGACGCCCGTCTCTCTCGGCCCGCGCATCCTGCGAGCGGATACCGCGGCGGTGGCGGCGATGACGCTCTGGCAGTCGGTTCTGGGGGATTGGCGGTGAGGTTTCCCGCGCTTCGCGCGCGACCCGGCGGCCTCTTCCGCCGCTTCGCGGCGAAATTCGGCCGGGCCGTCGGGCCGCGGCGCTTTCAGTTCGCGAGAGGAGGCGCAATTCGCGCAGCCATCGCGTTCCTGACAGTCACAGCCTTCGCCGCGAACCCAGCGCAGTCGGCGTGGCGCGTCGGGCTCGCCGCGCTCTCCCATGACGGGGCGCGGGCCATCGTCATCTACGGCAACGAATGGGTGGAAGTGGAGCTGGCCACCGGCGCCACGACGCTCCTGACACCGGGCGTGACCTGCGCCTGGTCCTCTGCTGTTTACGCGCCCGACAGCTACGACGTCGCGCTGACCGCGAATTGCGTGGCCGACTACGTGTGCGAGGAGTTCCGCGCGGACGTCTGGATCGGGCGCGAAGACGCGCCGATGAAGAACGTCGTCTTCTCCTTCGGCAAACGCTGGCACGACGCCGTCTGGCGACCTGGCCCGAACGGAGGCGAAATCCTTGTGCGGGAGACGCCGGTCCGCGCTCCGCTCGCCTTCGGGCTCAACCAGCTCGGCGCCAGCTCCGATTGCGATTTCGGAGAAGGGCGCTTCGCCTCCGTCTCCCTCGCAACGGGGCGCATCGCCGCCTTCGACATCGCGCCGCGCGGATGGGCCGTCGCAGCGCCGCTCGCGGCGGGGCGGGACGCGATCGTCGCCGAGCTTCGCGCGGTTGACGAGGAAGGGGCGGGCACGACGGCGGAGCGGGAGATCGCCGCCCTTTGCGCCGATGAGCTGACGGCGGAGACGGACTGGCGGGCGGCGGTCTGCAATGAGACGGGCATGGAGCTGTCCTTCGAATGGCGCGACGGCGACTGGCGGCTTCTGGACACGGCGGAGGCGGGGCTGGGGCGTTTGCTCGTCTCCGCCGATCTCTCGACCAACGTGCGGGAGACCTGCAGCGGCGAGCAGGTGAACGGACGTCTGCGCGCGCAATGCGTTCTGCGGGTCGCCGGAGATCGGGGCGAGCGGGTGATCGAGGCGCCCGGCCGTTTCTTCGGCGATCTCGCAATCTCCCGCGACGGGCTCTACCTCGCCTCCCTCGTCACCGGGCGGGGACGGGCCGTGCGCCGCTTCGACCTTTTCGACCTTTCCAACGGGGAGGCGACCGACCTCTCGCACCTCCTTGAGCTCGACCGCCCCTGGGACGCGGCGAGATGAGCTTCTTTCGCCCTGAACCCCGCGCTCTGATCGCCCGATGGGCGGAGACGGCGGCCTACGTGATCGCCGTCTCAGGTTTTCTCTGGTGGCTTTACGCGCGCGGCCCGGCGGATCCGGTCTGGCGCTGGGGGCTTATCGCGTTCGTCGCCGTCACCGGCGCGCTCTTCATCCGCTCCGCCGTCCTCTCAGCGCTATCGAAAGGAGAAGGCGAGGCGCCCGGCGTCGTGCAAATCGACGAGCGACGCATCGCCTATTTCGGGCCGCATCAGGGCGGGCTCGTCTCGATCAACGACATCTTCGCTATCGAGATCTGGACGGCGGACGAAAGCGTCTGGCGTCACGAGCCGGACTGGGTGCTCCGCTGGTCGGAGACGGAGGCGGCGTTGATCATACCCGTCTCCGCCCAAGGCGCGGACGGCCTCGCCGACGCCTTCACCGCGCTCCCCGGCTTCAACGCCGCGAAAGCCATCGCCGCGCTGAAGGCGCCGGAGGGCCGAACCGTCACGATCTGGCGCCGCGAGGCGGCGACGGACGCGCCCGCCCTTGCGCCCCCGGCGGCGCGTGCTTAATCCGATAGAGAGGGTCGGCGCGGTTCGGCCAGTAGGTTGAGACCGAAAGCAGGCGGAGCGCACCGATGTCCATCCCCCAACAGGGCGGCGGCCCGATTGAGAGCCGCGACCAGCTCGCCGGCTACCTCGAAGACGGTTGCAAGCCGAAGGCCGACTGGCGCATCGGGACCGAGCACGAGAAGTTCGGCTACTGTCTGGAGACGCTGAAACCCATTCCCTATGACGGCGACCGCTCCATTCGCGCTCTGCTTGAGGGTCTGCGCGACGGCTACGGCTGGGCGCCGCTGGAGGAAGGCGGCAACATCATCGGCCTGACGAAAGACGGCGCCAACGTCTCGCTGGAGCCCGGCGGACAACTGGAGCTGTCCGGCGCGCCGCTGGAGACGATCCACCAGACCTGCGACGAGGTGAACGTCCATCTGGGGGAGGTGAAGACCATCGCCGACAAGCTCGGCATGGGGTTCATCGGCCTCGGCGCGGCGCCGGACTGGACGCATGAGCAGATGCCGATGATGCCGAAGGGCCGCTACCGGCTGATGACCGATTACATGGGGAAGGTCGGCACCCACGGCACGCAGATGATGTACCGGACCTGCACAGTGCAGGTGAACCTGGATTTCGCCACCGAAGCCGACATGGTCCAGAAGCTGCGCGTCGCGCTGGCGCTCCAGCCGGTGGCGACCGCGCTCTTCGCCAACTCGCCCTTTTTCGAGGGGAAGAAGAACGGCCATGTCAGCTGGCGGAGCCGTATCTGGCGCGATCTGGACGCGGACCGGACGGGGATGCTGCCCTTTGTCTTCGAAGACGGGTTCGGGTTCGAACGCTGGGTCGATTACGCGCTCGATGTGCCGATGTATTTCGTCTACCGCGACGGGGAGTACATCAACGCGCTCGGCCAGTCCTTCCGCGATTTCCTCGACGGGATACTGCCCGCCCTTCCCGGCGAGACGCCCACGCTCTCCGATTGGGCGGACCACCTGACGACGATCTTCCCCGAAGCGCGGCTGAAGAAGTTCATCGAAATGCGCGGCGCCGACGGCGGCCCGTGGCGGCGCATCTGCGCGCTTCCCGCCTTCTGGGTGGGCATGATGTACGAGCAAAGCGCGCTGGATGCGGCCTGGGACCTTTGCAAGGACTGGACGGCGGAAGAGCGGGATCAGCTGCGCATCGACGCCTCCGTCAAAGGGTTCGGGGCGGAGATCGGCGGGCGATCCATGCTCGACATCGCGCGGGAAGTGGTCGCCATCTCCGAAGCGGGCCTGAAGGCGCGGGCGCGGTCCGGCGCGGGCGGGATGCTGCCGGACGAGACGCATTTCCTGAATGCGCTGAAAGAGAGTCTCGAGATGGGCGTCACGCCGGCGGAGGAGCTGATGACCTCCTTCGATGGCGAATGGGGCGGCGATTTCGCGAAGCTCTTCGCCGACTGCAGCTACTGATCCCGCTGCACCTCGGCCAGAGCGTAGGAGACGGGCGCGGATAACGCGGCGAACGCGGCGAGGATCGCCAGCGTCGCGGCGGAGCCGTATGCGTCCGCGACCAAGCCGAGCGCGCCCCCGAGGATGAGAACGCCGCCGATCAGCGAGTTGGAGAGCGCGGTGTAGCGGGCGCGGGCGTCATCGGTCGTCATGTCCGTCAGGTGCAGTTTGCGGCCCTGCCGCGCGCCCTCATAAGCGATCTGCGCGGCGAAAAGGGCGAGTGCCGCGCCGAGCGCGCCGCCCAACCCGCCGGTAGTCGCCTTGGCCAGAGCGGCTGCGGTCAGCACTGTCGCGGCCAGCGCGCCGGCGGCCATCAGGGTCTTGCGGCTCGACCGGTCCGATAGCCGCCCCCAGACATAGGAAGACGCGAACCCGGCGGCGGCGGCGGCGAGAAGAAGCGGGCCGAGCGCGCCAAGGCGCTGGTCCGGATCGGCGGCGGCGGCCATGACGATAAAGGGCGGAGCGAGCGCGGTCGCCGTGAGCAATGCGCGGGCGAGGATGAAACGGCGGAGCATCGCATCCTCCCGCAATGGCGCGAAAAGGCCGCCCGCGTCTCGCCGCGCGTCCGCCCTCCGCGGCTCTTCCGCTTCTTTCAAACCGGGAAAGATCAGCGCGGCGACCAGCCACAAACCGCCCGCCGACATGAGCGCGATGGAGACCGCCTCCACCGTCAGCGGGATGACGCCGAGGGCCAGCGCCGCCCCGAAGGCGAGCCCGCCGACCGCCGCGATCGATCCGGCGATCCCCGAGATCGCGCCCCGCCGCGTCTTCGGGATGGAGCGCGCGAGCGTGTCTTTGTGGGAAAGGGAGCAAAGCGAGCGCGCCACCGCGAGCGCAGCCAGCCAGGCGAGGATCGCCCAGCCTGCGGCGGCGCCCTCCAGCATCAGGGCCGAGAGGCCGATCCCGACCGCGGCGACGCCCTGCATCGCAGAGCCGAACGCCCAGACGAGTTTGCGCGTCCGCCGCCGCTCCACCCACTGCGCCAGGGCGAGCTGGGGGAGGAGCGATCCCGCCTCCCGCACCGGGACCAGCCAGCCGACAAGCGCACCCGGCGCGCCAAGCGCGGTGAGGAGCCATGCGAGGGTCAGCTTCGGCTCCAATATCGCATCGGCGGTCTTCGTGAGCGCCAGCGCGGCGACCTGAACCGCGCCGTTCCTCGGCTCGCGCCGCTCGATACGATCTTCATCCGCGCCGGTGACGGCCGCGTAAGTCTGTTGCGCTAAGGACATGCCTGAAGACGCTAGGGCGATGCGCCGCGAAGTCACTTCGGGGCGTCAGGCGCGCGCCAGTCGGTCGGGCCGCCGCATCGCCGTCCACACCAGATCGCGCAGCCACTTGGCAAGCGGATCGTCGTCGTAGCGCTCCGACCAGAAGATGTGGAGGCTGAAGCCCGGCGCTTCGAACGGAACGGGAAGAACGACGAGATCGTCGCCGTATGGGCTGCGCGCGGCCCGCCGCCGCGGGATCGTGGCGATCAGGCCGGTCTCCCGCACCAGCGAATGGGCGGAGCCGAACGTGTGGCTGACCAACCGTATCGTCCGCTTCTTCCCCTCGCGCGTCAACCACTGGTCGATATAGCCCTGCGGCGCACCGCCGAGAGGCGCGATCAGGAGGTGCTCCGCCGCCAGATAGGCGTCGAAGTCGAACGCGCCCGCCGCGAACCGGTCGGCGCGCGCGAGGCAGACGAGGTCTTCGTCGTAGACCTTGCGCTGACGGAGCCCGTCAGGGGCGTAAAGGATCGTGGTGATCGTAAGCGCCAGACGGCTCCGCCAGAGCGCGTGCGCGCCGTAGTCCGTGCTGAGCGGCGCGAACTGCACCGGCGCCCGGCACCCCGCGCGATCCAGCGCGTCGAGGATGTCGGCGGCGTGGAGCAGTATCTCCTCATCCGCGCAGGTGATCGTTATGGGCTCGGCGATGCGCGAGGGTTCGATTTCCGGCCCGCCGACCAGCGCCGCCTCGATCCGCTTCAGGGCGTCGGCGATAGGCTCGCTGAGCGCCTGAGCCGTCGTCGTGGGGGCCATGCCGCCCTGACCGCGCACGAAAAGGTCGTCGCCGAACGCCGTTCGCAGCCGTTTCAGGGCGTTGCTGACCGCGGGCTGGCTGAGGTTCAACCGGTCCGCCGCGCGTGTCACGCTCCGCTCCTGCGCGAGGGCGCTGAAGACGCGAAGAAGGTTCAGGTCGAGGTCATTGATATTCATTATGTGAATATCAGCCATTCACAGCGCCCTGTTAAGTCCTGTTTGGAGGTCGTTTATCTGGATCGTCATCACCAAAGCTGAGGAAAGCCGATGACACAGATGAACATGAACCGCCGCGACATGATCCGCCTCGCCGCCGGTGCGGGAGCGATCACCACCGCCTTCGCGGGCGCCGGCCATGTCGCCCGCGCCGCGAGCCATGCGGCGACGCCCATGCAGGGGATGATCACCATCCACAAGCTCGGCCCCGTGACGCTGCACAGCTACATGGCCCCCGAAGCCTCCGCCCTGGTGAACACGCATATCGTCGAGACGGCGAATGAGCTGCACGTGATCGACACCCAGTTCCTGCAGGGCTTCGCGGCGGAGGCGCGGGCCTACGCCGATAGCCTCGGCAAGCCGATCAAAGGGGTCTACCTCTCCCACTCCCACCCCGATCACCTGCTGGGCGGGTCGCAGTTCGCCGATGCGCCGTTCATGACATCAGCCGCCGTGCGCGCGGATGTGGACGGGAACGAGGCGATGTACGCCGCGCGGAAGGAGCAGTTCGGCGATGCGACGCCGCTCAACCGGCCGAGCGCGGACATCGTTCCGGGCGCGGCGACGTGGGACGGGTTGGACGTGACCATCGCCGAAGTGAAAGACGCCGAGGCGGCGGCGACGCTGACCTTCCATATTCCTGAAGCGGGCCTCTTCATCGCACAGGACCTTCTCTACGCCAACGCCCACGCTTTCCCGCTCGGGAACGCCGATAACTGGACGGCGGCGCTGCGGGACATTCAGGCGCTGGAGGGCGTGAAGGTGATCGGCGCGGGCCACGGTCTTCCCGCCGCGCCGGGCGCGATCGACGACGCCATCGCCTATCTGGAGTTCCAGCAGAAAGTCATTGGAGAAAGCGGCGATGCGGACAGCGCCGTCGCGGCGATCTCCAGCGCCTATCCCGGTTACGGGGGGAAGGACCTCCTTGGTTTCGTGAGCTACCGCTTCCGGTAAGCGCCTTTGAACACCGCCCCGGACAGTGGTTCGGGGCGGTTCTGTTCCGTTCCGTCAGAGATCGTGAAAGACGTAAAACACGTTGCCGTAGGGGTCGCGCAGCGTGAACTGGCGCAGGCCCCACGGCTTATCCTCCGGCGGTCCCTCCACATCGGCGCCGCGCGATGACAACGCCGCGTGGGCTTCATCCACGTCATCGGCGAAAATCCAGAAGACCCCGCCTTTCGCCGCTTCATCGCTTTCCCGGAAGAACAAGCCGCACTCGCCCAACGCGACGGCGCCGATGCGGCCTTCCTCGTTACGCCACGCGATCTCGAAACCGAGCGTATCGCGGTAGTATCGCTGCGCGGCCTCCACATCAGGGACGGGCAGTTCCGGCGTTGGCGATGCGAGTTTCATCTTCGCTCCCTCCTGTCGCCGCGTCGGCGATTGACTTGCCGCACTGCAACAATGTACCCGGCGGCGACGCTTCGGCGTAAGATTCTTACCCTATCGAAAGGCCGCCTCCCATGAGCTTCAACGTCCAGCCCGCCGGTCCCGCGCGCCCGAACCGCTGTCAGCTGTTCGGCCCCGGCTCCCGCCCCGAGCTTTTCGAGAAAATGGCGGCGTCGGCGGCGGATGTCGTGAACCTCGACCTCGAAGACAGCGTCGCGCCCGCCGACAAGGAGGAGGCGCGCCGCAACATCATCAAGGCGGTGAACGAGATCGACTGGGGGACCAAAACCCTCTCCGTCCGGATCAACGGGCTCGACACCGAGTTCTGGCATCATGACGTCGCCGACCTGATCGAACTGACGGGCGACCGGCTGGACCTGATCATGATCCCGAAGGCGGGCAACGCGAAGGACATCTACGCGGTGGACGCGGTCGCGACCGCCTCCGAGATGGTGGCGAAGAAGACCAAGCGCGTCGGTTTCGAGGTGATTATCGAGACCGCCGCCGGCGCCCAGAACGTGGACGAGATCGCCGCCGCCTCCCCCCGCATGCAGGCGATGAGCTTCGGCGTCGCGGACTACGCGGCCTCCATGGGCATGGCGGTGACCGGCATCGGCGGCACGCAGGACGAATATTACATGCTGGCCAATGGCGAGCCGGGATCGGACCGCGCGGTGAGCATGGGCGATCCGTGGCACTACCCGATCACCCGCATGGTCGCCGCCTGCCGCCAGCATGGGTTGTTGCCGGTGGACGGCCCGTTCGGCGATTTCTCCGACAATGACGGGTATCTGGCGCAGGCGAAGCGCTCCGCCACGCTCGGCTGCGTCGGGAAATGGGCGATCCACCCGAAGCAGGTCGCGCTGGCGAATGAGGTCTTCACCCCGCCGGAAGCGAAGGTCACGCAGGCGCGCCGCATCCTCGCCGCGATGAAAGAGGCGGAGGAGAGCGGGCAGGGCGCCGCCGTGCTCGACGGCAAGCTGATCGACCTCGCGTCGTCGCGGCAGGCGCAGGTCATCGTGCGGATGGCGGAGCTTATCGAAGGCGCATCCTGATCGCGCCGAGCGGGCGCTGAGGCGCGCCCGCTCGCCCATGGCTTGCGCAGCGTCGATTGACTTAGCAAGCCAACACGGCGTCTTCCCCCACGTCAGAGCGCCCGCGAATGAGGCGCCTTTCGGGAGGAAGGTAATGAAATCCACACTCTTCGCCGCCGCTGCGGCGCTGTCTCTCATCGCGTCCGGCGCCACCGCGCAGGAGCTCCGGCTCAGCCACCAGTGGTCCACCGCCGACGTCCGTCACAAGGTCGCGGAGATCGTCGCGAACGAAGTCGCCGCCGCCGATGTCGGGCTGGACATCAAGATCTTCCCGTCCAAGTCGCTCTTTAAGCCGCGCGAGCAATACAAGCCGCTCAGCCGCGGTCAGCTCGACATGACGGTCTTTCCGCTCTCTTACGCGGGCGGTCAGCAGCCCGCGTTCAATCTGACGCTGATGCCGGGTCTCGTGAAGAACCACGACCACGCGGCGCGTCTGAACCAGTCCGACTTCATGAAGGCGCTGGAGGAGAAGATGGCGGCGGACGACGTCATGGTCCTCGTCCACGGCTATCTCGCGGGCGGCTTCGTCGGCAAAGAGGGCTGCATCACCTCCCCCGACGACGTGAAGGGCCTTCAGACCCGCGCCGCCGGCAAGGCGTTCGAGCAGATGCTGGCGGGCGCCGGCGCCTCCATCGCCTCCATGGCGTCTTCGGAGATCTACAACGCGATGCAGACGGGCGTTCTGCAGGCGGCGAACACGTCGTCCTCGTCCTTCGTCAGCTACCGGATTTACGAGCAGGTCGCATGCTACACCCCGGCCTCCGATTTCGCGCTCTGGTTCATGTATCAGCCGCTCCTGATGAACAAATCGACCTTCGACGGACTGTCCGCCGAACAGCAGGCCGCGCTGATGGCGGGCGCCGCGAAGGCCGAGGCGTTCTATCTGGAGGAGGCGAAGAAGCAGGACGCCGCATCCGTCGATGTCTACCGCGACGCGGGCGTCGAAATTGCGAACATGACGCAGGAGGAGTTCGACGCCTGGCGCGCCATCGCGACCGAGACGTCCTACAAGGCCTTCGTCGAGGAAGTGCCGGACGGTCAGAAGCTCCTCGACATGGCGCTCGCCGTCGAGTGATCCCCACCTGAGACCCGGGGCGGCGCCACGCGCGCCGTCCGTTCCGCAGCGCCGAGCCGCGCGCCTGTGAACGTAATCTTTCGTTAACCCGATGTCAGAAAACCGGTTTTCTGACATCGGGTTAACAAATCCATAACGCGCAGCGGGGACGGGGCTCGCGAGCGAGTTGCGACCAAGCGAAACGCGAGGGGGTCCGATGGCCACGATTTCGAAAGCGACGGTCGCGCGGACCGGCGGCAATCCGTTCCTGCAGGCGGTCGCCGCGATCTCCACCGTCGCGGGCTGGTGCTCCGCCGCGATGATCGTCGCCGCCGTCGGGATCACCTGTCAGATGATCTTCATCCGCTTCGTGCTGAACGGCTCCACGATCTGGCAGACGGAGGCGGTGATCTATCTCGTTATCGGCGCGACCCTGATCGGCCTGCCTTATGTCCAACGCCTCCGCGGTCATGTGAACGTCGACCTCTTCCCGCTCTGGCTGAAGGGCGGCGTTCGGCGCGGGATGGCGATCTTCACGCTCTCCGCGTCCATCGTCATCGTCGCGATCATGTTCTGGTACGGGTTCGACTACTGGCACTTCGCCTGGGACCGCGGCTGGCGGTCGGACACGGTTTGGGGCGTGAAGCTCTGGATCCCCTATCTCTCGCTCCCCATCGGCTTCGGCCTCCTCCTCCTCCAGCTCATCGCCGACCTGATCGCCGTCATCCTGAAGATCGACGCCCCCTTCGGGCTTGAGGAGGACGCCTGATGGACCCCCTCCTCCTCGGCGCGCTGGTCGCCGTCATGACCATCGTCGTCCTCTTCTCCGGCATGTCGGTGGCGCTCGGCCTCCTAACCGTCTCCGCCGGGTTCCTGATCATCTTCGACGGGATGCGGTCGCTGGAGCTGATGCCGGAGATCCTCTTCGGCAAGCTCGATAATTTCGCGCTCCTCTCGATCCCGATGTTCATCATCATGGGCGCCTCTATCGCCTCCACCCGCGCGGGCGCTGACCTTTATGAGGCGCTGGAGCGGTGGCTGACCCGCGTGCCGGGCGGGCTCGTCATCTCCAATCTCGGGGCCTGCGCGCTCTTCTCCGCCATGTCGGGCTCGTCGCCCGCCACCTGCGCCGCGATCGGCAAGATGGGCATTCCGGAGATGCGCAAGCGCGGCTACCCGGACGCCGTGGCGGCGGGGTCCATCGCGGCGGGCGGCACGCTCGGGATCCTGATCCCGCCCTCCGTCACCATGATCGTCTACGGCATCGCGACGGAGACCTCGATCGGCCGGCTGTTCCTCGCCGGGGTCTTCCCCGGCCTCCTGCTCGTCAGCCTCTTCATGGCGTGGAGCCTCTATTCGACATGGCGCTCCGGAAACACCGCCGTCCTCTCCGCCAAGGTCTATTCATGGCGGGAGAAGCTGGAGATCCTGCCCCGCGTCCTCCCGTTCATCCTGATCATCATCGGCGTCCTCTACGCGATGTACGGCGGCGTCGCGACGCCGTCGGAGACCGCCGCAGTCGGCGCGCTCATGTGCCTTCTGATCGCGATGATCATCTACCGGCTCTGGAACCCGGCCGATCTTTGGGTCGTCCTCCGGGACAGCACCAAGGAAAGCGTGATGATCCTCTTCATCATCGCGGCGGCGGGCGTCTTCTCCTACATGCTCTCCTCGCTCTTCATCACCCAGTCCATCGCCGCCTGGATCGGAACGCTGGACGTGAACCCCTGGGTGCTGATGCTGGCGGTGAACGTCTTCCTACTGATCGCGGGCTTCTTCCTGCCGCCGGTCGCGGTGATCCTGATGGCGGCGCCGATCCTCCTGCCGATCATCACCAACGCGGGGTTTGATCCGATCTGGTTCGCCGTGATCCTGACGATCAATATGGAGATCGGTCTGATCTCCCCGCCCGTCGGTCTGAACCTCTACGTCATCAACGGGATCGCGCCGGACATTTCGCTGAAGACGATCCTGAAGGGCTCGCTCCCCTTCGTCGCCTGCATGGTGATCGCCATCGTCATCCTCTGTATCTTCCCCGGCATCGCCACATGGCTGCCGACGGCGGTGATGGGCTGATCCGATAGGCGGGCGCGTTGCAAAACCGCCCGCCTTCACCCTATATCCCGGCCAGCGCCGCGTGAGGGGACCCCATGCAGAACTACCTCGATTTCGAAAAGCCGCTCGCCGAACTGGAAGGCAAGGCGGAGGAGCTTCGCGCCCTCGCCCGCTCCGGCGAGAACGTGAATGTCGAGGATGAAGCGCAGCAGCTCGACGCCAAGGCGGCCGAGATGCTGCTGGAGCTCTACGCAAATCTCGATCCATGGCAGAAATGCCAGGTCGCCCGGCATCCTTCCCGCCCCCACGCCATCGATTACGTCGACGCGCTCTTCACCGAATACACCCCGCTCGCGGGCGACCGGAACTTCGCCGAAGATCACGCGGTGATCGGTGGGCTCGCGCGCTTCAACGACCGCCCCGTCGTCGTCATCGGGCAGGAGAAGGGCGCCGACACCAAGACCCGGCTGGAGCGCAATTTCGGCATGGCCCGTCCCGAAGGCTACCGCAAGGCGGTGCGCCTGATGGAGATGGCGGACCGCTTCGGCCTGCCCGTCATCACGCTGATCGACACGCCAGGCGCCTATCCCGGCAAAGGCGCGGAGGAGCGCGGGCAGTCCGAAGCCATCGCGCGCTCCACCGAGCAGTGCCTGAACCTCCGCTCGCCTCTCATCGCCGCCGTGATCGGCGAGGGCGGGTCCGGCGGCGCCGTCGCCTTCGCGGCGGGGGACCGCGTGATGATGCTGGAGCATTCGGTCTACTCCGTGATCACGCCTGAAGGCTGCGCCTCTATCCTCTGGAAGAACGCCGAGAAGATGCGCGAAGCGGCGGCGGCCCTGCGGCTCACCGCGCAGGATCTGAAAGCGCTCGGCGTCATCGATCGCATCGTGGAGGAGCCGAAAGGCGGCGCCCAGCGCGACGCGAAAGCGACGATCGCCGCCGTCGGCGCGGCGCTGGAAGAGGAGCTCCGCGCCCTCGAAGCTCGCGATGGCGACGATTTGCGCGCAGCCCGACGACGCAAATTTCTTGAAATGGGAGCGAAAGCGCTCAACTAATTGTCTACAAGTGATCGGCGATCGTCATTTGCCTCCCGCAAGCGAATCGCCAAAACTGTCTTGATCGGGCGCACGCGAGAACATGCGCCGACACATGTGGGAGTTTGGTTGTGAAGTTGTCTGACATCGCCGACGCTTTGAAAGAGCTTCTGGATCGCCTCGCCGGCGAGCCCGCACCCAAGCCCATTCCGATCCGCGTCGACGAAGACCGCCGCCGCCCGCGCCGCTGAAGCGTCCACGTCGCGAAGCATCGTGGCGACTGTCAAACTCCTCTCCGATGAAGACCTGTCCCCCGAAGCGATGGCGGTCTTCGAGGATATTCGCGCAACGCGCGGCTCCGATTTCGTAAACAATATCTGGCGCGCTCTCGCGAACGATCCGCCTGCGCTCAAGGCGACATGGGAGAGGGTGAAGACCGTCATGGCGGAGGGGCGCGAAGGCGGGCTCGACCCGCTGACGAAGGAATTGATCTATCTCGCCGTCTCCACCGCCAATGGCTGCGAATACTGCGTCCAGTCCCATACCGCCGCCGCCCGCGCCAAGGGCATGACGGCGGCGCAATACGGCGAGTTCCTGGAGGTCGTCATGTGCGCCAGCCAGACCAACGCCGCAGCGCAGGCGCTTCAGGTTCCGGTGGACGACGCCTTCAAGGTCTGAAGCGTCAGTCCTTCCACAACTCCCAGGTCCGGTTGAAGTTGATCCAGCCGTTGACGACCTGCACCTCCGGAAACTCGCCGGAGATCGACCAGGAGTTCTTGTTCCGGTTCGGGCCGTAGAAATCGCACTGGAACGGCGCGGCCACCGGCACGAGGCAGGAGTGGGAGAAATTGTACTGATTGCCGTCAGAAAGGCGGAAGCGGATCTCCGCCGTGTCCTCGTCGCGCCGGAGCGTTCTGATCTGCACCGTCATCCCATCGCCGTGAACTTCAGGCGAATTCGCCCCCGCCGTCTTGCGGTATTCGGAGCCGCGCGCTGGCCTGTCGGGCGCTTTCGGCTCCGGCGGATCGGGCGGCTGCGGCGCCGCGATCACCGGCTCGGGCTCGGGTTGCGGCGATGGAGCGGGCTGCGGGACTGGTTGCGGCTGAAGGACGGGGGTCGGCGCGACCTCTTCGCGGCCGAGGCCGATGTCTCGTAGGCGCCGCGCTTGGGCGAAGGTCAGAAATCCCGTAACCGGCTCGCCCACTTCGCTCTGCCAGCGGCTGATCCCGGCCCGCGTGCCGCGCCCGATCGCGCCGTCGAGAGAGCCGTTGTAATACCCGCCGACCCGAAGCCCGGCTTGAACCTCCCGTCGCTCGTCCCGCGTCAGACGCAGCGCGCGTTCTTCCTGCGCCGCAGGGGAGAGCGGCGCGGGCGCGCGCGTGGTCGGTTGCGGCTTGGGCGCCGCAGGCGTCGGTTCAGGCGCAGGCGCGTATTTCAGGCAAACGCCCCCCGCCTCCTCAACGCAGACCTGCTGCGCCCAGGCGGGCGACGCCCCCGCATTGAGCGCGAAGAACGCGAACATCGTCGCTCGTGCGAAACCCCATCTCATAAGATCGACCCTAACCGGCTTCGCGCCGCGCATATAGTGTAGGATGATACGGTCGCCGCGCGGAAGCTATCTGAGCGGCGACGTGCGCGTCACATGACCCATCTTGCGGCCCGCCCGCGCCTCCGCCTTGCCGTAGAGGTGCAGCGCGGCGCCCGGCGCTTCCGCGAGGCGCGCCCAGTCGTTCGCCTCATCGCCGATCAGATTGTCCATCACAGCGTCCGCATGGCGCGCCGGGTCGCCCAGCCGCCATCCGCAAACGGCTTTGACATGCTGTTGGAACTGGTCAGTGGCGCAGGCTTCGATCGTCCAGTGACCGGTGTTGTGGACGCGCGGCGCGATCTCATTGACCAGAAGCGCGCCCTCCGCCGTCTCGAAAAACTCCACGCCGATGACGCCGACGTAATCGAGCGCAGTGAGGATGCGCCCGGCGATCGCCTTCGCCTCCGCCAGCACGGGCGGAGCGGAGGCGGCGGGAACCGTCGTGCGGCGGAGGATGCCCGCCTCATGCGCGTTCTCGCCCGGGTCATAGGCGGCGATCGACCCGTCGAGGCCGCGGGCCGCGATGACGCTGATCTCGCGAGCGAAGTCGACGAACCCCTCCAGAACCGCAGGCGCGCCCGCCATGGCGGCGAGCGCCTCCGCCGCATCGGCCCGCGCAGCGATGCGCGCCTGGCCCTTGCCGTCGTAGCCAAGGCGCCGGGTTTTCAGAAGCGCCGGCGCGCCGATCCGGTCCAGCGCCGCCTCCAGAGACGCCGCGTCGTCCACGGCGGCGAAGGGCGCGGTCTCGACGCCGATGCCGTTCATGAAGCTCTTCTCGTCCACCCTGTCCTGCGCGACGGCGAGCGCCTTGCGGCCGGGGCGGACGGGCACGAGCGGCTCCAGAACGTCGACCGTCTCAGCCGGCACGTTCTCGAACTCATAGGTCACGACGTCGACAGCGGCGGCGAAGGCGCCGAGCGCGGCCCGATCGCCCCAGGCGCCGCGCGTCACTGCGGCGGCGACGTCTCCCGCTGGCGGGTCGGCCTCAGGGGCGTAGATGTGCGCCTTCAGACCCAGCTGCGCCGCCGCGATGGCGAGCATCCGGCCAAGCTGGCCGCCGCCGAGTATCCCAACCGTTCCGCCCGGCCCGACGAGGTCAGTCATCGGACGGCTCATCGGCGATCGCGGCGGTCTGCGCGGCGCGATAGGCGTCCAGCCTCTCCGCCAGCGCGAGATCGGTCGTCGCGATGATCGCGGCCGCCAGGAGCCCGGCGTTCGCCGCCCCCGCCTCTCCGATGGCGAGCGTGCCGACCGGTATCCCCTTCGGCATCTGCACGATGGAGAGAAGGCTGTCCTGCCCGGACAGCGCCCGGCTCTGCACCGGCACGCCCAACACCGGCACGCGCGTCTTCGACGCCACCATGCCCGGCAGGTGCGCCGCGCCGCCCGCCCCGGCGATGATCACCCTGAGCCCACGACCCGCGGCGGCCTCGGCATAGGCGAACATCCGGTCCGGCGTGCGATGGGCGGAGACGATCTTCGCCTCATAGGCCACGTCCAACGCTTCAAGCGCTTCAGCGGCGCGCTTCATCGTCGGCCAGTCCGACTGGCTGCCCATCACGATCCCGACCAGAGGTTCCGCCATCGCCCGCTCCCTCGCGAAAAGAGCGCGCACAGTATCTTCGGCCCGCCTCCGGTCAAGGCGCGACCCCCCTCATCGCTTTCGCCAAATACTCTCCGCGCGAAGCGCAAAACCTGAGAAGGAGAAGATCGCGCGCAGCGCGATCTCCGAAGACGAGGTGAAAGGCGTCGCGCGATAGCGCGTCCTTGTGTTTGCGCGACGGCTGCGGATCGCCGCGCTTTGCGCTATCGGCGCTAAGAGTTATATCCCGCCCAAAGCCGGAGACGAGGATGCCCCTGCGATGAACCTGATGACGCCGATCAACGCCGTAGGATGGGTCGCGGGGGTCTTTGGTCCGGAGAAGTCGTTTCTCGCCAATCCGATCATCGGCAATCGGCGCCTGAACGAGCTTGGCCTTCATCGCGCCCGCGTCGCCGCCGCCGAAAAACTGGCGCGCTTCCGCCGTTCGATGATGACCGGCGTCTCGGCCGAGGATCGCGCCGCCTACGACCGCGACGGCTTCATCATCAAGGAGAATTTCCTCCCGCCCGAGGTTTTCAAACGCGTGCGCGAAGAGGTGTTCGGCCAGTCCCACCCGGCGCGGGAAATGCGCCAGGGCCAGACCGTCACCCGCATGATCCCGCTCACGCTCGCCGCGAAGGACCGGATGCCGGAGACGGTCCGGGCCGCGCATGAACCCTCGCTCAACCGCCTCGCGGGCTATGTCGCCGGGCGCGGCGGCTGGCCGATCCACTTCATCCAGACCGTGATCGCGGAAGCCTCGAAGAAACCGGTCGATCCGCAGACCGCGCTGCACGCCGACACCTTTCATTCGACGTCGAAATTCTGGCTGTTCCTGCATGACGTCGAGCTGGACGACGGCCCTTTCATGTTCGCCCCCGGCTCGCACCGTCTGACGCCCGAACGCCTGGCGTGGGAGCATGAGCAGTCGATCACCGCGCGGGAGGAGCGTCGCCCGCACCACTCCTTCGGCTCTTTCCGCATTCCGACGGATCAGCTGGTGAACCGCCTCGGCTATCGCGAGCCGCAGCCCGTACCGGTGCCCGCCAATACGCTGGTGGTGGCCGATACCTACGGGTTTCACTCGCGTTCGCCCTCGACGCGCCCGACCGTGCGGACGGAGATCCACGGCCATCTCCGCCGTAATCCTTTCGCGCCCTGGAACGGTCTCGACATTCAGGGGGCGCCGGGGGTGAAGGGGCGGCAGCTCGATATCCATTTCGGATGGAAGGCGCTGCGCGGGAAAGGCGACGTCTGGAAGGATGTCGGCATGACCTTCGCCGACGGTCCGCCCAAGACCTGACGTCTACAGCCGCGCCGCCAGCGCTTCGATCTCATCGCCGAGAGCCCGGTCCTCGCGAAACGTCGGACTTGCGTCCCTGACCATCGTCTGAATTGGGCGAAGCGCGGGGGCCAGACCGTCGCCGAGCGCGCGCTGCTCCACCGCCTGCGCCGCAACGATCATCTCGATCGCGATAAGGCGGCGCATGTGCGCAAGGAGCCGCAGAAGCGCATTCCCCGCGAGTCCGGTGGAGACGGCGACGTCCTCCAACCCGTCGGCGGAGGAGGAGGGATAGATCGGCGCCGGGGCCGCCTCATGGGCGATCTCCGCCCAGAGCGCTTCGGCCGTTTTCATAACCGGCCCGAGCCCCGCCCCGGCTGCGCCGACATCCGTCAGACCGTTCTCCAATCCACTGAAACGCGCGGCGGTCAGCTTGGCGATCCGCTGCACCTCAGTCGCCGTCGCCATCGTCACCGCCTGTCCAAGCGCTCCGAGCGCGATTGCGAGATGCGGCGTGAGGTAGCCGCCATGTGACGCGACCTCGCCCCGCTCGATCATGACCCCGGGATTGTCGGATGCGCCGTTGATCTCGGCCTCGACCGCCGTGCAGGCGCAGTCCAGCGCAGCGCGGAGTGCGCCATGGACCTGCGGGATATTGCGGATCGATAGCGGATCCTGAAGCCGCCGCGCCGCGCCCGGGGAGCGCAGAGCGGACCCGTCGAGAAGCGCGGCGAGCCCGCGGGCGGCGGCCGTCTGCCCGGGTTGCGGCCGGAGGGCGAGCAGGTCCGGATCGAGGATGGAGAGATTGGCGCGAAACCCCTCCATCGACAGCGCGGCGGCCTTCTGAAGCGCCTGATAAGCGCCCTCGGCGCCGGCGACGGCCAGCGCGGCGAGCGCGCCGGACGGCGATGAATGGCTGACCAAGGCCAATCCTTCGCGCGGACCGGGAGCATAGGGCGCGAGGCCCGCATCCACGAGCGCCTCAGCCGCCGGGACGACCTCACCGTCTCTCCACATCCGCCCTTCGCCGATCACGGCGTTCCCGAAATCCCCGCCCCACATCAGATCAGCCGCGCCAATGGACCCGACGCCGCGCATGGCGGGCGCGAGCCCGGCGTTCAGCATCGCCGCCAGCGCCTCCGCCAGCGCCGGTTTCGCGCCCGCCGCGCCGATCAGGAGCGTGTTGCAGCGCACGGCGAGCGCCGCGCGGCAGACCCGCTCAGGCAGGTCGGCGCCTGCGCTATGCGCCCGCCCCCGCACGGTGCGGAGCGCGAAAGCCTCCAGCTCCGCCTCCGGCAGCGCCTCCACCGCGCGCGGACCGAGACCGGTGGTCACGCCGTAGACCGGCGTCTTGTCCCGCACGGCGCGGTCGATCACCTCCCGCGCTTCGCCCATGCGCAGCAGCGCAGCGGGGGAGAGGCGGACCGTCGCGCCGTCCGCGATCGCCGTCAGCGCCGCTACGGTCAGATCGCCGCCGGAGAGTTCCAGATCGCTCATCTCATCGCCCCCATCGAGCGTTTCACCACCGAAGTCTTAAAGAATGTCAGAAAACCGGATTTCTGACATTCGTTTACGAACGATTAGGAATTCGCCGCAACCACCTGAGCTGGCGAGAGGGCTGGCGTCGAACCCGTTTCAGGCGCATGAGGCGACGATGAGCACCTCCGAGCAGACCCTCGCCAACGCGCCGAACAACGCCAAAGGCGTCGCCTTCATGATCGTCACGACGATCATCTTCGCGGCGCAGGACGGTCTTTCGAAGGCGCTGGCGGAGAACCACTCGCCGATCCTCATAACCATGTGGCGTTACTGGTTCTTCGGCGCGGTCTGCCTGATCTTCCTTTGGCGGCAGGGCTTCGCGAAGGGCCTGAAAAGCGGCCAGCCCGCGCTGCAGGTCTATCGCGGCGTGACATTGGCGTTGCAGATCTGCGTCGCCGTCGCCTCCTTCCACATCGTCGGGCTCTCGAAGACCCACTCGATCTTCGCCTTCCTGCCGCTCCTCATCGTCGCCCTCTCGGGTCCGGTCCTTGGCGAAAAGGTCGGCTGGCGGCGCTGGGCGGCGGTCGGCGTCGGCTTCCTCGGCATGATGCTGATCATCAGGCCGGGGACGGAGACGCTCGACTGGGATCTCGCCATCCCCCTGATCGGGATGCTGATGTTCGCCACCTACGGGCTGGCGACGCGCCGGGTGGCGCGGACGGACGCGGCGATGACCAGCTTCTATTACACCGGAGTCTTCGGAGCGCTGGTGATGACCTTCATCGGCCCTTGGTTCTGGACGCCGATGAACTCCCATGACGCCACGCTGATGGCGATCCTCTGCGTCTCCGGCATGATCGGGCACTTCCTCTTGATCAAGGCGCTGGAGGCGGCGGAGGCCTCCGCCATACAACCCTTCACCTACCTCCACACCGTTTTCGCCATCGGCGTCGGCGTGACCGTTTTCGGCGAAGTGATCAGCCCGTGGACCATCCTCGGTTGCGCGGTCGTGATCGGCGCAGGCGTCTTCGCCTTCTGGCGGGAGGCCGTGCGCGCGCGGGAGGCGCGCCGCGCCGCCGGCTGAGGTATCTTGACCGCTCAACCGCGCTGCGGCACCTCTGTCGCGCGGGGTGAGGGATGGAAGCATTTCTGCGGAATATCGATGTGGTCGGCGGCGTCATGGCGCTGGTCGTCGGCGCGTGGATGGTTCTAACGCTCGCCACGGGCCTGATGCGCGGGCGCACCAATTTCCTGATCATTGCGATACAGCTCTTCGGGTTCCTGTTCCTCATCCGCGATCTCGGCTTGCCGGTCGCGGAGCGACATATGGGCCTGCCTGTGCCGCCGGGCATGCGCGACGCGGTCACCGCCCTCCTCATCATCTCCGCCGGGTTCGTGGTGGACCGGCTCTGGCGTCATTTCGTCTGGGACGGTTTCATGGTCGCGGATGGCGGCGCCCCGCCGCCGCGCCTTTTGCGCGGGGCGTTCACGGCGCTGATCGTACTGATCTCCTGCGGGATCGTGATCTCGTGGGTTTACGGGCAGTCGGTCACCGGGCTCGTCGCGGCCTCGGGCGTCGTCGCCATCGTAATCGGCTACGCGGCGCAATCGACGCTCTCTGATCTTCTTTCCGGGATCGCCATCGCGCTCTCGCCAGCGTTCAAGATCGGCGACGTGCTCGACATGGACGGCGACTGGGTGGAGGTGCAGGATCAGAACTGGCGCGTCACCAAAACCAAACACGTGGACGGGCGGACGATCTATTACCCCAACTCCGTCCTCGCCAATCGGCAGGTGGTCAACACCACCGGCGCGCGGCGGACCATCCGGCAGGTGTTCGACTTCTCCGCCGAACCCTCCTCCCCCCCGCAAGTGATCCGCGACGCGGTGATGGAGGCGATTGGCCAATGCCGTCTGGTCGATCACGCCGCCGACAACGCGGTCTGGATCACCGGGCATGGCGAGTTCGGCTTCCGCGTGCAGGCGATGTTCTTCACCACTTTCGAAGACTACGTCGAGGCGCAGACGGAGATCGCGAACCTCATCTGGTACACGTTCCGGAAATACGGGGTGGAGATCGGGTATAACCGCAATCACCTCTACGACACCGACTGGACCGCGGCGGTGCGGACCAATCCGCGCTCCCTCGTCGAGCAGTCGCACGCCGAAGACGCCTTCGCGGTCGCCTGCCGCGCGTCGGTGGAGCTTGCGGGACTGACGGACGCTCAGATCGGGGCGCTAAAGAAGATCTCCAAACCGATGATCTTCGGCGGGTACGAGCGGATGATCCGGGCCGGGGACGAAAGCGATAACCTCTACCTCCTCACCGCCGGGGCGATGGACGTCTATATCCCCATCGAGGGCGGAGAGACCAAGGTCGCGACCATGCAGGCGCCGACGCTGGTGGGCTTTATGGCGCTTGCGATGAAGCAGCCGCGTTCCGCTTCGCTATACGCCACCTCGGCCTCGTCGGTTTACGAGATCGACGGTCGGGATTTCGCCGATTTCGTCGGGCGGCATGAGGCGCTGATGACCTCGCTCATCGAAAGCTCGGCCAAGATGCAGCTGTCCAACGAAGCCGCCCGCCGCGACGCCGCGCTCAGCCAGCAGGAGGAGGCGGCGCGGCTGTCCTCCCTCAAGCTGATGTTCAGGGAGCGGTTGTCGGACCTGATGACGACGACCTGAGGCCATCGCATGAAAAAGGGCGCCGCGATGGGCGCCCTTTCGATATCCTTAGCCGGGGTCGGATCAGACCCGCCGCTCCAGCATCATTTTCTTGATCTCCGCGATGGCCTTGGCCGGGTTCAGACCCTTCGGGCAGGTCTTCGCGCAGTTCATGATGGTGTGGCAGCGATAGAGGCGGAACGGATCCTCCAGATGATCTAGCCGCTCGCCGGTCGCCTCATCGCGGCTGTCGATCAGCCAGCGATAGGCGTGGAGGAGCGCCGCCGGGCCGAGATACCGGTCGCCGTTCCACCAGTAAGACGGGCAGGAGGTCGAGCAGGAAGCGCACATGACGCACTCGTAAAGCCCGTCCAGCTTCTTCCGATCCTCGATGGACTGGCGCCACTCCTTCTGAGGCCGGTTCGTCGTCGTCTCCAGCCAAGGCATGATGGAGGCGTGCTGCGCGTAGAAATGCGTCAGATCCGGGATCAGGTCGCGCACCACCGACATGTGCGGCAGCGGATAGATCTTCACGTCGCCCTTGATCTCATCCAGCCCGTAGATGCAGGCGAGCGTGTTGATCCCGTCGATGTTCATCGCGCAGGAGCCGCAAATACCTTCACGGCAAGACCGGCGGAAGGACAGCGTCGGGTCGATCTCGTTCTTGATCTTGATCAGCGCGTCCAGAACCATCGGGCCGCATTTGTCCATGTCGACGAAATAGGTGTCGACGCGGGGCAGCTCGCCCGATTCCTCGTTCCAGCGATAGATCTTGAAGGTCCGGACATTGGTCGCGCCTTCCGGCTTCGGCCAGGTCTTGCCCTTGGTGATCTTCGAGTTCTTAGGGAGTGCGAATTCAGCCATGGGTTCCGCTCCTCAGTACACGCGCGCCTTGGGCGCGATTTTCTTCAGATCAATGCCGCCTTCGTCCTCGGTCGTCAGCGGGTCGACATGGACGGGGCGGTAGCTCAGCGTGACAGCGCCGGTCGCCTCATCGACATTCGCCAGCGAGTGCACCCGCCAGTCGTTGTCGTTGCGATCCGGGAAATCCTCATGCGCATGGGCGCCGCGGCTTTCGTGCCGCGCCTCAGCTGAATCAACCGTCGCGACCGCGTTGGGCATCAGGTTGAAGAGCTCCAGCGTCTCCATCAGATCCGTGTTCCAGATCAGCGTGTTGTCGGAGACCTTGAGGTCCTTCATCTCGCCGTAGATCGTCGCCATGTTCTTCTTGCCTTCGGCGAGGCTGTCCTTCGCCCGGAAGACGGCGGCGTTGGTCTGCATCTCGCGCTGCATCTTGAGCCGTAGATCGGCGGTCGGGATCGCGCCGTTGGCGTGACGGGCGCGGTCGAAGCGGTCCATGCACTCCTCGACGGAGGCTTCGTTGAACGGGCGGTTCGACTCGTTCGGGTCCACGACCTGCCCCGCCTTGATCGCCGCCGCGCGGCCGAAGACCACGAGGTCGATCAGGGAGTTGGAGCCGAGGCGGTTCGCCCCGTGGACAGAGGCGCAACCGGCCTCCCCCACCGCCATCAGGCCTGGCTGAAGCGCATCCGGGCTGTCGGCGGTCGGGTTCAGCGCCTGCCCCCAGTAGTCGGTCGGGATGCCGCCCATGTTGTAGTGAACGGTCGGCAGAACCGGGATCGGCTCCTTGTTCACGTCGACGCCCGCGAAGATTTTCGCGCTTTCGGAGATGCCGGGCAGGCGTTCGGCCAGCGTCTCCGGCGGCAGGTGGTTCAGGTAGAGGTGGATATGATCGCCGTCGTCGCCGACGCCGCGCCCCTCCCTAATTTCCATCGTCATGCATCGCGAGACCACGTCGCGCGACGCGAGGTCCTTGGCGGAAGGGGCGTAACGCTCCATGAACCGCTCGCCCTCGGAGTTGACGAGGTATCCGCCCTCGCCCCGCGCGCCCTCGGTGATGAGGCAGCCGGAGCCGTAGATGCCGGTCGGGTGGAACTGCACGAACTCCATGTCCTGAAGCGGCAGGCCCTGGCGCGCCGTCATGCCCGACCCGTCGCCGGTGCAGGTATGGGCGGAGGTGGCGGAGAAATAGGCGCGGCCGTAGCCGCCCGTCGCCAGCACGACCATCTTCGCGTTGAAGCGGTGAATGGTGCCGTCGTCCAGTTTCCACGCGACGACGCCCTGGCAGACGCCGTCTTCGGTCATGATGAGATCGAGTGCGAAATACTCGATGTAGAATTCCGCGTTGTTCTTCAGCGACTGGCCGTAAAGCGTGTGGAGGATCGCGTGGCCGGTCCGGTCGGCGGCGGCGCAAGTGCGTTGCACCGGCGGGCCGTCGCCGAACTCGGTCATGTGGCCGCCGAAGGGGCGCTGATAGATCTTGCCGTCTTCGGTGCGGGAGAACGGCACGCCGTAGTGCTCCAGCTCATAAACCGCTTTCGGCGCCTCGCGGGCGAGATACTCCATCGCGTCCGTATCACCGAGCCAGTCGGAGCCCTTCACGGTGTCGAAGAGGTGCCACTGCCAATGGTCCGGCCCCATGTTCGACAGCGACGCGGCGATGCCGCCCTGCGCCGCAACGGTGTGGGAGCGGGTCGGGAAGACCTTGGTGATGCAGGCGGTGCTCAGACCCTGCTCCGCCATGCCGAGAGTGGCGCGGAGGCCCGCGCCGCCCGCGCCGACGACGACGACGTCGTATTCGTGATCGATGAATTCGTATGCGGCCATGATAGCCCCCTATTTAGCGTGCGCTACGGGCCAGCCGAGGCCCGCGCGGCGCGATGTCTCAACCTGCGAAAGCGATCTTTGCGACGGCGAAGACGCCGGCGAATGCGAACGCCGCGCAGAGGAGGCTGTTCAGGATCAGGATCGTCTTGCCCATCGCGCCATGCACGTAATCCTCGACCACCACCTGAATGCCGAGGCGCAGGTGGTTGAAGCCGACGATGATGAAGAGCGCGGCGATGATCGCGTGAATCGGGTTGGAGTAGAGCGCGATGGCCGCCTCGTACCCGTCGCCGATCGCCATCGCGAAGGGGAAGATGAAGAGAAGCCCCAGCGGGACGAGCGCGATGGCCGTCAGACGCTGATGCCACCAATGCTCGACGCCTTCCTTGGCGGAGCCGTGGTTGTGGGCGCGGGCGCGGTCGGTGAGAAAGCTCATGGGTTCGTCCTCCTCACATCGCCACGACGAGCAGGATGACGGTCAGAACCGCCGCCCCCGCCATCGTAACCCAGCCGGAGGCGGAGACCTGCTCCATCTCGAAGCCGTTGCCCATGTCCCACCACATGTGACGAAGTCCGTTGCAGAGGTGGTAGAAAAACGCGGCGGCGGAGGCGAGCAGGATCAGCACGCCGATGATCGAGGTCATCAGCCCGTCGACGAATTCGAAATACGCGGCCCCGGTCGCTGCGGCGAGAAACCACCAGACCACCATCGCCATCGACAGCGCCATGAAGCATCCCGATGCGCGGTGGAAGATAGAAAGGACCGATGTGATCTGCGGACGGTAGACCGTCAGATGCGGAGAAAGCGGCCGCTTGCCGCTGGCTGAATTCGCCATCTTGGCTCCCCCTTGAACCCGAACTCCGGGCGCCGACCCGGGTCAGTTAAGCTTTGGCTGATGGATACGATAACCGTTTAAGGTGAATACGGAAAGCGACCATCGCTTAAGCATTTCCGAATTGTGCCCATCCGCACGGCGGTTGCGGAGCCGCATGAGGTCGCAGGGGCGCCATAGTGCCTTTCCGCAGGTTCGACGTGCGCGGAATCCTGCGAGATCGCCCCGCGCCGTCACTCCACCCGATCAATGCGAGTCGCCGCCGCGACCGACGTTTCGAAGAGCCCGTATTCCGGACCGTCGAAAATCGTCGGATCGGCGAGGTAGTCCAGCAGCATGTCCGTCACGTCGTCGCCCCAGAAGATGCGCCCACCCTTACCTAAGTCAGCGATGAAAGTGGGAACGCCGAAGACGCCCTGCGCGATGGCTTCGTCCGTGCTGGCGCGGATTTTCGCCTTCACGGCGGGGTCGGCGATCTTCGCCTCATGGTCCGCCACGCCCAACTTCGCGGCGAGGTCGGCGATGCTCTCCGCCTCCTGTCCATCGCGGCCTTCGCCCCAGAAATGGCGGTAGGCTATGCGGACGGCCTCCACGCTCGGCCCCGCCGCCTCTATCAGGCGCAGAGCCGCGAGTGGGTTGAACGGGTGGCGGGCGACGCCTTTGAACGGCAGGCCCCGCCGCTTCGCGGTCCAGCGGATCACGGTATCCACATGGCGGGCCTTCGACTTGATCTCCGCCGGTCCCTTCTGCCCCCAGTGGTTCAGGAGACCGGCGAAGAGGACGGGGCGCGGCCTTATCTCCACATCTTCCGGGAACTCGCCGAAGCGGGCGAGTTGGAGGTAGGGGAAGGGCGAGATGAAGTCGAAATACCAGTCGATCGTCCGGGTCATCCGGTCAGGCCGCGAGGCGGAGGATTTCCGCCACGTCCTCCGGCCCGGCGATCGGGCGGGGATTGCGCGGGACCCAAGGCGTTTTCATCGCCCCCTCCGCGATGGATCCGAAAGCATCTTCTCCAAGGCCCACATCGGCGAGCGTGTTCGGCATCCCCAGCCCGTCGATCAACGCGCGAAGCCCGTCGGCGGCGTTCGCGGCGCCCAGCGCCTCCGCCACCAATGCCTGCCGGTCGGCGTTGGCGGGTTCGTTCCAGCGCATCACGTTGGGCAGCATCACGCAGGAGGTGTGCCCATGCGGCACCCCATGTAGCGCGCCGAGGATATAGCCGATCCCGTGGCTCGCCCCCATCGGCACCCCGCTGGCCAGCGGTCCCATGGAGAGCCAGGCGCCCATCAGGCAGTCGAGCCGCGCTTCGCGATCCCCCGCATCCGCCTTCACCCGCGCCATGCCGGAGGCGAGAAGGCGGAGGCCCTTCAAACCTTGGGCGTCGCCATAGGGATGCGCCTCTAGGCTGCACACGCCCTCAACGCAGTGATCCACCGCGCGCACGCCGGTCGAAAGGAACAGCCACTCCGGGGTGTGGGAGGCCGCGTCCGGGTCGAGGATCGTCGCGCGGGGGATGACCAGCGGGTGGGTGAAGAGCTCCTTCGCCTTCGTCCGCTCGTCCGTCACGCCGCAAAGCGCGCTGAACTCCCCAGCCGAAAGCGTCGTCGGGACGGAGATCTGACGCACCACCGGCGCCGTCACCGGGTTCGGCGCGCGGAGGGCGTCCATCGCATCCGGCTCCGTGATCCCGTTGGCGAGGCAAAGCGAAACCGCCTTCGCCCCGTCCGTCACCGACCCGCCGCCGACCGTGACGATCAGATCGGCCCCGCAGCCCCGCGCCATTTCCGTCGCCGCCATGACGGCGCGGCGGGGCGTGTGGGCGGGCATCTCGTCGAAGACGGACCCGGCCTTGTCGCCCAGCGCGTCCACGACGGTGGAGACGACGTCGGTTTCGCGGGCGAGCGTGCCGGAGGCCATGACGAAGACCCGCTCCGCCCCCCATTCCACCGCCAGCTCCGCGACCGCCTCGGCGGCGGGGCGCCCGAAGACGACCCGTTCCTGTTTCCCGAACGAAACCTGACCCTGAAGCATCGCGACCTCCCTTATCGGCGCGCGGCGACCTTTCGCTCGCGCAGAAAGGTATAGAGCCCGGCCCCGGCCACGATGGCCACCCCCAGCATGGTCAGCGCATCCGGCAGATCGCCGAAGACGAAATAGCCGAGCAGGATCGCCCATATGAGGATCGAGTAACGAAAGGGGGAGACGAAGGCCATTTCCCCGACCCGCATGGTCATCACACTGAAGAGATAACCGACGAAGAGGAAGCAGGCCGACAGCCCCATGATCGCGACGCTCGAAGTCGCCACCGGCTCCCATGTCCGCGTCATGGTGACGGCGGCGCCCAGCCCGGTGATGGAGATCGCCGTCAGCAGCGTGATGAAAAGCGACGGCGTGGCGGGGGAGAGGCGCTTGGTCGCGAGATCGCGCACGCAGATGAACCCGACGGCGGCGAGCGCCCAGAGCGCGGCGTCATTGAACCCCTCCGCCCCCGGCCTCACGATCAGCATCACCCCGAAGAACCCCGCGAAGACGGCGGACCAGCGCCGCCAGCCCACCTGTTCGCGCAGAACGACGGCGGCGATCAGGGTCAGCGCGAGCGGCGTCGATTGCAGGATCGCGGTGGCGTTGGCGATGGGCATGTTGAAGAGCGCGGTGAGGAAACAAGTCGTCGTCCCGATCTCCACGATCACCCGCACCGCGGTCACCTTGCGGTCGGCGGGCGCAAGGGCGGAGAGCCGAGCGACGCCGCGCCAGATCGCGAAGGCGCCGACCAGCGCGGTGGCGAAGAGCCCGCGAATGAAGATCGCCTGAAAGAGCGGCACCTCCCCCGACAACGACTTCATCAGCGCGTCGTTGACCACGAACGCGGCCATGGAGATCATCATGAAGCCCGAGCCCTTGAGGTTGTCGGCGCCGGTGGTTTCAGTTGTCGCGGTCATGTCCCCCTCCATAGCGGATTTCCAAGGTGGGGAAAGCAATGCGCATGCCGTCTTTGATTAGGTCTTGCCTAATCAAAGCTACGCGACTCAATTCTTGCCTATCGGCCTTCGCTATCGCAGCATCTCCGCGACACCTTGGGGAAGGAGCCGCAGCATGATCCGCACGGGCGATCAGTACCGCGACAGCATCCGCGACGGGCGCGAGGTCTATATCGACGGCCAGCGGGTGAAGGACGTCCCCTCTCACCCCGCCTTCAAACCTCTCGTCGATATCCGCGCGCGCATCTACGACATGGCGCATGAGCCGGAGCACGCACCGGTCATGACGGTCGAGGAAGGCGGCGAGATCAACGCCATAGGCAACGCGCTCCCCTACACGCAGGAGGACTGGTGGGCGAAGCGCCGCGCCACCGATCACGTGATGGAGGAAGTCGGCGGCGTCGTCACCCGCGTCGGCGACGAAACCGTGGGGGAGATGTGGTCGCTCCATGACGGGGCGGACGTCCTCTCCGAAATCGACCCGCAATTCGCCAAGAACATCGAAACGCATATCCACAAGGTGCTGAAGGGCGATCCGTTCCACGTCTCCGCCAATACCGATCCGAAGGGCGACCGCTCCAAGGCGCCGCAGGATCAGGATCCGGACATGCTCCTCCATGTGGTGAAGGAGACGGATGCGGGCATCGTCGTGCGCGGCGCGAAATACGAGACCGCCGCCGCCTACGCGAACCAGGCCTTCACCAAGCCGACCATCGCTAACTGGGGCGACCAGGCGATGTCCGACTATGCGGTCGGCTTCATCTGCGATCTCGGCTCGCCCAGCCTGAAGTTCATCTGCCGAAGCGGTTTCGCAGGCGCCCGCGGCGGCTGCCCGCGGGCTGACAGCCGCGACTACCCGCTCGCCAACAGGTTCGATGAGGTCGACACGCTCGTCATCTTCGACAACGTGCTGATCCCGTGGGAGAACGTGCTCTTCTACCGCCACACCAAGGCGGCGACCTTCATCCGCGCGACGCTCCACCGCTATTCCGCCTTCGCCTTCGTGCAGCGCACGCTGAAACAGGCGGACCAAATGATCGGCGCCGCGCTCTTCAACGCCCGCCAGACGGGTTTGGAGAAACAGCAGGCGGTGCAGGAGAAGCTTTCGACGCTGGCTGTCTGGCGCGAAGGCATCAACGCGCACCTGACGGCCGCCATCGCGCTGGCGGAGCGGTCTCCGGCGGGCCTTCTGATGCCGAACCAGTCGCTGCTCTACACGGGCCGGGTTCATGCGCTCTCCAACCTGCCGACGATGATGCACACGGCGCGGGAGCTGATGGGCGGCCAGATCTGCGTCACGCCGAACGTCGCGGCCTTCGAGACGGACGAGACGAAGCCCTGGATGGACAAGTTCTACACCATCAACGACGACTGGGTGGCGGAGGATCGGCGCAAACTGCTGGCCTATGGCCGCGACCTCCTGAACTCGGATTATGCGGGCCACCGCCTAACCTTCCAGCTCTTCGCCCAGTCGGCGCCTTTCGCGCAGATGGGCGCGGTCTATCGCAACTTCGACTGGGACGGGCCGCTGGACTTCGTGAAGAAGGGCGCGGGCCTTTCGGACAACGTCATCGACCTGAAGGACCGCCAGTCCGGCGACGGCGCCGTGAACCAGTGGTTTGATGAAAACCTGCCAAAAGCGGCGGAGTAATAGCAATGAACAAACACAGCCCCCTCGACCCGGTCGCCGAACTTCAGGCGAATGTCGCCGCGCCCTTCGAACAGGCGCGGGCGATGCCGAAGTCGGTCTACACCTCCGACGCTTTCCTCAAGCGCGAGATCGAAGATATCTTCAAACAGGATTGGTTCTGCGTCGGACGCGCCGACATGCTCGCGAACCCCGGCGACTACACGACGCTGGAGCTGGCCGGTCAGCCGATCATGGTGATCCGCGATCAGGAGGGGACGCTCCGCGCCCAGTCCAACGTCTGCCGCCACCGCATGTCGACGCTGCTGGAGGGGTCGGGCAACGCCAAGTCCATCGTCTGCCCCTACCACGCCTGGACCTACAACATGGACGGCAGCTTGCGCGGCGCCCCGGCGATGACGCTCAACGAAGGGTTCCGGAAGGAGGATAACTGCCTCCCCCAGATCCGCTGCGCCGAATGGCTCGGCTGGGTCATGGTCACGCTGAATCCCGACGCCGAGCCGGTCGATCAGGCGCTGGCGGAGGTGGAGAACCTCGTCGGCGACTATGGGATGGAGACCTACACCCAGACCTTCTTCGAAACCCACACCTGGGACACCAACTGGAAGGTCCTCGCTGAGAACTTCATGGAGAGCTACCACCTCCCCGTCTGCCACGCTGGCACCATCGGCGGGCTTTCGAAGCTGGAGGAGATGGTCTGTCCGCCGGGCCTGAAGGCGTTCAACTACCACACCATCCTGAAGCCGGCCGACTTCACCCTCGCCTGCGCGCACCCCGACAACACGCGCGTTGAGGGGGAGGAGCGTCGGCGGATGACCTATTTGCTGGCGATCTACCCCTCGCTGCTGATCACGCTGACGCCGGGCTATTTCTGGTATCTTAGCCTCCATCCGAACGGCACGGGGAAGGTGGACATCCGCTTCGGCGGCGGCATGGCGCCGGAGTTCGTGAACGACCCGGCGGCGCAGGAGACCTTCGCCAAGGTCAAAGCCCTGCTCGACGACGTGAATGTCGAGGACAAGGGATGCACGGAGAAAGTCTATCGCGGCCTCTGCGCCGACGACGCGGTGCCGGGCCATCTCAGCCATCTGGAGCGGCCCAATTACGACTTCGCGCACTACCTCGCGCGGATGGTGGGGTAGGTGAAGCTGCGCGCGGTCCCGGCGCACCGCAGTCCCGGCCTTGAGCCGGGACCTCGAACCGTCGCCCTCAGCCAGTCGAAGCGCCGGGTCGAGCCCGGGTCTGCGGAGTAAGAGCGGTGCCAGGCGACCTCCGCGCCCGTTTCCTCGAAGGCATGAGCCGCGCGGCGGCCACCGTGAACGTCGTCACCACGGACGGCGCGGCGGGGCGGGCGGGCGTCACCGTCTCCGCCATGTCGTCCGTCTCCGCCGACGGAGATGGGGAGGGCGGCGGGCCGACCATGCTCGTCTGCGTCCACCACATGTCGCCCGCAGCCGAGACGATCATCGCCAACGGCTGCTTCTGCGCCAACGTGCTGGCGGATGATCAGTCCGACATCTCCGACCGCTTCGCCGGGCGCATCCCGTCGGAGACGAAGTTCGACGGCGTCGACTGGACCGCGATGACCACCGGCGCCCCCCGCGTCGTCGACCCGCTCGCCGCGTTCGACTGCCGCGTGGTCTCGTCGGAGAGGGTGGGAACCCATCACGTCTTCATCGGCGAGGTGCGGGACATTTTCACCGCCGACACCGGCAGCCCCCTGATCTTCGCGAATCGCGGCTACAACGCCGCCGTCGCCCTTGGGCCCGGACCGGAGGGGCGGGAGGCGGCGGGCAGCCTCTCCGTCGGCGCGCTCCATACCTTCGGCCCCGACCTCCTGCCCGGCGTTCTGAAGAGCCTCGTCGAAGAAGTCGGCTGGGTCGATCTGGAGATCTATGAGGGTGATCAGGAGAAGCTGGCGCGCCAGCTCCGCGCCGGAGAGATCGACGTCGCCTTTCTCTATGACATCCAGCTTGGGCGCGGCATCACCTCGATCCCGGTTCGCGACCTCACCCCCTACGCCCTGATGGCGGAAGACCATTCGCTGGCGGGTCAGGACGACGTCTCCCTCACGGAACTGGCGGCGCAATGGATGGTGCTGCTGGAGAGCCCGCCGAGCCAAGACTACTTTCTCAGCCTCTTCGACGGGATCGCGGAGCCCAAGGTCGGCTACCGCGCCCGGACGTTCGAGATGCTGCGCGGCCTCGTCGCCAACGGCCTCGGCTATTCGATCCTATCGACGAAACCCGCCGCCGACATCGCCTATGACGGCAAGCGCATCGTCACCCGCCCGATCCGCGAGCCTGTCGCCCCCTCCCGCCTCGTCATGGCGCAGCGCGAAGGGGCGGCGCAGAGCGCGCTGACGGAGACCTTCCTCCTCCACTGCATCGAAACCTTCGGACTGGACACCGACTGATGGCCCACACGCGAATACGGCCCTTCAACACGAAGGCGACCTATCCCGAACAGAACCTCGACAACGATCTCGCGCAGGCCGTCGTCGCGAAGGGGACGATGGTTTTCCTGCGGGGACAGGTCGCGCAGGACCTCGACACCCGCGAGAGCCTCCATATCGGCGACGCCGGGCTGCAGGCGAAGAAGACGATGGAGAACATCAAGATGCTTCTCGAAGAGAGCGGCAGCGATCTGAGCCATATCTGCCGTCTCACCGTCTACCTGACCGACATCCGATATCGCGAAGCGGTCTATCTGGAGATGGGCGAGTGGCTGAAGGGCGTCCACTACGTCTCCACCGGCCTCGTCATCGACAGCCTCGCCCGCCCGGAATGGCTGGTGGAGATCGAGGCGACCGCCGTGATTCCGGAAGGATAAGCCCATGACGTTTTCCATTGCAGGCCGCTGCGCCGACACTGGCATGGTCGGCGTCGCCATCACCACCTCATCCATCGCGGTCGGCTCCCGCTGCCCCTGGGTGCGCGCGGGCGTCGGCGCCGTGGCGACGCAGAACGTCACGCTCCCCTCCATCGGGCGCATGGTGCTGGACGGGATGGAGGGCGGCGCGGCGCCGGAGGCCGCCGTCTCCGCCGTCATCGCGGTGCTGGAGAACACCGAATACCGGCAGGTGACGGCGGTGAGCGCGGCGGGGGAGACGGCGATCTTCTCCGGCGCCAGCACGCTTGGGACGAACGCGGAGCATCAGGGAACCGACTGCGTCGCCGCGGGGAACCTTCTCGCCTCCGCCGACCTGCCGCGGATCATGGCGGAGCGCTTCGCCGCGACGCCCGGCCATCTCGCCGAACGTCTCCTCTCCGCGCTGGAGGCCGGGCTGAACGACGCTGGCGGGGAGGAGGGCGACGTCCGCTCCGCCGCGCTTCTGGTCGCGCATGAACAGGAATGGCCGCTGGTCGATCTCCGGGTCGATTGGGACGAGGATTGTCCAATCGCGACGCTGCGTCGGCTTTGGACAAACTATGAGCCGCAAATGGCGGACTATGTCACCCGCGCCCTCAATCCGGGGGCGGCGCCGAGCTATGGAGTGCCGGGCGATGAATGAAACCGCATCCTTCCCCATGCGCGCGGATAGCCAGGCCAGACCGCTTGCGAGCGAAGCTTCGGGCCGCGGAATTGGCGTAGTCGAGCGATCTCATACCGGCAGCAAGACCCCGGAACTGATCGCATCGATCAAGGAAATCGCAGACGCCCCCGACGATGCGCCGCTATCGCTGGCGGGGCCGCATTACACCGACCAGTCGCTCTTCGAGCATGAATGCGCGACGGTCCTCCGCGACGCTTGGCACTACCTCGGGCGAGAGGACGAGATTCCGAAGCCCGGCGACTATTTCACCACCCGCCTTCTGAGCGAACCTTTGCTCATCGTCCGCGGCGATGACGACGCGATCCGCGTCATGGCCAATGTCTGCCGCCATCGCGGGATGCCGCTCGTGGAGGGAACGGGTAGCCAAAAGCGCTTCGTCTGCCGGTATCACGCCTGGAGCTACGCCCGCGACGGCGCTCTCGCCTCCGCCCCCCGGATGCCGAAGGAGCGGGTGAAGGACTGCCGCCTGCATGAGTTCCGCTCCGAAATCTGGCGCGGCGGGATCTACGTGAACCTCTCAGGCGACGCCGACCCGCTCGGGCCGCAACTCGGCAAGCTGGACGATCTGATCGGCGTCTACGACCAGTCCAAGATGGTCCACGCGCATACGGAAGAGGAGGTCTGGGCCTGCAACTGGAAGCTCCTCGTCGAGAACTTCATGGAGGCCTATCACCTCTCCGTCGTGCACCCCGAAACGCTGCATCCCTACACGCCGACGGGCCTCAGCAAATACGCGCTGAAGGACGACGCCTTCACCAGCTACGTCGCGCATTACCCCGACGACATCGAGCAGCGGTTCACCGGCGCCCCCGGTCTCACGCGCGAAGAACGCTACCAATCGCGTCTTTTCTGCCTGTTCCCCTGTCAGGTGGCGAGCCAGTCGGCCGGGATCCTGGTCGCCTTCGCGCTCCAGCCGACGAAGGTGGACGAGGTGAAGGTGCGCTGGACCCTTTCGGCCTATGAGGGAGAGATGGACGCCCCCCGCCTCGCCGAAGCCGTGGACCTCTGGCGCGAGGTTAATCGGGAGGATCGGGAGAAGCTGGAGGATATGCAGATCGCTCTTTCCTCCACCGCCGCGACCTCCGGCCCGCTCGGCCCACCCGATCTCGAAGGGACGATTCAGGACTTCCAGCGCTGGCTCGCGTCACGCCTGTAACAAAACGGACGCGCTGACGCGCGACGCCTTTTACCTCGTCGGCCCCGCGCGTTCCGCGCGCGGCTCTCCTCAGGTGGGGCGGTTCCGGGGGAACCGCCTTTCGCCTCCGGCGGGGGTATTTTGAGAAAGCGATGGGGACGACGGGGCGCCGTTGAGGCGCCGCCGCGAGTGATTTCCGGTCTTAGTGATGCGGGTCGTAATAGGGTTTCGTCGGCTTGGGATAGATCTGGATCGACGGGACAAGAACGTGCTCCGGTTGCTCGATCGCGTACATGAACGCTCCGGCGATATCGTCAGGGCGGAGCGCCTGCGGCTTCGCCTCGTCGAAAAACGGCGTGTCGGTCATGCCCGGATTGATGCAGGTGACCCGCCCGCCCGCATCGCCGAGCTCCGCTCCGAGATTGTCGGCGTAGCCCCGGATGAACCATTTGGTGGCGCTGTAAACCGAGCCCCAGACCGTGCCGTGCCCGGCGAGCGAGCCGACGAGCACCAGATGCCCTTTGGTCTTCCGCAGATGCGGGATCGCGAATTTCGCCGTCACCGCGACGCCGAAAGCGTTGACCATGATCATCTCGCGGAAACTCTCCGGATCGCCCATCTCCGTCCCCCGGGCGGAGGCGCCGAGACCGGCGTTGGCGAAAACGACGTCGAGACGGCCGTAGCGGTCCACAGCGGCGTCGAACATCGCCTCCTGCGCCGCCGGCTCGGTGACGTCGCACTGGATCGCAATGGCGTTCTCCGCGCCCAGCTCGGCGACCAGCGCCTCCATCTTGTCGAGAGAGCGGGCGGCGAGCGCCACCTTGTGGCCCGCCGCGACCGCGTGGCGGGCGCAGATCTCACCGATGCCGGAGGAGCCGCCGGTGATGAGGATGATCTTGGACATGGGTCGTCTCCTTGAAAAAAAGTGCTTCCGGCCCGGCGCATAACGCCGAACCGGAAGCTGGGGTGCTTTGCGGTCAGGTCAGTTCAGATCGACGCGCCAGACCTCGAAGTTCTTCGCGCCATCCTCGAAGCTCAGAACGCCGCCGAAGGCCCTATGAAGCTGGTTCGAGGTAAAGTGGAGCGCCGATCCGTCTGCAGAGACGTCCACCGTGTCCGGCCAGACGATGCGCGGGTCCTGCACAAGGGTCGACCAGATCAGCGTCTCCGGGTCCAACGCCTTGATCGCGCCATTGGTCAGGTCAGTGACATAGACCGTCCCGTCCGGCCCCGCCGCGATCCCGTCGGAGGAGCCGCCGGGCGTGCCGAGATGCTCCACCGCCGCTTCGATATCGGCCTCGCTCGACGCCGGATCGCGCAGCACGGCGGTCGGGATGCGATAGAAGTCCAGCCCGGTGGTCTGCGACCAGTACAGCGTTTCCCCATCGGGCGAGAGGGCGATACCGTTGATCCCGACCTGCAAGGGCTGACCGGGGAAGACCAGCTCGCCGGAGACGCGCAAGAGCACATCCGTGTCGTTATTCGTGCTGTCATGGGCGCTCAGCACCCGGCGCGTCTCCTTGGTCTCCAGGTTCACGACGATGATCGCGGTCTGGTTGTTCGGAGTGGAGGCGTTGCCGCTGTCCGTGACGTAGGCGAAGCCCCGCGCCTCATCGACGGCGAGGTCGTTCAGGAAGTTCTCAACCGGGTTGGAGACGTCGTGAGGGATGACGATCCGGTCGATCACCTCGCCCGCCGCCATATCGATCACGACGATCTTCTGCGCCTCCGCCGGGGTCTCCGCGCGGCCCGCTACGTCGCCCTTGTCGATGGCGTAGATGCGCTCGCCGACGATGGAGAAGCCGAGGACGTTCTGCATCGCCGCCGGATCGTTCACGTCATGGTCCGCCGCGGTCGGATAGGGCGCCAGCGTCCCGTCCTCCGTCACCCGCGAGAGGGTGGAAGGAACGCCAGCGTTCATCCAGCGCGGGGTGGAGAGGAACATCGTCCCGTCTTCCGCCACCTGCACGGCGGCGACAGGGGCGACCTGCGCAACTTCGTCCGCGACGCCGCCGACCCAATTGAACTGGGTGAAGGAGCGGACCACCTCGGCGCTGCGCGCGCCAGTGCTCGTCAAACCCGCCGCCATAAGCGCGGCCCCCGCGCCCGCTATCAGTCGTTTCGCCATGTCTTCATCCTCCCTTTATCGTCTGCTTGTTCGGCGGGGTGCGCGGAGACCGGCCCGCGCGTCACTGCGCCGTTCACCCGACGCGTCAGCCCGCGCGCGTTCTCGTCGTCCAGCCCCGGCGGCAGGCGCCGCGCCGGGCAGGATTGATAGGCGACGGGTCGGGTCCAGCGGGTCAGGCTCAGCGCGCCGACGGAGCTCGAGTCGCCCCGCGTCGAGGAGGGAAACGGCCCGCCATGGACCATCGCATCCGTCAGCGCGACGCCCGGCGAGACGCCCGCGTAAAGGACGCGCCCCGCGATGCGGCGGAGGCGCGGTTCGATCTCGTCGGCCAGCGCGTCGTCCGCAGGATCGGCGTGGAGAGAGGCGGTGAGACTCCCCTCCAGCGCATCGACAGCGGCCATGAGGTCCGCTTCGCCTTCGTAGGAGACGAGGAGCGTGGCGGGGCCGAACACCTCCTCCCGCGCGATCTCGCTGGCGGCGAAGTCGGCGGCGGAGATGGAGAAGACCAGATGCCCCATCGCGTCCTTCATCGTCACGCCGGGCGACGCTTTTAGCGTTTCCGCCCCTTTGGCGAACCCCGCGTCGATCCGCTCATTCAGGAGCGCGTGGCGCGGCGCCTTGGCGATCCCCGACATGAAAGCGTCGTCGAATTCGGCGGCGCCGGCGGGGCGCAGGATGACGCCCGGATTGGTGCAGAACTGCCCCATGCTCATTGTCGCGCCGGTCGCCAGCGTTTGGCCCAAAGCCGCGCCGCGCGCATTGGCGGCTTCGGGACAGACGACGACCGGGTTCACCGCGCCGAGCTCGCCGAAGAAGGGGATCGGATCGGCCCGCTGGTCGATGGCGGAGAGAAGCGCCCGTCCGCCGCCGAGCGAGCCAGTGAAGCCCGCCGCGCGGATCGCCCGCGCCTGCACGAGATGCAGGTTGGCTCCATAGCCCGTTCCGTAAAGCACGCTCAGCGCGCCTTCAGGCAGGATCGACGCGGCGATCTTCGCCACGGCGGCGGAGGTTTCGGGATGGCCGGGATGCGTCTTCAGCACGACCGGGCACCCGACCGCGAACGCTGAAGCGAAGTCATTACCCAGAACGCTGAAGGCGAAGGGGAAGTTGGAGGCGGCGAAGACCGCGACCGGCCCCAGCGCTTCGTTGATCCGGCGGATATCGGGGCGGCCATAGGGCGGCGGCGCGTCGATGGCGGTGTCGATCACCGGGTCGAGCCATGCGCCCTCCCGCGCCAACTCGGCGCACATCTCCAACTGGCGCACGGTGCGCAAGAGCTCGCCGTAGAGCCGATCGGCGCCGAGATGCGTCTCAGCGTCCGCCAGCGCGACGAGCGCATGGCGCTCGGCCGCCAAGGCGTCCGCGAGCGCGTCGAGGAGATCGGCGCGCATTGCGTCGTCGCCGGGTCGGAAGGGCGCGGCGCCGAAGGCGGCCTCCGCCGCTTCGACCGCCGCCCGAACGTCGGCTTCCGTCGCTTCCTGGGTCATCGGAGATGCGAGAACGGCGTGGGATGCCAGGTCTCGCTCGCCACCCGCGCCTCCACCGGCCAGGCCGCCGTCCCAGCGAAGGCCGCCTCGTCGGCGAAAGCGCGGATCGCGAGGCGCCGGCTCAGATCGCCGGAGACCGCCTTCAGATGCGCCACCGTGTCGGCGTCGGGCGGCGGGGTCTCGCCATGAAATTCGGCGAACTCGTAGAGCCACCGCCCCTCCGTCGCACCCGCCCGCGCATAGGCCAGCGGGTCGCCCGCTTCGGCGACGTAGATCGCGTTGGTCTGCCGCTCCAGATGCGGCAGGGCGTAGGGGATGAAATCCTTCAGCCAGTCGGCGTCGGCGTAGAGCGCCGCCCGGCGCTCGGCCCGGTCGGCGCGGCTCTCATAGGCCCACATGTGGTGGATGCGGTTCAGCGTTCCCGTCTCGGCGAACCAGTAACCGACCGGCGTCGCGTAACGACAGAGGATCTCGTAACCGACCGTCTCGAACAGCCGGAGGTATCCCGGCAGCTTCCCGATGCCGAGATCATAGGTGCGCAGCTCATAGTTCATCAGGCGGCCGCCTTCGCGCGCTCGGCGAGCGCTTCGAGAAGCAGATCGGCGACCCGACCGACCGACGCCGGGTTCTGCCCGGTGACGAGCGTCCCGTCCCGCACCGCGTGCGCTTCGAAGAGGCCCGCATTCTCGAAAACGCCGCCCGCTGCGCGCATCCGCGTCTCCAGAAGATACGGCATCGCATCGTCGAGCTCGACGGCCCGCTCCTCCGCATCCGTGAAGCCGTTCACGCTACGACCCTTCAGGATAGACGCGCCCTTGGCGTCCACGGCGCCGAGCAGCCCTGCGGGGCCATGGCACACCGCGCCGACCACGGCGCCGCGCTGGAAGGCCGCGCTGACGACGCCGGCGAGCGCTTCCGACTGCGCGAAGTCCCACATCACGCCATGCCCGCCGGGCAGGAAGACGATATCGTATCCGGCGCCGTCCACTTCGGCGATCGGCGTCGTCGCGCGAAGTTCGGCCGCCACGTCGTCGGCGAGCATCCGCGCGACGTTCGGCTTGCGGTCATCGTCGGAGCCGAGCGATTTCGGATCGACTGGCGCCGCGCCGCCCTTGATCGAGGCGACGTCGATGCTCAACCCCGCATCGCGCAGCGCGAAAAAGGGGGTCGCGAACTCGTCCGCGTACCAGCCCGTGGGCCGCCCGAGGCCGGGCATCTCTCCAACGGACGTCAAAACGAAAAGGGCGCGATAACCGGTCATGAAACAGCTCCTCCAACTGAGTGGTTGAAGCCGACCTATGGGGCGGCGCGCTGGCCAACAATTAAGGTTATTGGCGGCGACCTATAAATTTCCTTATGTCTTGGCCTATGAACCTCGAACAGCTCCGAACCGTCATAGCCGTCTACCGAGAGGGGTCGATCTCCCGCGCGGCGGCGCAGCTCGGCCTCACGCAGCCCGCCGTCTCCGGCCATGTGAAGACGATGGAGGCGCTGATCGGACGTCCGCTCTTCACCCGCCACGCGCGCGGCGCGGCCCCGACGGAGGCGGCGGAGGAACTGGCGCGAGAGGTCGGCGACGCCTTCGAGCGGGCCGAAGTCGCGTTCGAACGGGTGCGGCTGCGCTCCGCCTCGACCGACGGCGTCGTGCGGATGGGCGCCCCGGCGGAGTTCGCAGGCGCGCGGACGCCGCCGCTGATCGCGCAGCTGACGGCGGCCGGGTTCAGCGTGCGGCTGCGGCTCGGCGGACGCGATCAGCTCTACGACTGGCTGGAGGACGGAGAGATCGATCTCGGCATCGTCGCGTCGGAGCCGCAGCTGGCTTCGCTCGACTGGCAACCGGTTTTCATCGAGCGTCTGCTTCTCGTTGGGATCGACCGCTATCGCCCCGCGCCCGGCGCCGATCTTTCGGCGTGGATCCGCACCGCCCCGTGGCTCGCCTACGACGATACGCTGCCGCTGATCCGCAGTTGGACAGACAAGGTCGTCGGGGAGGGGGCGCGCGGCGCCGCGGCCTTCACCGCGCCAAGCCTGACGCTCCTGCGCGACGTGGCGGTCGCGGGCGGCGGCGTGACCGTTCTCCCCGATTATCTCTGCGGCGATGCGCTGGACGCCGGCGCGCTGACGCGGCTTCATCAGCCGCCCCATGATCCGACCAACGTCATCTCCCTCTGCTGGCGGCGCCGCGCCCTGCGGAACCCGACGGTGACGGCGGCGCGGGACGCCAGCCTCGACTTCATGCGCAGCCGCAGAGACGCCCCAACTAACTGACTGCGACCCATCGTCGGGGCCGCTGTCGCGCGGGCGCGCAACGCTATTTCCGGGTTATGGAGCCCCGTAACCCGACCCAGTTTGCGCGCCTCGTCGCGCTCGTCGCAGGTTTAGCGAAAACCCCGCCCGGCGCCGCGCGAAAGGCGGTGGCGGCGGTTTACGGCCTCGTCTGCCATACGCTCTTCGCGGCTGCGGTCGCGGCCATGATCGCCGCGATGTTCTTTGGGATGAGCGAAAGCTTCGGCCGCGTCCCCCATCCCTGGTCGATCCTGGTCAACGCGCTGCTGATCGCGCAGTTTCCGCTGGTCCATTCCCTCCTCCTGAGCCGCAGGGGCGGGCGGGCGCTGGAGGCGGCGGCGCCGCGCCGCTATGCCCGCACGCTCTCGACGACGACCTACGCCATCGTCGCCTCCGCGCAGCTCCTCCTCCTCTTCGCGCTATGGACGCCGAGCGGGATCGTCTGGTGGCGGGCGGAGGGGACGGCGCTGGCGATATGGTGCGCGCTCTACGGCGCGTCATGGGTCCTTCTCGTCAAGGCGAGCTACGATGCGGGGGCGGAGGTGCAGTCGGGCGCGCTCGGCTGGATGTCGCTGGCGCAGGACAAGGCCCCGCGGTTTCCGGACATGCCGACGACCGGCCTCTTCCGCGTCATTCGCCAGCCGATCTACGTCGCCTTCGCGCTCACGCTCTGGACCGTTCCAACATGGACGCCGGACCAACTCGCCCTTGCGGTCGCCCTGACCGCCTATTGCCTGTTGGCGCCGCGCCTGAAGGAGCGGCGCTTCGAACGCCGATACGGCGAACGCTTCGCGGCCTACAAGCGCCGCGTCCCCTACGCCATGCCCCGCCTGAACGGAGGATACGCCGATGACCGCAGTCACGCGGAATGATCTGAGGATCTACGACGACGTCGCCGACCACTGGTGGTCGGATGAGGTGCGATGGGTCCGCACCCTCAAGAACCTCGTGCCCGGCCGCCTGAAATGGTTCGATCGCCACATCGACTGGGCGGAGAAGGAGGTGCTCGACCTCGGTTGCGCGGGCGGCTTCATGGCGGAGGCGCTCGCGACGCGCGGCGCCCGCGTCACCGGCATAGATCCGGCGGCGGAAGCGGTCGCCGCAGCCAAGACCCGCGCCGCTAAGATCGGCCAGAGCATCCGCTACGACGTCGGCGTCGGAGAGGAGCTTCCCTACGGCGACGAAGCCTTCGACGCCGTCGTCTGCGTCGACGTGCTGGAGCATGTGGCGGACCTGAACCGCGTCCTCTCCGAGGTCGAGCGGACGTTGAAGCCGGGCGGTCTCTTTCTGTTCGACACGATCAACCGGAACCCGCTCTCCCGCCTCGGCGTCGTCACGGTGGCGGAGGATATTCTCGGCCTTCTGCCCAAAGGCGCCCATGATCCGGCGCTCTTCATCAAACCGGCTGAGCTGAAGGCGGCGATGCAGGGCGCCGGGCTCGCGCCGGGTCCGCTTAAGGGGCTCGGGCCCACCGGCGTCAACCGGCGCTTCGACCTCACCTTCGGGCCGTTGCCGCTGACGACGGTGATGTATATGGGCGTCGCCGTGAAGCCGAGGATCTCATGATGCTGGAGGCTGCGGTTCTGATCACGGCGCTGATGTTCGGCGGCTCCGTCCTCTATGCGTTCGGCTTCGCCGCCTTCATCTTCACCAACCTGCCGCCGGAGACGGCGGGACCGTTGATCCGGCGCGCCTTCCCGCATTTCTACGTCTTCGTCTTCGCGACCTCCGTAGCGGCTGCGGCTGCGGCGTGGCCGATCGATCCGGTCGGGGCCGCGATCCTCGCCGCCGTCGCCGTCACGACGGTCTTCGCGCGTCAGGTGCTCATGCCCGCCATCAACGACGCGACGGATACCGGCCGCAAAGGGCGCTTCAAGGCGCTCCACTCTCTCTCAGTCGTCGTGACCCTCGCGCATATCGCCGGCGCCGCCTACGTCATTCTCCGCCTCGTCTGACATCCCGGCCCAGAGCGGCGAAAGCCGTTTTCACGCTCGTATCGCGCGCGGCGCCTACGCTCGGCTCATCGACTAGCAGCGGGAGGAGCTTCGGCAATGGGCATTTCGCGGTTTTCGACCTTATCGACGCTTGGCGGCCTCATACTGGCCGTCGGCGCCTGCGCCCTTTTCAAGCCCGTCGAAGACGCGCGGCTCCAGAACGGCGTCGGCGACGCCGTCGCCTCTGGCGGCGCCGTGGTTCATATCAGCCTCGGCGGCGTGAACGACGGCGACGGCTTCGCGGCCCGGCGCGCGTCCGTCGGCCTCGCACAGGATCGCGTGCTGGCGGCGATGGAGGGCGACGGCTTCAAGCTGATCCATCGCTACGAGAACGTCGCCGCGCTCACCGGGGTGCTGAGCGAAAGCGGCCTCGACGCGCTCATGGCGCGGTCGGAGCTTCGACGGGTGTCGCTCGACCTCAAGGGTTCGGGCGCGCTCGACGACTCCGTCTCCCAGATCAGCGCCAACCAGTGGGCCGCAGTGGGGGAGACCGGCGCGGGCTCGATCGTCGCGGTGCTGGATTCGGGCGTGGTGGACCACCCCGACCTCTCCGACGATCTGATCCATGAAAGCTGCATCCTCGGCGCCCGCGTCGCGGCGGGCGGCCTTCCCTGTCCCGACGGCTCGGCGCAGACGCTCGATACGGCGGGCTCGGCGCTGGACGGACATGGCCATGGAACCAACGTCGCGGGGATCGTCACCTCCGGCGGCTCCGTCACCCCCGCGGGCGTGGCGCCGGGCGCGCAGCTCATCGCGGTGAAGATCTTCGACGATGACAACAACTTCTCCGCCACCGACGCCGTGATGGCGCTGGACTATCTCCTGACGCAGAAGGCGCTGGGCGCGCTCGACATGCGCGTGATCAACATCAGCGGCGGCGCCCTGCCGCCGGTCGGCGAGTGCAACCTCGGGATTGGGGCGGATATGGGCGACCTCGTCGCCGCGCTGGAGGCGTTCGGCGTGCTGACCGTGGCGGCGGCGGGGAACGATTCCCAGACAACGCGGCTGGCCTTTCCCGCTTGCGTCGACGGGGTCTTCGCGGTCGGCGCCGTCGATGACGACAACGACCCGCTCGCCCAGAGCAACGTCGCGCCGAAGCTCGACGTTCTCGCGCCGGGGCGGGACATCACCTCGGCCGGGATCACGGCGACGCAGATCTCGACCCTCACCGGCAGCAGTCAGGCCGCGCCCCATGTGGCCGGGTGCGCCGCGCTCAGGATCTCCGACGACCCAACGCTGACTGTGGCGGAGCTGAAGACGATCCTCACCCTCACCAGCACCTTCATCGACATTCCGGGAACGGGGCTGACTTTCCCACGCCTTTTCTGCGGGCTGCCGCCGACGATCTGAACGGTTCGCTCAGAGCTTTCGGAAGGTCGCAAGGCGATCCCAATCGAATTCGACCCCGGTTCCGGGGACGGAGGGCGCGACGGCCAGCGCGTCCTCCACCACGAGCGGACGGGTCGCGTAGCGGTCGATGGGGAAGGAATGGACCTCGATCGGGCCTACCGTATCGCCCGTGCCGCCGAAGCCGGAGACGAGGCTCACATGCAGCTCCTGCATCCCGTGACTGGAGACGGAGATCCCATGCTCCCGCCCCAGCCGCGCGGCGGCGAGCCAGCCTGTGATCCCACCGCAATTGCCCGCATCCGGTTGCAGGAAGCTCAGCTTCGACCGCTCCACCGCGTATTCGAACTCGTGGATCGTATGCAGGTTCTCCCCCATCGCCAGCGCCATGCCGGTCGCGTCCGCGATGCGTGCGTAGGCGTCGTAATGGTCGGGGATGATCGGCTCTTCGAACCAGGTGATATTATGGGGCGCGAAGGCGCGGGCGCGGTCGATCGCCGTCGGCACGTCCAGCGAATAGTTGGCGTCCACCATCAGCCGCACGTCCGGTCCGATCAGCTCCCGCACGGCGGCGACGCGGGCGGCGTCGTCATCGCGCCCGACCTTGATCTTCACCCCGTCGAACCCGGCGGCGAGGTAGCCGCGCACGCTGTCCAAAAGCTTCGGCTCCTCGAACCCGAGGTCGATCCCCCCGCAATAGGCGCGGCACCGATCCCCCGCGCCCCCCGCCATCTCCGCCAACGACCGCCCCTCGCGCCGCCCGCGCAGATCCCAGAGCGCGATGTCGACGGCGGAGATCGCGAAGGATGCGACGCCGCCCCGCCCGACGTAATGGATATGCCACTGCATATCCTCGTAGAGGTCTTCGACCGCCACCCCGTCCCGCCCTATCAGCATGGGCGCGAGGTCATGGGCGATCATCGCGTGGATCGCGTAACCGCCCTTGCCGCCGGTGTAGCTGTAGCCGACGCCCACCGCTCCATCGTCTAACGTCACTGTCGCGGTGATCAGCTCGAAATGGGTGTGATCGCCATGCTTGGCGTCCACCAGCACTTCGTCCAGTGGAACATGGAAGAGGCGCGGCTCGACGGATACGATCTTGGGCATAGGCTACGGTCCTTCTTCGATCATGGCAGCCAGGCTCAGGGCGCTGGGCGCGCTTCATGCGAGACGTCGAGCGACGGATGCATCTGCGGTTTGCGCGGAACGTAGCCAATCTACACCGGGTTCGGCCAGATTTCGCAGGCCGGCTCGCATCGACCGCACTCCGGCGGCCGCGTCTCTCACGGCTCCCAAATCACGCTGCGCAACCCATTGGCGAGCTGGCCTGGCGTCACTCGGCCTATAGGCAAGCGCTGCGCCGATGTTCACGATTTGAGTTAAAAGCAACGTTGACACTCCATTAACCTCAATTCACCTTTTCGCGGAGATTCATCCATTTTCAGGGGCGTGGGATGGGCATTTTCATTTCGGATATATCCGGGTCTTTCACAGCAACGCTGACCGATAGCTACAATGGCTACCTGCGCTCCGACGCGATCACCGTCGTGGGCGACGTCAACGGCGACGGGCTCGACGACTTCGCGGTGACGCAGCGCTATCTCTCTCGCTACATCTACAATGACGGCACGTATTCGGATGAGAGTGCGAGCGGCGGAACGTTCATCGTTTTCGGGAACGGCGTCTCGCCCGGCGACGATCTCGATCTCGTCTCCCTGAACGGCTCCAACGGCTTCATCGCGGCGGCCTTTGAGAACGATTTCCAGAACGGAGACATCTTCGTCTCCGCCGCCGGCGACGTGAATGGCGACGGGTTCGACGACCTGTTCATCTCCGACCGCGGGTCGGAGCAGTTCAGCTACACCGGCGACTATGGCGGGACCTACTACAGCCCCAGCGCGAACCTCTATGTCCTCTTCGGAACCGATCAGGGGTTCGACCCGCTGGTTGATCTCGCGTCGCTCGATCCGGCCGATGGGTTTGCGATCGATGGGTTGGAGTCGACTGGCTTCGGGACCCGCATCGACGGGGCGTTCGACTTCAACGGCGATGGGATCGACGACATTCTCTATGTCGATACGTCCGTAGGATACAACGGCGAGGCGTATATCCTCCTCGGTGAGGACGATGGCGTCATCGATCCGTCGACGGCTGCGATCATCACCATCGAAGGCGCCGCCGATCTGCGCATCACAGATGCGGCTTCCCTCGTCGGCGATGTCAACGGCGACGGGATCGACGATCTCCTCCTCGGCGATCCGAATGCGGGCTATGACGGAGCGACCTACGCGACGACAGGGGCGGCGTTCGTCCTCTTCGGCGTCAATGACGCGACGGGCGGAACGATCTCCCTCGCCAGTCGGTCGCCTGGCGAAGGGACCGCGCTTTCGATCTCGGGCGGCTTTTATCAGTTCGGCGAAAGCGTCGAAGCGATCGGCGACGTCAATGGCGACGGGGTCGACGACTTCCTCGTGACGGCGCCCCGCGCCGGCGGCTACGACAACGATAATTTCAACGCTATCGGGGGCGCCTTCGTCGTTTTCGGCGACGACGCCGGACTGCCCGCGTCCCTCGACATGGGCGATCTGGACGGAACGAACGGCTTCGCGCTGCTGGGCGATTCGGAGTTTCAGAGCCTCGGCTATTACGCCGCGGCGGTTGGCGACGTGAACGGCGACGGGTTCGACGACTTCTCCGTCTCCGCCTTGCGGAACGGCTATGACAACGATGATTTCGGCGCGATCTATCTGATCTTCGGATCGGACGCGAACGCGGCGTCGCTGGATCTCGCCGACCTTTCCGGCTCGGAGGGCGTATCGATCCTTGTGGACGAGCGCGGACAGGCGTCCGCGATCGGCGATCAGAACGGCGACGGGTTCGACGACGTAGCGCTCTTCAGCAGGCGCTACGCCTACGATGGGCTCAGCGCGCCCGTCGTGCTCTTCGGCTCCGCCGAACTTGGCGGTGCGAATGACGCGCCGACCGCCGCGAACGATGCGCTGGAGCTCTCGGGGCCCACCGTCGTCTCTCTCGCCGCCGACAACGGCTTCGGCGTCGACTTCGATCCCGATCTCGACGCTCTAACGATCACGGAGATTGACGGAACGCCGGTTGAGATCGGCGACGTCGTCCTCCTCTCCAACGGACTGCGCGTCGTCTTCGCAGGCGGCGATCAGGTGCGGATCGACGCGCCGGGCGGTCAGCTCGGCGACAATTTCGTCGACAGCTTCAACTACACGATCTCGGACGGAGAGGCCTCCGCCACCGCCTCCGTGCTGGTGGATTTCGCCGTCACCAAGCGCCAGCTCGTGGGCGACGGCGTCGAGGGGACGGAGATTCGCGGCTCCGTCGGCTCCGTCGAGATCATCGGCGACGTCAATGGCGACGGCATCGCCGACTTCGCTGTGCCCGAACCTTACGCGTCTGCGCAGGGCGACAACTACGGCTACACTTACTCAGTCGGCCAGACCTTCGTGCTCTTCGGCGACGATACGGGTCTGCCCCCGTCGATCGACGTGAACGCGCTCGGCTATGATCAGGGCTTCGTCATCGCCGGCGAGAACGAAAACGACAAGATGGGATACTCCATCGCCGGAATCGGAGACTTCAACGGCGACGGCATCGACGATTTCATCATCTCCGAAGGTCCGCAGTACGGCGACGGCCCCAGTCAGGCGACCCATTACGTCATCTTCGGAACGGATCAGGGCTTCGCCTCACTGATCACGCCCTCCGATATCGACGGCGCGAACGGCTTCGTCATCTCCGGCCCCGAAACCGGCCAGGGCTTCTCCAGAGGGCAGGTAGCGGGCCTCGGCGACGTGAACGGCGACGGCTTCGACGATCTCGCGATCTCAAACGCGTCCTCTTACATCGAAGTCAGCTACTACAATTTCGAAACGCAAGAGACGGAGATCCGGACCGAAGCGGCCGGGGCGGCCTTCATCCTCTTCGGAACGGACGACCATATCGGCGATCTCGGCCTCGATCAGGGCGAGGGAGAGCCGCCGGCGTCGGTCGACATCGCCGCCATCGGATCTCCGAACGGCCTCGTCGTCAGCTCGCCGAGCCAAAGCTTCAGTCAGGTTGGCCGCGACGTCGCCGCCGTCGGCGATGTGAACGGCGACGGATTCGACGACTTCGCCGTCTCCTCCAATTTCGCGCGCTATTTCGATTATGAGACCTTCGGGCAGGTAACCGGCGGCCAGGCCCATATCATCTTCGGCTCCAATACGGGGCTGCCGGGCGAGATCGACGTCGCCGCGCTGGATGGGACGAACGGCTTCTCGATCGCCGGCTCAAACGGCGACTACAATTTCGGACGCGACATCGTCGCGCTCGGCGACTTCAACGGCGACGGGTTCGACGACTTCGCCGTCTCTTCACCGGATGATTTCGGCAATGACGGCAATGACGGCGGCCGCGTGACGGTCTTCTTCGGCCGCGACGGATCGCTCGACCCGTTCTCGGGTCTCGAATTGTCTTCAGGCCAGATCGACGGTTCGAACGGCCTCACGATCACCACGTACAACGCCGTAGCCGGCCTCGGCGCCGAAATCGCTGCGGCGGGCGATTTGAACGGCGACGAGCGGGGTGACCTGATCATCTCCGCCTACAACACGACGACGGCCTATGTGGTCTACGGAACCAACTCCGGCGCCACCGAGATCGACGTCAGCGACATCGACGGAACGGATGGTTTCCTGATCGAAATGACGGCGACCAACAATCTGGTCGAGATCGCGGGCGGCGAGGACCTGAACGGCGACGGCGTCGCGGACATCATCGTCTCGCTCGACGACACGTTCATCGTGAACGGCGGCGTCGCGATTTCGACGAGCCCAGCGGTGGGGACCGGTTCCTACGGGTTCGACGACAGCCAGATTTACGCAGGCGGCTACAACGGCGACGGGACGCTGAATATCTCCGACATCGGCGGCGCGGCGATCGTGGAGACGACGGAGCTTTACGTCGGGCGCGGCGGATCGACCGGGTCGCTCACGATCACGCGCTCTACAGACGACGTCCGCATCACCGTGCAGGACCCGGACACCGACGGCTCAGCCGGCGTGATCCAGGTTGGTCGAGGCGTCGGGTCGGAGGGATATCTCCGGCTTGAAAACGGCGTGCGCCTGACGTCGATCAACAACGCCTACTACGATCCGGATCAGGGCTTCGCCGTCGGCGGCTCCTACAACGTCAACATCGGCCGCAACGGCGGCGCTGGCGAAGTCGTGGTGGACGGCGCAGGCACGGAGCTGCTCGCCAACGGCACGGGCGCGCGCGTCACGGTTGGGCGCGGGCAGGACTACGGCTACCCGGAAAACACCCCCTCCCAAGGGACGCTCACCATCCAGAACGGCGGCAAAGTCGGCACGATGGGCGCCTTCATCGGCCGCCAGTACGGCGAGGGCGTCGTCAATGTAACGGGCGCTGGGTCCCTGCTGGAGCTTTCCAGCGAATACGGGACGAACCTGTCTTTCAACGGGCAGGATTTCTCCGGCCTCGCCAGCGGGATGCAGGTTGGCCGACAGGGCGGCGACGGACGCATCTACGTCTCCGATGGCGGGCGCGTCACGGTCTCTAACGTCGATGGTCTGACTGACAATCCCTATGTCAGCCTCGGTCGCGAGAGCGGCGCCTACGGACTGATCTCGATCGACGGCGCTGGCTCGGAGTTTCGGGTGCAGCAGTCGGGACCGACTGGCGACGATTATGATTTCGGCGCGTTCCTCGGCATCGGTCGTCAGGGTCAGGGCCGGGTGGAAGTGAAAAACGGCGGCGCCCTGAACGTGCTCGGCGATTCCGGAACGCTCGACCTCGGCGCGAACTTCCTTGGCGGGACGCCGACCTCCGATGCGAGCGAGCTGATCGTCGAGAGCGGCGGCGTCGTGACGGTCAACACCTATGACGGCGATTTCGGCGGCATCCGCATCGCGCGAAACGAGGGGACCACCGCGCGCGTCGTCGTCGACGGCGCCGGGTCGGAGATCAATGTCTTCACCGACGCCTCGACGCCGGAAGTCGAGACCGAGGGGGCCTTCTTTCAGGTCGGCCGCGGCGGCGATGGTTATCTCGCTGTCCGCAATGGCGGCGTCATCACAATCGACGGCGGGGCGGAGCCTTTCCCGCTCTTTCAAGTTGGCGTCGAAAGCACCGCCACTGGCTATGCGATCATCGACGGCGCCGGCTCGCTTATTCAGGTCACAGGCGTCAACGACAGCGGCGCGGCGGCGTCAGGGTTCGTTTCGATCTCCCGCAGTGGGGGCTCGCAGGGCGAGTTGGTTATCTCAAACGGCGGCGCTCTGGACAACTCCACCGCCAACGCGGCCAGCGAAATCGCGGGCAATGCGGGAACTGAGGGCGAGGTGACAGTCACCGGCGCCAACTCGCGCTTCCTCGCGGGTGAGCGGCTCAGCGTCGGCTCCGACGTCGATCCGGACACGCTGGATCAGATCTTCGATGTGGGCGGCGACGGCGTTCTGGGCATCTACGACGGCGGCCTCGTCACCGCCGACTACGCCGCTTTCGGCGACAGCGGCGTTCTGAACCTCGGCGGTGGCATCCTCAGGGCGGATGTGGTCAGCACCGGGACCACCAATCTCGGTGGCGAGCAGATGATCGGCGTCGGCGACGTGGACGGCGACTTCACCCAGACCTCCGGCGAGATCGTGGTGGAGTTCACCGGCTTCAGTTTCGGGAATGTCGACGTCATCCAGATATCCGGCGACGCGACCCTCGCCGCCGACGTCTTCACGCTCGATCTGAACGGGCTCGGCGCGTTCCAGGCGGGAAATACCGGCGTCTTCGCCTTCATCGAAGGCGAGCTGACGCTGGAGGGGACGGATTTCAACATCGTCGGCGCGCCGACAGGAGCCACCTTCGCCGTCTCTGAAAACGCGATCGAAGGCGGCACGCTGCTGACCCTCGACGTGCTCACGGCGCCGGCGAACACCGTCGGCTTCGCAGGGTTCGACCAGACGGTCTTGGAGGGCGACCCGGGCGATGCGACCACGATCACCTACACCGTGACGCGGGCGGGCGACCTCTCCAGCTCTCTCACGCTCGACTTCGAGGTGATCGGCGCGGGCGACGCGCCCGCTGACGCCGACGATTTCGTCGGCGGGGCTCTCCCAACCGGGCAGGTCTCCTTCGCCGCCGGCGAGAGGGAGGCGGAGATCGTCGTCCAGGTCGCGGCGGATGACGCGGGCGAGGGCGACAACGGCTTCACAGTCGCGCTCTCCAACCCGCAGGGCGCGGCGACGTATGAAATCGTCAACGCCGAGATCGGCGGCGTGATCGAGAACGAAGACGAACCGGCGACCATCGGCTTCGCGGCGATCGGCGACGACCTGGTCGTCGGCGCGCTGGAGGGCGGCGTCGGCGATGAGAATACGATCTCCTTCGACCTTTTCCGGTCGGGCTCGCTCTCGGGCGAGATCACGGTGGATTTCGAGATCACCGCTGCGAGCTTCGGCCTTTTCTCAGCCGAGCCCGACGATATCGCCGACGCCCTGACCGGGCAGGTCACCTTCGTCGACGGCGCGACCAGCGCGACGATCACAGTGACGCTCGCCGGTGACGCGAACATCGAGGGCGATGAGCTCTTCGGGATCGAGCTGACCGGCGTCGCGGGCGAGCCGGAAGCGACAGAGCTGACCAACACGAAGGCGCTTGGGATCATCGGCAATGATGACGGCGATAACGAGAACGACTTCGCGATTACGGGCGACGCCGGGATCGACTTCGATGGCGAAAACGGAGTTTACGCGGCGAACGGCGGCGGCGAGTACGTGGATGACGTATACGTTCCTGACGGAGACGGAACGATCACGATCACAGGGGATAACCATCCGGTCGAGTTTCTCGTGGAGCAGGTCTCGGTCGGCGCGCGAAACACTTTCAGGTCTGGGTCGTCGTTCCCGGAGGTTCGCGGCGAGGCGACGCTCAGCGGAGGCGCGAACCCGGTTAACATCGTCGCCTTAACGCCGGAAGGCGAGTTCGGAACCCCGATCGAGGTGGGAACGAATGGCGGCTACGGCGTCCTGAATATTGAGAACGGAGCCACGCTCGTCGGCGCTCAGGCGCTCTTTGATGACGACGGCAACGTAAACGGCTACACGCAGATCAGCATCGGCCGTGAGTTTAACGACCAGTTCGATGGAAGCACCGGCATCGTCAACGTCGACGGGCAGGGCAGTTTCCTCGCAGCCTATGGCCTCGGCGCGCGGATCACCGTCGGACGGGGTGGCGATCGCGTCGATATTGGCGATGGTCTCTTCGCCTACGAGCGCGGGACCGGTTACCTGAACATCGCAAACGGCGGAATCGCGGGCGCTTCACTTGTGAACGTGGGTCGCGACTATGGTTTAGGCGAAGTGACTATTGATGGCGCGGGTAGCGCCCTGAACGTAAACGCTGGATATGGCTTACAGGGCTACTTCGAGGGAGATGATTTCCGCTCTGCTCAAGGTGGGATTACTGTTGGACGCCTTGCTTATTCGGAAGGCACAATTCGCGTCACAAACGGCGGCGCGGTGAACCTTGAGAACGTGGACGGCGTGACAGACCGGCCCTTCGCCGACTTCGGCCGCGACGGCGGTTATGGCCTCTTGGAGGTGTCCGGCGTAGGCTCGACCTTCAACATCACTCAGATCGGCGATACTGAAGATGGCGAGGGCGCGCTCCTGAGGCTCGGTCGCGGCGACGGCGGCGGCGGCGGCGGCGTCGCCTATATCTACGACGGCGGCGTGGTGAATGTCGGCGGGACGGATGCGAGCGTTCTCCTCGGGCAGGATCAAGGCTCCAGCGGCGAAGTCACGGTGTCCGGCGCCGGATCGCGCCTGAACGTGTCCTCGGACAGCGGCGATCCCTACTATTACGGCGCGAGCGTCATCGTCGGCCGCCTTGGCGAAGGGCGGCTCACCGTCGAAAACGGCGGGGTGGTGGATATCGACGGCGGCGGCGATACCGCGCCGAGCTTCATACTCGGCGAAGGCTCGACCAGCGGCGTCAGCGCTTACGGCTATGCTCTCGTCTCCGGCGCAGGGTCTATGATCACGGTCGAAGGGGAGAACAACGGCGCGGCGAACCAGAACGCCACGAACGGCTTCATCTCCGTCGGCCGGAACGACGGCTCCATCGGCTTCCTGCGGATCGAAGACGGCGGCGTGGTCGTCAACGCTTCCGATTTCTCGACGACCGAGGTTGGCGGGCGGGCTGGGTCCAGCGGCGAAGTGATGGTAACCGGCGCCGGTTCGCGCTTCATTGCCGGAGACATTCTCGCAATCTCCTCCGCCGGGCCGAACAGCGCCTACGACCTGAGCGATGGCGGCGCGGGCCGTCTGACGATCGTCAGCGGCGGCGAGGTGGAGGCCGACCAGACGCTTCTCGGCGAACTGGGCGTTCTCGACATCATCGGCGGAACGCTCACCAGCGATCTCGATACAGCGGGGCGGATCAATGTCGGCGGCGATGGCACCGTCGGCTCGGCCCTGATCGACGGCGCGGTCGACCAGAGCGGCGGCCTGATCGAGTTCGACTTCTTCGGCTTCGGGCAAGGACAGTCTGACGTCCTCGAAATCACCGGGGATGCGGTGCTGAGCGCGGACGACATCGTGCTCGATTTCGGTTTTTTCGATCCGTTCTCCAATATCGGGGCCTTCACCTTCCTGATCGTCGGCGGCGCGCTGACGTTGGATGAAACGGCGCTCGACGTCAGCGGCTTCAGCGCGATCGTCGGCGAAGACGCGGAGATCATCCGCACCGAAGTCGCCGACGGCATGGGCGGGATGGAGACGCGCCTCTCCATCACCACCGCGGACGAGAGCAACCCGCCGGAGAACGAGCTCTTCAATCTGTCGGAGGGCGACGACACTCTCGACGCCGGTATCGGCGACGACACGGTCAACGCCCTTGGCGGCGACGATACGATCATCGGCGGCGCCGGCGACGACATCCTCGACGGCGGGGCCAACAACGATCGCGGCGACACGGTCAGCTTCGAGACGGCGACGGCCGCCGTCACTGTCGACCTTAACGTCACCACCGCCCAGAACACGGGGACGGAGACGGGTACGGACACCATCGTCTTCTTCGAGAACGTCACCGGCGGCGCCGGGCGGGACAGCCTCACCGGCGATGGCGGCGCGAACCGGCTGGAAGGCGGTCTGGACCGGGATACGCTCATCGGCGGCGATGGCGACGACACGCTGCAGGGCGGCGCCGCGAACGACATCCTGAACGGCGGGGCGGACGTCGACACGGCTGACTTCTCCGACGCATCCGCCGCAACGCTGGCGATCCTCCTGAACCGTGAAGGGATCGCGCAATCGACCCTCTCTTCGGGCCGCGACACGTTCATCAGCATCGAGAACCTGATCGGCTCCGACTTCAACGACCGGCTCTTCGGCGACAGCGCCGCCAACCGGATCGAAGGCGGGGACGGAGGCGACACGCTCGACGGCGTAGCGGGCGACGACAGCCTCTTCGGCGGCGACGGCAACGACGGCTTCCGGGCGCGGGGCGGCACGGACCTCTTCGACGGCGGCGACGACGTCGACTTCGTCAACTACGCCGACAGTACGGGGGCGAACGCCTTCCTCGACGGCTCCGGCACCAACGGGCGCGCGGCTGTGGGAGATACGTTCGTCGATATCGAGAACCTCGTCGGCTCCGCCACGGGCCGCGATCTTCTCTTCGGCGATGCGGGCGCCAACCGGCTCACCGGTCTCGGCGGCGACGACCTCATCCGGGGACGCGCCGGCAACGATCAGCTGGAGGGCGGCGAGGGTGGCGATACCCTGATCGGCGATCAGGGCGCGGACGTGATCGTCACCGGAACCGGGGCGGACACAATCGTCTTCAACACCGCTCCCAACGCGGCGGAGCGCGACCGTATCACCGATTTCGAGAGTGGGGTGGACACCCTCCAGATCGACGCTTCGGTCTTCGGCGGCGGGCTCGTGGCCGGTCAGACGGCGGTGCTGGTCGCGAACGGAAATCCCTCTGCGTCGACCGGGGACGCGACATTCCTCTACGATACGGACAACGGAACGCTCAGGTTCGACGCGGACGGGAACGGGGCGGGCGCTTCGGTCCTCTTCGCCTTCCTGCAGAACGTGCCGACCATCGACGCCGGAGACTTCGAGTTCGTCGCGTAAGACGGAGATTTCAACCTGGCGACGCTCGACGCGGCCGCGTCATCCAGTGCGCGAGCGTCGTGAGATACGTTCTCGCAATGGGTGTTTCTCGCCGGAATCCGGGCGTTTTCGCGCCGTGATGTGTAATTTGCCTTAGCATCTCAGGCGCGAACGGCCCCAATTTCGTCGCGGACCAGAAGGGTGCGGGCGATGGCGACGATCACAGTTACCAACCTCAATAACGACGGAGCGGGGAGCCTCCGGCAAGCGATCGCGGATGCGCAGGCGGCGCCGGGCGCGGACACGATCGTCTTCGACGACACGCTGGCGGGCGGGACGATCACACTGCAAAGCGCGCTTGCCTTCACTCAGGACGAACTGCTGATCGAGGGCGATATCGACGGCGACGGCGCCTTCGACATCACAATATCCGGCGGTGGAACGTCGCGGCTGGTAGGCAACTTCGGCTCAGCCGACACCACGATCAACGGCGTTTATTTCGATCAGGGCTACGACAACGGCTACGTGGCCAACGTCATCTTCAACGACACCAACGCAGCGCTCACCATCTCGAACAGCTACATCGTCAATTCGGACGTCACGAATCAGGACGCATATGGCGGCACGATCGTCAGCGTGGGCGACCTGACGCTGACGAACGTGCTGATCGACGAGGCGAGCGCCGTTGGCGTGAATTCCGACTCCACCACCATCGGGATCACCAACATTTACGGCGGGACGCTGACCATCGACAGGGTCGGCGTGTCAGGGAGCGGCGCAGATTCCTTTCTCGGCGTTATCAACTATGGCGAGGTCAGCGGGGGCGTTCTCGGCATTGGTCAGGGCGAAACCGGGGATGAGGGGACCGGGCTCAGAAACATTGTGGGGAACGGGTCGCTGACCATCGGCGTCACCGGCGATCGCGCCGCCAACACGATCGACGTCTCAGGCGCGTCCGGCGATCAGGCTGCGCTTGGCTTTGCAGGCGACGACACCATCACGGGGTCGAACTTCAGCGACCTGCTCTTTGGCGGGGCGGGCGACGACGAGTTTCAGGCGACCGGCGGGTCGCACAAGATCTACGGGGATGGCGGCGCGGACGAGATCGTCATTAACGGTTACAGCGCCGGGTACTCGTTCATCGACACGGGCGGCGGCCTTCGCATTCTGGGCTATTCGCAGGATCATCGCGTCTACGGCGTCGAGACGATCACCTTCAACGATGCCACGCTTGCCGCTGCGGATGCGCTGGCGCAGTCGGATGAGCTGTCGACCGTCGTCACCAACCTCAACGACAGCGGCGACGGCAGCTTGCGGCGCGCGATTTTCGAGGCAAGCGTTCTCGGCGGAACCCGGGCGATCACCTTCAGCGAGGATCTCGCCGGCGGAACGATCCACCTCTCATCCGTGCTCGACATTGACGCATCGACGGCGGTTCGTCTCGAAGGCGACCTCGACGGCGACGGCCTCGCCGACATCACGATTTCGGGCGATCGTGACAATGACGGCGATCAAGCGCTCCACACGCGGCACTTCGACATCGCAAGCGGCGGCTATCTGAGGCTGCGAGACATCAACCTGACGGAAGGTTTGGATCTCGCCGTCTTCGCACCCGGCGGGGCGCAGACGCGCGCGTCCTCCATCGACAATGACGGCACGGTCCGCCTCGAAAACGTGTCGATCAGCGGCGGAACCGCCGACGGGCGGGGCGGGGCTAGCGCCTTTAACGCGGCGGTGATTTACAACCGGTCGGGGGCGGATCTGGAGCTTACGGACGTCGTCCTCTACGACAACGCATCGTTTGGCGGCGCCGTCCCTCTCGGCGACGTCGACGGCGGCGGCGCGACGGTCGGGATCTTCAACGACGGCGGCAGGGTCAGCGCCAGGCGGTTCGGCGTCGCCGATTCCGAAGCGACAGGCGGAAACGGGTCAATCGGCGTAACGACGAAGGGGGGCGATGGCGGCGATGCGAACTCCATCCTCCTGAACACGGGCGGGTCCGTATCCATCTACGCATCCGGTGTCGCAGGCAACACGCTGACCGCTGGCGCAGGGGGCCGTGGGGGTGTCAGCCTCGGCTTATCGCCGACCCCTCTAGATGACGGCGATCCGGGAAATGCGGTGGACGACGCCGCATATGTCGGCTCCCCCAACCCGTTCGTGAGCCCGCTGGCCGGCGTCACTGGCACGAATGTCGACGACACCTTCACCGATAGCGCGAGCAAGGGGATCGTCCTCGGCTTTGGCGGGGACGACGTGTTCAACGGCGACCAGTCCCTCTCCCGGATCTATGGCGGGACGGGCGATGATGCGCTGGTCGTCACCGGCGACCGTTTCGTCGCCGAGTTCAACGGCGGCGGCGGAGTTGATACGGTCGACCTGCGCGGCGCGACGGTCAGCGCCGGACCGGGCTATAACTTCGAATTGGCGCCCTATACCGGCAACCCGGACTTTCTCCGTTTTTCCGACGGCGTGTCGATGCGGGCGGTCACCGGCATTGAGCGCATCTTCGGCAGTCAGGGCGACGACCGGCTGGCGGGCGGTAACGCCGCCATCGTCGTGCATGGAGAGGGTGGGAACGACCTCCTCGGCGGCGATGAGGACGGCGACGGCGAAGGCGACATGCTCTTCGGCGGTCAGGGCGACGACACGCTGAGGAGCGGCGCCGGGAACGACGTCCTCGACGGCGGCGCGGACACCGACACAGCCGATTTCTCCGACGCGACGTCGGAGACGCTCGCCATTCTCCTCAACCGCGAGGGGATCGCGCAATCCACCCTCTCCTCCGGGCGCGACGTCCTGATCGGGATCGAGAACCTGATCGGCTCTGACCACAACGACCGCCTCTTCGGCGACGAGAACGCCAACCGGATCGAAGGCGGCGATGGCGGCGACACCATCGATGGCGTGGCGGGGAACGATAGCCTCTTCGGCGGGGGCGGCAACGACGGCTTCCGGGCGCGGGGCGGGCCGGACCTCTTCGACGGGGGCGACGACACCGACTTCGTGAATTACGCCGAAAGCACCGGCGTGAACGCCTTCCTCAACACCGCCAACGGGACCAACGGGCGGGCCGCGGTGGGCGACACCTTCACCGATATCGAGAACCTGATCGGCTCATCGACCGGCTCAGACCGGCTCTTCGGGGATGCCGAAGCCAATCGCCTCACTGGCCTCGGCGGCGACGACACCATCCGGGGCTTCGAAGGGATCGACCAGTTGGAGGGCGGCGAAGGCGCCGATAGCCTCATTGGCGATGGCGGGGCGGACGTGATCGTCACCGGAACTGGGGCCGACACCATCGTCTTCAACACCGCCCCCAACGCTGCCGAGCGCGACCGGATCACCGATTTCGAGAGCGGTGTGGACACGCTCCAGATCGACGCCTCGGTCTTCGGCGGAGGGTTGGTCGCGGGGCAGGCGGCGGTGCTCGTCGCCAACGGGAACCCGACGGCGGCGACAGGGGATGCGACCTTCCTCTACGACACCGACAACGGGACCTTGCGCTTCGATGCGGACGGGACGGGAGCGGAGGCGGCGGTGCTCTTCGCCTTCCTCCAGAACGTGCCTACGATCGACGCCGGGGATTTCGAGTTCGTGTGACGCAACGTCCGTATCTGAGCGAAACTCCGCGCAGGAAAACCTCCGGCGCGCACTTCTGCGCCGGCGCGATTTTTCTTTGAACCAATTCGCCGCTCGTCCCGACCTCTTAACCGAGAGTTAGCCGAAGAGGACGCGCGGGCGGCGCTTGGACCAAGGTCGCCGCCCCGCGCGGAACCGAGCGAGGCCCCGCAATGACCATTGAAACGATACTTCTCGACGATCTCGACGCGACCGAAGCCTTCCGCGTCGACGGGATCAACGTCACGGACCGCCTCGGCGACGCGGTCTCCAACGCGGGCGACATCAACGGCGACGGGATCGACGACTTCATCCTCGGCGCCAGCAGCGCCGGTCCGAACGGGTTCTATTCCGGCGAGGCCTTCGTCGTCTTCGGGCGGACTGACGGCTTCCCGACGACGCTCAGCGTGGCGGATCTGGACGGAACCAACGGGTTCAAGATCAGCGGCGAAGCCTCCTCTGACGTCCTCGGCGACGCCGTCTCCGCCGCTGGCGATCTGAACGGCGACGGGATCGACGACATCCTCATCGCCGCGCCCGGCGCGGGGCCGGGCGACCGTGGCCAGGCCTTCGTCATCTTCGGAACGACCGACGGGTTCGCCGCCGAAATCCTGCCCAGTGAACTCGACGGGACCGACGGCTTCCGGATGACCGGCCTCGGCGACCGCGACAGGCTGGGCACATCCGTCTCGGACGCGGGCGACGTGAACGGCGACGGCATCGCCGACATCATCGTCTCGGCGCCCTTCTCGGACACCTATGGAAACGGCTCGGGGCAGAGCTTCGTTGTTTTCGGGACGGAGGACGGCTTCGCCGCCGATCTGGACCTCTCCGCGCTCGACGGGACCGACGGTTTCCGCATCGAAGGTAAGCTCGAATTCGACAATGCGGGGGTCAGCGTCTCCTCCGCTGGAGACATCAACGGCGATGGGATCGACGATGTCATCGTCGGCGGCGCCAGCTACTACGCCGAATACGCGAGCGATCCGGTCAACAGCAACGCCGAGGCGTTCGTCATCTTCGGCCGGAACGACGGCTTCGAGCCGGTGATCGATGCGGGCCTGCTCGACGGGATGAACGGCTTCACCATCGACGGGCTCACCGACGAGTTCGAAGGCCGTGCGGAAGTATCCTCCGCTGGCGATCTCAACGGCGACGGCTTCGATGATCTGATTGTCGGGCTGAGCCGGGCGGATGTGAACGGGCGCAACAATGCGGGAGAGGCTTTCGTCGTCTTCGGCTCCGACCAGGGCTTCGGCGCGCGGCTTGACGTCTCCACGCTGGACGGGACCAACGGGTTCCGCATTCTGGGCGCGAGCGCGGGCGACGATCTCGGTTTCGCCGTCGCCGCTGCGGGCGATTTCAACGGCGACGGGATCGACGATCTTCTGATTGGCGCCCCCGTAGCGGATCCGAACGGGGTCAATTCCGCTGGCGAAGCCTTCCTGATCTTCGGCTCGGAGGACAGCTTCGGCGCGACGCTCGATCTCGCCGATCTCAGCGCTGCGGACGGGTTCCGCTTCGAGGGCGCGTCGCAGGTCGACCGGGTCGGCTCCGAGCTGTCCGCCGCTGGCGACGTGAACGGCGACGGCGTCGACGACATCCTCATCGGCGTCCGGGGCGGCGACGCGGCCGGTCGCGACGCGGGCGAGGCGTTCATCGTCTTCGGCGTGCGCACCGGCGATGACGGCGCGGACGCGATCTCCGGCGGCGAACAGGGCGAGCGCATTCGCGGCCTCGGCGGAAACGATACGCTGGAGGGTCTCGGCGGGGACGACACGCTTGAGGGCGGCGCAGGCAACGATGTCCTCGACGGCGGCGAAGGGGTTGATACGGCGGACTTCTCCGATGCGACGTCGGACACGCTCGCCGTCCTCTTGAACCGGGAGGGGGTCGCCCAACAGACCCTGTCTTCGGGACGCGACGTGCTGAGCGGCATCGAGAACCTCATCGGCTCCGACTTCGACGACCGGCTCTTCGGCGACACC
>JBCAXH010000019.1:0-94913 GCA_038534155.1 Pseudomonadota bacterium
TCTGTCTGATCACGCCGCCCATAGGCCTGAACTGTTTCGTGGTGGCCGGGGTGAGGCCCGACATCTCCGTGCAGGACGTCTTCAAGGGGGCGTCGCCCTTCTTCGTGGCGGATGCGCTGACGATTGCGGGGCTGATCGCGTTTCCGGGGATCGTGCTATTCCTGCCCAGCCTGTTGTTAGGATAGCCCAGAAGAACCGTTGGCCCGTGCGACCAGCACGGGCCACGCCCTCCCTCCCCCATGGGAGGGCGTTTTGCGACGTCTCAATCTGCGGAACAGTTGCTTGTTGGCGGCGCCATAAACCGCCTAGCGGCTAAGACGGGATCGCCCACCCGAGGGAGGGCGCGGCCCTTAGCACTTTTACACGACGTCGTTTTTCAAGAAGGCCGCTTTGTTGCCGCCACCAACCTCTAGCGGCTGGGCGCTATCAGCCCGGAATCAAGGCGAAGCCGCCCGCTGCCTGGCAGCTGCTTTCTTGCAAGCAGCGAGACGGGGGGCCAGCGCCAGTCCGCCCCCCGGACTGGCGCTTTGCAGATTTCGGTGACGGGCGGTCTGCGCGCGCGGGGCCGAGAGATAAAGCGCCTATCGGAGAGTTCGGGGCGCCACTCCGCAGACTGGCGCTGGCCCGGCTACCGTCAGCCTTCGATCGCCGAAAACACCGCTACCCGCTCCATCACCACCTTCACCCGGTTCAAGAGGCAGAGGCGGTTGCGGCGGACGATGTCGTTCTCGGCGTTCACCGTCACCTTGTCGAAGAACCCGTCGATGGGCGCGCGGAGGGCGGCCATCGCCGTCATCGCAGCGGCGAAATCCTCCGCCTCCAGCGCGGGGGCGATGGCGGCTTCGGCGGCGTCCAGAGCGGCGAAGAGCGCGCGCTCCTCCTCCGCTTCCGCGAATTTGGCGTTCGGGTCGAGCGTGTATTCGACGCCGTCCTTCTTCTGCTCCGCCGCGAGAATGTTCGCCGCGCGCTTGTAACCGGCGAGCAGGTTGGCGCCGTCCTCCCCCTCCACGAACTGTTGGAGGGCGTTCACCCGATTGACGAGGAGGACGAGGTCGTCCTGCCCGCCCAGATGGAAGCAGGCGTCGATCACGTCATGGCGGACGCCTTCGGCGCGGAGATGTACTTTCAGGCGGTCGGCGAAGAAGGCGAGGAGGTCTGCAACCAGATCGCCAACGATGACATGGCGAGCTGGCCGTGCAGAGTAGACCCCCTTCTCTGCATCTATCGCCTTCTCTTCCCCGTAAGGCATGTGGACCACCGTCGAAGCGGTGATCTGTTCAGGTAAGGCGTCAGTGTATTCATCACCTTCAGCATCGGTCTTCAGCGCGCTCACACCCGATAGGCTTCGTAAGCCTGCGCTCGTCGCGCACAACGCGACTTCTGCGACCCGAATGCGTGCTTCGGAAGCTAGAATGGTCCGAATAACTCCCAGCGCAGCCCGTCGCAAAGCAAACGGGTCCTTGCTCCCCGTCGGCTTCTCGTCAATCGCCCAGAACCCCGTCAGGATGTCGATCTTGTCGGCAAGCGACACCGCCACAGCCACCGGCTCCATCGGCACGTCGTCCGAAGGCCCAAGCGGCGAATAGTGCGTCTCGCAGACGGCCGCGACCGCCGCGTCCTCGCCCGCCGCTTCCGCGTAGTAGCGGCCCATGATCCCCTGCAATTCGGGGAACTCGTAGACCATCTCCGACGAGAGGTCCGCCTTGGCAATCTTCGCCGCGCGCTCCGCCTTGTCCGCATCCGCCCCGACCAGCGCCGCGATCTCGCGGGCGAGCGCGGCGATGCGGGCGACGCGCTCCGCCTGCGACCCGAGCTTGTTGTGGAAGGTGACGTTTTCGAGCGGGGCCGCCATAGCCTCCAGCCCCTCGCCCTTCGCCACGCGCAGGTCGTTCTCCCAGAAGAAGAGCGCGTCGGAGAGGCGCGCGGCCAGCACGCGCTGGTTTCCGGCGAGGATGGTCGCGCCCTGATCCGCCGTTTCGATATTGGCGACGGTGACGAATTTCTCGATCCGGCCGGTTTTGGGGTTCCGGACGGAGAAGAATTTCTGGTGCTCCTTCATCGAGGTCTGGAGGACCTCGGGGGGGAGACCGAGGAACTGCTCCTCGATATCGCCCATCAGGACGACGGGCCATTCAACAAGGCCCGCGACCTCCGCCAGCAGGCCCTGATCCTCCACCACCTCCATGCCTTGCGCGAAGGCCATATTCGTGGCGTCCGCCCAGATGCGGTTGCGGCGCTCCTCCGGATCCAGGATGACCTTCGCCGCCTCCAGCTTCGCGACGTAATCGTCGAAATCGGCGGGGGTGAAGGCGTCCGGGCCCATGAAGCGGTGGCCCTGCGTGGCGTCGCCGGAGCGGATGCCGCCGACTTCCAGATCGACGACCTCATTCTCGGCGTTGTCGTTCAGGATGATCGCCATGATCGACTGGAGCGGGCGCACCCACCGGAGATCGCCCGTCCCCCAGCGCATGGACCGAGGCCAGGGGAAGGTGCGGATCACGTCAGGGATGACCTCGGCCAGCACCTCCGCCGCGCCCTGCCCCGGCTTTTCGATGGTCGCGAACCAGACCTGACCCTTCTTGTCGTCCCGCGCCTCCAGCTGGTCCTTGGTCAGACCGGTGGAGCGGAGGAAGCCTTCGAGCGCCTTTTCGGGGGCGTCGGTGCGCGGGCCCTTCCGCTCTTCGCGCACATCGGGCGAGCGCTCCGCCATACCGGTGATGGAGAGCGTCAAGCGGCGGGGCGTCGCGAAGGCGGCGGCTGCGGCGTAGGTCAGGCCGCGGTCGACCATGCCCTGGGTCACCAGCTTCTTCAGATCCTCCGCCGCGCGGGCTTGCATCCGGGCGGGGATTTCTTCGGAGAAGAGTTCGAGGAGGAAATCGGGCATGTCGTTATTCCTGAGGCGGGCAGCCGTCGGGGAGCGGATCGCCGTCGAAGGCGGCCGTCCCGCATTTGTTGATCTGACGCCACTGGAAGGCGCGGCCGTCTGGATACTGCGCGATGATCCGGTCGAAGCCATAGGGGACGTTGCTCTCGGCGAGGATGGCGCGGGCCTCCCCCGCCTTCAGATCGTCGGAGATCGTCTTGGCTTCGAAGCACTCGAACCAGCCGGGCGCGATCAGCGGGTCGGGGCGTTCGGGCGCCGGGCCATCGATGGGATCCGCCGTGAAGCAGGAGCGGAGCTTCAGGGGCGAGGTGTCGGCGTCGATGCCCTGATAGGCGGAGACGGGGATTGTCGCCCCAGCGACCGTGACCTCGGTGTTCGCCGTCTCCTCATAGAAGCCGCGCGTCTGGAACCACCAGAGCGCGGCGCCGAAGATCAGCGCGAAGAGGACGAAGCCCCCGGTGAAGATCCGGCCCGACATCAGGCGGCTTTCCCACCGGCTTCCGTTTGCAGGAACGCGTCGGCGCAGAGCTTCGCCAGCGCGCGGACGCGGCCGATATAGGCCTGCCGCTCGGTGACGGAGATGACGCCCCGCGCATCCAGCAGGTTGAAGAGGTGCGAGGCCTTGATGCACTGGTCGTAAGCCGGATGCGCCATGACGATATCAAGACCCGTCTTCGGGTCGGCCGCGGGGGACTCGACGATCCGGCGGCACTCCGCCTCCGCGTCTTCGAAATGCTTCAGGAGCGTATCGGTATCGGCGATGTCGAAGTTCCAGCGGGAATACTCCCGCTCCGTCTGGCGGAAGACGTCGCCATAGGTCAGCGGGATCGGGGCGTCGGGCGCGTTAAAGGGCATGTCCATGACATGGCTTGCGCCGAGCACGTACATCGCCAGCCGCTCCAGCCCGTAGGTCAGCTCACCTGAGACCGGATGACAATCATATCCTGCAACCTGCTGAAAATACGTGAATTGCGAGACTTCCATGCCGTCGCACCAGACCTCCCACCCGAGACCGGCGGCGCCGATTGTCGGGCTCTCCCAGTCGTCCTCTACGAAGCGGATGTCGTGGAGGGCCATGTCGATGCCGATGGCCTCAAGCGAGCCGAGATAGAGGTCCTGCAGGTCGGGCGGGCTCGGTTTGATGAGCACCTGGTACTGGTAGTAGTGCTGCAGCCGGTTCGGATTATCGCCATAGCGCCCGTCGGTCGGACGGCGCGAGGGCTGCACATAGGCCGCCGCCCATGCGTTCGGGCCGAGGGAGCGCAGGGTCGTCGCGGGGTGAAAGGTGCCGGCGCCGACCTCCATGTCGTAGGGCTGGAGCATCGCGCAGCCCTCGCCCGCCCAATAGGTCTGCAGGCGGAGAATGATCTCTTGAAAGCTCTTCGGCTGGTCGGTCATCGGATCGCCCTTGATGCGGCCTCGCGGCGTCGGGCGTTCCCTATCCGGGCGGGCGAGAGCGGTCAACGCGGCCATGTGGCGAAGGCTCGCCGAGGTCCGAAAGGTTAACGCTTCCCTAAATCCTCTAGTTTTCCGGCATTCTAGAATTCCGGCATGCCGGAAAACTGGAATCATCAAACTATTCGCTCCGAGGCAAGCACGGGACGAACGTGCGAGACCTGAGACGAAGACTGACGGAAAGCCCACTCGCAACCGACGACATCGCGGGATTGGGACGTATCACCACCTGAAAATCGCCAAGATCGTCGGTATTCTGGCGACCACAGGCATCGAATCTAAACGGAGACCGCTCATGCGCACCGCGCTGAAGCTCATCGCAGCCCTCATCGGCGTCATCGTCATCGCCATCGTCGCGATTATCGTCCTCGTCCCCACGGATCGGATCGCGCAGATCGCCGCCGATCAGGTGAAGGCGGCGACCGGGCGCGATTTGACGCTGGCGGGCGGCGTCTCGCCGAGCTTCTTTCCCGTCATCGGCGTGGAGACCGGGGCAGTGACGCTCTCAAACGCGGAATGGGCGTCGGAGGAGACGATGATCTCAGCCTCCTCCGCCAAGGTGGGCGTTGAGCTGCTCCCGCTCATTTCGGGCGAGATCAAGGTCTCCGAAGTGCGCCTGATCGATCCGGTGATCGCGCTGGAAGTCTCCGAAGATGGAACGCCGAATTGGCAGTTCGCCGCCGCCGAAGACGCGGAAGCCGCGCCCGCGCAGGAGGGCGAAGGTTTCGTGAAATCCGTCAGCCTCGGCGAGGCGGTGATCGAGAACGGCGCGGTCAGCTTCGTCGACCGCTCCACCGGACAGGCGATCGCGGTCGAAGCGATCAACGCGACCATCGCGCTGGAGGCGCTGGACGCGCCGCTCTCAGTGGCGGGCGACGCCGTCTGGAACGGAGAGAAGACGGAGCTGGCGCTGACGCTGGAGACCCCCGCCGCCGCGATGGCGGGCGAGGCGATCGCCTTCGATGTGGCGCTCTCTTCGGCGATGGCGGAGGTCTCGGCCAATGGCGAAGCGACGCCGCCCGCCCCGGGCGCGCAGCCTGTTTTGAACACGGAATTCGCGGTGAAGGCCGCCTCTCCCGCCGCCGCGCTGACCTGGGCGACGGGCCAGACCGCGCCGCCGGCGCTTCTGGAGATCAGCGCGCTCGACGTCTCGGGCGCCGCGGAGATGAACGCCTCCGGCGCCGCCGTCGACGTCAACGGCTCCGCCGCGCGGGACGGCCAGACGGCCACGGTGGCTCTGAAGGCGGCGGGCGGCGCGGACTGGGCGGAGACGATGGCGCTGGACGTCGATCTCACCGCCGCCGTCGGCGACCTCGCCCGCGTCGCCTATCAGGGCGCCGTCGGCATGGGTCAGGCGGGGCCGGTCCTTGAAGGAAGCTACAGCGTCGCCGCCGCCGATCCGGCGGGCGCCGCGGCCTGGGCGACGGGCGCGGCGCCCGAGGGGCTCGCGGGCCTTTCCGACCTCGGCCTCGAGGGCGAAATTGAAATGAACGACGCGGGGCTCATCGCCACCGCCGCAGGCGGCGTGGCGCGGGACGGCGCGCGGGCGACGGTGGACCTGAAGGCCTCCAGCGGCGCGGACTGGGCGACGCGGCGCGCCTTCGACATCGCGCTCAACGCTGGGCTGGCCGATCTCGCGCAGGTGAATTTCATCGGCGCGGCGGCGGCGCCCGACGGCGCGGCGCCGAGCCTCAATGGCGATTTCAAGCTGAACGCGCCGAACCTCAAGGGCCTCGCCGCCTTCGCGGGCGCTTCCCTGCCGCAGGCGAAACCGGGCGCTTTCCGCGCGCTTTCGGCGGAGGGATCGGTCAAGACGACCGGCGCGGACGCCGTGGAGATCGCCCTCGCCTCCCTCGCCTTCGACGACATCCGCGCCAACGGCTCGGTCGCCGTGAACTACGGCGGCGCGATGGCGATCAACGCCAACCTTTCGACCGGTCCGCTCGACCTGCGCCCCTACATCGCCGCGAGCGAAGCGCCGCCCGAGGGCGGCGACGGCTGGAGCAAGGAGCCGATCGACCTCTCCGCCCTCGGGGCGATGACGGGCGACTTCAAGGTGCGGGCGGAAAGCGTGACGCTTCCCGAAAAGATCGCGCTCGGTCGGAGCGACATCACCGCGAAGCTCCGCAGTGGGCGGCTTGACCTGAACATCAGGGAGCTTGGCGTCTTCGGCGGCGGCCTCGTCGGCGATGTGAGCGTGGACGGGCGGAACGGCAACGCCATAGCGGCGAACATCTCCACCTCCGCCGTGCAGATGCTGCCGATGCTTCAGGCCCTCGCGGACATCGGCCTTCTCGAAGGGCTGGGCCGCGCCGACGTCAACGTGCGCGGCGCGGGCGGCAGCCTGCACCAGATCATGAACAGCCTCGACGGCTCCGGCTCCTTCAAGCTGGAGGACGGCGCGATCCGCGGCTACGACATCGCGGGCATGGTGCGGAACGTGCAAAGCGCGCTCACCGGCGGCGGCGGAGGCGGCTCGCAGAAGACCGACTTCTCCGAGGTCTCCGGCACGTTCGACATCAACGACGGCCTCCTGACCAACGCCGATTTCCAGTTCCTCGGCCCGCTTCTGCGCATCGTCGGCGAGGGCACGGTGGATCTCGGCGGCCAATCGGTGAACTTCCGGGTGACGCCCAAAGCCGTCGCCTCGCTGACCGGTCAAGGCGGTTCGGTCGACGACAAGGGCCTCGCATTCCCGCTGATCGTGTCGGGGCCATGGTCCAAGCTCTCCATCCGGCCCGACCTTCAGGGCGGCATTGAGAACCTCCTGAAAGACCCGGAGGGCGCGGCGAAGGCGGTCGAGGATCTCATCGACGGCGTAAAGGACGGCGGCGCCGAGGGCGCGGTCGGCGCGGCGATCGGCTCGATCACCGGCGGCGAAGGCGGCGGAAACGTCGTCGATGACGCCAAGAAGGCGATCGACGACGCCAAGAAAGGCGACCCGAGCGCCATCCTGAACGCCATCACCGGCGGCGGCGGAGACGGCGAGGCCAGCGGCGACGACGACCCGGCGGGCAAGCTGATCCGCGGCCTCTTCGGCAACAACTGATCCGTTGCGCGGGGGCGGCGAAGACGCTATCCCCCGCGCACCGCGCCGGCTTAGCTCAGCTGGTAGAGCAACTGATTTGTAATCAGTGGGTCGGGGGTTCGAGTCCCTCAGCCGGCGCCATCCTCTCCCACATGCGCGCCGGCGGCGGAGGCGCTTTGGAACAGTCGGGGCGACATCTCGGCTGGCGCGTCCTAAGGTGCGCGCATGCCTCTGATCGAAATCGACGGCCTCACGGCCAACCGCAATCGCAAGACCAACCCCCATGTCGGCTGGCCACTGCGCGGCTACACCGACGGCGACGCGGCCGGCGACCGGCTGGAGGGGTTCGCGAAACCGCATTTCGAGCCGGGCTTCACCCTCATACCGGGCGAGGCGATCTTCACCATCGGGTCCTGCTTCGCGCGCAATATCGAGCAGTTTCTCGAGGAGTTCGGCTACGAGGTGCCGATGCGCGGGCTGGTGGCGCGCAAGGAGCTGAAACTCGATTCGCCCAGCATCGCCAACAATTACGGCGTCACCTCCATCGCGCAGGAGTTGCGCTGGGCGCTCGATCCGCCGACGGGGTTCGAACCGGAGGCGTTCTTCGAAGAGATCAAACCGGGGCGCTTCATCGACATGAACGTGCCCGGCGGCGTCCTGCCCGAACCGCTCGACATCGTCGCGGCCCGCCGCGCGGCGCTGATGGAGGCGACGCGGGAAGTGGCGCGGTGCCGCGTCGTTCTCATAACGCTCGGCCTGTCGGAAGTGTGGTTCGACAAGAAGTCGGGCCATTACCTCAATACGGCGCCCCTGCCCCTCATGCTGGAGCGGGAGCCGGAGCGGTTCGCGCTTCACGTCCTCTCCGTCGCGGAGACGTCGGCGCTTTTGAACGAGATCATGGAGCTGCTGATCGCGCACGGCGCGCCGGGCGTTCAGGTCGTCCTCACCGTCAGCCCGGTGCCGATGAACGCGACCTTCCGGCCGATGGACGTGATGGTGGCGAACACCCATTCCAAGGCGGTGCTGCGCGCGGCGGTTGAGGAGACGGTCGCGGGTTTCGACTGCGCCCATTACTTCCCAAGCTATGAAAGCGTCGCGCTGTCGGAGCGCTCGAAAGCCTGGCGGGACGACAATATCCATGTGGAGCCGTCGCTGGTCGCGCTCAACGTGCAGCGGATGCTCCGAGCCTATGCGCCGAAGGCGGACGCGGCCTGCGCTGAGGACGTTCTGGCTGGGCTGGAGGAGATGCGCACCGCCAGTCTCAGCTCCCGCGTGCATTACCTTGAAGCGAACGAAGCCGTGCTGCTCGACGATACGCGGCTCACCGTCCGCGCGGCAAAGACGGCGATTGCGGGCCGCGCCCTCGACATGGCGCATCGGCTTGCGGACGCGATGCCGGCGGAGACCTTTCCCTATTGGCGCGAGACGCTGAACGCGGAGATCGCGCTGGTGGAGGGCGAATGGGCGACGGCGTCGACCCTCGCCGCGCGCATCGACGAGTTGAACGAAGCGGAGCGGAAGGCCGATCCGGTGCGGCGCACGCTCTTTCGCCTGAAGCTCGATGCGGCGCTCGGCGCGGGCGATATGACCGCGGCGCTCTCCGCCGCGCTCTCCTGGGTGAAGGCGGATGCGGAGCGGAGCGGCGCGCCCTTTTTCAAGATCGGCGCGCATATGGTCCGCACCGGGCTTCACGCCGAGGCGGTCGAGGTCTTCGAGAGCCTTGAGACGACCCTCCACGCCAATGAAATCGCTCTGATCGACTACGCTGAAGCGCTTTGGCATGTGGGGCGGCGCGACGACGCCGCCGCGATCGTCAAAGGCATGGAGACCGCATCGCCCCAGGCGCTCCGGCGGCTGAGGGCTCTTAGCGACATCCTGCCGGCGGGAACGCTCGCGGCGGACTGAAATCCCGCTCACGAGACCATATGCGAGGCGCCGCGCTGCGGCGTCCCTCCCCTCGATAGTGAAAAGTTGTCGCAGAAATAGGTGAATACTTTCGGATACATAGCGCCCGCCGTTAAGGGTTTTCCGCCCAAATCCAAAACCTTAGCGAGGCGCGCGACCGCCAAGGGCGTGAAAAAATGCGCTATCTTGCCTATTGGGATTGAGCGCGGGCCGCTTCGATCTAGGTTGCCGCACTGCGAAAGGGGCTCTAAAGCCCCCCACCACGCGCGCATCCGCGCAACCTGACAAAGATCGGGAGATACAGACAGTGAAGATCGGCGCCCTCAAGGAGGTCGCGGACGGTGAGAACCGGGTCGCGATGACCCCCGCCTCCGCTCTCCAGCTTCAGAAACTCGGACATGAGTGCTTCATCGAGAAAGGCGCCGGCGACGCCGCGCGGTTCTCGAACAAGGATTACGAAGAGGCGGGCGTGAAAGTCCTCGCCTCCGCCGCCGCGCTGACCAAAGAGGTCGACGTCGTGGCGAAGGTCCAGCCGCCAACGGAGGCTGAGGTCAAGCGCCTCAAGAAGGGGCAGACGCTGATCTCCTTCTTCTACCCCGCCGCCAACGAAGCGCTGATGAAGCAGGCCGCCGACAAGGGCGCGACCGTCATCGCGATGGACATGGTCCCGCGCATCTCCCGCGCGCAGAAGATGGACGCGCTGTCCTCGATGGCGAACATCGCGGGCTATCGCGCCGTGATCGAGGCGGGCAACAATTTCGGACGCTTCTTCACCGGCCAGGTCACCGCCGCCGGTAAAGTGCCGCCCGCCAAGGTGCTGGTCGTCGGCGCAGGCGTCGCGGGCCTCGCCGCGATCGGCGCGGCGACGTCGCTCGGCGCGATCACCTACGCCTTCGACGTGCGCCCCGAAGTGGCGGAGCAGGTCAATTCGATGGGCGCCGAGTTCGTCTTCCTCGACTTCGAGGAAGAGCAGCAGGACGGCGCGGCGACGGGCGGGTACGCCGCCGTCTCCTCCCCCGAATTCGCGGCGGCGCAGCTGGCGAAATTCCGCGAGATCGCGCCGGAAATGGACATCGTCATCACGACGGCGCTGATCCCCAACCGCGAGGCGCCGGAGCTTTGGACCGAGGACATGGTCGAAAGCATGAAGGCGGGCTCCGTCATCGTCGACCTCGCGGCGGAGCGGGGCGGCAACTGCAAGCTGACCGTCAAAGACGAGAAGATCGTCACCAAGAACGGCGTGACGATCATCGGCTACACCGATTTCCCGTCGCGGATGGGCGCGCAGGCTTCCGAGCTCTATTCGACCAACGTCCGCCACATGATGGCCGACCTCACGCCGGAGAAAGACGGCGCGGTCGACCACAACATGGAAGACGACGTGATCCGCGGCGCGACCATCGCGCATGAGGGCGAGGTCACCTTCCCGCCACCGCCGCCGAAAGTGGCGGCGATCGCGGCGCAGCCTCCGAAGGAGAAACCGAAAGAGCTTACGCCGGAAGAGAAGCGAGCCGAAGAAGTCGCCGCCTTTAAGGCGCAGACCAAGAACCAGGTGACCCTGCTCGGCGTCGGCGCGGCGCTGGTCCTGGGCGTCGGGCTGATCGCGCCCGCCAGCTTCATGCAGCATTTCATCGTTTTCGTGCTGAGCGTCTTCATCGGCTTCCAGGTGATCTGGAATGTGGCGCATTCGCTTCACACCCCGCTGATGGCGGTGACGAACGCGATCTCCTCGATCATCATTCTCGGGGCGCTGATCCAGATCGGATCAAGTTCGATGCTGATCACGCTGCTCGCCGGATTGGGCATTCTCATGGCCTCGATCAACATCTTCGGCGGCTTCCTCGTCACCCGGCGCATGCTCGCCATGTTCCAGAAATCGTAAGCGGGGGCCGGGATTATGGACTTCGGATTCACCATCGCGGCCTACGCGGTCGCAGGCGTTCTCTTCATCCTGTCGCTCGGGGGCCTCTCGGGTCAGGAAAGCGCGAAACGCGCCGTCTGGTACGGCATCGTCGGCATGGCCATCGCGGTCTTCGCCACCATCATCGGCCCGGGTCAGGGCCTCTGGCTCGTCTCGGTCATCCTGATCGGCATTGGCGCGATCATCGGCTATCAGCTCGCCACCAAGGTGCAGATGACGCAGATGCCCGAGCTGGTGGCGATCATGCACTCGCTCGTCGGCCTCGCGGCTGTCTTCGTCGGCTTTAACGCCGACATCGAACTGGCGAATGTCGCCAAGCTCTTCGTGGACGAGGGCATGCCCTATCCGCAGCCGAAAGGGCCTTTGAGCGACGCCGCTTATGAGATGGTCGGCGGCCTGCCCGCCTTCGCCGCGCTTCTGGCGAAGAAGACGGCGGTCGAGGTCGGCATTCTGCGGGTTGAGCTGGTGCTCGGCATCTGGATCGGCGCGGTGACCTTCACCGGCTCCGTCATCGCCTACGGCAAGTTGGCCGGTAAGGTGGACTCGGCAGCGAAGCAGCTGCCGGGCGGCCACATGCTGAACGCCGCCGCCGCCATCGCCTCCGTCGTGCTGGCGGCGATGTATCTCGGCGGGTCGGGCTCCTGGACGCTGATACTCCTGACGCTGCTGGCGCTCTTCATCGGCTACCACCTGATCATGGGGATCGGCGGGGCGGACATGCCCGTCGTCGTGTCGATGCTCAACTCCTATTCGGGCTGGGCCGCGGCGGCGATCGGCTTCTCGCTCGGCAACGATCTCCTGATTGTGGTCGGCGCGCTGGTCGGCTCTTCGGGCGCGATCCTCTCCTACATCATGTGTAAGGCGATGAACCGGTCGTTCGTCTCCGTCATCCTCGGCGGGTTCGGCGGGGCGTCCGGCGAAGCGGCGGCGATCGAGGGCGAGCAGATCGCCATCGACGCCGACGGCGTCGCCACGGCGCTGGAGGAAGCGGACAGCGTCGTCATCATCCCGGGCTACGGCATGGCGGTGGCGCAAGCGCAGGGCCCGGTGGCCGAGCTCACGAGCCGTTTGCGCGCCAAGGGCAAGACGGTGCGCTTCGCGATCCACCCGGTCGCGGGCCGCCTGCCCGGCCACATGAACGTGCTTCTGGCCGAGGCGAAGGTGCCCTACGACATCGTGCTGGAGATGGACGAGATCAACGACGACTTCCCGGAGACCGACGTCTCCATCGTCATCGGCTCGAACGACATCGTGAACCCGTCGGCGCAGGACGATCCGAACTCCCCCATCGCGGGGATGCCGGTTCTGGAGTGCTGGAAGTCGAAGCAGGTCTTCGTCTCCAAGCGCGGCAAGGGCGCTGGGTACTCCGGCATCGAGAATCCGCTCTTCTTCAAGGAGAACACGCGGATGTTCTACGGCGACGCCAAGGACAGCGTGAACGCGCTTCTGGCGAAGATGTCGTAAGCATCGCGTAGCGAGAGATGAAAAGGCCCGGCCCCGCGCCGGGCCTTTTTCGTTCGGCGCGCGCCATCGTGAGTTGTTCGCCGCCGCCCCGCCCGCTACGGCTTGGCGCGCATCAATCGAAGGGAAGAAAACGATGATCGGCTACACCACCATCGGCGTCGCGCACATGGACAAGGCGAAGGCGTTCTATTGCGACCTCTTCGCCGACAAGGGCGCGAAGGTGCTCGTCGACGCCGGCCGCATCGCGATGATCGGCCCGAAGATGGGAGAGCCGATGGTCGCCGTCTGCACGCCCTATGACGGCGAAGCGCCGAACTGCGGCAATGGCGGCATGATCGCGTTCCCTTCGCCTACGAAAGACGACGTCGCGGCGATGTACGAACGCGCGATCTCCCTCGGCGCGACGGACGAGGGCGAGCCGGGCCAGCGGGTCGAGGGGCGCTTCTACGGCGCCTATGTGCGCGACCCGGACGGCAACAAGCTCTGCTTCTACGTATTCGGCTGAAACGAGACCCGAATGACCAGAAAGGCCCGGGCCCTGCCCCGGGCCCATTTTTTCATGCGGTTCGTCCGAAAAGGGCTGCGCGGCGAGCCGCCAGGTCCCAACTTTCTCAGAATTTCCACCGACCACAGGTAACGGCCCGATCAGCCGGTCATCGCGATCATGTCATCGTCTGAGCGCCGATTTGTGACCTTACGCCGAGTTCGGAATTGAACCTTTTTCGAAGACGCCTCCCAAGGGCCGATTTGGACGTCTAACACCTTAAACCGGCGATCTATTCACCCTCGATCTCTCAAAATGAGTTGGTTTTTCAATTCGGTCTCTCTCCCGCAGTTACGTCCCGTCGCAAGTCGACGAACGCCCTAAACGAGAGCGCGCAGAGGCGTCGCTCAATGGAGACGAACATGACCAAGACCATCCCTTTAACCCGCGCCGCGCTCATCGCCGCTGCGCTATCGGCCTGCACCACCGTCACCGCTACGGCGGAGGAGGCTTTCTCGCCCTACATCTCGGTTTTCGCCGGTCTCGGCATCCTCGGCGACGAGACCTTCTCCGGCGTCGTCACGCCGCCGGGCGGTGAGCAGTCGGTGACCGGCGACTTCGGGTCCGCCTTCAACTTCGGCGCGGCCGTCGGCGTGGAGCTGGGCTCGACCCTCGGCTTCGTCTCGCCGCGGGTGGAGATCGAAGGCTCCTACCTCTCGGCGGGCGTCGGCGAGGATACGCTGAACTTCTCCGGCAACGGCCCGGCGAATGAGATCAACGTGGACGGCGGGATCTCCCGCGCGCTTCTCCTCGCCAACCTCCTGTTGGACGTGGAGACAGGCGGGCCGTTCACGCCCTATGTCGGCGTCGGCGCGGGTCTCGCCTTCACGAACTCGGACGTCGTCTATGGCGGCCCTCCGGGCGGGCCAGCGGCGGTGCGCTTCGACGATAGCGGCGTGGACTTCGCCGCCCAGCTGATCGCGGGCGCGTCCTATGAGGTCAGCGACAACGTCCTGCTCTTCGCCGATGGGCGCTACACGCGCGTCTTCGGGTTCGACGGCGATCGGTTCAATCCGGCCGGGCTGACCGGGAACATCTCCGGCGACGTCGACAACGTCTCCGTCAATGTGGGCGTTCGGTATCGTTTCTGAGCGTGACGGAGACCGGCGCGCGGTCAGCTCCCTGTCGCCGCGCGCCAATGGGAAGCGCCGCCCTGCGTACTGGGGCGGCGCTTTTCATCTGGCCCAAAGCAAAGGCCCCGCCGGATCGCTCCGACGGGGCCTCATTTCTCCCTTCGACTTGGGCGAAGGCTCTCTACCGGTTCATCCGGTTTTCGATGAGGTCGTCCACCACGGCGGGCTCCGCCAGGGTGGAGGTGTCGCCGAGGGCGCCGAAATCATCCTCCGCGATCTTGCGCAGAATGCGGCGCATGATCTTGCCGGAGCGGGTCTTCGGCAGGCCCGGCGCCCACTGGATCAGGTCGGGGGAGGCGATGGGGCCGATCTCGGTGCGGACCCAGGTGCGAAGCTCCTTGCGAAGCTCCTCCGTCGGCTCCTCCCCGTTCATCAGGGTGACGTAGCAATAGATGCCCTGCCCCTTGATCTCATGAGGGTAGCCGACCACGGCGGCCTCCGCGACCTTGGCGTGGGCGACGAGGGCGCTTTCGACCTCCGCCGTGCCCATGCGGTGGCCAGAGACGTTGATCACGTCGTCCACGCGACCGGTGATCCAGTAATCGCCGTCCTCGTCCCGGCGGCAACCGTCGCCCGCGAAGTAGTAGCCCTTGTAGTCGGAGAAGTAGGTCTTCACGAACCGCTCGTGATCGCCCCAGACGGTGCGCATCTGGGCGGGCCAGCTGTCCTTGATGCAGAGAACGCCTTCGACGCCGTTCCCCTCGATCTCCTCTCCGCTCGTCGGCTCCAGAACGACGGGCTGGACGCCGAAGAACGGCTTCATGGCGGAGCCGGGCTTCATCGCATGGGCGCCCGGCAGCGGGGTCATCATGTGGCCGCCGGTCTCGGTCTGCCACCAGGTGTCGACGATGGGGCAACGCCCGCCGCCGACGACGTCGTTGTACCAGTTCCACGCCTCCGGATTGATCGGCTCGCCGACCGTGCCGAGGATGCGGAGCGAGGAGAGGTCGCACTTGGATACGTAGTCGTTCCCCTGCCCCATCAGCGCGCGGATCGCGGTCGGCGCCGTGTAGAACTGGTTCACCTTATGCTTTTCGCAGACCTGCCAGAAGCGGGAGGCGTCGGGGTAGGTCGGCACGCCCTCGAACATCAGCGTGACGCCCCCGTTCGCGAGCGGTCCGTAGACGATGTAGGTGTGGCCCGTGACCCAGCCGACATCGGCGGTGCACCAGTAGATGTCCCCCTCCTGATAGTCGAACGTGTATTGATGGGTCATCGAGGCGAAGACGAGATAGCCGCCCGTCGTGTGCACCACGCCCTTCGGCTGTCCGGTGGAGCCGGACGTGTAGAGGATGAAGAGCGGGTCTTCGGCGTTCATCTCCTCCGGCGGGCAATCGGTCGAAGCCGCCGCCATCATCGCGTTGCAGTCGAAGTCGCGCCCCTCGGTCCAGGTCGTCTGACCGCCGGTGCGCTTCACGACGAGGCATTTCACGCTGTCGGAAGTATGGAGAAGCGCCTGATCGGCGTTCGACTTCAGCGGCGTCGCCCGTCCGCCGCGCGGCGCGTGATCGGCGGTGATCACGACCTTCGCCTCGCAGCCGTTGATCCGGGCGGCGAGCGCGTCGGGGGAGAACCCGGCGAAGACGATGGAATGGATCGCGCCGATGCGCGTGCAGGCGAGCATGGCGTAGGCGGCGGCGGGGATCATCGGCAGATAGATCACCACGCGGTCGCCTTTACCGACGCCGAGATCCTTAAGCACGTTCGCCATGCGGCAGGTCTCGGTGTGCAGCTCCTTATAGGTGATGTGCTGCGCTTCGTCCGCCGGATCGTCAGGCTCCCAGATGATCGCTGTCTGGTCGCCGCGCGTCGCGAGGTGCCGGTCGATGCAGTTGGCGGAGACATTCAGCGTGCCGTCCTCGAACCATTTGATCGAGACGTCAGGGTGGGCGTAGGAGACGTTCTTCACCGTGGAGAACGGCTTGATCCAGTCGACGCGCTCGCGCGCCGCCTCGCCCCAGAACCCGTCCGGGTCGGCGACGGAGCGGGCGTACATGTCCTGATAGGTCTTGGCGTCGATATGCGCGGCGGCGGCCAGTTCGGCGCTCGGCGGATAGGTTTTGTCGGTCATGCTTCCATCCCCTTCTTTTCATGGCGGGGCCCGCGCCCGGCTGTCAGCGAACGCGGGCCCCGGTTATGCGTGCGGCCCGCCTGAGGCGGGCGCTGGATTACAGCGCCAGGTACTCCTGACGCAGCTCGGCGTTGTCCAGAACCTCCTGCGCGGTGCCGTCGAAGACAACCTGCCCCATGTCGAGGATGATCGCGCGATCCGCGAGGTTCAGCGCCGCGATGGCGTTCTGCTCCACGATCACCGTGGTGATGCCGAGCGACTTGATCGTATCCAGCGTCTTCTCGATCTCCTGCACGATGACTGGCGCGAGACCCTCGTAAGGCTCATCGAGGAGAAGAAGCTTGATGTCCCGCGCCAGCGTGCGGCCGATGGCGAGCATCTGCTGCTCACCGCCGGAGAGGGTCGTCCCCTCCTGCTTGCGGCGCTCGCCGAGACGGGGGAAGAGCTCGTAAATCCGCTCGATCGACCAGCCCTTGGGCGGCGCGATCTGCGCGAGCTGGAGGTTCTCCTCCACCGTCAGTCCCTGAATGATGCGACGGTCCTCCGGCACCAGCCCGACGCCGGCGGCGGCGGCCTGGTGCGATTTCATCTCATGCAGGTTCTGGTGGTCCAGCCAGATCTCGCCCTTGTTGAGCTGCGGATCGTCGACCCGGGCGATGGCGCGGAGCGTCGACGTCTTGCCGGCCCCGTTCCGGCCCAGAAGCGCGACGATCTCGCCTTCATGGATGTTGAAGCTCACGCCCTGAACGATGTAGCTCTCGCCGTAGTAGGCGTGGATGTCGTGGGCTGAGAAGTAGGCCGGCGCTGAGCCGACATTCACCGATTTCGACACGTGATCCCCCAATTGGCTCTGGCTTCTTATGTCTAGCGGGCTCATGGCGCGCCTCCTGTCATCTTGGCGCTTAGTGGTGCGCCGTACCGAGATAGGCTTCCTGAACCTTCGGATTGCCTTTGATGTTCTCCGGCATGTCCTCGACGATTGGGTGGCCCTGGGCGAGCACCGTGATCTTCTGCGCGAGGGAGAAGACCACGTGCATGTCGTGCTCGATGATCAGGATGGTCAGGCCCGTCGCGCTGATCTCCTTCAGGAGGTCGATCGTGGCGTTGGTGTCGGCCCGCGCCATGCCCGCCGTCGGCTCATCCAGAAGGAGGAGCTTCGGTTTCTGCACGAGACCCATCGCCAGCTCCAGCCGCCGCTTGTTGCCGCGCGACTGGCTGTTCGCCGTCTGATGCATCTTGTCGGCGAGGTTGACCGAGGCCAGCGCCTCCTCCGCCGCGTCGCGGATCGCGCTCTCGTTCCCGAGGGGCGACCAGAACGACGGCTTGTAGGCTCCGTCCCGCTTGGCGAATGCCGGGATCATCACGTTTTCCAGCAGAGTCAGATCGCCGAAGATCTCCGGCGTCTGGAACACGCGGGTCACGCCCGTCTGGTTGATCTCATGCGGCTTGAGACCGATGAGGGAGGTGCCGTCGAACATCACCGAACCGGTGTCCGGGATCAGGCGACCGACGAAGCAGTTGAGAAGCGTCGACTTCCCCGCCCCGTTCGGCCCGATGATCGCGTGGACCGTGCTCTCCTCGACATTGAGGTTCACGTCGCGGAGCGCCTGAAGCCCGCCGAAACGCTTGTTGACGTTCTGTACTTCGAGAATGCCCATCTTGCGTCTCCTTACTCAGCCGGGGTGGCGACCGCGTCGCCGCCGTCGGATTTCTTCTTCTTGCGGTCGAAGATCTTCTGAAGACCCTCCATCAGCCCGCCGGGGAGGAAGATGACGACGGCCATGAACATGATGCCGAGCGTCAGGTGCCAACCCTTGCCGATGAACGGGTAGATGATGGAGACCACGAAATCCTCCATGCCGTCGGGCAGCCAGTAGAACCACTGGTGGAGGATGTTCTCGTTAATCTTCGAGACGATGTTCTCCATGTACTTGATGAAGCCCGCGCCGAGCACCGGCCCGATCAGCGTGCCCGCGCCGCCGAGGATCGTCATCAGAACGACCTCTCCGCTCGCGGTCCAGAACATGCGCTCCGCCCCGACCTGGGTATCCATCGCCACCAGCAGGCCGCCGGCGAGACCAGCGTACATGCCGGAGATGATGAACGCGGTCAGCGTGTAGGGCCGCGTGTTCACGCCAGTGTAGTTCAGGCGGTTCTGGTTGGTCTTCACCGCCCGCAGCATCATGCCGAAGGGCGAGTTGAAGATGCGGATCGAAACGTAGAAGGCGATCAGCATGGCGACGGCGGCGACGTAGTAGCCGAAGTTGAAGGTGAAGAGCCAATCGCCCAAGGCGAGCTCATAGCTGTCGCGCATATCGAGCCCGAAGAGGCCCGCCGTCGGCGTCGCGCCTTCGGCCAGCGGGGCGTCGAGGATGCGCGGATCGTTCACCTTCGGCTGGAGGCCCGTCTCCCCGCCCGTGATCGGCGTCAGCACCGAATAGGCGAGCGAATAGGACATCTGCGCGAAGGCGAGCGTCAGGATCGAGAAGTAGATGCCCGAGCGGCGCAGCGAGATGAACCCGACGAGCGCCGCGAAGACGCCCGCGATCAGGATCGAGACGATGATGGCCGGGATGACGTTCATCGTCAGCAGCTTCATCATCCAGATCGCGGCGTAGGAGCCGACCCCGAGGAAGGCCGCATGGCCGAAGCTCAGATAGCCCGTCAGACCGAAGAGGATGTTGAAGCCGATGGCGAAGATCCCGAAGATCACCAGACGCTGCATCAGGTCGGGGTAGCCCGCGTTGAACTGAGCCAGCTCGGAGCCTTCGGGGAACGGGTTCAGGATGAAGGGCGCGAGGATCAGCATCGCGGCGACGATGATCAGCAGGCGCAGATCGGTTTTCTTGAGAGAGCCCATTGGATTAATCCTCCATCACGCCTTTGCGCCCCATCAGACCGCGCGGACGGGTCAGAAGGACGATGATGGCGACGAGGTAGATGATGATCTGGTTGATGCCGGGGATCAGCTCCAGCACCTCGGTCATGGAGGCGAAGCTCTCCAAGACCCCGAGGAGGAAGCCCGCCAGAACGGCGCCTCCGAGCGACCCCATGCCGCCGACGACGACCACGACGAAGCTCAGGACCAGGAAGTCCATGCCCATGTGGTAGTTCGGCGAGTTGATCGGCGTGTACATCACGCCCGCCAGCCCCGCGACGCAGGCCGCGATGGCGAACATGATGGTGAAGCGCTTGTCGATGTTGATGCCGAGCAGGCCCACCGTCTCCCGGTCCGCCATGCCGGCGCGGACGACCATGCCGAAGGTGGTGAACTGTAGGAAGGCGAAGACCGCGCCGATCATCAGGGCCGCGAAGCCGAAATAGACGAGGCGCCAGTAGGGATAGATGATCGATCCGGCCTCCATCCCGACCATCGCGCCGAAGTCGAAGGACCCGGCGAAGGCGGAGGGCGCGGGCGTCGGGATCGGGTTCGCGCCGTAGAAGTACTTGATGATCTCCTGCAGCACGATGGCGAGGCCGAAGGTCACCAGGATCTGGTCGGCGTGGGGACGCTTGTAGAAGTACTTGATCAGGCCGCGCTCCATCGCGAGACCGATCAGGATCATCACGGGGATCGCGAAGAGGATCGACAGCGGCACCGACCATTCGATGATCGAGGCGCCGGTCTCCGGCCCGAACCATTTCACGACGTAAGGCGTCTGCACCTCCAGCGGCTGGCCGAGGAAGTTCGTGCGCTCCGGATCGATCGAGGTCGAGGAGATCGTGAGAATGCGGTTCAGCGTGACGGCGCAGAAGGCGCCCATCATGAAGAGCGCGCCATGGGCGAAGTTCACGACGCCCAGCGTGCCGAAGATCAGGGTCAGGCCGAGGGCGATCAGCGCGTAAGCGGAGCCCTTGTCCAACCCGTTGAGTACTTGAAGGATAATCGCGTCCATCGTCCCCATCCCTTTCCGAAACAGGGCCCCGCGCGATCAAGGAGGGAGAGAGAAGAGGCGATTGCGCGAGGCTGGGTCGACGGGGCGAAATCCGCCCCGTCGGTTAGGTTTTCCGGGCCGCCGCGAGGCGACCCGTCTTTCGGCGACCTGAATCAGGCGCCCGGGTTGCAGGAACCGAGCGCCCCGCCCGCGAACTGCGGGTGGTCCGGCGCGTAGGTGACCTGATCGACCGGGGTGACCTCGACGATCTCCAGAAGGTCGAACTCGGAGGTCGGGTTCTCTTTACCCTTAACGACGAGCACGTCCTTGAAGCACTGGTGATCTTCGGCGCGATAGAGCGTCTTGCCGTTGCCCATGCCGTCGAACTCGAAGCCTTCGAGGGCTTCGACCACGCCGCAGGGGTTGAACGTGCCCGCGCGCTCCACGGCGTCCGCATAGAGCAGCGCCTGCACGTAGCAGGTGTGCGCCGCCTGGGACGGCGGGAAGCCGTACTTGGTGCCGAAGGATTTCACGAACGCCTGGGAGCCCTCGTCCTGCAGCGACCAGTGCCAGTTCGTCGAGCCGAAGATGCCCTTGACGTTGGCGCCGGCGCCCTTCGCCATCAGGCGAGAGTAGAGCGGAACGACGATCTCGAAGTTCTTGCCGTTGACGATGCGATCGCGCAGGCCGAACTGGACGGCGTTGGTCAGCGAGTTGACCATATTGCCGCCGTAGTGGTTCAGAACGAGCACGTCGGCGTCCGACTGCAGAACCGGCGTGATGTAGGCGGAGAAGTCCGTCGCCGCGAGCGGGGTCTTGACGGTGTTGACCGTCTCCCAGCCGATGGACTCGGTCGAGGAGCGGACAGCTTCCTCCGTCGTGTAGCCCCAGTTGTAGTCGGCCGTCAGGTGGTACGCCTTACGGTCGGTGCCGTAGTTGTTGCCGAGGATCGGCGCGAGCGCGGCGCCCGACATGTACGAGTTGAAGAAGTGACGGAAGCCGTTCGCCTTCCGGTCCTTGCCCGTGGTGTCGTTGGAGTGGGTGAGGCCCGCCATGAAGATGACGCCAGCTTCCTGGCAGAGAGCCTGCACGGCCACGGCGACGCCCGAGGACGAACCGCCGGTGATCATCACCGCGCCGTCTTTTTCGATCATCGACTTGGCGGATGCGCGGGCGGCGTCCGATTTCGTCTGGGTGTCGCCCGTGACGAACTCGACTTTCTTGCCGAGGATGCCGTTGCCCTTCAGCGCCTTGGACGAGAAGGTGTTCATCATCCCGCCGTCGCCTTCGCCGTTCAGATGCTCGACGGCGAGCTGGTAAGCGCGCAGCTCGTCAGCGCCCTCGTCAGCGTAGGGCCCGGACTGGGGAACGTTGAAGCCGAGCGTGACGGTGGAGCCGGTCGGCGCGTTGGTGAACGCGTGGCTCGCCGCCCAGGACTGGCCGGTGAAAATGGTCGGCGCGGCGACGCCGGCGCCCAGTGCGACGCCGCCCTTGAGCAGGCTGCGGCGGCTGGTGTTGAACTGAGACATATGTCTCCTCCCTTGGGTGATCCGGCCCCGTTTTCGCCCCCGTCAGGATGAACGAGATCGATCGCTGGCCTTTTGCTTCACGTTGGGGAAGATCGCGTCGCCTCGACAATTTCTCAACATATCGTTGTTTCAAAACGACTATTTTGTTAATTTCTCTCTTGCTGGAGAGGATATCTTGTAAATTATCGACAAAGAACAGCGTTAACCCAAGGTGGATAGGGGGATAGGTCCATTCGCGCATCGGTAATCGGCCTTCGCATCCGCGAAAGACGCAAGGAAATCGGACTTCGCCAGGTCGATCTGGCGCGCCGGGTGGAGATCTCCGCTTCCTATCTCAACCTGATTGAGGCGAATAAGCGGCGAATCAACGGCGCCCTCCTCTCCCGGATCGCGGAGGAGCTGGACATCCGCGATGACCGACTCACGGGGCGCGACGAAGCCCGCCTGATCGAGACGCTCTCCGAGATGGCGGCGGACCCCGGCCTCGCGGTGGAGGGGCAGTCGGCCTTCGGCGAAACGCAGGAAGTCGTCGCCCGCAACCCGAACTGGAGCCGCCTCGCCGCGCGCGCCTACCGGCGCATGACGGGTCTGGCGGAGGCTGTGAACCTCGTCGAGGACCGGCTGGCCAACGATCCCGCCCTCGGCGACGCGGTTCACGACATGCTGACTGAGATCTCAGCGCTCCGATCCACATCCGAGATCCTTTTCGAAGGCGGAAAGGACGGTTCGGGCGCGATGGAGGCGCAGCAGCGCGAGCGGTTCGAGGAGATCCTGTTTCAGCAGTCAGCGCGCCTTTCAGATACCGGCGCCGCGCTGGCGCGGTATTTCGACGAGACGACCCAGAAGCGGCGCCTCCGCATCCCGGCGGCGGAGGCGGAGGAGGCGATCGCCCTGACCCCCGCGCTCGCGGACTGGATCGAGGAGGAGGCGAAGACGGCGCGGCGCTACATCCTGCGCGAGGACGAAGACATCGCCTATGCGCTGCGCCGCGCGACCAGGGATTTCGACGTGGACCGCGACATCGGCTGGCTGGAAGAGCGCGACCGGCGCGCCCTCGCCTTCGCGACGAGCCGGTTTCACGGACTGGTCGATCGCGCGGTGGACGCCTGCGCGGCGGCCCACAGCGCCGCATGGCGCGAGATCGGCGAGGCGGTGGAGATGGAGGACGAAACGCGGCGTCTCATCGGGCGGGAAGTGCTGCGACGCGCCGCCGACGCCCTGCTCGCGCCCAAAGACTTCATCCTGGCTGAGGCGGCCGATTGCGGCTGGGATCTCATGCGGCTCCAGCGCCGCCTGGACGGCGACATGGCGCTGGTGATGCGGCGCATCGCCTGCCTGCCGAGCCCCGGCGACGGCGGCGCGAACGCGCGCGCGGCCCATTTCAGGGTGGACGCCGCCGGTCGCACGCTGGAGCGCCGGGGGGCGCTTCAGCTGGCGCCGCGCGGGCGCAACCTCGACTGTCCCGTCTGGCCGGCGCACAGGGCGGCGCGGGGCGAGCTGCTCGTCCTGCCGGTCATGCGCCATGACGAGGGGCGCGCGCTCGCCATCGCATGGACCGATCTGGGCGGCATGTGGGCCGACATGCTCCTGCTTGGCGAAAGCGCGGCGCGGGACGGCGTTTACGCGCCCGACCTTGAAAAGGCGCCGGCGCTGGTGGGCGGCGAGTGCCGGGTCTGCGCCCACCAGGGCTGCCGCTGGCGACGCGAGCCCTTCGTGGCCGGCTCTCCGGCGGAGGACTGAAGCGCCCGACGAACGCGCCGACGAACGCACATCACGGATTGGAGGAGAGATGGAAGCGAGGGGCGCCCTCGTCGGAGCCCCTGACAGGGCCGCCTCCTCAGGCGCGGGATCGCTCCGCGCTCCCGTTCGCTTACGCGAAGCTCCTGCGGAGCGAATGGAAATTTACGGGAATGCGAAAACGCCCTGCGCCTTCGCCCTTCTTCAAATGTCCCCGCCGGAGGCGTCCATCGGCTGATCATGGCGCGGCGTCGCGAAGAGCGGCGCGCGCTCTGCGTATCGTTGCGCCAGAAAGTCCACCAGCAGACGGAAGCGCGGCGTGTCCATCAGATCGGCGTGCAACAGCGCCCAGAGCGCTTTGGTCCGGGTCGTCCGAGCGCGCTCCACCATGCGCAGTTCGGGATAAGCGGAGGCGATGAAGCAGGGGCTGAGGCCGAAGCCGACGCCGCGCCGCAAGAGCGGCGTGTATTCGTCAAGCCGCGCGCAGGCGACCACCGTGCGCGCTTCGGGAAAGGCCTTCTTGAACTCGTCTAGCGCGCTCGGCGGCGTGCCGGCGCTCTGGATCATCGGCATGCTCGCGCCAGGATCGCGGCCGGCGAGCGCGTCAGACCATTCCTCGCAAAGCCGCGCCGATCCGTAGAACTGATACTCCATCGTCGCCAGCTTGCGGCCCCAAAGGCCCGACGCGGGCTTGTCCTGCGCCCGTATCGCGACGTCGGCGCTCCGTTCGCCAAGGCTCACCAGACCGTCGTCGCTGGAGATCTCCAGATGGATCTCCGGATAGGCGTCGCGGAAGGCGGCGATGTCGTCTGCGAGCCCATGCTCCATGATCGAGAGCGGGATCGAGAGCCTGACCATGCCGCTGGCGCCCGTGTCGAACCCGGCGAGCGAGGTGTCCAGAGTCAGGATCGACGCCTCGATCTTCTCCGCCGCTTCGATCGCGGCGAGGCCCGCTCGCGTCGGCTGCATGCCGGTGCTGAGGCGGTCGAAGAAGCGCAAACCGACCGAAGCCTCGGCCTTGGCCAGTTGCCGCGAAATCGTCGCCTGGTTCACGCCAAGCGTCTTCGCCGCGCCCGCCAGCCCCCGATGACGCGACACCGCGAGCACGGACCGCAAAAGGCTCCAATCTTCGATCGACAACGCCGCCCCTCCACCCCAAGAGCATTTATGCAAACCATTCTTGCAGAAAAACGCATAGAACGTCCGATCGCGGAACGCTATCTAATATCCACGCCGCTATCGCGGCGCGCTGAGCGGAATGCAGCTTAAGGGCTGTCCAACGGGCGAAGCCAAGCGCAGTGGAGGGCGCTTGGGTATGATTGAGTATCGTCGCGAAGAGTGGTTAGGCGAAAGTCCGTATTGATTGGGCGGGGTGGAAATCGCCCGCTCAGCGAAAAGGGCGGCGAGCGCGTGATGCTCGCCGCCCGATCTCTTTCAACCGCTCGCCACGAACGCCGCTTGCAGGTCGGTGCGGGCGATCGCCATCCGCGCAACGGCGCTGTTGACCGGCGTTCGCCTTCCCGACATCGTTGTCCGAAATCGGAAAATACCGATGCCAAGGGGAGGACGCCGGATGGACGGCAAGGTGCTCATCGTCGAGGATGAGCCGCATATCGTCGAATCTCTGCGGTTCATTCTGAGCCGCGCCGGATTTGACGTCACCGCTGTTGAAGACGCGGAGAGCGGAATGGCCAGTCTGGCGTCCGAGAGACCCGATGTGATGGTGCTGGACGCGATGCTGCCGGGCGCCAGCGGGTTCGAGATGCTCCGCGCGATCCGCTCGACGCCCGCGATTTCTCATCTGCCGGTCCTGATGCTCACGGCCAAGGGACAGCGCAGGGATCGCGAAGTGGCGGAGGATATCGGCGCCGACATGTTCATGACGAAACCCTTCGCGAACGCCGAAGTCGTCGATGCGGTGCGCGAGCTCGCCAGCCGAAAGCGCGCAGAGCGCGGCGCGCCCTCGTGACGACCCGCTCATCATGACGTCGCGCTCGCCATGACGCCCCAGAGCCAGGACCGGTCCCGGCGGCGGGCGACATCCGACGCGGAGCCGCCGTCGGTCTCGCGCCTCCGCGACGGCGCGCTCATTCTGCCGATCGCCGGGCTGGCGCTCTTTTGCCCTCCGCTGCTCGCCCTTTTCGCATCTGATCTGAGCCTGTTCGGCGCGCCGCTTATCGTCTGCTACGTCTTCGCCGTCTGGGCGGCCTTGATCATCCTCGCCCGCAGGTTGGCGCGTCTCCTCGCCCAATTCCACGGGGGAGGGCGACAGGACATCGACCTGTGACGTCCAGCGCCAACATCATCATCGCCGTTTGCCTCGGCTATGTCGCGCTTCTGTTCGGGCTCGCCTGGATCGTCGACAAGCGCGCGCGGGCGGGCGGCGGAGCGTGGCTCCGCTCCCCGCTGATCTACACGCTCTCGCTTTCGGTCTATTGCACCGCGTGGACGTTCTACGGCGCGGTGGGTTCGGCGGCGCGCAACGGGCTCGAGTTCATAACGATCTATCTCGGCCCCACCCTCGTTTTCGTCGGCTGGTGGTGGGGCATCCGCAAGATCGTACGGATCGGACGGGTCCACGGCATCACATCCATCGCCGACATGATCTCGTCCCGCTTCGGGAAATCGGGCGCGCTCGCCGGCCTCGCCACCGTCGTCGCGGTCGTCGCCGCGACGCCCTATATCGCGCTCCAGCTTCAATCGGTGACGCTGTCCTACGAGGCGATCACGGGCGGCTCGCCGGATCAGGATGCGCGCATCGCCTTTTGGGCGGCGCTCGGCCTCGGCGTCTTCACCATTCTGTTCGGCACGCGATCCCTCGATGAGAGCGAGCGGCACAATGGCGTCGTGGCCGCCATCGCGCTGGAGGCGGTGGTGAAGCTCGCCGCGCTGATCGCGGTCGGCGTCTACGCGATCTTCTATGTCGCGGGCGGTCTGGAGGAGGCCTTCGCCGCGCCGGAGGCCGACCGGCTTCTGCGCGAGGTGGATTTCGGCGAACGCTGGCTGACGCTCCTCTTCCTCTCGGCCGCCGCGATCATCTGCCTGCCGCGCCAGTTCCAGGTGACGGTGGTGGAGAACACCGACGAGCGGCATCTGTCGACGGCGAGCTGGCTCTTCCCGCTCTATCTGCTTCTCATGTCCCTCTTCGTCCTCCCGATCGCCTTCGTCGGGCTTTCGACCCTGCCGGAGGGCGCTAACCCCGATCTCTTCGTCCTCACCCTGCCCCAGACCCGCGGAGACGAAGCGCTCGCCGTCTTCGCCTTCATCGGCGGATTCTCGGCTGCGACCTCCATGGTGATCGTCTCGACTATCGCGCTTTCGACCATGGTGTCGAACCACATCGTCGCGCCGATCTCGGTTCGCCTTCTCGCGCGGGAGGGAGAAGTGCAGAGCGGCGATCTTCAGCAGGCGCTGCTCTCGTCCCGACGGCTCGCGATCTTCGTCATTCTGGCGCTCGGCTACATCTATTTCCGCGCGACGGGCCGGTCGGAGGCGTTGGCCGCCACCGGCCTGATCGCTTTCTGCGGCGTCGCGCAGTTCCTCCCTCCCCTATTGCTCGGCGTCTTCTGGCGCGGCGCGACGCGGATCGGCGCGGTGGCTGGCCTCTCCAGCGGTTTCGCGCTTTGGCTCTACACGCTCTATCTGCCGAGCTTCGGCGAGAGCGGCGTCTTTTCGGCGGCCATGATCGCAAAAGGTCCGTTCGGGATCGAAGCGCTCCGCCCCTACTCCCTTTTCGGGTCGGGCGGCGATGATCGCCTTGTTCACGCGACGGTCTGGAGCGTCGGGATCAACACCGCCGTCCTGGTGGCCGTATCGCTCGTCTCCTCCATGCGGCCGCTGGAGCGGTTGCAGGCCGCGCTCTTCGTCGACGTCTTCAGGACGGAGCCGTCGCGCGCCCTCGGCGTTCTGCAGCGCTCGGCCGCCTCGACCGATCTCTATATCCTCGCGCAGCGCATTCTCGGGGCCCGCTCAGCGACGGAGCTCTTCCACGCCGCTGCGCGCTCTCAGGGCAAGACGGAAGGTCTGCCGCATCCGACGCCCGAGTTCATCTCCCGTCTCGAACGGGCGCTGGCGGGGTCGATCGGCGCCTCGTCTGCCCATGCGATGGTCGGGCGGATCGCGGATGGCGAGACGATCTCCATGAATGACCTGGTGGAGATCGCCGACGAGAACGCGAAGCTCCGGCGCGCGACGCTGGCGCTCCGTCAGAAGTCGGCGGAGGTCGAGACCACCGCCCGCGATCTCGCGGCCGCCAATGAGCGGCTGAAGACGCTCGACGCGCAGAAGGACGAGTTTCTCAGCCAGGTCAGCCATGAACTGCGCACGCCGATGACTTCCGTCCGCTCCTTCGCGGAGATCATCGGGCGGAACGAAGATCTGACCGCGGGCGAGCGGGCGCATTTCGCCGGCATTATCCAGGCGGAGAGCGAGCGGCTCACGCGTCTTCTCGACGAAATTCGCGATCTGAGTTTTCTCGAAGACGCGACGCCCGAGCCGGGCGAGCCGATCGACGCCGAAAGCGTCCTGCGGTCTTCGGCGGAGATCGCGGTCGCGCCCCATGACGCCGACCGCGTGCGCCTCAGCTGGGACGACCGGGCGGGCGCGGCGATGGTGCTCGCCGATCCCGATCGTCTGGCGCAGGTCTTCATCAACCTGATCTCCAATGCGATCATCCACAGCCAGCGCGACGTCGCCGAGGTGACGCTGCGCTCCGAAATCCGCGACGCCGCCTATGTGGTGGAGATCTCCGATAACGGCGTCGGCGTCGCGCCGGAGGATCGCGAGCGGATTTTCGAGACGTTCTTCCGCCGCTCCAAGGCGGGCAGCGCCGGGCTCGGCCTGCCGATCTGCCGCAAGATCGTGGAGCTGATCGGCGGCTCGATCAGCGTCGGCGAAGCGGCGGAGGGCGGCGCGAAGTTCACCGTCGTCGTGCCCCTGGCGACAGCTGCGGCGGCGGCCGAATAAAGCCTCGACCGCCGCGCTGCGGCGACGCTGATCGATTGCGTTTCCGGCGCCTAACCGTTGACGTGGCGGCGAAATAACGCCTCAGTGGGTGCGCGCTGCGGGGGTTTTGGGGTAGCGGCGCAGGGAGAGGGGTTTCAAAATGCGCGCATACGCACAAGTCGGCGCGGTCGCCATGACCGCTGTCTTGGTCGCCGAGACCGCCCTTGCAGGCGGGTTTTCTCTACGGGAACGCTCCGCCAACGCGCAGGGCGCGTCCTTTGCGGGATCGACCGCGGCGGCGAACGACGTCACCTATTCGCTCTTTAATCCGGCCGCGCTCGGAAAAGTGCGGACGATTGAGCTCGGCGGCGCGATCTCCGGGGTCTTTCCGGACATCACCGGCACGGCGCAGGCCAACGGTCAGCGGGCGCGGCCCGGCGTCATAGGCGTCGTCCCGGCGACCGCCGTCGGCTATCGGCTGACGGAGGAGTTCGTGGTCGGCCTCGGCATCCACTCGCCCTTCGGCCTGACGACCGACTATGACGACGACTTCATCGGCGCGGGCGACGGCATTCGCTCGGAGCTGATCTCCATCGCGATAACCCCGATGCTCGCCTGGAACGTGACGGAGGATTTCACGGTCGGCGGCGGCGTCTCCGTCATCTACAACGATCCGCAGCTCACCCGCGCCGTGGGCGTGGATGGAAACGGGAACGTGCTGGAAGCGAAGCTGAACGCCACCGACGTCGCAGTCAGCTTCAACCTGGGCGCGCTCTGGGACGTGACGGATACGACGCGCATCGGCATCGCCTATGACTACGGTTACGACATCGTCACTTCGGGCACCTTGAGCGCCTTCGACGCCGCCTTCAATCCGGTCGACCTGCCGGGCGACGCCTCGATCTCCCTGCCGATGAAGATCTCGGCGGGCCTGCGCCAGGAGCTGACGGACGATCTCGCGCTTCTGGCGGAGTTCGAGTGGGCCAACTGGTCGGAGTTCAGCGAGATCCAGGTGAACGTGCCGGCGCTGGCGCCGAATAACGACCTTTCCGAGATCACGGATTACAAGGATTCGATCTTCGTCGCGGTGGGCATGGAGTACGAATGGGACGATGCGCTCACGCTCCGCGCCGGCGTCGCCTATGACGAAACGCCGACCCAGCGCGCCTCCCGCTCCTTGCGGATCCCCGACAGCGACCGGTTCTGGGCCTCGGTCGGGTTCAGCTACCAGATCGACGAAGCGATGAAGATCGACGCGGGATATTCGGTGGTCTTCTTCGAGGACAGCGATCTGACGATCATGAACGGCCCGGCGGCGGGCACGAATATCGACTACGCGGGCCAAACCCACATCGTCGCGATCGGCGGCACGTATCGTTTCTGAACGGACGCGCTGACGCGCGACGCTTTCATCTCGTCGGCGCCGGGCGTGCGCCCGTCTTCTCCTCGGGTGGGGCGCTTTCGCGCCTTTCGCGCATCGCGCGAGGATGTTTGAGGAGCAAAGAAAACGGAGGACTGTCTCCAACTTCTTTGCTCCGTAAATATCCCCGCCGGAGGCGTCCGCCGTTTCGACCTTGGGCGACGCTCGATGGGAAGCGCCGTCGGCGAGACCCGCCGCGAAGCGGCGACGAGCCGCCATGGCGCGGCGCAGGCCACGCAAAATCGGCGGCTCAGAGCGGCGGCATATCGCCTTCGGCGCGCCTCGCGTGGAAAGCTGCGGCGAAAGCCTCCAGCGCACTCGCTTCGATGGCGTCGCGGATGCCCTGCATCAGCTCCTGATAATAATGGAGATTGTGCCAGGTCAGCAGCATGGAGGCGAGGATCTCCTGCGACTTGAAGAGGTGATGAAGATAGGCGCGGGAATAATTGCGGCAGGCTGGGCATGCGCAGTCCGGGTCGAGCGGGCGCGGATCCTCCGCATGGCGGGCGTTCTTGATGTTGATCGCGCCGAAACGGGTCAGCGCCTGACCCGTGCGCCCCGACCGCGTGGGCAGGACGCAGTCGAACATGTCGACCCCGCGCTGCACTGCGCCGAGAATATCATCCGGCTTGCCGACCCCCATCAGGTAGCGCGGCTTGTCCTCGGGCAGTTGCTCCGGCGCATAGTCTAGCACGCCGAACATCGCCTCCTGCCCCTCCCCCACCGCGAGGCCGCCGATGGCGTAGCCGTCGAATTCGATGACGCGGAGGGCTTCAGCGCTCTCCCCTCTCAAATCCTCCTCCAATCCGCCCTGCTGGATGCCGAAGAGCGCATGGCCCGGACGGTCCCCGAACGCATCGCGAGACCGCGCGGCCCAACGCATGGAGAGGCGCATGCTCTCCTCGATCGCCGGACGTTCGGCGGGGAGCGCCGGGCATTCGTCAAAGCACATGACGATGTCGGAGCCGATCAGGCGCTGGATCTCCATCGACCGCTCGGGCGTCAGGTTATGCTCCGAACCGTCGATATGGGACTTAAAGCGGACCCCCTCCTCAGTCAGTTTTCTGAGGCCAGAAAGGCTCATAACCTGAAACCCGCCGCTGTCGGTCAGGATCGGGCGCTTCCAGTTCATGAATTTGTGAAGCCCCCCGAGCTGGTCCATCCGCTCGGCCCCCGGTCGCAGCATCAAGTGATAGGTGTTGCCGAGCAGAATATCCGCCCCCGTCTCGCGCACCGCGTCGGTGGTCATCGCCTTCACCGTCGCCGCCGTGCCGACCGGCATGAAGGCGGGCGTGCGGATCTCGCCGCGAGGGGTGGAGATCGTTCCGCGCCGCGCGCGCCCGTCGCGGGCGGAGATGTCGAAGGAAAAGCGCTGCATTGCGGTCTGACCTGATCTGGACGGTTGGCGGGCGGACCCATATATCAGGGTTCTCCTTTCGGAAAGGGACGCGGCATGCCGGACGATCAGGGCGAACCGATCATCAGACCATCGACGGAGGATCATCCTCTGTACGAACCGATCCAGGATGCGTGCCGGACCGTGCACGATCCGGAGATTCCGGTGAACATCTACGATCTCGGCCTCGTCTACGCGATCATCGTCGACGACGAGGGCGCCGTGGACATCGACATGACGCTCACGGCCCCCGGCTGCCCCGTCGCAGGCGAAATGCCCGGCTGGGTCGCGGACGCTGTCGAAGCCCTGCCCGGCGTGAAGTCAGCGAACGTGCAGCTCGTCTGGGATCCGCCCTGGGGCATGGACATGCTGTCGGACGAGGCGCGGCTCGAACTTGGGTTCATGTGAACCGCCTCAACCTTAAGCGGAAAGACAAAACTGTTTTTCACCAGCTGAAAACGCGTTAACTTCCCCTGCGTAAGGCGAATAATCGCCGACGAAAGGGAGGTATGAATGCGTTTCACGTCCGCTTTGGCGGCGACGGCCCTGCTTGCGTCTTCTGGCGCGGCCCTCGCCGATAATCTCGAAAAGCTCTCCAACTTTCAGCAAACAGGCGTCACCGACTTCACCTATGTGGAGCAAGACGGCCCCTATGCCGACGGCGTGCGCGCCATTCTCGACAACATCGAAATGCCGCCCGGCTTCGAGATCGAGCTTTACGCAATCGTGCCGGACGCCCGCCATATGGCGGTCGGGCCGCAGGGCCTCGTCACATTCGTCGGCACGCGCAAAACCAAAGTCTGGGCGGTGACCGACCGCAACAAGGACCGCGTGGCGGACGAGGTGAAGGACTTCGCGCCGTCGCTCCAGATGGCGATCCCGAACGGGCCGTGCTTCTCCCCCGACGGGTTCCTCTACATAGCGGAGCAGAACCGCGTTCTGGTCTTCCCCGCCGCCGAGTTCTTCTACGAGAGCCCGGACGTCGCCGCGTTCAACGTCGCGGCGCAGGGCACGCTGATCCCGGTGGAGGAAGAGAGCTACAACCACACCGCGCGCGTCTGCGACATCGGGCCGGACGACAAGATCTACATCTCGCTCGGCCAGCCCTTCAACGTGGCCCCGCCGGAGAAGATGGACCTTTACAAGGAGACCGGGATCGGCGGTATCGTCCGCATGAACCGCGACGGCTCAGGCAAGGAAGTCTTCGCTTACGGCGTGCGCAACTCGGTCGGGCAGGATTTCCATCCGGTCACTGGCGAGCTCTGGTGGACCGATAATCAGGTCGACGGCATGGGCGACGACATCCCGCCGGGCGAGTTGAACGTCTCCACCGAGGCGGGTCAGCATTTCGGCCATCCCTGGTATGGCGGCGGTCAGGTGCGGACCGCTGAGTACAAGGGCGACACTCCGCCTGAAGGCATCGTCCATCCGGCGGTGGAGACGGTGGCCCACGCCGCCGATCTCGGGATGATGTTCTACACCGGCGACATGTTCCCGACGAAGTACAAGAACGCCATCTTCTCCGCCCAGCACGGGTCCTGGAACCGCACCGAAGCCATCGGCGCCCGCGTCATGGTCACCTTCATCGACGAGGAAGGGAACGCGACGATGGAGCCCTTCGCCGAAGGCTGGAACCAGAACGGCGAATATCTCGGGCGCCCGGTTGACGTCGCGCAGCTGAAGGACGGCTCGATCCTCGTCTCGGACGATCAGGCCGGCGCGATCTACCGCATCTCCTATGCGGCGGCTGAGTAAAGCCTTCGCCCTCGCCCTCGCCGGGTTGACGCTCGGCGGGGGTTCGGCTTTGGCGGCGGACGTGACCGAAGGTCGGTCCATCGCCGGAGCCAAGTGCCGGGTCTGCCATGGCGCCGACGGCGTCGCGGCGATCCCGGTCGCTCCGCATATCGGCGGGGAGCCGGCGGCTTACCTCGCCGCGCAAATCCGCGCCTTTCGGAGCGGCGAACGCGAGCATGAGATGATGAACGTGGTCGCGAAGGAGTTGAGCGACGACGCGATCGACGCCGTGACGCTCTATTACGCGGCGCTCGAGCCCAAGGCGGTTCAGGCCTTCGCCAAACCGGGCGCGGCGGCGCCCGAGGACTGCTCCGGCTGCCATGGCGAGAACGGGATTTCGGTGGTGGAGGACGCGCCGAACCTCGCGGGCGAGAACGAGATCTACATCATGACGCAGATCAAGGCGTTCCGAACCGGCCAGCGCAGCCATGAGGTCATGACCGAGATCGCGGAGACCTACACGGATGCGGAGCTCTACCCGGCGGCGGCGTGGTACGCCTCCTTCCGCTATTCGACGGCGGCCCCGAAGTGACGACCTCTACTTGACGGCACCGAATTGACGGCGGCCGCTTGAGACGCGAGGTCGGAGCGCTTAAGTTGCTTCTATCGTTGAAAGAGGCGCTCCATGTTCGGAATTCCCGGGAAACAAGCCGTTACGCTCACGCCCGCCGCCGTCGCGCAGATCAAGTCGCTGATGGACGGGTCGGACGGCAAGGTGAAGGGCCTCAAGCTCGGCCTGAAGAAGGGCGGCTGCGCGGGCATGGAATACACCATGGAGTACGCCGAGGAGGTCGATCCGAATGACGAGGTGGTCGATCAGGACGGCGCGCGCGTGATGATCGCGCCGATGGCGCAAATGTTCCTCTTCGGGACGGAGGTCGATTACAAGACCTCGCTCTTGGAGAGCGGTTTCGTCTTCAACAATCCGAACGTCGCGGACGCCTGCGGGTGCGGCGAATCGATCTCGTTCAAGGTCGGCGAAGACGCCTGATCGTCCTTCCCCCGCTTTTGGCTGCTGAGGCCGTGAATTCTTAACTGGTTTCGGCGACACGTTCCGGGGAGGAGGACCGCCAATGCGACGCAAACTGATCGCCGGCAACTGGAAGATGAATGCGCCGCGCGACGCGCGGACGATCGTCGACGCTGTCGCGGCTGAGATCTTGGGCCGGGATCATGTGGGCGTGGTCATCTGCCCGCCCTACCCGCTCATCCCGCTCCTTGTCGGGCGCGGGGTGAGGATCGGCGCGCAGAATTGCCACCATGAGGCGTCGGGCGCCCATACCGGCGACGTTTCGGCCGAAATGCTGGCGGCCTTCGGCGTCACCCACGTGATCGTCGGCCATTCGGAGCGCCGGAACGACCATCTGGAGACCGATCTGATGACGCAGGCCAAGGTGCGCGCCGCGCATCGGGCGGACATCACGGCGATTCTCTGCGTCGGCGAAAGCGCGGCGGACCGCGAGATGGAGCGCGCGGAGGAAATCGTCGCGGCGCAACTTCGCACCGCGCTCGCCGCCAACACCACTTCGGCCAACACGATCATCGCTTATGAGCCAGTCTGGGCGATCGGAACGGGAGAGGCCGCCACGCCCGACGAGATCGCGGACATGCATGCGATGATCCGCGACGAGATTGCGGTGGCGCTGGGCGCGTCAGTCTCCGAGAAGATGCGGATCCTCTACGGCGGCTCGATGAACCGTTCGAACGCTGAGGAAATTCTGAGCATCGAAGATGTCGACGGCGGCCTCGTCGGCGGGGCCAGCCTGTCTGCGGATGATTTCCTGGCGATCGTCGACGCCGTCTGAGCCGGACGACCCCCGCCAACGAACCCCGCAGCCTCGCCCTGCCGCCGCCGGACGCCGTCAGGCGGCGCGTTCGCCGATAGCGAGTCCATAGTGGTCGACCAAACGCTGCAGCGCGAGCTTCAGCACGACTTTGCCCGACCGCGCCGACCAGCCCATGCGCCTCTCAGTCGCCTCCAGCCCTTCGAGGAAGCAGCAAATGCGAATCGCAGCGTCCGAGAGGCCCGGCCCAAGCACGTCGAGCGCCTTTGCGACCCGGTCGCGGGCGAACATCGGCCCTTCGGAGGGCGTGCGCCCCGGCCCGCCGCTTGTCTGCGCCGGGGTGAGGAAGCGGCGCCAGTCCTGCCCGAGCTTCGGGCCGATCTGCGCCATCTCATAATCCTCCCGCAGCCGCTCGCCCGCCTCGACCTCGACCGCCGTCAGAAGCGGCTGACCGCTGGCGTCGCGCCGCCGCGAAAGCCAGCCGAGGGGCGATTCGCCGAGGTTCACCTGGATCGTCTCGAGCTCTCCCGTCGTCGGGTTCGACACCGTGCGCGCGCCGTTGAGCCGATGCTGCGCGGCGAACGCGGTCGGCGCCTCCGCGAACCCCGTCTCACGCGACGGCCGCTCGGCGTCGCACCGCTTTAGAAGCGCACGGCCCGCGTCGGTGATCTTGTACTTCGCGCTCAGCTCCGACTTGCCGAAACAGGTGATCCAGTCGTGGGTGAGCATCCGGCTCGCCACCGCTAGCGGCGCCATCATCAGCGGGCGGCGGAAATTATTCGTCCGACAGAAAACGCCCGCCTTGTCGGCCCCCTTGGCGACCATCAGAAAGGCTTCCGGCTCGGTCAGTCGAACCAGCGCGTTGATCTCCTGTTTGGTCGGGCGGACGTCTTTCGGCATATCGATTTCCTTGGGTTGTGATTCATGGTCACGAGCGGCGAAAGCCGCCTCGAATTGATCGAACGCGACATCCATCAAAGGATCGTCGCGCAGCGCCTCCACCCGCCGCACGGCGCGGGAGACCGTCGACGGCGCCGCTCCGATCGCCTGCGCCGCTCGCCTGATCGAAACCCCGCCAAGGCAATGGGCGAGATAGAGGCCGGCGTCGCGGGTGAAGAGAGATCCGGCGGCGTCGAAACCGCCCTTGGCGGCCTGACAGATTTCATAGGTTTGCAAGTCCACTTTCGCCCCTCAACTCGACAGATTGATTCAACTTTTACGTGAATTGAGGTAAACCGGCTTTCTGAAAGGAATGTTAACGCGATGCCATTTTTGGCTTCGTTTACAGTTTCTTACCGCGCGCTGCTAAGGTGAGTTACGCAACGCTCCCGTGAACCGCGTTAGGCAAGTGCGAACCGAATGAAGGGAATCGCACATGACGCTGAAACTCACCCGTCCCCGCCTCATGACCCGCGCCGCACGGGCCGGCGCCGCCGCCTATCGCCGCGATCGGGATCTGCGGCGTTTTCTGCCGAAACTGGGCCTTAGCGGAAAGCGCGACGCCATCATCGCCGCGATAAGATCGGCCGAAGAAACCTGCGAGGCGGAGCGGCGCCTGGGCGCGGCGACCTACTCACTGGAGCGGCATATCGGCCTTTTGTCGGCGCTGTTCGCGGAAATGCGAACGGCGCGGGGATGACCGCCGCGCCGCTGCTCTGAGACCGCGCAAGCGTAGTCAGACGAAGCTATCCGGCTCCGCCTCCTTACGCTTGGCGATGAAGGCCTGAAGCGCCTCGTCGATGGCCGGGTCCATCGGCGGCGCTTCGTAGTCGGAGAGCATCCGCGCGACCCGCGCCGACGCGAGCGCCTGACTGTCGCGCGCGCCTTCCTCCGCCCAGGTCTCGAACGGCTTGTAGTCGAGCACCTCGGAGCGCCAGAAGGCGTCCTTGAAGTTCGCCTGCGTATGGGCGCAACCGAGATAATGGCCGCCCGGCCCAACCTCCCGGATCGCGTCCATCGCCTGGGCGTCCTCCGACGTGTCCACGCCCGATGCGATCGAATGGAGCGCGCCGAGCTGATCGGCGTCGAGGACGAATTTCTCGAAGGAGGAGACGAGCCCGCCCTCCAGCCAGCCGCAGGAATGCAGCATGAAGTTCACGCCGCCCAGGAGCGCCGCGTTGAGCGTGTTCGCCGTCTCATAGGCCGCCTGCGCGTCCGGCAGTTTAGAGCCGCACAGCCCCCCGCCCGACCGAAACGGCAGACCGAGACGGCGCGCGAGCTGGCCCGCGCCCCAGAGGATCTTGCTCGCTTCGGGCGTGCCGAAGGTCGGCGCGCCCGAGTTCATGTCGATCGAGGTGACGAAGGCGCCGAAGATCACCGGCGCGCCGGGGCGCACGAGCTGGCTGTAGGCGACGCCGGCCATCACTTCGGCGAGCACCTGCGTCAGCGTCCCCATGACGGAGACAGGCGCCATCGCGCCGCCGACGATGAAGGGGGAGATGATGCAGGCCTGATTGGCCTTCGCGTAGACCTCCATCGCGCCGGACATGATGCCGTCGAAGATCATCGGCGAGTTGAGGTTGATGAGCGAAGTCATCGCCGTGATCTCGGGCAGGATGTCCTTCCCGAAGAGGATCTCGCACATCTTCACGCTGTCTTCGGCCCGCTCCGGCGCGGTGACCGAGCCCATGAAGGGTTTGTCCGACCACTTCATGTGGGCGTAGAGCATGTCGAGATGGCGCTTGTTGACTGCGATATCGGTCGGCTCGCACACGGTGCCGCCGGAATGATGCAGCCATTTCGACATGTAGCCGAGCTTCACGAATTTTTCGAAGTCGGCCATCGTGGCGTAACGGCGGCCGCCCTCGGCGTCGCGCACGAATGGGGGGCCGTAGACCGGCGCGAAGACGGTCGTCTTGCCGCCGATCTCCACACTGCGCTCGGGATTGCGGGCGCGTTGGATGAAACTGGCGGGCGCTGTGGCGCAGAGCTTGCGTGCGAGGCCTTTGGGGATGCGGACCCGCTCGTCCTGCACGTCGGCGCCGGCTTCCCTCCAGCGCTTCAGCGCTTCGGGACTGTCGGTGAAGCCGATGCCGATTTCCTCCAGCACCGTCTCGGCGTTCGCTTCGATGATCTGGAGCGCCTCTTCGGAGAGGAGGTCCATCGTCGGGATGTTGCGCTCGATATAGCGGGCGGTCTCGATCCGCACCGCAGTCCGCTCCGCGCGCCGCGCCGCGCCCCCGCCTCTCGCGCGTCTGCCGCGCGCCGCCGCTCCGTCAGCCATCGGGCCATCTCCCGCCAAAAGGATCCGTTCACGCGGGATGTACCTTCGGCGGAGAGCGACCCCCCGCGCATTTTCGGCGCTGGAGGGACGATCAGCGACATTCGCGCCGCCGGGGCGCGGTCTCCCCCTGAATTACCCCGTCACCTTGCGAAAGAGGAGCATCCCGCCGCAAGAGATCGACTGATCGTAGGCGAAATTCTGCGCGGAGAGGTCGTCGAACACCTTCTTCACCCCGCTTGGGCGGATCAGGCGCTTGTGAAGCTCAAGGAACACTTTGGTCACGCCGCCAAGGTCGGTGCCTTCGAAAATCTCGCGCTCTCCCCCCTCGATATCCAGCACGAGCGCGGTCGGGTCATGTTCGCGGATCGCGGAGGAGAGCCGGAATGTCGGCGTCTTGCAGACTTCCACGGCAGCCCGAACGGGCAGAAGCGACGACGAAAAGAACGGGTCGGCGATATGAAAATCCAGAAAGCCGCTTTCGGGTTCTTCGGCGGCGTCCGAGATGGCGACGCCGCTGACGACGCTCGCGGTCTCCACGCCATTCAGCGCGTGGACCGATCTGATGAAATCCGAGAGTCTGGGATTCGCCTCGACGCAGTGCACCGCCTCCACCCCGATCTCCTTCGCGATGAACGTGGAGAAGAAGCCGATCCCGGCGCCGAGCTCCATCACCCGGTCCCCGGCGGAGAGGAATTTCGGCGCAGCCTCCGTCTCCGGCGTTTCGTACCTTCCACGGCGCAGCTTTTTCTCCACCCAGGGGGTGATGATTCTGGGATCGATTGGAATTCGGACGTCTTTGCATTCGACGACATCGCCGACGATCGAACCAGCCGCCATCATCTCATCACCTCGCAATCCGCGAGCGCCGAACGCGCTCGTCTCGCATGGGCATCATCGCCCGTGATGGTTGAGGAGACGTATAGAGATGACTTCAGCGTCGCGTTTCCTTGCGCGAATCCCCGCAAGCGCCTATCGCCCGGCCATGTCGACGCCATCCCATGACCGCCTCCTCATCATCGACTTCGGCAGCCAGGTCACGCAGCTCATCGCGCGTCGCCTTCGCGAGCTGAACGTCTATTGCGAAATCCACCCCTTTCAGAACGTGGACGAGGGCTTCCTCGCCGATTTCGCGCCTAAAGCCGTGATCTTCTCCGGCGGCCCGGCGAGCGTGATCGACGACGGCTCGCCCCGCCCGCCGGAGGCCGTATTCGCCCTCGGCGTTCCGATCCTCGGCATCTGCTACGGCCAGCAGGTGATGATGCAGATGCTCGGCGGCCGGGTGGAGCGCGGACACGGCACGGCGGAGTTCGGACGGGCCTACGTGACGCCCGACACGGCGCGCCTGCCCCTGCTCGACGGCTGGTTCGAGGGGCCGGACGAAGACGGCATCGGCCTGCCGGGCGAAGCGCGCGAGCAGGTCTGGATGTCCCACGGCGACCACGTCGCGGAGATCGCGCCGGGGTTCGAGGTTTACGGCACCTCCCCCAACGCGCCCTTCGCGATCACGGCGGACACGACGCGCAATTTCTACGCGGTGCAGTTCCACCCCGAAGTGCACCACACGCCGAAGGGCGCGAAGCTCTACGAGAATTTCGTGCGCCTCGCCGGGTTCGAAGGCGACTGGACCATGGCCGCCTACAAGGATCAGGCGATCGAGGCGATCCGGGCGCAGGTCGGCGACGAGAAGGTGATCTGCGGGCTATCCGGCGGCGTAGATTCCTCCGTCGCGGCGGTGCTGATCCACGAAGCCATCGGCGATCAGCTCACGTGCGTCTTCGTCGACACCGGTCTGATGCGCATGGGCGAGGCGGACGAGGTCGTCGGCATGTTCCGCGACAATTACAACATCCCGCTGATCCATGCGGACGAGAGTGAGCTGTTCCTCGGCGCGCTCGACGGCGAGAGCGACCCGGAGACGAAGCGCAAGACCATCGGCAAGCTCTTCATCGACGTCTTCGAGAAACACGCGAAGTCCGTGGGCGGCGCGAAATTCCTCGCCCAAGGCACGCTTTACCCGGATGTGATCGAGAGCGTCTCGTTCTCCGGCGGCCCCTCCGTCACCATCAAGTCGCACCACAATGTGGGCGGGTTGCCGGAGCGGATGGACATGAAACTGGTGGAGCCCTTGCGCGAGCTCTTCAAGGACGAGGTCCGCGCCCTGGGCCGCGAGCTCGGCCTGCCGGAGAGCTTCGTCGGCCGCCACCCATTCCCCGGCCCCGGCCTCGCCATCCGCTGTCCGGGCGAGATCACGCGGGAGAAGATCGAGATCCTGCGCAAGGCCGACGCGATCTATATCGACCAGATCCGCAAGCACGGGCTCTATGATGAGATCTGGCAGGCCTTCGTCGCCATCCTGCCCGTGCGGACCGTCGGCGTGATGGGCGACGGGCGGACCTATGATTACGCCTGCGCGCTACGCGCCGTGACGTCGGTCGACGGAATGACGGCGGATTACTATCCCTTCCAGCATGAGTTTCTCGGCGAGACCGCGACGCGGATCATCAATGAAGTGAAGGGCGTCAACCGGGTCACCTACGACGTGACGTCGAAACCGCCGGGCACGATCGAGTGGGAGTAGAGGGCGAAGACCGCTACCCTGATTACCTCCTCGACGTCGTCGCCCGCGAGGCTTTTGAGAACGACGGCGTAAAGGCAATCGCCTGGGCCGATCTGCCCGCAATCGGCAGGGCGGGATGGCTGGAGACCGCCAAGGTCATCCTCGCCGCCCGCGCCGCGCAGAAGGACATCAAGCGTTGATCCTCCGCGCATTCGTTCTGATCTGCGCTCTGACCACCGCCGCGATGGCGGAGGAGGCGCGCCCGCCCCTCCTCTGCGGCGGCGTCGAGCCGTCCTGGTCGCTGGAGCTCGGCGCGGGCGAGGCGCTGTTCTCAACGCCCCAGCGTCCGCAGATCGACTACGCGATCCCCGATGAGCGCGCGGCGCTTGGCCGGCCATGGCCGCGCGCGCTGACGTTGACGGCCCCTCAGGACACCGCCATCGCGATCCTCCGGCCCGCCGCCTGCTCCGACACCATGTCGGACCGGGTCTTCGACTGGACCATCGACCTGCTGACGCAGAAAGACGGCGAAGCGGTGATCTATACGGGCTGCTGCAGGATCGCTCCGGAGTGACCGACGCCGCAGCCCAGCCGAGCCGTCCGCTCCTCGCGCTCGCCTACATGATGGGCGCGACGCTGTCCTTCACGCTGATGGCGGTGGCGGGGCGGGAGCTGGCGGGACGGCTCGATACGTTCGAGATCATGACGATCCGTTCACTGATCGGCGTCATCATCGTTGTCGCAGTCGCTTATGGCTTTGGACTGACGCAGGACATCAAGGCGAGGCGCCTCGGTCTCCATGGCCTGCGCAACCTTTTCCACTTCGCGGGACAGAACCTCTGGTTCTACGCGGTCGCCCTGATCCCGTTCAGCCAGCTCTTCGCCTTCGAGTTCTCGGTGCCGATCTGGGTCGCGCTGCTGGCGCCCTTCTTTCTGCAGGAGCGGCTGACCCGCACCCGCGTCGCCGCCGCGACGCTCGGCTTCGTCGGCATCCTTCTAGTCGCGCGTCCCGACACCGCGACGCTCAACGCCGGTCTCGTCGCCGCCCTCTTCGCGGCGTTCGGCTTCACCGGCGCCGCGATCTCCACCAAGCTGCTGACGCGGACGGAGACGACGATCTCCATCATGTTCTGGCTGACGGTCATGCAGCTCGGTTTCGGGATCGTCGCCTCCGGTTACGATCTCGATTTCAAGATGCCGGAGGGGATGGACTGGTTCTGGGTCACGGCGGTCGGGGTCTGCGGACTGACGGCGCATTACTGCCTGACGACGGCGCTTTCCCATGCGCCGGCCACCGTCGTCTTTCCGCTCGACTTCGCGCGTCTGCCGATCATCTCCGTCATCGGCATGCTGTTTTACGATGAACCGCTGATCGCGCTCGTCTTCGTCGGCGCGGGCGTGATCTTTTTCGCCAACTATCTGAACATCAGGGCGGAAACCCGCGCGGGCGGCTAAAGGCCCTCTTGCGCGGGCGAGGCGTTGACGCAACTCTGGCGCGAACGACGAGAGCAGATTTCTCCATGAGCCCCATTCGCGAGAGCTACGAGCGCATCGCCCCCCGCGCGCCGGACGTCATTGAAGACCTTTACCGTCGCCTCTTCGCGCGTGCGCCGGAGACGCGGTCGATGTTCAAGGCGGAGCTGGGCAATCAATACGGCAAGTTCGCCGCGACGCTGGAGCTCTGCGTTATGGCGGAGGCGGACCCGACCCGCCTCCGGGTCGCGCTGGATCGCCTTAGCGAACGGCATGTCGGCCGCGGCGTCGCGGCGGCGCACTATCCGATCTTCATCGACTGTTTCGTCGAGGCCATGGCCGCGCAGATCGGCGACGACTGGACCGAGGCATATGACACAGCCTGGCGAGCCGCGCTGACGGAAATCAGCGCGCGCATGACGGGCTGAAGCGACTTCACGGGGCGCGCCGCTTCCTGTAGCGCGGTGGGATGCGTCTCGACCTCTCTCTTCCCGTCATCCTCATGGCCGTCGCCGAGACGCTGGTCTGGGCCGCGCTCTTCTACATCTTTCCCATCCTCCTCCTGCGGTGGGAGGCGGATTTCGGCTGGGCGCGAGAGGAGATCGCGCTGGCCTTCACGCTCGCCCTCGCCGTCTCCGCGCTCGCATCGCCGCTTGCGGGGCGGCTCATCGACCGCGGCGTCTCGCGCTTGATGTTCCCCGCCGCCGCCCTCTTCGGCGCGGCGGTGCTGGCGATGCTGTCGATGGCGGAGACCAAAGCGGCCTTTTTCGCATGCTGGGCCCTGATCGGCGTCGCGACCTCCGCCTGCCTATACGAGCCGTGCTTCGCCTTTCTGACCCGCGCTAAAGGCGTCGGCGCGCGGGGCGCGATAACGACCGTGACGCTGGTCGCCGGCTTCGCCTCCACCCTCTGTTTCCCGCTCGCCGACTGGATCGCCGATGGGTGGGGCTGGCGCGCGGCCGCGCTCGTCTTCGCCGGGATCGCCACTTTCGGCGCAGTCCTTTTCGCCGTCGCGACGTCGATGATCGAAGGGCGTGCGGCGCCGAAGCCGACGGCGGAGGCGCGCGCATCCGCGCGGGATGCGGCGCGGGGGGCGATGCGGCGGCCGGTCTTCTGGCTGCTCGGGGCGGCCTTTCCGATTCTCGCGCTGACCCACAGCATGACGATCAGCCACCTAATGCCGATCCTCGGCGACCGGGGCGCGGGGCCGGACGCGGCGGTGCTGGCCGCCTCCCTGATCGGACCGTGTCAGGTGCTGGGTCGCATCTTCATCACCGCCTTCGCCGCCGATCGCTCCGCCGCCGCGATCACGCAGATCGCTTTCACGGGGGTGCTTTGCGCGATGGGACTGCTTTTCATCGCCTCCGGCCCCACCGCGATTTTCGCCGCCGTCGTCCTTTTCGGGGCGGGCTACGGCGTCCTCTCGATCACCCGTCCGCTGGTCGCCGCCGATTTTCTGGGGCGGGAGGGGTTCGGCGCGATCTCCGGCGCGCTCGCCCTGCCCTACATCGCCTGCGCCGCCGCCGCACCGACGCTGGCGGCTGTGCTGTGGCGGTTCGGCGGTTACGACCTGGTGATCGCGATCAGCGCAGGTTTAGCCGCGTCGGCGATGCTGTTGTTGTGGATGGCTGCGCGCAGCGCAGCCAGGGATTGAGGAAACCGGCGCCTGTTAGGCGACCCATTCCGAAACGGGCGCGGCGGCGTCCTGCAGGGGCTGCGCGATCACGTCAATCAAGGTCGGGCCGTCATGGGCGACGGCGGCGCTTAGCGTCGTCGCCAGATCGCCGGGATCCTCCACCCGCCAGCTCTTAACGCCGTAGGCGGCGGCGACGGCGGCGTGGTCGGTGCGGGAGAAGTCGACGGAGAAGTACCGCTCCCCGAACCCCGACTTCTGGCCCGCCTTGATCCATCCGAAAACGGCGTTGGAGAAGACGACGATTGTAATGCGCAGCTTGAGCCGCACGATCGTCTCCAGCTCCCCCACGCTCATCCCGAACGATCCGTCCCCCATCGCCGCGATCACCTTGGCGTCGGGCCGCCCGATCTGCGCGCCGATGGCGGCGCCGAGCGACCAGCCGAGGGCGCCGTGGGCGCGGTTCGTCAGGAAGTGGCGCCCCGCGCGGGGCCATTCATACCAGGCGGAGAAATAGGGACATGGCGTGCCCGGATCGGCGCAGACCACCGCATCCTCAGGCAACGCCGCCTGCAACTCGGCGATCACCCGCTCGGGCCGGATCGGCGTCTCATCCGACGCGGCGAGCGCGCGGAACGCCTCCCATTTCCGCGCCCTGGCGACCGCGACGCGCGCAGCGCCGTCCTTCGCCATTCGGCGTCCGGTTGTGACGGCCTCCAGCGCCTCCAGCCCCAGCCGCGCGTCAGCGACGATAGCCGCCGCAGTGTTGTAGCAGGCGCCGATCACTGCGGGATCGTTATCGAGGTGTAGAACCGTCGTTCCCGGCGCGGGGGAGCGCCAGCGCTCCGTCGTCACCGACCCGGCCCGGCAACCGATGAAGAAAACGCAATCGGCGCCGTCCACCAACGCACGCGTCGCCGCCGTCCCGCCGTTGGAGCCGACGACGCCCGCGCAGAGCGGATGCGTCTCCGCCATCGCCCCTTGCCCCGACACCGTGGCGCAGACCGGCAGGTCCAGCGCCTCCGCCAGCGCCGCGAGCGCGCCCTCCGCCCCCGCCAGAACGACGCCGCCGCCACAGACGATCACGGGCGCTTCAGCGCGGAGCAGCGCCTCCGCCACCGCCTCGACGCTGCGCGGATCGGGCGCGGCGGGGAGCGCCGGGTAGCGCTGAAAACGGTCATCCGCCCAGATGTCGCCCTCCTCCACCGGCGCTTTCTGGACATCGAACGGCAGACCGAGATGCACCGATCCGGGCCGCCCCGTCGACATTTTCCGGAACGCTTTCCTCACCATGCGCGGCAGGACACCAGCGGAGCGGATCATGCCGTTCCACTTGGTGAGCGGGCGAAACAGCGCCTCCTGGTCCAGCTCCGTCAGCGGAAACCGCCCGGCGGAGGTCGTCGCGACATCCGTAGTGATGGCGAGGATCGGGACGGAGCTGTCGTTCGCCTCGATCAGGCCGGGCGCGATATAGGTCGCGCCGCCGCCCGACGGCCCCTCGCACACGCCGGGCCGCCCCGTCACCCGCGCATAGGCGTCGGCGGCGTAGGCGGCGTGGCGCTCGTCCCGCATCAGGATGTGGGTCATCGGATGGTCGAGCCGGGCGAGCGCGTCGTAAAACGGCAGCGAGGTATCGCCGCAGAGGCCGAAGACATGGCGCACGCCATGCCCCGCCAAAAGGTCGACCATCGCTTCGGCGCCGGTCCGCCGGTTTCCGGTTTGCTCGTTCATCTCGCATCTCCCTCGGCGGCAGGTTCACGCCCGGCGGCGGCGCGGTCAATGTCGGGACGTTATCGCGCACTCGCGCCGCCAGCGACCTGCCGATAAGCGTGGGATATGCGCTTTGCATTGATTCTCCTTACGGCGTTCGCCATCACCGCCTGCGCGAACGGCGAGGAGACGCCCGACCTCACGTTCGAAGCGCCCGAAACGCAGGTGGCCTACGAGGTGGAGCTGACCGGCGTCAGCGACGAAGACGTCGAGGCGCTGCTCGAAAGCTCCCTCTCCCTCTACCGCCAGCAGGAGCGCGGCGCGCAAAGCCTCGCTTTTCTCCGCCGCCGCGCGACCGGCGATATCGGAACGATCCAGAAGGTTCTGCGCTCCGAAGGTTGGTTCGAAGCCGAGGTCGAGGTCGACATCGAAGCGCCGGAGGAAGAGGCCGCCGAAGGCGAGACGCCGATCGCCGTCGCCCGCGTGATCGTGACGGAGAACCGCCGCTACACGCTGAAAGCCCACGACCTCGCCCTGATCGAGACCGGCGCGGGCCCCGCGCCGCCCGCGCTCGACGCCGACGCGCTCGGCTCGCCCGTCGGCGATCCCGCGACGGCGGCGGACATTCTGGCGGCGGAGCAGGCGGCGGTCGCCGCGCTCCGCGCCTCTGGCAGGCCCTACGCCCAGCGGATCGGGCGGGAAGCCGTCGCCGACCCCGAAACCGCTGAGATCGAGGTCTTCACGACCATCTCCGCCGGCCCCGCCTATCAGATCGGCGATCCCGCCTATGAGGGCGGCGAGGGGGTGAAGCGCGCCTATCTCGAAACCTACCGCACGTGGGAGGAGGGAACGCCAGCCGACCCGGCGGAACTCCGCGCCTTCCAGAATGAGCTGATCGCCACCGGTCTCTTCGACGCCGCCTCCGTCGACTTCCCTGAGGAGCCGCCGGAGGGCGATACCCTCCCCGTCGAAGTGCGGCTGGAGGAGGCCGCGCCGCGCACGATCTCCGGCGGCGTGCGCTATTCGACCGATGTCGGCCCCGCCGTGCGAGGCGGGTTCGAGCACCGCAACCTTTTCGGCGCCAACGAGACGATCACGCTCGAAGCCATCGCGGGGCTGGAGGAGCAGTCGCTCGACACCCGCTACCGCATTCCCCAATACGCCCGTCCGGGTCAGGACCTCGTCTTCGGCCTCAACCTGAGGCGCATCGACGACGAGGCGTTCGAGGAACTCGGCGCCACGCCGTCCTTTGGGATCGAGCGGGAGCTGACGGATTTCCTGACCGTCGGCGCGGGCGGTCTTCTGGAATTCAGCCGGATCAAGGACATCGACGGGACGGAGAACTCCTACCTCGTCGGCGCGCCCCTCTTCGCCGCCTTCGACAGCAGCGACGATCGGCTGGATCCGTCAAAAGGCGTGCGCGCCCGGCTCTCCGTCACCCCCTTCGCAGGGGCGCAGGGCGCTACGCCCGTCAGCTTCCTGATCCTCGACGCCAACGCCTCCACCTATTTCGATCTGACGGGGACGCAGGACTACATTTTCGCAGTTCGGGGCCGGGTGGCCTCCATCCTCTCCGGCGATCTCGACGTCGTATCGCCCGCGCGGCGGCTTTACTCGGGCGGCGGCGGATCGGTGCGCGGCTACGCCGAACGCTTCATCGGCCCGTTGGATGCGGACGGCGAGCCGACCGGCGGCCTCTCGACGGTGGAGATCGGCGCTGAGATGCGCGTGCGCGCGACGGACGTGATCGGCCTCGCCGGGTTCGTCGAAGCCGCCTCGGTCTCAGAAGAGATCGCGCCGGTTTTCGACGAGGGCCTTCAGGTCGCCGTCGGCGGCGGCGTGCGTTATCTTTCCCCCATCGGCCCGCTGCGCTTCGACGTCGGCTTTCCGGTGAACGGGCGCGACGAGGACGATTTCTTTCAGGTCTACATCTCCATCGGACAGGCGTTCTGATGCCCCGGGTTATGATCATCATCGCCGCGCTGACCTTCGCCGCCCTGCCGGCGGCGGCGCAGTTCTCCTTCCTCGGCCTGAAAAACGAGCTGATCGACTTCGCGCTTGAGCAGATCTCCGTTCCCGGCGAGCTGGAGATCACGGCGGAGGGCGTGGAGGACGGCGAGGACGGATCGCTCCAGATCGTCGGGTTGAACGTCGCGGACGGCGACGGCGCCTGGCTGACGGTGGAGCGCCTGACGCTGGCCTGGGCGCCGTCTCGCATCCTCGCGGGCGAACTCGCCATCGAAAATCTGGAGGCGTCGGGCGTCGACGTCCTTCGCCCGCCCTCGCCCGCAGCGGCGGCGGTCGAGGTGAAGGAGGATTCGGCCCTCGCTGAGACGGACGACGACCCGTTCGACTGGCCCCGCTCCCCGATCACCGCGGTCGTCGATCGCCTCGCGCTGACTGACGTAACGATCGCCCCCGGCGTGGCGGCGGAGGTCGGCATCGCCTTCGACGCGGAAGGCGCCTTCAGGGACGAGGGCGACGAGCAATCGCTCCGCTTCTCCCTCACCCGCACCGATGCGATCGAAGGCGAGATCGCCCTGGACTTCCTGCGCGACTTCGACGCCGAGACGCTTCGCCTGAAGCTGAATGCGGAAGAAGCGCCCGGCGGCATCGTCGCGGCGCTCGCGGGGTTCGCAGACGACACCGCCAGCCGCGTGAGCATCGACGGCGACGGGCCGCTGACCGAATGGGCGATCAGTTTCGACGCCGCCTCCACCGACGTGTTCGAGGCTGAAGGACAGGCGCAAATCTCCCTCGCGGGCCGCATCGCCGCCAACGCCGATTTCCGCCTGATCCCCGGCGCCGCGCTCGACCCCGCCGTTCAGCGCGCGCTGGCCCCTGAAGCCCGCCTGCGCATCGTCGTCGCCGAGGATGAGAACGGGATCATCCGCATCGACGAGGGCGCGGTGACCTCCCGCGACCTCTCCGTCGAGGCTAAGGGGACATTCGACCGCGCCACCACCGTCTCCGATTTCGCCGTCGCGCTCGCCGTCGACGGGGCGCTCTCCGAACTGATCGAAGGCGCGTCCTTCGACGCCTTCGCCTTCGACGGCGCCGTGACGGGGCCGACGAGCGATCTCAACGCGAACGGGCGCCTCTCCCTCGCCGATTTCGCCTCCGCCGCCGCCGATGTGGGCGCGGCCTCGCTGGACGCCGATGTGACGGTTGCGGGCGAGCGGATCGCGCTCGACGTAGGCGGCGATGTCTCGGGGATGCGCCTCGACCGCCTGACGCCCGATTTGATCGGCGACGCTGAGCTGACGATCCGCGGCGTCTATGAGGGCAGCCAGGCGACGCTGGAGACGCTCAGCCTCACCGCCATCCCGCTCGACATCGCCGTCTCCGGCGCGGTCGATCTGGATGCGGAGACGGCGACCGTCGACTTCGCCTTCGCCGCTCCCGATCTCGCCCCCCTCGCCGCCGCTTACGACACGGAGGCGACCGGCGCGCTCGAAGCGACCGGCGCGCTCGCTGGCTCCTTCGCCGCGCCGCGCGTCGACGGACGCTTCGCGCTCACGGGCTTCACCTCCGCCGCCGCCGATATCGGCGCGGCGGTGATCCTGGCTGGCGTCGCGGTCGATGGGGAGCGGATCGGGCTCGACCTGACCGGCGACGTGACGGAGATGCGGCTCGACCGCCTCACGCCCGACCTCATCGGCGACGCCCGCATCGTAGTCGAAGGCGCCCTCGACGGATCGGAGGCGCAGCTGGAGACGCTGAGCCTAACCGCCCTGCCCCTCGCCGTCTCCGTCACCGGCGCGGCTGATCTGGAGGCGGAGACGGCGGCGATCGACTACACAGTGACCGCCCCTGATCTCGCCCCGCTCGCCGCCGCCTATGACGTGGAAGCGGCGGGCGCGCTAAACGCATCGGGCGCGCTCTCCGGCCCCTTCGCCGGGCCGCGTTTGGACGGCCAGGCGGGCCTGAACGGCCTCCGCTATCAGGGGGAGGATTACGGCGCCGTCTCCCTCACCCACGATGCGGCGTTCGGCGAGACGTCGGAGGGGCGCATCGACCTCACCGCCGCCGGCAGCCGTTTCGGCGACGCCGCCGTCGGGACCGATTTCCGCCTCGCCGGCGATGACCTGTCGCTGACGAAGCTGACTGCCAACGCTCTCGGCGCGGAGACTTCCGGAGCACTCTCGATCAACCTGGCGAAGACGCTGGCGAACGGCGACATCGCACTCCGCGCCACCGACCTCTCGCGCATCGGCGCGATCATCGGCCAGTCGCTCTCCGGCGCGCTGACGGGCGAACTGCGGCTGAGGGCGGAGGAGTCGCGCCAGAACGCGGCCTTCGACATGACCCTTCGGCGCCTTGGCGGGTTCGGCGGAACCGTGGCGGCGCTGAACGCGCGCGGCTCCGCCTTTGACGTCATGGGCGGCGATCCAGGCGTCGCGCTCGATCTCGATTTAAGCGACGCGGCCTTCGGCGAGGCTGGCGTCGAGAGCGCATCGGTAGACGTTTCCGGCCGCCTCTCCGCCCTGACGCTCGCAGCGGAGGCTCAGGGCGCGGTCGGCGACGAGAGCCTGACCCTCGCCACACGCGCCGCCGCCGACGTCAGCGGCCCGGTGCAGCGCGCCACCATCTCTCAGCTCGACCTCGGCTACGGCGAAATCGCCCTCGCGCTCCAGTCGCCCCTCTCCATCGCCGCCAGCGAGGGCGTCACCCGGTTCCGCAACGTCGACATCGGCGGCCTTGGCGGTTCGCTGACCGGGGAGGCGACGCTCTACCCGAGCGGCGCGGCGGGCGACCTCGCGTTCGTTCTCGCCGACATCACCCCGCTCGCCGCCGCGCTCGATGCGCCGGTGGAGAGAGGCGCGGTCGATGCGACGGCGCGCTTCGACACCCGCGCGGGGCCCGCCTTCGCCGATGTGGCGCTGAACGCGAGCCGGCTGCGCTTCTCCGAAGCCGTCGGCGACGCCGGCGCGCTCGCAGTGGATGCGACGCTGGACTGGGACGGGCGCATGGCCGCCGCTGACGTCGCGATCTCCGGGCCTTTCGGCCAGCCCATGCGCCTCTCCGCCGCTACGCCGCTTAGGCCTTCGGGCGGGCTCGCCCCCGCCCTCCCGCCAGACGGCGCGCTCACCGGATCGCTCGACTGGGCCGGGCGGGTCGGCGAGTTCTGGGCGCTCGTGCCCGCCCCGGGCCATGTGCTCGACGGCGACGTGAACCTCGCTCTCGACATCGGCGGAACGACGAGCGCGCCTGAGTTCGGCGGCGACGTCTCCATCGCGGACGGGCGTTATGAGAACCTCGACGTCGGCACGATCCTCGTCGATCTCGCCGTCGCCTCGCGCATCGCGCCGGGCGGCGCCTTCGCCGTGGACCTGACGGCGGAGGACGGATCCGGCGGGCCCGTGACCGCCTCCGTCAGCATCGCCGACGGCGCGGTGGACGCCGCCGTCAACGCGACGGAGGCGACGCTGGTGCGACGCGACGACGTCACCGCCGTCGTCTCTCTCGACATCGCCGCCCAGGGGCCGCTGGCGGGCCCTGCGATCAGCGGGCGCGTTCTGATCGATCGCGCTGAAGTGCGCCTCGTGAACGCCACGCCGCCCAGCGTCGCCGATCTCGGCCCCATCAGGATCAAGGGCGAGGAGCCTGAGCCGGAAGGCGAGCCCGCAGGCGGCGCAATCTCGCTCGACGTGAAAGTGGAGGCGCCTGACGACGTTTTCGTGCGCGGGCGCGGCCTCGACAGCGAATGGATGATCGACCTCGACATCGGCGGCACGGCGGCGGTCCCTCGCGTCTCCGGCGCGATCGAAAAACGGCGCGGGGTCCTCACCTTCCTCGGCGCGCCGCTGGATCTGGCGCGCGGCACCATCGCCTTTCTGGAGCGGACGCCGCCCGACCCGCGCCTCGATATCTTGCTGGAGCGGGAGAACGACGGCTTCACCGGCGGCATCGCGGTCACCGGCGACGCCTCCGCGCCGGAGATCAATTTCGTCTCCCGCCCCGCCCTGCCGGAGGACGAGGTTCTGCCCCGCATCCTCTTCGGCCGGTCCAGCCAGTCGCTCTCGCCGTCGGAGGCGATCTCCCTCGCCCTCGGCCTCGCGACGCTCCTCGACGGCACCGGCGGCGCGACGGACGACGTGCGCTCGGCGGTCGGCGTCGACGTTCTGCGCATTGAAGACGGCGATGACGGCCCGGCGGTCACGGTCGGCTCCAATATCGTGGACGGCGTCTTCGTCGGCACGACGCAGCCCGTTGGCGGGGGATCGGCGAAAGTGACTGTGGAGATCGAGGTCTTCGACGACTTCACGATCGACAGCGAGACGGGGCCGGACGTCGGGTCATCCATCGGGCTGAACTGGAAGCGCGACTTCTGAGACGAGGCGACGCCCTTGCGGCGGCGGCCCGCCCGCACCCAGCCTCGCCGCTCCAGCGTTCGCGCAGGTCAATCGGACCGACGCCTATCCCGTGGTGGAGGCGGCGCCTCAATACCAGTTTAGAGACGCCGCATGGGCGGGACGCCAAAGGCGACGCCCGATCGCGCGCCGGGTGTTCCGCGACCTCAAGCCTTCGCCGCGGGAGCTACGGGGTAGCGTTGAGGTTAAGTGCGCTCAGGCGACCATGGCGGTGCGATCTGGGGCGGGCTGTTGAGCAGTGGAGCGCGACAACCTGAATTGATCGACGAGCCGTTCGAGCTGCGCCGCGTTCCGGTTGAGCACTTCGCATGTGCCGTTGGTCTCCCGCACCATTGCGGCGGTTTCTTTCGTGACGCCGTCAACGTCCGTGACGCTCGCGTTGATGTCTTCGAGCTTGGCGGCCTGCTCCATCGATCCTCGCGCCATATCCGAGACGAGACCGGAGATGCGAGAGACCTGCTCCACGATTGAGGTCAGCGCCGCGCCGGCGTTGTTCACGAGGCCGACGCCATTGTCGACATGAACCGCGCTCTCCTCGATGAGCGTCTTGATCTCAGACGCCGCTTCGGACGAGCGGAGCGCGAGCGTGCGCACCTCCGCCGCGACGACGGCGAAGCCGCGCCCGGCCTCGCCGGCGCGCGCCGCTTCGACGCCGGCGTTCAGCGCGAGAAGATTGGTCTGGAAGGCGATGTCTTCGATCAGTCCGATGATCTGCGCGATCTGCTGCGACGAGCCGGAGATCTCCTGCATGGCGTCGACGGCCTGCTTCACCACGGGATCGCTGTCGAGCGCCATGGCCTTGGCGGCCTCCGTCGTGCGCTTCATATCCTCGGCCCCTTCAGCCACGGCGCGGACGCTCGACGTGACGTCCCGGAGCGCCTCCGCCGTCCGCTCGACGTTATCGGCCTGTCGCCCGGCGCGGTTGGACAGGTCCGTCGACGAACTCTCCAGCGCGTTCGACCCGGACCGGATGCTGATCATCGCATCCGCGACGTCGCCGAGAACGCTGTTCAACCGGGCGACGGCCGCGTTGAAGTCGAAGCGCAGCCCCTCGTATTCCTCTGGAAACGCCTCACCGTACTGCTGGGTCAGATCGCCTTCGGCGAGCTTGCGCAGACCGTCTCGGATCGCCGTGACGACGCTGTCCTGCTCCGCCTTAATCCGCTCCTGGTCCGCTCTCAATTGCTCAGCGTCGCGACGCATTTCGACCGTGTCCTGCTTGAAGTGGTAGATCGCGTTCGCCATGCGGCTCAGCTCGTCCTTGCCGTCGATTCCCTCGACGTAAACGCTGAAATCGCCGGTGGTGAACGTCTCGATGACGCCGATCAGGCTCTTGATGCGGGCGATCATCCGCTCGAACGTGACGACCGCGAAGGCGAGGACGAGAATTGTGAAGATCGACGCGGGGAACGCGAACGTGATGAAGGTCGTCTGCGCAGTCTCTTCGATCGCCGCGGTTTTCAACGCGGCGGCTTCGACGAGCTTGAGTTCTTCCGCCCGGAGATGATCGATCCAGTCGGTGGAGATCGCGAACCAACGCGGCGCCGTCAGCCCGCCGAAATCGCCGTCCTTCACGCCCGCCTTGATTTGAGCGCGCGCGGCGTCGATCGCCAAATACGCCTCGGACCTTCGCAGAGCCTTGGTCCAGTCCGGATCCTGCAGCGCGCCCGCGGCCTCGGTAAGAAGCGCCTTCTGCGCGCCGTTCAGGCGCAGGTATCGGTCGTAAACCGGTGCGGCGAACCCGCCGCCAAGACCGGTCGCGCCCATCGCGCGCTCCAGTCCAGCGGCCTCCTTCGCGGACCCGATGAGCGCGCGCGCCGTCAGAAACGCGACCATCTCAAGCTGATCGGTCCCCACCTTCACAGGACGCGAGACGTCGATCAGCAGGTTGATCGCGCCGGTGTAGAACCCCGCCATCTCCGGCACGGTGAGGGCGAAGGCGCTGACTTCGCGGCGCATTTCGTCGAGCTGATCGAGCCGCGCGCGAACATCGGCGATCGCCTCCGGCCGTTCGTCGAGAAGCGTCGAAAGCTCCGACCACATGGCGGCGAGCGCCCTGTCGGAGGCCGCGCGCTGCCGCGTCAGGTCGTCGGCGAACTGGGCGCCGCCGGAGGCGATGTATCCCGCGGAAAAGCCGCGCTCCTTCTGCAACTCATGCACGAGATCGCCGGCGACGGCCCCTTCCTGCGCCATAGCGCTGGTGTGACGGGCCAGCGACGCCTCCGCCAGGTGGCGCCCGATCTCGGAGACGACGAGATACCCGATCAGGCCGAAGAGCGGCCCGATGACGAGGAACATGACGAGACGCAGGCGCATTACTACCTCGAGCTTGCTGGCGTTTAGGCCGCCCGCGTAAGCGCGAAAGCTTCACCGTCGATTAAACGGGTGAATTGATGCGAATTGCACTTGTTACGGAGGCAGCGCGCTTCGGCCGACGACCAGGTGGCCGTGGCGGCATTCATCGCAGGTGCGTCCCGGAATCCTCGTTTTTGCTCTCTGGCGTCGGCGTTCGCGCGCGACCAAGGGTCGCCTGCCAACGCGGCGGCCTGAAAGCGCGTAGCGAATTGACGATCGGACCGCGAGTCGCAGGTCCGGGCGAATGCAGACGCGGACAGTTAAAGAGAGGAATGGCGCGCCGAGGAAGATTCGAACTCCCGACCCCCAGATTCGTAGTCTGGTGCTCTATCCAGCTGAGCTATCGGCGCCCTTCGCGTGAGGCGTGGGCCTCGCGAGAGGCCTGTCGTTTAGCGGCGGCCATCGGGCGATGCAAGGGGCGATCTTGCGGAAATCAGGCTGATGTCAGACGAGCGGGATCAGGCCGGCAAGGTCAGGACGAAGGTCGTGCCGTCCACCGTGCTCTTCTCCAGCGTCAGCTCGCCCCCATTGGCCGCCGTCAGCTCAGACGCGATGGCGAGGCCGAGGCCGGTGCCGCCCCGCCGCGCGCTGCCGAGGAAGGGCTGGAAGATGTTCTCCAGCGCTTTCTGCGGCATGCCGGGGCCGTTGTCGGAGATGACGATGCGCGCCGCCCCCCCCCTCGTCTCAGCCGATATCGCGACGCGCCCGCCTTCGCGTCCGGCGGCGACGATCGCCTGGCGCGCGTTGCGGGCGAGGTTGGCGAGCACGCGGAAAAGCTGATCGACGTCGGCCACCGCCTCAGCGCCGGGCGTCACTTCGTTGGCGAAGACGACGACGCCCTCATCGGCGAAAACCGCATCCCCCACGTCGTCCACGAGACGCTGGAGCGAAATGCGGCGCGGCTCCGGCGGGGCTTCCTCCGCCTTGCCGTGCTTAAGGGTGGAGACGCAGAGCGTCGCCGCGCGGTCGAGCGATCCGATAAGCTTCGGCCCGATCCGGGTGACGACCGGGTCGGAAGACGTCTCGAGGCGGTCCGCCATCAACTGGGCGGAGGCGAGCATGTTCCTCAGGTCATGGCTGATCTTGGCGACGGCGGAGCCAAGCTCGGCGAGGCGGGATTTCTGCAGGAGCGCGCCGCGCACCGTCGTCTGCATCTCGCCGAGCGCGGCCTCGGCGCGCGCGATCTCCACCAGGCTGGAACCCGAAGCGTCGGCCGCCGGAGCGCCTCCGGGGTTCTTCTGGATTGAGACGATGCGGTCCACCACCCGCTCCATCGGGCGCACGATCAGGCGGCGGCAAATGAAGAACACCACCGCGCCCGTGGCGCAGGAGATGATCAGGGAGAGGATCAGGATGCGCTGGCCGAAATCGATCAGCGCCTCGCACAGGGGCCGCTCCGCCATCGTGATCTCGATGGCGACGCCGCCCTCGTTCACAGGCTCTCCGATCACGCGGATCGTGCGGTCGCGCGGCCCGAACATGGTCATCACCGCGTCCATCAGGAGCGTTGGGAACGTCGCCTCCCGCAGGTCGAAGGTTTCCGCCACCATCGCGCCCTGCGGCGCCTGCAGGACGAGCTGGCGCGCGAAATCGCGGCGAAGCACGATCGACGAGACCTCCGCGTTCTCCAGAAGCTCCTTCTCCAGCGCTTCGCTCACCATCGCGTCGTCGGCGGCGAGGAGCGCGAGCGACGCGATCTGCGCCATCTGCAGGCGCTCCTGCAGGTAGGTTTCGCGGTATCGAGCGACGGACGGGAAGAAAACGAGGATCTCGATCACCATCACGATCATGACGGTGAGGAGGAGGAGACGTCCGGAAAGCGTGCGGGCGAGGAACATGACGGCCTGTCAAACTGGGCAGGCGGACCCTACCCAGTCACCCGAGTTTCGCAAGCCATCGAACGACGCGCTTGACCGTCGCGCTTTCGAAAAGACGCGGGCCGAAATAGGCGCCCGCAGCGCGTTTCGGCAATTCGCCATAGGTCGGATAGGGGGCGACATAGCCCGCCACATCCGCGATCTTCAGGCCCTTGGAGATCGCGAGCGCCCAGATGGAGATCAGGTCCCCCGCACGCTCCCCCACGATCGAGGCGCCGACGGGCTTGCCCTTCACAATCATCACTTTGCAGAGACCGACGGTCCGCCCCTCCGAAATCGCCCGGTCGTTTCCGGAATACTCGGAGCGATGCACCTCCAGCTTGTCGCCATGGGCCTCGCGCGCCTGCGCTTCGGTCATGCCGACTTGCGCCATTTCGGGGTCGGTGTAGGTCGTCCACGGGATGTGATCGGTGCGGTTCGTCACCGGCAGGCGATAGAGAGCGGAGCGGATCACGAGCCCCGCCTGATAGCCCGCGACATGGGTGAACTGGAGCCCACCGTTCACGTCGCCGATAGCGTAGACCTTGCGGTTCGTGGTGCGGAGTCCCTTGTCGACCTTGATCCCCGCCTTGGTCGTCTCGATCCCGGCGGCTTCGAGGTTCAGTTTCTCGACATTGGCGCGGCGCCCGACGGCGGCGAGGATCAGGTCGCCCCGCACCTCTTCCCCGCCCTTGAGCGTCAGGACGACGTCGTCGCCGTCCTTCCGAGCGCTTTCGACGGCGGCGCCTTCGCGGATGTCGATGCCTTCGGCGCGCAGGTTGTCGAGCGCGATGGCGGCGAGTTCAGGGTCGTCCTTGCCCAGCGCCTTGAACGCCTCCAGCACGGTGACCTCGCAGCCGAGGCGGCGATGCGCCTGCGCCATCTCCAACCCGATCGGGCCGCCGCCGATGACCAGAAGGCGGTCGGGACGCTCGCGCAGATCGAAGATCGTCTCATTGGTGTGGAACCCGACCTCGTCGAGGCCGGGGATCGGCGGCGTCCAGGGGCGGGAGCCGGTGGCGACGACGAAGCGGCGGGCGCGGATCGTATGCTCCCCCGCCTTCACTTCGGTCGGGCCGGTGAATTCCGCCATCTCCTGAATGACGGTGCAGCCAAGGGACTCGAACCGCTCCGGGCTGTCATGGGGTTCGATCGTCGCGATGACCTTCGCCACATGATCCTTCGCGGCGGCGTAATCGACCTGCGGCTCCACCGGGGTCACGCCGAAGGGCGCGCCAGAGGTCATCGCCTTGGCGGCCTTGCCCGCGGCGAGCAGCGCCTTGGAAGGCACGCAGCCGTAGTTCAGGCAGTCGCCGCCCATCTTGTGGCCTTCGATCAGGACGACGGAAGCGCCCATCTGGACAGCGCCGGCCGCGACGGACAGGCCGCCGGAGCCGCCGCCGATAACGCAGAGATCGGGCGTGAGGATGCTCATAGGTCAGCTCTTTCTTAAGTCGCCCGGATCAGGCTTTGCGGAACTTCTTGATGACGATCGGCAGCGCCGAGAGCGCCGCGAGCCCGAGAAGCGGGCCGAGGATACGCCACTCGAAGATCAGCCCGAAATTCGGATCCTCGCCCGCCGCGAACACCGCGCCGAGCCCGGCTCCGACGGAGGCGTAGACGAGCGCGCCCGGAATGATGCCGAGGATCGTCGTCCAGGCGTAGTGGAAGGTAGAAGCGCCGAGGAAAGCGGGCGCGACATTCGCGATGAAGAATGGCACGGCGGGGACGAGACGGAGGATCAAAAGGAAGCTGATCTCGTTCTCGCGAAACCCGTCCTCCATCTTCTTCAAAAAGCCGGAAGCCCGTTCGCGAAGCGCGTCGCCGAGCCCCGCCTTGGCGATCAGGAAGATCGCAATGGCGCCGAGGCCGGCGCCGGTGACCGCGAAGAGACCGCCGAGCCATGTGCCGAAGAGGAACCCGCCGGTCAGCGTCAGCGCGAGGCCGCCGGGGAAGGAGAAGGTCGTCGCGATGAAGTAGACGCCCATGAAGGCCAGCGCGGCGAGAAGATAGTTCGCATCCCGCCACTCGATCAGCGCGACCCGGTTCTCCCGGAGCGCATCGAAGCTCAGGTAATCGCCGCCGAAGATGTAGAGCGCGGCCGCGCCCGCCAGCGCGACGCCGAGCGGCGCCACCTTCTTCAGGGAGAATTTCCGCGGCGCATCGGTCATCGCGCTTTGTTCCGTCATCATCGGCCTCGCTCGCATCTGGCGCGGCCCGCTCCAGTCGTCTTGAGCCGCGTTCTCGGCCTCACATGCGGGCGAAGGCAAGCGCGCGCTACCTTTCAAGTCGGCGAATGACGCGGGCGTGAACGAGAGAGAGTTTTGTTACGGATTCTCGCCGAGCCGCATGGACATCAACCGATAAGGACGGCGCGCGAAGCCGAGACGATCGTAAAGGCGGGCCGCCTTCTCGTTGTCCTGATGCACTTCGAGGTGCAGCGCCTTCAGGCCGAGCCCGATCGCCGCCTCTTGCGCCGCCTTGAGAAGCCGCGCGCCGAGACCCGCGCCCCGCGAATCCGGCGTCACGTAGACCTCGTCAACGAACGCGTCGCGCCCTTCGAACTCGATGGCGAACCCGAAGGCGAGCGCGACGTAGGCGACCGGGTCCGCGTCGCCGCGCGCCGCGATCCAGATCCCGCCGATCTGCGGCTCGGAGAGGAGGCGCGCGAGCGACTCGCGCCGTCCCGCTTCGTCGCTCCCCACCCCTTCTTCGACGTGAAAAGCGGCGACGAGCGGCGCGATCCGGTTCAGATCCGCGATATCGGCCCTTTTGATCTCGAAATCCTGCATGGAAGCGGTCATATCCGGCGCGCGGGCCGATTGACAGACGGGAACCTCGCGCGTATCCAGCGCGCTCTAATTCGGGCGGCGCATCGCTGCGACGTCCCAAACCGAGGTGAAGAGCGATGAAACGTCCTTTCCAGCCGAGCAACCGGGTCCGCAAAGCGCGTCACGGCTTCCGCTCCCGCATGGCCACCAAGAACGGCCGCAAGATCCTGAACGCTCGCCGCAATCGCGGCCGGAAGAGCCTGTCCGCCTGAGGGCGGATCGCTTTTCTATAGCGTGAAAGTCACGGCGCCGGGCGGCGCGCGGCGGAGGGCTTCCTCCCATCGCGCGCCGCCCGGCGCTTTTTCGCGTCTCGGATAAGGCCCGGACGTCTGATAGGGTCGCGCCGATGACGCCCGAAGTTCTCAAGAAACGCCGAGAGTTCATCGCCGCCTCCAAGGCGCGGCGCGCCGGTTCGGCCTCCATGATGGTGCAGGGCCGCCGTCGGCGGGAGGGCGAGGCGGAGGGCGTTCGCGTCGGCTACACCTGCTCGAAGAAGGTCGGGAACGCTGTGGCGCGCAACCGCGCCAAACGCCGCCTCCGCGCCGCCGCCGCCGAGATCCTGCCCCTCGCGGGGCGCGAAGGGTGGGATTACGTCCTGATCGGGCGAGCGGAGGCGACGGCGGCGCGGCCGTGGCCGGACCTCCTCCGCGATCTCGAAAAGTCGCTGGAGAAACTGCACGAGACGAAGCAATGACCCCGCTCGCCTGGGTCGTCTCCCTCCCCGTGAAGCTCTACCGCGCGACCTTCTCGCCGATCGTGGGCATGAACTGCCGCTATCACCCCACGTGTTCAGCCTACGCGCTGGAGGCGCTGGAAAAGCACGGCGCGATCAAGGGCTCCTGGCTCGCAGCGCGGCGCATTCTGCGCTGCCACCCGTTCGGAGGCTCCGGCTTCGATCCGGTGCCCGAGAACCGAAAGCCGGACGCGGAAGTCGACTGATTGCGCGCCCTTCGGCGCGCGGTGGCGGCTCGCCGGCCCTACGGGCCGCGTCTCGCCGCCCGGCGCTCCGCCGCCGATGTCGCGCTCTGGGGCAAACGTCGCATTTTTGCGTATTTGAAGGAAGCAGGGGGTTGGGGTAACGAGCGAGCATGCTCGACGCCGCCGACAGTCAGATCGAAGCCCTCGTCCGAGATGCGCCTTCCTCCGGCGAATTTCAGAAGCTGCGCAAGAGGATCATTCGCCAGACCCGCGAGGCGATGGAGGCTTACGGCATGGTCCAGCGCGGCGACCGCTGGCTGGTGTGCCTCTCCGGCGGCAAGGACAGCTACACGCTGCTGGCGGCGCTTCTGGAGTTGCGCTGGCGCGGGCTGCTGCCGGTGGACTTGCTCGTCTGCAATCTGGATCAGGGGCAGCCGGGGTTCGATCAGACGATCCTGCCCGATTACCTGACCCGGATCGGGGTGGAGCATCGGATCGAGTATCGCGACACCTACTCCGTCGTCACCGACAAGGTGCCGGAGGGGCGGACTTACTGCGCGCTCTGCTCGCGGCTTCGGCGCGGGAACCTCTATCGGGTCGCGCGCGAAGAGGGGTGCGCGGCCGTCGTCCTCGGCCATCACCGGGACGACATGCTGGAGACGTTCTTCATGAACCTCTTCCACGGCGGCAAGCTGGCGACTATGCCGCCGAAACTGGTGAACGACGAGGGGGACCTGATGGTCCTCCGCCCCCTCGCCCATGTGGCGGAGGCGGATTGCGCGCGCTTCGCGGCCGCCATGAAGTTCCCGATCATCCCCTGCGACCTTTGCGGATCGCAGGACGGGCTGCAGCGCCAGCAGGTGAAGCGCATTCTCGATGAGTGGGAGGCGCGGAGCCCCGGACGGCGTCAGGTGATGTTCAAGGCGCTGACCAATGCGAACCCGTCCCATCTGCTCGATCCGACGCTCTTCGACTTCGCAGGGCTGCGTCCTTCCGGGTAGGAGAAATTTGCGTTAGCGTCTCGCCCATTGGTTGGGGAGCGCAACGCATGAAGGACCTGATCCAATTCATCGGCGGCGGCCTGAAAGACTACCTGCCCCTCCTGGTGCGGATCGTCGCCCATCCCCGGACCAATATCCGCACGCTGGCGACGAAACCGGAGCCGCTCCACCAGGCGGTGATGTTCTTCGGCGTCACCCTCGCCATTGTCCTCCTCCTGAACGCTCCGCTCCTGATGAGCGATGGCGACTTTCTGCCGAAAATCGGCGTGCTGGCGGCCTACAAGCTGATCGAAGTCGCTCTCTCGGCGCTCGCTTGCGTGGCGGTGTTTCGCCTGCTTCGCGGCGTCGCCGGGTACGAACCGACCCTGGCGGCGATCCTCTACATATTCAGCCCGGCTTATCTTCTCCTCATGTTCACGCATCTCTTCGCGACGGGCGTCATCGCGAGCGTTCACCCCGACCTGGCGGAGGCGCATTTGCGCACCGGCGACCTCAGTCAAGGCAGCTATGATGCGATCGCCGAGATCGACATCAGCGTATCGCTCATCATCTTCGGCGCGTCGGTCATCGTACTCTGCGCGGTGTTTCTCTGGCTCGCCATCTGCTGGCGCGTCTTCGCGGAGCTCAATGGTTTCGGCCGATTGCGAACGATCGCCAGTTTCGCGCTCTGCATGGCGGCGATGTTCGCGGTGAGCGAACTCTGCGCGCTCATCGTGAGAGGCGTCTATCCACAGGGCCTCGGCGTCTTTCTCTGAGCCGCGGCGCGTTGCCCGCCCGGCCTCTCCTCGCTATCCCTTCTGCGGAGAAGGAGCTTTCCCATGACCCTCGACCTCTGGCGCATGAGCGCCGCCGACCTCGCCAAAGCCGTCGCCGACAAGGACGTCTCCGCCGCCGAAGCCGTCGGCGCCGCCGTTGAGCGGATGCGCGCCGCCAATCCGGCGCTGAACGCGGTCGTCGCGGATCTCGGCGACAAGGCGCTGGCGGAGGCCGCGCGGTTAGACGCGGAAATGGCGAAGGGCGGCCCCGTCGGCCCGCTTCCCGGGGTGCCCGTGACGATTAAGGTCAATGTCGATCAAGAAGGGGAGGCGACGACGAATGGCGTCCCCGCGCTTGCGAACAACATCGCCCCCGCCGACGCGCCCATCGTCGCCAATCTGCGCCGCGCGGGGGCCGTTGTGATCGGGCGCACGAATACGCCGGAGTTCTCCTTCCGCGCCCATACCGACAACCCGCTGCATGGGGAGACGAAGAACCCCTGGGGCGACCACGTCTCACCCGGCGGCTCCTCTGGCGGGGCGGGTGCGGCGGTGATGGCGGGGATCGGGGCGCTGGCCCATGGCAACGATATCGGCGGCAGCCTGCGCTTTCCGGCGGCGGCCAACGGGGCGGTGACGGTGAAGCCCGGGCTTGGACGCGTTCCCGCCTGGAATCCGTCGCAAACCGCCGAGCGGGGGATGCTCGCGCAGCAGATGTCGGTGCAGGGGATCATCGCCCGCTCCGCCGCCGATGTGCGGCTGGGGACGCGGGCCTGCGTCGCGCCCGATCCGCGCGACCCGTGGCACGCCCCCCTGCCCTATGACGGCGATCCGCTAGACGGCCGGATCAAGGTCGCCTTCACCAAGGAGACGTATGATTTCGACCTTCACCCGTCTGTGGAGGCGGCGCTGGATGCGGCCCGCGACGCGCTTCTCGACGCCGGGTATCTGGTGGAGGAAGTCGAGGCGCCGATGGTCCGCGAGATCGGCCTCGCCGGATATCGCGCGCTGATGGGGGAGGTCTCCGCGCTCATGGGCGAGGATATCGAGAAGCATGGGTCGGAGACGCTGAAGGGCGTCTTCGCCGAATACTACGCTCAGTTCCCGCCCTTCGAAGACGACGATCTGCTGCGCGAGATGGCCAAACGAACCTATTACGCGCGGGTGTGGAGCGAGTTCCTCGCCGAATATCCGCTCGTCCTGACGCCTTTCCTCCCCGGCCTCTTCTTCCGCCCCGGTCGGGATGCGGAAGGGGCGGAGGGAGTGCGCGAAGCGCTCGGCTCCGCGCTCTGGTCCTATTCCATGAACTACCTGAACCTGCCCGCCGCCAACGTCCCCGCCGGGTTTCATGAGGACCCTGCGACCGGCGGCCAGCCGGTCAACGTGCAGATCATCGCCCGGCGCTGGCGCGAAGACCTCGCGGTCGATGCGGCGGAGGCGGTGGAGGCGCGCGTCGGGCGGATGTGCGATCGGCTCTGGGCGCGTGAGGGGTGATCTTCACCCCAGCACCGCGATTTCGGGCGCGACCCGCTTGAGCGTCTGACGGATTTCCCCGGCCAGCAACCTGAACTCTTCGGCCCTGGCGGAGGACCGTCGCCATACCATGCCTATTGTGCGGGACGGCGGGGCGCCCCGGAAAGGCCGGGCGACGACGATGTCCTGATGGGCGACCTCCGACTTCACGTAGAGCGCGGGCATGAGCGAGACGCCCATGCCTGTGGCCACCATCTGGCGAAGGGTGTCGAGGCTGGTGCCCTCGAAGTCATGGCTGAGCTCCGCTCCGTAAGTCTCTGAAATCAGACGCACCTGTTCGTTCAGCCGATGGCCGGGTTCAAGCGACAGGATCGTCTCCCCCCTGAGCGTCGCCGGGTCGATCTGATCGGCCTCGGCGAGGCGATGATCCTGCGGGATGACCACATGGATCGGCTCGCGGAAGAGCGACAGAGTCTCGAACTCAGCGCGCGCAAGCGGGAGGGGGAAGAAGAGGACGTCCAGCGCCCCATCGTCCAGACTGCGCACCAGCGCATCCGCGATCCCCTCCCGCACGTAGAGGCCGAGTTTGGGGTGGTTGGCGTGAAGATCCGGCACGATCAGCGGCAGGAGGTAAGGGCCGAGCGTCTGCACCACGCCGACGCGCATCACAGCGGAGAGCGGGGCCTGCTCGGCCCGCGCCATGGCGCGCATCTCCTCCACCTCGCGCAGGACGCCCCTGCCGCGATCGGAGACCTTGCGTCCGATCTCGGTCAGGATCACGCGGGCGCGGTTGCGCTCGACCAGCGTCACGCCGAGCCGCCCTTCGAGCTCCTTCAGCTGGGCGGAGAGAGTCGGCTGGGTCACGCCGCATTCCTCCGCCGCGCGGCGGAAATGCAAGTGATCGGCGAGCGCCACGAGATAGCGGATCTGTTGGAGCGTCGGCATCTTAAAGCTGCCCTCTCATGAGAAGACGGCGTATGGGATTCGCCTTCGAGGCGGAGGGGTGCGGGGACGCGGGCCGCTCTCTCGAGCCATCCATTGGGATGCGATCGGCGATAATTTCGATCTTTCTAGTCCTCTAGTTTTCTGGAGTCCTGGAATTCTAGGATTCTAGAATCCCGGGATTCTGGGATCGTCGGCCGTAAACACCGTCCACGCCGATGATTATCACCTCATTAATAGAAGAATTCTATCAAGACCACCCAGTCTTTCGATTGGCGCGATCAGCATGATGCACCATATCGCTCCCTGCACCTGAGGGGAGACCGCCGATGAAACGCTTCGGAGACATTCTCGTCGTCTGCGACGAGCAGAGCGCGACCGAACAAGCGCTCGACAAGGTCGCGTGGCTCGCAAAGGCCAATGAAGCGGCGGTGACGCTGGTCGACACCATCGACAACGAGCCGGGCGAGCTGGCGCGCCTTTTCTCGGTCTTCTCCACACCAGAGGCGGCCGAAATCGAAGAAGACGTGATCGCCGATCATCGCGACCGCCTGAACGGCATCGCCGACGACCTCCGCGCCAAGGGGCTGGAGGTGAAGACCGACGTTCTTCTCGGATCGCCTTTCATCCAGGTCATCCGCAAGGTTATGCGCGACGGACATGACCTCGTCATCAAAGGCGCCCAACGCTCCGCCGCGCATCCCGTTTTTCAGAGCGCTGACATGCACTTGATGCGCAAATGCCCCTGCCCCGTCTGGATGCTGAACACGCCCGGCGCCAGCCAGGTCAGGCATATCCTGGCCGCTGTCGACCCCGATCCTGACGACGAGACGCGGGACAAGCTGAACCGCACCGTGATGGAGCTGGCGACGTCGCTGGCCCGCAGCGAAGGCGCGAAACTCGACGTCGTCAACGTCTGGCGCCTGCACGAGGAGGGCGCGCTCCGCCGCTCCCGCGCGCGGCTGACGGAAGAGCAGATCCAGAAGATCCTCGATGAGGAGCAGGCCCGCAGCGCCGCCCGGCTTGATGCGCTCATGTCCGATTTCACCGAGTTTGAGGACATCGCCCGCGTTTTGCACCTGAAGGGCCTCGCCGAGGATGTGATCCCCGAGCACGCCAAGGCCGAGAGCGTGGACACCATCGTCATGGGCACCGTCGGGCGCACCGGCGTCTCCGGCTTCATCATCGGCAACACGGCGGAGACGATCCTGAACCGCGTCTCCTGCTCGGTCCTGACCGTGAAGCCCGTCGGCTTCGAAAGCCCGGTCACGCTCGATGGCTGAAGCCAAGGGCAGCGGAAACGGTCTCACCGGAAATGGGTGGGTCGGCGTCGTCCCGGTCACCTTCGCCGGGGCGCTCTTCGCGTGGTTCGCGCAGTTCCTTCCCGCCGTATCGGCGGGCGAGGTGCTGCGCTGGTCGATGCCGTGGATCCCGTCGCAAGGCGTTGAAATCGCTTTCCTCGTCGATGGGCTGAGCCTGACCTTCGCACTCCTGATCTCCGGGATCGGGACGCTGGTGCTGCTCTATTCGAACACCTACCTCGCCGGGCACCATCACTACGCCCGCTTCGCGCTCTTCCTGACCGCGTTCATGGTCTCGATGCTCGGCCTCGTGCTGGCGGACGACCTGATCCTTCTTTTCGTCTTCTGGGAGCTGACGACGTTCACCTCCTACCTCCTCATCGGCTTCGGCCATGAAGCGGAGAAGAGCCGCCGAAACGCCCTTCAGGCGCTCTTCGTCACCGGCGCGGGCGGGCTCGCCTTCCTCGCGGGCCTGATCCTGCTCGGCTTCGCGGGCGGCACCACGTCGATCTCCGGAATCATCGCGCAGGGCGACGCGATCAAGGAGCATGCGCTCTACCTGCCGATCTTCGTGACCCTGCTCGCGGGGGCCTTCACCAAATCGGCGCAGGTGCCCTTCCACTTCTGGCTGCCGAACGCGATGGCCGCGCCCACCCCGGTCTCCGCCTTCCTCCACTCCGCGACGATGGTGAAGGCGGGGGTCTATTTCCTCGCCCGGCTGCACCCCTCCCTGTCGGGCACGGACGTGTGGTTCGCCGTGCTGACGATCCTCGGCGCGATCACGATGCTCCTCGCCTCCTTCCTCGCGCTGCGCCAGACCGATCTGAAGCAGGCGCTGGCCTACACCACGCTTATGGCGCTCGGCGCGCTCGTCCTCTTTCTCGGAATGGAGACGGGCTATGCGATGACCGCCTTCGCGACTTTCCTGATCGTCCATTCGCTCTACAAGGCGTCGCTTTTCCTGATCGTGGGCTGCATCGACAAGGCGACCGGGACGCGGGAGGCCGAGTATCTCGGCGGCCTCGCCCGCCTGATGCCGTTCACGGCGGCCTTCGCCGCGCTCGCAGCGATGTCTATGGCTGGCTTTCCGCCCTTCATCGGCTTCATCGGGAAAGAACTGAAATACTACGGCGCCCTCGCGGTGGCGGAGGAGCCGGTGCTGGTCGCCGGCGCCGTCCTCATCGCCAACGCGCTGATGCTAGCGGTCGCGGGCGTCGTCTCCTTCCGCCCGTTCTGGACCAAACCCGCCAATCCCGCGCCGAAACAGGCGAAGGAGGCGCCCTGGCAGATGCTGGCGGGCCCCGCGATCCTCGCGACGCTCGGCGCGATCTTCGGGCTCTTCCCCGACCTTCTCGAAGACGGCCTTGTCGGCGCCACCGTCGTCTCGCTTACCGGCGACGCGCGGGAGGTGAAGGAACTGAAGCTCTGGGCCGGGATCAACATGCCGCTGATCCTCTCCATCGCGACGTTCATTCTAGGGATCATACTCTACGTCTTCCACCGTCAGGCGCGCACCGCGCTCGATCGGTTCTTCAGCGTCACGCCCGACTTCGACGCGCGCTGGGACGGGTTCCTGGAGGGGCTTAAGGCCCTCGCCGGATGGCAGACGCTCCTCATTCAGAACGGCAAGCTGACGACGTACCTCTTCGCCACCTTCGCCGTGATCGCGGGCGGGATCTTCGCCGCATTCGCCGCGCGGGGCCTGCCGGAGCTGAACCTCACCTTCGCCGATCTCGGCTGGAAGAAAGCCTCCCTCGCCGCCCTGATGGTGGCGGGCTGCGTCCTCACCGCCATCACGTCGAGCCGGATCGCCGCCATCGCCTCCCTCGGCGTGGTCGGCATCGCGGTGGCGCTGGTCTTCATCGTCTTCTCCGCCCCCGACGTCGCCATCACGCAGCTTCTGGTGGAGACGCTCGTCGTCGTCCTCGTCGCCGTCGTGATGCTGCGCCTGCCGCTCCTGCCGCCCGCCCGCTTCCGCGCGGCCCATGCGGCGCTCTCGGTCGCGGTCGGCGCGGCGGTGACGCTGGTGATGCTCGCCGTCCTCGCCTCCCCGCTTGATCGCCGCCTCACCGACTATTTCGAGGTGACGAGCTGGCCGGAGGCGTATGGCCGCAACATCGTCAACGTGATCCTCGTCGACTTCCGCGCGCTGGACACGTTCGGCGAGATCGCGGTCGTCGTGATCGCCGCCCTCTCCGCCTACGCGCTTCTGCGCACCACCAAGGGGATCAGCCGATGAAATCCGTGATCCTCCGGGCGGGCACGCGCTACCTCGCGGGCCTCCTCCTGATCTTCTCCGTTTACATGCTGCTCCGCGGCCATAACGAACCCGGCGGCGGGTTCATCGGCGGCCTCGTCGGGGCGACCGGCTTCGTGATCTACGTGATCGCGTCGGGGGCGGAGGAAGCGCGCAAGGCGCTCCGCGTCCAGCCGCAGAATATCGCCATGGTCGGCCTCGGCATCGCGCTTTTCGCGGGACTCTTCGCGGCCCCCTTCGGCGACGCGCTCTTCACCGGCCAGTGGCTCTTCATTGGGGCGACGGAGGATGACAAAGGCTTCCCCCTCTCCACCGTCCTCGTCTTCGATATAGGGGTCTACATGGTTGTCTTCGGCTCCGTCCTCGCGCTGGTGCTCGCTATGGAGGAGGAGATCTGATGGAGTCCCTTCTCGCCATATCCATCGGCGTCATAGTCGCCGCCGGGGTCTACCTGATGCTGTCGGGGGAGATGTTGCGCTTCGTCTTTGGGCTCATCCTGATCTCGAACGCCGCCAACCTGATCATCTTCAATTCGGGCCGCCTGACCGAAGGCGCCCCGCCCCTGATCGCGGAGGGCGCGATCGGACCCGCCGGAGTGGTGGCCAACGCCCTGCCCCAGGCGCTCGTCCTCACCGCCATCGTCATCGGGTTCGGCCTCTTCGCCTTCGCCATCGTGCTCGTCTTCCGCGCCTGGACGCAGCTCGGCACGCTCGACGGGGACGAGATGCGCATCGCAGAACCGGAAGAACCGCTTAAATGAGTTGGCTTCTCGCCCTTCCCATTGCGATCCCCTTCGCGACGGCTTCGCTCGCCTTCCTGTTCCGGAACGGCCCCGCTGGCCGCTGGATTTCCGTCGCGGGCTCCGCGCTCCTCCTGATCGCCGCCGCCCTGCTGATGGCGGAGGTGCTGGAGAAAGGCGTCATCGCCGCGCAGATGGGCGGCTGGATCGCGCCCTTCGGCATCACGCTGGTCGCCGATAACCTCTCGGCCGTTATGGTGCTGATCACCGCGATCGTCGCCCTCGGCGTCGCGATCTACGCCCTCGCCGACATCAACGAGGCGAAGGAGCGCTTGGGCTATCACGCGCTCTTCAACGTGCTGATCGCGGGCGTCGTAGGGGCCTTCGTCACCGGGGACCTTTTCAACCTCTACGTCTGGTTCGAGGTGATGCTGATCTCCTCCTTCGGCCTCCTCGTTCTCGGTGGGCGGAAGGATCAGATCGACGGCGGGGTGAAATACGTCGCGCTCAACCTCGTCTCGACGATCATGTTCCTCGCGGGCATCGGCCTCCTCTACGGGATGACCGGCACGCTGAACCTCGCCGATCTCGCCACCGCTGTGGACGGGGCGGATCAGGGTCTTCTGACGGTGGTCGCCACGCTCTTCCTGATCGCCTTCGGGGTGAAGGCGGCGGTCTTCCCGCTCTTCTTCTGGCTGCCCGCCTCCTATCACACCCCCGCTTTCTCGGTCTCCGCCGTCTTCGCAGGGCTGCTGACCAAGGTCGGCGTGTACGCGCTCATCCGCATGTTCACGCTGGTCTTCGACCATGATCTTTCCTTCACGCACGAGATCCTGCTCTGGGTTGCGGTGGCGACGATGGTGACGGGGGTTCTCGGGGCAGCCGCGCAGAACGACATGCGGCGCATCCTGTCGTTCCACATCGTCAGCCAGATCGGCTACATGATCCTCGGCCTCGCGCTGATGACGCCGCTGGCGCTGATTGGCGCGGTCTTCTACCTCGTCCACCATATCGTGGTGAAGGCGAACCTTTTCCTGATCGCGGGGGTCGCCGAGCGGATCGCGGGCTCCACCGATCTCTCGAAGATCGGCGGGCTCTACAAATCCGCGCCGCTGCTCGCCGTTCTCTTCGTCATCCCGGCCTTTTCGCTGGCGGGCTTCCCGCCGCTCTCCGGGTTCTGGGCGAAGTTCCTGCTCGTCAAGGCGTCGCTGGAGATCGAGGCGTGGATCGTCGCCTTCTTCGCCCTCCTCGTCGGCCTCCTGACGATCTATTCGATGACGAAGATCTGGGCCGCCGCCTTCTGGTCGCCTCACCCGGACGGGGTGGAGCCGAAGCTCTCCTCCATCCCGGCGGGCCAGCGCGCGGCCTATCTCATCCCCATCGCGTGGTTCGCGGCGCTGACGATCATCATCGGCCTCTTCCCCGAACCCTTCGCCGCCTTCGCGGAGGAAGCGGCAGGGCAGCTCCTCGACAATTCCGCCTATATCGGCGCCGTTCTGGAGGCCCGCCCATGAGCGCTTTCGGCCTGAACCTTCTTCTGATGATCTCCTGGATCGCGCTGACAGGGTCCTTCTCCTTCCCCAACCTCGTCGCCGGGTTCGTCTTCGGCTACGGCGCGCTCTGGATGATCCAGCCGCTGATCGGGCGCACGCGCTACTTCCAGCGCGTCATCGCATGGATCAAGCTGATCGTGATGTTCCACTATGAGCTGGTCGTCTCCTCGATCACCGTGCTCTGGGACATCCTCACGCCCAACCACCGCGCCGAGCCCGCGATCATCGAAGTGCCGCTGGATGTGAAGTCGAACGCCGGTATTCTCCTTGCGACCAACCTCATCTCCCTCACGCCCGGCACCCTGTCGCTGGACGTGAGCGAGGACCGCAAGACCCTCCTCGTCCACGCGATGTTCGCCGACGATCCGGATGCGCTGATCCGCTCGCTGAAGGAGGGGATGGAGAAATGGGTGATCGACGCCGTTGAAGACCCTGACGCGCTGACGACGGAGGATCGACCATGACCGACCTGCTGGATATGGCGCTGGAGGCGTCCTTCGCGCTGATCGTGATCGCCGTCCTCTTCGCCTTCATTCGCCTCGTGAAAGGGCCGAGCCTGCCGGATCGCGTCGTCGCGCTCGACATGATGACGATCGCCATCGTCGCCTTCTGCGGCCTCGCCTCGATCCGCTACGACACCGCCGCCTTCCTCGACGTGGCGCTGGTGCTGGCGCTCGTCGGCTTCCTCGCCACAGTGGCGCTCGCGCGCTTTGCGGAGCGGAACACGGCCCGGACGGAAGTGGAGAAGAACCGTGATTGAGATCCTCATCGCCGCGCTGATCTTCATCGGCGCCCTTCTCGGCGCCATCGGCGCGCTCGGCGTCATCCGCCTGCCGGACGTTCTGATCCGGATGCACGCCTCCACCAAGATCGGCACGCTCTCCTGCGGGCTGATCATGGCCGGGACCGCCATCTGGTTCGGCGACCGGGACGTGATCATCCGCGCCGTGGCGATCATTCTCTTCATCCTGCTGACCGCGCCCATCGCCGCCCACATGATCGGCCGCGCGGCGGTTGCGACCGGCGTGCCGCTCTGGAATACCCGCGATCTCGCTGACGAGAAGACGATGCCGGAGAAGATCATTGAGCGGGAAATCGCCAAACTCGACGATTGAGCTGATCGAAGCCGCGCCCTCGCCGGAGGATTACCTGCGGCTCCGCGCGGCGGGCGGCCTCTCCGCCTTCACGCTGGAGGCCGCGCGGATCGGCGCGGGCGGCGCGCTCCATTCCGTTCAGCTGCGCCGAGACGACGAGACCGTCGGCATGGGCCGGATCATCGGCGACGGCGGCTGCATGTTCCAGATCGCCGACATCGTCGTCCTCCCCGAATTGCAGGGACAGGGCCTCGGCAAGCGCATCATGGCCGCGCTGATGGACTGGCTGGAGGCCAACGCGCCCAAAGGCGCCTTCGTCAGCCTGATCGCCGACCTCCCCGCCGATCAGCTTTACGCCAAGTTCGGCTTCACCGGCCTCGGCGACGCCTCCATCGGGATGGAGACGCGCGTGGGACGGCGATGACGGAGACCCGCCCCGACATCATGGAAGTGACCGAGGGCGCGGAGCTGCGCGACTGGTACTGGCTGAAGGAGGAGCTGCTGGCCGCCTGCCGCGACCACGGCCTCTCCCCCATCGGCTCCAAGGCCGCGCTGACCGACCGGCTGGCGCATTTCCTCGACACGGGCGAGGCGCTGAAGCCGGAGGCGACCCGCGCCAAGGGCGCCGTCAACTGGGCGCGCGACGCGCTCACCGACGAGACGATCATCGACGCGGGCTATTCCAACGGCCCGAACGTCCGCGCCTATTTCACCGCGAAGATCGGGCCACGCTTTCGCTTCAACATCACCTTCATGGACTGGATGAAAGCCAACACCGGCAAGACCCTGGCCGACGCGGCGGAAGCGTGGCTCGAGCAGGAGGCGGCGAAGAAGGCTGGCGCCCGGCAGGCGATCCCCGCCTCCAACCAGTGGAACCGCTACCAGCGCGATTTCTTCGCCGAGAACCCCGAGCGCAGCCTCGACGACGCCCGCGCCTGTTGGGCGTGGAAGCGGGCGCAGCGCGGTCACAACCGCTTCGAGCCCGGCGATCTGAAGGCTCTCGACAACGCCTGATTTCGTTGACGGCGCCGTTCAACGCCCCCTACGCTTCCTCTCAGACGGCGGAAAACCGCCGCGTGACAGGGGAGGATCGGCGATGCCTATCGCAACGCTCGGCGTATACGCGGCGCTGGTCGCATGGACGGGACTTCTGGCCTATGGCGCGCGGTCGGGTTCGTGGCGGCCCTTTCTCTTCTTCGGGATCGCCTTTCTGCTGGTTCTGAACATCGGCTATTTCGTCAACGGCGCGACGGCCTCCATCGCCAGCTTCATCTCGATCTACGATCTTCTGGACAATCTCGGCGTCGATCCCGCCGTCGGCGCCCCGGCCCTCGCCGCCTGCCCCGACAACGCCTGCTCCACATGGTCCGAGAGGTATGAGCTGCACCCGTCATGGGGCGTGGCCTTCTACGACCGCTTCGCCAATGGCGACGCGATGCGGACCAACCTTCTATACGGCCATATCGGCTTCAACACGGCCGCTTTCGTGCTGATGCACGTCCAGCTCTTCCGCCCCGGCTACGGCGCGGCGAAGAAGGGCCACGGGCTGATCGGCAAACTCACCTTCGCCGCCGTGACGCTGAGCGTGATCTGCGCCTGCCTCCTCGCCTCCCAGCACGGCCCGGTGGAGAGCTATGGCGGCTCCTGGTCCACCTGGGGTTTCTACTCCATGTCCGCCGTCGTCTTCGGTTGCATCTGCATGGGCGCCGTGAAGGCGCGGCAGGGCGATATGGACGGGCACCGCGTCTGGATGATCCGCTTCATCGGCGCGATGTGGGGCTCGTTCTGGCTCTTCCGGGTGATGCTCTTCGTCCTCGGCCCGATCCTGCGGGAATGGGACGCCGCCGCGCTCCTGATCTGCATCTGGTTCTCCGCCCCGCTCGGAGTGCTGATCGCGGAGGCGATCCGTCGCCGTCTCGACCGCCGCATTCCCGCCCGAGCGGCGCCGGTGCCGGGCGAGTAACCGGCTCAGGCGAAGTCGGTGGGCTTAAACTTCACGGGCGGAAATTGCTCGGCATAGGCGTGGATCGCCGTCGCTCCGCCGAGATGCATCAGAAGCACGCGGTCGCTTTCGGCGAAACGGCCCTCTGCGATCAGGTCCATCAACCCGCGCACGGCGCGCCCCTCATAGACCGGGTCCGCGATGATCCCCTCCGTCCGGGCGAGCAGCGCAATCGCCTCCTTCACCGCCGCGTCAGCGTAACCGTAGTCGGCGTCGTTTGAGGCGATCACCTCCACCGCTCCCGCGTCGATGGCGAGATCCAGACCGAGGAGCGCCAGAGTCTCATCGGCGAGTTCCCGCACCCGACGCGCCTTGATGGCCGTCTCCCCGTCATCCGCCACGCCGATCACCCGCACGCAAGCCTCCAGCGCCCGAAAGCCCGCCAACAGGCCCGCCTACGTGCTGCTGGAACCGGTCGTGTGGACCAGCCAGTCAAAATCGACGCCCGCCTCCGCACCCTGCTCAACCAGCTCTACCGCGCAATTGGCATAGCCGAGGCCACCCAAGGGATGTTCCGACGCGCCGCCGGGAATGAGGTAAGGGCGATGCCCCGCTTCCCGCAGATGCGCCATGAAGTCTTCCAGCGGCCCCTGATCCTCGATCGGGCGCTCGGTTTCATCCAGATACAGCTCCGCCCCCATCATGCTGCTCAGAAGGATGTTCCCGACCTTCCGGTAGTTCGGCCCCGCGTCCCTAGTCCACGCGCAGTGAAGGAGCGCGCATTTCATCCCCGCCTTCGCCGCCGCGGCGGCGGTCTGGCGCGTGTGGTTCGACTGGATCGCGCCGACGGTGACGAGCATGTCGGCGCCCTCGCGCAGCGCGTCGCCGACGAGAAACTCCAGCTTGCGGGTCTTGTTGCCGCCGCCCTCCAGCCCCGTTAGGTCATCCCGCTTCATCCAGATCTCCGGCCCGCCGAGGGCCGCGCTGAAGTTCGGCAGGGGTTGGATGGGCGTCGGCAGATGGGCGAGCGCAAAGCGCGGGAAGCGCGCGAGCCGATCAGCGAAATCCGCGACGTTGAGCGCCTCCGTCGCCATTACCCGCGCTTCGGTTCGCTGCTGACGCAAGCTGTCATCGCTTCGCCCCATACCTTATCTGACGGGGCCTGCGCCCGGCTTCGGGACCCTAAGCGGAAAGACGATCAAAGCCCATGCAAGCGAAGACCCCGGACGCCGCGCCGCGCGATAACCTCCCCCTTGCGATCTCGGCGATCCTCTTCACCGTTTTCGCGCTGTCGCTGGGCGATGCGCTGATCAAGTTCGCGAGCGGCGATTTTCCGGTCTGGCAGATCTTCGTCCTGCGCTCGCTGATCGTTCTGCCGATATTGGCGGGCTACGTCGTCTTCGCCCGCGGCTCTCTCTTGATCCCAACGCCGTTCTTGGGATGGGTCGCGCTTCGCAGCCTGATGCTCGTGGCGATGTGGCTCTGCTTTTACATCGCCTTGCCGCATCTCGACCTCTCCGTCGCCGCGGGGACCTACTATACGATCCCCCTGTTCCTCACGATTTTCTCCGCGCTGCTTTTGCGCGAGCGCGTGTCAGCCCTCGGCTGGGCCGCTGTCGCCATCGGGTTTACGGGCATGCTCCTTATCCTCCGTCCCGATGCGGGCGCACTGAACATCTACGCGCTCTCTCCCCTCGTCGCCGCCATTCTCTACGCGCTGGCGATGATCCTGACCCGGTCTACGTGCCGGGACGTCGCGCCCGTCGCTCTTTCCCTGGCGCTAAACCTCGCCTTCATTCTAATCGGCGGCGCGGCGACGGCGGGCATCGCGCTGCTCGGGCTGGAGCGAGCGGACGGTTTCCTCACCGCGCCCTGGTCGCCGATGGGCGGGGCGGAGTGGGGCGCGATGGCTGTTCTCGCCGCCGCGATCCTGATCGGCAGCATCGGCGCCGCGATCGCCTACCAGAACGGATCGCCCGCCGTCATCGGCGTCTTCGACTTCGCCTATATCGGCTTCGCGGTGATCTGGGGCTTCTTGTTCTTTGCAGAGATTCCAGACGCTTACGCGCTCCTCGGCATCGCGCTGATCGTCGTCGCGGGCGGTCTCTCCACGCGCCGTTAAGCCCCCCCGGTTGCATCCGCTAACTCGTTTGTTACGCTGCACCGCAACAGGGAGAGCCGATGTTCAACGAGATGACCGGCGACGACGGCCGCATTCGCGCCGCGTACGCAGACGTGCAGAAATGGATTGACGAAACCGGCCCCGACGCCCTCTTCGCACGCACCGAAGAGGCGGAGGCGATCTTCCGCCGGATCGGCATCACCTTCGCGGTCTACGGCGAGGGCGGCGACCCGGAACGGCTGATCCCCTTTGATCTGATCCCCCGCGTCTTCGACGCCGCCGAATGGCGACGCCTCGACAAGGGCATCAAGCAGCGCGCCAAGGCGCTGAACGCTTTCCTGTGGGACGTATACCACCGGGGCGAGATCATGCGCGCCGGGATCATCCCCGAGGAGCTCGTCTACAAGAACGAGGCGTTCCTCCCCGAAATGGTCGGGGTCGATCCGCCGGGTCGGGTCTATTCCCACATCGTCGGCATCGACATCGTGCGGACCGGCGAGAAAGCCTTTCAGGTGCTAGAGGATAACTGCCGCACCCCCTCCGGCGTCTCCTACAAGCTGGAGACGCGGGAGGTCATGATGCGGATGTTCCCGCAGCTCTTTCAGGACCTCTCCATCGAGCCGGTCGACAATTACCCCGACCTCCTGATGAAAACGCTGGAGGAGGTCGCGCCGCCCGCCTGCAAGGGCGATCCGACCGTCGTCGTCCTGACGCCGGGCTCGCTGAACTCCGCTTATTACGAGCACTCCTTCCTCGCCGACCAGATGGGCGTGGAGCTGGTGGAGCCGCAGGACCTTTTCGTCGAGGACGGCCTCGTCTGGATGCGCACGACGCGCGGGCCGACGCGGGTGGACGTGATATACCGGCGGATCGACGACGACTACATCGACCCGATCGTCTTCCGCCCCGACAGCGTCCTCGGCGTGCCGGGTCTGATGCACGCCTACCGCTCCGGCGGCGTCACGATCTGCTCGGCGCCCGGCGCCGGGGTGGCGGACGACAAGGCGGTCTATTGTTTCGTGCCGGAGATGATCCGGTTCTATCTCGGCGAGAAGCCGATCCTCGAAAACGTGCCCACATGGCGCTGTTCGGAGCCTGACGACCTCGCCCATGTGATGGCCAATCTCGGCGATCTGGTGGTGAAGGAGGTTCACGGCTCCGGCGGTTACGGCATGCTGATCGGCCCCAAATCGACCGATGAGGAAATCGCCGCCTACGCCAAGCGGATCGAAGCCGACGCCGCCGATTTCATCGCCCAGCCGACGCTGGACCTTTCCGCCGCGCCGTCGCTTTCGGGCGGCGGGGTCGCGCCGCGGCATGTGGACCTCCGCCCCTATTGCATGGTCGGTCGCGACCTGCGCCTGGCGCCGGGCGGGCTGACGCGCGTCGCCCTTCGCGAAGGATCGCTCGTGGTGAACTCCTCGCAGGGCGGCGGGGTGAAGGACACATGGGTGCTATCGGAATGACGCCATGCTGAGCCGCACCGCAGAGAGCATTTTCTGGGCCTCGCGCTATCTCGCGCGCGCCGAAGGGACCGCGCGCCTGATCGAGATGGGCCAGCGCATGACGCTGATCCCCGGCGCGGGACGGGACGAGTGGCGCTCCGTCGCCGCCGCCGTCGGCGCCTCCGACATCTTCGCCGACGACGACCGCATCACGGAGCGGCGCATCGTCGAGCGGCTGGTGCTCTGCCCGGAGACGCCAGCATCCCTCCGCTATTGCCTCGACCGGGCGCGGGAGAACGCGAAGGCCGTCCGCACCGCCCTCACGCAGGAGATGTGGGAGGCGATCAACGAAGGCTGGCGCAAGCTGGAGGCGCTGGACGTGGACCGCGCCGTGCGCGAGCTGCCCACGCTCCTCGACTGGGTGAAGTCACGCGCCGCGACCTTCCGGGGCGCCTCCGAGACGACGATGCTGCGCGACGACCGTTACTATTTCCTGCGGATCGGCGGGCATATCGAGCGCGCGGACCTCACGCTCCGCCTGCTGGACGTGAAATACTTCGTCCTCCTGCCTGAGACCGACGTCGTCGGCGGCGGGCGGGACCATCACCAGTGGACCTCCGTCCTCCACGCCATGTCGGCCGTGCGATCCTTCCACCACGTCTATCGCGGCGATTTCTCCCCGTGGAAAATCGCGGACTTCCTGATCCTGAGTCAGCAATTCCCGCGCTCAGTCGCATCCTGCTGGAATGAAATCCACCGCCATCTCGACCTGATGGCGGGCGCCTATGGCGTGCGGACAGAGGCGAATATGCAGATCGGCTCGATGGTCGCCTGGCTCTCCGACGCCGAAATGGGCGAGATATTCCAGACCGGCCTCCATGAATTCGCGACGGAAGCGATCGGGGAGAACGCAAAGCTCTCCACCGCCATCGCCCGCGCCTACCATTTCTGAGGGCCCATGCGTCTTTCGATCACCCATCGCACGCTCTACCGCTACGATCCCGCCGCCCAGCGGGTCGCGCTGCGGATGAAGCTGCACCCCTACGACAACCCGGCGCAGAAAATCCGCTCCTGGGGCGTCACGGTGAACGGTCAGCAGCCCATGAGCCGGATCGTCAACGGCTTCGGCGACGCGGAAAGCGTCTGGACCAGCCAGACGCCCATCGTCGAGGTCGAGGTGCTGGCGACCGGCGTGGTGGAGACGAAAGACGTCTCCGGCGTCCTTCGCGGCCAGAAGCAGGAGGCGCGCCCTGCGGTGTTCCTGCGCGGCACCCACCTCACCCAGCCGGACGAGTCGATCCGCGATCTCGCCGCGACGGCGGTGACGGGCGAGACCGGCCTCGACGCAGCCCATGCGCTGGCGGGGGCGGTGACCGAAGCCGTCTCCTACCGCCAGGGCGTCACCGACGCCGCTACGACGGCGGCGGATGCGCTGAAACTCGGCGCCGGCGTCTGTCAGGACCACGCCCATGTCCTGATCGCCGCCGCCCGATCGCAAGGCGCCGCCGCGCGTTACGTCGTCGGCTACCTCTATGTCGGCGACGGGGAGGAAGCCGAGTTCCCGGACGCCACCGCCTCCCACGCCTGGGCGGAGATCTGGGTGGACGGCCTCGGCTGGGTCGGTTTCGATCCCTCCAATGGCATTTGCCCGACGGAGCGCTACGTGCGGTTAGCCTGCGGCCTTGACGCGCCGGACGCCGCGCCCCTACGTGGCGCTGTCGCGGGGGCGACGGACGAGACGCTTGAAGCCGAGGTGCAGGTGGTTCAGGCGCAACAATAGAACGGCGTAAAGGGGGCCGCGGCGGATGACCTATTGCGTGGGCGTGAAACTCGACGCGGGCCTCATCATGATGTCCGACACCCGCACCAACGCCGGTCTCGACAACATCTCCCGTTTCAAGAAGATGTTCACCTGGTCCGCGCCGGGGGAGCGCATACTGATCGCCTGTTGCGCCGGGAACCTCTCAATCACCCAAGGGGTTCTGACCCGCATCAACGCCGCCATCGCCAAGGCGACGGCGGGCGAGGATGTGGAGACGATCATGAATTCCCCCACCCTCTTCCGCGCCGCGCAGCTTTTCGGCGACGCGATGCGCGACGTGCAGGAGCGTCACCGCGATACGCTGGAGAGCCAGGGCGCGGGGGCCGACGCCTCCATCCTGATCGGCGGGCAGCGCAAGGGCGGAGAGATGCGGCTCTACCTCGTCTATTCCGCCGGGAACTTCATCGAAGCTACTGGCGACACGCCGTTTTTCCAGATCGGCGAACATAAATACGGCAAGCCGATCCTCGACCGGATCATCAATCCGGAGACGACGATGGAGACGGCGAAGAAGGCCGTGTTCCTCTCGATGGATTCGACCCTCCGCTCCAACCTCTCCGTCGGCATGCCGCTCGACTTCGCGGTGATGAAAACGGATGAGATCGCGTTTTCGACCCTCCGTCGGATCGAGCAGGACGACGAGGTGTTCTCGGCGATCTCCACCGGCTGGGCGGACGCGATCCGCGACGCATTCGACACGCTGCCGGTGGTGAACGGGGGATGAAACGCGCCCTCGCGGCGGCGCTGGTCGCCCTCGCGCCGCTCCCCGTTCTTGCGGAGGACAATGCGGCGGGCCCGATCTGCGACCTGATCGAAGCGGAGGCGGAGGCGAATAGTCTTCCCAAACCCTTCTTCGCCCGCCTGATCTGGAAGGAGAGCCGCTTCGACGTAAAGGCTGTCAGTCCCGTCGGCGCCCAGGGCGTCGCGCAGTTCATGCCCGCCACCGCGAAAATCCGCGGCCTCGCAGACCCGTTCGACCCGGCGCAGGCGATCCCCGCCTCCGCCGCCTTTCTCAAGGACCTCCGCGAAGAATTCGGCTCCCTCGGCCTCGCCGCAGCCGCCTATAACGCGGGCGGGGGCCGCGTGCGCGGGTTCCTGGCGGGGCGCGGCCTGCCGGCGGAGACGCGGGACTACGTCTTCTCCATCACCGGCAAGCGCGCCGAATGGTTCCGCGACAACCGCCGGAAAGAAGCGCCGGTGGAGGCGCTAGCGAAGGACAAGTCCTTCGCGGAGGCTTGCCGCGCCATGCCCGTCATCGCCACCCGCGCGACCCCACGCCCGCCCTGGGGCGTCGTCGTCGCCGGCGGTCGCACGCGCCGCGCCGCCATCGCCGCCTTCGAGCGCGCCCGCCGCGCCGCGCCGCGTCAGATCGACGGCGACAGGCTGGTGCTGGTCAGGAAGTCGCGCCGGTCCACCGGCCCGGTCTACACCGCCCGCCTCGGCTTCGACAGCAAGCGGGAAGCGCAGAAGGCCTGCCTCCGCCTCCAGCGCTTGAAAAAGACCTGTTACCTTCGCCGCAACTGACGCTGCGTCACTGCGACATGCCGCAACTTGCGGCGGCGCGCGGCGCATGGGATTCGCACCCCACTGCGTAACGGAGGCGGGGCGCTTCCGTCATTTAAAGGAGTGATTCATGCGCAAGTCATTTGCGGCGCTCACCGCCGTCATTTTCACCGCCGCCTGCGCCAACAAGGCCGAAGACGTCAGCGCCGCTTACGTGTCGCCGACCGGCTATCAGGGCTTCACCTGCGAGGAGCTGGTGACGGAGCGCGAGGGGCTGAAGGAGCGTATCTCCGTCGTCGCCGCCGAGCAGGACAGCAAAGCCGGGGGCGACGCCGCCGCAGTGGCGGTTGGGGCCATCGTCTTCCTGCCCGCTCTCCTCTTCCTCGCCGCCGGGGACGACAAATCGGGCGAGCTTTCGCGCTTGAAGGGCGAGTTCGACGCCGTCACCGAAGTGGCGGTGGAGAAGGACTGCATCCCGGCGGAACAGATCGCCGAGGAGCGCGCGCAGGCGGAAGCCGCGCAGCGCGAGATCGAGGAAAAGCGCAAGAGCCGCGACCTCCGCGCTCAAGCCGTGCCGGATCAGGTCGAGTAAGGCGGCTTCGGCTGCCTTTAGACGTTTGGGCGGCGTTCACCCGCCCCTATGCTTGAAACTGTCCCGGCGGAACGAATAGAGCGCCGCCGGGTCAACCGCTACGTCCACGACCGCAGGCGCGCCGCAGGCCAGCGCCGCCTCCAGCGCAGGAGCGACGTCGGCGAGGCGTTCGGCTGAGAACCCTTTCGCGCCGTAAAGCTCCGCCGCCTTGGCGAAGTCGGGGGAAGAGACGTCCGCCCCGATATAGCGCCCATTGAAGAAGTCGCGCTGATACGCCTTCTCCGCCCCCCAGCAGCCGTTGTTCATCACCACCGTCACCGTCGGGATGTCATTGTCGACGGCGGTGGAGAGCTCCGACATCACCATCCCGAACCCGCCGTCCCCCATGAAGCTCACCACGGGCCGCTCCGGCGCCGCCAGCTTCAGGCCGAGACCGCAGGCGTGGGAAAAGCCGACGAGGCCGAAATCCAGCGGCGTGAAGAGCGATTTCGGGCGATGGTAATTCAGTTTGTCCGTCGCCTGCAGGCAGAGCGTGCCCGCATCCATCGTGAACGCTCCGTCCGCCGGCAGCACGTCGCGCAGCGCCTTGAAGAGGCCCGATGGCTGGGTCGGGTGCGTCTCCACCGCCTCCGCGTCCCGCTCCGCGCGATAGGCCGCGCGCTCCGCCTGAAACGCCTCCGTCCATGCGGCGAGGTCCGTCTTTGCGCCCAACTTGGCGGCTTCCGTCGCAATGGCGTTGGCCGCCGCGACGGCGTCGGCCCAGATGCCGAGGGCGATGGGGAAATAGCGGCCGATGGCGGTCGGCTCCAGCTCCACCTGAATGATCGCGGCCTCCGCGTTCAGGTTGTCGTAGCTGTAGAAGGTGGAGTTGAAGCCAAGGCGGGTGCCGAGCGCCAGAATGACGTCCGCCTCCTTCATCAGGCGGGAGGCGACCGGGTTCCCCCGAGGTCCCATCTGCCCCGCATTAAGCGGATGCCCGAACGGGATGGAGTCGCCGTGCCCCGGCGCGGTGACGATCGGGCAACCGAGCGCCTCCGCCAGCGCGATCACCGCCGCAGAACCCTCGTCGGACTTCGCCCCGCCCCCGGTGACGATCACCGGGCGGTCGGCGCCGCGCAGCATCTCGGCGGCCTTAACAGCCGCAGCCGGGTCCGGCGCGGGCATGGCGAAGCCGCGGTAGGCGGCGGGCGACTGGAAAGCGGGGAGGTCCGCCTGCTCGCTCAGAACGTCCCGCGGCAGGTTCATCAGAACCGGCCCCCGGCGCGGCGCCATCGCGGTGCGGAAGGCTTCGCGCATCAGTTCGGGCACGCGGCCCGTAGAGGGCACCGTCCAGGTTTTCTTGGTGATCGGCGCGAAGATCGTCTGCTGATCCACTTCCTGAAACGCGTCGCGATAAACATGCTCGGTGGAGAGCGCGCCGGCGATGCAGACGACCGGCGAATAGGCCGCCTTCGCCTGCCCCAATCCGGTCAGAAGGTTCGTCGCCCCCGGGCCGTTCTGCCCCGCCAGAAAGACGCCGGGCCGCCCGGACATGCGGGCGTAACCGTCGGCCATATGCACGCCCGTCCGCTCGTCATGCACCCCGATGAAGCGGATGGAGCTGTCGTAGAGCGCGTCGAACATCTCCATCGTGGCGGAGCCGATCAGGCCGAAGACGACCTCGACATTCTCCGCCTCAAGGGCTGCGACGGCGGCCTGCCCGCCGCTCATGGGACCGCCTCTTAGGGTCATAGCGTCTCCAGAAAGTCGATGATGGGGTCGGTGAAGGCCGCAACGTCCTCCACCAGTCCCATATGTTGCAGGTCGGGGACGATGATCGTCTTCGCCCCCGCGATCTCGGAGGCGATGGCGCGGGTCATCGCAGGTGTGGAGCCGCTGTCATGCTCCGCCGTCATCACCAACGTCGGGTGGGTGATCGGCGGCTCTGGCCGGATCAACTCCCGCACACCGTTCGCCAGCACCCACCGGCACGCCGCGTAATTAGCGGGGTCGTTCGCCAAAACCCATTCGCGCACTTGGTTGATGTAGTCAGGGTTCGCCGCCCGAAAGCCGGGCGCGAACCAGCGCTCGATGGCGGCGTCCAGCGTGGCGGCGGGGCCTTGGGCGCTGTCGCGGGCGCGCTGTTCGACGAGCTCCTGCGCCGCCTCCCCCCGCTCATGCGGACTGGCGAGGATGGCGAGCGAGAAGGCGCGCTCCGGATGGTCTATCGCGAAACGGCGGTTGATCATGCCGCCGAGGGAGAAGCCGACGATATGCGCCGCGTCCCAACCGACATGATCCATCAGACCGCGCAGCTGCTCTGAGTATACGGTCAGCGACGGCGTCTCCGGCGGCGGTCCGCTCTCGCCATGACCGTAGAGATCGTAGGAGAGGACCCGATACCCTGAACCTCGCCGCTCGTCGCTGAGGTGCGCGGCCGCCCGCGGGGGGCCGCTTCGTCCGGCTGGCTCTACTAGGTTTATGGCGCCGCCAACATCTGACGCGGCCGCTGCTTGATCCGTTGCAATGCGGCCGCCCATGGGGGCGGGCGGCCGCGTCCCGTGCTGGTCGCACGGGACAGGCTCTCTTCGAGGCGCAACGAACCGCTCCACATGCGGGTCCCACATCCGCCGCAAGAGCCCAAGCCCATGAATGAGAACGACCCGCGCCCCGTCTTCCGGTCCGTTCAGCTCATAGGTTGTGCCGTCCGGCGCCCGCATCAAACCCTCGCCGGGTTGTCGATGTCGCCGCCCATATCCTCGATATCCTGATAGCGATCCCCGATCCGGTGATGCGGCCGTCCGCCGATGGAGGCGCCGAGGGCGAGGACGATCTCATCCGGCGCCGGGGCGTCCGGGATCACGTTGTGGATCGTCAGGTAATGGGACCGCCGCCCGGCGTCGTGCTTGTCCATCAGCGGGATCATGATCGGCGTTCCCGGCCCGCCACGCACGTTGGTGAAGGAGAGATACGTCTTCGCCCCCACCGCCTGGCGGTAGTTATTCCCGAACCGCAGCGTGTGGATGAGGGCGGAGGCGTGCTCGACCTCCCCCATCGTCCCCGCGATGGCGGCCTTGCCGTATCCCTCGACCGCCTCGCCGGACCCGGCGATGTCGAGGATCATCTCCGTCAGCATCGCGCCCAGCCCCGGCGCGCAGTCGTTGATTTCGGGGCGGAGGTTCTCGACGAAACCCCCGCCCGCCCAGGGGTTGGCGATGACCGCCATCGCGGCGATTAGCTTCAGGGGTCGCTCGGCGGGTTTGCCGCCATCGATCAACGTGGTCTCGACGGCGGTGAGGGTGCGACGGATTTCTGCGGGCATGACGGGTCCTTCAGGCGAATGCGGGCATGACGCGGTCGATGAAAAGGCGGAGGGAGCGTTTCTGCCGCTCCAGATCCAGCCCCATCGAGGCGTAGTAGATGAAGGCGGTGACGCCGAGCGCTTCATAGCCCTTCAGCTTCCCGATCACCGTATCGGGATCGCCGAACATCAGGTTCGTCTCCAGCATCTCCGGATCGACGCGCACGTTCCCCTCCAGTTCTTCAAAAGGCACTGGGTCGGGGAAGCCGTTCCGCACCTCCCCCTTCTTCATCATCAGATTGCCGAACTGGCCGAGCACGCCGCGAATGGCGGACATGGCGGCGTCGGCGTCCTCCTTAGTCTGATAGACGGCGGAATGGCGCATCATCGCCCAGCGACCGTTCCAGGCCCCGTGCGCGGCGATCGCGTCGTCGAGGCGACCGCGATAGGTCTCCGCCTCCGAAAACGGCATCGTCAGCGGCCAGCTCATGATATCGCAATCATTGGCCACGGCGTAATCGAAGGTCACCGGCGCGCGGGCGGCGACCCAGATGCGCGGGTCCGCCTGCATCGGTTTGGGGCAGGACGTCGAGGCGGGAAAGGACCAGTTTTCGCCCTCGTGGGCGACGTCGCCCTTCCAGAGGTCGCGCACCAGCGGCAGCATCTCCTGCATGTATTTGTAGCTCTCTGGCTGTGGCAGGCCCGGCTTCATCCGGTCGAACTCCCGCTGATAAGCCCCTGACCCCAAACCCATCTCCAGCCGCCCGCCGGAGATGAGGTCGAGCATCGCCGCCTCCCCTGCGATATTGATCGGGTGCCAATAAGCGGCGTTGGCGACCCCGCAGCCGAGGCGGATGTTCTTCGTCGCCCCCGCCCACCACGTCAGGATCTGAAAGGGGTTCGGGGCGATGGTCATCTCAAGCGCGTGATGCTCCGCCGCCCAGGCGATCTCGAACCCGGCTTCGTCGGCCATCTGCACCATCTCGAGCGTGTGATCGCGGATGGCGGCCATGTCCTGAGCGTCGTTCATCCGCTCCAGATTGATTGCGATATGAAACTTCATCTGACCCTCTCACCTTTCTCGGGCCGCCATTCGGGAGCCGCCCATAATCCCAAACACTTGGTTAAAAAGACTCAGGATTCCGGAATCTTGAGTCTTCTTCAGACATTGTTAAGACCCCCGCGCCTTCGGCTCGCCGCTCACTCACCGCGGCGCGAACGGGTTCGCGACCGGTTCGTCCGACATGTTCATCCAAACCGTTTTGGGGCGCGTGTAATCATAAAGCGCCTGCATCCCCGCCTCGCGCCCGTAGCCCGAATGCTTCTCCCCGCCGAATGCCGCGATGGGAGAGATCGCGCGATACGTATTCACCCAAACGATCCCAGCGCGCACCGCCTTCGCCATGCGCAACTGCCGCGCCCCATCGCGGGTGAAGATGCCGGCGGCCAGCCCGTGCTTGGTGTCGTTGGCGAGCGCGAGCGCCTCTTCCTCCGTCCGGAAGGTCTGGGCGGCGAGCACGGGGCCGAACAACTCTGTGTCGACGATATGCAGGTCCTGATGCGGGCACCGGACGATCGTCGGCTGGTAATAGCGCCCGGTCAGCCCGTCGGGGCGCGCCCCGCCGGTGACGATCTCTCCGCCCTGCTCCACCGCCCGCGCAACCTCGCGCTCGACGGTTTCAAGCTGGCCGAGGGTGCAGAGCGGGCCCATCTGCGTCTCCTCCGCCATCGGATCGCCGATGCGGATCGCTTCGGCGCGGGCCTTCATCTCGGCGAGAAACTCGTCCGCGATCCCCTCCTGCAGGTACAGCCGCGACCCCGCCACGCAGCTTTGCCCCGAAGCCCCAAAAATCCCGGCGATGGAACCGTTTACGGCGCTTTCCAGAGACGCATCGTCAAAGACGATGAAGGGCGACTTGCCGCCAAGCTCCAACGAGACTTGCGCGAAATTCTCAGCCGAGTTGGCGATGACATGGCGCGCCGCGACCGGCCCGCCGGTGAAGGCGACCTTCGCGACCAGAGGATGGGAGGTCAGCGCCCGCCCGCAGGGCTCGCCATGGCCTGTCACGACGTTGACGACGCCGGGCGGGATGCCCGCCTCCTCCACCAGCTTGGCGAACTCGAGGATCGTCGCCGGCCCCTGTTCGGAGGCTTTCAGCACGATGGCGCACCCCGCCGCGAGCGCAGGGCCCAGCTTGGTGGAGGTCAGGAAGAGCTGGCTGTTCCACGGCACGATCGCCGCCACGACGCCCACAGGCTCCCGGTCGGTGAAGACGAACATATCCGGCTTGTCGATCGGCAGCGTCTCGCCCGAAATCTTGTCCGCCGCGCCCCCGAAAAAGCGCAGATATTCGGCGATGTATTTCGCCTGCCAGCGCGTCTCCGCGAAGAGCTTGCCGGTGTCCCGCGTCTCGATCCGCCCGAGCGCTTCGGAATGCTCCGCCAGAAGATCGCCGAGGGCGGAAAGGCGTTTGCCCCGCTCGGTCGCGGTCAACCGCGCCCACGGCCCCTCCGTCATCGCGCGATGGGCCGCGCGGACTGCGCGGTCCACATCCTCCGCCGTCGCCTCCGGGGCGCGGGCCCAGACGGCTTCCGTCGACGGGTCGACGCTGTCGAAGGCCCCGCCGTCGGAAGCGTCGGTCCACGCCCCGTCGATCAGCATCTGAAATGTGCGGATTTCGGTCATCGAGCGTCTCCCTCTCCAGCGCTGAAAGTGACCGCAAAAATCAATCCGTGAAACTGAATTTTATTGGCGTATAAATTCGGCTTATCCGATATATTTTAGTTCGCGCGAAACCGGTGATCGGCGCTTTTGTCAGAAATCCGGATTTCTGGATTCAGGCTAACGCGACCTTGCGAGGGACCCCGCCCATGAACGACGCCGCCCTCCGCACCTTCATCGCTATCGCCGAAGAGGGCAGCCTCGTGCGCGCCTCAGAGCGCCTCAACGTCACCCAGTCCACCGTCACCGCTCGGCTGCAAACGCTGGAGGCGGAGCTCGGCCAGCCGCTCTTCACCCGCGGCAAGTCGGGCGCGCGCCTCACTGCGGCGGGCGCGCGGTTCCGGCGCTACGCCGAGGCGATGACCTCGCTCTGGGGACAGGCCCGGCAGGATGTCGGCCTGCCCGAAGGCGTAACCGGCGTCTGCAACATCGCCAGCCATCCCGACCTCTGGAACGGGTTCGGCGCGCCAGCGGCGGAGGCGATCCGCAAGGCTGGCTGCGCCGTCGCCGCCTGGCCGTGCGATGCGCGGGAGCTCGACGGTTGGCTCGGCTCGGGTCTCGCCGATTTCGCGCTCGCCCATCAGCCGAGCGGGCGGGAGGGGGTGTCCAACCGCAGCCTCGGCGCCGAGCCGATCCTGCTCTACTCGACCGACGCGAACGCGCCGCTTCGTTTCGATCCAAAATACGTCTTCGTCGACAACGGCGAAGCCTTCGGCCGCGCCCATCACGCCGCCTACGCCGACGCCGACACCGCGCGGCTCAGCTTCGGCTCCGCGCATTGGGCGCTGGCGCATCTGGAAGCCAATGGCGGCTCGGCCTATCTGCCGCGCTCCGTCGCGGCGGCGTCGCGGCGCGTTCTTTTCGAGGTCCGAGACGCGCCGGCCTTCTCCCGCGCCGTCTTTCTCGTGACGCTCGACCGGGTCGCGGCGACCTGGCCCTGGCTGGAGAAGGTGGCCGAAGCGCTAACAATGGAGGGTCTTCAGGCGGCGCCGCGCTGATATGGCGTCGCGCCGAAGCGCGCGCGGTAGCATTTCGAGAAATGGGAGGGGGACGTGAAGCCGCTCGCCAGCGCCACCTCGATCACGCTCAGATCCGTCTGGCGCAGAAGCTCCCGCGCCCGGTTCAGCCGCATCTCCATCCGGTATTTCTTCGGCGAGGTGGAGAGATACCGATGGAAGAGCCGCTCAAGCTGGCGCGGCGAGAGCCCCACCCGCTCCGCCACGTCGCGCGTGCTCATCGGCTCGTCCAGCTCGCTTTCGAACATCTCCACCGCCTTGGCGAGCCGGGTGTTGCGCACCCCGATCCGGTTGTTCGCTGAGTGCCGCTGCCCCTCCCCCGTCGCGCGGACGGAGGTGTAGACCAGCCGCTCCGCCGTCGTCCGCGCCAGCGCCGCGCCGTGATCCCGCTCGATCAGCGCGAGCGCGAGGTCGGTCGCCGCCGGCCCGCCTGACGACGAGAAATACCGCCCGTCAATCGCGAAGACGGAGCTGTCCAGCTCCACATCCGGGTGATCCTCCAGAAAGGCGTCGTGGTACTGCCAATGGAGCGCGCAGCGCCGCCCGTCGAGGAGACCCGCCTCCGCCAGCACATAGGAGCCGCAGCAGATCGCGCCGAGCGGGCCGGAGCCGAGACGCGCATGCCGCCGCAGATAAGCCTTGATCGCCGGGGTGGCGTGGCGTTTGGCGTTGAGGCCGGCCACCACGATCACCATCGCTTCGGGCGCGTCCTCGAGACCCATGTCCGCCTTGGTCACCGTGCCGTTGGAGCACGCCTCCTCCAGGCCGTTCGCCGCCGAGATGCGCCAGCGGTAGAGCTCCCGCTCGGAGGAGGTGTTCGCCACGCGAAACGCCTCCAGCGCGCAGGCGAACGCCATGTGGGAGAAATTCTCCACCAGCAGAAAAACGATGTCCTGTGGTTTCTCGCGCATCAGAAAAGCCGCCCCCGGTTTGGTTCGCGACACATTCCTGACGTTTGCGACGCCGTCACCGCCTGTTTGCGACAGAATATCTTGTTTGCGACAGCCTACGCCGCTTTCAGAAGCGTCGCGACGTAATCTCCGATCGCGGGCGAGGACGTGAGCCCCGGACTTTCCACGCCCATCAACGCGACATAGCCGCCGATCCCGTGCGTCTTCGGCCCGTCGATGCGGAAGTCGGCGGCGCCCCCTTCCTCCGGCCCAGCGAGTTTCGGGCGAACCCCAGCGTAGTCGGCGCGGAGCGCGCCATCGGGGAGGTCCGGCCAATAGCGACGGATCTCCTCGTAAAACCCTTCCGCCCGCAAAGGATCGACCGTGTAATCGACCTCGTCGATCCACTCGACGTCGGGCCCGAATTTCGCCTGGCCGCCGAGGTCGAGGGTCAGGTGGACTCCCAGTCCCCCGACCGTCGGCGCGGGATAGATCAGCGTCTGAAACGGCGCCCGCCCGTCCAGTTTGAAGTAGCAGCCGCGCGCGAACCAACGCTTCGGCGCCGCCGCGATATGGTCATGGAGAACCGGCGCGTCGTGCCCCGCCGCGTTCACCACTTCGCGGGCTTTCAGCACCATCGGCTCCGCCCCGCCGACCTTCACGCGAAAGCCGTCCGTGAGCCGCTCGATCCGCTCCACGGGCGCGTTGAGCGCGAGCATCCCGCCCCGCTCCTCCGCCGCGCCGAGATAGGAGAGCATGAGGTGATGGCTATCCACGATCCCCGTCTCAGGCGACCAGAGCGAGGCTAGGCACCGAAGGTCCGGCTCCCGCGCTTTCGCGTCTTCGGCGGAGACCTTGCAAATCCCTTCGACCCCGTTGGCGACGGCCTTGGCGAGAATGCCGTCGAGCTTGCCGACCTCATCCTCGGAATTGGCGACGATGAACTTCCCGCATTTCCACGCGCCGACGCCATGCGCCGCGCACCAATCGTAAAGCTTGCGCCGCCCCTCGACGCACATCCGCGCCTTCAGGCTGTCCTTGGGGTAGTAGATTCCGGCGTGGATCACCTCGGAATTCCGCGCCGACGTCTCCGTCCCGAAGGCGTCCGCCGCTTCCACGATCAACACCTCGCGCCCCGCTTCTGCAAGCGCGCGCGCAGCGGAGAGGCCGACGACCCCGGCCCCGATGATAAGCGTTTCGATCTCATCCATGGGGCGGAGCATAGGCGCCGGATCGCCATGGACAAGAGCCGCCGCGCCGCCCATGTCTGGCCTCATGCTCAACCCGCTCTCCCACTTCGCCCTCGGCCCGCTCTTCCGCCGTTTCTGGCGCCGGATCGGCATGACATGGGCGATCCTCCTGGTGGAGACGGCGCTCTTCGCGCTCGTCCCGCTGATGATCGGTCGGGCCATTGACGGGCTTTTGAACGGGGACCAAGCGCAGCTCATCGAACTCGCCGCGCTCCTCGTCGCTCTCGTCTGCGTCGCCGTCGCGCGGCGCGTCTACGACACCCGCGCCTACGGCTCGATCCGCGTCGCCCTCGGCGCCCAACTCGCACGGCGCTACCCGCATCTGCCCGTCTCCGCCCGCACCGCGCGGCAGGACATGGCGCGCGAGCTCGTGGATTTTCTGGAGATCCAGACGCCCGAGCTGCTGACCGCCGTCGTGCAGATCGTCTTCGCGCTGATCCTACTTTGGGTGTTTCACCCAATGCTCGCGCTCTCGGCGATCATCGCGGGCGTCCTGATGATCGCGATCTACGCCGCCTTTCATCGCCGGTTCTTCCGCCTAAACGCCGACCTGAACCAGCAGAAGGAGCGTCAGGTGACGATCCTGACCGTCGGCGGCGGCCTCGGCTTCATCCGCCACCTCCGCGCCCTTCGCCGCCATGAGGTGCGCCTGTCGGATACGGAGGCGATCGTCTACGGCCTGATCTATCTCGGCCTTCTCGCCTTCATCCTCTTCAACATTTGGTTCGCCGCCGGCCTGATCGAACCGAGCGCGGGCGACATCTTCTCCATCGTCACCTATTCGACGACCTTTCTGGAAGCCTCCATCGCATTGCCGATGGCGCTGCAGGCCCTCACCCGCCTCAGCGAGATCTCCCGCCGCATCAACTCCGACATCGCCGAAGATTGAGCGCGCGCCGCGCGCGCGTTAACCTTCCGCCCCATGAAACGCCCGCCGATCAGCGCCGCCCTCAACGCCGTCCGCACCGTGACGGAGGCGCATGAGGCGAGCTATGCGAACCCCATCCGGGTCCGGCGCGGCGACGCGCTGTTCCTCCAAGGCCGAGAGGACGACTGGGACGGCCACCGCTGGCTCTGGGCCGAAGCCCATGGCCGCGAAGGCTGGATCCCCGACGATCTCCCCAGCACCGAAGGCTCAGGCGCCGTCGCCCGCTGGGATTACAGCGCCTTGGAGATGACCGTCGCCAAGGGCCAACGCGTCGCCGTCGCCCGCGAAACCCACGGCTGGGCATGGTGCATCGACGACGACGGGGACGAAGGCTGGGTGCCGGAACGCTGCCTCGGCGAAGAGGATTGATCTTGAGGGGACTGATTGCCGAGGCGTCGGCGCCCCGCTAGCCTCGCCCCATGAAGATCGCCAGCATCCGCGCCCACGTCCTCGAAGCGCCCATCGACCAGCCCTTCGCCTTCTCGCAAACCTGGGTGGACCGCCGCGTCGGCCTTGTGGTGGAGGTGGAGACCGACGCGGGCCTCACCGGCTGGGGCGACGGTTACGGGCCGCCGCGCCTCCTCGCCGCCGTCATAGATCACGCCTATGCGCCGCGCCTCACCGGCCGCGACCCGACCATGGGCGAAGCGATCTGGGAGGAGCTCTACAACGCCCTTCGCGATCACGGTCAGCGCGGGTTGGCGATCCAGGCGCTCTCCGCCATCGACATCGCCCTCTGGGATTTGCGGGGCAAGGCCGCGAACCTCCCCATCCACCGCCTGATGGGCGGCCCGATCAGGACGCAGGTTCCCGCCTACGCCACCGGCCTCTACCGCCGCTCCAATGACCGGGCGGAGAACCACGCCATGCTCCAGGACGAGGCGCAGGGCTATGTGGACGCGGGCTTCGGCGCGATGAAAACCAAGGTCGGGTTCGGATTCGCCGACGACATCGCGCTGGTGGAGATGCTGCGGGAGACCATCGGCGAGACCGCCCTCATGGTCGACGCCAATCACGGCTGCGATCTGGTGCAGGCCAAGAAACTGGCGAAGGCGATGCAGCCCCTCGACATCGGCTGGTTCGAAGAACCGGTGGAGCCGGAGGATTTGGAGGGCTACGCCGAGCTTCGCGCCTTCACCTCCATCCCCATCGCGGGCGGCGAGTGCTCCTTCACCCGCCACGATTTCCGCCGGATCATGGAGGCCCGCGCGATGGACATCGTCCAGCCCGACACGGCGGCCTGCGGCGGGCTGACGGAGGCGAAACGCATCGCCGACATGGCCTGGACCCACGGGGTGCGCCATCAGCCCCATGTCTGGGGCACCGGCATCGGCCTCGCCGCCGCGATGAACCTTCTCGCGGTGCTGCCGACGACCGCGCCGGGCCTCGGCGCCCATCAGCCGATGCTGGAATACGACGTCACCCCGCATCCTTTCCGGCAGGACCTGCTGGTCGACCCAGTGCGGGTGGAGAACGGCGTCGCCCACGTCCCAACCGGTCCCGGCCTCGGTATCGACGTCCGCCGCGACGTGCTGGAGCGCTGGCGCGTTAACTAAGGCGCCTTCTCAAACGCAGCCCCGCGCGGCAGACTGAGCCGATGAAGTATTCCGTCCTCGACCTCGCCCCGATCCCCGAAAGCCGCGACGCGGCCCACGCCTTCGCGACCTCCGTGCGTCTCGCGCAGGCGGCGGAGCGGCGCGGCTACACCCGCTACTGGCTGGCCGAGCATCACAACATGCCCGGCATCGCCTCCGCCGCCACGTCGGTCGTCATCGGCCATATCGCGGCGGCGACGAAGACCATCCGCGTCGGCTCCGGCGGCGTCATGCTGCCGAACCATGCGCCGCTGGTGATCGCGGAGCAGTTCGGCACCCTCGCCATCCTCTACGGCGACCGGATCGACCTCGGATTGGGCCGTGCGCCGGGAACCGACATGGCGACCGCCCGCGCCCTCCGGCGGGGCAAGGACGCCGACCATTTCCCGAACGACGTGATGGAGCTGATCGGCTATCTGGACGACCCCGCGCCGGGCGCGCAGGTCCGCGCCGTGCCGGGCGCCGGGACCAAGGTGCCGGTCTGGATCCTCGGCTCCTCCCTCTACGGCGCCCAGCTCGCCGCGCATCTCGGCCTGCCCTACGCCTTCGCCTCCCATTTCGCGCCGGACGCGCTGGAGGAGGCGGCGCATGTCTACCGCTCGATGTTCAAGCCCTCGGCGACGCTCGCCGCACCCTATTTCGCCATGGCGATCAACGTCTTCGCGGCGGAAACGGATGCGGAGGGCGAACGCCTGCGCACTTCGACCCGGCAGGCTTTCGCCAACCTGCGCCTCGGCCGCCCCGGCCCCCTGCCGCGCCCGGTGGACCGGATCGAAGACGTCCTCCCCCCGCAGGTCGCCGCCGCCGTGGACAACGCCCTTCGCATCAGCGCCGTCGGCGCCCCCGCGACCGTGCGCGACCAGATCGAAGCGCTCACCGCGACGCTTCAACCCGACGAAGTGATCCTAAACGCCAACATTTGGAATGCGGAGGCGCGCCTCGCCTCCTTCGAAATCGCCGCCGACGTGATGGAGGGTTTCGCGCCCCGCGCCGCCGCCGAATAAAGCGGCGAGCGAAATCGCTAAATAAGTAGGTCGCAAAAGATGCCCAGCCTAAGGGCAACTTTTGCGTCAACCTTTTCGCTCGCTGCTCTTGCGTCAGACCCCGACGAACTCCGCCGTGTTCTCCAACGTGAAGGCGGGCGCCGGCCGCGCCTCTCCATCGATCTCGTACCCGGCGTAACCCTCCGCCGCGACCCGGTCGCAAATCCCGCGATAGCGCACCATGCCGCCCGCATAGGGCATGAAGACGCGCGGCTTGCCCGGAATGTTCGCGCCCAGATACCAGCTGTGCTTGACGGTGGGGAGCAAGGTGGCGTCCGCCGCCTCGTTCACATGGGCGACCCAGTCCTCCGCCGCCGCCGCCGTCGGCGCGATCCGCGCCACGCCGTTTTCCCGGCACCAGCCGATGCAGTCGGCGATCCACTCCACCGCCTGCTCAATGCAGACCGGCATGTTGCAAAGCACAGAGGGATTCCCCGGCCCCGTCACCGTGAAAAGGTTCGGGAAACCGGCGACCCCCATGCCGAGGAACGTCTTCGGCCCCTCCGCCCAGACATCGCGAACGGTCCGCCCCTCCGCCTCGATATCGATGGCCAGAAGCGCCCCGGTCATCGCGTCGAACCCGGTTGCGAAGACGATGCAATCGAGCGGATAATCGCCCGCCGCCGTCCGCACGCCCGAAGCGGTGATCCGCTTGATGGGTTCGGCGCGCAGGTCCACCAGATCGACATTGTCCCGGTTGAACGTCTCGAAGTAGCGGGTGTCGATCGGCGGTCGTTTCGCCGCGAAAGGATGATCGATATCGGAGAGGATCGCCGCCCTCGCCGGATCCTCCACCACCTCCCGAATGCGCCCCTTGATATAGTCGGCGGCGGTGTCGTTCGCCGCCTTGTCCGCAAGCAGGTCCTGGAAATTCGCCCGGAAGCGCAGCCCGCCGACCTCCCAGGCATTGTCGTAAATCGCCGCGCGCTCGGCGTCGGAGACGTCGAAAGCCTTCTGCGAACTGATCCGGAACGGATGCCCGTTCGGCGTCGACCGCGTCAGCGCGCGAAGGCCGTCGTAGTCGTCGCGAAAGGCGGCCTTCTCTTCCGCCATCAGCGGACGGTTGCGCGCGGGCGCCGAGTAGTTCGCGGTCCGCTGAAAGACGGTCAGATGCGCCGCCTCCGCCGCAATCACCGGCGCCGCCTGAATGCCGGTGGACCCGGTGCCGATCTGCCCGACCCGCTTGCCAGCGAAATCGACGCCCTCATGCGGCCAGCGCCCGGTGTGGACCCACTCGCCCTCGAACTCGTCCAGCCCCGGAATGTCCGGAACGTTCGCGTTCGAAAGACACCCGATCGCGGTGACGAAGAAGGTCGCCGCATAGCGCGCCCCATCCTCGCAGACGACCCGCCACCGCGCCCCGTCCCATTTCGCCGAAGCGACCCGCCGACTGAAGTCGATATCCCGCTTCAGCTCCAACCGTTCGGCGACGAACTCCAAATAATCGCGAATCTCTCCATGCCCCGGATACCGCTCCGACCACTCCCACGCCTCATGGATCTCGCGTGAGAAAAAGTACTGGTAGGAATGGCTCTCGCTATCGCAGCGCGCGCCGGGATAGCGGTTCCACCACCAGGTCCCGCCGACGCCCTCGGCGGCCTCCACCACGCGCGTCTCCAACCCCAGCCGGTCGCGCAGAAGATGAAGCTGATAGAGCCCTCCGAACCCCGCGCCGATCACCAGCGCATCGAGCGAAACCTCGTCCATAAGCGATCCTCCCGGCTGAATCGTAGAATCGCCCTCGCCTTCGGCGCAACGCCCCTCTCTTCACGCTTCCCGAAATACTCCCGCCGGAGGCGAAGGCCATGCCCCAAGGCATGGCCCGACCCGAGAA
>JBCAXH010000020.1:0-85561 GCA_038534155.1 Pseudomonadota bacterium
CCGCCGTCTCGTCATGCATCCAGTCGAAGTCGATCACCTCGTCCAGCACGTCGCGGAGCGGGTTCAAGTTCATAGGGTTGAGCTGATAGGGGGAGGCGAAGCGGCTCATCATGTCGAAGGCCGCGAAGAAGGGGGAGAAGTCCATGTTCCCCGGCCCCCGCATCTTGTCGACCCAACTCGGCTGCAGGGGAGACATCCGCGCGCTGTCTGAGATCGCGGCCCAGAACTCCGTGAGCTTTTCCCGCGCCCCCTCCGGCCCGCCGCGGGCGAGGCCATAGGCGGCGACGGAGGCGTTCATGGCGCCGGCGGAGGTGCCGACGATGGATTTCACGTCGAAGACGTCAGCTTCGAACAGCCGGTCCAGCACCCCCCACGCGAAGGCCCCGTGGCTGCCGCCGCCTTGCAGGGCGAGGCTGATCGGTTTCTTGCCCGCCGCCGTGGAGGGGGCGGCGGGCGGCGCCTTGGCCGCCGGTTTGCTGGCGGGCGCCTTTCTCGCGGCGGGCTTTCGGGTCTTGGTTGCGGTGGCTGCGGCGGCGGCGGGTTTCGCGCGGGCCGCCATCAGCGCGCCGTCCAGCCGCCGTCGACCGAAATCGTCGTGCCGGTGATCGAGGCCGCCCCGTCGGAGGCGAGGAAGACCGCGATATCGCCGATCTCCTCAACGGTGGCGAATTTCTTGTTCGGCTGGTTGGAGAGCAGAACCTCCCGCACGACCTGATCCTCGGTCATGTTATGGGCGGCGGCCTGTTCGGGGATCTGCTTCTCAACGAGCGGCGTCCAGACGTATCCGGGGCAGATCGTATTGGCGGTGATCCCCATCTCCGCCGTCTCCAGCGCCGTCACCTTGGTCAGCCCGACGATGCCGTGCTTGGCCGCCACGTAAGCGGACTTGTAGGCGGAGGCGACGAGGCCGTGTGCCGACGCCATGTTGATGATCCGGCCCCAGCCCGATTTCTTCATCGAGGGCAGCGCCGCCTTGGTGGTGTAGAAAGCGGAGGAGAGGTTGATCGCGACAACCGCCTCCCATTTATCGTCCGGGAACTCGTCGATCGGCTCCACATGCTGGATGCCGGCGTTGTTCACCAGAACGTCCACCTGACCCCAGTGGTCGATGACGCCCTCAACCATGCCCTTGCAGTCTTCCGGCTTCGACATGTCGCCCTGCGCGAAGATCACCTTGCCGCCCTTGGACGACAGATCTTCGATGATCGCTTCGACTTCGGGCTTCATGCTCCGCGCGTTCACGGCGACCTTGTGGCCCTTCTCCGCGAAGGCTTTCGCGACGCCGAGCCCGATGCCGCTCGACGAACCGGTTACGATGACAACTTTGGAATCCGCCATTCTGGCCCCCTATCCCAGTGTGGCGCGCCGCCCCTCAATTCTCGCCGCGGCGCAATATGATGTTGTGCATCGCACAATGAGTCGGATGATATTGCAAATGATTTAGCCACGAAGCGGCAGGAAGGATGATTTGGGCGTTCAATTATGCACATTGCGCAAGCGATATGGATCTACTGTCCATTCGTTAGCCAGTCTTGCTCCGCTTGCAGGCGACCACAGCCGAAAACTGCGAGAGGCGATCTCAGCGAAGCCCGGCTCTTTCCCAACGGCCAGATCAGCGGCTAACCTTCCCGTAGTCGTCTGAGGGGAAAGAAGATCGCAGTCTCGCCGGCGCGGGCGATGCCCGTCGCAATCATCGTCATTCTCGTCGCCGTGCTCGTTGAGCGGTTCACCGGATCGCTGGCCGCGATGATCGTCGCCATCGCCGGAATGACTGCGGCGATGGGCATCTCGGCGCGGGGTTTCGGGTTTCGGGAATGGTATCTCGCGGCGCTTTCCGCGGCCCTGACCATCGCCCTTCTCGCCACGTCGGAGGCGCCCTTGGCGGCGGTGGTCCGCGGGCTGGATCAGGCCGCGTTCCTCATGGCTTTCATCTACCTCCTGACGATGCTGCATCAGACGGCGGCGAGTTCGCCTTCGGTCGCCGCTTGCGGAGCCTACCTGACGCGCCAGCCGCCCGGACGGCGCTATGGCGCGCTGTTCTGGGGGTCGAACGTGATGTCCGTCCTCTTCAACCTCGGCGCGGTCAGCCTGCTGACGCCCCTCGTCCAGCGCGGGCTGGCGGAGCGGAAGCTGGAGCCTGCGCTGAAGGACATCAGCGAGCGGCGGCAGATCAATGCGCTCCTCCGCGGTTTCGCGCTCAACGTGATCTGGTCGCCGACCGCGCTCGCCCCGCTCGCCATACTGGAGCTGATCGATGGGGTGGACCGGGAGCGGTGGACCCTCCTTGGCCTCGCGCTCACCCCGATCCTCTTCTTCGCGGGGTGGGCGGAGGATCGGATCGTCGCGCGCCGTCTGCTCGCGGGGCGCACGGCGGCGGGGACGGTTCCGCCGTTTCCGGGGCGCGCCATGGCGGGGTTCTTCGCGGTGGTCGTCTGGCTCTTCGTCCTGATCTGGGGCATTTCGGCGGCGACGGGGGAGAGCATCGCGGCGGGGCTGATGCTCGCTTGCCCGATCCTCGCTTTCGGCTGGCTCTGGGCGCAGCGCCGCTCGCCAGGCGGCGCGCTGACGGGCCTCAGCGAGATCGCCGTGGAGCGCCTGCCCGGCGTCGCTCCCGTCGCCGCCGCGCTCGCCTTCTCCGGCTACATGGGCCGGGTCGCGGCCGAGCTCGCCCCGGCGACGGCGCTGGCGGAGGGGTTGGGGCTCTACGAAACGCCCGACTGGATCGTACTGAGCGCGTTGCCGCCCGTGCTGGCGGCGATGTCCTTCTTCGGGGTCAGCCCGATTATGCTCGCCGTCTTCTTCGGTTCGCTCTTCGGGGCGCTGGAGGTTTTGCCGACGGACGCCACGCTCCTCGCGCTGGCGATCTCCTGCGGCTGGACGATGGCGATGTTCCTCTCGCCCTTCGCGACGATCGTCATGCTGCTCGCGCAACAGACGGAGCGGCGCGGCATCCTCGTCGCGATGGGGCGGAACTGGCTCTACGCCCTCGTCTGCCTCTTTTTGATGTCCGCGTTCTTCTGGGCGATGACGGGCGGGACCTAATCCTGAAACCGGGGGCGGCCGGAGGCGGCGATGGTCAGCTTCGCCTCCACCAGAATATCCCGGGCTTCGACATTCGCCCGCCGCTCGCTCCATTCGATCCGCAACTCGATATCGTCGGCCCCCGCGGCTTCGGCGCGTTCTCGCGCGGCGGCCCGCGCCCACGCCTCCGCCGCGTCGCGCGCGGCGGCTTCGGCGACGAAAACCTGCGGCGCGCCATCCGTGATCAGATCGAAGCGATCGCCGTCGGGGGAGAGGATCGTCGCCTCCGCCTTCGCCTCCACCCGCCCCGCGACGGCGCCGACCGCGTTGGCGACGCCCGCGTCTTCGGGGATCGCGGCCTCCGCCCCCGCCATCTTCGCAACGGCGGGGTAGTATGTCGGGGCGGAGGCGCCGAGGCCGATCAGCGGGGCCGTCAGCGAAAGCGTCGGCGCGGCGAAACCACGTCGCCCCTCCAGCGCGGCGGCGGCGAGGGGGGAGGCGGCGAGGCCTTCGGCTTCGAACCCGTCCTCCGCCAGCGCGGCCTCCAGCACAAGCTCGGCGGAGCGGCGGGTGAGGGCGTCGACGACCATGCGGGCCATCTCCTCCGCGCTTTCAGCCACCGGCCGTCCGTCATTACCCTTCTGCCGGGCGAAGATCGCCGCCGCTTTCTCCGCCGCCGCGCCGTCCCATTCGGAATGAATGCCGAGCACATGCGCGGCGTCCGACGGGGTGAAGGAGACGCGCCGCAGGAAACCTTGCGCGATCAGCCGTCCGAGGGCGCTGCGCCCGCGCGGGCCGAGCTTCAGCGCCTCCACCGCCGCGCCGCTCCCGACCGCCTCAAGGATCTCCCGCTCGCGCTCGCCGAGCTCCGCCTTGCCCGATCGCCGCGCGCCGCGCGCGACGAAGACGCCGTCCGTCGCCTCCGTTCGCGGGCGGTCGAGCGCCGCGTCGAGGATGGCGTGCGCCTCCGGATTGTCGCGGACGTAAAGGCTGACCGGCGTCGCGCGGCGCGGGCCGAGCGTGAGCCGGGGACGGAGGGAGGACATCTCCAACCCCACTTCGCTGTCCCCGCCGAGGCCATGGGTGCGCATCGCCACCGCCTCCACCATCGTCGTCCAGCCGCCGACGCGGGCGCCCTCCGGGTCGATCCGGGGGCGGCCGTCGGAGAGGGTCGCGATGTCCGTCGTCGTGCCGCCGATATCGGAGACGACGGCGGATATCAGCCCGGTCAGATGCGCCGCCCCGACGACGGAGGCGGCGGGGCCGGAGAGTATCGTCTCGATCGGACGGGTGCGCGCGACGGCGGCGCTCATCAGCGCGCCGTCGCCCTTGACGACCATCAGCGGGGCGTCGATCCCGCGCTCGCGCATCAATCCTTCGGTCGCTTCGATCAGGCGGTGGATCATGCCGATCAGTCGCGCGTTGAGAAGCGTGGTCAGCGCCCGCTTCGGCCCGCCGAGTTTCGCCGAAAGCTCATGGGAGCAGGTGACGGGCAGCGCCGTCGCCTCCGCGATGATCTCGCGGGCGCGCAGCTCATGCGCCGGGTTGCGCACGGCGAAAACCCCCGCGACGGCGAAGGCCGCCACCTTCTCCGAAGCGTCCGCCAGCGCGGCGCGGAGGACCTCCTCATCGAGCCGCGCGGCCTCGCCGCCCGATGAATTGTGGCCGCCCGAGATGAAGATCGCGGGGTCGCCGCCCAGAGCCTCGGCCAGCCCGGCCCGCGTCAGGTCCTCTTCCTTGAAGCCGATCATGACGAGACCGGCGCCGTCGCCATGCCCCTCCACCAGCGCGTTGGTGGCGAGCGTGGTGGACATGGATGCGAGGGCGATCTCGCCGGGCGCGACGCCCGCCTCCCGGATCGCGGCGTCCATCGCCGCGGCGACGCCCTGGGCGAGGTCGGCGTGGGTGGTCAGCGACTTCGCGCGGGCGACGACGGCGCCGGTCGCGTCGTCGAAGACCACCGCGTCGGTGTAGGTGCCGCCGGTGTCGACGCCCAACAGTTTCGCCATTTCACGCCCCTCGCAACGCCGCGCAGCCGGTAGATACCGCAGCGAGCGGCGCGGACAAGCCGCGTTGGCGACTTAAGCGAAGCTGGAGACGACGCCGCCCGTCGCCACATGGCGGATGCGCCACGGATCGCCGCGCTCCACGACGACCAGATCGGCGCGGCGGCCGGGGGCGATCGCGCCTCGATCCGTCAGCCCCATCGCCTCGGCCGGGGCGGCGGAGATCAGCGACCAGCCCGCTGGGAAGTCGACGACGCCCCGCTTCACGAGCCGCTCCACCGCCGCGAACTGGCTCGGGTAATAATAGTCGGAGGCGAGGATTGTGCAGAGCCCTTCGCGCACCGCCTCCTCCGCCGACAGCGCGCCCATATGGCTGCCGCCGCGCAGCGCGTTCGGGCCGCCGAGCACGGTATGCTCGCCGGCGCCGCGCGCCTCCGTCGCGGCTTCGCGCGTCAGGGGGAATTCAGCGATGCCGACGCCCAGGGCGCGGCCCGCGCGGCGCTCCTCCGCGGTGCGGTCGTCATGGGAGAGCATGGTCGCGCCCGCCGCTCGCGCCATCTCCGCAACCTCGGCGATCTTCGCGGGGACGTCGCTTTCCCGCTCAAGCGCCGCTTCGTTCAGCGCGATATATTCGTCGAGCGTCACCCTGCAGCGAATGGCGTATTTCTGCAGCTTCGCATGGCGCCCCGAGCGAATGATGTCCCGCGTCATCGTCGTGTGGTCGTTTAACGCGAGAGTGGGCGTCGGGACCCCGCCGAGCCAGCCGACGATATCCTCCAGCGCTTCGTGCGCGAAGGTCTCCCACCGCAATTGCACGCGATGATCGGCGGCGAGCGCGGGGCGAAGCGCGGCGAGGCCGGACATGAACCTCCGCCCCGCGTCGAGGCTGCGGGCGCCCGGCTCCCACGACAGGGTCAGGCCATGGAAGGCGGTTGTGATCCCGTTGGCGATCAGCTGCGCATCGACGGAGCGCATCGCGACCTCGAAAGGGATCGCCACGCCCGGGCGGGGGTGGAGTGCCCCTTCGAACGCATCGCCGTGAACGTCGACGACGCCCGGAAGCACCGTCAGACCAGCGCAGTCGATCACATCCGCCGCGCCGAAAGCGTCGACGATCGCGCCGTCGGCGACATGGACGTCTCCGCGCTCCAGCGCGCCTTCGGGCGTGAGGACGGTCGCGTTGGCGAGGCGAAGGGAACGGGTCATGGCCCGTTCTATACGTCGGGTCAGAACCGAAGGCGACCGGGCGCGCGGGCCGCAGCGAAGATTGCGGAATTCGTTGCCAAGTCTCTAAGACAATCCAGAATTCCGGCATGCCGGAATTCTTGGTGTTTTTAGGAATTGGATAACGGTTCGCCGCCCTGATTTCTCCACAGTCAACCTGTGAAGCTCATGGCGGATCGGCGCGGTGGGCGCAGCCCTGGCGCGCTTCCCCACCGCGGAACTTCAGGAGACCACGTTAGACGACTAATTCGCCCGCAATCACGCCTTGCCGTGACAGTGCTTGTACTTCTTGCCGCTACCGCACGGGCAAGCGTCGTTGCGCCCGACCCGGCCCCAGGTGGAGGGGTCGTTCGGGTCGATCCCGCCCGCCGCCGCTTTGCGAAGCGGCGCGCCGCCGCGCAGATCGTCGGGCGCTGGGGTGTCCGCCGGGGCGACGTCGGAGGCGCCGACCAGCTCCCCCTCAGGCTCCGCTGTCGGGGCAGGCGCTTGCGTCGCCCGCATCGCAGCCAGAAGCTCCTCGGGAATCTGCGGCGCGGTCTCTTCGGGCGGGAACTCCTCGTAGCTCATGCGCCGCGTGACCTCGGTGTTGAACCGGGTCATCAGGCTGGAGAAGAGCTCGAACGCCTCCGACTTGAACTCGTTCAGCGGGTCGCGCTGGGCGTAGCCCCGCAGGCCGATGACGGACCGGAGATGATCGAGCGTCTGGAGATGCTCGCGCCACCCGGCGTCAATGGATTCCAGAAGCACCGTCTTTTCAACGGCGCGGATGCGGTCCTTGCCGTGCTTCGCAACGCGCTTCGCCGCCGCCTCGTCCACAACCGCTTCGAGACGTTCCTGAATGGTCTCGTCGTCCACGCCTTCTTCCGCAGCCCATTCGGCGAGCGGGGGTTCGGCGTTGAACTGCTCCTTCACCTGAGCGGCGAGACCTTCGATGTCCCACTGGTCCGCGTAAGCGCGCTCCGGGATATGGCCTGCGATCAGGTCGTCGATGACGATCGACCGCATCTCCGCCACGCGCTCGGAGACTTCATCAGCCTCCATCACTTCGCGGCGTTCGGAGAAGATCCGCTTGCGCTGATCGTTCATCACGTCGTCGAATTTCAGAAGGTTCTTGCGGATGTCGAAGTTGCGCGCTTCGACCTTCGCCTGAGATTTCTCGATCGCCTTGTTGACCCAGGAATGGACGATGGCCTCGCCCTCGGCGAGGCCGAGCTTCTGGAGCATGCCGTCCATCCGCTCCGACCCGAAGATGCGCATCAGGTCATCTTCGAGCGAGAGGAAGAAGGTGGACCGCCCCGGATCGCCCTGACGGCCCGACCGGCCGCGCAGCTGGTTGTCGATCCGGCGGCTTTCGTGGCGTTCGGTGGCGAGGACCCAGAGACCGCCCGCGTCCTTCACCGCCTGCTTCGCTTGGGCGACCTCCGCCTTGATCGGGCCGACGATCTCCTCGTGCTTGCCCTCGTCCGCTTCCTGCTTGAGGACGGCCTGAGCGGAGCCGACGATCTGCTGCGCCACCATCTGCTGGATGACCTGCGCGCGCGCCTTTTCCTGCTCCTTGTCGGCGATGGCGGGCTGCTGGGCGATGATGCGCTCCGCCGCCTCGTTCACCTGCGCTTCGATGTTGACCTGATTGGCCTGGAGGAGCGCGGTCATGATCCGTCCCTCCGGGTTGCCGCCAAGCTGAATGTCGGTGCCGCGGCCCGCCATGTTGGTCGCGATGGTGATCGCGCCCGGCGCGCCGGCCTGAGCGACGATGGTCGCCTCCTGCTCATGGAAGCGAGCGTTCAGGACCTGATGCGGGATGCCCTCGGGCAGCTTGGCCAGCTCGTCGATCCGATCCGCCTTGGCGGTCAGCTCGGCGATCTCGTCGGCTTCCTTCTTCGGGTTCAGCGAAGCGGCGTAGGCGCGCATCTTCTCCGCCGACGATCGCAGGAAGTCCCCGTTCTTCAGCATCCCCGACAGTAGTTCGGACTTCTCGATGGAGGTCGTGCCGACCAGCACCGGCTGCTTGCGATGATAGGCGTCGGCGATGGCCTGCACGATGGCGACGTATTTCTCGTCCGCCGTGCGGTAGACCTGATCGTCCTCGTCCCAGCGCGCGACGGGCACGTTGGTCGGGATCTCGACGACTTCGAGGCCGTAGATGGAGCCGAACTCTTCGGCTTCCGTCATCGCCGTGCCGGTCATGCCGCCGAGCTTGTCGTAGAGGCGGAAGTAATTCTGGAAGGTGACGGAGGCGAGCGTGACGTTCTCCGGCTGGATGTCCGCGCCCTCTTTCGCCTCAAGCGCCTGGTGTAGACCGTCGGAGAGGCGCCGGCCGTCCATCATACGGCCGGTGAACTCATCGATCAGGACGACGCGGCCCTGTTTGACGATATAGTCCTTGTCTTTCTGATAAAGACGATGCGCCCGGACGGCCTGATTGACGTGATGAACCAGCGTCACGTTCTCCGGATCGTAGAGCGAGGCGGTGCCGGTCAGATGCCCGGCATCGCGCAACAGCTGCTCCACCCGCTCGGTGCCGTCTTCGGTCAGGATCGCAGTGCGCAGTTTCTCGTCGATCTCGAAATCTTCCATGTCGAGTTCGGGAATGAACTTGTCGATGGCGATGTAGAGGTCCGACATATCCTCCGTCGGGCCGGAGATGATCAGCGGCGTGCGCGCCTCGTCGATCAGGATGCTGTCGACCTCGTCGACGATGGCGAAGCGGTGGCCGCGCTGGGCCATGTCTTCGAGCCGGTATTTCATGTTGTCGCGCAGATAATCGAAGCCGAGCTCGTTATTCGTCGCGTAGGTGATGTCGGCGGCGTAGGCCTGCTGACGGCTCCGCTCGTCCATGTTGGGGACGATCACGCCTACCGACATGCCGAGCCAGCCGTAGATCTGCCCCATCCACTGGGCGTCGCGGCGGGCGAGGTAGTCGTTCACGGTGACGACGTGGACGCCCTTCCCCTCCAGCGCGTTCAGATAGACGGGGAGCGTCGCCATCAGCGTCTTGCCCTCGCCCGTCTTCATCTCGGAGATCTTGCCCTGATGCAGCATCATGCCGCCGATCAGCTGCACGTCGAACGGGCGCATGCCCATGACGCGCTTTGACGTCTCGCGCACGGTGGCGAAGGCTTCGGGGAGGAGCTGGTCGAGCGTCTCGCCTTTCTCCAGCCGTTCTTTGAACTCGGGCGTCTTCGCCTTCAGCTCGTCGTCGGAGAGCTTCTCGAAGTCCGGCTCCAGCGCGTTGATCGCGTCCACCGTCTTCTTCGCGCCCTTCACGACCCGATCATTGGTCGTGCCGAAGACTTTCTTCGCAATTCCGCCGAGACCCAGCATGGTCCGTCCTTCACCCGTTCGCATCCGACGCCTTCGCGGCCCGATCAGCGGCTCGCGCGGATTTCATGGGAAGATGACAGGGGGCGGTTGTTCGCCTCGGCCCGCCGTCGTAGATGAAAGGCGTCGCGCGCGCCGTTCGGGCCCGTAGGCCGGGTTGGACATATGCCCCGCCCCCTACCCTGTCAACGCCGCGCGGGACGCACGTAAGGCGCGTGTCGTCACACCGCCGCGATGAGTTTATCAGGCCGCGTGACAGCGGCCGCCGATGGAGCCCTTGATGTCCCTGACCCGCACGATCGCCACCTCCCTTTTCGCCCTCACGGTTTTCGCCGCTCCGCTCACGGCGCAGGAAACCGAACAGACCGCCGAGCAGACGGACGCGGCGCCGGTCCCGGCGACCGCCGAAACTATTCTGGCGTCGGTGAATGGAGAGGAGATCACCCTCGGCGACCTGATCGCGCTCCGCGCCCAGCTGCCCGCGCAGTATCAGTCGATCCCGGATGCGGTGCTCTATTCCGGCCTGCTCGCCCAGATCGTCGATCAGACCATGCTGCGCCAGGCCGCCGAGAAGGCGGGGATGGATCAGCTGAAATCGATCCAGCGCGGTCTGAAGTTCCAGCGGATGAGCTACCTTGCTGAGTTCTACACCCGCGAGAGGCTGAACGAGCAGATCAACGAAGAGACTTTGGCCGCTGAGTACAAAAAGCGGTACATCGACGCCGAAGAGCGGACGGTGATCAACGCCAGCCATATCCTCGTTGAGACCGAGGAGGAGGCGAAAGAGATCGCCGAACTCGCCCGCGCCGAAGGCGCCGATTTCGCCAACCTCGCCAAAGAACGCTCGACCGGCCCCTCCGGCCCGAACGGCGGCGATCTCGGCTGGTTCGAGCGCGGCCAGATGGTCCCGCCCTTCGACGTCGCCGTCTTTTCGATGGAGCCCGGCCAGATCTCCGACCCGGTGGAGACCCAGTTCGGCTGGCACGTCATCCGCCTCAATCAGGATTACCCGCCGCTCGAGCAGGTCCGCGAAGAGCTGATCGGAGAGATGACGGGCGAGCTGACGCAGAACGTCATCGAAGCCCTCCGCGCGGAGAGCGAGATCGTGGTCGAGCAGGATCAGCCGGGCCTCGACCAGCTCCGCAACGACGACCTGATCGCGGACGAGTGATCGGACATGGCGAAGGACGAGAAAAACAAGAAATCCGCCAAGAAGGGTAAGTCCCGGCCCGAAAAGGCGGGGTTGGCCGCGAAGATGGAGCGCAAGCTCGCGAAGCTCCAGAAGCGCAGCGCCAAGCTGAACGGCAAGCTCGGCGAGGTCGGCGCGGAGATCGCCGAACTCTCGGGCGGCCCCGTTTCGCCGTTCGCCACGCCCTTCCCGGAGATGCCGGAGGTGAAGGGCGTCCGCCTCGCCGCCACCGCCGCCGGGGTCAAGTACAAGGACCGCGCCGACGTTATGCTGGCGGAGATCGCGGCCGGATCAACCCTCGCGGGCGTTCTGACGAAATCCGCAACCCGTTCCGGGCCGGTGGACTGGTGCCGCAAGCTCCTGAACGCCTTCGCCAAGACGCCGCCCAAGGGCAAGATCGGCATCGTCGTGAACTCCGGCAACGCCAACGCCTTCACCGGCGATCATGGGATGAAAGGCGTGGAGGCGACGGCCAAGGCCGCCGCCAAGGCCATCGGCGGAGCCGCGTCCCGCGTCTTCATCGCCTCCACCGGCGTCATCGGGGAGCCGCTGCCGGCGGAGAAAATCACCGCCAAGCTCGACGGCCTCGTCAATGACCTCTCCTCGACCGCCATGCAGGCGGCGGCGGAGGCGATCATGACGACGGACACCTTCCCGAAAGGCGCTTACCGGCAGGTGGAGCTGGATGGGGAGACCGTGACCATCGCGGGCTTCGCCAAAGGTTCCGGCATGATCGCGCCGGACATGGCGACGATGCTCGGCTTCGTGTTCACGGATGCGGGCGTCTCCCAACGCCTGCTCCAGTCGATGCTGTCGACCGGCGCCGACGTCAGCTTCAACAGCGCGACGGTCGATAGCGACACCTCCACCTCCGACACCGTCCTGCTGGCGGCGACCGGTCAGGCCATGGCGAAGCCCATGGCCACACGCCGCGACCCACGCGCCGCAGCGTTCGAGGCGGCTCTGCGGGAGGTGCTTGTGGAGCTGGCGCAGCTGATCGTGCGGGACGGCGAGGGCATCTCCAAATTCGTCTCCATCAAGGTGCAGGGCGCGAAGTCCGACGCCTCTGCCGGGGTCATCGCCCGCGCCATCGCGAACTCGCCGCTGGTGAAAACGGCGATTGCAGGGGAAGACCCGAACTGGGGCCGCGTCGTCATGGCGGTCGGCAAGTCCGGCCAGCCCGCCGACCGCGATCGGCTCTCCATCCGCTTCGGCGATGTTCTCGTGGCGGAGAACGGCTGGGTGGCGGAGAGCTATTCGGAGGAAGCGGGCGCCGCCGTGATGAAGGGCGACGAGATCGAGATTGGAGTGGACCTCGGCCTCGGCTCCGGCGCGGCGGAGGTCTGGACCTGCGATCTGACCCACCAATACATCGCGATCAACGCGGATTACCGCTCGTGAAGATGGTTCTCGTCGCGGCGGTCGCTCTGATCGACCGGGACGGGCGGGTGCTGCTCGCCCAGCGGCCCGAGGGAAAGTCGATGGCGGGGCTCTGGGAGTTTCCGGGCGGCAAGGTCGAGGCGGGGGAGACGCCGGAAGCGTGTCTTATCCGGGAACTCCACGAAGAGCTCGGCATCGACACCTGGGAGAGCTGCCTCGCGCCCCTCACCTTCGCCTCCTATAGCTACGATGACTTCCACCTCCTCATGCCGCTCTACGCTTGCCGCAAATGGGAGGGGACGGTGAGGGGACGGGAGGGACAAGCCCTCGCCTGGGCCCGGCCAAATCAGCTTCGCGACTATCCGATGCCTGAGGCGGACATACCGCTGATCCCGGTGCTCAGGGACTGGCTCTAGCCGTCGCCTTTCCTCTTCCGGCAGTAAAGCTCCAGCCGGTGCGCGACGATCTCATATCCGTATTTCTCGGCGACGCGGGCCTGTAGCGCCTCGATCTCGCTGGAGACGAACTCCGTTACCTCGCCGCTTTCGATGTCGATCAGGTGATCGTGGTGCGGGCGGTCCGCAAGCTCAAACCGCGTCGCGCTGCCGTCGAAAGTATGGGTGCGGAGCAATCCCTTCTCCGCCAGAATCGCCAGCGTCCGATAGGCCGTCGCCTGGCTGACGCTCGGATCATGTTCGCGCGCGCGGGTGTGAACCGCTTCGGCGTCGGGATGGTCTTCCGCCTCGTAGAGTACGCGCGCGATCGCCTGTCGCGGCCGCGTGATCCGCAGGTCCGCTCGCTTGAGCAGGTCTTCGCTGTCTTCGGTATCGGGCGCGTCGCTCATGCCGCTTTATTATCCCCGCGACGGGGTGACGGCAAGCTTTCTTGAGAATGCTTCTCAGAGTCATTGACGATGAGAATGCTTCGCACTATCCTTCTAAAGTACATGCAAAACGACACTTCCCAGACGGAGCGCCGACGTGACTTTCGCCAGAAGAACGCTTCTCGCCCTCGCAACCGCTTTCGCCGTCGCCGCGCCCGCCGGTTTCGCGGGCGCTGGCGACGATAAGGTCTCCGTCGTCGCAACGACCGGCATGATCGCCGACGCCGCCGAAGCGGTCGGCGGCGACCTCGTCGAGGTGCGCGCTCTGATGGGGCCGGGCGTCGATCCGCACGCTTACCGCCAGACGCGCACGGACATCGTGGCGCTCGCCGGCGCTGACCTCGTCCTCTGGAACGGCCTCTATCTCGAAGCGCAGATGGAAGATTTTCTGCGCGAACTCGCCGAGGAGAACGCGGTCGTCGCAGTCGCCGAAGACGTGCCGCAGAACCATCTGATCGGGTCGGAGGATTACGAGGGGCGCTATGATCCCCACCTCTGGATGAACCCCAATCTCTGGTCCCGCGTCGTCGTCGTGATCCGCGATGCGATGATTGAAGCGCATCCCGAGGGCGAAGCGGTCTTCGCGGCGAACGCCGACAAGTATCTCAACACGCTGGCCGATCTCGCGCGGTATACGACCGGCGTGCTCGCCTCCGTGCCGACGGAGAGCCGCATCCTCCTGACCTCCCACGACGCATTCAACTATTTCGGCAACGCCTACGGGTTCGAGGTTCTCGGCATTCAGGGCATCTCCACGGAATCCGAAGCCGGATTGCAGCGCATCTCCGAACTGGTCGACATGCTGATCGAGCGCGACGTGCGCGCCGTCTTCGTCGAGACCTCGGTCTCCGACCGCAACATTCGCGCCCTCGTCGAAGGCGCCGCCGCCGAAGGCCATGAAGTCGTTATCGGCGGAGAGCTTTACTCCGACGCCATGGGCGAGCCGGGGAGCTATGAGGGAACCTATGTCGGGATGATCGACTCGAACGCCACCAAGATCGCCCGAGCCCTTGGCGGCGAAGCGCCCGGCGACGGCATGCAGGGATTGCTCAATTGACGACATCGACGCTCGCCCCCGCGCCCAAGATCGCGACGGAGGACGGCTTTCGGGTCGCCGCCGAAGCGCCTACACCCGAAGCGGCGCTCTCCATCCGCGGCGTCACGGTCTCCTACAGCGACAAACCGGCGGTGTTCTCGGTCGACGCTTCGTTTCCCGCCGGCGAGATGACGGCGATCATCGGGCCGAACGGAGCCGGCAAGTCTACCCTCCTCAAGGCCGTGCTGGGCGTCATCCCTCGGCTTTCGGGCGAAGTGCTGATCCATGGCGAGCCCATTGAACGCGCGCGGGGCCGCATCGCATACGTTCCCCAGCGCTCCAGCGTCGACTGGGATTTTCCGACAACCGTGATGGACGTCGTTCAGATGGGCCTGCACCGCGAAGTCGGCCTTTTCAGCCGCCTCTCCGGAGCGCTACGCGACCGCGCGCGCGACAGTCTCGACGCCGTCGGCATGGCCGATTTCGCGGACCGGCAGATCGGGCGGCTTTCCGGCGGACAGCAGCAGCGCGTCTTCCTCGCGCGGGCGCTGGCGCAAAACGCCGACTTATATCTCCTGGACGAGCCCTTCGCCGGGGTCGACGCCGCGACGGAGCGGGCCATCGTCGATGTCCTCATGCGCCTTAAGGCGGCGGGCAAGGCGGTCGTCGCCGTGCACCATGACCTCGCGACCGTGGACGCCTATTTCGACCGGGTTTTCATGATTAACGTCCGGCGCATCGCCGAAGGTCCGGTGGAGACGACCTTCACCGCCCAAAACCTTCAGGCGGCCTATGGCGGGCGTCTCGCCGCGCCGCATCTCGATGATCTGGCCGTCGCGAACGCCCTCTAATGTCGTCCTTGTCCGACGCCCTTCTGCTGCAGGCGGGCTATAACGCGGCGCTGGTGGCGCTCGGCGCGGCGCTCCTCGGCTTCGCAGCCGGGGCTTCGGGCACGTTTCTCTTCCTGCGTAAACGCGCGCTCGTCTCCGACGCCGTCGCCCACGCGACCCTGCCGGGGATCGGGGTCGCCTTCATCCTGATGGTTGGGCTCGGGGGCGACGGGCGAAACCTCATCGGCCTCCTCCTCGGCTCCGCCGCGACCGCTTGGATCGGACTTCTGGCGATTGAATGGATGGTGAAGCGCACGCGCCTCTCCGAGGACGCGGCGATTGGCGCGGTTCTCGGCGTTTTCTTCGGCGTGGGCGTCGTCCTCCTGACGGTGATCCAGACCATGGGCGCGGGACGGCAGGCGGGGATCGAGGGATTCCTCCTCGGCTCCACGGCGGGGATGCTGTTCGAAGACGCCGTGGTCATCGCCGTCGGCGGCGCTCTGGCGGTTGGGGCCACGTGGCTGATGCGCCGCCCGATGACGCTCGTCGCCTTCGACGCCGATTACGCCGCCGCGATGGGTTACGACGTGCGCCGGATCGACCTTTTGATCATGGGTCTTGTGATGGCCGTCACGGTCATCGGGCTGAAGCTCGTCGGTCTGATCCTCATCGTCGCCATGCTGATCATCCCCGCAGTCACCGCCCGCTTCTGGACGGAGCGGTCGGACGCCCTGATCTGGATCGCCGGTGCGCTCGGCGCGACGTCAGGCTATGTCGGCGCAGCGCTCTCCGCCTCCGCCCCCGCGCTGCCCACGGGGCCTATCATCGTCCTCGTCGCCGCCTGCGTCTTCGCGTTCTCCCTCCTCTTCGCGCCGGGGCGCGGGGTCGCAGCCGCCCTTCTCCGCCACCGCCGGTTTCAGGCGCGGGTGCATCGCCGACAGGGCCTCCTCGCCCTCGCCGCCCAGCATCCGATCCGGGAGGCGTATACGCTCCGCCTCCTCAGGCGCGAAGGGCTCGTGCGCGCCGACGGCGTGCCGACGGAGACCGGACGCGCGCAGATCGCCAAGATCGCGCGGGACGAGCGTCGCTGGGACATCGCGCGGGAGGTTCATCAGGATACCGGCCTCACCGGCCGCTATGACGGACTGACGCCGATCGAGGACGTCTTCACCGCGGACGAGATCGCGGAGTTCGACCGCCGCCTCGGCCCGCCCGCCGCCGTGGGGGGCGCATGATGGGCGCTGAGTTCGTTCAGTTTTCGCTGACGCCGATCCTGATCGGCGCGCTCGCGGGGATCGCCTGCGCGCTGCCGGGCAACTTTCTGATCCTGCGCCGCCAGGCCCTGATCGTCGACGCGATTAGCCATGTGGTGCTGCCAGGCATCGTCATCGCCTTCCTGATCACCGGCGTCGTCAGCGCGATCCCGATGCTGATCGGGGCCGCCGGCGCCGCCGTCGTGGCGGTCGTCCTGATCGAGGCGGTCAAGCGCCTCGGCGGGATCGAGCCGGGGGCGGCGATGGGGGTCGTCTTCACCACCATGTTCGCGGGCGGCGTCCTGATGCTGGAACAGTCGGAGGCGAGCCGGGTTCATCTCGACGTGGAGCATGCGCTGATGGGCAATCTCGAGACGCTGATCTGGCTCCGCGCCGACGGGTGGGGATCGCTCCTCGACCCGGCCGCGCTCGCCCGCCTGCCGGAGGAGTTGATCCGCATCGCCGCCGTCGCCGCCGTGGTGGTCGCGCTGACCGTTAGCTTCTGGCGCTGGCTGAAGATCGCGACCTTCGACGAGGCGTTCGCGGCCTCCCTCGGCATCCCGGCGACCGCGATCGGCTTCGGGCTCGTCGCGACGGCGGCGATCGCGGCGGTGGCGGCGTTCGACGCGGTGGGGTCGATCATCGTGATCGCCATGTTCATCTGCCCACCGGCGGCGGCCCGGCTGATGACGAACTATCTCGGGCGTCAAGTCTGGTGGTCGATCGCCTTCGCAGTCGCCTCAGCGGTTTTCGGCTACGTCTTCGCAGGCTACGGCCCGCTCTGGTTCGGGGCCGAGAACGCGATCAGCGCGGCGGGCATGATCGCGGCGACCTCCGGCCTCATCCTCGGCCTCGCCTGCCTCTACGGCCCCCACCGTCAACGGCTCGGCGCTGCGAGAGAGGCCGGTTAAACAAAGGCCATCGAAGCGGCGTGCGAAAGCGGGCTGATCCTCGCCGCGACCGTCGCGTCGACCTCGTTCACAAATCGCTTCAGCTGCGCTCATGCGCTTCCCGCCACTCCTCCCGCGTTGTCCGAAAGCCGGGGATGTCCTCTCCATAAGCGCGGATCGTTCCGGTTTCGGTCAGACCGGATTTGAGGAGGACGCGCCGGGAAGCGCTATTCTCCGGATCGATGGTCGCGACGATGTAATCCAGCGGCGAGTGTTCAAAGCCGAACTGCAGAAGCCTCTCGCACGCCTCCGTCGCATATCCTTTCCCCCAGGCGGATCGCTTCAGAATGTAGCCGACCTCGATCTCGCGGTCCTTCGGCGTCTCGCCCATGACGACGAGGTCCCACTCGGTATCGTCGGCTTCGATCGGCAGCGGCGTGAGAACGCCCGTGCCGATCTTCTCTCCGGTCGCCTTCACGATCAGAGCCCATATCCCGATCCAGCCGTCCTCGCCGCCCCTGCGGGTGACCGTCGGCATCTCTTCGCGGATTTTCTCTTCACTGGAGACGTCCCAGTCGACGTATTTGACGACCTGCGCGTCGGTCCACTGTTCAATCGCCAGATCGACGTCGCCAACCTCGAGCGGTCGATACGCGAGCCGCTCGCTCTCAAAGAATAAATGCGGCGCGCGCATCAAACCGGCGTCACGGCGGCGTAGTATTTGCGAACGTCGCCCGACGCGCTCCACTTGCAAATCGTTCCAGCGGCGATGAAGAGGCTGTCGCCCGCAGCGAAATCATGCGCGGCGCCCTGCTCATCCGTGATCGTCACCGCCCCCGAAATGATATGAGCGAACTCGTGGACGGAGAACGGAGCCATCTCCGTCTCAAAGGCGGTCGTCTCCCAGATCCCCGCCTCCATGTTTCCGGCGTCGTTCTGATAGACCGCGACCTCTCGTTGTCGCCCGCCGCCGATCATCTCCTCTGCATCCTGCATCTGATGCGCGCCCGGCGCGGGCTTGGCGACGAAGACGCCCTGACCGGGAACGGCCTCCGGGGTTTCTCCGTCGGACATGAGAATGAAGGCCTTCTTCAGGAACCCGGTCTGACGCCAACTAAGCGGCGCGCCGTCGCGGGTGGCGAAGCCTTCGCCGATCTCGACCGGCGTGACGCCGCCGTCGCCGTCCAGCATCTCCACGCGGCCCTCCAGCACGACCATGAACTCGTCGCCGGGATAGGGGCCGAACGGCTCCTGCATGTCGGTCGTCGTCCAGACGCCGACGGCGAGGTTGAGCGCAGGGTCTTCGAAATAGACGTGGATGCGCTGCTCCTCCGGCGCCTGCTGAAAGTCGCCTGGGTCGATCTCCATCGGGGCGAGGCCGACGCCTTCAGGACCGTTCGGATCGAGGCGAATGATGCCTTTCGCATTCATTTTCGGGCTCTCCTGACATCGCCGACCTCCGGCGATCACCTAACAGTGTCTTAACGAATGTCGGAAAACCGGTTTTCTGACATCGGGTTAACGGCGGGCTTCCCAACGCGCCCGATCACAGTCGAAAGCGATCCATCAGCCGGAGCGCAGTCATCGTCGCGCCAAGGCCGATATTGCGGAAGGCATGGAAGGGGATCGGGCGCGCCTCGGTGACCGGGAAGTCCAGCGCCTCCAACGGCGTTCCAGACGCCCAGTCGGCGAGGATCGTTCCCATGACCGTGGCGTTGGCGACGCCGCGCCCGTTGAAGCCCAGCCCCGCCATCACGTTCGGTGCGAGCATATGGAGGCCCGGCAGACTGTTCGCGGTCATCGCCACGTTCCCGCCCCAGGCGTGGTTCCAATCTGCGTCGCCGAGTTGAGGGTAGAGACCGACTGCGGCGTCCCGCAGCGCCTGTTGCCTGACGCGGGTGGAGCCTTCGCCCATCGCGCCGCGCCCACCCATCACGAAGCGCCCGTCCGCCGTCTTGCGGAAGTAGAAGATCAGGCGCCGCGTGTCGGTCGGCGCGTGGCCTTCTGGCAGGATCGAGCGGGCGATGTTGTCCGAAAGCGGCGCGGTGGCGACCTGAACGGAGGTGACGGGCACGACCGTCTTGCCGAGCGGCTTCGCGAGGTCCCCGGTATAGGCGTTGGTGCAGATCAGGGCGCGGCGGGCCTTCACCTCGCCTTGCGCAGTCGTCACGGTCACTTCGGTTCCATCCGAAGCGAACCCGGTGGCGGGGCTTTTCGCGTAAAGCGTCGCGCCCGCCCGCTCCGCCGCATCTGCGAGGCCAAGGGCGTAGTTCAGCGGATGGATGTTGCCGCCCCGCCGGTCGATCACGCCGCCGATATAGGCATCCGTTCCGACGAGGCGCGTCACCTCCTCCGGCGTCAGCTCGTCATAGTCGGCGCCGTGTTCGCGCCATTGGCTGGCGATGGTCTTTAGCCCCGCCAACGTCTTCTCCGACGTGGCGACGCGGAGGAAGCCGACGGGGAGCGCATCGGCGTCGATCCCATGCTTCGCGATCAGGTCGAAGACCAGCGGCCCGCCGTCGCCCCAGCGCTTCACCATGCGCCGCCCGAGATCGTCGCCGAACTTGACGACCAGATCGTCCGGGTTTGGCTTCAGCGCCGGGTTCACCTGTCCGCCGTTGCGCCCCGAAGCGCCCCAGCCTGGGGTTTCGGCTTCGACGAGGATTACCGACTGCCCCGCCTCCGCCAGATGCAGCGCGGCGGAGAGGCCGGTGAAGCCGCCGCCGATCACGACCGTATCCGCCTCCGCTTTGCCGGTCAGCGCGGGGCGATCCGGCGACGGGTTCGCGGTCGCCGTCCAGAGACTGTCGGCGAGCGCGGGGCGTTCGTTGGCGATCATCGCGCCCATCTCAGGCCGCCTTCTCCGGCGCGTTCAGGAACTCGAGGAGCGGGGCGGTCGCCTCCGGGTCGCCCGCCTGTTCGCGCTCGGCGAAGTCGATGGCGGCGACCTCGTGCCATGTCATCTGCTCCAGGATCGCCCGATCCGCGACCGGGGCCATCTGCTCCAATCTATCGAAGCTCGGCATGTAGTCGGGGAATGTCTCGACCATGTAGGCGATCAGCGCCTCCCACTCCTGCGGGACGTGGTCAGCGTCGGCCTTGCCCTCCGCGATCAGCGCAGCGTCGTCGCGCGGCGTAAGGCCGTACTGATCCAGCAGAGGCCGCGCGATCTCCGCCGTGCGCCGCTCCACATCCGCCAGAAGGTTCATCTTCTCCTTCTGATGCGGCTCCGGCATTCGCGCGGCGAGCTCGCGGAAAAAGGCTTCGCCCGCGATCTCCTCCTCCCAGTACTTCAGGAGCGTCGGCAGGTAGTCCGCCGTGTCCTGCGCCTCCACCTCCGGCGCCGCGCCGACGTCGATGCGGTCATGGCGAAGGGGCATATCGATATCCACCGCCGCTTCCAGCTCCACAGCATAGCGGTGCCCGGCGTAGACGCTCTGCGCGATGATCCCCGGCGCCTCGCAATCGCCGATGCGCTTCAGGGTGAAGGGCAGTTTGGCGGGCTCTCCGCCAACCGTCGCCAGAACGCCGTGGTAGAGGTCGTCGCGCGGGATGCGCTGGCCGACCATGACGGCGTGGGTCGCTTCAACGGTCTTCTCGGCGCCGGTGTATTCACACGCCAGCGCGGCCCGCCCGTCGCCGATGCCCGTCAGCGCATGGGCGGTGACGATCTCAACTCCAATCTCCATCAGATGGGTCCGCACACGCCAGCGCTCCGAGGTGTGTCCGGCCCATGAGGAGACGCTGTCGCTCTCGGTCACGTAGGTCACGGGCGCGCCGGTCTGACGGATGCGCTCCGCGATCACCCCGGCGAGGTAGTAGTTGTCCTGATCGAAAACGACGGTGGGGCCGTCAGGCAGGCGCCCGTGCATGATGTCGTCGGCGGTCAGCACGCCGTCGCCGATCTCGGCGTAGGTCTTGCCGTCGAACCGCTCGGGCCGCCAGGCGGCGCCGGTGGCGATGCAGACATGATCCGCCTCCACCGCGAAGACGTCGTCCACGGTCAGGGCGCTTTCGCGGAAGACCTCCACATTCGGCATCTTGGCGAGTTGCTGTTCGCGGTAGTCGCGCACGCGGATGTATTCGCCCATTCCCGGCAGCGCGGCTTCGCGGGTCACGCGCCCGCCCAGCTCCCGCGTCGCCTCCGCCAACATCACGTCGTAGCCGCGCAGCCCCAGCGCCCGCGCCGCCTCCAGCCCGGCGGGGCCGGCGCCGACGATCAGGACCTTGCCGCTCTGCGCCTTTTCGGGCGCGCGTTCCGGGTGCCAGCCCTTGCGCCATTCCTCCCCCATCGTCGGGTTCTGGGTGCAGCGGATAGGCACGCCAAGGCTGTCGCCCGAATAGCAGATGTTGCAGCCGATGCATTCGCGAATGTCCTCGAGCCGCCCTTCCTCGATCTTCTTCGGCAGGAACGGATCGGCGATGGAGGGGCGGGCGGCGCCGATCAGATCGACGATCCCGCGCTTTACGAGCGACGCCATCGTGTCGGGGGAGGTGTAGCGCCCGACCGTCACCACGGGCTTCGTCGTCGCCGACTTCACCCAGTTCATGTAGGGCTCCAGCGCGCCTTCCTTGGTGAAGCGGCTCGCGCCCATCTCCCACGTGTAATCGGCGATGTTGATGTCCCAAAGGTCGGGAAGCTCGGCGAGCATCTCGAACATCTCGCGCCGCTCACCGTATTCCGGCTGGCCGTCCGCGACGATCGCCTCGTCCGCCTTGAAGCGGACGGCGACGCCGAGGCTGTCGCCGACGGCTTCTTTCGTCTCCTCGATCAGCTCGCGGGTCAGCCGCAGGCGGTTCTCCAGCGAGCCGCCGTACTCGTCGCCGCGCGTGTTGGTGCGCGCGTCGATGAAGTTGGCGAGGAGGTATCCGTGCGTCGCATAGACGTAGACGATGTCGAACCCCGCCTCCTTCGCGCGAAGCGCCGCTTTACGGTGCCAGCGGCGGAGGTTGCGGATGTCGGTCTTGTCCATCGCCCGCGTCTGGCTCGGGTGTCCCTGCAGGATGGGGAGGGAGGCGACGTCCATCGGCACTTCGCGGGTGAAGCTGTTGGGGGAGCGGGCGCCGGAATACCAAAGCTCCGCCCCCGCCAGCCCGCCATGGGCGTGAACCTTGTCCGTCATCAGCCGGTGTGCGCGGATGTCGCTCTCGTCCCAGAGCGAGGCCGAGACATGGGGGAGGTCGTCCGACGTCGGGTGGATCGAGTTGTATTCGGTGCAGACGACGCCCCAGCCGCCTTCCGCCTTCACGCCGCGCATCTCCGCGAGCATCTGCGGGCGCGCCCAGCCCATGCCGGTGCAATGGGGCACCTGGTAGAAACGGTTCTTCGCGGTGACTGGGCCGATCTTCACCGGCTCGAAAAGGATGTCGTAGCGGGGGTCGCGGGTCATAGGCGGCGTCCTAGTCTGCGGAAAGGCGGATCAGCTCGCGCCGGAAGGGCGCTCCCTCCGGCGTCTCCGCGCCCAACTCGCGGGCGTATTTGTGGCCTTCGTAAACGGCGGCGGCGATGGTGCCGGGGGCGAAGCAGTCGCCGATGCGGGCGACGGATTTCGGACCCTCCGCATCCCTGAGCCCGGCGAAGAGATCATCCACCGGCAGGCGCATGGTGACCATGACGACGGCGGCGGCCTCCAGCCGCGTCTCCGCATCCGTGTAGCCGCAGGTCGCGGTGACATGGCCCACGCCGACCGCAGTGATCGCGCGGCTCGCCATGATCTTCACGCCCGCTTTCATCAGGCGCGACTGGATGCGGTGCTGCTCCAGCGTGTTGTGGGTCCAGGTGGAGACGTCGGCGGCGGGGGTGACGAGCGTGACGTCCAGCCCCTTGGCGCGCAGCGACTCCGCCATGATCCCGCCCATGTAGTAGTGATCGTCGTCGAAGATCGCGACCGGGCCGTCGGGGATCGTGCCGTCCATGATGTCGTCCGGGGTCAGCACCGCGGAGCCCTCGGCGATCGCGATGGGGTGGACATTCGCGCGTCCAACACCATCGCGCCGCCACTTCGCGCCGGTGGCGACGACGATGTGGTTGGCGCCGAATTCAAGCGCCTGGGCGGCGGTCAGCGGGCTTTGCAGATAGGTCTCCACACTCGCCATCTGACTGATCTGGTATTCGCGGTAATCCGCCACCCGCTTCCATTCGGCGAGGCCGGGCAGCTTCGCCTCCCGCGCCACGCGTCCGCCGATCACGTCGCCCGCCTCCGCCAGCGTCACGGCGTAGCCGCGCTGGCCGAGGGCGCGGGCCGCCTCCATCCCCGACGGGCCGCCGCCGATGACGAGGACGCTTTCATCCGCCGTCTTCGGTTCGATCCGTTCGGGATGCCAGCCCTTGCGCCATTCCTCCCCCATCGTGGGGTTCTGGGTGCAGCGGAGCGGGACCATGTGGTAATCGGCGGAGACGCAGATGTTGCAGCCGATGCACTCGCGAATGTCCTCGACCCGGCCCTCTTCGATCTTCTTCGGCAGGAACGGGTCGGCGATGGAGGGGCGGGCGGCGCCGATCATGTCGAGCTGGCCGTTCCTGATGAGCGAGACCATCGCATCGGGCGAGGTGTAGCGCCCGACGCCGACGACGGGCTTCATCGTCACCGACTTCACGAAGGACACGTAATCGTCCTGAAACCCGGAGGCGCCGAAGCGGGAGGTCAGGCTGTCATTGTCCCAGTCGGAGACGTTCACGTCCCAGAGGTCCGGCTCCTCCGCCAGCATCTCGATCAGGTCGCGGCCGTCGCCGTCCTTGGTGATCCCCTCCTCGCCCATCATCTCGTCGACGCCGAAGCGCACGGCGATGCCGCAGGTGTCCCCGACCGCGTCTTTCGTGTCCTGCAAAACCTCGCGGAAAAGCCGCGCGCGGTTCTCGAAGGATCCGCCGTATTCGTCGCCCCGGTCATTCCAGCGGCGGGAGAAGAACTGGCTGAGCACGCTCAGGTCATGGGCGGCGTAGACGTAGATGATGTCGAACCCGGCCTCCCGCGCCCGCTTCGCCGCGTCGACGTAGTAGCGGCGGACGTTGCGGATGTCGGTCTTGTCCATCGCGCGGGATTGGGTGGGTTCGAGGTAAGTGACGGGCCGCGCCGACGGCCCCATCGGCGCCTCCCGGCTGTAGCGGTTGGGGGAGGAGTAGCCGTCATAGCAAGGCTCGATCCCGGCGAGGCCGCCATGTTCGTGGATCTTGTCGCACATCTTCGCCATCACCGGGATGTCGGCGTCGTCCCAGAAGCGGCCCTCGATCACGGGGGTCAATTCGGAGGTATGGTGGATCTCCACCTGCTCAGTGCAGACGACGGCCCAGCCCCCCTCCGCCTTCACGCCGCGCATCTCCGCCATTGAGGACGGGAACTGGTGGCCCATGCCGTTGCAATGGGGCACCTGATAGAAGCGGTTCTTCGCCGTAACCGGGCCGATCTTCACCGGCTCAAAGAGAACGTCGTAGCGCGGGTCGCGGCGGGAGGTGATCGCGGTGTCGAGCTTGTTCATTCGGCTGGCTCCGTTAGCCTCTTCTTCTGCGCGCCCGGCCCGGCGCAGCCGGAGCAGGCGGTTAGCTTCGCCGCGACCTCCGCCCCCACCTTGTCGCCGTTGATATGCGCGCCCGCGCAAAGCGCGATGTAACCGTCGGAGGTCGCCTCTCCGGCGAAGAACACCCGCTCCGCCAGCGGCTCGCGGAGGACGTGGCGGGACTTGTGCTTGCCCGGCTTGGCGGCGGAATAGGCGCCCATGGTCAGCGGGTTGGTCGCCCAGTCCGTCATGTGTCCTTTGACGAAGTGTTTCCGGGCGCGCGAGCCGACGGACTTCTCGAACTCGGTCAAAGCGAAGTCGATCGCCGCCGCCTCTCCCGCCTTCGCCAGCTCCCACCCGAAGGAACCGCCGACGAAGCCGACGGCGTAGGGATGGCCCGTGGGGAAGGTCAGAAAGTAGCAGACCTCCGCGGGCAGATCGTTCGGGATGGCGTGGCTGAGGAAGTCGTTCTTCTTCAACCCGAAGCGTTCGCCGTCGAATTGCAGCGTGATCTTGTTCAGGAGGCCCATAGGCACGTCTTCAAGCGCGCTCTGCTTTTCGGCGGGCAATTCGGGTGTGAACTTGACCCCGCCCGACGCCAGTACGCCGACGGAGACGGTGACGATGCAGGCTTTCGCCGCGATCGTCCCCTCCGCCGTCTCCACCTTCACGCCTTCGCCGTTGTAGTCGATGGCGGTGACGGGCGTGTTCAATTTCACCGGCAAGCCCGCGCCATGAAGCGAGACGAGCGTCCCCAGCCCCTCCCGCACCAGATAGTTCACATCGTATTCGGCGTAGGCGTTGAAATCGCCCGTCGAGAGGTCCGTCAGGTCGACGCCATGATCCAGCGGTCCGATCCAGGATGCCGCGATGGCGGCGTGGGGCGCGTCCAGCGGGACGACTGTTGAGGCGGCGACGTCTTGCTCCGCATTGCCCATACCGGCCTGAAAGCGGGACCAGGTGCGGTCGAACTTGCGCGTCTCCTTCGTCCCGGCTTTCTTCCCGTCGATGTAGATCGGGAAGCCGGCGTAGTCGTGGTTGACCAGCTTGATCCCCTCCTCCTCCGCGATGGAGAGCCACGGGAGGTCGTCCGGCCCCTGAAGCCAGGCGCAGCCGTGATCGAAGGGGACGCCGAAGGTCTCGCTCTCCGAATAGGCGCGCCCGCCGATCCGATCCGCCGCCTCCACCACCACGACGGAGAGGCCCGAAGCGATCAGCCGCTTCGCCGCGGCGATCCCCGCGGCGCCCGCGCCGACAACCACGACGTCGGGGTCTGTCGGCAAGGCGGCGAGCTTCAGCGGGAAGGCGGCGGTTCCGAGCAATCCGGCCAAGACCGTTCTCCTGTTCATGATTGTTCGCAGGCTTGCGACGACGCTCCGAAATGGTTCGGGAAGTGGGCGGCGATCATCTCGAAGATGCGCAGGCGCGCCTCCTCCGGCTCCATCCAATCGGGATAGAGCAGCAGGCTGAGCCAAAGTCCGTCCGCAAGCGCTTCAATGGCGGTGGCGAGCGACTGGGGGTTAACGCCTTCGTAGCCGCCTTGCGTTTTGATCAGCGCGCAGAGATCGGCCATCGCCCCCTCCCGCTCTTTATCGAAATCGTCGACGATGGCGCGGTAGATCTGGCGATAGCGGGCCTCACCAAAGAAGGCGAACCAAACCGCGATCTTGGTGGGCGTGCAGGTCGTCTTGTTGAAAACCGCGTCGATGATGGCGCGCAGCCTGTCCGCTGGGTCGACGTCGACGTCCGCGTAGGCGTCGGCCCAGACGTCGCGCATCTCCTCAGCCAGCGACCGCAGCGTCTCCGTCAGCAGCCCCTTCATCCCATCGAAATGCAGGCTGACGATGCCGAGGGAGAGGCCCGCGCGGCTCGTCACCGCCGCCGCAGTCGCGCCGCTGATTCCGCTTTCCGCGATCACCTCCATCGCGGCGTCGATTAACTGCTGACGCCTGACCTCGGGAGGCGCCTTGCGGCGCGGGCGGCGTTCGATATTCGTCTCGATGTTCACAATCAGTCGTTCCCCAACAGGATCAGCGCCTCTTCCGGCGCCTTCAGCCACACGGATTTGCCTTCCGCCTTTTCGCCGCCGGTCTGCACGGCGCTGTTCTGCGCCGCGACCGCGATGGGCCGCTCGCAGCCGTCGGCGCGGATGTGGAAATGGCTGCGCTCGCCAAGATACGCGGTCGCCGCCAGCGTGCCCGCCACCGACGGCGCGCCGCATGCGGGCGCCTCGTCATGCAGCGACAGCTTTTCGGGGCGGATCGCGACGCAGACCCTGTCGCCCGGCCCGACATCCGCGCCGTTCACCGGCAGCTCGACCCGGCCAAGCGCCTGCACGTCCAGCTCCGCATGACCATTGGCGCGACCTTTCACCGTGGCGTCGAAGAAGTTCATCGTGCCGATGAAACTGGCGACTTCGCGGCTGTTCGGCGTCTCGTAAAGGCCGCTCGGCGTGTCGACCTGCAGAACGTGACCGCCCGACATCACCGCGATGCGGTCAGAGAGGGTCAGCGCCTCCTCCTGATCGTGGGTGACGAAGACGAAGGTGATGCCGACCTCGCGCTGAAGGTTGCGCAACTCCATCTGCATCTGCTCGCGCAGCTGCTTGTCGAGCGCGCCGAGCGGCTCGTCCAACAGCAGCACCTTCGGCCGCACGATCAGCGCGCGGGCGAGCGCGATGCGCTGACGCTGGCCGCCCGAAAGCTCATGCGCGCGCCGGTCGCCGTAGCCGGGCAGCGCGACCAGCTCCAGCATCTCGTCGATCATCGCGTTGCGCTTGGCTTTCGGCAGCTTCTGCTTGCGGAGGCCATAGCCGATATTATCGCGAACGTTCAGGTGGGGGAAAATCGCGTAGTTCTGAAAGACCATGTTCACCGGGCGCTGATGGGGCGGAATGTCCGCCGACGGCGCGCCGTCGATGTAGATCTCCCCGCTCGACGCCGGCTCGAACCCGGCGAGCATTCTGAGCAGCGTCGTCTTTCCGCAGCCGGACGGACCGAGGAGGGAGAAGAATTCCCCATGCCGGATGTCCATGCTGACCGAGTGGATCGCCTGGAAAGCGCCGAAATGCTTGTCGACGTTCTGGATGGAGATGATGGCGTCTTTGGCGGGCATCAGGTCACTCCAGTTCTTTCGTCGCCGAGACCGAGCCGAAACGGCCGATCCAGAGCGCGAGGAAGACGAGGGCGAAGGAGACGAAGAGGATGATGGACGAAAGCGCCAGCACCGAGGGGAACTCCCGCGGGAAGCGGAGCTGCGACCAGATATACATCGGCAGCGTCGGCTCCGTCCCCGTCAGGAAGAAGGCCATGATCACCTCGTCGAAGGAGATCGTGAAGGTGAGAAGCAGGCTCGCCACCACCCCCGGCCAGACGATGGGAAAGGTCACGCGCCAGAAAGTCCACCAGCCGTTTTCGCCGAGATCGGCGGAGGCTTCCTCCATCGACTTGTCGAACCCTTCGAAGCGAGGCAGGAGAACGGCGACCGCGAAGGGCAGGCAGACGATGAGATGCCCGATCCCGACGGTGTAGAGCGAGAGCGGCACGCCCATCCGGCTCATCAGCACGAGAAGCGCGACGCCGAAGATGATGCCGGGGATCACCAGCGGCAGCATGATGAAAGTCACCACCGCGCTCGACCCCGGCAGCCGGTAGCGGGTGATCGCGCGGGCCGAGATGACGCCGAGGATGGTGGAGATCACCGCGACGCAGATGCCCAGCCGGACGGAGGCGTAGAGCGCATCCCACAGACTGTCGCGCGCCCAGAGCTGGCCGTACCATTCGAAGGTAAAGCCCTGGAGCGGGAAGCGCACGTAGATCGAGTCGTTGAAGCTGAACAGCGGGATGAACAGCACCGGCACGTAGAGGACGAAAAGGAAGACGCAGGCGTAGATCTGCAACGGTCGGTTGGGACGCTGGATGTAACTGACGTCGCTCATGCCGCCCTCGCCCGCACGGTTCTGGTGATGAAGAGAAACACAAGCGCGACGAAGGCGATCCAGACCATCAGCGTGATGGAGAGCGCGGCGCCCATCGGCCAGTTGTTCACGGCTCCAAACTGAAGCTGAATGAGGTTGCCGATCATCGCCCCGTCCGGCCCGCCGAGGAGCGCGGGGGTGATGAAATCGCCCGTGGTGGGGATGAAGATCAGGAAGGTGGCGGAGATGATCCCCGGCAGAGACAGGGGCAGCGTCACCCGCAGGAAGCGGCGCACCGGCCCATCGCCAAGATCGGTCGCGGCCTCCAGCAGCGAACGATCGATCTTCTCCAGCGAAACGTAAAGCGGCAGGATGGCGAAGGCGGCCCAGGCGTGCGCCAGCGTGATGATCACCGCCGTCTGGGAGTAGAGCAGAAACTCCAGCGGCGCCTCGATGAAGCCGACGCTCATCAGCGCGGAGTTGATGACGCCCTCGTAACCGAGGATCACTTTCCACGCGAAGACGCGCAGGAGATAACTCGTCCAGAACGGCAGAGTCATCAGGATGATCCAGAGCATCTTGTAGCGATGCACATGGAAGGCGACGTAGTAGGCCATCGGGTAGCAGAGCAGCACCGTGGCGATGGTGGCGGCGCCGGAGATCCAGAAGGACCGGAGGAGGAAGGCGCCGTAGATCGGTTTCTCGGCGGCGTCCTGATAATTGGTCAGGCTCATCGTCGTGTTGAAGTCGAACCCGTCGCGGGTCCAGAAACTCATGATCGCGAGGATGATCACCGGCGCGAGGATGCCGACCGTCATGATCAGCATGGTCGGCGACAGAAGGAGATAGCCGCGCAGCCTCTCCGACCGATGTAGCAGCCGCGCGAGGCCGCCGCTCTGACTGGCGGGCGCAGGTCTGATGTCAGCGTCTATCGCGGCGTCAGCCATGGTTCATTCCCGAAAGGAGACACGCGGGCCCGTTCCCAGGCCCGCGTTCAGGCTCAGAAGCCCGCTTTGATCATCTCGAAGGTCTCGTTCATCCGCGTCTCCCACTCCTGGGACTGCGGGATCTGGAAATGGCCCGCCTGCAGGATTTCGGTCGGTTCTTTCGAGAGGCCGAGGCCCTGCAACGTGGCGTCGTCGAAGCTGTCGAACGACTTGGCGTTGGAATGGCCGTAACCATAGTCGTTGATCATGAACTGACCGCTCTCGACGCTGATGAGGCTGTCGATCACCTCATAGGCCTTCTCGATATTCGGCGCGTCCTTGTGGATCATCAGACCGCAAACCCAGGTCAGCGCGCCCTCTTTCGGCTTGGCGAACTTCACCGGCACGCCTTCGGACTGAAGGAGAACGGCGGATGAATTCCAGGTCATCGCGGCGACCATCTCGCCAGACGAGAGCGCCTGCTCCAGCGTCGTCGTGTCGTCTGTGTAAGTGCGGATCAGCGGGCGCTGTTCGCGCATGACGGCGGAGATTTTCTCGAACGCCATCTCGCTGTCGATCTCGGCCATCGGGACGCCGGCCTTGATCGCGCCGCACCACCACGCGTCGCCCCCCGAAGCGAGGGAGCCGAGCTGACCCGCATAGCGCGCGTCCCAAAGCATGTCCCAGCTCTCTTCGCCCTCAAGCTCGAAGAGGTCCTCGCGATAGGTGACGGAGGTCTGGCCCCAATCGAACGGAACCAGCCACGGCTTGCCCTCGCCGGCGTCGTTGCCCTCCATCGCGACAAGCTCGGGCATGACGTCCGGCCAGTTGGAGAGACGCGAGGTGTCGATCGGCTGGAAGAGGCCGCTCTGCACCCAGCGGGTCAGACCCGCGTTGCAGGGGTGCGCCACGTCGACGACGAAGCCGCCGCGCATCTTGGTCAGCGCCTCTTCGGTGCCGCCGAAGATCGCGAACTCGGGCGGCGTTCCGTTCTTGGCCATGTAGGGCTGGAATATCTCTTCGATATCGTAGCCGCCCCATGTGAAATAGACGGCCTGATCGCCCTCCGACGCCAGCGCCTCGCGCGACGCGAGTGGCGTCGTCGCCATGCCGACCCCGAGGGCGAGCAACGATCTGTTGAACGCCCGACGGCTGAGTTTCCCGGTCTTCACTGCATTGAGTTGATCGACGACGTCCATTCTGAACCTCCGCTGTTGGCGCGTCGGCGGGGGCCGACGCAACGACATCCCCTGTCTCTCGCTCGTTTCGTTAGGGTCTGCGCCCAGGCGAGATACTGAATGAATATTCATTCAGAATGCGATTGGGTGATCAGGAGTCAAGGCGCTTCGCCGCCCCAGCCGCATTTCATGACCGGATCGCCGCTCTGTTTCGAACGCGCCAGCGTTAGGCCGGCTTGGGAACATTAGCGGAATACAGCCCGACCGCTCGCAGCGCGCTCAACGAAGCGGATGGGATGCGTCGCTGCGGGCGAGAGCCCTGATTTCACTCATCATTTCAAGGTGAAAAGCGCGCCAGCCACTCGAACCGGGGCTGCGCTCACAGGATGGCGGGACGCCCCAATCTATCTGTAAGCTGGGCGATGAACGGCTCGACTATCCGACGTCAGCCGCGCTTTTCTATCCGCGTTGCGAAAAAGCCGTCCATGCAGCCGCTCTCCCGCCAGAAATCGGGACGTGCGCGGTAGTCTCCCGCCTTGGTGATCAGCGCCGGGTCGCCGGTCTCCTCGGCTGTGACAGCTATGCGCGCGGCGTCGGGGCGGGAGGCGAGAAAGGCCTCGGCCTGCCGCTCTCCCTCCGCCCGGTTGAGGGAGCAGCTGGCGTAGACCAGCCGACCGCCGGGTTTCAGCATGCCCCAAGCGGCGGACAAGAGGCGGGACTGGAGAGAGGTCGCGGCCTCCACCCCACCGCCATCGCGGATATGCGGCAGCTCCGGATGGCGCCGGATGGTGCCGGTGGCGGTGCAGGGCGCGTCCAGAAGGATGAAATCAAAGGGCGCGTCAGGCGTCCAATCGAGCGCGTCGGCGACGATCAGATCGGCTTCGAGCTTGGCGCGGGCGAGGTTCTCGCGCACCCGCTCCATCCGGCCCGCATCGACATCCAGCGCCGTGACCCGCCATCCGGCGGCGGCGAGCTGCATGGTCTTGCCGCCGGGCGCTGCGCAAAGATCGAGGGCGCAGCGCCCCTCCCCCGCGCCCGCGAGCTGCGCCGCCGTCGCCGCCGCAGCGTCCTGCGCCCACCAGGCCCCTTCGGCGAAACCAGGAGCCTCGGTGAGCTGGCGGGACTTCATTAGACGGATCGACCCGTTGGCGGTCAGGCGCCCCTCCAGCGTCTCGGCCCATTCGGCGGCGTCGGCTTTGGCGGTCAGATCGAGCGGCGGGGCGTTCAGATGGGCTTCGGCGATGACGCGGGCGACCTCTTTCCCCCAGTCGGCGCGCATCTGGCGCCAAAGCCAATCGGGGGTTGCGAGGCGCATGAGGTCGAGACCGTCCCAGATCGCCGGGCCTTCGGCGGCGACTTTACGCAGGACCGCGTTGACGAGGCCGGAGAGCTTGCCGGTGTCTTTGCGCCCCTTGGCGAGGTTCACGCAGGCGTCCACCACCCCATGCGGGGCGGCGTCGAGCGCAAGCATCTCGGCCGCGCCGAGGCGCAGGATGGCGCGGGCGGGCGCGTCAGGCGGGCGTTTCACAAAACGCGCGAGCACCGCGTCCACTGGGCCGAGCCAGCGCATCGTCGCACGGGCGAGCGCCAGCGCGCGGGCGCGGTCCGGGCCCGCAAGATCGGCGGGCGCCACGTCCTGCAGCATCCGCCCCTCTTCCAGAGCGCCAAGGATGAGATGAAGCGCGGCCTTACGCGGGGCGAGGCCGCCGGATTTCACTGCCAAGGATTGCGCCCCCTGACCGTGGGACGGCGCGATTTCAGCGTCTCGCCCGCCATCTCCTCCAGCGCGGCGATCCGGTTCTCCGCATTCGGGTGGGTGGAGAAGAGCTTATCGGCACCCTTCCCCGTCAGCGGGTTCATAATGAAAAGATGGGCCGAGGACGGGTTCCGCTCCGCCGACGGCATCTCGATCCGCCCGGCGAAGCGGGAGATCTTGCGGAGCGCGTCGGCGAGCCAGAGCGGATTGCGACAGATCTCCGCCCCCATCCGATCGGCGGCGTATTCGCGGGTGCGCGAGATCGTCATCTGCACCAGCGCCGCCGCCAGCGGGGCGAGGATCATCACCAGAAGCGGGCCGATGAAGCCGAGCGGGCCGCGTTGGCCTCGAAAGAAGAAGGCGAACTGCGCGAGGAAGCCGATGGCGCCCGCGATGGTCGCGGCGACGGTCATGATCAGCGTGTCGCGGTTTTTGATGTGGGCGAGCTCGTGGGCCATGACGCCCGCCAGTTCCTCCCGGCTCAGCAGCTTGATGATCCCGGTAGTCGCGGCGACGGCGGCGTTCTCCGGGTTGCGGCCGGTGGCGAAGGCGTTCGGCTGTTCGGTATGGATGATGAAGATCTTCGGCGTCGGCATCTCCGCGTTCCGCGACAGCTCCTCCACCATGTCGTAGAGCCAGGGCATGCCGGAGCGGGTCACCGGCTCCGCGTTGTGCATGCGGAGCGCCATCTTGTCGGAGTTCCAAAAAGCGTAGCCGTTCATCGCCAGCGCGATGAGAAAGGCGATCCCCGCGCCGCCAAGACCGCCGAGGAGATAGCCGACGCCGAGAAAGAGCGCCGTCATCGCCGCCAGCAGTATGCCTGTTTTCGCGTAGTTCATCCGCTATATCCCATCGGGAAGGTCACCGGAGGATATATGGAACCCGCCGATCAGGATAAAGCCCGCCGCATCGAAGACGCCGCGAAACGCGCGCTGGAGGAGGCGAAGGCGCGCAAGAAAGACGAAAAGGCGACTGCGCTGCCGACCGAGCTCGGCGGGCGCGACGGGCCGGAGCCGACGCGCTACGGCGACTGGGAGAAGGACGGGATTCTGTCCGACTTCTGAGGCGCGTCCTCAAACCCTTCCAAGACCGACGAGTTTGACCGAGGGCGCGCGCCCTGCCGCGCAGCGCCGCAGGGCCGCTGTTCGTTAGGCTTGGTTAAGGAAGTCCTACTTTTGTCAGAAAACCGGATTTCTGACATTCGTTAGAAGGTCATTAACCCTGAGCAAACGCAGGGCAGCCCGGCGCCCCTTTGACCTTTCCGTCAAAGGCGCGAAATATCCCGACAACGAAAAACGCGAGGAGGACGCCCCGATGGCCGAAGCCGCCTATATTTACGACGCGATCCGCACGCCCCGGTCCAAGGGCAAGCAGGACGGCACGCTGCATGAAGTGAAGCCCATCGACCTCGTCACCACACTGCTCGACGAAATGCAGGGGCGGCACGACCTCGACACCTCCCGCGTGGACGACGTGATGCTCGGCTGCGTGGCGCCGCATATGGAGCAGGGCTCGGTCCTGCCGAAGATCGCGCTTCAGAAGGCCGGCTGGGACGAGACGGTGCCAGGCGCGCAGGTGAACCGGTTCTGCGCCTCCGGCCTCGATACCTTCAACACCGCCGCCGCCAAGGTCGCCTCCGGCTGGGAGGATCTGGTTTGCGCCGGCGGGTTCGAAAGCATGTCCCGCGTGCCGATCGGCTCCGACGGCGGCCCCTTCGCCGAAGACCCGGCGACCGCGCTCGCCACCGGTTTCGTGCCGCAGGGCATCGGGGCGGACCTGATCGCCACCATCGAAGGCTGGAGCCGGGACGACGTGGACGCCTTCGCCGTGGAGAGCCAGCGCCGCGCCGCCCACGCCCGCGACAGTGGCTGGTTCGACCGCTCCGTCGTCGCGGTGAAGGACGAAAACGGCATCCCGATCCTGGAGCAGGACGACTTCATCAAGCCGGACACGGACATGCAGAGGCTCGGCGCGCTGAAGGCCAGCTTCGCCGCCCCCGGCGCGTTCGGATTCGACGACGTGGCGCTGGCGAAATACCCGGAGGTGGAGCGGATCAACCACGTCCACACCCCCGGCAACTCCTCCGGCATCGTGGACGGCGCTTCGCTGATCATGCTCGGGTCGGAGCAGGCGGGCAAAGACCTCGGCCTCGACCCGCGCGGGCGCGTCGTCTCCATCGCGCTGACCGCGACCGATCCGACGATCATGCTCACCGGCCCGGGCCCGGCGTCGGAGAAGGCTCTCAAGAAGGCTGGGCTGACCGTCGACGATATCGATCTGGTGGAGATCAACGAAGCCTTCGCCTCCGTCGCCATGCGGCTCCAAAAGGACCTGAACGTGCCGGACGAGAAGCTGAACGTCGTCGGCGGCGCCATCGCGATGGGTCACCCGCTGGGCGCGACCGGCGGCTGCCTCGTCTCCACCATGCTGGACGAGTTGGAGCGGCGGAACCGGAAGCGCGCGCTCATTTGCATGTGCGTCGGCGGCGGCATGGGCATCGCCTCCATCATCGAGCGGGTCTGAACCATGCAGCACACACACGAAGACATCCGCATCGAGATCGACGCGGACGGCATCGCCGTCGTCACGCTCGACATCGCAGGGCAGTCCGCGAACACGATGAACGAGAAGTATCTCCCGGCGATGGACTGGGCGCTGGACAAGCTGCGCGGTCATGAGGGGCTGACCGGCGTCGTCTGGGCCTCCGCCAAGAAGACGTTTTTCGCCGGCGGCGACCTGAACCTCCTCGGCTCCATGACCAAGGCAGATGCGGAGATCCTACATTACGTTGAGGAGAACAAGCGCCCATATCGGGACATGGAGAAGCTGGGCGTCCCAAACGTCGCCGCGATCAACGGCGCGGCGCTCGGCGGAGGCTATGAGCTCTGCCTCGCCTGCAACCACCGCGTCGTCGTGGATGACCCGAAGGCGGTGGTCGGCGTGCCGGAGGTGACGCTTGGACTGTTGCCCGGCGCGGGCGGCGTCGTTCGGCTGACGGCGATGCTCGGGCTGGAAAAGGCCGCGCCGATCCTGATGGAAGGGAAACCGCACAAGCCGGCGAAGGCGCTCGCCTCTGGGCTGGTCGACGAAGTAGTCGCGAAGCGCGATGATCTGATCCCCGCCGCCAAGGCGTGGATCAAGGCGAACCCTGACCAGACACAGCAGCCCTGGGATAAGCGCAGCTTCCGCTATCCCGGCGGCGACGTCCTGCACCCGAAAGTGCGCCAGATCATTCAGGTCTCCTCGGCGATGCTGAAGAAGAAAACGCGGGGCCTGATGCCCGCGCCTGAAAAGATCTTCGACATCGCCGTGAACTCCATGCGCATCGGCTTCGACGCCGCGCTCCGGCAGGAAAGCCGCGGACTTGTCGCGCTGATGGTTACCCCGGAGTGCAAAGCCTCCATCAACACGTTCTTCCACGGGATGCAGGCCATCAAGGGCCGCAAGTTCCGCCCAGAGGGCGAGCCGTGGAAGGCTGCGAACAGCGCCGTTCTCGGCGCGGGCATGATGGGCGCGGGCATCGCCTGGGCGCACGCCGCGCGCGGGTTACCGACGGCGCTGAAGGACATGTCCTTGGAGAACGCGGAAAAGGGCAAAACCTATTCCGCCGGGATCGCCGACAAGCGCGTGAAGCGCGGCCAGATGACGGCGGAGCAGAAGGACGGTCTCCTCTCCCTCATCTCGCCGACCACGGACGATGCGAACTACGCCGGGACGGACATCATCATCGAAGCGGTGTTCGAGGACATCGCGCTGAAAGAGGTGGTGATCCCGGAGACGTTCAAACAGCTCGGCGAAACCGGCATTTACGGCTCCAACACCTCCACCCTGCCGATCTCCATTCTGGCTGAGAGCTGCCCGGCGCCGGAGCGGTTCATCGGCATCCATTTCTTCTCCCCCGTCGACAAGATGCAGCTGGTGGAGATCATCCGGGGCGAGAAGACTTCGGACGAAACGGCGGCCCGCGCCTACGATTACGTCCAGCAGATCGGCAAGATCCCGATCATTGTGGAAGACAGCCGCGGCTTCTTCACCTCCCGCGTCTTCGGGACCTATCTGGACGAGGGGCAGGCGCTCCTGATCGACGGTATGAACCCGGTCGCCATCGAGCGCGCGGCATGGAAGATCGGGATGCCGGTCGGTCCCTTCGCGGTGCATGACGAAGTGTCGATGGTGCTGTCGAAGAAGGTCCACGACACGCATGTGGCGCTCGACGAACGCCTCGGCGTGACGAACGGTTTCCCCGCCGACGGCTCCCATACGCGGGAAGTCGCGCACCAGATGGTGGAGATGGGTCGCGGCGGGCGTCATTACGGCGGCGGGTTCTACGAATACGCGCCGGACGGGACAAAGTCGCTCTGGTCCGGGCTCGGCCAGTTCAACAAGGGCAACCGGACGATCTCGATGGAGGATGCGGAGGATCGGATGATCTATCGCCAGGTCATCGAAACCCTCCGCTGCTTCCACGAAGGCGTGCTGCGGAACGAGACGGAGGCGAATATCGGCTCCATCTTCGCGATCGGCTTCCCGGCGCATACCGGCGGCGCGCTCCAGTTCATCCGGGGCGTCGGCGTCGACGCCTTCGAGGCGCGCGCGGCGGAGCTGGCGGCGGAGTATGGCGACCGGTTCGCCGTCGATCCGGCGGCGCTGGAGCCATTCCGCGACGGCAAGGCGATGGCTGCATGAGCGGGCCTCTGATTGGCCTCAAGGTCGTCGAGATGGAGGGGCTGGGCCCCTGCCCGCTCGCCGGTCAGTTCATGGCCGATCTCGGAGCGGAGGTGACGCTGATCCTCCGAAAGCCGCTCAAGGACGACCCGACGGACATAACCAACCGGGGCAAGACCGGCCTCGTGCTGGACCTGAAGTCGGAGGAGGACCTTGCGGCGGCGATGGACCTGATCGCCGAAGCGGACATTCTCATCGAAGGGTTCCGCCCTGGCGTGATGGAGCGCCTCGGCCTCGGCCCCGACGACTGCCAAACGCGCAACGCGGGCCTGATTTACGGGCGCATGACCGGCTGGGGACAGACCGGGCCGCTGTCGCAGACGGCGGGGCACGACATCAACTACCTCGCTCTGACGGGGATCCTCCACGCCATCGGCCGCAAGGACCAACCGCCCCCGCCGCCGCTGAATATCGGGGCGGACTACGCGGGCGGGACGATGTTCCTCCTCCTCGGCGTCCTCTCCGCGCTGTGGGAGCGGTCGCAGACTGGGAAAGGCAAGGTGATCGACGCCGCGATGATCGAAGGCGCCACGGCGCTGATGTCGCTCCTCCATACCTTCATCGCGCGCGGCGCCTGGACGACGAGGCGGGAGGCGAACCTCCTGGACGGCGGGGCGCCCTTCTATCGCTGCTATGAGACTGCGGACGGCAAATACATCTCCGTCGGCTGCCTTGAGCCGCAGTTCCATCAGGAATGGCTGACGCTGGCGGGCCTGCCCGCCGACCATCAGGCGGATTACATGGACCAGTCGAAATGGGCGGAGCGGCATGACGCCTACGAGGCGCATTTCCGCGCCAAGACCCGCGACGAGTGGACGGCGATCTTCGACGGCTCCGACGCCTGCGTCGCCCCGGTGCTCGACTGGTCCGAAGCCGCGGCGCATCCGCAGATGAAGGCGCGGGGGGTTCTCGGCGAGCGGCGCGGCGTCATGCAGGCCGCCCCGGCGCCGAAGTTCAGCTAAGCTCAGGGGATGGAGCCAAGCCGCCCGCTCTGGCTCCTCGCCGCGCCGGTCATCTTCCTCCTCCTCTGGTCGATGGGCTACGCCGTCGCCAAGGTCGGGCTGGCCTACGCCGAGCCGATGACGCTGCTGACCCTGCGCTTCGGGCTCGTCGTCGCGATCATGGCGGCGTTCTTCGTCATCCTCCGCCCGCCCTTGCCGAAGACGCGGGCCGAATGGGGCCACCTCGCCTTCGTCGGGTTTCTCCTTCAGGGGGTCTATTTCGGGCTCAGCTATCTCGCCTTCGCGGCGGGCGTCGCGGCGGGGACGGTCGCGCTCCTCATGTCGCTCCAGCCGATCATGGTCGCGCTGGTCGCGCCCCGCTGGTCGGGGGAGGCGATCGGCGCGCGGCAATGGGCGGGGCTCGGCCTCGGGCTGATCGGCGCGGCCATCGTCATCACCGCGCGATCCGATATCGAAACGCCGACGATCTTCGGCTTCGCTTGCGTCGCCGTCGCGCTCGCCGGGATCACCGGCGGGTCGCTCTGGGAGAAACGCTTCGGCCTGAAGCACCACCCGGTGACGGCGAACCTGATCGGCTTCGCCGCCGGGCTGATCGGCGTCCTCCCCGTCATGCTGATGACGGAGACGATGCGGATCGACTGGACGTGGGAATTCTCCGCCGCGCTCGCCTATCTCGTCATCGGCAACTCGGTGATCGCGACCGGGCTCTTGCTCGCGATGATCCGGGCGGGGGACGTCGGGCGCGTCTCCGCGCTCTTCTTCCTCGTCCCGCCCATCGCGGCGGCGCTGGCTTGGGTGATGCTGGGCGAGATCATGCCGCCCTTGGCGTGGGTCGGCATGGGCGTCGCGGCGGCGGGAGTGTTCTTGGCGACGCGAAAGACCGTTTAGAGCTTCGCTTCCGCCAGATAGATCCGCACCGCCTCCCGCACATGGCGGAAACGGTCGCCGCCAAGGTGCTTGCCGCCGAACCAGCGAGTGACGACGACGATGTGATCGCGCACGCCCTCCCGCTCCAGCATCCGCAGGATCACCATGCCCGCGCCGCTTTCGCCGTCGTCGTTCTTCGCGCCGCCCGCGTCAGTGAGCAGCGCCCAGGTGTTATGGGTCGCCTTGGCGAATTTCTTGCGGCGGGTGAGTTCCTTGATGAAAGCCTTCGCATCCGCTTCCGACGCGCACGGCCCGCCGGAAACGGCGTATTTCGAGCCGCGGTCGGAGATGACGTTTTCAAGCACCAGCATCTCGCCGGGCTAGACCGGCGCGCGCTTGCGATCAAGCGGCGACGCCGCGCTCTTCCACGTCGAAGTCTACGCGGGATCGGCGTCGAGACATGCGATGAGATCGTCGGCGAGGCCCCGGATCAGCGCCGGGTAAAGGCCGACGCCGATCTCGGCGTCAACGCCGTGGGGGTCCAGAACGCCCGTCTTCGCGCCGGTGCCTTCGGTCAGTCGATCGACCAGAGACGCGTTGAACTGCGGCTCGCTAAAGACGCAGGCGGCGCCAGCCGTTTCGATGAGAGCGCGGACCTCCTCGATGCGCGCCGGACCAGGGGAGGCCGCGTCGGAGACGGAGATCGCGCCCACCGCCTCAACATCGAAACGCGCTTCGAAATAGTGATAGGCGTCGTGGAACACCACAAAAGGCTCGCCGCTGATGGGCGCCAGCTTCGGGGCGAGTTCGGCCTCCAGGCTCTCCATCTTTGCTGAAAACGCCGCGACATTAGCCGCGTAAAGCGCGGCGTTGGCTGGATCCGCCTCCGTCAGCACCGCGCCGATCGCCGCCGCCATGGCGCGGCCGTTGGCCGGATCAAGCCAGACATGCGGGTCCTTCTCGCCTGCGCCATGGGCATGGTCGTCATGGCCGTCGTCGCCGTGCGCATGTTCGTCATGCTTATGCTCATCATGATCATGATCGCCGTGCTTGTGCCCGGCATGGTCATGATCGTCGTGCTTACTCTCAGCGTGATCGTGATCGTCGTGCTTATGCTCGCCGTGATCATGATCATCGTGATCATGACCGGCGTGATCGTCCTTCGCCGCGTGATCCTGCTCGTGATCGCCATGGTCATGAGCTTCAAAGGTCGCTCCCTCCCGGAACTCCAGAAGGCGCATCCCCTTCGCGTCCATCATCGCAACCGCCTTGGCGTCCGCGCCGATGGTTTCGATCGCCTGCTCCAGCCAAGGGGTCAGACCGTGACCGATCCAGAAGATGAGATCGGCGCCCGCAAGCGCCTCGGCTTCGGACGGCTTCATCGCATAGCCGTGGGGAGAGGTCCCGGGCTGCAGGATCAGCGTCGGCTCCCCCACGCCCGTCATCACCGCGCTCGCGATCGAGTGCACGGCCGCGATGTCCGTCACCACATTTGGCGCAGCGAAAGCGTTGGAGAATGAAGCCGCTGACGCGAGCGCGCAGGCGGCGGCTAGGGAGATGCGGGTGGCGGCCATAACGTTTACCCTGTATGCGCAATTGCGAGGAGCTGACTGAGGCTGTTATAATATAACAGCTTGTATAGGAAAGGCCTGAAATGTCCGCCGATCCGAAACCTTCGCCGCGCGCTTCCTCTCGCACGACTATGGGCCCTCACGACCATGCCGAGTGCATCGCCGGGGTGCTGCGCGAAGCGGAGGCGGCGATTGTCGCCTCAGGGGCGCGGCTCACCCCGGTGCGTCGGCGCGTTTTGGAGATTCTCCTGGAGAGCCACACCGCGCTCGGCGCCTACGAGATCCTCAAGCGCCTGTCCGCCGAAGGCTTCGGCGACAAGCCGCCCGTCGTCTACCGCGCTCTCGACTTTCTGCGCGAGCACCGTCTCGCCCACAAGATCGAGCGGCTGAACGCCTTCGTCGCCTGCATGCATCCCGCGGCGGACCATGTTCCCGCCTTCATGATCTGCCGGGACTGCCGCGCGGTGGCGGAGACGACCTCCCCCGCGCCTCTTCTCGCAGGGGACGCGGCCGAGATCGGCTTCAAAATCGAAACCACCATGGTGGAAGCGGAGGGCCTTTGCCCGAAGTGCCAGCCGAAGTGAACGCCGAAATCGAAGCGAAGGGGCTGGCGGTGACGCTCGCCGGGCGGCGCGTGCTGCGCGATGTCGATATTTCGATCGCCTCGGGTGAGATCGTCACCATCGTCGGCCCCAACGGATCGGGCAAGTCCTCGCTCCTGAAGGCGCTGATCGGGGCCGTTCCCGTCAGCGACGGCGCGGTCAAACGGCGTTCCGGCATTCGCATCGGCTATGTCCCGCAAAAGCTGGAGATCGACGCGACCATGCCGATCACCGCCGCGCGTTTCGTCGGAAAGGGCGGCGAGACGGCGCTCGCCCGCTGCGGCGTCGCCGAATGCGCCGGACGGCAACTGTCGGAACTTTCCGGCGGCCAGGTCCAGCGCGTTCTTCTGGCGCGGGCGCTGACGGCGGAGCCGACGCTACTCCTCCTGGACGAACCGACCCAGGGTCTCGACCAGCCGGGGGCGGCGGATTTCTACGAACTCATAGAAGACGTCAGGACGGAGACCGGCGCCGCCGTTCTCATGGTCAGCCATGACCTGCACGTGGTGATGAGCGCTTCGGACCGCGTCATTTGCCTCAACGGCCATGTCTGCTGCGAGGGCGCCCCCTCCGTCGTATCCTCCGCGCCGGAGTACCGCGCGCTCTTCGGCTTCGGCACGCGTGGGGCGCTGGCGCTCTATCAACACCGGCACGACCACTCGCATCACGAGGCGGCGGAGTGATGCTGGACGATTTCTACATCCGCGCCTTGCTCGCCGGTCTCGGCGTCGCGGCGGCGACCGGGCCGCTCGGGTGCTTCGTCGTCTGGCGGCGCATGGCCTATTTCGGCGACGCGACGGCGCATGCCGCGATCCTAGGAGTGGCCATCGCGTTGCCCTTCTCGATTTCACTTGAGATCGGCGTCCTTGCGGCGGCCTTCGCGATGGCGATCGGCGTCGCTGGTCTGTCAGGCCGCGGTTTGAGCGCGGATACGCTTCTCGGCGTGGCCGCGCACGCGGGTCTCGCCGTCGGTCTGGTCGCTCTGGCCCTGGCGCCGAACCGAGTACTCGACGTGGAAGCGCTGCTGTTCGGTGAGATCCTCGCCGTCAGCGTAGCGGATCTCGCGTTGATCTGGGGCGGCGGCGCGTTGATCGCGGGGCTGCTGATCTGGCGCTGGCGCAGGCTCATCACCGCGACCATTAGCGCGGAGATGGCCTGGGCGGAGGGCGTGGACCCGAAGCGGGAGCAGATGGTCCTGACCATCGCCCTCGCGCTTGTGGTCGCCGTGGCGATCAAGGTCGTCGGCGCGCTTCTGATCACCGCAATGCTAATCATCCCCGCCGCCGCCGCCCGCCCCCTCGCGCGTACGCCCGAAGCGATGGCGGTTGCGGCGACGGCGATCGGCGCCGGCGCCGTTTGGGCCGGGCTGGAGTTCGCCTGGGCCGCCGACGCCCCCGCAGGGCCGTCGATCGTTGCGGCCGCCGTGGCGGCGTTCGCGCTGACGCTCAGCATCGGCGGGCTGATCCGTCGCGCGCGATGAAGGCGATCGTCGTCGGCGCCGGAATCGGCGGTCTCGCCGCGGCGCTCGCGCTCCTCAGGCGGGACTGGACGGTCGAAGTGCTGGAGCGCGCGCCTGAACTGACCGAAGTCGGCGCCGGCATTCAGGTCAGTCCCAATGGGATGAAGGCGCTGACCGCGCTCGGCCTCGCCGAAACGGTCGAAGCGCGATCCTATGAACCGCAGGCGCTGGAAATGCGTATCGGGCGCAGCGGGCGGCGCCTCTTTCGCCTGAAGCAGGGCCAACGCATGCGCGCGCGCTACGGCGCGCCCTATCTACAGGTTCATCGGGCCGATCTCCTCGCCATTCTCTCTCAGGCGGTATCGGCGGCGGGCGGCGCGATCCGCACGAGCGTCGAAGTCGAGGACTATATGGGCGCGGCCGCGATCTCAGGCGGCGAGACTGTTGCGAAAGGCGATCTGCTGATCGGCGCAGACGGCCTCCGCTCCGCGATCCGCGCGGCGATGCTGGAGCCCGCGCCGCCGCGCTTCACCGGCGTCGTCGCCTGGAGGGCGCTCGCTCCGGCGGAGGCCCTTTCGGCGTTCGATATGCCGGCAGGCGCTTGCGCTTGGGTCGGCGACGGGCGCCACTGCGTGACCTATCCGCTGCGGGGCGGCGATCTCGTGAACTTCGTCGGCCTTGTGGAACGGAACGAGCCCGAAGGCGAAAGCTGGACGATTGAAGGCGACCGAGAGGACGCGCTCGCCGACTTCGCGGGCTGGGCGACGCCGCTGCGGACGATCCTGGAGACGGCGGAGACGGTCCATCGCTGGCCGCTCTACGACCGCCCGCCCCTGAGGCGCTGGACGGAAGGCCCCGTCGCGCTCCTCGGCGACGCCTGTCACCCGATGCTCCCCTCCTTCGCGCAAGGCGCCTGCATGGCGCTGGAGGACGCGTGGCGGCTGGGCGTGGAGGTTGGCGACGGATCAGGCGATATCCCAACTGCGTTGAAGCGTTATGAGCTCGCGCGCCGCGATCGCGCGACGCAGGTGCAGCAAGGCGCGCGGGCCAATATGAACCGCTTCCATAAGCGCGACTGGCTGACGGCGACCTTCGGATTTCTCCCGATCTGGGCGGCTGGCCGGGTAGCCCCTTGGCTCATCGAAAACCACACGGCGTGGGTTTACGGCTACGACGAGACGGCCGCGTGACGCCCGCCTTTTCGCATCCTCGACCGGGGGGAGCGCTGCGCGTAGATCATCGCTTTCTCAAAATACTCAGAAGAAACCGGCGCCTTCGCGCTTCCGTTGGCAACGGCGCGGCCACATTGGACCCACGCGCCCTCGCCGCGTCGTCGCGTAAGCGAACCGCGGCGCTCGGCCCAACCCGAAGCGCGCCGCGAGGCGCGCGAAGGGGCGGGAGACTTCGCTCGCCGTTGCGCTGAGGCCTCAGTAGATATCGGGCTCGGGCGCAGTGCGGCCGAAATCTGTCTGCAGATAGTCGAAGTCGCACCCTTTGTCGGCCTGCTGGATATGCTTGGCGAACATCCAGTTATAGCCCCGCGTCGCAGCCGGTTCGGGCGCGACCCAGGCCGCCCGCCGCGCCGCCAGCTCTTCGTCGGCGACCAAAAGCTCGATCGAGCGGCTCGGTACGTCGACCCGGATGCGATCCCCGGTCGTCACCAGCGCCAGCGGCCCGCCGATGGCGGCTTCCGGCGCGACATGGAGGACGCAGGCGCCATAGGAGGTGCCGGACATCCGGGCGTCGGAGATGCGCAGCATGTCGCGCACGCCCTGCTTCACCAGTTTCGTCGGGATCGGCAGCATCCCCCATTCCGGCATCCCCGGCGCGCCGATCGGGCCGGCGCCGCGGAAGACCATGATGTGGTCGGCGGTGACGTCGAGATCCTCGTCATAGGCCGCCGCCCGCATCTCGGCGTAGTCGTCGAAGACCAGCGCCGGGCCTTCGTGGACCATCAGCCGTTTCTCCATCGCCGCCGGTTTGATCACGCAGCCGTCGGGCGCGAGATTGCCGCGCAGGACGGCGAGGGAGCCTTCGGGGTAGATCGCCGTCTCCACCGTGCGGATCACATCGTCGTCGAAGACCTCCGCGCCCTTGAGCGTCTCGCCCAGCGTCTCGCCACTAACGGTCATGGCGTCCAGCTTCAATTGGCCCGTGATCCGGCTCATCAACCCGCGCAGCCCCCCGGCATAGTAGAAATCCTCCATCAGATATTTCTTCCCCGACGGTCGGATATTGGCGATCACAGGCACCTCGCGCCCCGCCTTGTCGAGATCGTCCATGGCGAGAGGAACGCCAGCGCGTCGCGACATGGCGATCAGGTGGATGATGGCGTTGGTGGAGCAGCCCGTCGCCATCGCCACGACGACGGCGTTGGCCACCGCGTCGGGGGTGATGACCTCGTCCGGGGTCAGGTCCTCCTTCACCATCTCCACGATCCGCCGCCCGCAGGCGGAGGACATGCGGATATGGTTCGCATCCGGCGCGGGGATGGAGGTCGCGCCGGGCAGGGTCAGACCCAGCGCCTCCGCGATGGAGCCCATCGTCGAAGCCGTGCCCATGGTCATGCAATGACCGTAGGACCGGGCGATGCCGCCCTCGACCCCTTCCCATTCCTTGTCGCCGATGGTCCCGGCGCGCCGCTCATCCCAGTATTTCCAGGCGTCTGAGCCCGACCCCAGCGCCTCCCCCCGGAAATTGCCGCGCAGCATCGGCCCGGCGGGGAGGAAGACGAAGGGGATGCCCATGGACGTCGCGCCCATGATCAGCCCCGGCGTGGTCTTGTCGCAGCCCCCCATCAGCACCGCTCCGTCGATCGGGTGCGAGCGCAGCAACTCCTCCGTCTCGATTGCGAGGAGGTTGCGATAGAGCATTGTCGTCGGCTTCACGATGGGTTCGGAGAGAGAGATCGCGGGCAGCTCCAGCGGGAAGCCACCCGCTTGCAGCACGCCGCGCTTCACGTCCTCCACCCGGTGTTTGAAATGGGCGTGGCACTGGTTGACGTCCGACCAGGTGTTGATCAGCGCGATGACCGGACGGCCCTTCCAGTCCTCCGGCCCATAGCCCATTTGCATGAAGCGCGACCGATGGGTGGAGGAGCGGAGGTCGTCCGGCGCGAACCAGCGAGCGGAGCGGTAGTCGGCGGGGTCTTTCATTGCGTCATTTCCTCAAGCGCGAGCGGTAGCCGGGCCAGCGTCGGGCCGGGGACTGACGCTGCATCGGTAATTGGGTGCGCTTTGTGGTTGCCGTGTCCCCGGACCTACGAAGGGCGCGCACCGTGGCGGAGCGTCAGGCCGCGGGACGGCCCGACGCTGGCCCCCTCGCGCCGTTTGCAAGCAAACGGCTGCCGGGCAACGGGCGGGCTTCGCCCTTGATTCCGGGCCTCAGGCGAACCCGTCCGCGACCACGAACATGAACGTGATCAGCCCCGCCGCGAACGCCAGGCCGATGATCGTCGGCGCGATCCCATAGTATCCGCCGATCTGCTTCAGGTCTTCTTCGCCGTCTTCGCTGTGCATCTAAACCTCGCTAATTGAGAGCCATCGGCATCCAGAGCGCGATCATCGGGAAGAACATCACCAAGAGCATCCCGATGATCTGCAGGCAGATGAACGGCAGGACGGAGACGAAGATCTCCTGCAGCGTGATCTCCCGCCCGTCCGGCATGTCCTTCGCCTGCGGAACCACCGATTTCAGCCAGAAACAGGCCGGGCCGAAGGGCGGCGAGAGGAAGTAGATCTGGATGTTCATCACGAAGAGGATGCCGAACCAGACGGCGGCCCATTCCGGCTCCATCCCCAGTTCCGGCGCCATGTCCCGCACCAGAGGCGCGAAGACCGGGACGGTGATGAAGATGATCGCGATCCACTCCATGAACGTGCCGAGCACGACGAGGATCGCCATCATGACGAAGATCGTCCCAAGCGGCCCGAGGCCCGCCGAACGGATCAGATCGCGCATGAAGTCGGCCCCGCCGATCAGGTTGTAGAGCCCGACGAAAGCCACTGCGCCGAGGATCAGCCAGATGATCGTACCGACGATGGTCATCGTGTTGGTCAGGCAGTCGCGCAGCAGCGCGAAGTTGAACTTGAAGCGGACAGCGGCGACGATGATCGCGCCGAAGACGCCGACCGCCGACGCCTCCGTTACCGAGGTGACGCCGCCGTAGATGAACCCCATCACGGTGGCGATCAGGATGATGCAGAGGACGACGGCGACGATCTGGTTCCAGCCGAGCTTCGTCTCCTGACCCGTCATCTTGACGATCTCCGCCGCCGTCGGGGCGAAGGACGGGTTCAGGTTCACCCGGATCAGCACGTAGGTGACGTAGAAACTCGCCAGCATCAGACCCGGAATGAACCCGGCGGAGAACAGGTCGCCGATGCCGACATTGGCGCTAAGCCCATAGACGATCATCACGATCGAGGGCGGGATCAGCGTGGCCAGCGCGCCGGAGGCGCAGATCAGGCCGATGGTGAGGTTCCGATTGTAGCCGAGGCGCAGCATCTGCGGCAGCGCCACGAGGCCGAGCATCACGATCTCGCCCCCCATCACGCCCGACATGGCGGCGAGGATGACGGCGACGATGGTGGTCTGCAGCGCCACCCCGCCCCGGAACCCGCCCGCGAAGATCGACATCGCGTCGAAAAGATCGCGGGCGATCCCGCAGCGCTCCAGGATCGACGCCATCAGGACGAAGAAAGGAACGGCGACCAGCGGATATTTCTCCAGAAGGTCCAGCGCGTTGGTGGAGACGAGGAAGAGCCCCGTATTCCCATAGAACAGCATCGCGCAGACGACGGAGATAATCAGCGTGACGATGCCGAGCGGCATCCCCGTCATCATCAGCGCCAGCAGCGCGACGACAATGGCGAAGGAGATCATGCCGATCCCGACCGCGTCCCGGTCCACATGGAAACTGTCGACGAAGGCGCCGCCGGCGTTGTTGATCGCCTCCTCCACCCCATAGGCGGCGCTGTCGAACCCGCCGTAATGCGCCGCGACGGAGAGGAGGTAGCGCAGGATGATCAGCGCGGTGAGCGCGAGGATCGCGACCTGGATCGGGCGCGACTGGAAGTGCCGCCCGAGGTTCACCAGAAGCTGCATCAGATAGATGAAGAGCCCGGTCGCGAGGATCGTCTTAAGGACGAGGGGGAGTGGAGAGTTCCACGCCGTCCCGGCGCGTTCGGTCAGGTCGATGCTCTCCAGCGCGCGGATCAGCGTGTCGCCGACCAGCATGTAGAGGGCGAAGACCCCGACGCACATGCCGAAAAGGTCGAGCCACCAGCGGACATGCGCCGGGGCCATCAGATAGAAAACCGTGATGCCGATATGGCGTTTCTGCAGGGTCACGAACCCGGCGGAGAGCATCCAAGCGCAGGCGCAAAGCACCATGACGACCTCGAACACCCATTGCGTCGGATCATGGAGGACGTAGCGGGAGAAAACCTCCCACAAGGTGCATCCGGCGGCGACCAGATAGAGCCATGCGACCGCGAGACCGGTGAAGCGGCTGAAATGGTCGATGATGCGGTGATAACCCGCCCCCGCTGTCGGCGCGGGCGCGGCGTCTGCGGCGATTGCCATGACGCTCTCCGGGAAGATGCGAGAGGATCGCCCCCGCGCGGCGGCGGGGGCGGTCCGGTCAGGTCAGCGGATCAGTCCAGAAGGCCGACGCTGCGCATGTAGTTGAGGTGCGCGTCCAGCGCCTCGCGGGCGAGCGGGGATTTCTGGGCGAAATCCTCCCACGCGCCGACGGCGATCTCGCGGAACTTGGCGCGCTCTTCCTTGGACCAGTCGATAACGGTCACGTCGCCGCCCGCTTTCTGCTCGGCCGCGATGGCGCGGTCCTGCAGGTCGGCCTCGCGGCGCATGCTGTCGTAGGCGGCGGTGTACCAGACCTCGAGCGCGGTCTGACCTTCCGGCCCAAGGCTGTCCCAGGTCTTCTTGTTCACGATGAACTGGAGGACGGCCATCGAGTGAATGCCCGGATAGATCGGGTACTTCGCGACCTTGTACATGCCGGAGGCTTCGTTGTTCACGTGGGCCGAAGCGTCGGCGGCGTCGATCACGCCCTTCTCCAGCGCGGTGTAGACTTCCGAGAACGGCAGCGACACCGGGGCCGCGCCCGCGCGCTTAAAGACCTCAGCGGCGAGGCCTTCGGGGGAGCGGACCTTCACGCCCGCCATGTCGGCGACCGTGTTGATCGGCACGGTGGAGACGAAGGCCTCCTTCGCGTAAGGCCCGCAGCCGACGACGTGCACCTTACCCTTGGTGTACTTATCGTAGAGCTTCTGGAGGATCTCCTTCCCGCCCGCGTGCATGCAAAAGGTCCGCACCTGATCGACCGTGTCGTAGCCCGCGATCAGGTCGCCGATGATGGCGAAGGCCGGGTCGCGGCCGGAGAAATAGCTGACCGCGTTCAGATCGCCGTCGAGGATGCCGTTGGCGACCGCGTCGATGGTCTCGCGATGGGGCACGACCGCCTTGGTGGGCAGCACCTCCATCTTCACGGCGCCGCCGGTCATGGCGCCCAGTTTCGGCGCCCAGTTGTCCGTCATGAACTTGTGCGCCCAGTCGCCCGCCTTGGACGAAGCCTGCAATTTCAGCGTTTTGCCGTCGGCCGCAGCCGATGTCGCGGCGAGGCCGACCGCTATGACGCCCGCGAGCGCCGCCTTACCCAAACCGGTGAAAACGGAGGTGATCTCCATGAAAACGTCTCCCTTTGATTTGCGGCCATTGCGGCCTTTAACCGGACCTTTTCGGTCTCTGATGACGCAGCGTTACACGAGTTTGGCGAGGGTTCAACAACTTGTGAGCGATGCTGCGCCGCGCGCCGCGGGCGCTGGTGACAGCTGCGCGCAGGGATGGGATACAGGCTATCGCGCGAAGGGGGAAAAGAGGAATGAACGACATCTGGACGCAACTGGCCGACAACCGGGCGCGCGCCGGCGCGCGGCGGATCATCGACCTCTTTAAAGACCCCGATCGCTTCGACGACTTCTCCGCCGAAGCCGACGGCATGCTTCTGGACTACTCCAAGACGAACATCGACGGGGAGGCGCGGGACCTTCTCGTCTCCCTCGCGGCGGATACCGGCGTCGCAGAGAAGAGAGACGCCATGTTCGCGGGCGCCGTCGCCAACGCCAGCGAAAGGCGCGCCGTGCTCCATACCGCGCTCCGCGCGCCAGACGGGCCGCCGGTGATCGTCGACGGCGAAGACGTGAAGCAGGACATAGCGGCGACCCTTGGGCGGATGGAGGCTTTCGCGCGCGACGTCCGCTCCGGCGCGATCCGCGGCGCTACCGGCGCCGCATTCACCGACGTCGTGAATATCGGCATCGGCGGGTCAGACCTCGGCCCGGCGATGGCGACGCAGGCGCTCGCCCCCTATCATGACGGTCCGCGCGCGCATTTCGTCTCCAACATCGACGGCGCCCATCTCGCCGACACGCTCAAGAGGCTCGACCCCGCGACGACGCTTATCGTCATCGCATCGAAGACCTTCACCACGGTGGAGACGATGACGAACGCCCGCTCCGCCCTCGCGTGGTTGCAGTCGGGGATCGGCGGCGCCGTCAGCGACCATCTCGCCGCAGTCTCCACTGCGCTGGAGGAAACGGCGGCGATGGGCGTGCCGGAGGAGCGTGTCTTCGGTTTCGCGGACTGGGTCGGCGGGCGCTATTCGCTGTGGGGACCGATCGGCCTCCCCATCATGCTCGCCGTCGGACCGGACGATTTTCGCACGTTTCTGGACGGGGGGCGAGCGATGGATCGGCATTTCCAGACCGCTCCGCTTCGCGAGAACCTGCCGGTTCTCTTCGCGCTCACCGGCGTCTGGCATCGCAACATCTGCGACTACTCCACCCGCGCCGTGCTCCCCTACGATCAGCGCCTCGCGCGCCTGCCCGCATACCTTCAACAGCTCGACATGGAGAGCAACGGCAAGCGCGTTTCCGCCGATGGGGAGGCTTTGGTCCGGAAAACCGGCCCGGTCGTTTGGGGCGAGCCGGGGACTAACGGCCAGCACGCCTTCTTTCAGCTGCTGCACCAGGGGACCGACATCGTCCCAGCCGAGTTCCTGATCGCGGCGCGGGCCCATGAGGCGGGGATGGAGACGCATCATGAGCTCCTGAAAGCGAATTGCCTCGCCCAATCCGAGGCGATGATGCGCGGACGATCTTTGGGGGAAGCGCGGGATATCGCCGCGCAGTCGGGCCTTTCAGGCGCCGCGCTGGAGGCGATCGCCGCGCAACGGACGTTCCCCGGCGACCGCCCTTCGGTCACCATCGCCTATGACCGCCTGACGCCCTTCGCGCTCGGCCAGATCATCGCGCTCTATGAGCATCGCGTCTTCGTCGAAGGGGCGATCTGGGGGATCAATTCATTCGATCAGTGGGGCGTGGAACTCGGCAAAGAGCTCGCTACCGCGCTCCTGCCGATGGTCAGGGGCGCGCCGCCGGATGGGAAGGACCCGTCGACGCGCGGGCTGCTGCGTAAACTGACGCCCGACGTGGGCGGCTGAGGCGGCGCGGCGCGTCCGGCGCGCATTCGGGCGAGAAACCCTTCGCTGGCGCAGGGCCTTGGCCCGGACCAGGGGCCAGCGTCTTGCCGTGTTTCGCGGTCCGCGCCGCAAGCGCCGCGCCCTTGCGGACGGTCGCAAGCGGTCGGGCGGGTCGCCATGGCAGAGACGCCTCCGCCCCGATCGCGCGTTCGAGGGCCGCGCGCGAAGGCGAGGAGAGCGTCCTCAGAGACTGCGCCGCAGGGAAGAAACTCTCCGCCGCCGCTCCGTCGGCGATCAGCACCTCATGGCCGCGGCAACATATATGGTGGTAGCGGAAGGGCGTCCGGTCGCGTGAAATCTCGACGCCCGGCAAGTCGATCAGCGCCTTCACCGGGACCAGAACCTCGTCCACCCCGAACATGCGCCGGACGATGGGCCCGGCCGCGAGCAGGCGATGCTGCTGCGAGACGAGCAAATCCCTTGACGGAGAGCCGTTCCCCAAAGCCCCGGCGGCGATGCGCACGGGCCTCAGCGACTTGCGGGACCGAAGATCATCTGACGTGACGCTCGTCCATCCCGCCCAAATCAGTTCCGCCGACGCTCCGCCCACCGTCGCGACGCGATCGCCGGGGCGCAGCGTCTCAACCGGACGCTCGCCTTCCGAAGTCAGGATCATGACCCCTTCGACGAAGCAAATGACGTTCGTGTTGTCCTGAGTGAAGGAACTGCGGGACGCGCCCTGGAATGTCGTCCCGCCCGACATCGCCGTGTTGTCGGAATAGTCGACCGCGCCGCCCTTGCTGTCCGCCGCGTTAGACTGATCCAAGACACCGTTGTCTGCGAAGTCGGCGCGAAGCTCGAAGATGCTATCGTAATAGGGGGCGAGGTCGATGAAGTCGTTGTTCGTCTGGTCGCCGTCGTTCAGCACGGCGCCGGTCGCGGCCCCAAAGTCCGCGATCGTATCATCGCCGGAGGAAAGGACGAAGGTGTCGAACCCTTCGCCGCCGGCTAGGCTGTCATCGCCGGCGCCACCGTCGAGGCTGTCGTCGCCCGAACCGCCGAACAGGCTGTCGGCGCCGCCGTCGCCGCTCATCGTGTCGCTGCCGGCGCCTCCGACCGCGCTGTCGGCGCCAGTGCCGCTGAGGAACAGATCGTCGCCCGACCCGCCGAACAGCGTGTCGTTCTCCTCGTCCCCATCGAGCGTGTCGCGACCGGCGCCGGCGAATATCAGGTCGGCGCCCGAATTGCCGTCGATCGTGTCGTCGCCCGAGCCGGCGTCGATCGTATCGTCGCCGGACGTCGCCTCGATCGTATCGTCGCCAGCGCGCGCGTCGACATTGACGGCGCCGCCGGTAAGGTTCGCGAAGAAAAGATCCGAAGAGTCGGTGAGGACGAACTGCTCGGTCTCCGAGAAGGCGAGCGTATCGGTTCCGTCCCTGGCCGTTCCGATTTCATCCCCCGAAAAGGACACGGTGACCGGGCCGGTCAGCCCCGAAAAGTCAACCCGGTCAGCATCCGTTCCGCCCTCGCCGCCGACGAAAGTGTCGTTCCCGAAACCGTCGGCGAAGAAGACGGTGTCTTCGCCGGAGCCACCGAAAATACTGTCTGCGCCCGCGCCTTCGTTGATCTGGTCGCCGCCCGCCCCGCCGAAGACCGTGTCATCTCCGGACCCGCCGCCGAGCGTATCCGTCCCGGCCCCGCCCTCCAGGCTGTCATTGCCGCGTCCCCCGCCGAGGGCGTCCGCGCCATCGCCGCCGAAAAGCTGATCCGCCCCGTCGCCGCCGCCGATCCCGTCGTCGCCCGATCCACCGAGGATCGTGTCGTTTCCGGCGTCGCCGCCGAGCCCGTCGTTCCCGGCGCCGCCCTCGATGCTGTCGTCGCCGCTGTTGCCGCCGATGCCGTCGTCGCCCGAGCCGCCAAAGAGAGCGTCGTTCCCTATGCCGCCGCCGAAGCCGTCATCCCCAGCCCCGCCGAAGATCGTGTCGTCGCCGGATGCGCCGTCCATTCCGTCCACTCCGGCGCCGCCAAAGAGGCTGTCGTTTCCGGTTCCGCCGCTGAAACCGTCATTCCCGTCGCCGCCGAAGATCGTGTCGTCGCCCGCTGCGCCGAAAACGTCGTCGTCGCCGGACCCGGCGAAGAGCTGGTCGCCGCCCTGCCCGCCATATATGCTGTCGATCCCGCCGCCGCCGACGATCTCCATGCCGACGCTGTCATCGCCGCCATTCACCAGATCGGCGCTGTCCGTCAGGATGATCCGCTCGATCTCGGAGAAGGTGAGCGTATCGGTTCCGTCCGTGACCGTCCCCGCCTCGTTCCCCGTATAGGAGACGGTGACGGGGCCGGTCAGGTTTGAGAAGTCGAGCGTGTCGGTGTCCGACCCGCCCTCGCCGCCTTCGATCGTGTCGTTTCCAAAAAGGTCAGAGAACAGGAAGTTGTCGTCGCCCGACCCGCCGAACATCCGGTCGTCGCCCGAGCCGCCGTCGAGGCGATCGCTCCCGGCTCCGCCGACGAGACTGTCGTCGCCGGAGCCGCCGATCAGGGTGTCCGACCCTGCGCCGCCCTCCAAAGTGTCGGCGCCCGCGGTAGCGATGATCAGGTCGTCGCCGGAGCCGCCCACAAGGCTGTCGTCGCCTGAAGCGTTCTGGATCGTATCAGCGCCCGAACCGCCGAACGCGGTGTCGCCGCCGGTGCCGACCTTGATGCTGTCGTCGCCCGACCCGCCTGTGAGCAGGTCGTCGCCCGAGCCGCCGATCAGCGTGTCCGCACCCGCGCCGCCGGCGATCGTATCGGCCCCCGCGCCGCCCGTGACGTTGTCGGCGCCGTCGAATGCCGTAATGCTATCGTTTCCAAGACCGCCTGAGATCGCGTGGTCGGCCCCGAACGCGATGATCGTATCGTCACCGGAGCCGCCGCTGAGCAGGCCGCCCGTCCCGCCCCAGGTGTTGGTGTAGATGTAATCGGCCCCCGCGCCCCCGTCCAAGGTGACGCGATCCATGAGGTAGGCTTCGATCACATCGTCGCCAGCGCCGCCTGAGACGTCCGCGACGCCGTAACTGACGAAGTTGGAGTTCAGCTCAAAATAGTCGGCGAAAGCGGAACCGATGACGGTGTCGTCGCCGCCGACGCCGTCGAGAATATTAACGCCAGCAGTCGCGTCGGCGCCATCGTAGAGATCGTTCGTAGCGATCCCATCATAGTTCATGACCACGGTGATGTTCGAGAACGTGGTCGTATCGGCGCCCATTTGCACCGCGCCGCCATATCCCGTCGTCCAGGTGTAGGTCAGATCGGTCGTCGAGTTCTGCGCGTCGAGATAGTCGCCGTTTGACAGGTTCCCGAGTCCTCCCGTCGAGCCGACGATCGTATCTGAGCCGGTCGACAGACGCAGAACGTCCAGATCGTTGTCCGTCCCGGCGATCAGGCTGTCGTCGCCTGAGCCGCCGTCCAGCGTATCCCGCTGCGAACCGCCTTCGAGCGCATCGTCGCCCGCGCCGCCCGTCAGGACGTCGTCGCCGGAGCCGCCGTAGAGCGAGTCTTCGCCCAACCCGCCGGAGACGTTATCGTCGCCTTCATCGCCCTCCAGCCTGTTGTCAGCGGATGAACCGACGATCGTATCGTCCTCAAGACCGCCGATGATATTTTCGATGGAGATGTATTGGTTGCCGTAGGTGTCGGTCCCGCCCACGAGGTCGATGTCGAAGCTGAAGTTCTCAACAGCGCTTCCGGCGATCTGGTAGGTGTCGTCGCCAGCGCCGCCGTCGAACCGGTCCGAACCGAAGCCGGCGACCAGCGTGTCGTCTCCGACGCCGCCCTCGATCGTGTCGTCGTCCGATCCGCCGTCGAGCCTGTCGTCGCCCGAGCCGCCGAAGAGCCTGTCTTCGTCCAGCCCGCCGGACAGCGTATCCGCGCCGCGCCCGCCGAAAATCTGATCGTCGCCGACGCCGTCGGAGAGGACGTCGTCGCCCGAACCGCCTTCCAGCGTGTCGACGCCGGCCCCGCCCGAGATCGTATCGGCGCCGGACCCGCCCGCGAGGCTGTTGGCGCCGGAACCGCCAATGAGACTATCGTCCCCGCCATGACCGAAAAGCCGCATGTCCGTGGCGTCTGCGGTGATCGTATCGCCGCCGACATTCGACCCCTCGATCAGCTCGAAACCAGACAGAACGTCGCCCTGCGCGTCGCCGCCGCTCTCCGCCAGCGCGTCGGCGAAGTTCACGTTCACGCCGTCGGCGCTGATGAAGTAGCTCAGGCTGTCGTCGCCGGAGCCGCCTGAGAGCGTATCGGCTCCCGCTCCGCCGTAAACGAAATCGCCGCCAGCGCCGCCTTCGACGCTGTCGTCGCCGGAACCGCCTGTGAGCTTATCCTCGCCGAGGCCGCCGAAAAGCGTATCCGCCCCTGACCCGCCGTCCAGACTATCGTCGCCGGAGCCGCTGGTCAGCGTGTCCCGACCGTCTCCGCCGAAAAGGCTGTCGTTCCCGACATTGGCGACGAGGCTGTCGTCGCCCGATCCGCCGAAAAGCTGATCGTCGCCAGAGGCGTTCTGGAGCGTATCGCCGCCCGCGCCGCCATAGGCGATATCCGCGCCTGAGCCGACTTTCAGGTAGTCTTCGCCCGAGCCGCCGTCGAGAACGTCGTCGCCGGAGCCGCCGAAGAGCGCATCGGCGCCCACGCCGCCGAGGACGCTGTCGCCGCCGGCGCCGCCGAGGATTTCATCGTCGCCAGCGCCGCCGGAAACCGTGTCGTCGCCTTCGCCGGCGTCGACGTAATCGTCGTCGCCGATCTGATAGGCGGCGTCGAGCCGGAGCCCGTAGAGGTCGCTGTTGTCAATCCACAGCTCGTTCAGCGCGATCGACTGGATCTCGCCGCTTTCGAGAAGAGCGCTGTCGGCGTTCTGAAACGGTTCAGGGGCCAGATAGACGTCCCCGTTCTCCATCTGGATGACGACCGCAGTGAATTCGCCGCTCGTCCCGTCGGCGAAGTGGACTGTCGCAAAGTAAGCCTGCACGCTGTCGAGCGCGACCTCTTCGCCGTTGATCTCATATGTCTCCGCCGTGCGGCCGCCGTCATTGTCGTCGATGCGGTCGTCGTTGTTCAGGTCGTTCGCATAGGCGAAGACGATCCCGCCGCTGAGCGGGTTGGCGGCGTCCCCGTAAGAGCCGATCAGATCGGCGGCGTTCTCGGAGACCCCGTTCCACTCGTCCGGGTCGATATCCTCCCGATTGCCCAGCCGGATGAGCGGAAAGTCGACTGCGCGTTCGCCCGACCCGCCGAGCGCATCCTCCTCCACCCCCGCGACGATGCTGTCGGCGCCTTCTCCGCCTTCGATCGTATCGTCGCCCGCCCCGCCGGAGATCGTGTCGTCGCCGCCGCCGCCCGTGATTTCATCCTGGCCGACGCCAGGCCCGATCTCGAGGCCGTTGTCGCCGCCGAGGGCGACCTTCGCGTCCGTCGCCTTGATCGTGACGGTGCGCGCTTCGCCATTGGCGTCGGTGAAGGTGACGGTGGCGCTGCCGTTGTTGTTGACGACGATTTCGTCAGCGCCCAACAGGGTCAGGCAATCGACGTCGCGCTCATCCTTCAAGTCGATGGTGAAATCGCTGGAGAAGGTCGAGAGATCGACCCTTAGGTCGACTGCGTCCCCCACCTTGTCGAAATCGTCGATTTTGATACGGTCGAAAGCGCCGAGGTCTTCGCCGGTGATCTCAAAACGAACGACCCCGTCGACTGCGGCGGGAGCAATGTCGTCGAGAGAGACATTGGCGGCCCCAAGGCCGTTGACGAAATCGACGATCCTGGTGAGGAACGACATCAGCGCCCCCACGCTTCGTTGCGGAAGCGCGACGACGGCGATGCTCCAGCCGGCAGCGGTCGCGCTGACGAGCGCGCCGCTTCGCGCGATCCATCGCGCAGACCAAACTGTAAGGGAGCCGCCACTCGCGCCTCCTTTCCACAACCACGTGGCGGTTTTGCGCTGGCAACTTTAACTCCGCGTGAACCGGATCCCGCTTTTCGCTGAGTATTTTAACGATTTAAAAGGCGGGCCCGGCTTTGGACCCGATCGAGATTCGCAACGCGCGAACAGCGTGGGCGGGGTCGATCCTCCGCTGTCTCTTACAGAGGTCGCGGCGGCGTTTAGCAGGTCGTCAACACTTGGACTGTAATCGCGACGTCGAGTGTCGATCGCCGCAAACGGCTGCGGTCGCATCCCTGGATTGAGGCTGTTCTCGCCCATGGCGCCGCTCTCACTCGATCAAGCCGGTCCGCGCGACCGCGATCCAGCGCAGACGCTGCGCGAGGTCGACGCCCTCCTCCGTCATGGCGAAATCTCCCGGTGTCTGGCCAGTCTCGACAGGATCGATCCCGCGACGGTGCCCGCGCGCGACCGCGCCGCCCTTCACCGCATCCTGCTCACGACAGCGATCTTCACTCCCGAGCGGACGGAGGCGGCCATGGACCTGCTCCGCTCCGACGCTGTGCGCGCCCATCCGGCGCTGGGCTATCGGCTCGCCCTTCAGATGCGTCAGCCGCGGCGCGCGAAGGCGATCCGAACGGCGCCGGGCGTCGGCGCCGATCTGGCGGCGGAATTCCGCTGGTCCGCCGCGCTTCGCAGCCTGTGGGACGGGAAGCCGGGCCTTGGGCTGGACCTCTACGAACATCGCCACAAAGCCGTGAATTTCGGCGACTTCATTCCGAAGGGCGCGACCTACCGCAAGCTTGGGGACGGGCCGGAACGAGAGCTGATATTCATCGAACAGGGGGTCGGCGACGCGCTGCTTCACCTAGGGCTGATGGCCGCGCATCGTGCGCGACCGCCGCGTCTGATCATCGGCCCGCCCTCATTCGGGCGTTTCGTAAGGCGGCATTTTCCAGCATCGGAGTTTCGGCGAAACGATTGCGTCCATCCGGACCTTGCGGGGGCGGCGCTGCACGCGTCAGGCGACTACCTCCGCGTCGCCCACCGCGCCGCTCGGGCGTTCGCGCCTCGCGGCTTCGCCGCCCCTCTGCGGCGCGGACCCTGGCCGAAGTTCGGCGTCTGCTGGCGCGGCGGCTCGGCGCAGAACCGGCGCGAGCAGCGGCGCTTCGCACTGGAGCATTTTCTCGACCTTTTGCCGACGGGGCCGCGCTACATCGCTCTGCAGCCTAACCTTAAGGATGAGGAGCGAGCGCTGCTGCGCGCCAACGGCCGCATTCAGGTCCCCGATTTCGATATCCGAAGCGATGTGGCGGATCTGTTTGATCTCGTCTCCGGTTTGGCGGGAGTGATAGGCGTCGACAGCGCCAATTGGCATATCGCCGGGCTCTCCGGCGTTCCGATCTACGGCCTTATGAATGCGAAGCGGCACTGGTATTGGGGCCCTGACGGCGAGATCGCCAACGTCTATCCGAATGCGCGCACCGTCGATCGCCACGAGGCCGAAACATCGGACCTCACCCAGTGGATCGCGTCGGCGGAGGCCGCATATGACGCCCGCGCCGCGCCCGCCATCAATCGCGCGAAGGGGCCGCGCGCCGTTCTGATCACGGGCGCGCCGCGCTCCGGCACTTCCATGGTCGCCGGAAGCCTCGCCCGCGCGGGCCTCTGGATGGGCGCGACGATCAAAGCCAACCGGGACAATCCAACCGGCTTTTTCGAGAACCGCGAGATACGCGAGACGATCCTGAAGCCGAACCTCGCGGCGGTCGGCGCGGACCCGCTCGGCGTGTGGGCGCTGCCCGATCTGGAGCGCCTCGCGCCCGATCCGCGCCTCGCCCGCCGGGTCATGGCCGTTCTCGCCGCTCACGACCATGACGGCGCAGCGCCCTGGGGCTACAAGGAGCCGAAGCTCGCCCTCGCATGGCCGCTTTGGGCGGAGGCGTTTCCCGATGCCCACTGGATCATTGCGGAGAGGCATAGCGAAGACGTCGTCCGCTCCTGCCTCCGCACCGGCTTCATGCGCAAACACAGCGCCGATCCCGAGTTCTGGCGCGCCTTCCTTAGCCGATATCGCGAGCGGCTGCGGCGACTGGAGGAGACGGTTCCGAATGTGACCCGCATCTCATCTGACGACGTCATCGCCGGCCAAACGGCGGCGCTGGAGACAGTCGCGAACGATCTGGGCCTGACGTGGGGCGATGAGAGCCAGGCGTTAATCGACGTGTCGCTCTGGGGCGGCGGCTAGTTTCTCCTATTCCGCGATCGCTTTAGTTAATACTCGCCTGAATTCGTGATAGCTTCCCCGCTCAGGGAGGCGCGGTGCATTTGACTGAAGTCTTCGATGTATTTCTTTCCTATGACCGCCGCGACGCCGCCATGGCGGAGCGACTGGCCGGGCTGCTGCGGGACGCGGGGCAGTCCGTTTTTTTCGACGCGTGGAGCATAGCGCCGGGCGACGACTGGATCACACGGGTCGAAGACGCGCTTTCCTCCTGCCGTGCGACGATCGTCCTCGCTGGGCGGCATGGCCTGAGCGGATGGCAGAAGCGGGAGGTCGGCCTAGCGCTGGAGCGGCAGCGATACGATTCGACCTTCCGGGTCGTCCCCGCCGTCCTCCCCGGCGCGGAGGACCTGCCGCTCGGATTTCTCTCGCTTAACAACTGGGTGATGCTGGAAAGGGGGATCGCGGACGCGGACGCGCTGGCGAAGCTCATCGCGGGCGTCGCCGGGCGCGTCGCGGCGCAGGGGGACACGACGCCGCTTAACGATGACATCTGCCCCTATCGCGGGTTGGAGCCGTTCCGGGAGGAGGACGCGCCTTTCTTCTTCGGGCGGGAGACATTTGCGAAGCGGCTGACCGCGCTGGCGCGGGAGCGGCGCTTCGTCGTCGTCGTCGGCGCATCCGGCTCCGGCAAATCCTCCATCGTCAACGCCGGACTTTGCCCGGTTCTTCGACGCGGCGCCGAAGGCGAGGCCTGGGACATCCTCGCCATGCGCCCCGGCGCCTCCCCGCTCACCGCGCTCGTGCGGGTTTTCGACCCACCCACCGAAGAGACGAGCGCGGCGGAGGCCGTCACAGCATTGAAAATCGGCGCGGACGCGCTGAAGAGGGGCGAGATGACGCTCAGCGCGCTGGCGGCGGAACGGCTCGCGCGCAATCCGGCGCTCAACCGCCTCCTCCTCGTCGTCGACCAGTTCGAAGAAGCGACGACGCTCGCCGCCGACCATAGCGAGCGAGAGAATTTCATCGACGCGCTCTTGGAACTCGTCGCCGCAAACCCCGCCGCCCGCGTGGTCGCGACGCTTCGAAGCGATTTCTACTCGGACATCGTCTCGCGGCGCGACTTGATTGAGGAGCTGGACGGGGCGGTGATGAATGTCGGCCCCCTCTCGCGGATCGCCCCTGCGGACGGGCTCAGCGAGATGGAGACGGCGATCCGCCGCCCGGCGGAGGCGACGGGACTTCGCCTCGCCGAAGGGCTCGCGGACCGCATCATAGCCGAAGTCGGGGAGGCGCCGGGCGATCTGCCGCTTCTCGAATACCTCCTGACGGAGCTTTGGCGGCGGCGCGAGGGCGGCGTTCTGACCCACGCCGCCTATGACGCCATCGGCGGGGTGCGCGGCGCGATCGCCACCCGGGCGGAAGAGGCGTATGCGGCCCTTTCGGCCCTAGAGAAAACCGCCGCGCGGCGGGTCTTTCTCTCCCTCGTCGCGCCGGGCGAGGGCGCGCGCGACACACGCGCCCGCGCCGCCTATCCCGAAGAGGCCGCCGCCGCCGCCGTCGTGGACCGTTTCGCCGGGCGGCGGCTGCGGCTGCTCGTCTCCGGAGAGGATAGCGGCGGACGCGCCATCGACCTTGGTCACGAGGCGCTGATCGACGGGTGGAGCCGGTTCGGCGACTGGATCGACGAAAGCCGGTCGCGGCTGCGCATCCTAGCCCGCATGCGCGCCCGGCGGCGACGTTGGGCCGAGCGGGAGCGGATCGACGATCTCCTCCTGCCTAGCGGGTTGGAGCTGGAGGAAGGACGCAGCCTCCTCGCCGCCGCCGATGAAATCGCGGTGGACGAGGTGCGCGACTATATCGAGGCCTCGATCGCGGCGGATGCGGCGCGGATTGAGGCGGGCCGGAAGCGGGCGGAGGCTGAGGCGGCCGCCAAAACAGCGGTCAAGCAACGCCAAAGGCGGATTTTCGCCGGGGCCGCCGCCCTTAGCTTCCTCTTTCTCGCCATCGCCGCATGGCAGTGGCGCGCGGGAGAGTTTCAGCGCGAGGCGGCGGAGGCGGAGCGGATCGCAGCCGCGGAGAAGTCGCGTCTGGCCGAAGCCCGCAGCCTCGCGGAGGTCGCCCGGCGCACGCTCGAGAACAATCCCGGCGAGACCTCCGTCGCCGCGATGATCGCGGTGGACGCGCTGCGGCTCAGCCCGAGCCATGAGGCCGTTGGCGTTCTTCGCGACGCCCTCGCCCTCGCCCCCCGCTCCGCCGCGCTCGCCCCGACGCCCTGGCGCTACGCCCGCGTCGCGAGCAGCGCGGACGGGCGCGTCGCCGCCTTCACCGACCCCGGCTTGTCGGACCGCGGGGCGTTCAGGGCGACGATCGTGGAGCTGGACGCGAACCTCGATGATCTCCGCGCCCATGACTTCGACGGGCTCGTGACCCCGAAGATCTCGCCAGACGGGCGCTGGCTCGCCGCTTCGGGCCATGATCGCCGCCTCGTCGTGATCGATCGGCGGACTGGCGAGCGTGTCGTGGATGCGCCGACGCGCGGCGGCGTCTTTCCCGCCTTTTCTCCGGATGGCGAGCGGCTCTACGCGGCGACGCAGACCGGCGATCTGCTGCGCTACGACGTGAAGAACTGGCGCGAGCGCCCCCAGCTGACCTACCCGCTGGAGGGCGCCAGCTCGGACCCCGCCTTCATCGCCGTCGGCGCGGCGGACAGGCTCCTGCTCCTGAGCGGGAACCGGTCTGTTCAGGCGGTGGACGGGGAGAGCGGCGACGCGGCCGCCCTACCGCTCGCCTACACGCCGGACGACAATCAGACGTTCCGGCGCGTCCCTAGCGGCGTCTGGACCCTACCGGGCGGCGCGCGCGGGCTGGTCTTCGACAATCGCGGCGGCGGCGCGATCTGGGACTTCGCGACTGGCGAAGTCACGGCGACCTTCGACGACGGCGCGAACCGAAGCTCAGGGATCTGGTCGAGCGAGGACGCCATAGCCTGGGACGCAGAGGCCCGCTATCTCGCCCGCGCAACCTTCCCGGGCGCCGTAACGATCTGGTCGCTTGAGACGGGGGAGATCGCGGCGCGGTTCGATCATGTCGGCGACGCCTACGCCCTCGCCTTTTCGCCTGACGGCGCGCGGCTGGTCGTCGTCGGCGAGGGCGGCGCGACGATCTGGAGCGCCGCCGACGGCGCGCGGCTCGGCGCCTGCGAGACGGAGGATGTCATTCAGGACCTCGCGCTCTCGCCCGCCGACGGCGCGATCCTGATGGGCGGAGAGGAAGGCGGGCTCTACCGCTGCCCGCCGGAGGGCGGCGCAGCGCGGGAGGTTCGCCGCTTCGACCGCGCGATCATGGAGATGGCGGCGGCGCCGGAAGGCGGGATCGCGCTCACGCTCTCATCGGAGCGGCACTTCGACAATTTCAGCGAGATCTCCTTCATCGAAGCGGCGAGCGGGCGCGAGCTCTCCCGCGTCCTGATTAATGGCGGCCTCGAAGACGTCTCGCTCAGCCCCGACGGGTCGCTCGCCGCCGCGCGGGAACGCCAGCAGAAGGTCGTCCATGTCTGGCGAACGGATACGGGCGAGCGCCTCCAGAAGATCGCAGCAGACGATCAGTTCCAAGGGTTCGAACCGAGGGGCGAACGGCTTCGGTTTCGCGGCCTCGGCCTTTGGACCCACGACCTCGTCACGGGCGAGCGGTCAGCGGACATGGGGGAGCCCGGCGGCGTCTACGATGTTTACCTCGACCCGAAAACGGGCGCGATCGTCACGCGGGGATCGGACGGCGCCGATGGAGACGATCATCGAGGCTGGAGCCCGGAGACCGGCGAGATGATTTGGCGCCGGCCTTCACAGGGCGACTACCTACCGCGCGCGAACTTAGCGCTACGGTATGTGCGGAAAGAAGAAGGTTCAGAACTCCGCCTGATCGACTTCTCAGCCGGTCGGATGATCGGCGCGGCTAAGACGGAGGAAACGTCGGTATTCGACTGGATCGCCCCTGCTTCTCGAGACAGGGTGGCTTTCGCCGTCCTCACCCGGGACGAAAAGGGACGACAATATCAAGCGCCTCGCGTCGTCGATCTCGCCACCGGGGAGAACATGCTGACGTCGCTCGGCGAAAACGTGGTGAGGGCCGGGATCAAACGTCTCTCGAACGATCTGCTCGCTGTGGTCGAGTTGGTTATCGAAGACGGCTCTCAGAAGGTCGTCCTCCGCGCGATCCGTTGGGAAGACGGCGGAGAGGTCTGGCGCGCGCCGGTCCTTCGCAGCGGCTTCAAGGAACACGTCTCGGCGGACGAGGCGGGCGCGCGCCTACTCATCTCCGCCGATGAGGGCGTCAACCTGCTCGACGGCGCGACCGGAGAGACGATCTGGAGCCTCCCCGATCGCGGTTTCATCGCCGCGGCCTTTCCGTCCGGCGGCGAAACCATCGTTCTGAACGACGTTATCGAAGCGGATCGCCATCGCCTCGTCTTCGTCGACGCCGCCACCGGCGCGATCCGGTCGGAAGCGCCGCTGGAGGCGGGCGTGCGGGTGATGCGCGCGACGTCTGACGGATCGCACGTCCTCGTCGGGCTCTACCGCGACGACACATACGCCATCGAAGCCTGGCGCGTCGCCGACGGCGTCAGGACCTATCGCACTCCCATGGACATCAGCGTTCGCGACATCGCGCCGCTCAAAGACCCGAACCGCTTCGTCGCGCTCGATTTCGGCGGCGGCGCGCGGGTCTTCGACCTGCGCGATGAGACGGGCGAAGCGGCCTTCCGCCTCGTCCACGCCTATGACGCGGGCGCGGGCTTTTTCGCGGAGGGCGCGCCGCGCGCGGTGACGATGACGGGCGCCTCCATCCGCTATTGGAACAGCCGCAGCGGGGAGGAGATCGCCGCGTTCAGAGCGGAAGGAGATATCGGCTCCATCGCGATCAGCCCGGACGGAGCGGAGGTCGCCTTCGTCAGCGAGGGAGAGGGAGAGACCTCCACCGGCGCCGCCTTCCGCACGCTCACCTTCTGGCGCCCTGAGGAGGACGCCGCGCCCCGCAGCATCCCGGTCGAGGCGGTCACGCGCATCAGCTACGATCCGACCGGTCGTTTGCTGGCGCTTCCGGCCAGCGGCAAGCAATTGGTCCGCTTCATCGACCGCGAAACGCTGCTGACGCAATTCGTCATCCGCCCGCCCGCCGGCAAAGAACTGGACACCGATCCCGTCGCCTTCACCGCCGACGGGCGGTTCGCGGGCGTCACCATCTCCGACAACTACGGGCAGCGGAACCAAAACGAACAGCGCACCGGCGCGCGCATCTTCGATCTGATCGAAGGGCGGGAGGTCATGCGCTTCGACATCCGGCCCTATAGCCGTCTGACGTCCGGCCCGGGCGGCATCTACTACAGCGGGGACGATCTGCGCCTGCGCGAGGCCGCTCTGCCGCAGGAACCGCTGGATCGGCTCTTCGCGCCCCTACCAGGCGATACCGTGCGGGTTTTCCCGCAGGGCGATCGGTTTCTCCTCACCGGTTTTTGGGACGCCGACAAGATCGTCGACCTCGCGTCAGGGGCGGAAATCGAGATCACGGCGGTGGAAGACGGCTTCCGCACCACCGGCTCCGCCATCGACCATGCGGGCGAGCGGGTCGCGATCTGTCGCCAACCGGCGGAGTCGAACGGTCGTCCCGCGATCCTGGAGATCTATGACGGGCGGAGCGGGGAGCGGATCGCAGCCGCCGAAGACCCGACGATCTCTTGTCGCCGCATCGCCTTCATCGGCGACGGCGGGTCGGTCGTTTATATGGACAACGTCTCCCCGCGGCAGGGCGACGAGACTTTCTCCCAGAACCTTCGGCGATGGTCATGGCGCGGGGGCGCGATCGAGACGATGATCGGCGACAACCCGGTGAGCTACGTCTCGGTCAGCCGCGACGGCGCACGCATGGTCACCGTCGAAGGAGCAGAGGGTAGCGACGACCGCATCTACGGAACGCCGCAAGTCCGCGTGTGGGATACGGCGACAGGCAAGCCGACGCTGACCATCGCCGATGCGGACATTATCGCGGACGCAGTTCACCTTGGGTCGCGGGTTAAGATCTCCGGGACGGGCCGCTTCCTCGCGCTCTTCGACACGTTCAGCCCCTCCGAGGGCGAGGTCATCGACCTCGACGCGCCGGGCGGGCCGACGCGCATCCTCGCCGTCGAGCGTGAGGACGACGCCTTCTGGGGCGCGCCGCTCGGTTTCGCGGCGGACGACCGGTTCTTCATCCTCGGCGTCGGATCGGGCGCGCGGGTCTACGATCTGGAGACGGGCGAGATGCGCCCCTTACGCGAAGCCGTCCGCATACGCCGCTTCAGCCTTTCCGAGGATGGACGGTACGTCGCCCTGAGCGGCGACGGCGCGACGTCCATCTGGGACGTAGAGAGCGGCGAGAAGCGTTTCGAGATGACCGGCGACGACCCCTGGCGCTTGATCTTCGCGCCGGAACCCGACGGGCGACTGATCCTGCGCAAGGCCGACCGGGTGGAGCTGGTCGAATGGCGGGACGAGGCGTTGATCGAGCAGGCCTGCGTCGCCTTCTCAGCCGACCGCTGGGCGTCCGGGCGCGCGCGCATTCTCGGCCGATCGGCGGGATCGCCATGCGAGTAGAGCGACGGGCGACCGCTCTAATCGAAGCCGGTTAGCGTAAAACCTGAGGTTGGTCCGATGCGCATTCTCAAGAGGCGAGACCTCAGCCAGAGGAGGACGGTGGCGCATCGGAAACTCTTGATACGCCGTCGACGAAACCACTGGGAAACGGCGCGCGCTTTCGCGCGTCGCACGCAAGAGCGCTTGAGACGAACCGAAGGCGTTCGGACAGTCATGGACGGGAGGACGCGATGAGCGAAGAGAAGGCCCAAACGGATTTCAGGCTTTATCAGCTCTACGCCGCAACGACCCAAGCCGTGTCCGAGCAGCGCGCCGGAACCAACAAGTGGATGCTGACCGTGAACAGCGCCATCACCAGCCTTTACGGATTCCTCGCCTACGGAAAATCCTCAGCGCCGGACGATCAGCATGTGATCTGGTTGATCGCGATCCCCTGCGCAGGCGCCATCGTCTGCTTCGCCTGGGCGGCGATGCTGGCCTCCTACCGCAAACTGAATGCGGCCAAGTTCGCGGTGATCCACGAAATGGAGGCAGCGTTGCCCAGCGCGCCCTTTCTCAGGGAGCGGGAGATTTACAGAAGCATGGGCCGCCGCCCGCTTTCTCAGGTCGAGAAGTTGGTCCCCTTCGCCTTCGTCGCTCTTTACGCCGCGCTCGCCGCAGGCCCTGTGGCCGGCGTGATCGGCAATTGATGGGCTAAGCCAGACATCAGCGCGGAAAGTCGGCGTCGAATGAGGAGATGGCTGGGGCGGCAGGATTCGAACCTGCGAATGGCGGCACCAAAAGCCGCTGCCTTACCACTTGGCGACGCCCCAAGACCGGGTCGATACCTAGCGCCGCGACCCGGTCCGCGCAAGGCGCATGAGACGGCTTGCGCGGGCTGGGACGCGGCGCTATACGGCGATCCGGTTCGGAGTGTAGCTCAGCCTGGTAGAGCACTGTCTTCGGGAGGCAGGGGTCGTGAGTTCGAATCTCGCCACTCCGACCATTCTTTCCCGCCCCATCTTTCGCCAGCTATCGGCGCGCATCAGCGTTGAAAGTCCGCCAGCCGCGCGCGGCCTTTCCACTACGGATCGCAGCCAAGCGACGCGCAAAAGAAAAAGGCCGGGGCGAACCCCGGCCTTTCATCGTTTCCAATCCGCTCAGATCACTCGTTCGAGTTGCCGAGGAACTGCAGCAGGAACATGAACATGTTCAGGAAGTTCAGGTAGAGGCTCAGGGCCCCCATGATCGCGCCCTTTTGCAGGATCGCTGCGCCCTGCGCGCCCATCTGAGCGTAGTGCACGTACTCGTTCTTCAGCCGCTGCGTGTCGAAGGCCGTGAGGCCCGCGAAGATCAGCACGCCGAGCGCGGAGACCGCGAACTGGAGGGCGGGCGACTGCAGGAAGATGTTCAAGAGAGACGCCACGATCAGGCCGATCACGCCCATGATCAGGAACGTGCCCCAACCCGAGAGATCCTTCTTCGTCGTGTAGCCGTAGAGGCTGAGCGACAGGAAGGCGATCGCGGTGACGAAGAACGTCGTCGCGATGGACATGCCCGTGTAGACCGCGAAGATGAAGGAGATCGAGACGCCCATCACCGCCGCGAAAGCCCAGAACACGATCTGAGCCGTGGCGGCGGACATCTTGTGCACCGTCGCCGCGAACAGGAACACCATGCCGAGCGGGGCGAGCATCGCGACCCACTTGAGCGGAGTGCCGAAGATCGCCGCGAGCATCGCGGGCGAGTTGCCGACCACGAAAGCCACGACGCCCGTGATCACCATCGCCACGGCCATCAGGCCGTAGACCTTCGTCATATAGGCGCGCAGACCCTCGTCGATGGCGGCGCCGAGGGCGCCTTCGCGCCGAATTGCCGTCTGATAGTCAGCCATTGGAACTTTCGTCCTCCGTTAAGAATGCCGTCGGCGCGCGCAGTTCGCCCGCCGTCGGAATACTATATTGGACAGGCATTGTTGGGTTTCAAGCACATCTCGCGCCCCTGCGACCCTCCGCGCGGACATATAGCGAAGGGTGATTTCGGTGATATGAAAAACCTATCTAGACTGCGCGAAACGCCTCAAATCACCTAAACTCCTCGTTACTCGCGCGCGCGCAGCGCCTGCGCGGGGCGGGCGGCGAGCGATCCCCAGGCGAAACTCAAACCCGCCAGAAGGCTCGCCAATGCGCCGCCGACGACCACCGCCAGCGCGGATGCGGCGTCGAAGGTGAAATCGGCTTGCATCACGAAGGTGATCACCGCCCAGGCCGCCGCCGCGCCGAAGCCGATGGCGACGATCCCCGCCGCAGCTCCGACGATTCCGGCGCGGAGCGCGAAGCTTTGCAGGATGCGCCCGCGCGAGGCCCCGATGGTCTTCAGGATGGCGGCTTCGTAGGAGCGCGCCCGCTCCCCCGCCGCCGCCGCGCCGATCAGGACGACCAGTCCGGTGATCAGCACCGCCGCCGCCCCCCAGCGCGAGGCGAGCGCGAGGTCGGCGAGGCCGGCAGAGACCCGGTCGATCGCATCCCGCACCCTGACGGCGGTGATGTTCGGAAATTCGCCTCCGACCTCGCGAAGGAGAGGCGCCTCCGCCTCCGCCGAGGCGTGCACTGTGGCGATATGGGTGTGCGGCGCGCCCGCCATTGAAGACGGATCGAGGATCATCACGAAGTTGATCCCGAGGCCGCGCCAGTCGATCTCGCGGAAGTTGGCGATGGTCGCGACCAGTTCGCGCCCGAGGATGTTGACCGAGATCGTATCGCCGACCTCCAGCCCCATCTGCTTGCCTTCCTCGGCGACGAAGCTGACCAGCGGCGGACCGGTATAGTCCGCGTCCCACCACTCGCCCTCGGTGATGACGGCGCCTTCGGGCGGCAGGGCGGCGTAGCTGACGCCCCGGTCGCCTTCCAGCATCCAGCGGGCGCCGGGGTCGATCGTTTCTTTCGCCTCAGCGACGGAGACGCCGTTCAGCGCGGTGATGACCCCGCGCAGCATCGGCGCGGTGGCGATCTCGCCGACGCCCTCGACCGTCTTCGCCTCGTCGAGGAAGCCGCCGAGCTGGTTGTTCTGGATGTCGACGAAGAAGAACGCGGGGCTGTCCTGCGGCAGCTGATCGGAGATCACGCTGCGCATGTTGAAGTCGATCTGCCCTATCGCGGCGAGCACGGTGAGGCCGAGGCCAAGCGACAGGGCGGCGCCCGTCGTCTCCCCGCCCGGTCCGCCGACGGCGGCGAGCGCGAGACGGAGGGAGGGGCGCCCGCGCGGCAGTTTCGACCGGGCGATCCGCGCGGCGGACCAGCTCACCAGCTTCGCCACGACCCAGAGCGTCGCGAGCGCGCCCGCGACCCCCGCCATGAACCACGCGGCGAGGAGCCAGGCACCGGAGAACCAGAGCGCGGCGGCGACCAGCGCCGCCAGCACCGCGCCGATGCCCGCGAGATAGGGCGCGGCGGGCCAGGCCCGCGCAGGCGCGGCCACGTCGCGGAAAAGCGCGGCGGCGCGCACTTCCCTGACCCGCGCCAGCGGCCAGAGCGCGAAGAGGAGCGCGGTGAGCGTCCCGTAGATCGCCGCCTCCGCCACCGGCCCGGCGTAGATCCCGAAGAGCGCGGGCACCGGCAGCGCATCGGCGAAGAGCGGGCCGATGATCGCGGGCAGGCCGGAGCCGAGGATCAGGCCGAGGACGACGCCTAACGCCGTGAGCAGGCCAATCTGAATGAGGTAGATCTGAAAGATGCCGTTCCCCGAGGCGCCGATGGTTTTCAGCGTGGCGATGGTCTCGGTCTTCTCGGAAAGATAGGATCGCACGGCGGAGGAGACGCCGACGCCGCCCACGGCGAGCGCCGCCAGACCGACGAGGATCAGGAAGGCCGCGACGCGGTCGACGAAGCGCTGCACGCCAGGCGCGCCGTTGGTGCGGTCGCGCCAGCGCCAGCCGAACGCTTCGCCTTCGCCCTCGAACTTCTCCTTGAGCGCGGCTAGGTCGGCGTCTTCGGGCAGCTTCAAACGAAGCGCGCTCTCGAAAAACGACCCTTCGCCGAGAAGGCCGCTCGACGCCAGCCCCTCCGTCAGCACGATGATGCGGGGGCCGAGGCCGAAGCCGCCGGAGACGCCGTCCGGCTCCGCCGTCAGCGCCGCGCGCAGCTCGAAGGCGCCTAGGCCGAGGTTCACTTCGTCGCCAATCTCCAACCCGATCCGATCAATCAGCACCTGCTGCATGACGAGGCCGTAGCGCCCGTCCCGCTCGCCCAGCGCCTCCGCCAGCGGCATGGCGGGCTCCAGCCCGACTTCGCCGTAAAGCGGATAAGCGGCGTCGACGCTCTTCACCTGCGTCAGCCCGCGCTCCACCTCGCCGGAGATGCGGCTGGTCGCGACCGCCATGGAGCGGAAATCGACGATTTCGGAGACCTCGGTCGCGACGGAGCGGACCTTCTCCAGCTCCTCCGCATCCGCCCGGCGATAGGTCAGCATCAGCTCGGCGTCGCCGCCGAGGATGACCCGGCCCTGATCGGACAGCCCCGCCTCGATGGCGGTTTTCACCGATCCGACAGCGGCCACCGCCGCCACCCCAAGCGCGAGGCAGGCGAGGAATACGCGAAAGCCCTTCAGCCCGCCGCGCATCTCGCGCAGCGCGAAGCGAAACGCCAGCGCGAGGTTCACGCCGCGACCGCCGCGCGATCTTCCCAGGCGCGCCCGTCGCCGATGCGGATCGTCCGGTCGCACATGGCGGCGAGTTCGGGCGCGTGGGTGACCATCACCAGCGTCGCGCCGTGGCGCTTCTGGAGATCGAAGAGGGCGTCCACGATAACCTGCCCGGTCGCGCCGTCGAGGTTACCCGTCGGCTCGTCCGCCAGAAGGATCTTCGGGCGCGGCGCGGCGGCGCGGGCGAGCGCGACGCGCTGCTGTTCTCCGCCCGACAACTGCGCGGGGTAATGATCGCCCCGGTCGCCGAGGCCGAGAGCGGAGAGTTCCTCCTCCGCCCGGTCGAACGCGTCCTTCGCGCCGGCCAGCTCCAGCGGCGCGGCGACGTTCTCGAGCGCGGTCATGGTCGGAATCAGGTGAAAGCTCTGGAAGACGACGCCCATGTTGTCGCGCCGAAAGCGCGCCAGCTCGTCCTCTCCCATCTGCGTCAGGTCATGGCCGAGCGCCTTGGCGACGCCGCCCGTCGCGCGCTCCAGCCCGCCCATGATCATCAGGAGCGAAGATTTGCCGGACCCCGACGGCCCGACGATGCCGACGGACTGCCCCGGGTCGACCGTTAGATCGACGCCCCTTAGGATATCGACCGTCCCGGCCTTGGCTGCGAGGCTTAGGCGCACATCTTTCAGGGCGAAGGCAGGTTCAGACATGAGGTCTCCGGCATGACGGTCGCGTCCACGCGATATGGCGCTGCAACATGGCTCCGCAAGGCGGGCGCCGCGCTTTTGATTCTCTTCGCGAGCGCCCAGCTTGCGATCGCAGAAGTTAAAATCGTCGCTCTCGGCGACAGTCTGACCCACGGCTACGGCCTTCCCATCGAGGATGGGTTCGTCCCGAAACTCGAAGCCTGGCTTCGCGAAAACGGGGCGCCGGACGCCACCGTCGTCAACGCGGGCGTCTCCGGCGACACCACGGCGGGCGGGCTCGCGCGCTTCGAATGGTCCATCGCGGGCGGCGCGGACGCGGTGATCGTCGCCCTCGGCGGCAACGACCTCCTCCGCGCCATCGACCCGGCGTCGAGCCGCGAGAATCTCGACGGCATTCTGGCAAAGGCTTCGGAGCGGGACTTGCCCGTCCTCCTCTCCGGCATGACCGCGCCGACCAACTACGGGCCTGATTACAAAGAAGCCTTCGACGCCATGTATCCGGAACTCGCCGCCGAATACGGCGCGATCCATGACGAGTTCTTCCTCGAAGGGCTCGTCGGCGACCAGTCGCTCTTCCAGTCCGACGGAATTCATCCGAACAGGGACGGCGTCGCGAAGATGGTGGAGCGGATCGGCCCCATCGTCCTCCAGCTGATCGAGCGCGTCGGCGAGAGCTAGGGCGGCGCGCGAAAACGCTGAATGGAAAAAGCCGCGAAAGACGCCCATTCTTCGGGCGACTTTCGCGTCAGCCCTTTCGCTCGGTGACCCAATGCGCCTCTTCGCGGCGATTTCGCCTCCCGACGACATCCGCGACGAACTTGAGGCGCTGCAGTCGGGCCTGCCCGAAGGCCCCCGCGTCCCATGGGAGAACTTCCACGTCACCCTCGCCTTCTTCGGCGAGGTCGACGCGAAACGGGCGGAGGATCTGGACGCGGCCCTCTCCCGCATCCGCTTCGCGCCGTTTGAAGTGACGCTGACCGGCGTCGACGCTTTCGGCGGCGCGAAGCCGCGCCACCTTTACGCGGCCGCTGAAAAATCCCCGCCGCTCATGGCGCTGAACGCGGCGATCGAGACGGCGGCGCGCGGCGCGGGTGCAGCGGTGGAGGCGCGGCGCTACGTCCCGCATATCACCCTCGCCCGCCTCGGAGGTCGGCATGCCGACGAGCGGCTGATGCGCTGGATGGCGGGCGCCGCCGCCTTCCGCCGCCCACCGTTCCCGGTCGATCGTTTCGCACTCTTCCGCTCGTCGCTTGGGAACGGTCCGCCGCACTATGAGGTCGCGGCGAGTTATCCGGCGACATCGCAGAGTGCGATGACCCGCGTTCAGGGGGCGGAGAGCCACCAGTCATCGTCATGCCCGCCGGGATCGGGCCGGAAATAGGCGACGGCGCGGCGCCCCGGCGCCGCTTCGCCCCAGGGCGCGACGCCATGGAGCGACAGTCGGTGCGCGATATAGGCTTCCCCGGGCTTCGCGGCGATCTCAACGCGCGCAAGCGTCTCGAAACAGCGGCGGCGGGCGGCGTGGTAGACCTCCGTCACGTCCCGCTCCGCCCAGGTTGAGGGGGGCGCATCGGCGAAAGCCGCGCGAAACGCTTCTCGCATCACCTCATGGCTTCCTTCCCAGATCACGAACGGGGCCGCCCCCTCTGGCGCCTCGTTCAGCGGCAGGCCGAGGATTAAGGCGTGACGCTCCATCAGCTTCCTGCGCCGGTCCGGGCCGATGGGCAGAAGGCCATCCACATGGGCCGCGTCGCGGCGAAGGCGGTAGCCATAGGCCGCCTCCTCCTCCGCGCCCTTGCGCGGATACCCCGTATGGCAGACGGAGGCTTGCGCGCGATCCATCTGAAATGCGCGCCCGCCGACCGCCCGGGCGACGTCTCCGAGCGCATCCGGCAAAGGCGGCCCGCCCGGCAGGCGCCCGGCGCCGTCATTCGGCAGGGCGTTGACGCCGACATACCAGGTGCCGTCGCATCGGATCATGTCGGCGGGCGCCGCCGCCTCCGCCGCCTTGGCGGCCCCATCCGCGTGCGCCGCCCACGCCGCGAGCGCCGGATCGAAGGGGAGGCGCATCCACCCGCCTTCGGGAAGCTCAACCGCCAAGGGCCACGCGCCCCATGTTGAGCGCCGTCACCGCCAGGAAGAGCGCGAAGACAAGTTTCAGCGGGCGCGGGTTGATCGAATGCGCCAGCCGCGCGCCGTAGGGCGCGCAGAGGACCGTCATCGGCACGATGATCGCGAAGGCCGGCAGGTTCACGTAGCCAAGCGTGAATGGCGGCCGCGCCTCCGCACCCCAACCCGCAACGATGAAGCCGAGCGCGGAGGGGAGCGCGATGATCAGGCCGAACCCGGCGGACGTCGCAACGGCGCGATGGACGGTGACGTTGTAGAGCGTCAGGAGCGGGACGCCGAACGTCCCTCCCCCGATCCCCATGAGGGTGGAGAGGAACCCGACGCCGCCGGAGACGCCGATGCGCCTCGCGCCGGTTGGCGGCGCTTCCGACAGGCGCCAGGCGGCGGAGCCGAAGGCCATATGCAGCGCGACGAGGAAGGCGATGACGGCGAAGATCAGCATCAGCGCCTCGCTCTTCAACCCTTCCGCCGCGAGGACGCCGAGACAGGCGCCGACGACCAGACCCGGCCCCCAGCCCTTCAGAAGCGCGGTGTCCACCGCGCCCCGCCGCCAGTGCGCCTGCAGCGACCGGGCGGAGGTGACGACGATCGTCGCGAGAGAGGTGGCGACGCAGACATGCATCATCGTCTCCGCCGAATAGCCGAGGGCGGAGAAGACGTAGAAGAGCGCCCCGACGATCACGATGCCGCCGCCAACGCCCAGGAGCCCGGCGAGCGCGCCCGCGAAAGCGCCGGTCAGGAGGAGGAAGAAGAGGAGCAGGAACAGCTCCGACAGGGAGGCGCCCATGGTCGCTACGCGGCCTCCGAAGCCGGTGCGAGTTCGCCCAGCGCCTTCGCGACGAGCTCCGGCCCGGCGCCGGGGAGATGCGCGCCCTCCGACAGCGTTCGCCGCCAGCGCCGCGCGCCCGGTCGGCCCTGGAAGAGCGTCAGCATGTGGCGGGTGATCTGGTTGAGGCGCGTCCCCTCCGTCAGCCGCGCCTCGATATAGGGAAGCATCGCTTCAACCGCGCCTTCGGGCGTCGCTTCGGGCTCATCGGCGCCGAAAATGCGCCGATCGGCGGCGGCGAGGATCGAGGTCGGGTCGTGATAGGCTGCGCGGCCGATCATGGCTCCGTCCATACCCTCCCCCAGCAGCGCCTCCGCCGCCTCGAGCGACGCGATGCCGCCATTGATCGAGATGTTCAGATCGGGCCGCCGCCGCTTCATCGCGATCGCCAAAGGATAATCGAGCGGCGGGATGTCCCGATTCTCCTTCGGGCTCAACCCGTCGAGCCAGGCTTTGCGGGCGTGGACTGCGAAATGGCGGACGCCAACGGCGGCGACGCGGTCGATGAAGTCGGGAAGGACCCGCTCCGGGTCCTGCTCATCCACGCCGATGCGGCTCTTGACCGTGATCTCCGCTCGCCCTTCGGCGGCGTCGATCATCGCGGCGCAGCAGCGCGCGACCAGATCGGGCTCGCGCATAAGGCAGGCGCCGAAGGCGCCGGATTGCACCCGGTCTGAGGGGCAACCGACGTTCAGGTTGATCTCGCCGTATCCGTAATCCAGCGCCGCGCGCACGGCTTCAGCCAAAAGCGCCGGCTCCGAGCCGCCGAGCTGTAAGGCGACCGGTTTTTCCGCGGGAGAAAACCCGAGCAGCCTGTCCCGGTCCCCATGAACCACCGCCGCCGCCGTCACCATTTCCGTGTAGAGCAACGCATGACGCGATAGCTGACGGTGGAGGAAGCGGCAATGCCGGTCCGTCCAATCCATCATCGGGGCCACGGAGAGACGGCGGCCTTCGCTGATCGCGGCTGATATGTCTGCGGGGTCGGTCATCGCGCGCGTCTTACCGCGCGATCCCGCCGATGAGAAGTCCGCGCCCGACGCGCAAAGAAAAACGGGCCCCGCGGGGCCCGTTTCAAACTCGTTGCGATGGCGCCTGGGATCAGGCGAACCACCAGCGCTCGGAGATGCGCGAGCTGTCCATCTGCCAGAGGTTGCCGATGGTGCCGGTGTTGGCGAGCTTGGTGGAGTGCGCGTCCACGTAGTTCGCGTACATCGGAACGACCGTGCCGCCCTCGGCGGACATGATCGCCTGCATCTCGTGATACATCTCCTGGCGCTTGTTGGTGTCCAGCTCCGGACGGGCCGCCAGCAGAAGCTCCTGGAAGCGGGCGTTCTCCCACTTGGTGTCGTTCCACGGAACGCCGGTCTCGTAGGCGGTGGAGAACATCCAGTCCTCCGTCGCGCGGCCGGACCAGTAGCAGGCGCACCAGGGCTTCTTCAGCCAGACGTTGGACCAGTAGCCGTCCGCCGGCTCTTTCACGACGTTGATGTTCACGCCGGCCGCTTTGGCGGAGTTCTGGATCAGCTGACCCGCATCCGTCGCGCCCGCAAAGGCCGCCTCGGAGACGGAGAGATCGAGCGTGATGCCCTCCATTCCCGCCTTCTTCAGCAGCGACTTCGCTTTCTCCGGATCATAGGAGTTCTGAGCGAGCTCGGAGTGGAAGTACGGGTTCGCCGGGCCGATCGGGTGGTCGTTGCCGACAGCGCCGTGGCCGAGCAGGATCTTGTCGACCAGCTCCTGACGGTCGAAGAGGTGCTTCAACGCCATCCGCAGATCCATGTTGTCGAACGGCGCGCCATTCGTCAGCATCGGGAACGTGTAGTGCTGGTTGCCCGTGACCTCGAGGATCGCGGTCAGCGGGTTCGCCTTGATCAGCGCCTCGGTCTTGAAGTCCATCCGGTTGATGGCGTCGACCTGATTGGTCAGGAGCGCGTTGGTGCGCGCCTGGGCGTCGTTCATCGCGATCTGCTCGATCGAGTCGAAGAAGCCCTTCGAATCGTCGTAGTGGTTCTCATACTTCGACGCGACGGCGCGAACGCCCGGATCAAAGCTTTCGACCTTGTAGCAACCGGTGCCGATCCCTTTGGCGATCGACTCTTCGACGCCGCCCGCCGGGTGCATCAGGATGTGGTAATCCGAGAGCAGATACGGGAAGTCGGCGTTGCCGGAGGCCAACGTCATCGTCACCTGATGATCGTTCTGCTTCTTGATTTCTTCGATGTTGGCGACGATCGGCTTGGCGGCGGACTTGCTGTCCTCGGCGGTGTGAAGCGCCAGCGACTCGATCACGTCATCCGCGCCGAAATCCTTGCCGTTGTGGAAGGTGACGCCCTTTTTCAGGTTGAACGTCCACTGCTTCGCATCGGCGGACGCTTCCCAGCTCTCCGCCAGCTCACCGGCGAGGGAGCCGTCGGCCTTCACCTCGGTGAGGCAGTCGAAGACCGTGCCGTGCGCCATCATGATCATGAAGCTGTCGGAATGCGTGCGGCCGTCCCAGCTGTCGGACGTATTGGCGCCCGCCGTGCCGATGCGGAGCGTGCCGCCCTTCTTCGGGCCGTGACCGGCCGCGAGCGACGGTCCAGCGGCCGCTACGGCGCCGGCTGCGGCGCCTGTCTGCAGAACCTGTCTGCGATCCATCTTCATAGCCATTCAAAGTCTCCCTGTTGGCTTTGTTCAGTCGACGCGGCCGCGCCTGAGCGCCGCCGAATCTGGTTAAACCGTCAATCGTCCTGTTCTGAGGCTAAGAACGAAAAACGACATTTCAAGGGTCATTAACGACACACTCAAATCTTTGAAGACGCCGCTTCGCCGATATTCTCGACGCCTCGTTCGTCCAGCAGTTGCGTCAGCCAGTCCGGATCCATCTCCGGCACCGAACTCAGCAGAAGATCGGTGTAGGAATGGTGCGGCGGCGTGAACATTTCCGTCTTCGGGCCGGCCTCGACGACCTTGCCCTCTTTCATCACGACGACCTCGTCGGCGATGGAGCGGACCGTCGCGAGATCGTGTGTGATGAACATGTAGGCGAGGTTCAGCTCCTTCTGGAGCTTGTCCAAGAGCTTCAGGATGCCCTCCGCCACCAGCTGGTCGAGCGCGCTCGTCACCTCGTCGCAGATGATGAACTGCGGCTCTGCGGCCAGCGCGCGGGCGATGCCGATGCGCTGCTTCTGCCCGCCCGACAGCTCGGAGGGAAGACGGTCGTAGTACTGCGCCGCCGGCAACTCGATCAGATCCAGCAGCTCCTCCACCCGCGTCTTCAGCGCCGACCCTGAAAGGCCCGAATAGAACTGCGCGGGCCGGCCGATGATGTCCTTGATCTTCAGCTTCGGGTTCAGCGCCGTATCCGCCATCTGGTAGATCATCTGCGCCTGACGCAGCTGGTCCTTGGTGCGGGATTTGTAAGACGGCGGCAGTGGTTTACCGTTGAAGAGGATCTCCCCCTCCGTCGGCGGCAGAAGCCCTGTGATGACGCGCGCTGTGGTGGACTTGCCCGAACCGGATTCCCCGACCACCGCGACCGTGCGCCCGGCGTGAATATCGAAGCTGACGTCGTGCAGCACCTTCACCGGCCCATAGGCGGCGGAGACGTTTTTCACAGAGACGACGGGCGTAGTCCCCTCCGCCGGGCGCGGCAGTTCGGGGCGCTGGAAGCTCCGCACCGCCCAGAGCGATTTGGTGTAATCCTGCGTCGGGGCGGAGAGCATGGTGCGGGTGTCGCTCTCCTCCACCTCGTCGCCCTTCAGCAGCACTTTGATCTTGTCCGCCATCTGCGCGACGACCGCGAGGTCATGCGTGATGTAGATCGCCGCCGTGTTGAACTGCTCCACGATGTCCCGGATCGAGGCGAGCACCTCAATCTGCGTGGTGACGTCCAGCGCCGTGGTCGGCTCGTCGAAGATGATGAGGTCTGGACGACACGACATCGCCATCGCCGTCATCGCGCGCTGAAGCTGACCGCCGGAGACCTGATGCGGGTAGCGGAAGCCGATATTCTCCGGGTCCGGCAGGCGGAGGCGATGGTAGAGGTCCATCGCGTCCTTCTCGCTTTCGTCCTTCGAATAGACGCCGTGATGGATCGGCGCCTCGGTGTGCTGGTCGATCAGCTTGTGCGCCGGGTTGAACGACGCCGCCGCCGACTGCGCCACATAGGCGATGCGCTTGCCGAGCAGGTTGCGCCGCGTCTCCGCCGTAGCGTTGACGAGGTCGATCCCGTCGAACTCCACCGTGCCGCCGGAAATCCGGCAGCCGTCGCGGGTGAAGCCCATCGACGCGAGGCCGATGGTGGACTTGCCCGCCCCGGATTCGCCGATCAGGCCGACGACTTCGCCCTTGTGGAGGTCCAGATCGACGCCGTTGACGATCTGGTTCCAGGTCTCGCCGGAGCGGCCTTCGATCTTCAGGCCCCGGATTTTGACGAGTAGCTCTTGATCGCTCATCAGATCACTCCTTCAGGCCCGAGTAGCGGTGAAGCATCCAGTCCACCACGAAGTTGACCGCCACGGTCAGGAGCGCGATTGCCCCCGCCGGCATCAGCGGCAGCGCGGCGGCGAGCTCGAAGCCCGGCGCGACGGCGAAGTTGATGAACGGAGCGAGGTCGCGAACCATCGTGCCCCAGTCCGCCGCCGGCGGCTGAATGCCGATGCCGAGGAAGGAGAGCGACGCGATCAGGAGGAAGACGAAGCAGAAGCGCAGACCGAACTCCGCCAGAAGCGGCGCGGTGGCGTTCGGCAGGATCTCTTTGAAGATCAGGTAGGTCAGGCTCTCGCCCCTCAGCTTCGCCGCTTCGATATAGTCCATCACCACGATGTTCACGCCGACCGCGCGGGCCAGACGGAAGACGCGGGTGCTGTCCAGAACCGCGATGACGAGGATCATGTTCAGCGTCGACTGGCCGAGAATGGTGATCAGCAGGAGCGCGAAGATCAGCTGCGGGATCGCCATCAGCGCATCGACGATGCGCGAGAGCACCTGATCCAGCCAGCCGCCGATGACGGCGGCGAGGAAGCCGAGCGACGCGCCGAGGAAGAAGGCCAGCGCCGTCGTGACCAGCGCGATGCCGATCGTGTTCCGCCCGCCATAGATCAGTCGGGTGAAAAGGTCCCTGCCCAGCTGATCCGTGCCGAGGATGAACCGCGGGTCCTGCCCCGGCAGGGCGTTGATCAGATCGAAGATCTCGCTTTCGCCATAGGGCGCGATGATCGGCGCGAAGAGAGCGCCGAGGATGTAGATCGTGATGATCGTCAGACCGAACGCCGCCGTCAGCGGCATGGCGCGGAAGAGCGCTCCGAACGGCCCGGCGAAGGCGACGCCGATGCCCTTGCGGGCGATCCATGCGATCCCGGTGACGACCGCCAGCGGCATCACGACGTAAGTGAGGAACATCATCTCTGCGCCCCCCCTTACTTCGGATGCCGAAGGCGGGGATTGGTGATGATCGCCATCACGTCCGCCGTCAGGTTCAAAAGGATGTAGGCGGCGGCGAAGATCAGGCAGCAGGCCTGCACCACCGGCATGTCGCGCAACTTCACTGAGTCGACGAAAAGCTGGCCAATCCCCGGATAGACGAAGACCACCTCCACCACGACGACGCCTGTGACGAGATAGGCGAGGTTAAGCGCGATCACGTTGATGATCGGCGCCAGCGCGTTCGGCAGCGCGTGCCGCACGATGACGACCCAGGGCGGCACGCCTTTGAGGCGCGCCATCTCGATATAAGGCGAGGCCAGGAGGTTGATGATCGCCGCCCGCGTCATCCGCATCATGTGGGCCGTGACGACCAGCGTCAGCGTCAACGCGGGCAAGACGGAGGCGTAGGCCCGATCCCAAAGCCCCATGTCCGGGTTGATGTTGGAGATCGATGGGAAGATCTGGTTCGTGACCGCCAGGAACAGGATCAGGATGTAGGCCACGAAGAACTCAGGCGACGAAATCGAAGACAGCGTGAAGATGTTCGCGATCTTGTCGAAGATCGATTCCCTGTAAAGCGCCGCCAGCACTCCGATGATCAGGCTGAGCGGCACCGCGATGGCGGCCGCGAACCCGGCGAGGAAGAGCGTGTTGCCGAAGCGGGGCGCGATCTGGTCGGCGACCGTGATGATCTCCCGGTTCGCCGTGCCGAAGTTGCCGGCGAAGCTGAGCTGCGCGAACGGCACCCCGAAATCGCCGACGAGCACGCCGCCGAGCCATCCGATGTATCGTTCGACCGCTGACTTATCGAGGCCTAGATCACGCTCGATGGCGGCGATCGCTTCGGGCGTCGCGCCCTGCCCCAAGATTTCCTGGGCGAAGTTGCCCGGCAGCGCTTCGATCGCTGCGAAGATGATGATCGAGACGACGAACAGGGTCAAAAGACCCAAAAGCAAACGTCGCCCGATGAGTCCGAATATGGACGCCAAAGGACCTCTCCTGTCGCGGGCGCGCGGTCTTTGCTTTCGCCACGTCTGCCCTTATCTGGCTCGACCGCCCCATTTGCGGCCATCCCCTGCCATCACTAAGCGGCCTTTCGGCGACATCCACAAGTCGTTTTCGAACCAAGATGGAGCCAGTGGGCGTCGAAAAGTTTCACGTCTGAGACGCAATGCAGCCAATCTGGCATTGAATTATTTCGATAAATTTCGTCTCGGCCGCAACGATGAACCGGCGCCGGATGGCGCCAGTTCGTTGATGGTTCACCTAAGCGACCGCGAAAGCCGCCTCAGCGCTTCATGATCATCCCGAGCACGTCGTCGAGCGGCGAGCCGTCGCCATCCGCGTCCAGCATCTGCAAAAGCGGGCCGAGACCGCCGCCTTGCGCGTTCGGCTCCGGACGCGAACCGCCAAAGGCCTTCATCGCGCCGCCGAGCAGCCCGCCGATGCCGCCGCCGCCCTGCGCCTGCGCGCCGCCGAGCGCGGAGAGGAGATCGCCGATCCCCGCGCCCTGACGGTCGCCGACCGCGCCGAGCGGGCCGTCCATGGCCGCCCGGATCTCGGCGTCGGGCGCCTGTTTCTGCATACCGCCCTGAAGCATCGCCGCGAGCGCGGGCAGAAGCTGCTGCACCTTGTCCTGCGGCGCGCCCACGCGCTCCGCCGCCGCCTGGGCGAGCTGTGGGGCCGCTTCGCGCCCGCCCATGATCTGGGCGAGGAAGTCCATGCCGGCCTCCTGCGCCTGCGGGGCCGCGGCCTCCGCCGGATTGTCGAAATAGGCAGCCCGGTCTTCGCCCTTCAGCGCGCCCAGCACCGCGCCGAGACCGCCTTCGGCCGACGCCCGCTCCTTCATCCCGCCTGCGATCGCGGGCGCGAACTGGCCGGCCAGCGCTTCGGTCATCTGCGGATCGAGGCCGAAGCGCTCGCCAAGCGCGGCGAGCCCGCCGCCGCCCTGCGCTTGCTGAAGAAGGTTGAGAAGGGACATGTTCAGGTCTCCGTTTGAATCAGATGAGCCTGACCCTAACGGGAACCGCGACGGATTTAAGGCGCGTTCCGGCGCCGTCGCGCCTTACCCGTCCGCCGCCACGGCGTATTTCGCCACGATCTCCGCGCCGCGCTCCGGCGAGATGATCGGCGGGAAGAGCGTCAGCATCTCCCCCTCCGGCGACATCAGATAGATAAAGGACCCATGCGCGAAGATCGGGCCGTAGTCCGGGTCTTCGAACACCAGCTTCTTCTCAACCTGAAAGTGGTCGCGGACCTCGGCGAGGGCGTCTTCGGCCCCGGTCAGGCCGACCATCTTCGGATGGAGGGCCGCTAGCGGTTCGGCCATGTTGCCCGCCGTGTCCCGCTCCGGATCGATCGTGATCATCACCGGCGTGACGGCGAGCCCGGCGTCCGCCGCGATATCGGCGATCTCCCCCATGCGCGGCATGGCGACGGAGCAGATCGCGGGGCAGTTGGCGTAGCCGAAGAAGAACAGCTGATAGGCCCCGTCAGGGTCCGCCTCCGTCCGCGTCGCGCCGGTCTGGTCGATCAGCGCGAAGGGTCCGCCGAGATCGGCGGGAAATGGCGTCGCGTCGCCGTCGAGCGGCGCTTCGGAGAGATGCTTAAGGGCCTCTTCCTGCGACCCGTGATCCTCGCCGTCATGGGCGAATGCGGGGGCCGCGAGGAACGTGGCCGCAAACAGCGCCGCGCGTCTCATTCGTGGTAGTACTCGATGAAGGCCTTATCGATCTCCAGCCCGAGGCCGAGATAACCCTCCCGCTCGATCTCCGCCTTGATGCGCGGGTCCTTGCGGAACCACGGCCCTTTGACGCCCTTGGCTTCGGGATGCGCCTTGTTCCATTCTTTGGTCCAGCGGCTGGTCTTGGTCCATTCCTCGGCCCCAACCTCCTTGATGAGCTGGACCATGTAGAGCTTCGGCGCGCCTACTTTCTCTTCCTCCTGAATGGTCACCCCATCGACCTCGACCGCCTTGCCGCAGAACGGGTGCAGATCGGTCGCGGCGCCGGTGAAGGCCGCTTGCCGGTTCTTCACCGCGAGGACGAGCGCGCCGTCCGCGTCCCGCACGATGCCGAGCTGACGCCGGTTGTCGCCGCAGTTTGCGGCGCAGTCGCCGGTCAGTTCGCAAAGGACGTCGACGACCTTGCCGGTGAAGCGGGCCTTCTCCTCCCCCTGCAGTCCCCACTCCTTCGCCTCCGACCCTTCGGAGAAATCGGCGGCGTGGGACGGCGAAGCGAACGCCATAAAGGCGACGGCGAGCGCGGCGGCGGCTTTCATGGAGCGGCTCATTTGTTCGGATCCGGAATGGCGAAGCCGGGCGTTACGTCCCACTCTTCGTGGCTGAGGTTCACCAGGCCCGCATCCGCGACCACCTCGTTCACGATCAGGTAGTTCACCCCATCACGGACGTGATGCTCACCCGTCGCGGTGATTTCATGCGCCGCGATCTCAAGGAGCTTGTCGCCGCCGTTGGTGTGATCGTCGTTCTCGATCTTCAGCACCATGTAGACGTCGCCCTCCTCCGTCAGCAGGCCAACGGGAATGCCGCCCGCCGCGCACCAGAGCGCGCAGGTGTGATGGGCCGAGCCGACGACGGCCTCCGGCCCGCCCATGACGCCGGAGAAATAGCACCAGGTGTCGATGGCCTCCCCCGTCACGGTGATGGTCTCGGCGGCGAAGCTGGGTAGTGGCGCGAGCGCAACGGCGAGCGGCGCGAGCAGTTTTTTCATGGGCGCAATCTCCTTCGACGACAGAATGACGCAGGCCGATCCATGTCCAAAGTAACGTCCGTGAGAGGCCGATCACGATTTACGGAGTGGAGACGGCTTCGACCCTATGGTTATCTCCCGCCCCGAAAGGCCGAAGCATGCGCATACTCTTCATCCACGACAATTACCCGGCGCAGTTCGGCGCGTTCGGCGCGTGGCTCGCGCAGCGCGGATGGGACGTGCGTTTCGCAACGGCGTGGGAGGGCGGGAAGGCCGACGATCCGCGCTTTTTCCGCTACAAGACCCACCGCGAACCGACGAAGGGCGTGCACCCTTACGCCGCCAACTTCGAGAAATGCGTCATCAACGGCCAGGCGGCCGCCCGCGCCTTCGTCGCCGCGCGGGAGAAGGGCTACGCGCCCGACATCGTCATGGCGCATTCGGGCTGGGGCTCAGGCATGTTCGCTCGGGGCGTCTGGCCGGAGGCGAAATTCGTTCCCTATCTCGAGTGGTGGTACGGTTATCCTCCGTCGGACGACCGCTCGCTCGGCATCCACAAGTTCGATCTGCACGCCTCGCTTCGCCAGTCCGCGCGCAACGCGCCCTTCCTTCTCGACATGACGGACGCGGCGCTGCGCCTGTGTCCCACCAAGTTCCAGGCGAGCCAGTTCCCGGAAGAGCTGCGCGCGGGTCTGACCGTGATCCATGACGGCATCGACGTCGGCCTCCACGCGCCAGCCAGCGCGCCGGTGACGTCGGCGGCGGGCCTGGACCTCGCCGGGATGAAGGAGATCGTCACCTTCTTCACGCGGGGGATGGAGCCCCATCGCGGCTTCCCCCAGTTCATGCGCGCGTTGGCTGAGGTGCAGGCCCGCCGCCCCGAAGCGCATTGCATCATCGGCGGAGAAGACCGCGTCGCCTACGGCGCAAAACTCCCCGACGGCGAAAGCTGGAAGGGGCGGATGCTGGCGGAGCTGGAAGGGCGGCTCGACCTCTCCCGCATCCATTTCTGCGGCCTGCAGCCCCGGCCGGAGTTCATCAAGGTGCTGCAGGCCTCCAACGCCCATGTCTACCTGACGGCGGATTTCGTCCTGAGCTGGTCGATGCTGGACGCGATGTCCATCGCCTGCCCGATGGTCGTCTCCGACTGTCCGCCGGTGCGCGAGTACATGTCGGAGGAAACGGGCCTTCTCTGCGGTCTCCATGACGAAGCCGCGCTCGCGGACCGGATCACCGAGGCGCTGGCGGACAAGGAAGCGGGCCGCGCGCGCGGGCTGGCGGCGCGCGACGTGATCCTCGCCAACTGCGACCGCGACAAGATCTATCCGCAGAAAGAGGCGCTTCTGAAATCGCTCCTCTGAGCGCCGGGCTTCAAAGCAGCCCAAGCTCCCGGAAACTCGCGTCCGTCTCTTTGCCGATCACCACATGGTCGTGGATCGTCACGCCGATCGCGCCGCAGGCGTCGACGATCTTCCGCGTCATGGAAATGTCCGCCTCGCTCGGCGTCGGATCGCCTGAAGGATGATTGTGAACGAGAATGATGGCGGAGGCGTTCAGCTCGAGCGCCCGTTTCGCCACTTCGCGCGGATAGACGGGGACATGATCCACCGTCCCCTCCCCTTGCGCCTCATCGGCCACCAGCACGTTCTTGCGGTCGAGGTAGAGAACGCGGAACTGCTCCGTCTCGCGGTGCGCCATGACCGTCTTGCAATAGCGCATCAGCGCATCCCAGGAGGAGACGACGGGCCGCTCGATCACCTCCGCCCGCGCCATGCGCGCCGCGACGTCGGATGCGAGCTGGAATTGCACGAGCATTTTCGGGAGCGCCTGATCGTATTTGATCTTGCGCGTCACCTCATCGCTCGGCGCGAAGCGCGCCAGCTTGGCCTCCGGCGCGCTCAGAACGCCGTTGAGGTCGCCAAAGGCGGCCAGCAATTCCTTGGCCAGCGGTTTCACGTCAACGCGCGGGATCGCGTTGAAGAGGATGAGCTCAAGCACCTCATACTCCGGCAACGCCCCCGCGCCGCCGCTCAGAAAGCGCTGCCGCAGCCGCTCCCGATGTCCGTAATGGCTCGGCCGGCCGCCACCGCTCCCCGCGCTAGCCGACGCGCGCTTTCTCGCCGCGGCGTCGAAAGACGGCTGCGCCGCGTAAGCCTCCGCCGGAGCGAAGCGCCCGCCCATCTCGGCGAGCTGCTTTTGCGCATCCTCGCTGAAACCGGGGATATGTCGGTGGTCGGCGGCCATGCCCCGCAGAAAATCGCGCGAGTTTTAACAAAACCCTAAGGATCAACGGAAAAGGGCCGCCCCAGCGGGACGGCCCTTCGATTTCGGCGATACCGCCGCTTTACTCGATAATGGTTCCGACGACGCCGGCGCCGACGGTGCGGCCGCCTTCGCGGATGGCGAAGC
>JBCAXH010000021.1:0-83708 GCA_038534155.1 Pseudomonadota bacterium
CCGTTCTGAACTCCTATGAAATCCCGACCCGTCGCCTTCAGCGCATGTTCGAGGCGCGGGGAGAGGTGATGCCGGAGGGATATTCGGAAGCCTACGGCCTCCCCATCTCCGTCCTCCTCCTCATCGTCATCGCGGTCGGCATGACCCTGATCGCCCGGCGCACCCGCTTCGGGCGCTACATCTTCGCCACCGGCGGCAATCCGGAGGCGGCGGAGCTGTCGGGCGTGAACACGCGGATGCTGACGGTGAAGATCTTCGCGCTAATGGGCGCGCTCTGCGCGATATCCGCCGTCGTCGCCTCCGCCCGCCTCGCTAACCACGGCAACGATATCGGAACGCTGGACGAGTTGCGCGTGATCGCCGCCGCGGTGATCGGCGGGACGGCGCTTTCGGGCGGGCTCGGCACGATCCACGGGGCGATCCTCGGCGCGCTGGTGATGCAGTCGCTGCAGTCGGGAATGGCGATGGTGGGGGTCGACGCGCCCTTGCAGAACATCGTCGTCGGCGCGGTGTTGGTCGCCGCCGTTCTGGTCGACATCATCTACCGGAAACGGGTGGGGGACAGGTCATGACGCCTCTGGTCGAGATGCGCGACATCTCCGTCTCCTTCGGCGGGATCAAGGCGGTGGATCATGTCTCCATCGACCTCCACCCCGGCGAAGTCGTCGGCCTCCTCGGCCATAACGGGGCCGGGAAATCGACGCTGATCAAGGTGCTCTCCGGCGCTTACAAGGCCGATGGCGGAGAGATCCTGGTCGACGGCGAGCCAGTGAAGATCGAAAACCCCCGCGACGCCCGCGCCCACAATATCGAGACAATCTATCAGACGCTCGCCCTCGCCGATAACCTCGACGCCGCCTCCAACCTCTTCCTCGGGCGGGAGCTGACCACCGCGCTCGGCTTTGTCGACGATGACCGGATGGAGGCGGAGACGCGGAAGATCATGGGGCGGCTCAACCCAAACTTCCGCAAATTCTCCGAACCGGTGAAGGCGCTCTCCGGCGGTCAACGCCAGTCCGTCGCCATCGCGCGCGCCGTCTATTTCAACGCCCGCATCCTGATCATGGACGAGCCGACCGCCGCCCTCGGCCCGCAGGAGACCAAGATGGTCGGCGAGCTGATCGAGGAGCTGAAACGCCAGGGCCTCGGCATCTTCCTGATCAGCCACGACATCCACGACGTCATGGACCTGTGCGACCGCGTCTCCGTCATGAAAAACGGTCAATTGGTCGGAACGGAGCGGGTGGAGGCCGTCACCGACGACGAGATCCTCGCCATGATCATCCTCGGCAAACGGCCGGAGCGGTCATGAAGGCGGACCTCCTGGTCGACGCGAAATGCACCCTCGGCGAAGGGGTGCAGTGGAACCCGGACCACCAGCGCATCTGGTGGACGGACATCCACGGCCGCGCGCTCTGGTCCTGCGACGCGGACGGCGGCGCGATGGAGATGCGGCCGACCATCGAACGCCTCGGCTCTTTCGCCTTCGATGCGGACAACTGCATTCTGGCCGCCTTCGAGAGCGGGCTCTTTCGCTGGGATCTTGAGCGGGACCGCATCGACCGGCTCACCGATTTCGAACCGGAGCATCCGACCTCCCGCCTGAACGACGGGCGGTGCGATCGCGCCGGGCGCTTCGTCACCGGCGGGATGGACGAGGATGGGCTGAAGCACACCTCCACCCTGATCCGCTATGACGGCGCACGGCAGGAGGTGCTGGAGCGAGGCGTCGGCGTGACGAACTCCATCTGCTTCTCGCCCGACGGCGCATGGATGTACTTCGCCGATACGCCGACGAAGACGATCAAGCGTTACCCCTACGATACGGAAACCGGCGCCCTTGGCGCGTCGGAAACGTTCTTCACGGTGGACGGGAAAGACGGGTTCCCCGACGGGTCCTGCGTGGACGCCGCCGGATCGCTCTGGAATGCGCGGTTCTGGGGCGGCCGGGTGCAGGAGATACGCGCCGACGGGACGGAGGGGCTGCGCATCGACGTGGACGCGCCGCAAGTCACCTGCGCCTGTTTCGGCGGGCCGAAGCTGGACCGCCTCTACATCACGACGGCGCGCGAGCATTTCACTGCGGAACAGGGGGCGGCGCATCCGCTGTCAGGCGGGCTCTTCATCGCCGAGCCCGGCGCAGTCGGCCTGCCGGAGGACCGGTTCGCCAGCCTCCTCTTTCCCTGATGCCGCGAGTGCTCCGTCAGGCGGGAGACAGCCCATGGTGGCGAGGTGGCCGGTCGGCACTCACCCTACCGCTCGCCGCGACCCTTGCGCTCCTTTGCACGCAGGCGCTTAGCGGAGAACCCCGTTTCGTCGATCGCGCGCCTGAGCTCGGCATCGCTCACAGCTACGAAGGCGGATGGGAGCATTTCGGCGGCGGAGGCGTCGCCGTCTTCGATTGCGACGGCGACGGTCTCGCCGAACTCTACGCGGCGGGCGGGGCGAACCCGGCGACGCTCTTGCGCAATCGCTCCGCGCGGGGCGGCGGTCTTCGTTTTGCGGCGGAGACGCCCGACGCTCTCTCCATCACCGGCGTCACCGGCGCCTATCCGCTCGACATCGACGGAGACGGAATCGACGACCTCGCCATTCTCCGGGTCGGCGCGGACCTGATCCTGAAAGGCGACGGCGCCTGCGGTTTCAGTCCCTTCGTGGGACTTGGCTTCGAAAGCGGCGACCGCTGGACCACCGCCTTCAGCGCGACATGGGAGGACGGCGCCGCGCTCCCTTCCCTCGCCTTCGGCCACTACGTCGACCGCGCCGATCCGAACGGCCCGTTCGAGGCTTGCGACGACAACGCGCTCTATCGCCCCGAAGACGATCGTTACAGCGCGCCCATCGCGCTCACCCCCGGGTATTGCGCGCTCTCCATGCTTTTCACCGATTGGGCGCGCACCGGCAGGGCCGATCTGCGCGTCTCCAACGACCGCCATTACTACATCCGCGACGGGGCGGAGCAGATGTGGGCGATGGAGGGCGCGCCCCGGCTCTACGGCGAGGCGGACGGATGGCGACGGCAAGCGCTTTGGGGCATGGGCATCGCCAGCCGCGATCTCGACGGCGATGGGGTCGCAGAGGTGATGCTGACCTCCATGGGCGATCAGGTGCTTCAGTATCGCGACCTCGCGGCGCAGGGTCCGCGTTACGTCGATGCGCCTTATGAGGCCGGGGCCACCGCGCACCGTCCCTATATGGGGGAGGATGGTCGCCCCTCCACCGGCTGGCACGCTGAGTTCGGCGATGTGGACAATGACGGGTTCGACGACCTTTTCATCGCGAAGGGGAATGTCGACCAGATGCCCTCCATGGCGCTCAGCGATCCGAACAACCTTCTGATGGGGACGCCCGAAGGGCGCTTCGTCGAAGCAGGCGCGGAAGCGGGCGTCGCCAGCCCGGCGCGCGGGCGCGGCGGGGCGTTGCATGACCTCAATCTCGATGGGCGGCTCGACATGATCGTCGTCAACCGCCGGGCGCCGCTGGAGATTTACGAGAACATGACGGAGCGGCCCGGCGGCTTCGTCGCGCTGCGTCTCAATGCACCCGCGCCGAACACGCGGGCGGTCGGCGCCCATGTTGAGCTGAACATCGGCGACCGCACCCTGACGCGCGAGGTCACCGTTGGCGGTGGGCATGCGGGCGGCGCGTCGGGATGGATCCATTTCGGCGTGGGCGAAGCGGGGGCGGCGACGCTCCGCGTGATCTGGCCGAGCGGCGCCGTTTCACGCGCGCATGAAATCAGGCCCAACCGGCATCTGACAGTCGCGCCCGGCGTTGATGGAGCACTTTCGGTCCGCCGTTTCTGATTACCTCATCACCAGGCCGGAGGGCGTGCGATCCGGCGGGCCGAGGCGGCCCTTCAGGCTCGCCTCATCCGTCAGCGCGTCGAGGAAGGCGAGGATCTGCGCGACTTCCTCATCGCTCAACGATCGCGGCGCGAGTTCGTTGGCGGCGGAGATGGCGGCGACCTCCTCCGGGTTCCGCATCAGCGCGAAGTCATCCGCATCGGAGAACGCAGGCAGGATCGCCTGCGACGGGTCATAGGCGCGGAGGGCCGTGACGGGATCGAGATGGTGGCGAACCACCGCCTCCAGCGTCGCGTAGGCGCCGGAATGTCCGTAGGGGCCGGTCGCCGCAATGTTCCGCAGGGACGGCGTGCGGAAGCGATAGGCGTCCTCGGCCCGCCCGGTGACGCGCATTCGCCCCATGTCGCGGCGATGGGACTCGAAAACCTCCGCTTTGCCAGGTCCGATCTGGGGCATGGCGATGGCGTGGAAGCCGTGATCGGTCTGCCAACGGCCGGAATGGCAGTCGGCGCAGCCCGCTTCGCCGTAGAACAGGACCATGCCCGCCTCGGCATCCGGGGGCAGCTGCGTCCCATCGCAGATGCGCCGGTCGAAAGCGCTCTCGTCTGCGCGCCACTCGAAGGCGATGAAGGCCGCCAGCGCCTCCGCGACGCCGATGAAGTCGGGCGCCCGTCCAAACGCCGCCTTGAAGCGCGCCCGATAGGCGGGGATCGCGGCGATGTCCCGAAGCAGTAGCGACCACGCTCCGCCCTCTCCGGTGATCAGGCCTCGGCGAACGGCGTTCGCCACCGGGTTCTCGCCCGCATGGCCCGCCATCTCGTCAGGGGACAGCACGGGAAAGATCGTCTGGGCGGCGAGAGGGGAGAGGTCGCCGTTCAGCATGTCCTCGCCGATTGGCGTGCGCAGGCCGCCTTCGGGCGACGCCTCCAGCCGACCGTCGTGGAACATGACGGCGAACGCGTCTCGTCCGAGATTGAAAAGCGCCGGAGAGTTGCGCGGTATGCGCCGCTCCGGCGCGTTGGCGAGATCGACCGTCCGTTCCGGCCCGATGCCCCGACCGCCATCGCCGATGCCGAGCGACAGGCCGTCGGAGGTCGCGTGGCGCGGATGGTGGCAGGTCGCGCAGGAAACCTCGCCGTTACCGCTCAGGATCGGGTCGAAAAAGAGGTCGCGGCCAAGCAACGCCGCCGGAGAAGCCGTTGCGGCGTGAGACGGTTCTTCGCAGACGATGGCTTCGCCGACCGCCAACGCCGGCGAGAAGAGCGCCGCCGCCAAAACCGCCGCCGCGATGCGCCGCTGCGAAATTCTCATGCAACGCCCTTCCCGTCTTAATACGGCGCCAACTGATCGAGAGCCTATCGGCCTCTCGCCCGAAACGCATCGTTAAAGCGCCACAGGGAGCGGTTGGCGCGGCGCCCGCCGCACCATATCTTTCACCGCAACGCCCCTGGACGTCGCCGGAGGCGCGAAGCCATGGAGATTGCGCGATGAAGACTGCGATGAAGAACCTCGTCTCACTCGCGCTGCTCGGCGCTGGACTGCTCCTTTCAGCCTGCGCAGCGCCCGGCGAGCCGTTCCGATCCGGCACGATGCAAGGTTACGACTTCGCCGATTTCACCGCAGCGCGGCCCGGCGACCTGACGCTTGAGGGGCGCCTCGTGCTTCCCGAAAACGCCGCGCCGCGCGCTGCGATAATCCTCAGCCACGGCGCGGGCGGAACGGGCAGTCGGCAGGACACGGCTGCGGCCATGTTCGCGGAAGCGGGGTGGGCCGCGCTGATCCTCGATCATTTCGGGGCGCGGGGCGTTCGCTCCGTCGCAAGCGACCAGATCAGAGTGAGCGAGCAGCAAATGGCGTCCGACATCTTCGAGGCGCGGGATGCGCTCGCGGCTCGGCTCAACATGGACCCGTCGCAAATCGGCGCCGCCGGATGGTCCAAGGGGGCGACGGCCGTGACGCTCGCGTCGGTCGAACGGCTTCAGGCGATGCTCGCGCCAAATGCGGAGCCGCTCGCCTTCGCCGCCGTCTTCTACCCCTTCTGCGGTTTTCAATTAGATGAGGAAGAATTGGCGAGCCCGCTCCTGATGCTGCTCGCCGGGGAGGACGACTGGACGCCGTCCGCGCCCTGCGTCCGGCAGGCGGATGCCTGGCGCGCTGCTGGGCAACCGGTCTCCGTCATGGTCTATCCGGATGCCGAACACGGCTTCGACAGCAGCGCGGGCCGTTTCGAGGTTGGCCGAGCGATCACCGTCAGGGATACGACGGCGCGCTGCACGCTTCAGGTTGACGAGGCCGGCCGCACCGTGACGGTCGATCAGGCGAACTCGATCGCAACGCCGGAGGCGCGGGGCGCTTTCCTGGAGGTCTGCGGCGAAAGAGGCGTCACCTTCGCAGGTGACGCCGATAGCGGTCGGGACGCGCGGGCGCGGCTTCTCGCCTTCGCCGATCAGGCCATCGCCGACTGACGGCGCGGCCCACTCGCCTCAGCGATCGAGCGACCGCGCGAGGCGGATCAGGTCGAGGAATTCGGCGCGGTATCCGAACGGGTCGTCGCCCTTCGCGCCTTCCGCCAGCGTCAGCGCCTGATCCCAGCTCCAGTCGCCGAGGTGATCCGAGCCGCGCAGAAGCTCCCCAAACCCCGCGACGGCGACCGCGAAACGCGCCTCCACTCCGGCGTCGGCGGCGTCGGGCGCGACCACGGTTTCGCTCAGCTCGCTGGCGTCCGATCCGGGCGCTTTGTGGCGGATGCGCAGGAAGGCCAGCTCATCCGCATCGCCGCCTACCGCCGTCGGCTGATAACGAAGATCGTCAATCCGGGCGGGGCCGCCCACGGGCGTGATCTCATAGATCGCGGTGACGCGGTGGCCCGCGCCGATCTCGCCCGCATCGACCTTGTCGTTATTGAAATCCTCCCGGTTCAGCGCACGGGTCTCGTAACCGATCAGACGGTAATCGCTGACGACGGCGGGATTGAACTCAATCTGGATCTTCACGTCCTCAGCGATCGGCGTCAGCGTCCGCACCTCATCGACCAGCGCTTTACGCGCCTCCGCCAGCGTGTCGATGTAAGCGGCCTGCCCGTTCCCAGCCTGCGCCAGCGACTGCATCAGCGCGTCGTTCAGATTGCCCCGCCCGAACCCGAGGACGGAAAGGTAAACGCCGCTCTCGCGCTTCGTCTCGATCAGCCGCTCCATCGCTTCGACGCTGGAGGCGCCGATGTTGAAGTCGCCGTCGGTGGCGAGGATGACGCGGTTCACCGCATCGGCGTCAAACCGATCCTCCGCCAGACGGTAGGCCGTCTCGATCCCCGCAGCGCCCGCCGTTGAGCCGCCGGCGATCAGACCGGACAGCGCATCGAGGATCTTTCCTTTCTCGGACACCGCCGTCGGCTCCAGCGCGACGCCGGACGAGCCCGCATAGGTGACGATGGCGACCGTATCCTCAGGTCCGAGACTGTCGAGCAGGAGACGGAACGACGTCAGAAGCAACGGCAGCTTATCCGCGCTTTGCATCGATCCCGACGTATCGATCAGAAAGGTGAAATTGGCGCGCGGACGCTCCTCCGGCTCAAAGCCGCGTATCCCGATATGGAGCAGACGCCGCCCCTCCGCCCAGGGCGCGTCCATTACGGTGGTCGAGACGGCGAAGGGCGTCTCCACGGTCTCCGGCCGGGCGTATTCATAGAGGAAGTAGTTGATCAGCTCCTCCACCCGCACGGCTTCCGGCGCGGGCATCCGCCCCTCCCGCAGCGACCTGCGGACCCAGGCGTAGGAGGCGGTGTCGACGTCGATGGAGAAGGTGGAGACCGGCGCCTCCGCAGCCAGCTTCACGGGATTGGGGTCGTCGTTGGCGAAACGGTCGCGGGCATCGCGCTCCAGATAAACCGGTTCGGGCGCAGGCAGGGGCATGACGGCGAGGTCTGACGCGGCGCCGCCCATGGCCATCGGGGCGAGCGCTCGGGACGACGCCTCCGGGCCCTGACGACCCTCGGACGTCAGCGCGTCCAGTCGCATCCGTTTCTGCGCCGCAACGGCGATTTCAGCCTCCGGCGCCGCGGCGATCTCGGCGTCTTCGATCATCGGCGCAGGAGGGAGCTCCATCCCGTTCTGCTGAACCACGACGAAAGCCGCGAGCGAAAGCGCCGCTACGGAAGCGCCGCCCATCAGCGCGGGGCGGAGGTTGTCGGTTAGATAAGCCATCAGTCTGCTCCAGATCGGTTGCATCTGGATCGTCTGACGGGCGGGCGAGCGGGTTTCTTGGACCGCGTCCGAAAATTCGTCGTCAAAAGCGCGCATCGCAGCCGCCATCGCAGCTTCCTTGCCCTGCGTTTTGGGGGCCGACTTCATGGCTTCGCGCAAGTCATCAATCGGATCGGTCATATCCCATCCTCCGCCGCCAGGATCTTGAGCGCCTTCTTCGCTTCCGACATGCGCCACGCGACGGAGCCAGGGGCGATGCCGAGCGCCTCCGCCGCCTCCGCTTGCGTCAGCTCCTCTCCGACGATCAGCGCGACCGTCTCCGCGAGATCAGGCTTGAGGCGAGACATCGCTTGATTGAGCCAACGCGACTTCACCTCCCCATCGTCCGGCGGCGCGACCGGCTCGCGGGCGAGGCCCTCCAGCGCCTTCGCCCGCGTCACCGCCTTGCGGGCGTCGTCGCGCACGGCATTGAGCGCGATCCGGTAGAGCCATGTGGTGAACCGCGCTTCGCGCCGAAAGGAGCGGAGTGCGCGGGGGAGCTTCAGGCAGATATCCTGCGCCAGATCCTCCGCCGTCGCCTCAGACCCCGTCAGGCGCCAACAAAGGCGGAAAAGTCGGTCGTAGTGCCGGTCGAGCAGGGTCGCGAAGGCCGCCCGGTCACCCTGACCGGCGGCTTCCGCCAACGCCTCGTCGCTCGTCTCCGTCCGCATGTCACACCGTTAGACGGGAGAAGCATGGCGGTTCTTGGCGGAGATTGCGAAAAAACTTCGCCGGTCCTTTCCGGGAACGGCGATGTCGTCAGGCCGCTTTCGCGCTGAAGTAAGCCTGCGTGCCCTGATCGACGACGTCGTCGCCCTCCACGATGTCCTCGGGCGCGTAATCAGAGCCCGAACCGAGACGGTCGTAAAGCGGGCCGAAATCACTCATCGCCGCTTCCAGAAGCGCTTCGAAACTGTCGATGGCGAAATAGGTCTGCTGAAAGTCGTCGATCCGATAGTTGGTGCGCATCACGCGCTCCAGATCGAAGGCGACGCGATTGGGCGATGCGTCCTCCAGCGCGAACACGGTCTCCGTCGGGGAGGACATGATGCCGGCCCCGAAGAGGCGTAGTCCATCGTCCTCCCGGATCAGACCAAATTCGATCGTGTACCAGTAGAGCCGGGCGAGGTTCTTCAGGCGCCCGCGCTCCATCGCCCGAAGGCCGCCTTCGCCATAGGCCTCCATGAAATCCGCATAAGCGGGATTCGCGAGTAGCGGGACATGACCGAAGACGTCATGGAAGACGTCAGGCTCCTCGATGTAGTCCATCTCATCCGCATCGCGGATGAAGCAGCCCGCCGGGAAACGGCGATTGGCGAGATGGTCGAAAAACGCCTCATCCGGGACGAGACCGGGCACCCCAACCACGCGCCAGCCCGTGCGCGCCTCAAGCCTGTCGGAAAGGGCCTCGAAATCAGGGATGCCGCCATCGGAGAGCTTCAGCGCCTCCGTCGCATCCATGAACGCGCGGCAAGCGCGACCAGGGAGGATCGCCATCATCCGCTTGGTCAGCGCATCCCAGCGGGCGTGCTCTTCGGGCGAATAGCTCGCCCAGCGCTGATCGATCGTGAAGTCGGACGCAATCGGGCCGGGATCGCGGCGTTTACGTTTGGGGGACGACATATCCATCTCCTCGTCATTCGAGACTGTGGGTGGATGATCAGCCGGCAAGCATGAAAATTGATTTCTCTTTCGTTGCGTGTCGCAGATTTCTGATAAGAATTTTTCCTCATGAGCGAGAAAAACGAAACGGTCCCTCTGACGGATATGGATCGCGCCGTCCTGCGACTGATCCAGGCGGACGCGAACGCGACGCTTGACGACATTGCGGCGAGCGCCGGTCTCTCCACCGCCTCAGCCTGGCGCCGGATCAAGGCGCTGGAGAAGGCGGGCGTCATCGACAAGCGCGTGACGATCCTATCGCCGGATGCGGCGGGATGGCCGCTTTGCGCTTTCGCGGATGTTTCGCTGAAGGATCATTCGGCGGGCAACCGGCGATCGTTCGAGCGTTTCGTGACTACGGCGGAGGAGGTGATGGAGTGCCATTCCCTCGCCGGAGCCCGCGATTACCTCCTGAAAATCCGGGCGCCCGACATCGCCGCCTATGAGGCTTTCCTGATGGAGCGGCTTCTCGCCCATCCCGCCGTGGCGTCCGCCTCCAGCTCCTTCTCGCTGAGGGAGCTGAAGTTCACGACGGCGCTGCCGGTTTAACGGCGCTTCTTAAGCGTTCGGAGGTCGAAGGCTTCGGCGAACGGGTCCTCGCCGTCGGCGAGGATCGCGTGCTTCACAACTTTCTGCGTGCCGGTGACGGGGAGCGCGTCCATAAAGCGGATCCATCCCGGCGGCTTGAAATAGGCGAGGCGTTCAAACGCGCGGGCGAAAATTTCCTCCGCCGTTTTCTTTGTCGCCGCCACGCCGTCTGAGAGGACGACACAGGCCATCACCTCCTCCTCCCGAATGTCGTCGGGAACCGCGAGGCAGGCGACCGACGCGACCCGGTCATCCTCGAAAAGGCAGTTCTCCACCTCCGCCGCCGCGATGTTCTCACCTGCGCGGCGGATGATGTTCTTCTTGCGGTCGACGAAGAAGACCATGTCGGTCTCATCCATCGTGACGGTGTCGCCGGTGTGGAACCAACCGCCGCGCCATGCCTCCGCCGTGGCCTCGGGTTTGTTCAGATAGCCGGAGAAGAACCCTTTGCGCGGAGTCTGGAGGGAATGGCGGAGGACCATTTCGCCGGGGGTTCCGCGCGGAACCTCGACGTCGTTCTCGTCGACGACCTTCACCTCCAGATCGTCGCGAGGGCGACCCATGGCGCGGGTGTCGATCATGCGCGGCTCCTCAGCCACGGTGAGGACGCGGCACATCTCCGTCATGCCCCAACATTCGACGAGCGGGACGCCGAAGCGATCTTCGAACGCCGCATGCAGCGCCGGCTCCACTCCCGCGCCGAAACCGACGCGAATATCGCCGAGGTCTTCGCGCGTCGCCGTCTTGTCGGCCATCAGGACGGAGATGACGACGCCGAGATAATGGAAGATCGTCGCCCGCGTCGCGCGGATGTCCCGCCACCAGGTGGAGGCGGAGAACCGTTCCGGGATGATCTGCGCGTTGCCGCTCAGGACGACGCCGAAAAAGGTGATGATCCCGGCGTTCACATGAAAGAGCGGCAGAGGGTTCAGGATGCGGTCGCCGCATTCCCGGAGACCGACCGGCGGCCCGGCGAGAAGATAGGCGGCGCCGTACATCAGCTCCGCTTCGTGACTGATTAAGCAGCCTTTTGGTCGGCCGGTCGTGCCGGACGTGTAGATCAGGCTCGCCTCGGTCTCAGGCGTCGCAGCCCCCGCGCTGGGTGAGGGGCGAGGCGCGGGCGGCAGGGCCCCCTCCATCGCGAACTCGACGATGGCGGGCGCTTGGGTCGCGATCTCGGCCCCCTCGCGCATAAGCGCGATGCGATGGGACTCCGCGATGGCCAGATGCGCGCCGCTGTCCTCCAGGAGATAGGCGACTTCGGCGGGGCGGTAATCCGGGTTCACCGGGACGAGACTGATCCCGAGCGCGTTAGCCGCGAGCTTGATGAGAAAAAACTCCGCTCTGTTCCCCATCAGGAGAGCGATCCGGTGGCCGTGACCGTAACCCGCCATCGAGAACCGCGCTTTTAGGGCGTCGATGTCCTCTGCGGCGTCGGCATAAGTCCAGGTCTTCGGGGCGCCGCCTTCAGGATGGGGCTCGACGAGGAAATCGGCCATGGGCCAGCGCGCGGCGGCTAGGGCCCAAAGATCGCCAATGGTCTCGCCGTCGATCCCGATCATCGCGCCCTCCCAAGGCTTTTCAGTCCATAATGGGAGGGCGCGGGTGATTGTCGAGCGTCAGGCGGCGGCGAGCGCGGGCAGCGCTGTCCGGGCGCGGGCGATGGCGCCGTCGGCTCCGGCGCCCTGTTTCGACGCATCGATCACATGGACGTCGGTAACGCCCACGAAGCCGAGAACGTGCTTCAGGTAGCCGGTCGCGAAATCGATCTCAGACCCCGCCGCGGTCCCGCCCGAAGCGACGACGAGATAGGCGGTCTTCCCTTCGAGCAGGCCGACCGGGCCGTTCTCAGTGTATTTGAAGGTGCGCTTGGCGCGAGCGATCTGGTCGATCCACGCCTTCAACGCCGCCGGGACGCCGAAATTATAGATTGGAACGCCGATGACGAGCGTATCTGCGGCTTCGACCTCCTCCACCAGCGCGTCGGAGCCCGCGAGCGTCGCTTTCTGAGCGTCGGTGCGCTCCGCCGGGTCAGTGAAGTTCGCGCCGATCCAAGCTTCGTCGATCAGATCGACGCCATCGGCGAGGTCTCGAACGACGACGCTCGCCGGTGCGAGGGCGCCGATCACCTCATCGGAGAGCATCCGGGTGGTGGAGCCGTCGCGCCGCATGGAGGCGTCGATGCGAAGAATGGTGCGGGTCATGGGTCATCTCCTGTTGCGTTGATGATCATGTCGTGTGTTCAACGCAGCTATAAACTGCATCCTTCGCGACGAATTGTTTCGTGATTGGGAACCTGTGCGAGTCAGACTAGCGTTCCCTCTGCGGCAGTGATTACGTGCCCCCATGGAGAAGCTGATGAGATACGTTCTTCCCGCCATTGCATCCGCCCTGATCGTCGGCGGCGCTTCGTTCGCCGCCGCGGCGGCGAAGGATGCGATTATCGAACCCGACGCCTGGCGCGAGCTGTCGACCGGCAAGACGCTCTACTACTTCAAGGACGGAGAGCTCTATGGGAAGGAATACTACATCAACGACGAAGGCGATGTGGTGTTCCGCTTCCCGAACGGCGTGTGCGCCGAAGGCAAATGGGCGCATTCCGACGGGCGGTACTGCTTCGCCTTCGAAGGCTCGCCCGTCCTCCACTGTTTCTGGCATGTCATGCGCGAAGATCAGATCGTCATCATCGGCGAAGCGGACGGCGAAGAGCAGACGGTTGAGAAAATCGTCGACGATGAACCGCTCGGCTGCGGCTCCGCGATTTGAGCCAGTGGCCGGATAGTCGGCTCACCGATCTTCTCGGGATCAGACACCCGATCATTCAGGCGCCGATGGCGGGCGCCTCCACCCCGGAAATGGCGGCGGCGGCGGCGAATGCGGGCGTGCTCGGATCGCTCGGCGTCGCCCTCGATCCGCCCGATCGGATCGCAGCGGAGATCACCGCGACGAAGGCGCTGACCAACGGCGCGCTGAACGTCAATTTCTTTTGCCACGAACCTCCAGCGATGGATCGCGTACGGATCGAAGCAGCCAAAGCTTCCCTCGCGCCGTTCTACGCGGAGCATGAACTTGGCGACCCCGCCGATCCCATCCCGACCTCGCCCTTCGACGAAGATCGCCTCGAGGTCGTCCTGGCGGCGTCGCCGCGCGTCGTCAGCTTTCACTTCGGACTGCCGGACGAGCGATTACTGACGCCTTTGAAGGGTGCGGGAATCTTCGTCCTCTCCTCCGCCACCTCGCCGCGCGAAGCGGAGCAGCTGGAGGCCGAAGGCGCTGACGCGATCATCGCTCAAGGGTGGGAGGCCGGGGGCCATCGCGGCGTCTTCGATCCAAGCGGAGGGCCGGGCGATATGGGGACCATGGCGCTCGTCCCCGCCATCGTCGACCGCGTCTCCGTCCCCGTCATCGCGGCGGGCGGGATAGGCGACGGGCGCGGGGTGGCGGCGGCGTTCATGCTGGGCGCTGCGGGGGTGCAGATCGGGACGGCCTTTCTCAATGCGCCGGAATGCAAATCGGGCGCCCCGCACAAGGCGGCGCTGCTCGCCTCCGACGGATCGGATACCGCTGTGAGCGCGGCTTTCTCCGGGCGACCGGCGCGGGGCGTGCGCAACAGATATATGCGCGAGATGGAAGGGGCGACGCTACCCGACTTCCCGCTGATGAACCCGCTGACCGGGCCCCTGCGCACTGCGTCGGCCAAAGCCGACTCGGGCGATTTCATGTCCATGTGGTCGGGTCAGGCAGTGGGCCTCAATCGCGAACAAACGACCGCGGAGACTATTGAGCGACTGGCGCGGGAAGCGAGCGCGCTGCTGCACCGCACCATCAGGTGACTAAACCGGTATACCGAAGCCCGCCGAAAACCCCGCGATCTTCATTCTTCTCAAAATACTCCCGCCGGAGGCGCACATCTCCGCCCCCGCGCAGAGATCGCATTGAAGCGCGGTTCGGCGAGACTGAGCGCGAAGCGCTCGCGAGCCGCCCCCGTTCGCGCGAAAGCGCGAACCTTTGTGGCCGCACGCGCGCCTATCGTTTGCGCTTCAGGTAGACGTAAAGCGCGCCGCCGCCGCCATGGCGCGGGTGGGCCTGGCTGACGTTCACGACCATTTGGGAGAGCGGCGGGGTGGAGAGCCAGATCGGCGCCTCCCGCCGGAGCACGCCAGGGCCTTCGCCACCAAAGGGCGCATGGCCGGTGAAATCATCCGATCCGCCCTTGCCCGTGATGACGAGCACGAGCCGATGACCCATCGCGCGGCTCTGGCTCACGAACCGGTTGAGCGCGGCGTGGGCGCGCTGCGCCGTCATGCCGTGGAGATCGAGCCGGTCGTCCGGCTCCTTCCGACCCTTGCGCAACCGCGTCTCCGTCGCGCGGTCTAACCCCGACGGCGCAGGGGCCTGCGGCGGTGGGAGGGAGACCTGCGGCGCAGGACGGCCATGGGGTTTGAGAATGCGCACCTGCGGGACTGTCGGCGCCTCTTCGCGACGGCTGACGGGCTGTGGGACCGTATCAACTTCCGGCGCCACAGGTTGCGGCGCGCGGCGGGAGGTCGTCGCGGCGACCTTTCGCCAAAGCTCGCGCTCGTCCGTCGTCAATTTGCGGCCGCGGCGGCTCATGACAGAGCGAGCCCTTCCGCCGCCGCCTTTGGAACAAGCGTCACCATCCGACCGAAGGCGCGGAGCGATCCGGCCAACGCCCCCGCCTCATCGCCCGACCCTGTGAAGAGATCGCCGCGCTGAGGCCCCTTGATCGCCCCGCCGACATCCTGAGCAACCATCAGGCGCGCTTCAAAACCCGGCGCGTCCGCCTCCACCCAGATCGGCGCGCCGAGCGGATGATAGGCGGGATCGACCGCAATGCTGAGCCCCGCGGTGACCGGCGCGCCCATCGCGCCGACCGGTCCCTGATCAGGAGCGAGATCGGACCGCTCTGTGAAGAAGACGTAAGACGGGTTTTCATTCATCAACGCCGCCCCGCCGTCCGGCTGCGCGCGCAGCCAGCGGCGAATGCCGTCGGCGGAGGCTTCGGCGACCGTCATCTCGCCGCGCTCCACGAGGAGGCGTCCGATAGCGCGGTAAGGATGATTGTTCTTGCCAGCGAAACCAACCCGGACAACGGAACCGTCGTCGAGACGAACGCGGCCGGACCCCTGAATTTCCAGGAAGAAGGCTTCAACGGCATCGTCGATCCAGAGGAATTCCAGCCCCTTACCGTCTAGCGCGCCCGCCGCGATGTCGGATCGCGTCAGATAGGGCGCGTCGCTCAAATCGGCGGGCCGACGATAGAGCGGCGTCGAATAGCGATCGCTTCGCGTGCGCGATCCCCGCAACTCAGGTTCATAGTAGCCAGTAAAATGAGCGTCCGACCCTTCGGACACCAGCACCGGCGCGAACTGATCCTCGAAAACCGCGCGTGGCGAGCCTTCGGCCGCGATGGACGCCCAATGGGCCGTCTCAACGCCAAGATGGGGATTTGCTCGCGCAATTGAACTGGTGGCCGCGAAGACCGGGAGAGCCGGCGCGAGATCTGCGTCCGCCCAGCCATTCAGATCGGAAAAATCCAGCCGCTCTATGCGAAGATCGCCTCGGCCGACGCAGCCGCTCATCGCCGCCGCGAGGCCGAGACCCGCGCCGAGAACGGCGCGGCGGTTCGGCCCCGACTCACAGATCATTCCCCAGTGGCGATAAGCAGCCAGTTAGGATCGGGCGCGCCCATTTTGCGGCCAAACGTCCAGAGGTCGGTTTCGCGGCGAACCTCATTCGGGTCGCCCTCCACGATGCGATGCTCGCTGTCGCGCACGACGGTGATCAGCTCGCCGACGAAACGCATGTCCACTTCGGCCACCTGATCCTCGGGGTCGAACCTCGCCGCGACGATGCGGGCGTCGCGAACGCCGACGAAACGGGCGTCCACCGTCAGTCCTTCGTCAGCGCGCTGGTCGATCGCGGCGGCGAAGCCCTGATAGACGTCGGGGGAGAGGTAGGTCTCAAGCGTCGCCTTGTCGCCGTTCTCGAACGCCATCAACAACATCTCGTAAGCGCGCTGGGCGCCGTCGACGAAGCCATGGGGATCGAAATCGGGCTCGACCTCCCGCATCTCGGCGATGGCGCGGCCGATCGGGTCATTCGGATCAATGGGCTCGTCTTCGACCGGCGCCGGGACGCTGGTCGGCGCCAAGGTGTCGTCGCGTTCCCGCATGACCGGTTCGGGCTTTTTCTCGAAGCCCGTTTTCGTTCCGAGGACGCTTTTCAGACGCATGACGAGAAAAGCTGTGATTACGGCCAGTATCGCGAGAGTTAGAAACCCATCGCCCATCGGTGAACGCTCCTTAGCGGGACGCCGTATTTGGCGCCGGTGGAAGTGAGGCTTATGTAGGTCGGGCCGCTGCCGGAGTCTATGCGACGGGTCCGCCGTTGCGCTCCCCGCGCGCTGAAAGGCGGATATGTGGATTTTTGCGGCGCTCGTCGCCATTCCAATCATCGAGATCGCTCTTTTCATCGAACTGGGCGGCTGGGTTGGCTTGTGGCCAACGATCGGTCTGGTCATCGTGACCGCCATCCTCGGCGCCGCACTGCTGCGCGCCCAAGGGTTTGCGGCGATGACGCGGCTTCAGCAATCCGTCGCCGAGGGGGGGAACCCGTCCGGCCCTTTGGCCCACGGCGTGATGATCCTCATCGCGGGTCTTTTGATGCTGACGCCGGGGTTTTTCACCGACGCCGTCGGTTTTCTGTTGCTCATCCCTCCGGTGAGGAGCGCGATCATCGCCTGGGCGGGGCCGCGCATCGCCAAACGCGCGGTCTATATGGGCCCCGGAATGCAGGGCGGGCGCCGTCCGCCGCAGCATGACGGGCCGATCGAAGCCGACTACGAAGACCTGACCGATGTTGAGACGCCGCCGCCCGCTGGCGGCGGAAAAGCCAATGGGAGCGGCTGGACCAAACCGCCCGAACGCCTTGACTGATTGCCTGCGTGAAGCGCCCATGCTAGCCCCGCGGCGAGTTGCATCAAGCGGAGGCCCCGATGGCTGAGAACGAAGCGGCGCCGGCGGGCGCTGATGGCGCAGCGGCTGCTCCTGCAGCGCCGAAGGTGGCGATCCAAGCGCAGTTCGTGCGCGATCTGTCTTTCGAAAACGTAGCGGTTCAGAGCGGCTCTGGCCGCATGGACGGCAAGCCCGACATTCAGGTCGGCGTAAACCTCGACGCCAAGAAGCGCGGCGACGACCTCTACGAGGTCATCCTGAAGGTGAACGCCACCGCCAAGAACGCCGAAGCCACGATGTTCATCGCTGAGCTTGAATACGCCGGCGTCTTCAAGATCGAGGGGGTGCCGGAAAACCAGCTGCATCCGTTCCTGATGATCGAGTGTCCGCGCGTTCTCTTCCCCTTCGCGCGGCGCATCGTCTCCGACCTCACCCGCGATGGCGGCTATCCGCCGCTGATGCTGGATATGGTGGATTTCGCCGGCCTTTACCGGGCGGAGCTGGAAAAGCGCCGGTCGGCGATGAAGGAAGATGCGGCCGGCACGGCCTGAACCTGCAGCACTGAGGGTAAGGGTGACGCAAAGGACGCCTGGAGAGCGGGCGTCTTTTACGACTTCTTAGGTTGGTCGAATTCGCACGCCGCTCTGATCAGCCGACCTTTTTCCAGATCGGCTCATCTCCGAGCGCCGCCACGAAGCTCTCATGCGCGGCGCGTTCATCCTCCGTCAGCCGCGACGCCAGCTTCGCCGGTCGCTGCGACGGCGTCCATGACTCCCGCGCCGTCGTCGTAGCCGCGCGCTCTTTCGAGGGACCGCCGCCACCGAGCGCCGCCTCCAGATCGGGCTGACGGCCTCCGATCAGCTCCAGATACACTTCCGCCAGGATTTCGCTGTCGAGAAGCGCGCCGTGCTTCTCGCGTGCGGAATTGTCGACGCCGAAGCGGCGGCACAGCGCATCGAGGCTAGAGGGCGAACCGGGAAAGCGCTTGCGGGCCATCGCGAGCGTGTCGATCGCCTGATCGAAGGGGATCGCCGGCTTGTTCAACCGCTTCAACTCGGCGTTGATGAACTTCATGTCGAAGCTGGCGTTGTGGATGACCAGCTTCGCATCGCCGACGAAATCGATGAACTCGTCGGCGATCCGCGCAAAAACCGGCTCTCGCGAAAGGCGCTCGGATGAAAGACCGTGAACTTCGAACGCCTCGGTCGGCATATCGCGTTCGGGGTTGATGTACTGGTGGTAAACCCGTCCGGTCGGGACATGGTTCATCAACTCCACACCGCCGATTTCCACGATCCGGTGCCCATCGTTGGGGTCGAGACCGGTCGTTTCGGTGTCCATTACGATCTCACGCATCGGACGCTTCCCTTACCTGTTCCATGATAGCGGCCACTTGGGTGCGCGCCGCCTCCATACCGTCTCCGGTTTCCACGATGAAATCGGCGCGGGCGCGCTTTTTCGCGTCGGGGACCTGTTTGGCGAGGATGGCTTCGAAGGCCTCGTTCGACATCCCCGGACGCTCCAGCACCCGTGCGCGCTGAATATCGGCGGGGGCGCTGACGACGACGATGTGGTCGAAAGCATCTTCTGCGCCGGTTTCAAAGATCAGCGGAATATCGAGAACGGCCACTTCGTAACCGTCGGCGCTGGCCCGTGTCAGCGCCTCCGCCCGATCGGCGGCGACGAGCGGGTGGATTGCGGCCTCGACTTTCTTCAGGAGCGTCTGGTCCGCGATGATCGCATCGCGGAGCGCCGCCCTGTCCACTGCGCCGTCGGAGACGGCGGCGGGCGCGAGGGCCTCGATGGCCCGAGCGCCCGCTCCCCCTTCGCCATAGAGGCGGTGGACGGCGGCGTCGGCGTCCCACAGGTAGGCGCCCGCTTCGGCGAACACTCGCGCGGTCGTGGATTTGCCCATGCCGATTGAGCCGGTGAGGCCAATGGTGATCATGACGCCAGAATCACCTCGCGAAGCGCATCGTCAACCTCCGGCGCGACGCCGAACCAGGCTTCGAAACCCGGTCGGGCCTGATGAAGAAGCATGCCGAGGCCATCCACGACCGGGAGGTCGCGAGCGCGCGCGGCGGTAAGGAAAGGCGTGATCAGCGGCGTGTAGACGATGTCGGTGGCGACGGCGTCCGGCGGCGCGACGGACAGATCCAGTTCAAGCGGCGGCTGGCCGGTCATGCCGAGGCTCGTCGTGTTTACGATCAGACCCGCGCCATCCAGACCGCTCGCGCGATCATCCCAGTCGATGATGCGGACCTTGGGTCGGAGCTCATCGGCGAGGCGCATCGCGCGGTCTCTGGTTCGATTGGTCAAACGGATCTCGGGTGCGCCCGCTTCAATCAGCGACCAGATAATCGCGCGAGCGGCGCCGCCAGCGCCGAGAATGGCCGCGGGTCGATCGGAACGCCACGGCGATCCGGCGCGCACGTTTTCGATGAAGCCGAACCCGTCGGTGTTGTCGGCGACGATCTCGCCTTCGTCAAAGATCAGCGTGTTCGCCGCGCCGATGGCGCGGGCGCGGTCTGTCGCCCGATCGGCGAGAGACAGGGCGGCTTCTTTATGCGGGATCGTGACATTGGCGCCGCGCCAGCCCGCGGCGGCGAGGCGGCGCACCTCGCTTTCGAAGTCTTCCGGCCGTGCGGGGAGAAGCACGTAGCTACCGTCGACGCCGTAGCGGTTTAACCAAAAGCCGTGGAGTTTTGGAGATTTCGAGTGCTCGACGGGCCAACCGAAGACGCCGGCCCGGAGGATTTTTTCACTCATTCTGTCAAAATTCCCCGTACGCGCAGAAAGCCCAACGTCTCGATGAGGGGCAGGCCCAGAATGGTGAAGTAATCGCCGTCGATCCGGGAGAAGAGCTGCGCGCCCAGTCCCTCGAGCATGTAGGCGCCGGGTGTCTGAAGCGCGTCTTCTCCGATAGAGGCGAGGTATTCCGTGATAAACGCGTCCGAGAAAGGGCGCATGAAAAGCCGGGCGCGGCCGATATGACGCCAGATCGGGGCGCCGTCGAGCGCGATCACAGCGGCGGAGAGCAGCTCGTGCCGTTCGCCGCGAAGACGGCGAAGCGTCTCGCGCGCGGCGGCCGCGTCTTGCGGTTTGTCGAGCGCATCCCCTTTGAAGTCGAGAACTTGATCCGCACCGAGAACCAGGACGCCGGGAACGCGGGAAGAAACCCGGCGCGCCTTCATTTCGGCCAGCGCGTCGGCCTGATCACGAGGGAGAACGCCGTCGGAGCGGAGAGCGAGCTTCATCTCGTCTTCATCGACGCCCGGAGGGACGCATTCGATTTCGACGCCGGCGTTGCGGAGCATCTCGGCGCGCCATGGACTGGTTGATGCGAGGACCAGTGTCATTCGGCGCCGTCTCTATCACGTAGAATGGCGAGAATTTCGGCTGCCGTTTCCTCGATCGATCTGCGTGTGACGTCGATCACCGGTGCGCCAATCCGATCGAAGAGAAGGCGGGCGTCCGCCACCTCCCGCCTGATTTGATCAAGCGCGGCGTAGTCGGCGTCGGACTGATGGCCGATCACCTCAAGACGGTGCGTCCGGATTTGCGCGAGGCGGCTGGGGCTGGCTGTCAGCGCAATGACGGGCACGCCTTTCTCCACCGCTTCGAAGAAAGCAGGCGGCGGATCGGTCCCAGGAACAAGCGGGAGGTTCGCGGCCTTCACGCCCCGCACCGCGAGGTAAATGCAGGTCGGCGTCTTCGAAGTGCGGCTGACACCCGTCAGGATGACGTCAGCGCGCACAAGGCGATCCGAAAGCGCGCCGTCATCATGCGAAATCGCATAGTCGATCGCGTCGACGCGGCGATAGTAGAGATCATCGACTTTGTACTGGCCGCCCATCCGCGCGGCTGCGTCCGACCCAAGGTAGACCTCCAGCGCCGAGATGACCGGCTGAAGGATCGGCACGGACGGCAGTCCAAGCTGCCGCGCCGCATCAATGATCCGGCGCCGAAGCGCATGATCGACCATGGTGAGGATGACGAGGCCCGGTTCACGACAGATCTCCTCTATGACAGCGTCAGCCTCGGTCTCCGAGCGGATGAAGATATGCAGGCGCTTTTCTACGGCGCCATCGTCGAACAGGCTGATCGTCGCGTCGCCGATCCTGGAAACTGTCTCACCGGTCGAATCCGAGATTAGGTGAACGCGCTTCATCATATCGGGATGGGATCCTTGATTGGTCTTCGCTGAGGATAAGAGTGGAATATGGGGAAAACCAGCGGAGCGACGGGGCGTCGTGTGGGGAAGCGTCAAGTCATCCCGCAGATGCTTTCCGCCGGACCAACGATGCTGAATTAGGTGGATAAGGGGGCGTGTTCCAATCGATCAACGTAACGAATTCTGACTTCATGGCAAAAAAATCATCTATAATCAATGTGTTATCAGAGATGCACCCGATTTTATCCTCACTGTCCATTAGACTTGACAGCCCGTGCGAAAAGCTGTGCGTTTCCGGTCTGGACTGATAATCCCCATGATTCAGTGCGCATTAACAAATTCAAATACAGGCTAAGAAAATGACTGATGCGGAAAAGCCGCTCCTCCTTCAGGCGCTTGCGGGTCAGAAAACTGCGCGACCGCCCATCTGGTTGATGCGCCAGGCCGGTAGATACCTGCCGGAGTATCGCGCTACGCGGGAGAAAGCCGGCGGTTTCCTCGACCTTTGTTATACGCCGGAGCTGGCGGCGGAGGTCACCTTACAGCCCATTCGCCGATTTGGTTTCGACGCTGCGATCCTTTTCGCCGATATCCTATTGGTCCCACAGGCGCTCGGCATGAAACTCTGGTTCGAGACCGGGGAAGGTCCGAGGCTGGAACCCGTCGCATCCGCTAACGAACTGCGCGCAGCTGAAGAGATCGACGATGTTTTATCTCCGGTCTACGAGACGGTTCGTATTTTGAAGTCGGAACTACCATCGTCTGCGCCACTTATCGGTTTCGCTGGCGCGCCCTGGACTGTGGCGACGTATATGATCGCTGGGAAAGGGACGCCTGATCAGGCTCCGGCGCACAAGCTGATGAATGAAAACGGCGCTGCGTTTGATGGGATTATCGACCGTGTGGTCGAAGCGACGATCCTGTACCTCAATCGTCAGATCGACGCTGGAGCGCAGGCGGTCAAGATTTTCGACAGCTGGGCGGGATCGCTGACGGGAGATACGTTCGAGCGCGCCTGCGTCGATCCCTGCAGGCGGATCGTCGAAGGGGTCAGGAAAGCGCATCCGGACACGCCGATCATTGGCTTTCCCCGCGGCGCCGGCGAACGCGCCGCGAGTTTCGCGAAAGCGACTCAGGCTAACGCGGTGGCGATCGGGCAGGATATGGACCTGGCATGGGCGCGAGATCACTTGCAGCCGCTGGCGACCGTTCAGGGTAACCTCGACCCGAAACATATGGTGACGGGGGGCGTCGAGATGGAACGGGCGATTGACGACATTCGGGAAAAGCTTGGAGATGGACCGTTCATTTTCAATCTCGGCCACGGGATCACGCCTGAAGGCGATCCCAAGAATGTTGAGGCGCTGGTTCGTCGCGTACAGGGTTAAATGATGTCCTGGGCGCAGGATCTTTTGAGTGCGATCTATCCATGGACGACCGTCCTTCATGTGATTTCGGTCATTTCGTGGATGGCGGGTCTTTTCTACCTCCCTCGGCTCTTCGTTTACCACGTTGAGAAAGCGTCGGATAAACCAGACCTGGCCGAGATCTACATCGAGATGGAGTTCAAGCTCCTGAGGGTGATCATGAACCCAGCGAGTATCGCGACCTGGGTTTTCGGTCTGATGTTGGTCTTCACCCCGGGTATCGTGGACTGGTCGGAGATCTGGCCCTGGATCAAAGCGGTGATGGTTGTCGGCATGACGTGGTTTCATCACCTACTGATGCGCTGGCGCAAAGACCTCGCGGCGGGCGTAAGTCAAAAGTCCGGGCGGTTCTTCAGGTTCGCCAATGAAGCGCCGACATTGATGATGTTCGTCATTGTCGCGATGGTGATTGCAAAGCCGTTCTAATGTATGGTGCGCAACGTCTAATGTTGAGACTGCTCATGTCGCTTGAGTTCATAGGCCTTCCGGATTGACATAGCGGTGTAATCGCAGCATAGGCTTATGCCGCGCTGTTCTGCGCGACTTTCCCTAGACGTTCTCGGCGCGCAATCGCAGACGAGCCGTATCTCAAACCCGGAAACCATCATGGACATCACGCAGCTCAAGCTGTCTGAACTAAAGGCGAATAGCCCAACGGAGCTATTGTCTTTCGCAGAAGAGTTGGAGGTCGAAAACGCGAGCTCCATGCGGAAGCAGGACATGATGTTCGCGATCCTGAAAGAGCTCGCTGAACGTGATGTAGAGATCACGGGCGAGGGAGTTCTGGAGGTTCTTCAGGACGGGTTTGGTTTCTTGCGGTCGCCTGATGCGAACTACCTACCAGGTCCGGACGACATTTACGTCTCGCCTAACCAAATTCGGCGCTTCGCTTTGCGCACTGGCGACACGATTGAAGGTCTTATCCGCGAGCCCAAGGAAGGCGAGCGCTACTTCGCTCTGACGAAGCTGCATACGATCAACTTCGAGGATCCGGACAAGACGCGCCATAAGGTTCATTTCGACAATCTGACGCCGCTCTATCCTGAATCGCGTCTGAAGATGGAGATCGAAGACCCGACGATTAAGGATAGATCAGCGCGCGTAATCGACCTGGTCGCGCCGATCGGAAAAGGTCAGCGTTGCCTTATCGTGGCGCCGCCGCGAACGGGTAAGACGGTTCTCCTGCAGAACATCGCCTATTCGATTGAGCGGAACCATCCTGAATGTTTTCTCATCGTTCTTCTGATTGATGAGCGACCCGAAGAGGTTACGGACATGCAGCGCTCGGTGAAGGGAGAGGTTGTGTCTTCGACCTTCGATGAACCGGCGACGCGACATGTTGCGGTCTCCGAAATGGTGATCGAGAAAGCGAAGCGACTGGTTGAGCATGGCCGAGACGTCGTGATCCTGCTCGATTCGATCACAAGACTTGGTCGCGCCTTCAACACGGTTGTGCCTTCATCCGGCAAGGTTCTGACGGGCGGCGTGGATGCGAATGCGCTTCAGCGCCCGAAGCGGTTCTTTGGTGCGGCGCGAAACATCGAGGAAGGCGGCTCGCTGACGATTATCTCCACGGCGCTGATCGACACGGGCAGCCGGATGGATGAGGTCATCTTCGAAGAGTTCAAGGGGACGGGCAACTCAGAGATCGTTCTGGATCGCAAGGTGGCCGACAAGCGGGTCTTCCCGGCGATGGACATTCTCAAGTCTGGGACCAGGAAAGAGGATCTTCTCGTCGACAAGGTTGATCTGACGAAGATGTTCGTTCTTCGCCGTATCCTGAACCCGATGGGTACGACCGATGCGATCGAGTTCCTGCTTGGCAAGCTCAAGCAGACGAAAACCAACAGTGAGTTTTTCGACTCTATGAACGCCTAATCTGCGGATCGGTTACGGTCTGAGGATCGTCGATCCGGTTGTTCGACGCGCTTCGAGGTCTTCATGGGCGCGCACGACGTCTTCGAGCGCGTATTCGGCGTTTATCGAAGTGTTAACGGTGTCGCCGAGAACAGCGAATAGATCATCGGCTGCCGATTGGAGAGCCTCGTGGGTTGCGGTGTAGTCGAATAGGGTCGGCCGTGTAACGAAGAGGGAGCCCTTTGCGGCGAGCACGCCGAGGTTCACGTCTTTCACCGGACCGGATGCGTTGCCGAAGCTCACCATCAAACCGCGCGGCTGAAGGCAGTCGAGGGACGCCTCCCATGTCGCGGCGCCGACGCCATCGAATACGACGGGAAGCTTTGCGCCTTTCGTGATCTCCGCCACCCGATCTGAGATCGATTCGCGCGTGTAGATGATCGCGTGATCGCACCCAGCGGCTTTCGCTTCCGCTGCTTTTTCATCTGTGCTCACGGTCCCGATGGTTGTCGCGCCGATGTGCTTGAGCCACTGGCATGCTATGAGGCCGACACCGCCAGCCGCGGCGTGCACGAGAACAGTATCGCCCTCGCTAACTTTGTAGATCTGGCGGATAAGGTACTGGACTGTAAGACCTTTGAGCATGGACGCAGCCGCCAGATCATCGGAGATGTGGTCTGGGAGCTTGATTGCGCGGTCTGCTTTGATGACGTGCCGTTCGGCGTATGCTCCGATAGGTCCGGTGCAGTAGGCCACCCGATCGCCGGGGGAGAGATCAGCGACATCTGCGCCGACTTCGATGATGGTGCCGGCCGCCTCCAGGCCGAGGCCGGATGGCATGGCGATCTGGTACAGACCTGATCGGTGGTACGTGTCGATATAGTTCAGACCGATTGCGGTGTGCTCGATGGCGATTTCGTCCGCAGCGGGCGTTGTCGGTTCAGCGTCGACTTGAACCATTACCTCCGGCCCGCCGAATTTTTCGATGACGATTTCCTTGACCATCCTAACGCCCTTCTATTTGAGCTGAGTTCGATTCAAGTGGAGCACAAGGCGAGAGAGGGGCCAACGTCAAGTGGCGGTACAATCCGATACGATTTTCGCCGTCGCTACTGCGCCAGGAAAGGCCGGTGTTGCGATAATCCGTTTGTCAGGTAACCGTGCGCGCGTAGCGGTCGAGAGTTTAGCGGGATCTGTCGGTCCGGCGCGTTATATGGCGCTCCGAAAACTGCGCAGGAACGATGAGGTTCTGGATGAAGCCCTGGTCGTCTGGTTTGAGAAGGAGGCGAGTTTTACGGGGGAGGAGTGCGCGGAACTTCATCTGCATGGTGGTCGCGCTGTCGTAAACGGAGTGATTGAGGCGTTGGCGGAGATGGACAGTCTTCGCGCCGCAGAAGCGGGAGAGTTTACTCGTAGGGCGTTGGATAATGATCGATTGGATCTGACGCAGGTAGAGGGGCTCGCCGATCTTATCGATGCGCAGACCGAGGCTCAGCGTCGGCTGGCGATGGCTGTGGCTGAGGGGCGTCTCTCTGAGGTCGTGAAATCGATAAGGCGGGATGCAATTCATGCACTGGCGTTGATTGAGGCATCGCTTGACTTCGCCGATGAAGATGATGCTCCGGTGGATGTATCGTCAGAAGTTGCGATGACGCTAAGCCGAATGTTGGCTGAACTTCAAAGGCTTACTGATGGAGCAAGGGAGGCGGAAGCGCTGCGAAGCGGGTATCGCGTGGCGATTGTCGGCGTACCCAACGTGGGCAAATCCTCATTGTTAAATGCGATAGCGGGGCGGGAGGTCGCAATCACATCAAACGTGGCTGGGACAACGCGCGATGTGATTGAAGTCCAGTGTGATGTTCGCGGATTGCCAGTGACTTTCGTCGACACCGCGGGATTGAGGCCTACGGATGATGAAGTGGAAACGATTGGTGTGGAGCGGGCGTTAGAGGCCGCTTCTGGAGCTGATCTGAGGCTTCTTCTTGAGACCAATGGCGCTGCAATTCCAGGTGAAGTTCCCGTAAGAGAGGATGATATCCGCGTTTGGAGCATGGTGGATCTTCATCCGTCGGTAACTGACTTAGCGGTATCGGCGGTTTCAGGGGAGGGGTTGGAGACTCTGTTAGCGACAGTGTATGACGCGCTGTCCCAGCGTGCTTCCGGGTTAAGTCTGACAGCGCATGCGAGACAGGTGAGCCGGTTTGAGGTGGCGCAGTCGGCGCTGCGCGCATCTCTCCAAGGGCAGAACTTGGAGCTGATCTCATTTGAAATTCGGCATGCGTTAAAGGCGCTGGACGAGGTGTTGGGTCTGGTGGATACGGATACTGTTCTGGCCGAGATTTTCAGCCGGTTCTGCATGGGCAAGTGAAGGTGTTTCACGTGAAACATGGCAAGTTCGATGTAGTCGTCGTTGGTGGCGGGCACGCAGGCGTCGAGGCCGTTCTCGCGGCGTACCGTTTAGGAGCGCGAGCGGCTCTCGTCACCCACCGGTTTGATCGTCTTGGGGAAATGTCATGCAATCCCGCCATTGGTGGACTTGGTAAAGGACACCTGGTCAGAGAGATCGACGCGCTGGACGGCTTGATGGGCCGAGCCGCTGACTATGCCGGTATCCAATTCAGGCTGCTGAATCGCAGAAAAGGTCCCGCCGTGCGCGGCCCAAGAGCGCAGTGCGATCGGGCCCTATACCGGAGCTTCATTCAAGCCTTTATCCACGAAAGCGGTATAGCAGTTATCGAAGCCTCCGTAGACGATCTGGTTTTGGATAAGGGCGCTATCAGTGGCGTCGTGCTCGACGATGGATCGAAGGTCAGCGCCAAAACGGTCGTGATCACCACGGGAACTTTCCTACGAGGCCAGATACATATAGGCGAGGAAAAGCGGGCAGGCGGGCGGATGGGCGACCCGCCCGCCACGCGGCTCGCCGAACGTTTTGACGGTTTTGATCTTTCAATGGGTAGGCTGAAGACAGGTACGCCGCCTCGCATTGAGAGCGAGAGCATTGATTGGTCGAAGGTTCAGAACCAGCCTGGAGATGATGAGCCGACGCTATTCTCTTTCTTGAGCGACGGGCCTTATGCGCGGCAGATCTCTTGTGGCATCACCCATACGAACGAGAAGACGCATGATATCGTACGGTCAAACCTCGGTCGTTCGGCAATGTATAGCGGCAGGATTGAGGGGGTTGGACCCCGTTATTGCCCTTCGATAGAGGACAAGATCTCCCGGTTTGCGGAGAAGCAGTCCCATCAGATTTTTCTCGAGCCAGAGGGGCTGGATAGCCCACTTGTCTATCCAAATGGGGTATCAACGTCTCTTCCACTCGATGTTCAGAGCCGGTTTATCGCGACGATAGAAGGGCTTGAAGAAGCGAGGATCGCGCAACCTGGATACGCGATTGAGTATGATTACGTCGATCCGAGATCTCTATCCGCCACTCTAGAAGTGAAGGAGGTCAGTGGGCTCTTCTTGGCGGGTCAGATCAATGGAACGACTGGGTACGAGGAAGCGGCGGCGCAAGGGCTGGTTGCTGGTCTAAACGCAGCGCGCTTGGCGGTGGGTGAAGAAGAAGTGATCTTCGAGCGCTCTGAAAGCTATATTGGCGTTCTGATCGACGATCTGATCCGCCATGGTGTTTCCGAACCCTACCGGATGTTCACCTCGCGCGCAGAGTACCGACTTGTCCTTCGCGCAGACAATGCAGACCAGAGACTGACGCCGCGAGGCCTCGAAATTGGATGCGTGAGCCCCACCCGTGAGCGGGTCTTTGGTGAGAAGATGGACTGCCTTGAGAGCGCTAGGAAAGAATTCGGCGATCGTGACGTCACGCCTCAACAGGCTTCAAACCACGGGATCGAACTGAGGAAGGATGGCGTGCGTCGTACGGCGCTAGAATTGTTGTCGTTAAACCAGTGCGGCGAAGCTGGCGTGCTGTCGATCTGGCCAGAGCTTCTAACCTTTGAGCCATGGTGCATCGAACAGCTAAAGAATGACTCTGCATATGCGGGTTATATCGAGCGCCAACATGAGGAGATTGCTGACCTTCGCAAAGATCAAGATGTGAATATACCCAGAGAGTTAGATCTCCGCACCTTGCCTGGTTTGTCCTCGGAGTTGCGCGAGAAACTGTCGAAGTTCCAACCACGTACTTTGGGCGACGCCGCTCGGATAGATGGAATGACACCAGCTGCGCTTGTCCTTATTCGGGCGTCGGCTCGTTCCCAATCTAAGGCGGCTTCATAGGTGGAGCTTTCGGCCAATATCGTTGGCGGGGGAGTTTCACGTGAAACAATGCAGCGCTTGGAGGCCTACGACGCTCTCCTGAGAAAGTGGAATCCGAAGATCAACCTCGTTTCGAGGTCCACGCTTGAAGACACGGCTAACCGCCATTTCGTCGATTCAGCTCAGCTCGCACGATTTCGGGGAACCGCTCGAAATTGGATCGATCTCGGTTCAGGGGGCGGGTTCCCCGGACTGGTGCTTGCCGTAATCTTCCATGAGATCGCACCGAAACTGGAGATGACTCTGGTTGAGTCGGATAAACGAAAAGCCGCCTTTTTGAGTGAGGTCGCAAGAGCGACGGACATCAAAGTGGAAGTACTTCCCAAACGCATTGAAGACGTCACAGCGCAAAACTTCGACATCGTTTCCGCCCGTGCGCTAGCGCCCCTCCCAACCCTGCTCTCCATGTCGTTTGGATTGCTTTCACCTGGAGGGAAATGCGTGTTCCTGAAAGGGACTCAAGCGGCGGCGGAACTAGACGATGCTCGAAAAGCATGGCACTTCGATCATGAAACGCACCAAAGTGCGTCTTCAGAAGGTTCCTCTGTGCTACTCATCGAAGGCGTACGCCGTGTCTGATCGATTGTCTCGCCGCAGAACTGTCGCTCTCGCCAACCAAAAAGGCGGGGTGGGCAAAACCACAACGGCGATCAACCTAGCCACAGCCATGGCGGCGATCGGCAAGCAGGTCCTTCTCGTGGATCTCGATCCGCAAGGAAATGCGAGCACAGGGTTGGGGATAGACGCCGAAAACCGCAGTCCGAGCACTTATGATCTTTTGCTTGGCGACGCCGATCTCCCCAGCGTTCTTCGTAAGACGCAGATCCCGGGTCTCCAAATAGCGCCGTCAGAACAAGATCTGAGTGGCGCGGATATGGAGCTTTCCTCGTTGGAGAACCGGACGCACCGGTTACAGACCGCTTTGAGGTCTCTCGACCTCAAGTCAGACGAGGCGGCGTTTGATTATGTCTTCATCGACTGTCCGCCCTCTCTTAACCTTCTGACGGTCAATGCGCTCGCGGCATCGGATAGCGTTCTTGTTCCCCTTCAATCAGAGTTCTTCGCTTTGGAAGGGCTCTCACAGCTGATGAAGACGATTGAACGGGTCCGGGAGGGCATCAATCCGCGCCTTGAAATACAGGGCGTGGTGCTGACGATGACCGACAGACGCAACAATCTCTCGATGCAGGTCGAGGAAGATGCGCGCGGGGCTCTCGGCTCCTTGGTCTACCAGACAGTTGTGCCCCGGAACGTTCGCCTTTCCGAAGCGCCGTCACATGGGTTGCCCGCCATCGTGTACGATCAACAATGCGCAGGTAGCGTCGCTTATCAGGCGCTGGCTGGCGAATTTCTTCAACGCGAAGCAAGTTCCTTGCGGGAGCAAGTTTAAATGTCTGATAAAAAAAGAAAAAAAGGTCTGGGGCGTGGTCTTTCAGCTCTGCTTGACACCACGGCCCCTACTTCTGCGCAAGCGACGGCGGCGAACGCTCAGTCCTCTCCATCCGGAATGAAGACAGTCTCGATCGAGTTGATCAAACCAAATCCCGATCAGCCGCGACGCACCTTTCCCCCCGCTGAAATGCGCGATCTCGCGAACTCTCTGGAGGAGAAAGGCGTGCTACAGCCGCTCCTCGTTCGTCCCGACCCAGATGACCCGACTTGTTTCAGTCTCATCGCCGGAGAAAGACGCTGGCGCGCCGCGCAGATGGCGAAGCTGCACGAAATCCCGGTCATCGTCCGTGACCTGAGCGACGATGAAACGCTGGAAATCGCGATCATCGAAAACGTCCAGCGCGCAGACTTGAACCCTGTTGAAGAAGCGCTCGGCTATCAGCAGCTGATCGACCGCTTCGGGCACAGCCAGGCGGCTCTCGCCAAGGTCATCGGAAAAAGCCGTCCGTACATCGCCAATGCGCTTCGTCTCCTCACTTTGCCTGACTATGTGAAGGACCTCCTCGCAAACGGTCGTTTGACTGCGGGACATGCTCGCGCGCTCGTCACAGCGACGGATCCGGCGGCGCTTGCGCGGAAGATCGTCGATGAGGGCCTTACTGTCCGGCAGGCGGAGAGCCTGGCTAAACAGATCGCCTCTCCGAAAACGGGAAGCACGGCGTCAAGCTCGCCAGCGAAGGACGCCGACACACGCGCGCTGGAAGGCGATCTCTCAGCCGCAATCGGCGCGAAGGTCGCGATCACCCATCGAGAAGCCGGGGGCGGCGAGGTTACGATCCGCTACAAATCCCTCGATGAGCTCGACGGAATCTGTCGCCTTTTGATGCAATAGGGAAGCCAGCGGTTGGTAAGCGGGTCTTGTTCGCCGGGCTCGACCTGTGCGAGCTAAAGCCGCCGCGCGCTGAGCGCGATCTTCAACAAAGCTCGCTCCAGAACAGCATAGTCCGCTGTCTGAACCCTGCCGCGGACGGCGTCATCGGTTTCGAGAATTAGACTGAGCGCGCTCTCCACCGCCGAAAGCCGCCATTTCCGGCTCCGCCTGAGGAGTGCGTCGCGCCGTGGACCGAAAACAGGCGGTCGCAATCCTCCGATCGCAGCTTCCGCCGATCCGCCGGCATCGACAGTCGACGCAAGCGCGTGAAGCCGTCGAAAGTACCGACCAGCGGCGAGCGTAACGCTCACGGCGGACTGCCCCTGAGACTTCAAACGGCTGAAGAGCGCTCCTAAAGCATCCGCCTTTCCATCCGCCACAGCGTCGAGCATCTCATCGACATCTGCGCTTCCTTCTCTCGGCGCGCATGCCGCCAGATGGGAGGGTGAGACGATCCCACCGTCATCCATGGAATAGAGCGAGACCCGCGTCGCCAAATCGTAAATTGCGCCGGAATCGAGATCGCGCGCCAACGTCGCCAGACCCCGCAAGGCCTCATCGTCGACATCCTGCGCTCCAGCTTCGATCAGCAGCGCGCGAAGGCCATGCTGATCCAGCGCGTCCGCATAGCATGGAGCAGCCACAGCGTTCTTCGCCGCTTCGAACAGTTTCCTCAGTTTGGAGCGCGCAGGGAGCACGCCAGCGGTGACGATCAGGAAGGCATCCTCGGCCGTGATATCGGCGAGTGCGGCTTTGATCGCCTCCGTCACCCCATCTCCGGCGTCTTCCACTACCACCGCTTGACGCCCTGGCAGAAACCCGCGCGCCTTCGCGGCGTCAATCACGCTTGAGGCGTCGCGCCGGATATCAGCGGCTGAGAAACGCGTCAGCCTCAGATCTTCCCGGCCGGTCACGGCATCGACGAGCCGTGCGCGCCGCCTGGCGACTTCGACGCCGTCCTCGCCGAATATCAAAGCGCCTGAAAGTTTCAGATCTGGCGCGTCGACGAAGGCTTTCGCGTCTCGACCCGATAATTTCATCAGTCCGAAGTCGCGAAAGCCAGAATACGCGTTGCGACCAGTTCGGCGAGTTCCTGCGCCAGTTCCTCGCGCTCCGCCTTTTGCGCCGCGCGCGTCGCGAAAGGCGCGGCGGTCGCATCGTAACCGCCATTGGTCCTCACTTCGCCGTCGCCGACGGCGGTTCCATCGGACAACCGTGTGAGCCGCCAGTCCGCCGTGGCCGTCACCCGGAATCTCGTGACGTCGGAGGCGGTATCGATTGCGACCGCGGTCTCCTCCATCTCAAGACGATAGCTCAATCCGTAAACTGCGCCGTCATCAGCATGACCGACGCGCCGCCGCATCCGCTCGCGAAACGCGAAGGTCTCAGGGTCGAACGCTTCCTGAAGGGAGATGCGCTGCGCCAAGTCGTCGGTCCGCTCTCCGTGAAGCGGCGTGAACCCGCAGGATGCGAGCGCTGATGCGCCTCCAACCAGAAGCGCGCGTCGATTAAATGACGACATTGACGATCCGCCCGGGCACCACGATGACTTTCTTCGGCGGCGCGCCATCCAAAAACCGCTGAACGCTTTCCTCGGCGAGCGCCATCGCCTCCACATCCGCCTTGTCGGCGTCCTTGGACACGGAAATCTCCGCCCGCTTCTTGCCGTTCACCTGGATCGGCATGGTGATCGCGTCATCCTCGAGGAGGCTCGGATCGGCAGTCGGCCACGCCGCCTCCGCCAGCATTCCCGCGCCGCCCAGCCGCGACCAGGCCTCCTCCGCGAAATGCGGCGTCATCGGCGCGATAAGCTGGGCGAGCGCGCGCAGCGCCTCTCGCCGCATCTCCGCGCTTCCGTCGGAACGGGAAATCGCGTTGGTCAGCTCATAGATCCGCGCGACCGCCTTGTTGAAGGCGAAACCTTCGATGTCCCGCGTAACGCCGTCGATCGCGCGGTGCATCGCCTTTTTCAGCGTTTCGTCCTCCGCAGCGGAGCCCGCGTCATCGGCGCCCTCTGCTTCGACGACGAGGCGCCAAAGTCGCTGCATGAAGCGCCAGGCGCCCTCGACCCCAGCGGTCGTCCATTCGACGTCGCGCTCCGGCGGGCTGTCCGAAAGCATGAACCATCGCGCCGTATCGGCGCCGTACTGCTCGATGATGTCCACTGGATCGACGACGTTCTTCTTCGACTTCGACATCTTGACCGAAGGTCCGACCGTCACCGCCGCGCCATCGCTCGCACGGACATAACCGCCGCTCTCGACCGGCTTGATCTCATCGGGGGCGAGCCACTTTCCATCCGGACCTTGATAAGTCTCATGGCAAACCATGCCTTGAGTGAACAGCGCATCGAACGGCTCGGACGCCGTCTCCGGCAGCCACCCGGTGCGCTGCATCGCCCTCGCCCAGAAGCGCGAATAAAGAAGATGCAGGATCGCATGCTCAACCCCGCCGATATACTGGTCGACATTCATCCAGTAAGCGACTTCCTCCGGAACGGTCGGCGCATCCTCCGCATGAGGATTGCAGAACCGGGCGAAATACCAGGAGCTGTCCGCGAAAGTGTCCATCGTGTCCGTATCGCGAACGGCGGCCCGCCCGCATTTCGGACAATCGACGTGTTTGAAAGTCGGATGCGCGTTGAGCGGCTTGCCCTGCGCCTGGAAATCGATGTCTTCCGGCAATTCGATCGGCAGGCTCTCCACCGGCGCGGGCACGGCCCCGCAGGTCTCGCAGTGAATGACCGGGATCGGGCAGCCCCATGACCGCTGGCGCGACACGCCCCAGTCGCGCAGGCGATAATTCGTCTTTTCCTCGCCCTGCTCCATGGCGCTGATGCGCTTTGCGACCTCGGCCTTGGCGTTCTCCACCGTCATCCCATCGAGAAAGCGCGAATTCACGATGCGCCCGGGCCCGACATAGGCTTCGTCGCCAACGGAGAACGTCTCCGCCTCCTTGTCGCTCGGACAGACGACCGGCGTGACGCTGAGTCCGTATTTACGCGCGAAGTCCAGATCGCGCTGATCATGGGCCGGGCAGCCGAAAACCGCCCCGGTTCCATAATCCATCAGAACGAAGTTCGCAGCGTAAACCGGTAACTCCCATTCGGCATCAAACGGATGCTTCACGCGCAAACCAGTGTCGAAGCCCTTCTTCTCGGCCTTTTCGATCGCCTCTTCAGAGGTTCCCGTTTTCCGGCAGTCAGTTGTGAACGCCGACAGCCCGTCGACCTTGGGTTCGAGTGATTTGATTAGCGGATGGTCAATGGACACTGCGCAGAAAGAGGCGCCGAACAGCGTATCGTGCCGCGTGGTGTAGACGGTCAGATCACGCTCTTCAGTCAGCTCATTCGGGGCGATGGCGAAGCGGAACTCCAGACCGGTCGATTTACCGATCCAGTTGCGCTGCATCAGCCGCACCTTGTCCGGCCATTTCTCAAGTCCGTCGATGGCGTCCAGCAGCTCCTCCGCCATGTCGGAGATCTTGAAGAACCACTGCGTTAGCTCCCGCCGCTCTACCGGAGCGCCTGATCGCCAGCCCTTGCCGTCGATCACCTGCTCATTGGCGAGTACGGTGTTGTCCACCGGATCCCAGTTCACCATCGATGATTTCTGGTGGACGAACCCGCCCTCCATCATGTCGATGAACAGCCGTTGCTGATGCTTATAGTAACTCGGATCGCAGGTCGCGAATTCGCGGGACCAGTCAAGCGAAAGACCGATCGTCTTAAGCTGATCGCGCATCGCGGCGATATTTTCGTAGGTCCAGGTCGCGGGATGCACGCCGCGCTCGACAGCGGCGTTTTCCGCTGGCAGGCCGAACGCGTCCCATCCCATCGGATGGAGCACGCTGAATCCGCGCGCTCGTTTGAACCGCGCGATGACATCGCCCATCGCATAGTTGCGGACATGACCGATATGGATGCGCCCGGACGGATAGGGGAACATCTCCAAGACGTAATACTTGGGCTTGTCGGGATCGCGCCGAGCCTCGAACGTCGCGGCGTCGTCCCACACGGCGCGCCATTTAGGTTCGATTTCGGCTGCGTTGTAACGCGCGGTCGCGGATGCTTCGGACACGGGAGCGGGCCTTTGGGTCAGCGGCGGTTGACGATCTCAATCGCCCTGATAGGTGACCCCGCTCACCGTTTCAACATAACCTGAGACGACGCCAAGCGGCGTGCTTTGGTCGTCGTCCGCGATCAGCCCTGGCTTTCCCGCTCACCGATCCGCAACTGACGGGCCCGGACGAGGATCGCGTCTTCCAGCTGACGCGCAGTCGACCCGGAAACCGGGGCGGAAGCCCACCCGCCATCTGCGGCGCGAACTTCGCGGAACACGGCGACTTTCAGGGCGTTCGCCGAAAGCTGCGGACTCTGCACATAGGCCGTCACTTTGAAGCGCTCGTTAGGCGCATCCGGCGACGCCGCCCAATCCGTCGCTATAACACCGGTGAAAGGGTCGGTGGAGTTGAGCGGCAGAAATGCGAGCGTATCGAGAGAGGCGCGCCACAGAAACCGGTTTACGGGCGTCAACCCGCCGCCCTGAGCCGCGCCATCGCCGCCGCCAAGGCCGGGGATGTCCGTCAGCCGCGTATCGGACAGGTTTCCACTAACGCCGCCAGCGGAATCTCTCGGGTCGAGAGGCGGCGGCGCGTCTCCCCCACTGCCGCCGCATCCGGCGACGACAAGCGTAAGCGTCGCTGCGCAAACGGCGGAGAAGCGCGAAACGGACGTCATGAATATCTCCCCAAGCGATCTTGAGCCGCATTTAAACAGGCCCCGCAGCGCTGTAAAGCTATGCAGCGTCAACCTTATGGCCGTTTCTCAGGCCGATTTGTTGCTCAAACGCCACGCCTTAAGGTTCGGGTGTCGCTAAAATCCATTCCATCTTGACCGCAAAGGCCTTTTCGACGTTTTTGACGCTGTCTCAGGGGCATGGTGTCCCTGGTGAACTCGTGTGAGGGACACAATGAAAAAAGCACTCTTTGCGACGACCGCGATCGTTGCTGCGGGTCTGACCACCTCGGCCAACGCAGCCGAGTGGGAGACCGGCGTCTCTGGTTACTACTACCTCGGCCTCGGCCTGTCGGACGCCAACGGCCAGGACGGCCTCGGCGTTCTGCGCGACGGTGAGATCCACGTGAACGGTCGTCTGACCGCTGACAACGGCCTGACCTTCCGCGCCCGCGTCGAGCTCGAAGCGCACACGCAGGCGTCCGACCAGATCGATGAGAACTGGGGTTCCATCGGCGGCTCCTTCGGCACCATCATGATCGGCGGTAACGACGACGCGGTGTACAACAACCACGTCGGCGTCATCTACGCGCCGGGCGCGCGCGTCGGCTACTACGACGAATTCGCGACTGTCACGCAGGGCGGCCAGTACAACCGCGCCGGCACCGGTGTTGACGCCCTCGGCGTGCACTACACCACGCCGGACTTCATGGGCTTCAAAGCCTATGGTTCGTACCACCCCAACACTGGCGTCGATGGTCTCGGCGACAACAATGGGATCAACTTCAACGGCACCGACCTCTACGCGGTCGGCGCGTCGTACAACGGCGACTTCGGCGACTTCGGCTTCGCGATCTCCGGTGGCTACACCGACATCGAGAATACCGGCGACCTGATCACCATCGGCGCGAACGCTTCCTTCGGCGGCTTCACCATCGCGGGCACCTACCAGCGTGAGAACGCTGCTGGCCCGGGCGCCAAAGGCGACGAGTTCGCGATCGGCCTGCAGTACTCCACCGGCCCGTGGACGGTCGCCGGCGGTTACGCCACGGCTGACAGCAACCAGTTCCAGGGTGGCGAGGAAGATCAGGCGACGGCGTGGGTCACCTACGCGGCTGCTCCGGGTGTCCTCTTCACGCTCGGCGTCGAGTATGCCGATCAGGCTGGCGTCGCCGGCGAAGACTTCGGTGGTCTCGGCTACGTGACCCTGCGCTTCTGATCCGAAGCACAGTCGGTTAAGGGAAGAGCGGGCTTCGGCCCGCTCTTTTCTTTTGCGCTAGAGCAATGCGGTGCTACATCGCCCGCCATGTCGTTAAGTGAAGTCAAATCCCGCATCGCCGCCGCTCTCGAAGCCGCCGACCGTTCCGAAGATGCCGCGCGTCTCGTGGCGGTCTCCAAAGTGCAACCGATTGAACGCGTAATCGCCGCGCTCGATGAAGATCATCGCATCTTCGGCGAAAACCGCGTGCAGGAAGCCGCCGGGAAGTGGCCTGAACTGCGCGAGCGTTATGAGAACGTGGAGCTGCACCTGCTCGGCCCGCTACAGACCAACAAGGTGGGCCAGGCGCTCGATCTTTTCGACGCAATCCAATCCGTCGACCGCCCTAAACTGGCCCGCAAACTGGCGGACGCCATCCAGACCCGCGGCGCGGCCCCAATGCTCTTCATTCAGGTGAATACCGGCGAGGAACCGCAAAAGGCGGGCGCGTTACCCGGCGATACCGACGCTTTCATAGCGGAGTGCCGCTCCATGGATCTTCCCGTCGCTGGCTTGATGTGCATCCCGCCCGTCGATGAGGAACCTGCGCTGCATTTCGCGCTTCTGAAGAAGCTGGCGGACCGGAATGGCGTAGCGGAGCTCTCCATGGGCATGTCCGGCGATTACGAGACGGCGGCGCGCATGGGTGCGACCTATCTGCGCGTCGGATCGGCGATTTTCGGGGCGCGCGATTACGCCTGAACCAGGACGCGGCTCCATCTTCGCCACCGAGCCAGGATCCATAGAAGGTCAGAGCGCTGAAACGCGACGCATCCAGCGGTCGGTTTTCGCGCGCTCTTCCAGCAATGAACGAAGATTGCGCTGCCCATGCCGGGTTCGGGGCTGGAAGCGTTCCAGTCCGTCTCGATCACGATGTCATAAAGCCGATCGCCGCGCCGCATGCGCTCATGGCTATAGGGATGGGCGCGCGCGCGGAGACCGCGATTGTAGGCTGGATCAAGCGGATCATCCGACCAGATGAGCGACGGCCCGCTGGTTTCAGTCGGAAGAATGCTCTCCGGCGGCCTCAGGCGATCCGCCTGATAAAACAAACGGAGCATTTGGTGCGCGCCAACGGGCGTGGCGCCATCGCCCTCACGTTTGGCCGTTGAGACGCCGCCACGTCCGATGGCGCAGGGAAACCGTCGCCCCTGAAACCGCGCACCCCACCGCGTAACGATGAGGTCGTCCAGCCGACCGTTCAAAGAAGATGCCCGCTCTTCTTCGCTTTGGTCTCCAGATACGCGACGTTGAACGCGTTCTCGCCGACGATCAGCGGCACCCGCGCCGCAACCGCGAGGCCGGCGGCCTCCATCGCCGCCACCTTGCCGGGGTTGTTGGTCATCAACCGAACGCCTTTGAAGCCCATCGCCTTTAGTATTTGCGCTCCAATGCGGAAATCCCGCTCATCGTCCTCGAAGCCGAGCCGGTGGTTCGCTTCGACCGTGTCGAACCCCTCGTCCTGCAATGAATAGGCGCGCATCTTGTTGGCCAGCCCAATGCCGCGGCCCTCCTGATTGAGGTAGAGGAGGACGCCGGATCCTTCCTTGCCGATCTGGCTCAGCGCCGCTCTCAGCTGCGGGCCGCAATCGCATTTAAGCGACCCGATCAGGTCGCCCGTAAAACAGGCGGAATGGAGACGGGACAGCACCGGCTCTGCCCGGTCCGGCGATCCGATTTCAATCGCGTAGTGCTCCTCTTCGCCGCTCGCCGGGCGCCAGACGTGAACGCGGGCGTTCTCCGCATAGGTGAGCGGCACGCGGGCGGAGGAGATCAGCGCGAGATCGATGGCGGCCTCGTCCGCCGCCGCCATCATTTCGTCGTCGATAAGCGTCAGGCCCGCCTCTCGCGCCACCGCCACCGGATCGTCCACCGGAACGATCAGCGCCGCCGGCAACAACCTCGCTGATTTTGAAAGACGGACCGCGATCCGGTGCGCGGCGATCGACCCGTCGCGACGCGTCGAGAACGGGCCGAGAAGCGGCCGCCGCATCGCCATGGCCGGGTCGGCGATGGCCCGGACATCCGCCGCCGCCGCATCTTCCGGCAGGATGATCCGCGCGATATCGCCGTCATAGGCGCGCGCCTTCAGCGTCTCCGCCCGACGCTGCGTGACGATCAGATCGACCGCTCCAAGCGACCTGAAATCTTCCAGCCGTTCAGCCGAGATCGCCTCCGCCGCCGCGACGAGGGCGCCGCCATCCGCGGTGCGGATTGCGACGGGCGCGCCAATGCGCAGGTCGGCGCGGGCGCGGGCGATGACTTCTTCTGGGGCGAGGCGCAGCATCTGCTCGGGCTCCTTCAGATCGCGCCCTCTATATCAGTCTGACCGATCTTTGAAACAAACGTCCGCCTCACCTGACACGTGCGTGAAATAATGAAGGGAATTCTTGCGATCTCGGGATGGACGCTGACATCACTCTCAACGACCCCGTGAACCGGAGATAACGCCATGACGGCCCTGAAGAAAATTCTGTTGATCGACGATGATGAGGATCTGCGCGAGGCGCTGGCCGACCAGCTGGTTCTCACCGAAGAGTTCGACGTCTTCGAAGCCGACAGCGGTGCGGCTGGCGCGACGCGCGCGAAGGAGCAGCTCTACGATCTCGTTATCCTGGACGTCGGACTTCCCGATATGGACGGCCGGGAGGTGTGTCGCCTCCTGCGCAAGGGCGGCGTGCGCTGCCCCATCGTCATGCTGACCGGCCATGACAGCGACAGCGACACGATCCTCGGCCTGGACGCAGGCGCAAACGATTACATCGCCAAACCGTTCAAGTTCCCGGTGCTGCTCGCCCGTCTTCGGGCGCAGCTTCGCCAGCACGAGCAGTCGGAGGATGCGGTCTTCTCCATCGGCCCATATTCCTTCCGCCCCGCGGTGAAAATGCTGACGGACGAGGAGAACAAGAAGGTCCGTCTGACGGAGAAAGAGACGAACATCCTCAAGTTCCTCTATCGGGCCGGCGGTCAGGTCGTCGCGCGCGACGTGCTCCTGCATGAGGTCTGGGGCTACAACGCCGGCGTCACCACGCACACGCTGGAGACGCATATTTACCGCCTTCGCCAGAAGATCGAGCCCGATCCCTCCAACGCCCGCCTTCTGGTCACGGAGAGCGGCGGCTACCGCCTCGCCGCCTGACAAAAACGTTAACAGGATGGCCGCACCCCTTGTCCTGAGTGAAACGGGCGCCCATTTCCTCCACAGAGCGGACGCGGCGCCCCCTTGCAACCGTCGCGAACGCTGCTCTCAGTCGGCCCTCGACACTGGGAGCGCCTTGTAAAAGGCGAGCGCCCGGAGACCCCCTCTCTCCGGGCGCTTTCTTTTTTCCCGTTTCGTTTCTTCTATTGTGCGAACGGTCTCTCAACGTCGAAACGTTAGCGGTCCCTTAAATCCTCCAGTTTTCCGGAATACTAGAATACCGGAAAACTGGATTCCTTAACCCTTTGGCGATGTCCCTAAACTGGCCACTTGAGCCCATCGCCCGCCCCGGCCATTCTCCCGCTCCGTCCTTGAAGGAGCCCCCATGTCCGTCACCGTCTGCACCTGGAACATCAATTCCGTTCGCCTGCGCGAGCCCATCGTTCTGAAACTGCTGGAGGAGGAAGCGCCCGATATCCTCTGTCTGCAGGAGACGAAATCCCCGGTGGAGAAGATCCCAACCGCCGGGTTCGAGGCGCTCGGCTACACCTCGATGGTCGCGCGCGGTGACAAGGGCTACAACGGGGTCGCTATCCTCTCCCGCTTGCCGATGGAGGCGGTCGATCCGCAGAACTTCGGGGGCAAGGGCGACGCTCGTCACGTGGTTGGGCGGCTTACGAACGGGGTCGAGATCCACAACGTCTATCTCCCCGCTGGCGGCGATGTTCCGGACACGGCTACGAACGAGAAGTTCGACCACAAGCTCCGTTTCGTCGACGACATGACCCGGTGGGGAGAGGGCCGGGGCGACCGCCCCGCGATCCTCGTCGGCGACCTGAACATCGCGCCGCGCGAAGACGACGTCTGGTCCCACAAACAACTTCTTAAAGTCGTCAGTCATACGCCGATTGAGGTCGAGCGCTTCGAAGGCGCCCGAGCGGCCGGTGGTTGGACCGATGTCACGCGCGGCGACATTCCCGATGGCCTGCTTTACAGCTGGTGGTCCTATCGGGCGAAGGACTGGAGCGCGGCGGACAAGGGCCGACGTCTCGACCATATCTGGGCGACGCCCGACATCGCACCGGCACCGGGCGCGGGCGGCTCGCGCGTCCTGCGCGATGCGCGGGGGTGGGAGAAGCCCTCCGACCACGCGCCGGTCTTCGCCACATTCGATATCTGAGGAGACGATCATGGAAGAGGGGATCGTTTTCAGCCGCGACGGCGCGATCGCGACGGCGACCATCAATCGGCCGGACAAGCGCAATGCGATGAAGATGGCCGATCTGAAGGCGCTCCATCGCGTGCTCGAAGAAGTGGAGGCCGACAAGTCGATCCGGGCGCTGATTCTGACCGGCGCCGGAGACCGTGCGTTCTCGGCTGGCGTCGATCTTTCCGACGTTGGCGGCGGCGCTGCGGCGTGGGATGACAATCCTCTACGCAACCTCTGCGACCGGATCGAAGCGCTGCCCCGCGTCACCATCGCCCGCATCAACGGCGCGGTGATCGGCGGCGCGGCGGAGGTGGCGCTGGCATGTGATTTCCGCGTCGGCGTCGATACGGCGAAGGTGATGGTTCCGGCGGCGAAGATCGGCATTCACTACGAGCCCGCCGGGCTCCGTCGGGCGATGGCCGTCGTGGGGATGCAGGCGGCGAAGCGCATCTATCTTCTTTGCGAGACGATCCGCGCGGAGGAGCTTCACCGCCTTGGCTTTTTCGACAACATGGTCGATGCGGCTGCTCTCGATGGGGCCGTCGCTGAGATCGCCGAGGCGGCGGCGTCCAGCGCGCCGCTCTCCGTCGACGGTATGAAGCTGACGATAATGCAGATCGCGCGCGGCGATCTGGACATGGAGGCCGCTCGCGCGCGCATCCGGGAAAGCTGGTCATCGGAGGATATGAAGGAAGGCCTCGCCGCCGTTCAGGCCGGGCGAAAGGCCGACTTCAAGGGGCGGTGAGACCCGGAGGGAGAACCCCATGAAACTGCTCGAAAACCGCGTCGCCATCATCACCGGCGCCGCGCGTCTGAACGGTCTCGGCTTCGCGACAGCGCGGCTCTTCGCCAACCATGGCGCCCATGTCGCTCTGGTCGATCTGCATGGGGAAGACGCGGCGGGCGCGGCGGCTGAGCTGGGCGAGAACCACATGGGCTTTCATTGCGACGTGACGAAGCCGAAGGAATGCCGGCTCACGGTTGACGCCGTTCGCGACGAGTTCGGGCGCGTCGACGTGTTGGTGAACAACGCCGGGATCAGCCAACCGCTGAAGACGATGGAGATCGGGCAGGCGGATTACGACGCCGTCCTGGACGTGAACCTGCGCGGAACGCTGAACATGAGCCAGGCCGTCATCCCGACGATGCGCGCGGCGAAGGCGGGCTCGATCATCGGCATGTCCTCCGTCTCCGCGCGACGGGGCGGCGGGATTTTCGGAGGCCCGCACTATTCTGCGGCCAAGGGCGGTATCCTCGGGTTGATCAAGGCGATGGCGCGGGAGCTGGCGCCGGACAATGTGCGCGCCAACGCGGTCTGCCCCGGTTTCATCGGCGGCACTGACATAACGGCCGGCAAGCTGACGGAGGAGATGCTGGCCGGGATCAACGCCGGCATTCCGATGGGGCGGCCCGGCCGGGCGGAGGAGGTCGCGGGATGCTGCCTCTTCCTCGCCTCTGACCTCTCAAGCTATGTGACCGGGTCTGAGATCGACGTGAATGGCGGGAGCCTTATCCATTAGCGCACTGCGAAATTGAATGGCCGTAAGCCCCGCCTTTGGGGCGCCTGCGGCGTCAACTCTTTCCGGTTGGGGCGCCCACCTCGCGCGTCATGTAGCGGACGGATTTCCCGCGCTCCTCCAGCTGCGCCTCGCCGACCACCTTGAAACCGAGCGCTGCGTGAAAGGCGTCGGAGCCGGGGTTCGGCGGGTCGGAGTTCACTTCGCAGACAACGCGGGGATACCCTTTCGCCACTGCGAAGGCGAAGAGATCCTCGTATAGCGCCGCCGCCAGCCCGCGCCGCCGATGTGTGGCGGCGACGGCGATCCGGTCCACGTAGAGGAACGTCTCGAACCGATCGCGGAACCAGAGGAAGTTCGGGCTGTCATAGTCGGACGCCTGATCGAACCCGATCAGAAACGCGCCGCCCTCAGCCTGCCGGGCGTAAACCGCCGCCCTGACCAGCGCCTCCGCCCCTTCGGGGGTCAGCGGCGACAGCTCTTTCTCATGCGCCTTGTTCAGCGCATGGACCCAGCTGAAATCACCGGGTCCGATATCCGCGATCAAAGCCCGCGCTCCGCCATCATAGCCTTCAGATCGACTTCCGGGCGCGGCCCGATATGCCCGATCACCTCGCCCGCTGCGACGCAGCCCATGGAGGCGCAGGTGGCGAGGTCCTTGCCCTGCGTCAGCCCGGCGAGGAACCCGGCGGCGAAGAGGTCGCCCGCGCCCGTCGCGTCCACGATCTTCGTGGCCGCCGTCGGCACATGGATCGTCTCCGCCTGCGTGACGACGTAAGCGCCGCGCGCCCCGACGGTGATTGCGGCCATGTCGACGTCCTGCGCGACGCGGGTCATCGCCTCGTCCAGGTCTTCCGTCTCATAGAGCGACATGACTTCATGTTCGTTCGCGAAGAGGAGGTCGGTGTGCTGCGCGATCAGCGCCTTGAACGCCTCCCGATGTCGGTCGACGCAGAACGGGTCGGAGAGCGTGATGGAGACGCGCCCGCCCCCGTCCTTGCAGGCCATGATCGCCTTGTCGAATGCGGCGACGGAGGCCGGGCCGTCGAAACGGTAGCCCTCCAAATATAGCCAGTCGGCTTCGGCGCAGATGGCGGGGTCGATATCGTTGGGCCCGAGCGCTTCGGAGACGCCGAGATAGGTCGACATCGACCGCTCCCCGTCCGGTGTGACGAGAACCATGCAACGGCCGGTCTCGTGGTCGTCCGTCTTCACCGCCAGCGGCGTCTCGTAGGTTACGCCGAGGGCGCGGATGTCATGGACGAAGATCGCGCCGAGCTGATCGTCCTTCACCTTGCCGAAATAGGCGGTCTTCGCGCCCAGCATCGCAGCGCCCGCAATGGTGTTCGCCGCAGACCCGCCGGAGGCTTCGGTCGCCGGGCCCATCACGCCGTAAAGCTCCGACGCGCGAGCCTCGTCGATCAGCTGCATGATCCCTTTCTCGACCCCGTTGGTCGAAAGGAACTCGTCTTCGCAATGGGAGAGAATATCCACGAGGGCGTTGCCGACCCCCACGATGTCATAACTGCTCATGTCGTCTTGTCCTCGAACTGGCAAAGGTCGGCGATCAGGCAATCCGCGCAGCGCGGTTTGCGGGCGGTGCAGATGTAGCGCCCATGGAGGATCATCCAGTGGTGGGCGTGGAGTTGAAACTCGGCGGGGATGCGGTCTTCGATGGCGCGCTCGACCCGGTCGACGTCCTTGCCGGGCGCGAGGCCGGAGCGGTTGCCGAGGCGGAAGATATGCGTGTCCACCGCCTGCGCGGGCATCCCCCACCACATGTTGAGGACGACGTTGGCCGTCTTCCGCCCCACCCCCGGCAGCGATTGCAGCGCCTCGCGGGAGGAGGGGACCTCGCCCCCGAACTCGTCGATCAGGCGCTGGCTCAGCTTGATGACGTTCTTCGCCTTATTGCGGAAGAGGCCGATCGTCTTGATGTGCTCGATCAGGCCTTCTTCGCCCAACGCCAGCATCTTCTCCGGCGTATCGGCGATCTTGAAGAGCGCCTCGGTCGCCCGGTTCACCCCCTTGTCGGTCGCCTGGGCGGAGAGCGCGACGGCGACGACGAGGGTGTAGGCGTTGACGTGGTTCAGCTCCCCTTCGGGCGCGGCCTCGGCGGCCTGGAAGCGGGAGAACGCCTCATGAATCTCGGCATATGTCATTAGGCGGATCATGGGGGCGGGTTATGGCCGGGGAATTGGGGGGAGGCAAGCTGCGCAGTCTTGGGCAAGGGCGCCTCAAGAACCGGGTGGCGGTCCGGCCCGCCACGGGCGATGTAGGGTTCAGACAGGAGACAAGCGATGAACCAGCAGCAGCCCGTCAGCGTCTTTCACCATGACCTGATCGCCGAGGCGATCCGCTTGATCGAGGAGGAGGCGCCGAACCAGCCCTCTCTGGACGAGATCGCGGGGCGGATGGGGTTCTCGCCGACGCATTTCCAGAAGATGTTCTCCGAATGGGTCGGGGTCAGCCCGAAGCGGTACATGCAGTATCTGACGCTGGATCACGCCAAAAGCCTCCTGCGCGAGCGGTTCACGGTGTTGGACGCGACGATGGAGACGGGATTGTCCTCACCGGGGCGTCTCCATGATCTCTTCGTCAGGTGGGAGGCGATGAGCCCCGGCGACTACGCCTCCGGCGGCGCGGGGTTGACGATCTACTGGGGCTGGTTCGACGGGCCGTTCGGGCCGACCATCGCGATGGGAACCGATCGGGGGCTCTGCGCGATGGGGTTCGAGGGAATGCGGGACCGGGAGGCGTCTTATGAGGACCTCGCGGGGCGCTGGCCGAATGCGACCCATGTGCATGAGCCGGAGAGGATCAGGGGCTGGGTCGAAGCGGCGTTCGGCAAAGGCGGAGAGGCGCGGTTGGCGCTGATCGGGGCGCCGTTTCAGATCAAGGTCTGGGAGGCGCTGTTGCGGGTGCCGACCGGGCACGTGACGACCTATTCGGAGATCGCGCGGGCCATCGGGAACCCGAAGGCGGTGCGGGCGGTGGGGACGGCGGTGGGACGCAACCCGATCTCCTGGCTGATCCCCTGTCACCGGGCGCTGAGGAAGTCCGGGGCGCTGGGCGGCTATCACTGGGGGTTGCCAGTGAAGCGGGCGATGCTGGCTTATGAGGCGGCGCGGTTGGAAACCTGACGGGTTCCCCGAAAACTGATCCGCCTGTGGATAGGCAGTCGTTTTGGGGCTTTGTAATCGACGGCGCCTTCCCGTCCTATGATGAACAGCGAGTTAAGAAACACCAGGATTCCAGCATGCCGGAATCCTCGTGTTTCTAAAGGATCTGTTAGGGATTTCGGCAACGGGTCGGGCGTCTCCGCCATACCCAAAATGCTACAAGATCACTTGTCGATCAGCCGCTAGTCCAGGGGCAGCGCCGTCGTCCCGAAAACCGTCCTGAGCGCGAAGCTGGAGTGCATCTGCGCGACGCCGGGCAGGCGGGTCAGGTGTTGGCGGTGGATGCGGGCGTAGTCGTCGCTGTCCTCCGCCGCGACCTTGATCAGGTAATCCGCCGTGCCCGCCATCAGGTGACACTCGAGGACATCGGGGATAAGGGCGATAGCCTTTTCGAAGGCGTCCAAAATCTCCTCCGACTGGCTGGTCAGGGTGACCTCCACGAAGACGGTCGCGCCCCGGCCCACCGCGCGGGGGTCGAGCATGGCGGCGTAGTCGCGGATGACGCGCTCTTCCTCCAGCCGACGCACCCGCCGATGGCAGGCGGAGGGGGAGAGGTTGATCCGCTCCGCCAGGTCGGCGTTGGAGAGGCGGCCCTCGCGCTGCAGGGCGGCGAGGATCTTTCGATCTGTCGCATCAAGCTTGGGGATTTGGCGTTTCATGCGGGCGCCTCCGTCTATCGCCGAAGAATCTACGAATATTTCGGCGGCGCACACAAGAAATCTCGCAGCACATGGCGCGACGACGGGATTACGCAGGGACAACCAAGCGAGCTTTCCGGGGAGGAGCCAATGCGCGTCGGTTGTCCAAAGGAAATCAAGAATCAGGAATATCGCGTCGGTCTGACGCCCGCCGCCGCGCGGGAGCTGGTCAGTCACGGTCATGACGTGACGATCGAAACCGGCGCCGGGTCGGGCGCCGGTTTCGCGGATGCGGATTACGAAGCGGCGGGCGCCGCGATCGTAGACACGGCGGAGGAGATCTTCGCGACTGCCGAGATGGTCGTGAAGGTGAAGGAGCCGCAGGCGAATGAGCGCAAGATGCTGCGGGAGGGGCAGATCCTCTTCACCTACCTCCACCTCGCGCCCGACAGGCCGCAGACGGAGGACCTGATCGCCTCCGGCTGCACCGCCATCGCCTATGAGACGGTGACGGACGCGAGCGGCGGTTTGCCGTTGCTGGCGCCGATGTCGGAGGTCGCCGGGCGGCTCGCGCCGCAGATGGGCGCTTGGGCGCTGCAGAAGGCCAATGGCGGGCGCGGCGTTCTGATGGGCGGCGTGCCGGGCGTCGGGCCGGCGGAGATCGTCGTGATCGGCGGCGGCGTGGTCGGCACGCAGGCGGCGCGGATCGCCGCTGGCATGGGCGCGCGGGTGACGGTGCTGGATCTGTCGCTGTCCCGGATGCGGTATCTGGACGACGTGTTCGGCGGGTCGGTCTCCACCCGCTACGCCTCCAAGGGCGCGACGGAGGAGCTGGTGCTGGGCGCGGACCTCGTCATCGGGGCGGTGCTGGTGCCGGGGGCGGCGGCGCCGAAGCTCGTCTCCGCCGAGCAGATCGCGGCGATGAAGCCGGGCTCCGCCATCGTCGATGTCGCCATCGATCAGGGCGGGTGCTTCGCCACGTCGAAGGCGACGACCCATGACGACCCGATCTACGTGGTGGACGAGGTGGTGCATTACTGCGTGGCGAACATGCCGGGCGCGGTGGCGCGCACATCGACCATCGCGCTTGGGAACGCGACCATGCCGTTCACCTTGGCGCTCGCCGACAAAGGGTGGAAGAAGGCCTGTCAGGACGATCCGCATCTGGCGGAGGGACTGAACGTGCACGCCGGACAGCTGACCTATTACGCGGTGGGGGAGGCGCTGGGTCTGAGCGTGATCTCGCCGAGGCTGGTGCTGAAGTAGGCCTTCTTCCGGACGGTTTCGTCTATTGGGCTAACGAAGTCCGAACGAATGTCGGAAAACCGGTTTTCTGACATTCGATTAGGCTAGAGGCGGGCCACGCGGTCCGCTCGCCACGTGGTTGGAGCTACTCCGCCGCCCCGCCGAACCGGGCGATCCAGCTGCGGACCAGGGCGCGCTGGAGGCGGCGGGAGGTCGCGGCCCAGCTGCGGCCGCCCCGAGGGCGTTCGACCCCGGCGGTGACGGCGGCTTCGCGGCGGGGCACATCGGCGGTGAGGATCGCGAATGCGAGGCGCTTGCCCCCCTCCGTATCGATATAGCCGGAGAGCGCGCTGGCGAAGTTGAGCGTGCCGGTCTTGGCGCGCATCACCGCCCCTACCGGCGGGGTCGGTTGGTCGTCGTCGAGATAGGGTTTTTCCGGCAGCAGCCCGCGCAAGGTCGCGGGCGCGCCGCCCAGAAGGCCAGGGAAGCCGCGCCGGTCCGCCGCCTTCAGGATCTGGATCAGCCGCGTCGCGGTGGCGCGGGATGCGCCGGAGAGGCCCGAGTGGTTCACCATCCGGAAACTCGCATCCCCCGGCGAAAACCCGGCGAAGGAGGCGGCCCAGACGTTCATCGCCGTCCCGCTGTCGGCGAGACCGCCCGGCGCTGCGCCGCGCGCGCGACTGGCGGCGAGGCCCATCGCCTCCGCCGTCAGGTTGGTCGAATAGCGGAGCATGTCGCGGACGATGCGGCCGAGCGGTCGGCTCTCCGCCCGCGCGATCACGTCGGCGACGACGGGCGCCGCGCCGCTTTGCGGCGACGGCAGGCGCAGCCCGGCGGAAGCTGCGAGGCGCTGAAAGATGCGGGCGGCGTACTCGCTCGGCTGGCGCACCGGGAGCCAACGCGAGCCCTTTCGGCCAAGCGCGCTGCGGGCGACGGACCATTCCCCCTCCGCCCCCTGTTGCGCGTAGTCGAAGACGCGCCCGCTAACGGTCTGATCGACGATCCGCACGCGGGCGATGTCGGTCGGCGGGCTGAGGCCTTCGGCCCGCGCCTCCACGTTCATCTGGTAGCCGTTGGACCCGCGCCGCCATTCGGCGTGGACGCGGTTGTAGTTGAGGTTCAGCGCGCCGACGGAGGGGTTGTAGGCGACATGCTCCGGCTGCGTCCCGTCGATCCGCTCGATGGCGGGGAAGAGGCCGTCGTCGATCAGGTAGCGCCCGCGCACGTCGCGAACGCCGTAAGCGGCGGCGGCTTTGGCGAGGGCGTCGAGGGTCGTCGTATCCGCCTCCGGATCGCCGCCGCCCTGCAGGATCAGATCGCCGTCGAGGACGCCGCCGTTCAGCGGGCCGACGGCGATCACGCGGGTTTCGAACCGAAAATCGGGGCCGAGCGCGTCCAGCGCGTAAAGCGCGGTCGGGATCTTGGCGACGGAGGCGGGCGGGAGCGGCGCGTCCGGGTTCCGGGCCTCCAGCACCTGATCCGCATCCAGATCGTAGACGATGAAGGCGACGTCGCCGGAGAGATTGGCGGCGACCGTCAGCTCCTTCCCGGTGAGAACGGGAAAGACCGGGCGAGGCTGCGGCGCGGGCGCGAACTGCGGGGCCTTCGCGAGCGCGCCGCTGGCGAGGCCCGCGAAGAGGAGGGCGAGGACGGCGCGGCGGGCGATCATGGCCAGCCCCCGGCGCTGCGGATCGCGGTGGAGGAGGCGTCCGACATGCGGCCCGTGGTCAGCATCGTCCAAGCGGGCGCCCGCATCGACGGTAGGCGCGCGGCCCGCGCCTTGGGGATGCGATGCCGCCGATAACGGCGGGCGGCGGGGGAGAGACCCGCGCTCGCCATCGAGCCGGGGCGACCTAGGACGCCGACCGGAAAGCTCTCCATGATCCAGCGCCAGTCCTGCCAGAGGTGGAAGGTCGCGAGGTTGTCGGCGCCCATCAGCCAGGTGAAGCGGACGCTGGGATAGAGGCGGCGGACGCCCTTCAGCGTCTCCGCCGTGTAGCGGGTGCCGAGATGGGCTTCGATATCGGTGATTTCGATCCGGTAGTCTGGGACGCCGGGGGCGGGGAACATCGCCTCCGCCGCCGCCATTCGCGTCTCAATGGGCGCCGGCCCGCGATCCTTCAGCGGATTGCCGGGGGAGACGAGCCACCAGACCTGATCCAGTCGGAACCGGCGGAGGGCCCAGCGGGTGATGTGGACATGCCCCTCATGCGGCGGATCGAACGATCCGCCGAGGAGGCCGATGCGCTGGCCCGGTCTCGCGTTCGGCCCGATCTGCATCGTCGCCGCCACCCCCAATCCGAATGGACGCCACCTCGCCGTGAGGCGGCCGCCTTGTCAACGCATCATCGGGATCGTCACCGCGCGCGCCGTGCAGTCCCGTCGCGTGCGCCCGCTGCATCGGCGGGGCTCCAGATCGCGGGAGAGGCAGATCCGCGCCTCCTGCAGGAAGCCGTCTCGGCAGGTGATCGTGACGCCGTCAGGGTGGAGGGACGGGTTCGCCTCCAGAAACGCTTCTTCCACTACCGTCGGCGGCGCTGAGACGTCGTTTCGCAGACGGCGGAGGATGTCTGGGCGCGTCACCCGCTCATAGGCGAGGCGGGAGAGGCGGAAGTAATCCTCCGACGAGAGGCCGGAGCAGCGGCCGTGCTTCTTCCATTGATGCCAGGCGAGGCCGCCGGAGCCCATGATGTCCGTCATCTCGGCGGTGTCGGCGCGGGAGGGGTCACGGTGGGTCGTGCGGCAATAGTCCGGCCATCCGCCGTCGTCATATTGCGGCCAAAGGCCATGAAGCGTGAAACCGAGGTCGTGACGCGGGTCGCACTGATCGGCGCCGCGCGCATCCCCCTCCCGCTCGCACCAGGAGGCGTTCCAGGAAAGCGCCATGACGTAGTAGTCGAAATCGCCCGCCTTTTCGCCGTCGGCGCGGGCCGTCGCGGTCAGGAAAAGCAGGATCAGGGCGGCCAGTCTGAGCATTCGAGTTACCGCTTTCATCGTCGCGTTTCTTCGCCTATATACGCCGCGAGTTCCCCTCGAAACCCGAGACTAGCCGATGCGGCGACGGATTTCAGCCGAGGGCGAAGATATGTCTTTTGAGGAGATCGAGCGATGAGCGACCTGCCCCTCTTGCCGAAAGCGACCGCCGTCTGGCTGGTCGACAACACGACGCTGACCTTCACCCAGATCGCGGTGTTCTGCGGGATGCACGACCTTGAGATTTCCGGCATCGCCGATGGCGAGGTCGCGATCGGGATCAAGGGCCTCGACCCCGTCACCAAGGGCCAGCTGACGCGTGAAGAGATCGAGCGCTGCGAGAAGGATCCGACCGCGCGGCTGAGGCTCCTGAAGAAGAACCTCGCGCCCGAGCAGAAGAAGAAGGCTCCGCGCTACACGCCGCTCTCCAAGCGCAAGGACCGTCCGGCGGCGATCGCCTGGCTCGTGCGCTATCATCCGGAGCTGGCGGATGCGCAGATTGCAAAGCTCGTCGGCACCACCAAGCCGACGATCCAGTCGGTGCGCGAGAAGACCCACTGGGACATGCCGAACATCCGCCCGGTCGACCCGGTCGCGCTCGGCATGTGCAAGCAGATCGAGCTGGACGCCGCAGTCACCCGCGCCGCTTCGCGCAAGGCGAAGATGGAGGAGACGATGACGGACGAGGAGAAAAAGACCCTCATGTCCACCGAAGCGTCGCTCCACGCCGACCCTGACGCGCCGCGCCCGCAGAAGGATTTCGGGGGTCTGGAGAATTTCTCCATCATGGGCGAGGACGCCGAGGAAGAGACCGCCGAGGAAGCCTCCACGCTGGTCGACGCCGACAGCCTGTTCAACCTGCCGAAAGGCGGGGACGAGGACGACCCGCAGCCCTGATCTGAGCGGCCGCGGAACCAGTCCGCGGCGCGTTCTCGGCTTATTTGGCGGGCGTCCCCATGGGGACGTCCCCTCAAGCATCTGATTCCATTTGAAATTTCATTTCGTTAACGATTTTCGTAATACTCGTCCGCGCCTGAAACGCGAGAGGGAAGCGGATATGGGATCGATCCTGACGAAGCGCATCGACGGGGGGGCGGCGTGGCTTGGAACCGATTTTGAGACTGACGACAGCTGGATCGTTCATCTGACTGAAGCGGATGCGGAGGCGATCGATGCGGCGCTCCGCGCCATACGGGATCGCGGGCTTGCGCCGCCCCGTTTCTCGGCGGCGGAGTTTCCCATCGGACCGCTCTCCGCCCGGTTGGCGGCGCTGGCGGATGAACTGGAGAACGGGCGGGGGTTCTTCGTGCTGCGCGGGCTGCCGGTGGGGCGGTATTCGGAAGAGGAGATCGACGCGATCTACTTCGGTCTCGGCCTCCATCTCGGAACGCCGGTCGGGCAGAACCCGGAGGGCGATCTGATCGGCCGGGTCATGGCGGTGGGCGATCCGGCGAAGAAGGAGACGCGGGTTTTCCAGACCAGCCTTTATCTGCCCTACCACACCGACCCGTCGGATGTGGTCGGCCTCCTCTGTCATCGGAAGGCGAAACGGGGCGGGCTCTCCAGCCTCGTCAGCGCAGCGTCGATCCATAACGCGCTGCTGGAGCGGCATCCGGAGCATCTTGGGCTTTTCTACCGTGCCTATCCCTACGCCCATATGAGCTTGCAAGGTCCGCTGCGGACCCCGCTTTTCCACTGGCATGAAGGCAAGCTGACCTGCCGCTATCTGCGCCAGTATATCGAGCTTGGCGCGGAGCAAATGGGCCAGCCGCTCTCCGCCGTGGAGATCGAGGCGTTCGACCTGTTTGATGCGATCATGGCGGAGCCGGAGCGGCGGCTCGACATGATGCTGGAGCCCGGGGACATGCAGTTCGCCAATAACTACATGGTCCTTCATTCCCGCACCTCGTTTGAAGATCATGAGGCGCCGGAAATGCGCCGGCGTCTCTTGCGGCTCTGGCTGAAGATGCCGAACGCGCGGGCGCAGGGGTCGGAGTTTCCCGGGCGGAACGGGTTTCCGATTCCGGCCGAGCGCTACGCCTGACGCGCGCTGTCCGCATGTTCCTGGATCTGGCGTAAAGTGGCCGGGAAAACGCGAGACGCGGGAGACTGACCATGCCCATAGAACCATGCCTGAACTGCAGGGATCTGCCGGCGTCGGTCGACTTCTTTACGCGCGTGCTGGATTTCGAAGTGGTCGTCGCTCCGGATCCGGACCCGGCCGCGTTCGGCTCGCGATACGCCGCGCTTTCGCGGGAGGGAGACATTCTGCATCTGAGCAGCCATGCGCGCGAGAACGGCGTTTTCGGCGCGGAGATTTACGTTCGCGTCGGCGACGTCGACGCGCTTTGCGAGAAGTTCCTGGCGAACGGCGTCGAGCTGACGGTTCCGAGCGGCGGGAGCGCGCCGGTCGATCAGACCTGGGGTATGCGCGAGATCGGCTTCAGAGACCCGGACAGCAATAAGCTGACTTTCGGACAGAACATCGCCTGAGAGCGCCGCCGCTCCCATGGTGACGATCCGCCCGGCGGGCGTCCTTCCGCACGTCTCTATAGGCGAACCCGCATTTCGCTTGTAACGATTGACGACGGATCGTTTGAGGGAGTCGCGATGAGCATCGAAACCGCGCCAGAGCCTGAAGCCTTTCTCCGCAATCCGGCGGAGGTGATGCGCCTCTCGTCGATGGGCGCGTTTCACCAGACGCGGCTCTCCTTCATGCGCATCCTGATGCGCCGGTTGGCGTGCGAAAACTGGCGGTTCGATCGGCCGCTTTGGGAGGTCGACGCGAATGGCGAGGGCCGTGCGCTTTACCGGGCGCGGGGACCGGAGCGAACTTACACCCTCGTCGCCTTCGCCCATGACCTGCCGGACGATCAACGCTCGGACCGGGTGATCGCGGAAGCATGGGACGCGACCTTTGCGCTCTTCGACGGGGAGCCGACGGCGGCGGATGTCGACCGGCTGGCGGGCAATGTGCCCTATCAGGAAGCGGGCCGAGTGTCGGAGCGGGAACTGACGCTGAGCCGGGCGAACCGGTCCATGCGCCTCTTCCCCCATGTGGTGGATCGCCTGGCGGCGGGGGAGCAGCCGGATACGGAGGAGGTCGAAGCGGTCGGTTATCTGATGCGGACGACGGCCGTTTACGGGTCGGGCAAGTTCGGAGCGGTGGACCGTGAGTTCGTCGCGGATCGGCCTGAGCTTTCCGCGCCGTTTCAGGCGGAGATGCTGTCGGTCTATCTGATCCGCGCCTTCACCATCGACATCGCGGAGCATATGGCGCGGGTGAAGAACCCCGACGCCGCGCGGCTCGACCCCGCACTGAAGCGGCGGCTTGGCGTCGGCAATTCGACCGGGCTCGGCATGGCGCCGTTTCTCATCAAGCACCCCGTCCTGATCGATCACTGGATGCGGGCGCGCGAAGAAGGGCTGGCCCGGGTGCGCGCTTTGCCGGAGGCGAAGCAGCGGGAGAAAGAAGCGTTTGGCGAGACGCTGGAGCAGGCCAAGGGCCAGGTCGCGCGCTGGGGGACGCGCCATCCGCTCTATGCGCCGCGCATCGTCGCGCTCAGGGACGATCTGGCGAAGCTGGAGACCCATGTGGCGGCGGGCGCCCTGCATGGCGCGGACCCCTGGGATCGCCTTTACCGCTGGGCGGCGGATGCGTTGAGCGACGATGGGCGGGAGATGACGGCCTCGATGATGATGGAGCCCTATGGGCATCTGATCGACGGGCTGGCCGATTGCATGGCCGCGGATGAGGATCGTCACGGTCGGCTCGACGGGCGGATGCGCTGCGGCGATCTGAAAGCGCTGGCGGAGCGGATCTACGGCTTCGCGCTTGAGACGGATTTCGAAGAGCGCGCGGAGCGAGCGCGGTGTTGGTACGTCTCCGAAGAGAAGCTGGAGCCGCGGCTGGGCGAGCGGTTCGAGGAGCCGATTGAGGATTACGAGCAACCGCTTGCGCCGGCGCGGGACGCGAGGGCGCTGGTTCATGCGCTGGCGGAGCGGGACGCAGACGAGACCGTCGCGGCCTTTCTGATGGCGGCGCCGGAGCATCGCGGGGCGGCGCTCAGGGCGCAGATCGCGGCGAAGTTCCCGTTCGCCGAGATCCGCGACAACACGATTTCGGCGGAGATGCTTCCGATCGACCTCCTCCGCTGCAAGCTGAGCTTTTTCGGAGCGACGAAGTTCGACCCCCGCTCAGACCGCTGGGTGCGGATCACGATGTTTCAGGGCGCGCCCCTGCCGGACGAGATGCCGGCGGCGGATGCGGACGGATGGGCGTGGGCGGGGTGAGCGGTCTGTCTCTGGGCGAGTTCGAAGCGCTGGTCGCAAAGGCGGCGCGGGGCGTTGGACTGCCCTGGGGGCTGGCGGCGGAAGCGGGAAAAGCCGCCCGCCGGGCGATTGCGGCGGAGACGCCGGGCGCGGGCGAAGGGTTTCTGGATTGGTTGGAGACCGCCCCGGGGCGCGCCGAATGCCCGCTGATGAAAGGGCTCCGGGATCGCGATCTCGGCGAGGCTGACGCTGAAAGCGCGGATCTCGTTTATCGCGCTGTTGTCGACCAGGCGCAAACGCTGGGACTACGGCGGGCGCATCTGTCGGAAACGGTGACTGAAAGGCTGAACGCGCTGGCGCATCGCACTTACGCGCCAGCGACGGAGGAGAGCCGGGCGCGGGGCGCGGGGTAGACGCAGGGGCGGCCTCCTCGGAGCTCCCTTCGGGAGCCGCCTCGTCACCCGCCGGATCGTTCCGATCCGAAGTCGCGCTTTGCGCGACGCCCCTGCGGGGCATTCAGGTATTTGAAGCGCGCACTGGAGAGCGGTGGCCGCCTTCGCTCAGGCGGCGGCGCTTTTGGAGCGCCAGGTGCGGGCGGCTTCGCCGAAAGCGCCGAATAGCTTGGCGCTGTCGGCGTCGCGGGCGGCTTCGTACTCCGCGTGCCACTGGACCCCGATGACGAGGCCGCGGGCGGAAGGGACGCTGATCGCCTCCACCACGCCGTCGTCGGCGCGGCCTTCGATCACGACGCCGTCCCCCGGATCAATCACCGCCTGACCGTGGAGGGAGTTCGTGACGATCTCCCGCTGGCCGAGCGTCCGGTGGAACCAGCCGCCGTCGGTGAAGGTCACCTTGTGGCGTTTGCGGAAGATGATCTCGTGATCTTTGCAGTCGGGCGGCATGCGGTGGTTCATGTTGCCGGGAAGATCGCGGATTTCCGGGTGGAGCGTGCCGCCGAGCGCCACGTTGATCTCCTGTATCCCGCGGCAGACCCCGAAGACGGGCATCCCGACCTCCACCGCCGCGCGGACGATGCCGAGGGTGACGTCGTCGCGGTCGCGGTCGAAGGGGCCATGCCCCTCCGTCTCCTCATGGCCGTAATAATCGGGGTGGACGTTGGCGCGCCCGCCGGTCAGCAGGACGCCGTCGAGCACGTTCATCATGTCCCGGATCTGCACGTGATCAGGGCTGCCGGGAATGATCAACGGGATGGCGCCAGACGCCTCCGCGATCGCTTCGATGTTGCGCTCGCCCGTCGCCTGTACGCGATAGGCGTCGTTGATCATCTGGGCGCCGCCGGCGATTCCGATAACGGGTTTGGTCATGGGTCGCGATTCCTACCGTTTCCCGGTTAAAATGGCGCAACCACCGCCGGAGGGCAAACCGGCGGCTCTTTCCCTGACCCGGAGAGGTGCGCTAAGCCCGTCGTCAGCGATGCGGGCCAACGATGCGGGCGTGGCGAAATGGTAGACGCATGGCACTTAAAATGCCTGGGGCGAAAGCCCGTGCCGGTTCAAGTCCGGCCGCCCGTACCATCGCATCGCAAGCGCCGCCCTTATTGAGCCAGATCAAAGCTGCGGCCCTGCGCCGTCTCTAGACCCGTCCAATCCGCCGCAATGTCGGCGGAGACCGGGAGAGAGACGAGATCATGACCGAGCGCGAACTGATCGCCGAGTTGAAGCGCATTGTCGGCGCCCGCCATGTGCTGACGGGGGAGAAGGCGACGAAGCCCTACCGCAAGGGGTTCCGGTCAGGCGAGGGCGACGCGCTCGCCGTCGTTCGGCCCGCGACGCTTCTGGAGCAGTGGAAGATCCTGCGGGCCTGCGTCGCCGCCGATAAGATCGTCATCATGCAGGCGGCCAATACCGGGCTGACCGAGGGCTCGACCCCGAACGGGTCCTACGACCGCGACGTGGTTCTGATGAACACGCGGCGGATGGACGGCGTTCAGACGATCCGCGACGGGCGTCAGATCATCGCCTTTCCGGGCGCGACGCTCTTCGCGCTGAAGAAGCTGCTCGCGCCCTTCAGGCGCCAGCCCCATTCGGTGATCGGCTCGTCCTGCATCGGCGCGTCCGTCATGGGCGGGGTGTGCAACAATTCCGGCGGGTCGCTGGTGGAGCGGGGGCCGTCCTACACGGAGCTGTCGCTTCATGCCCGCATCACGGAGGCGGGTGAACTGGAGCTGGTGAACCATCTAGGCGTCCGTCTCGGCGACACGCCGGAGGAGATCCTTACGCGCCTTCAGAACGGCGGCTATTCCGAAGAGGACGTGGAGGACACGAACCGCAAAGCCTCCGACACCGGCTATGCGACGCGGGTGCGCGACGTGGACGCGGCGACGCCCGCCCGGTTCAACGCAGATAAGCGGCGCCTCTACGAGGCGGCGGGATGCGCGGGGAAGCTGGCCGTCTTCGCCGTCCGTCTCGACACCTATCCGATGAACGACGCCGAACAGGTGTTTTACGTCGGTGCGGAGAGCCCGGATCGCCTGACGGAACTGCGTCGCCGCATTCTCGCGGCGTGCGAAACGCTGCCCGTCTCCGCCGAATACATGCATGCGGAGGCCTATGACGTCGCCGCCAAATACGGCAAGGACACGCTGGTGATGATCGACAAGCTGGGCACGGACCGCTTGCCGATGTTCTTCGCCATGAAGGGCGCGGTGGATGCGCGCCTGAACCGGTTTTCCTTTACACGAGGCTTCACTGACCGTTTCATGCAAGGGTTGAGCGCGCTTTGGCCGGGCGTTCTACCCAAACGGATGGGGGAGTATCGGAAGCGGTTCGATCACCACCTCATCCTGAAAATGCGCGACGGGGGGATCCATGAGGCGCGCGAACTTCTTGAGGCGCTCAGGTCAGAGGGCGGCCTCGACTTCTTCGAATGCGACCCGCGCGAGGCGAAGATCGCCGGGCTGCACCGCTTCGCGGCGGCGGGCGCCGCGGTACGCTATATGCAAATCCATCGGAACGAGGTGGAGGACATCCTCGCCCTCGACATCGCGCTCCGTCGCAATGACCGCGACTGGTTCGAGGAGCTGCCGCCCGAAATCGCCGACAAGATCGAAGCGAAGCTCTATTACGGGCACTTCATGTGCCACGTCCTGCATCAGGATTACGTGGTGAAGAAGGGCGTCGACCCGAAGGCACTGAAGGCCGAGATGCTGGCGCTTCTGGACCAGCGGGGGGCGGAGTATCCGGCGGAGCACAACGTCGGGCATCTTTATGCCGCGAAACCCGATCTCGCGGCGTTCTACCAAGAGTGCGATCCGACCAACAGCCTGAACCCCGGGATCGGCAAAATGTCGAAAAAGAAAGCCTACGCTTGATGTTAGCTGCGCCGAGGGAGTTCAAACGCTCGGCGCGGAGATCAGGCGGCCTCCCCCTCCCACCTGAAAATCCTATCGCTGGAACAGCGGTTGGCTATGCGTTTAACGCAAGGCTTAACGGCTCAGCTATGCACTCAGCGGGACGCGGGGTTTCCCGAGGACCGGTGGCTCGAATCCTGGTCAGTAAATATGACCAACCCATCAAACCGCCTCATCCCGCTGCGGATGCGGGCGGAAAAAGCGAACGCTGAAGGAGAGGACGACATGACCGAGGACATGCGCGACATCGATCCGGTGGAAACCCAGGAATGGCGCGAAGCCATCGAGGACGTGATCGAGCGGGACGGCCCGGATCGGGCGCACGCCCTCCTCGACACCGCGGTCGCCACCGCGCGGGAGAACGGCGCGAACCTGCCTTTCGGCTCGACCACCGCTTACCAGAACACGATCCCCGCGGATCAGCAGCCCGCCTTCCCCGGCGACATCGACATGGAATGGCGCATCCGCACTATTAACCGCTGGAACGCGATGGCGACGGTGGTTCGGCGCAACAAGGTCTCCAGCGAATATGGCGGGCATATCGCGTCCTTCGCGTCATCGGCGGTGATGTACGACATCGGTCTGAACCATTTCTGGCGGACGCGGACCGATGAGCATGGCGGCGATCTGGTGTTCTTCCAGGGCCACGTGGTGCCCGGCATCTACGCCCGGTCCTACATGGAGGGCCGGATCAGCGAAGAGCAGATGGAGAATTTTCGGTCGGAGGTCGCGGGCAACGGCGTCTCCTCCTACCCGCATCCGTGGCTGATGCCGGATTACTGGCAGTTCCCGACCGTCTCGATGGGCCTCGGCCCGCTGATGGCGATCTACCAGGCGCGATTCATGAAATACATGCACAACCGCGACCATATCGACATGAAGGACCGCAAGGTCTGGGCCTTCCTCGGCGATGGCGAGATGGACGAGCCGGAGAGCCTAGGCGCGATCGGCCTCGCCGCGCGGGAGAACCTCGACAACCTGATCTTCGTGGTGAACTGCAACCTTCAGCGCCTCGACGGCCCGGTGCGCGGCAACGGCAAGATCGTGCAGGAGCTGGAGGGCGACTTCCGCGGCGCAGGTTGGAACGTCATCAAGCTCCTCTGGGGCAAGGGCTGGGACGACCTTCTGGAGCGGGACGAAAGCGGCAAGCTGCGTCAGCTGATGGATGAGACGGTCGACGGCGACTACCAGACCTTCAAGTCGAAGAACGGCGCCTATATCCGCGAGCACTTCTTCGGGAAGTATCCGGAGACCGCGAAGCTGGTCGAAGACTGGACGGACGATGAGATCTGGGCGCTGCGCCGGGGCGGCCATGATCCGCAAAAGGTCTACGCCGCGTTCGACAAAGCGTCGAAAACCGAGGGCCAGCCGACCGTCATTCTGGTGAAGACGGTCAAGGGCTACGGCATGGGCGATGCGGGCGAGGGCCTGAACATCACTCACCAGCAGAAGAAGCTCGCCGAAGATCAGCTGAAGACCTTCCGCGACCGGTTCCAGATCCCGCTCTCCGATGAAGAGGTCGTGAAGGCACCGCTGATCCCGCTTTCCAACGAGCAGCGCGAGTATCTGGCGGAGCGTCGCAAGGACCTTGGCGGCGACTTCCCGCAGCGCAAGTGGCGCGATGCGGCGAAGCTGCCGATCCCCGATCTCGACGCGTTCTCCGCCCAGACCAAGGGCACCGGCGACCGTGAGATCTCCACCACGATGGCCTTCGTCCGCATCCTGACGACGCTCACGCGGAACAAGGACTTCGGCAAACAGGTCGTCCCGATCGTGCCGGACGAGAGCCGCACCTTCGGGATGGAGGGGATGTTCCGCCAGCTCGGCATCTACAACCCGAAGGGCCAGAACTACACGCCCGAGGACGCCGACCAGCTGATGTTCTACAAGGAGAGCCAGAACGGTCAGGTTCTTCAGGAGGGCATCAACGAAGCCGGCGCCATGGCCGACTGGATCGCCGCTGCGACCAGCTATTCGGTCCACGGCGTGCCGATGATCCCGTTCTACATCTACTATTCGATGTTCGGCTTCCAGCGGATCGGCGACCTCGCCTGGGCCGCCGGGGACAGCCGGGCGCGGGGCTTCCTGCTCGGCGGCACCGCCGGACGCACGACGCTCAACGGCGAAGGCTTGCAGCATGAGGACGGGCACAGCCACATCCTCGCCGGTACGATCCCGAATTGCGTCTCCTACGATCCGACGTTCTCTTACGAGGTCTCGGCGATCATCCACCACGGGCTGAAGCGGATGTACGAGGATCAGGAGGACGTGTTCTTCTACCTCACGCTGATGAACGAGAACTATCAGCACCCGGACATGCCGGAAGGCTCCTATGACGGTATCGTCAAAGGCCTTTATCAACTTCAGAAAGTTCAGAAGCCTGCGAAAAAGCATGTGAACCTGATGGGCTCCGGCACGATCCTCGTGCAGGCGATGAAGGCCGCGGAGATGCTGAAGACCGACTTCGGCGTCACCTCCGACCTCTGGTCCGCCACCTCTTTCAACGAGCTGGCCCGCGACGGGCAGGATTGCGAGCGGCACAACCGCCTCAATCCGCTGGCGAAGGAGCGGACGCCTTACATCACCGAATGCCTCGCCGATGCGAAAGGTCCGGTGATCGCGGCGACCGATTACATGAAGAACTACGCTGAACAGGTCCGGGCCTTCGTGCCGCAACCCTTCACGGTCCTCGGCACGGACGGTTTCGGCCGCTCCGACAGCCGGGTGAACCTGCGGCGGTTCTTCGAGGTGGACGCGAACCACATCGCGGCGGCGGCGATGGTCGCGCTCTACCGCGAAGGGTCGGTCACCAAGAAGGACCTCGAGAAAGCGTTGAAGACATACGAGATCGACGGCGGGAAACCGAACCCGCGTCTGGTCTGAGAAAAGAACGAGAAGGACGGAAACAATGGCTACGATTGAAGTAACGGTCCCGGATATCGGCGATTTCTCGGATGTGCCGGTGATCGGCATTCTCGTCTCGGTTGGCGACACGGTCTCGGAAGAAGACCCGCTGATCGAGTTGGAGAGCGACAAGGCGACGATGGAAGTACCATCGCCCGCCGCCGGAAAGGTGACGGCGATCACGGTGAAAGAGGGCGACAGCGTTTCCGAAGGCGCCGCGGTGCTGACGCTTGAGGCGGAAGGCGCGGGCGACGCCCCCGCCGAAGCGGCGAAAGAAGAGGCGCCCGCCAAGGAAGAGCCTGCGAAGGCGGAGGCGCCTGCGGCGCCTGCGGCGTCGGGCGACAAGAAGGGCGCGCTTGAGACGGTCGATGAGGCGGGCTTCTCCAAGGCGCATGCTTCCCCTTCCGTCCGCGCATTCGCACGCCAGATGGGCGTCGACCTCGCAGCGGTGAAAGCGTCCGGGCGCAAGGGCCGCATCTTGCGCGAAGACGTCACGGCGGCGCTGAAGAAAACCGTCGAAAGCGCGGCTCCGGCGGCGGGCGCGGCGTCCGGCGGCATGGGCATCCCGCCGATCCCGGCGGTCGACTTCTCCAAATTTGGCCCGGTGGAAGACGTGGAGATGAGCCGGATCAAGAAGATCTCCGGTCCGGCCCTGCATCGCTCCTGGCTCAACATTCCGCATGTCACCCATAACGAAGAGGCGGACATCACCGGGCTGGATGCATACCGCAAAGAGCTGGACACGGCGGCGAAGGCCGAAGGCTATCGCGTCACGCTCCTCAGCTTCGTTATCAAGGCGGCGGTCAGCGCGCTGAAGACCCATTGGGAGGTGAACTCCTCCATCCACCCCGACGGCGACAAGCTGATCCGCAAGAAGTTCTACAATATCGGCTTCGCGGCGGACACGCCCAACGGCCTCGTCGTGCCGGTGGTGAAGAACGCGGACGCCAAGGGCATCGTCGAGATCTCCAAGGAGCTCGGCGAACTTTCGGCGAAAGCGCGCGACGGCAAGCTCGGCGGCGGCGACATGCAGGGAGCGACCTTCACGATCTCCTCCCTCGGCGGGATCGGCGGCACGTCCTTCACGCCCATCGTCAATGCGCCGGAGGTGGCGATCCTCGGGCTAACCCGCTCGAAGATGCAACCCGTCTGGGACAAGGAGAGCGAGAGCTTCGTTCCCCGCCTGATGCAGCCCCTGTCGCTCAGCTACGACCACCGCGCCATCGACGGCGCCCTCGCCGCCCGGTTCTGCGCCACCCTGAAACACCTGCTCGGCGACGAACGCCGGCTGATGCTCTGAGGGAGGGCTGAGATATGGCTACGCTAGAGGTCAAAGTACCCGATATCGGCGATTTCTCCGACGTCCCGGTGATCGGCATCATGGTCGCGGTCGGCGACACGGTCGCTGAAGAAGACCCGCTGCTGGAGCTGGAGAGCGACAAGGCGACGATGGAGGTTCCCTCCCCCGCCGTCGGCAAGGTCACGGCGATCGCGGTGAAAGAGGGCGACACGGTCTCCGAAGGCTCCACCGTCCTGACGCTTGAGGTCGAAGGCGCGGGCGACGCCCCCGCTCCGGCCGAAGCGCCGAAGGAAGAGGCGGCGGCCCCGGCCCCCGCCGCGCCGCCCGCCGCCGCGAGTGTGGCGAAGGGCGACATTCACGGACAGGTCGTCGTCCTCGGCTCCGGCCCCGGCGGCTACACCGCCGCTTTCCGCGCGGCGGACCTTGGTCTGGACGTCGTCCTGATCGAGAAGAACCCGACGCTTGGCGGCGTCTGCCTCAATGTGGGCTGCATCCCGTCGAAGGCCCTCCTTCACGCCGCGAAGGTCATCACCGAAGCCGAAGAGATGGACCATTTCGGCATCTCCCTCGGCAAGCCGAAGATCGACATCGACAAGCTGCGCGGCTGGAAACAGTCGGTGGTCGACAAGCTGGTCGGCGGCCTCGGCGGTCTCGCCAAGGCCCGCAAGGTCACGGTGGTCGAAGGGCGCGGGGAGTTCATCTCCGCCAACGCCATCAAGGTGGCGACGGCGGAAGGCGACAAGACCGTCACCTTCGACCAGTGCATCGTCGCCGCCGGGTCCGAACCCGTCACGCTGCCCTTCATCCCTCACGACGATCCGCGCGTGATCGACTCGACTGGCGCGCTGGAGCTTGAGGACATCCCGAAGAAGCTCTGCGTTCTTGGCGGCGGCATCATCGGGCTGGAGATGGGCACGGTTTACGAGGCGATGGGCTCCGACGTCACCGTCGTCGAGTTCATGGATCAGCTCATCCCGGGCTGCGACCAGGACATCGTTAAACCGCTCCACAAACGGATGGAGGGGCGCTTCGCCGAGATCCGCGTGAAGACCAAGGTCACCGCCGTGAAGGCCCAGAAGAACGGGCTGAAGGTGACGATGGAGGGGCCGGACGGCGCCGAAGACAAGCTCTTCGACAAGCTCCTCGTCTCCGTCGGCCGCCGCCCGAACGGTGCCCTGATCGCGCTCGAAAAGGCGGGGGTCGCGGTGGATGAGCGCGGCTTCGTCGCGGTCGACAACCAGATGCGCACTAACCAGTCGCACATCTTCGCCATCGGCGATGTGGTGGGCCAGCCGATGCTCGCCCACAAGGCGGTGCACGAAGGCAAGGTCGCCGCCGAGGTGTGCGCCGGTCACAAGCGAGCTTTCGATGCGCGGATCATTCCGTCGGTCGCCTATACCGACCCGGAAGTCGCATGGTGCGGCGTGACGGAGACGGATGCGAAGGCGAAAGGGATCAAGGTTGGCAAAGGCTCCTTCCCCTGGGCCGCCTCGGGCCGGTCGCTGTCGCTCGCCCGCGACGAAGGCATCACCAAGCTGATCTTCGATGAGGAGACGGAGCAGGTGATCGGCGCCGCCATCGTCGGCCCCAACGCGGGCGACCTGATCGCGGAGGTATCGCTGGCCATCGAGATGGGCGCCGACGCCACCGATCTCGGCCACACGATCCACCCGCATCCGACCCTGTCGGAGACGGTGAATTTCGCAGCCGAGATGTTCGAAGGCACCATCACCGACCTGATGCCGCCGAAGAAAAAGAAGAAGTGAGCTGGAGCGGGGCGCAGACCCCGCCCGCCCCACGGCGTTGAGGAAACGCCCGAAAAGGCGCCCGGCGGCTATGATCGCCGGGCGCTAAATCCTTCACCCTTCCAAAAAATAGTCCCCTGCCGGAGGCGCTCGGCCCAAACGCATCCGCGCGTCAGCGCGGGCGGAGTGCGGGAGACCTTCGTCGCCACAGGCGAAACGCGATCAGAGATACTTGGACGCTTCCTTGCGCGCGAAGGCTTTCATCCGCTCGCCATGCTCCTCAAGAAAGTCGCGCACCCGATCCGGGTCGTGCTTTGAGAGCGACCGGAGCCACCAGCCGACAGCCTTCTGGATGAACCACTCGCGGTCGCCCGCATATCCCGCCGCCCAGCCGAGAATGCGCTCCCGCCGCGCCTGATCCTCCGGGGAAGGATAGCGCCCCTTCGACCAGGGCAGGCTGAAGATCAGCGCCGCGCGGCGAACCCACATGCTGGGGTCGGTCGTCCACGCCTCGACCTCGTCCAGACGTTCCGGATGAGCCGACAGGCGCCGTGATCCCGCCGCCGCGGCGTGGTCCGCGATCGCCCAGGCGTCGAATGTCGGAACCCATGATGCGATCAGCCGCCAGACCGGTTCGTCATCGCGTATCCGCGCCTGGGTCAGCAACTTGGCGGCGCCGATGCGGGCCTCATGGACGTCGCTGTCCCAAAGCGCTTTGGCCAGGGAGACGCGCGCCTCCAGATCATCGCCGATTTCCGCGCGCCACGTCTTCACCAGCTCATCGATGACGGGGTTGCGCACGCCGAGATGAACGCGGGCCGACTTGTGATAGGCGGCCTGCGCTTCGGCGTCTTCGGGATCGCCGCGCGCGCGCAGCGCGGCGAGCGCGGCGTCAGGATCCAAGGCCGGAATTGGTGCCGGGCGAGAGCGCGATGCGAAGCGCCCCGCCGCCTTCCTTGCGCAGCCCGTAGAGCTTGCCGTTCTGTATCCAGTACTCGATCAGCACGCCGGAATAGGACACCCGCAACCGCCCATCCTCGCCGATCTTTCCGGCGCGACGGAAGGCCGTCGCTTGGCGGCCCCACGGCTCATAGGGCGCGTGCAGCTCCATCACCACGGCGTTGCCGTCGGCGTCGACGGAGAGGACGTGGAGGTCATGGCACCACTTGCCGTCCCATCCCGCCTTGCCCCATTTGCCGAGATATCCGTTCCACGCGGCGGGCACAGTGGTGGAAGGCGCCTCGATCTCCGCCACGGTGAAGAGTTCGACCGTGTAGCAGTCCGCCACAGCGGTTTTGTCGAAGGGCGTCGGTCCGCGCGCTTCCCGTTTCGGCGCGCACCCGATTGTGACCGCCGCCGCCAACACGCAGGCGACCATGGCCCGCAACCTCGTAATCCGCATGTTCACTCCCGCGGTTTGATGGACGCCTGCTCGGCGCGTCCCCCACCTCGGGGCGGATACTACTCGACTGTTACGCTTTTTGCGAGGTTTCGCGGCTGATCCACATCCGTGCCCTTCGCCACCGCCGCGTAATAGGCCAGCTGCTGCGCCGGTGCGGCGTAAACGATGGGCGCGATGAAGGGATCGACCGTCGGCAGGGTGATGACGCGCCATGCGTCCTCCCCCGCGAGTCGGGCGCCGTTTTCGTCGGTGATGAGGGCGACCTTGCCGCCCCGCGCCATCACTTCCTGCATATTGGAGACGGTCTTGTCGAAGACGTTGTCGGTCGGCGCCATGACGATCACCGGCACCGCGTCGTCGATTAGCGCGATGGGCCCGTGCTTCATCTCGCCGGAGGCGTAGCCCTCGGCGTGTATGTAGGAAAGCTCCTTTAGCTTCAGCGCCCCTTCGAGCGCGAGCGGATACATGGCGCCGCGCCCGAGATAGAGAACGTCCCGCGCCTTTGCGACTTCGGCGGCGACGGCGGCGATCTCGGTCTCCAACGTCAGTGCTTCCGCCAGCCGCCGTGGCGTCTCCGCCAGAAGGCGGGTGAGCTGGGCCTCTTCCTCCTCAGAGATCGCGCCGCGCTGACGACCGGCGAGGATCGCCGTCGCCGCTAGCGTGATCAGCTGGCAGGTGAACGCCTTGGTGGAGGCGACGCCGATTTCCGTTCCGGCCCTGATCGGCAGAACGATATCGGCGGCGCGCGCGATGGAGCTTTCGTCGACATTCACCACTGCGATAGCGGCCGCCACTTTGTCGGCGGCGTAGGTGAGCGCTGCGAGCGTGTCCGCCGTCTCCCCCGACTGGCTGACGAAGACAGCGGCGGTGCGGTCCGACAGCGGCGGCTCGCGGTAACGGAATTCGGAGGCGATATCGACCTCCACGGGCATGCGCGCGATGCTCTCGAACCAGTATTTCGCTACCTGACAGGCATAGAAGGCGGTGCCGCAAGCCACCAGCGTCAGGCGGTCGATCCGGCTGAAGTCCAACGCCTCGGCGGGCGAGACGATCTTCGCGCGCTGGGCGTCGACGTAAGACGCGACGGCGTAGCCGGCGACGGTGGGCTGTTCATGGATCTCCTTCGACATGAAATGGCGATGTTCGCCCTTGTCGACGATCACGCTCTCGACGGAGATCGTGCGGACCGGACGCGTGGCGATTGCGCCCGTGTGGTCGTGGATGGCGACGCCTGATCGGTGAAGGACGGCCCAGTCTCCCTCCTCCAGATAGGCGATGCGGTTTGTAAGCGGCGCCAGGGCCAACGCGTCGGAGCCGACGAACATCTCCCCCGACCCGTAACCGATCGCGAGCGGGGAGCCGCGCCGGGCCGCGATCAAAAGATCATCCTCGCCCTCGAAGATAAAGCAGAGCGCGAAGGCGCCTTCGAGCCGCGCCAGCGTCGCGGCTGCGGCGTCTTCAGGGCCGAGGCCGGTCGACATCAGATGGGCGCAGAGCTGCGCAATGGTCTCCGTGTCGGTATCTGTCTGGAAATTGCGCCCGACCGCGGTGAGCTCTTCGCGCAGCGCCTTGTAGTTCTCGATGATCCCGTTGTGCACGACCGCCACGTCGCCCGCCTGGTGGGGATGCGCATTTACGGTCGTCGGCGCGCCGTGGGTCGCCCAGCGGGTATGGCCGATCCCGATGCTGCCCGCGATCGGCTCCGCCTGAACGAGCTCGGTGAGGGCCGAGAGCTTGCCGACCGCGCGGCGTCGCTCCAGTCTCCCGTCGACGACAGTGGCGACGCCGGCGCTGTCATATCCACGGTATTCCAGTCGTTTCAGACCGTCGATGATCGCGTCCGAAGCCGGGCGCTGTCCGATGATACCGATGATGCCGCACATGATGCATCTCCTTTCGCCACCCGTCCCTGACGCTCAAATCGGGCGAAATCGCGTCATATATCCAGAGATTGCGGGTGGAAACCGTCTAAAACCTGCGGAGGACGAAGTGACGCTCGTCTTGCGCCGGGGACTATTGGAACTTGGATCGGATCGTGTGGCGCTGTGGAACCGCGAAACGGTCTTCGCACCGCGTAGGCGTCTGCGGTCTTAAAACACCTCAGTCTATGTCCAAAACGCTTCAGAGCGCCGTGCCAGAGCATCGCCGCGGAAGTGGCGCGCAGGGTGGGCTTCCCTGTCGGTTCGTTGAAAACGACGATTTCACTTGCGAACCTGATCGGGCGGTCTTCGCCATCTGGCCCGAGGACAACGGGAGGAGGCGGAATCTGCTTCGGGCGGTTTCCGCGCTGACGCGCCAGATCAAGTCGGCGACGTCGCCTTTGAGGCAAAAACCTTGCCGGGTGGGTCTTGGGAAAACATCGTCACCGGCGTCGAGCGTCTCGGCTCAACCTAAATGTCAGCCCCGATCGCATCTTCAAACGACTGAAGCAGCATGCGAAAGGCTGACGCGAAAGACGCTGGAAGAGTGGGCGTGCTGTGAGTTCCCGGCCTGAGCTGGAACATCTTATCGCCGGACGCCGTGTATTGAGGCCTTCGCGGCGGAGAACGCCTTCGCGCATCGCCTTTCCGGCTGGATCATTCAGGCGGTCGTCACGCCGCTTCTTGCGTCTCCGTTTCCGTCACCAGCACATCGGTTGAGAGACAGGCGATAATGGACTGCGTCCCACTCTCGATTCTCTTATGCAGTTCCTCGATCTCTTCCTGAAAGTCCGCGAGTTGCGCGACGACGCCTTCGAGACTCTCGCTCCGCGTCGGCAGTTTCGCGCTTTCAATTTCGCAGAGCACGCGCGTCGAACTCAGGCTCATGACGTGGCGCTTGAGCACATGGACTGCGTTTTGCATGTCGATCGCGTCATTTCGGATACTCGAGATCGCGTTTCGCGTGGTCCGCGCGCTGGTCCGCGCGCCCTTCTTGAGTTTGAAGATCTCATCGTGGTGGTTGAACTCGCGCTCCATATCCGTCTCGGCTTCGAACGCCGCGAGCATCTCCTGAGAGATCTCCGCGATGGCGAGGGTCGCCAGACAGTCGCTGGTCTTCTTCTGCATGCGGACGAATGCTTCATCCGACTTCTTGAGAAAACCGTCGAGCCAGTCGCCGATCTCCGCCGACATGCTGCTGTAGATGCCTGATATCGCGCTGATCGGGCCGCCCGACCGTTCAATCCGGTTCGCCATGATCCCAAGGTTGATGGGGGTCGTCCTGATGCGCTGAAAGATCTCCGCAAGCTCGGCGACTTCGCCATTCAGCGTCTCCACGGACTTGGAGACGGCGACGAGGTTTTCGGCGGCGGGGTTCGGCATGCGGTTAAGCTCGATCCGCCTCGCATTGCCTTCCGCAAGGGAGACTTCGGATGCGAAAGCGTCGTAGCTATCGAAGCCCTCTTCGGCGAGCCGTTCGAGAAGGCGCGCGTGGCCATGTTCCTCCGCGTTCCAGCCGATCTCCTCTTCCTCCTGGCGGAGGTCCTCATAAAGCGGGGCGATCATCTCGAACATCTTCGACGTGGGCTTCACCCGCACGGAGACGAAACCTCCATCCATCGGCGATGCGAAGGCGAGAACCCAGTAATACCGCCCATCCTTCGCTTTGTTCTTTACGTAAAAGATGACGTTCTCGCCCGCTTTCAGCCGCTGCCAGACCAGGTGGAAGAGCGACTTTGGCGTGTCTGAATGACGAATGACCTTGTGCGGCGCTCCAATCAATTCCGACCAATCATAGCCGGACAGGTGCTGAAACACCTCATTTCCGGCGGTGATGACGCCCCGGTCGTCAGTGCGGCTGAAGAAAATCTCGTCTACGGAAAAGGCGACTGCGCCTTTCGCAGGGTTGGTTTTCGCAGTGGTCATCGGCGATCTCCCTCTGAATCGGCGCGGTTCGCCGGGCACTCGGGAGAAGATGGCCGCGAAGCGTAATCACTAGGTTAAGCGCCGTCGCGTTTCGCCTTCATCGCCACTAGCCGCGCGCGCAGACGGGAGGCGAAGCCCGGCTTCTCCTCCTGCCGCGCGCGGGAGATCGCGAGCGCATCCGGCGCCACGTCGCGGGTGACGACGGAGCCGGTCGCCACATAGGCGCGCTCGCCCACGCTGACCGGCGCGACGAGGGAGGCGTTGGTGCCGATGAAGGCGCCCTCCCCGATCTCGGTGCGGTGCTTCATCACCCCGTCGTAATTGCAGGTGACGACGCCCGCCCCGATATTTGCGCCCGCTCCGACAGAGGCGTCGCCGACATAGGTCAGGTGGTTGGCCTTGGCGCCAGCCGCGAAGCTCGCGTTCTTCACCTCGACGAAATTGCCGACGCGCGCGTCCGCCCCGATATCGGCGCCCGGCCGCAGCCGCGCGAAGGGGCCTATGACGGCGCCGGAGGCGACGCGGCACCCTTCGAGATGCGAATTCGCCCGGATTGTCGCGTCGTCCTCCACCGTCACGCCTGGGGCGAAGAAGACGTTCGGCTCCACCGTCACGTCGCGCCCCAGCGCCGTGTCATGGCTGAACCAGACCGTCGCCGGGTCGATCAGCGTCGCGCCGCCCGCCATGGCGGCGGCGCGGGCGCGGGTCTGGAACGCCGCTTCCGCTGTGGCGAGATCGGCCCGGTCGTTGACGCCCATGGTCTCCGCCTCCGGGCATTCGACGACGCGCGCGGTAAGGCCGCGATGGTTCGCGATCCCGACGATGTCGGTGAGGTAGTATTCGCCCTTGGCGTTCTCGTTTCCGACCGCTTCGAGGAGCGAGAGGAGCGTCGCGGCGTCGGCCATCATGACGCCGGAGTTGCAAAGATCGATGGCGAGGGTCGCCGCATCCGCGTCCTTCGCCTCCACGATGGCGGCGAGGCGATCGCCCTCCATCACCAGCCGGCCGTAGCCGCCGGGCGTCGCCGCTCTGAAGCCGAGAACGACGACGTCTGCGCCCGCCGCTCGCTCCGCCGCCATCGCCGCCAGCGTCTCAGGCCGGATGAAGGGCGTATCGGCGTAGAGCACGACCGCTTCGCCGCCCGCCCCGAGCGCATCCCGCGCAGCGAGAACGGCGTGGGCCGTGCCAAGCCGCTCCTCCTGTGTCGCGAACCCGACATCCGGGGCGAGCGCTTCGGCGGCGGCGCGCACCTTCTCCGCGCCCGATCCGACGACCACGGTGATCCGCGCCTCCCCAATCGCGTGGACGGAGGCCATGGCGTGACCCAGCAGCGAAAGGCCCGCCACCTCATGCAGCGGCTTCGGTAGCCGCGATTTCATACGGGAGCCTTCGCCGGCGGCGAGAATGATGGCGGTCAGGTGCGGCGTATCGGTCATGTCGCGCGTTCTAAGGGTAAAGATCGGCTATTTCGATGCCGGATTGCGCAGCTCGTCAGCAGGTTTCGTCCCACGCCGCCGCCAGCGCCAGCGCCTTGGCCCCGACCGTCGCAGCGTCATCACCGGGCTTGTAGACCGCCCCGCCGATCCCGAACCCGTCCGCCCCCACCGCGCGCCAGGCCGCGAAGTTGGCGGGGCCGACGCCGCCGACGGCGTAAACGGGCGCCGCCTTCGGCAGGACGTCGCGAAGCGCTTTCAGGCCCTGTGGGCCCATCTGAAAAGCGGGGAAGAGCTTCAGACCCGTCGCTCCCGTCTTTATCGCGGCGAAGCATTCGGTCGCGGTGAAGACGCCCGGATACCAGGCGCATCCCGCCGCAAGTGCGGCGGCCCCGACCTCCTGGTCGAAGTTGGGGGCGACGATCATTCGCCCGCCAACCTCCGCCACCCGCTTTGCGTCTTCGGCGGTGAGAACCGTGCCCGCGCCGATCTCCGCCCGGTCGCCGAACGCATCGGCGAGCGCGGCGATGCTGTCGAATGGGTCGGGAGAGTTAAGCGGAACCTCGATCCGGTCGATGCCCGCCGCGATCAGCGCATCGCCGACGGCGACGGCTTCACTCGGGCGCAGGCCGCGCAGGATGGCGATGATGGGTCGGCTCATGTCGCCTCCCTAAGCGTTTTGGCGACGCGCAATCCGGCGAGGGAGGCGTCTTCTGCGTTGACGACGGGTGCGGCGACGCCCTCCTGCGCCAATGCGGCGCTGTAGCGGGCGGCGATGTCGGGCGCGCCGATCAGGGCGACGTCGGCGCCGAGCCACCAGCCCTTCGCCGCCGCCAGCTCCATGCCGATCAGCCAGCCGGAGAGCCGGGCGCGCGCCATTCCGGGGGCGGGCGACGTGAGCAGGCCTTCAGCGCGAAGGCTGAACAGCCGCGAAGCGATCTGTTCCGGGCGGGAGCGGCCGTCCGCCGCCGCCTCCGCGAAGGCGCCCTCGTCGAACCCGTCGTCGAGCGAGCGGCTGAGGATCGACCGGTTGGCGAGGAGGGCGAACATCTCCCCCGTCATGAAAGTGCGGAAGCCGACGATTTCACCCGCGCTGACGCGGACCCATTTGGAATGGGTCCCGGGCAGGCAAAGCGCGCCGTCGAAACTGGGATGAGCGGAGAGGAAGCCCGCGATCTGCGTCTCCTCCCCCCGCATGACGTCGGGCGGGGAGGTTTGGGCGACCCCGTGGACGATGGCGACCCGCAGGCGCGGATCCGCCGCGGGCGCGCGAGAGAAAAGGGTGGGATCGAGCGGCGCGCAGGGGGCGGAGGCGTAGGGCGCCTCAACCCAGCCGCCGCGCGCGCCGAGCATTCCGGCGGCGAAGGTCGGCGGCGCATCCGCCAGCCAGTCGCCGATCAGGGAGAGCAGCGTGGGCTCGAACCCGTCCGCCTCCAGCCCGCCCATGCCGTCGTCGGAGGCCCGCCGGTCCATAACCGCGCCGTCGCCGTTCATGGCGAAGGCGCGTAGGCGGCTCGTCCCCCAATCCAGCGCGATCCAATTGATTGTCATGGTCTCGCCCGCGAAAAAGCCCCGGCGCTCTCAGTGAGCGCCGGGGCCTTGTACGTCAACCACAGCCACCTAAGGCGGCTAAATCAAGCCGCGGCGGCTTTCTTGTCGAGCGCTTCGTCCACGCGGCGCGCGGCCTTCGTCTCGTCCAGCTTCTCGACCGCCGCGACCTCGCGGGTCAGCCGCTCGAGCGCCGCTTCATAGAGCTGGCGCTCGGAATAGGACTGCTCCGGCTGGTCTTCGGCGCGGTGAAGATCGCGCACGACCTCCGCGATGGCGATCAGATCGCCGGAGTTGATCTTCTGCTCATACTCCTGCGCGCGGCGGGACCACATGGCCCGCTTCACGCGCGCGCGGCCGCCAAGCGTCGTGAGCGCCTTCTCCACCAGCTCCTGGCTGGCGAGGGTGCGCATGCCCACCGAAGTCGCCTTCGCCGTCGGCACGCGGAGGGTCATTTTCTCTTTCTCGAAGGAGATCACGAAGAGCTCGAGCTTCACGCCCGCGATCTCCTGCTCTTCAATCGACACGATCTTGCCGACGCCATGCGCCGGGTAGACCACGAAATCATTGGCGCGGAACTCGCCCTTGGACTTGCTTTTGCTGGTCATATTTATCGTCTTCCAGTCCGTCTCTCTCTCACCCGCCGCTCTGACGCGACAGCGAAGACCGCCCATCCCATCCGCTGATGCGGTGGCGATGACGATCCATGTTCAGATGGCGCTCTGCGCCGAGGCGGCGGTCTTCAACCTACAACTGGCCTGCCGCCTTCCGGCGCGAACATGACAATTATATAGCAGAATCAGAGGCCGAATTCTACAGCCAGCCCATATCAGCGCTCAGATAGAGCCAGTTGTTCCGTCAAACGCCTGAAGCTGGCGCTTTCCGACCGCTGCGACCCCCGATTTCGGAAGGTCGCTCCGCCTAGTCGCCCGCGCCGGGCGCTTCGGAGAAATACTTCTCGAATTTTCCCGATTCGCCGTCGAACTTTTCAGCGTCCGGCGCCTGGTCCTTTTTCAGGGTGATGTTGGGCCAGATGTCGGCGAACTTGGTGTTCACCTCGAGCCATTTTTCGAGCCCCGGCTCAGTGTCCGGCTTGATCGCGTCGGCTGGGCACTCGGGCTCGCAAACGCCGCAGTCGATGCACTCGTCCGGGTGAATGACGAGCATGTTTTCGCCTTCGTAGAAGCAGTCCACCGGGCAGACCTCGACGCAGTCGGTGTATTTGCACTTAATGCAGTTATCGACGACGATATAGGTCATGGGCGCTTCCTGATCTTGCCAGCCAGAGGCGATGTATTCGGTTCGTCTGAGCGGGGCAAGCGACCGGACGTCACGTTTCTCCGCCGCTCTCCTCCACATCCATGTCGGTATAGAGCGTCGCGGCTTCGCTCGCCGGTCCGCGCCGCTCCGCGATCGCCTCCACGCGGATGACGCGGATCCGGCGCGCCTGTTTGAAGGTGACTGTGTCGCCCGGGCGCAGCTTCGCGTGGGTCTTGTCCGTGCGCTCGCCGTTGATCCGCACCCCAGCCGCCACCGCCTTCGCGGCGAGCGCGCGGGTTTTAAAGAAACGCGCGTACATCAGCCATTTGTCGATCCTGAGCGCCGCGTCTTCGGACACGCCGTCAGTTTTTCAGCTGGGACAGGATCGCGAAGGGGCTGTCCGGGTCGGCCTTCTTTTCCGGCTTGGCGGAGTACTGGCGGGGTTTCTCTTCCCGCGGCTTGCCGCCTTTGGCGCCTTTCGGCGGGCGCTTGCCCTTGCCCTGACGCTGCTGGCCTTCGGGCCGTCCGCCCGGCTTGCGGCTCCTGTCGCGCCCGCCGCCAGGACGACGGGCGAGGGTGAAGGTGTAGAAGACCTCGACTTCGGGTTCCGCCGGCGCCTCGTCTTCAGCGGTCGCCTCCACAGAGACATCCGCATCGGCGGGCGCCTCAGCTTCCGCAACCGTTTCAACGGGCGCTTCGCTCTCCGCCACCGGTTGGGGCGCGTCGCCCGACGGCTCCGCCGTCTCCGCGCCTTCGGCGCCAGACTCTACTTTGGGGGAAGGCTCGATGCCTTCCGTCGGCGACCCTTGCTCCCCGGCCGGGGTCTCGGACTTGGGCGCTTCCTTCGCCGCCTTGGGCCGTTCGCCCTTCTCCGCCTTGAAGCCGAGGCCGCTCATCAGGTCGGCGAACTGCTCCAGCGTCATCCCGGTGATCGACAGCATGTCCGCCGTCGCCTCAAACCCGGCGCGCCCGTCCTTGTCGCGCAGCATGTCCGCCAGCCGCTCCAGCATGTCGATGCGGATCGCCCGCGTGCCGGCAAGGCGATAGCCCGCCCGGATATAGAACCCCTCCGGCGCTCCCTCGACTGCGGGGATGGTGACGTGACCCGGCGGCGGCGCCTCCGGGATCTCGCCCATGTTCTCCTTCAGACCCCACAGGACAAGCCGCAGCCGCGTCGGAGCGGGCTTCAGCAGAAGGGGCATGAAGATGGAATGCTGACCGAAGCGCACGCCGTGCTTCCGAAGAAGCCCCCGCGCTTCCTGATCCAGCGCCTTGATGTCGTCTGCGACCGCGCGCCGCTCCAGCACGCCGAGGCTCTCGACGAGCTGATAGGCGACGCCCTTGGCGAGCCCCGCCACCGCTTCGTCGTCGCGCATGGCCGTCAGCGGCTCGAACTGCGCGGCGATGCGGCGGTTGATGAAGTGGCTCAGGCGGCGTTCGATCTTCTCGACGACCGGCGGCTCCAGCATCTCGTCGGCGAAGGCGCGGACCGTGGGCGACAGGGCGTCCGGCCCCGCTTCCAGCCGACCGACGGCGATCTCGCCCCACATCAGGCCGCCCTGTTCGGTGACGTCCATCTCCGTGTCGGGAGCGTTGTAGAACTTGTCGGCGCGGTGGGCGAAGTACCCCTGCAATGCGCCCAGCGACGCGGCGCGCAGTTTCTTTTGCTCCTCCGCTCCCGCCTTCGGGTCCGCGATGAAGCGAAAGCCGTCGATGCGGCCCAGATGTTCGCCCTCGGCGACGACGTCGCCCGTGTCGGTCACTTCGGCCACGAGGCCCTCCTTCTGCTTCAACCGCCGCATGAGCACGCTCGTGCGCCGGTCGACGAATTCGCGCGTCAGGGCGAGATGCAGGGCGTCGGAGAGGCGGTCCTCCACCTCCCGCGCGCGCCCGCGCCATTCCGGCCCGTCCGCGAGCCAGCCGCCCCGGTTGGCGACATAGCTCCAGGTCCGCATATACGCGAGCCGCCGGGAAAGCTGATCGATGTTCCCTTCGGTCCGATCCAGCTTGGCGATCTCGCTCGCGATCCAGTCGGAGGGTATAGCGCCCTCCGCCGAGACGAGGAACCTGTAAATCTTGGCTACCAGTGCGGCATGTTCGGAAATTGACACCTTCCTGAAATCTGGCACCTGACAGCAATCCCAGAGCCGCCTCACCGCCGCGCCGCCGAGCGTCGCGTCCTGAATGTCCGCGTCGCGCCAGAGCGTCTTCAGCGTCACCAGATCGTCCGCGTCTCGCGCCTTCCTGAGCCCCGCGCGCGGCGCCAGCGCCTCCAGCGCGCCGATCAGGGCGGGCACCGTGCCGAACTCCAGCGCCGGATTGCGCCATTCCAGCGCGCCGACCGGTTCGAAGCGATGCTCCATGATGTTGAGCGCCGTCTCGTCGTCCAGCGGCTCCGCATCCCCGGTGACGCCGAAGGACCCATCGGATGTATGCCGCCCGGCCCGCCCCGCGATCTGCGCGATCTCGGAGGGGAGGAGGCGGCGATGGCGGCGCCCGTCGAACTTGGACAATCCGGCGAAGGCGACGTGCTTCAGGTCGAGGTTCAGGCCCATTCCGATGGCGTCGGTCGCCACCAGATGCTCGACATCGCCGTTCTGATACAGCTCCACCTGCGCGTTCCGTGTGCGGGGGGAAAGCGCGCCCATCACCACCGCCGCGCCGCCTTTCTGGCGACGCAGCAGCTCTGCGATGGCGTAGACCTGATCGGCGGAGAAGGCGACGACGGCGGACCGCCCCGGCAGGCGGCTGATCTTCTTCGACCCCGCATAGGAGAGGGTGGAGAGACGCGGCCGCGTGGTGATCCGCGCCTTCGGCAGTAGCGCCTGGATGCGCCCGCGTATGGTGTCGGCGCCCAGAAACAGCGTCTCCCGCCGCCCCCGCGCGCGCAGAAGCCGGTCGGTGAAGACGTAGCCACGATCCGGATCGGCGCAGAGCTGGATCTCGTCCACCGCGATGAAGTCGGCGCCCCAGTCGAGCGGCATCGCCTCCACCGTGCAGAGCCAGTATTGCGCCGTCGGCGGGGCGATCTTCTCCTCTCCGGTCAGTAGGGCGACGGAGGGTTTGCCGCGCATCGCGACCACGCGGTCATACACCTCCCGCGCAAGCAGGCGCAGGGGAAAGCCGATGATCCCCGTCCGGTGCGACAGCATCCGGTCGATGGCGTAATGGGTTTTGCCAGTGTTCGTCGGCCCGAGGACGGCCTCCACCGTCTCGTCGCGCGCGTCGGATAGCGCGTCCAGCATAGGCGGGGGTGCTCCTTTGCGGGGCCTCGATCAATGCGCCTACAACTGGCGCCCGTCGACCTCCGGCGCAAGGCGCTCGATCGCCTCTTTCGCCCGTTCGAACGACGGATAGAGCCGTTCCACCTCCCGCCAGGCGACCATTGCGCTTTCCTCGCGCCCGGTTTGCTGGAAAATCAGCGCGAGACCCGTAAGAGCCGAGAAATGACGCGGGTTCAGCGCCAGCGCCCGCTCGATCTCCGCAGCCGCGCGGGCGTAGTCGTTCTGGAGGTAGCGCAGGGTCGCCGAAGCGTTCCAAGCCTCCGCGAATTCGGGCGCGAGACGGGTCAGGGCGGCCAGGTGGACGCGGGCGGCGAGGAAGTTCTCCTTCGTCATCGCGTCGCGGGCGCGATCAAGCAGCAGATCCATGCTGTCGGATCCCGACTTCGCCCATTCCGTCTGAAGCTGAGAGGCGATGCGCTCGCCCTCATCCGGATCGGTCGTCGCGGCGAGTTCGGCGTAGAGCCGCTCGACCCGTTCCTCCGCCGTTTCATTGCGCTGCTGTTCGGCGTCCGCCGACTCTTCGCCAAGCTGCGCGGCGGGCTGCGCATAGGCTGTCGCCCCCATGAGGAGGGCGATGGCGAAACCGGCGCGGATTGCAAGCGTCGTCATGTTGATGATGATGGAGCGACAGGCGCGGTTCGGCAAGGTTCGCGCATCCCGCTCGCGGAATTGTTGAGGCGCCGCCGATGGAAGAAGCCCCGCTTTACACCGAACTCGCCGAAGCGCCCGCGCATGGCGAGGCGTTCTGGATGCCGCTCCGTTACGGGGCGATCCGGGTTGCGACTTGGAGCGGGGGGACGCGCGGAACGGCGATCATCTTCACCGGGCGAACCGAGTACATTGAGAAATACGGGCGGGTGATCCGTTCGCTGCACGATCGCGGATTTTCGGTTGCGACGCTGGACTGGCGGGGACAAGGCCTCTCCCACCGGTCGCTGGGCGATGAGATGAAAGGGCACGTGGGCGACTTTGCGCGGTATCTGACCGATGTGAAGCTCCTGATGTCGTCCCCCGCCGTCGCCGCGCTGCCGAAGCCCCATGTGCTGATCTGCCATTCGATGGGAGGGTGCATCGGGATGCGCGCGCTTCTTGAAGAGGCGGTCCGGCCGGCCGCCGTCGTGATGTCCGCCCCGATGCTTGGCATCCAGATGAAACCCCATGTCCGGCTGGGCGCGAAGGTGATGACGGCGCTGGCGGAGCGGTTTCACTTCGAGACGATGATGGCCCCGGCGCCGCAAGGGCGAAACGCCTACGTCGCCGTCACGCCGTTCGAAGCGAATGCGCTCACCAACGACTTCGACCATTACGAGTGGTTGAAGAAGCATCTGGAGGCGGAGCCCGGCTTCGCCCTCGGCCCGCCGACGCTCGGCTGGATGAACCGGGCGACGGAGGAGATGCGCGCGCTGCGCCTCGCGCCGGAGCCTGAGCCGTCGATCCTGATGTTCCTCGGGAATGAGGAGGAAGTCGTCTCGCCCGCCGCTATCCGGCGCTATGCAAAGCGCTCCGCCCGATGCCGGATGGTGGAGATTCAGGCCGCCAAGCACGAGGTCTTTATGGAAACGCCCGGCGTTCAGGAGATCGTCTGGAGAGAAATAGACCAGTTCCTGAAGACGAAGGGGGTCTGAGCGGCGGCTTAGCCATCGAAAGGCTGACGCGCGAGGATTTCGAGCGCGGCCTCATGTATCTCCGCATTCGCGGCGGCGAGCGCGCGTCCACCCTGATCGCAGGAGTCGCCCGACCAGTCGGTGACAATCCCGCCCGCGGCCTGCACGACCGCCATCGGTCCTTGGATGTCATAGGCCTGCAACCCGGCTTCGATCACGAGATCAGCCTGTCCCAGCGCGACCAGCATGTAACCGTAGCAGTCTAAGCCATAGCGGGTCAGTTTCGCCTCGCGGCTGACGGCGGCGAAGGCGGCGCCCTCCGCCTCGGTCCCGACCTCGGGGTAGGTCGTCAGAGCGATCGCGTCGGAGAGGGCGACGGCGGAGCGCGTCCGGAGAGCGCGCCGCTCACCGCGTCGGATCAATTCAGCGGGCGCCGCGCGTCCGGGCGCGCCGACGAAGCGCTCGCCGATATAGGGTTGGTCGACCATCCCCAGGATCGGGCGGTCGCCGTCATGCAGCGCGATGAGGACGCCGAATGTCGGGGCGCCCGCAAGAAACGCGCGGGTGCCGTCGATCGGGTCGATCACCCATGTCAGGCCCGACGTGCCGGAAGATCGCCCCTCTTCCTCCCCGAGAATGGCGTCGTTCCGGCGACGGTCGGCCAGCACGCGCCGCATCGCCGCCTCCGCCGCCCGGTCGGCGACTGTGACAGGGTCGAAACCGCCCGCCAGCTTGTTATCGGCGGTCAGGTTGGCGGAGCGGAAGTGTTCGAGGATCGGCGCGCGCGCCACATCCGCCATCGCGTGCGCGGTGGCCGTCAGCTCTGCGAAGGCGGCGTCCGAGAGGGATGAAGACATGAAAAAAGGTCCGATCGCGATTAGGCGACCGGACCTTTCAGCAAGCGCGTTCCACCGTCAATCCGACATGACGGCGGGAACGTGTCTCAGGCGGCGTCCGACAGGACGCGCGCCAGATCGAACAGACGACGACGCTGCGCTTCAGGGATGGCGTAGTAGCTGCGAACCAGCTCCAACGCCTCTTTATCCGCGAGTAGATCGCCCTGCGGGCGAGCATTCCGCTCTGCTTCTGCAGTGAGGTCCTCAGCCCCATCGAGGCCCTCGAAGAAGAACGAGATCGGCACGTCCAGAGCCTTGGCGATATCCCACAACCGCGAGGCGCTGATCCGGTTCATGCCGGTCTCGTACTTCTGGATTTGCTGGAACTTAATTCCAACTTTCTCACCCAGCTGCTGCTGAGTCATTCCCACCATCCAGCGGCGGTGGCGGGCGCGCATTCCCACATGCACGTCTACAGGATGCTTCATCACGTTACACTCCACACAGTGACCTCTCCTGAGGTTGTATCAGCAAGATACGTGCCAAAACCCAGTTAAGTGGGTCAGGGCGGGTGAGAGATAACCCGGAGATCGCTAACAGGTTGTAAAACCAACCGAATGCGCGTGAAGAATTTTCACACGGAGCGAAAATCAAATAACTATTTTAAGGCCTTGGGTCTGTATACGTTCGTATTCGCAATTGGCTTTGCAATTTGCAATTTGCAATCCTCAACCATTTGCAATTCGCGAAGCCTTTTTGCGCTCATGCGGATCGAGAATGCGCTTCCTCAACCGCAAATGGTCGGGCGTCACCTCCAGTAACTCATCGTCGGAGATATAGGCGATCGCTTCTTCAAGGCTCATCCGCTTCGGCGGCGTCAGGACAACGGCGTCGTCCTTGCCGGAGGCGCGGACGTTCGTCAGCTTCTTGCCCTTCAGCGGATTGACGATCAGATCGTCGGGCTTGGCGTTCTCGCCGATGATCATGCCTTCGTAGATCGCCTCGCCCGCCCCGATGAACATCTTGCCGCGATCTTCGAGGTTGAAGAGCGCGTAGGCCACGGACTGGCCCGTCTCCATCGAGATCAGCACGCCATTGCGCCGCCCGGGGATCGCGCCCTTGTGGGGCGCCCAGGAATGGAAGATGCGGGCCATGACGCCGGCGCCGCGCGTATCCGTAAGGAACTCGCCATGGTATCCGATCAGTCCGCGCGACGGCGCATGGGCGATAATCCGGGTCTTGCCGCCGCCGCCGGGGCGCATCTCCACGACCTGACCCTTGCGGATCGTCAGTTTCTCGACGACGGCGCCGGAGTATTCCTCGTCTACATCGACAGTGACTTCCTCGATCGGCTCCATCCGCTGGCCGTCGATCTCACGGAAGAGAACGCGGGGGCGGGAGATCGAAAGCTCGAATCCTTCGCGCCGCATGGTCTCGATCAGGACGCCCATCTGCAATTCGCCGCGCCCGGCGACTTCGTAGGCGTCGCCCTCCGGCGTCGGCTGGACGCGCAGCGCGACGTTGCCCTCCGCCTCCCGCAGCAGGCGGTCGCGGATAACGCGGGATTGCACCTTGTCGCCGTCCTTGCCCGCATAGGGGCTGTCGTTAACGCCGAAGGTGACGGAGATCGTCGGCGGATCGACCGGCTGGGCCTCAAGCGGAGTCGTCACGGCGGGCGCCGCCAGCGTGTCGGAGACGGTGGCCTTCTGCATCCCCGCCAGCGCGACGATGTCGCCCGCTTCCGCCTTCTCCACCGGCTGACGCTTCAGCCCGCGGAAGGCGAGGACTTTGGAGACGCGGAACTTCTCCTGATCCGCGCCGTCGCGGGTCATCGCGCGAATGGTGTCGCCCGCCGAAACCGATCCAGCCTCGATCCGCCCAGTCAGGATGCGCCCGAGGAACGGGTCGGCTTCGAGCGTGGTGGCGAGCATCTGGAAGGGTTCGCTCTCCCGCCCGATCTGCTTCGGCGCGGGGACATGTTCCATGATCGCATCGAAGAGCGGCGCGAGGCCGTCGCGCGGCCCGTCCAGCGTCTCATCCGCCCAGCCGCTGCGCCCCGAAGCGTAGAGCGTCGGGAAATCCAGCTGCTCGTCATCGGCGTCCAGCGCGACGAAGAGATCGAAGCATTCGTCCAGCGCCCGGTCCGGCTCCGCCTCCGCCTTGTCGACCTTGTTGAGGCAAACGATGGGGCGCAGACCGAGGGCCAGCGCCTTGGAGGTGACGAATTTCGTCTGCGGCATCGGCCCTTCGGCGGCGTCCACCAAGAGGACCACCCCGTCCACCATCGACAGAATGCGCTCCACTTCGCCTCCGAAATCGGCGTGGCCTGGGGTATCGACGATGTTGATGCGGGAGCCCTTCCACTCGACGGAGGTGCATTTGGCGAGGATGGTGATCCCGCGCTCCCGCTCCAGATCATTCGAGTCCATCGCCCGTTCGTCGATGGACTGGTGCGCCTTAACCTCGCCGGACTGCTTCAGCATCTCGTCCACGAGCGTGGTCTTGCCGTGGTCGACATGGGCGATGATGGCGATGTTTCTAAGGTCCACGGGACGCGCTCCGGCAATACGTTCGCGCGCCGCATATAGCGCCCTGCGTTGGATTGCGAGGGGTCGACGCGGATTATCGCGCTGCTGCGCGGATTGCGCGCGAAGGACGTCTCGTTAAGCGGCTACCCGTGGATCGGCGCGATGTCCTGACCGACGCTCGCGCCCATCTCCGGCAAGCCGATTTCCGCGAAGATCCGTTCAGCCTCCGCTTTCCGGCTGGACCTTTCGGCCTGACTAAGGCCGCTGTTGCGGCCGAGCTCCGCCTCGGCGATGGCCAGCTCCATCGGCGTTTCCTTCGCCCGGGCGAGGTCGGCCGCGGCGCGCGCCTTCGCTTCCGCCGCGCCGGCGTCGCCTTTGAGCCGCTCCATCCGCGCCTCAAGCACCTTGGCGCGAGGCGCTGTCGCGGGAAAGCTGGCGGCGAGGGCTTGCGCGGCGCCCAGCGCGTCCTTCGCCATCTTCGCGAGCTCGGCGTCTGAGACGCCCTTCGGCGTGACGCCCTTCGCGATCATGTTCTGATAGACGCCGTTGAGATGCCAGAGCGCTTCCACCGTATAATACCCCACAGGCGGCTGTTTCGCGACGGTTTGGACCTGCTCGCCCGCCAGTTTCCATGCCTCGTCCACATCCCCCTGCAGCATCCTGATCGCCGCGATCGGCGAGAGGATCAGGAGGTGGTCCGAAGGGAAAGCGTCCGTCAGCCGCTCGCGCGCATCGGTCAGCCAACGGTCCGCTTCCTCCAGATCGCCGTGACGGAGCGATATCTCTCCGCGCGCCGTTCGGGTGTGATAGCCGTGCTGCACGTCGTTGGCGGCGGCGGCGATCTCCATATGCTCTTCGGTGAGTGCGGGCAGCTCATGAAACCGTCCCCGCATCAGACGCATGGATCGCCGGAAGGAGATGCTGTCGAGCTCCACTCGCTTCTCCCCCGCTTCGCGCGCGGCGGCGATGCTGTCTTCGAACGCGCTCTCCGCGTCGCCCCATTGCCCCATGCCGATATGGTAGAGACCGTTGTAGAGCCGCACATAGGCCTGATCCGTCAGGCTCGCGTCCGCATCCAGCATCTGCACGGCGCGGTCCGCGTAGAACGACGCCCATTTGTGGAACTTCGGCACGCACATGACGACGG
>JBCAXH010000022.1:0-77816 GCA_038534155.1 Pseudomonadota bacterium
CGAGAAGACTCGAACTTCCACGGGAGTTACCCCACAGCGACCTCAACGCTGCGCGTCTACCAATTCCGCCACGACCGCATTCCATGACAGCGCGCCGCTGTTAGCACCGGGCATGAGCCATGTGAAGAGCGAAAAGCGGGTTTTTCTTGCGCGCTTCGCAGGGCCGCTTTAGGCCCCGGCCATGGTCGAATGGCGCATCACCGACGACGAGCGAGACTACGCCGAGGCCCTCGCCTGGCAGGAGGCGCGGGTCGCCGCGATCCGGGCGGGAGAGGCCGATGAATGCGTCTGGCTTCTGGAGCATCCGCCCGTGCTGACGGCGGGGACCAGCGCGAAACCCGCCGATCTGCTTCAGCCGGACCGGTTCCCCGTTCACGATGTCGGGCGGGGCGGCGAATACACCTATCACGGGCCGGGGCAGCGCGTGGCCTACGCCATGCTCGACCTGACCGCGCGCGGGCGAGATGTGCGGGCTTACGTGCGCAAGCTGGAGGAATGGGTGATCCGCGCTCTCGCCGAGTTCGGGGTGAAGGGCGAGCGGCGGACGGACCGCGTCGGGGTCTGGGTCGTTCGCCCCGACAAAAGGCCGCTCCCCGACGGGCGCCCGGCGGAGGACAAGATCGCCGCGATCGGCGTGCGCCTTCGCCGCTGGGTCGCCTTTCACGGGGTCGCGATCAATGTTGAGCCCGATTTGTCCCATTTCGACGCCATAATTCCATGCGGTATTAAGGGCTACGGGGTTACAAGCTTGGTTGACCTCGGCGTTCCAGCGTCTATGTCGCAAATGGATCTGGCGCTGAAAGATGCGTTCCAAGACGTGTTCGAAGACCAAAGGGAAGGAGCTTCCGAATGAAGCGCACCGTATTGATCGCAGCCGCCGCGGCGCTGCTCGCCACGCCGACCATCGCCCAGGACATCGCCGAAGGCGAAGAACTGACGGCGAAGCGCTGCAAGAGCTGCCACATGATCTCCGATGGCGACAACGTCATTCTGAAGGGCGGCAAGACCGGTCCGAACCTCTACGGCGTGATCGGCCGCACCGCCGGCACCGCGGACTTCAAACGCTACGGCAAGGACCTTAAGGCCGCCGGCGAAGCGGGCCTCGTATGGGATGAAGAGCAGCTGATCGCCTATCTTGAGGATCCGCGCGCGTACCTCCGCACCTATCTCGACGACAAGAAGGCGAAGTCGAAGATGTCCTTCAAACTGAAGAAGGAAGAGGATCGCGCGAACGTCGCAGCCTACCTCGCCTCCATCGGCGCCGCGACCAACTAAGCGCCGGTCGCAGCAGACATTCAGGGCCGTCCTTCGGGGCGGCCCTTTGCTTTTCCGCCAATCGCGTTGATTATGTCGCCAACGCCCTAAGAGGCTGGGGATATCGGCGGAGGCGCGCATGGCGCGAGCGCTCATCATCATCGATGTGCAGAACGACTTCTGCCCGGGCGGCGCACTAGCCGTCGGGGAAGGGGATGAGATCGTCCCCGTCGTCAACGCGCTGCAGGACCGGTTCGACGCGCGGGTGCTGACGCAAGACTGGCACCCGGCGGATCATTCCTCCTTCGCGTCCAATCACGACGGCGCCGAACCGTACTCGATGATCGAGATGCCCTATGGGCCTCAGGTGCTCTGGCCCGCGCATTGCATTCAGGGGTCGGCGGGCGCCGCCTTTCACGCGGATCTCAGGACGGACGCCGACCTGATCGTCCGCAAGGGCTATCGCGCCGCCATCGACAGCTACTCCGCCTTTTTCGAGAACGACCATGAAACACCGACCGGCTTGCATGGCTACCTTCAGGAGCGCGGGATCAGCTCGCTCGTCATGTGCGGGCTGGCGACGGATTTCTGCGTGCGCTTCTCCGCCGTGGACGCGGCGAAGCTCGGCTATGACGTGACCGTCGTCGAAGACGCTTGCCGCGGGATCGATCTCGACGGGTCCCTGGCGGCGGCATGGGCGGAGATGGAGGGCGCGGGCGTGAAACGCGCGCAATCGGAGGCGTTTCTCTGATGGATATCGCGAAGCGCGTCTACGACCACAAATGGAAGATCGACCCGATCGTCCGGTCCCTGATCGACACTGATTTCTACAAGATCCTCATGGCGCAGTCGGTGTTTCGCCGTCACCGCGACGTGCATGTGGAGTTCAGCCTGATCAACCGCTCCACCGACGTCCCGCTCGCCGATCTGATCGACGAAGGGGAGCTGCGCGAGCAGCTGGATCATATCCGGTCGCTGTCGCTGAGCCGGGGGGAGAGCACCTGGCTCCGCGGCAACACCTTCTACAGCCGCCGCTGGATGTTCGGCCCCGATTTCATGCGCTGGTTCGAGGAGCTGCGCCTGCCGCCCTACCACCTGGAGCGCAAGGGCGATCAGTATGAGCTGACCTTCGAAGGCTCCTGGCCCGAAGTGATGATGTGGGAGGTGCCCGCCCTCGCCGTCCTGATGGAGCTGCGAGGGCGGGCCGTCCTGAAGCATATGGGCAAGTTCGAGCTGCAGGTGCTCTACGCCCGCGCGATGTCGCGCATCTGGGAGAAGATCGAGCGCCTGCGCGCGCTCCCCGACCTCTCCATCGGCGATTTCGGGACGCGGCGGCGCCATTCCTTCCTATGGCAAGACTGGTGCGTGCAAGCGATGATCGAGGGCTTGGGGGACCGGTTCACCGGCACCTCCAACTGCCTGATCGCCATGCGCCGGGAGGTGGAGGCGATCGGCACCAACGCCCATGAATTGCCCATGGTGACGGCGGCGCTGGCGGGAGACGACGATGCGGCGCTCGCCGATGCGCCCTATCAGGTGCTCGACGAGTGGCGGCGGGACTACGACGGGAACCTCCTGATCATCCTGCCGGACACCTATTCCTCCCAGACCTTCTTCGACCGGGCGCCTGATTGGCTCTCCGACTGGACCGGCGTGCGCGTCGACAGCGGCGATCCGGCGGCGGGGGCGGAGATGGTGATCGACTGGTGGAAGCGGCGCGGTCAGGACCCGCGCGACAAGCGCATCATCTTCTCCGACGGACTGGACGTGGCGGAGGTGGAGGCGCTCCATACCGCCTTCCATGAACGGACCAAGGTCTCCTTCGGTTGGGGCACGCTTCTGACCAATGATTTTCGCGGGCTGGCGCCGGATGACGGGCTCGCGCCGTTCTCATTGGTCTGCAAGGCGATCCGCGCAAATGGTCGGGAGACGGTGAAGATCTCCGACAATCCGGTGAAGGCGATGGGCCCTGAGGCGGAGATCGAGCGCTACCGGCGGGTCTTCGACATCGGTCGACAGGAGGCGCGGGCGGTCGTCGTCTGACCGCTTTCCAAACGGACGCGCTGCCGCGCGACGCTTTTCACCTCGTCGTCGAAGAGCGCGCTCCGCGCGATCATCTCCTCCTCAGGGTTTTCGCCTCCGGCGGGAGTATTTGGCGAAAGCGATGAGGGGAATGAGAAAAGGCGCGCCCGAGGGCGCGCCAGAAGTCGTCTACGAGGGACAGTAGATAGTCATACGTAACGGAATGATTCGGGCGGGAAGATGGCGGGGCCGCCCGAAAGACTCCCGATCAGCCGACTTCTTCGGTTTTCGACGCTTCCGCCTCTTCGTCCCGCAAGCGGTGCAGATGGGCGATGAAGTAGCGCATATGGGCGTTGTCCACGGTGCGCTGGGCGGCTTCTTTCCAGGCGGCGTAGGCTTTCGCGTAGTTCGGGTAGATCCCAATCACGTCGAGATTGTCCGGGTCGCGGAACTCCGTCGTGGTGGGGTCTTTCAGCTCTCCGCCGAAAACGAGGTGCAGGCGCACGAGCGACATGGGGGTCTCCTCAGGGCTGGGTCGCGGGGGGCGACAGGTGCGGTCATGGCGCGAGGCGCGCCATCAGTTGAGCGTGGAGCGCGGGCGGCGCGATGATCGCGCCCGGCATGCGCGGGTGTTCGGCGTTGTAGCGCCAGGCGTCGCCTTCCTTCGTGGTGACCACCGCGCCCGCCTCACGCGCGATCAACTCCCCTGCGGCGACATCCCATTCCCACGCCGCGCGGAGGGTGAAGGCGAGGTCGAAGCGGCCCCGCGCCACGAGGCAGTGGCGGTAGACGAGCGAATTGCGGAACTCCCTATTTACGGGCGGCGGGCCGCCGGGCCAAAGCGCGGCCTTCATCTGGGGCTGGCCGGAAAGGGCGGAGGCGCCCGCCAGCTCTTCGCGGGGGGAGCAGGCGATGCGCTCCCCGTCATGGAAGGCGCCGCCGCCGCGGGTCGCCCAGTACATCTGGTCCTTGATCGGGAAGTAGGCGGCGGCGGCGACGATCTCTCCCGCCTCCGCGATCGCCAGCGCATGGCAGAACGTGTCGTCGCCGCGCATGAAGGCGCGGGTGCCGTCGATCGGATCGACGATGAAAGCGCGGTGGGCGTCGATGCGGGACTTGTCGTCCTCCGTCTCCTCCGACAGCCAGCCGTGGTCGGGGCGGGCGGCGGTGAGCTCGGCCTTCAGCATCCGGTCGATGGCGATGTCCGCCTCCGTCACCGGGCCGGCGCCGTGGTCTTTCTCCCAGGTATCGACGTCCGTTCGATGATATTTGCGCGCGATTTCCCCCGCCGCGCGGGCGTGATCCATCAGGAGCGCGAGGTCGTCGGCGTAGGGGTCAGCCTGAAGCAACGGTGAGTCCTTCGACCAGGATGGAGGGGACGATCAGCGATTTGGCGTGATCTGCGTCGTTCGCCGGTACCATCGTTTTGATGAAATCCGGTAAAGACCCGGCGATGGTCAGCTCGTTCACCGGATAGGCGATCTCGCCGTTCTCCACCCAGAACCCTGACGCGCCCCGGCTGTAGGCCCCGGTCGTGGCGGAAATGGAGGAGCCGATGAGGGAGGTGACGATCAGTCCCTCGCCCATCTCCGCAATCATCTCTTCGCGGCTTTTGTCGCCCTCGGTGAAGGTCAGGTTCGACGTGCCGGGGGAAGGCGGCGAGCCGACGCCGCGTCGGGCGCCGCCAGGCGCCGGGCGGCCGAGCTGGCGGGCTGCGGCGGTGTCCATCACCCAGTCGAGGAGCACGCCGTTTTCGATTAGCGGGCGGGCGGCGATGGCCATCCCCTCTCCGTCGAAAGGGCGGGAGCCGAGGGCGCGGATGCGGTGGGGATCGTCGGTGAGGGAGAGGGCGGTGGGCAGCACCTCCTCCCCCAGCCGATCCTTCAGCCAGCTCGCGCCGCGCGCCACGGCGCTTCCGTTGATCGCGCCCATGATGTGGCCGATCAGCGATCCGGCCGCGCGCTGGTCGAAGAGGACGGGCCATGCGCCCGTCTTCGCTTTCCGTGGGTTCAGGCTTTCGACAGCGCGGCGTCCGGCGAGCGCGCCGATCTCTTCCGGCGTCTCCAGATCGGCGGCGTAGACGCGGGAGGAGAAGGCGTAATCCGTCTCCATCTTCAGCCCTTCGCCCGCCACCGCGCTCACCGACAGGGAGGCGGAGGAGCGGTCATAGCTTCCCAGAAATCCGTGGCTGGTGGCGAAGGCGACGGTGGAGCGGCGCCAGCCCGCGCCTGCGCTCTCCGCTTGTGCGACGCCCTCGATACTGAGCGCAGCGGCTTCAGCGGCGAGCGCGGCTTCCTGCAGTGCGGCGGGCGTCGGCGGATCGGCTGGGTCGAGCATGTCGAGATCGGGAAGCGTCGCGGGGTCGGCGAGGCGATCCTTATCGGCCAGTCCGGCGTAGGGATCGTCGGGCGCGGCCTTCGCCATCGCCACCGCGCGTTCCGCCAGTTCGGTCAGAACGCCGGGCGCGGGGTCGGAAGCGGAAACGCTCGCCTGTTTGCGCCCCACCAGAACGCGGAGGCCGTAATCCACCCCCTCCGCGCTCTCAGCCTCCTCCAGCGCGCCCTCGCGCACGGAAACGGAGACGTCGCGGGCGGAGACGACCAGCGCGTCGGCGTCATGGGCCCCGGCCTTGCGGGCCGCGTCGATCAGGGCGGCGGCGAGGTCCCGCTCCATCAGAACATCGCCACAGCGGAATGGACGACGAGGCCGAGCGCCAGCACGCCGATGACGATGAGGGTGAAGAGCATGCCGAACATGCGGAAGTTGAACGGCCCCTTTCCGCTGAAGTGCAGTCCGTGCATGAGCCGCCCGGCGGTCAAAAGAACGCCGACGATATGGACGGCGATCGCGGGGGCGCCGAAAAGCTCCGTCAGCGCCATGAGGATCAGGGCGATGGGGATCGTCTCGGTCGCGTTGGCGTGGCCGCGAATGAGCTTCGCCATCGCCTTGTCGCCGCCATCGCCGAGAACGATGCGGTCGTTGCGGCGTCGGCTGATCACGCTCCACATGAGCCAGAGGATGATCAGCGCGTTGAGGCCCGCGTAGAACGCGGTGATGACGGGAGGGGTCATGGGAGGTCTTTCCGGTTGCGTCGCCCCGCAACCTATTCCCAAGCGGGGGCGGCGCAAGCCTGCGCGGTCCACTCCCGTCACCGTGCACGTTCAAAAAGGCGGATGGGCCGTTCCGGCGCCGGGTGAAAGCCGGTTGACGATCCCAGATTCCCGGGAATCTGGGAACATATTGCGGTTAAACGGTTTTCCGATGGAGGCGTCGTCGGAGGCCTGCGGTCGAGCACCGTTTCTATGAGGCGGCGGGGCGCCGCGGTCCGTGCGGTTCAGGCCTGCACGATGGTTCGGGTCGGGAAGGGTATATCGATCTTCGCCTTGTCGAGCGCGTCCTTCACCGCCCGCGTCAGGTCGAATTTCAGCGCCCAGTAGTCCCCGGCCTCGCACCAGACCCGCACCGTGAAGTCGACCGAACTGTCGCCGAGATTGGTGACCGCGCAGAAGGGCGCCGGATCCTCCAGCGCCCGCTCATCGGCTTCGATCACCTTGCAGATCGTCGCCTCAGCCGTCTTCAGGTTCGCGCCGTAACCGACCCCGAAGACGAGATCGACCCGACGCGTGTCGTGATGCGAGTAGTTCACGATGGAGCCGGACCAGATCGCCCCGTTCGGCACGATGATCTGTACATTGTCGGGGGTCGCGAGTTCGGTGGTGAAGAGGTTGATCTCCTTCACCGTGCCGGCGTGCCCCGCAGCCTCGATATATTGCTCCAGCTTGAAGGGCCGGAAGATCATCAGCATCACGCCCGCCGCGACATTGGAGAGCGTGCCCTGCAGGGCCAGACCGATGGCGAGACCCGCGGCGCCGATGACGGCGACGAAGGAGGTCGTCTCCACCCCGAAACGGGACAGCACCGCGATGATCGTCGCCGCCACGATGGCGTATCGCGCGAGGCTGCCGCCGAAGACGAAGAGCGTGTCGTCTAGGCTCTCGTACTTGTAGCCCTGATCGACGATCACCCGCTTCGCCCACCCGGCGACCAGGAAGCCGGCGATCAGGATGATCCCCGCGAGGAGAATATTGGCGAGGTTTAAGACGATCCACTCCATGGCGGGCTCCATCCGTTAACGAAAGACGCGCCCGACCTAGAGGGCGGGCGCGTCCTGTTCAATCGCCGTTTCGCGAGAGCGCCGCGTCAGGCGCGCCGCGCGGGGCGTCACTTCGACATATGAACGACCCTTTGCGGGAACGGAATTTCGATCTTGTCCGCGTTGAGCTGGTTGTAGACCGCCTCCGGCGCCCCGTAGCGCACGTCGAACCAGTCCTCGCCATTGCAGAAAGGACGCACGAGGAAATCGACGGAGCTTTCGTTCAGCGTCTCCACCTCGACGAAGGGCGCGGGCTCCGCCAGCACATGCTCCATGCCGTCGAGCGCCTTCAGGATGGACGCCTTCGCCTTCTTGATGTCGGTCCCGTAGGCGACGCCGAAGACCATATCGACCCCGCGAACGGCGTGGTGGGAATGGTTCGTGATCTTGGCGCCCCAGATCTCCCCGTTCGGGATGATGATCTTCTGCGCGTCGAACGTGCCCATTTCGGTGGTGAAGAGATTGATGTCGTCCACCTTGCCGAACGTTCCCGCCGCATCGACGAAATCGCCGACCTTGAACGGGCGGAAGAGCATGATCATCACGCCCGCCGCGAGGTTCGCGAGCGTGCCCTGCAGGGCGAGACCGATGGCGAGGCCGGCGGCGCCGATCAGCGCGACGAGCGAGGTCGTCTCGATCCCGAACCGCTCCAGCACCATCAGGCCTGCGAAGGCGATGATCGCGTAGCGGGCGAGCGAGCCGAGGAAGCCGAAGATCGTCTCGTCCAGCGCCTGATGGCGTTTCGACATGCCGACGATGATCCGCCTGAAGACGCCCCCGATCCAGAAGCCCGCGATGATGATGGCGAGCGCGACGAGCACGTTCACCAAATTGTCGAGGAGCCATTGGCCCCAGATGGTCGCTTGATCCATTTTTCCCCTCCTGCCGATAAGGATGCGGCGCACTCTGAGGTGGAATGCGACCCCATGAGGGAGGGAAAACGGCCAGATCAGGGCTCCGTTGGATGAAACGGCCAGCCGCTCGGTTGACCCGTCCGCGCAGCGTCATCTAACTCGCGCGATGACGAAGCATCTTCCCCCCGATCAGATGAGACCGGCCGCTTTCGACGGGCGGAGCGTGCTCCGGGGGATGCGGCGGCTTTTCCCTTTCGGCCTTTTCGTCATTCCCTTCGGCGTCGCCTACGGCATCGCGGCGACGGAGGCCGGGATGACGCCGCTTCAGGCGACGGTGATGAGCGCCTTCGTCTTCACCGCCATCGCCCAGTTCGCCGCGCTGGATTTCGCGGGGGAGCCTGGGGCCTATCTTTCGATGGGGCTGGTGGCGCTGGCGCTCAGCGGACGGCATATCGTGATGGGGGCCGCGCTCTCGCGCCCGATCAATCAGGTCCCGCCGCTCAAACGGTTCGCCACCCTCGCGTTCCTGAACGACGCCAATTTCGCCGATACGCAGTCGCGCCGCGCCGTTGAGGGCGTCGACGTCGGCGCCCTTTTCGGCGCCGGGCTGATCCTCTGGGTGATCTGGTGGACCAGCACCGCGCTGGGCGCCTATGGCGGCGACGTCATCGGCGATACGGAGGCCTATGGCTTCCACGTCGTGATGTCGTGCTTCTTCGCGGCGACGGTCGCGAACATGGTCCGGCCGTCGCTCCACCTCGCGCCCGCGGTGATCGTCGCGATCGGCGTTTCGGTGCTGACCCAGCACTATCTGCCGACAGGGTGGAACGTCATCCTCGCCGCCCTCGTCGGTGGTCTGATCTCGCTGGGCGCCCGCCGTGAGTGACGCGAATTTTCTCCTCACGCTGACGATCCTGACCGCCGCCGCGCTCTCTACCCGGATCGTCGGCGCCGTCCTCATGACCGCCGTCAAACCGAGCCCTCAGGTGGAGCGCTTTCTCGAAGGCCTCTCCGCTTCGGTGATCGCCGCCCTTGTCGCATCGCAGATGATCAACGCCGATAGCGAACGCTTCGCCGCAGTCGGCGTCGCCGTCTTGATCGTTCTGGCGACCCGAAACGTCGTTCTGGCGATGGCGGGCGGTATGCTGTTCGCGGCTGTTTTCTGAGTAAGGCGCAAGCTCCCAAGCTCGGGCGCGGGTCTGCAGGTCGCGTGCGGCGAATGCGGGGTTATGGCTGCTGAATCTCGTAAAAGACACACCAGCAAATCCAACAGCGTTCGATTCGGGTCGCCCGGCGAGGAGACGCGAGTGAAACAATCCAAACAATACTATGCGTTCCTATAACAACTCAAAGGAGAAAGTAACGCACCGGAATGCGCGTTAAGTCACATCCAACCGCCATTCTAGCCTCTGTAGAGGCGTGATTTATTGACGACTAGTAACTGGAGACGATACTCAGCGCTCGCAAATGGCTGGGCTCGCAGGTGTCTTCCGTAAGATATCTCGGCTTCCAGCGATTAGCGATTGCGTTTCTTGGCGATGCTTTCTCGATCGCTTTCGCCAGCGCCAGAGATGGCGCAGATGGCTACGCTGGGTGAACGCGCGGACTTCCGCTCAAGCAGCCGGATCGCGGATCCGGTCGAGAGTTGGAGATCCGGTCATACGGGCCTGGTTGCGAAGCAGAGCGAACCGCCGCCGACGGAATACCGGTGAGGATGGAATTGGGACAGGGGCTTAACATGCGAGTGCTTAAAATCATCGGTTCGGTCGCTTTGGCTGTCGCCATGACCGCCACGACCGCCGCTGCGGCGACGTTCACCTTCACTGAGGGCAACGGGCAGAACCGTAAGCTCGTCGCCGATTCCGTCGATCTTCAAGATGCGCGATCGAACGCTCCGGGTTTTGATCTCGGCCAGTCGCTGACGGCGAATGACATCCTGCAGATCCACGGCCGCATCGTGGGCGCCAAGGATTCGTTCACCTACCTCTTTCAGATGACCGAAGCCTTCGCAGTCAGCTTCGATCTGGACGGCTATCAGCTCGCCGGGAACCTGGTCGGCTCCAACGGCGTCGACGGGTTTGAGCAGTTCTCCGGCCTTGTCGGGCAAAACACCCGGCGTGGAGATCCGACGCCTGGCGCAGATTCCAAAGGCGTCCGTTTCACGCTCGCCGGCGGTGGAACGACCCAGAGCCGCACGTTCGAGACCGACGTCCTTCTGGGCGATGACGCGTTCATCTTCTCCGGCCTCGGCGGAGTCGCCTACACGCTGACCGTTGACGGGTCCGTCGGCCCGAAGAAGAACGCCGCCGCGCTGTATGATCTCAAAGTCGCGGCGATCCCGCTTCCGGCGACGGGGCTGCTCCTGCTGACGACGCTGGCGGGCGTCGGCTTCATCGCCCGTCGGCGCAAAGCCGTCTGACGAAAGCCGCTGGCGGAAGGCGGCGTCCTCCGTGACGGTCGCCTCGCCCACCCGACGGTCTTTGAACGCGGCGCGATCGGTCATGACGATTGCGCCGCGAATTGCGACGGGGGACCTTCGCCGCCGCTCGCGTCCCTACCCGATCACGAATTGACGTCTCCAGCGAACCGCGCCGCGTTTTCCTTTAGAAACTCGCTCTCATCCGCGTCGCCCCAGAACGCCGGCTGCGCCTTCGGGATCGTCAGCGCCTTTCGAACCGCCGGGCGGGCGTCGAGCCTCTTGAACCAGGCCTGCAAACTGTCGAGCCCGTCCACGGACGTCTTCGCCCAACCATAGGCGCGCGCCCAAGGATAGGTCGCCATATCCGCTATCGTGTAGTCGTCCGCCGCCAGCCAGTCGCGGCCCGCCAGCCGCGCATCCAAAACCTCAAGCAACCGACGCGATTCATCCACGTAGCGTTTGATGGCGAATGGGTTTTCCCGCCCGTTGGGCGCGGCGATCCGCTGGAAGTACATCGCCTGTCCCATCATCGGGCCGATCCCGCCCATCTGAAACATCAGCCATTGCAGCGTCTCCGACCGCCCCTTCGGATCGTTCGGCAGGAAGCGACCGTATTTCTCAGCGAGGTACCAGAGGATCGCGCCGCTCTCGAACACGGCGAAGCCTCCGTTCGAACGGTCCACGATTGTCGGGATGCGGCCGTTCGGATTCAGCTTCACGTAGTCGGGCGCCTTCTGCTCCTTCTTCGCGAAGTCGATCAAGGTGAGGTCGAAGGGGACCTCCGCCTCCTCCAAAAAGATGACCGGCTTGTATCCGTTCATCGTGGCGGCGGTGTAGAGGTGGATATCAGGGGTCGACATGGCGGGTTCATCCTCAGCGAAGCGGCGACTTCACCTGAGATGCGGAAACCGGTATCCATGTTCAACCAGTATACTTTTCGTAACCTTATGGAGCGGCCATGCGCGCCGTCGTGACCGAAGATGAAAAGGGCCGCAGGACCGTGGCGGAACCCTGTCTCGAACCGTGCCCCATCGAACGCGGGATGCGAGTGCTTGGCGGCAAGTGGACCGGCTCCATCCTTTGGCATCTCAGGGGCGAGCCGGTGCGGTTCAACGACCTCGCGCGGATGATCGGCGGGGCGAGCAAGAAGATGATCTCCGAACGCCTGCGCCATCTGGAGGCGCATGGGCTGGTGGAGCGGAAGGTCGCGCCGACCTCTCCGGTTTCCGTCGCCTACAGCCTGACGGAGCACGGCGCGGAAGCCGTCGCCGCGCTCGACGGATTGCGGATTTGGGCGGAGGCGGCGACGGCCCCGCCTTCGTCCTGAATTAAGCGCTGGCCGAAGGCCGCTCCCGCATTCGCCCGTGCCACTCGGCGAGCGCGTCGCACCCGTCGGGCGCGCTCCGGCGGAGGACGCGCATGAAGTCGAGCGCGACCCAGGCGGTGATGTCCGCGATGGTGAACCGATCGCCCGCCACGTAAGCGCTCTCGCGGAGGCGGGCGTCGAGGCCGCGCAGCGCCTCCTCCATCCGGGGGACGCAGGCTTCGCCCCATTCGGGCACCTGCACATGCTCCAGCGCCTGCATCGCCGGGATCGTGTGGCGGGCGACGAAGGCGATGTTCATCAGGACGGAGAACTCCATCCGCCGCTGCCACATTTCGATCACCGCCGCCTCCTTCGCGTCGGCGCCCATCAGGTTGGGATCGGGATGCAGCGCTTCAATGTACCTGCAGATCGCCACCGTTTCGGTGAGGAAGGTTCCATCAGCCAGCTCCGCCACCGGCACATGATGCGATCCGGCTTTGCCTCGATGGCCGTCCTGGAAATGCTCGCCGGCCATGATGTCGATCTCGACGCGCTCGACCTCCACGCCCTTCTCGGCCAGGAAGATGCCGACGCGGCGCGGGTTCGGGGCGCGGCGGTTCTCAAAAAGGCGGATCAGATCGGGTGTCGTCATCGGCGGGCTCCTCGCGCGGTTCCCGGGGACAGTAGGCGAGACCGCGCAGCCGGTAACGCTTTCTTTTGCGGGCGGGCCCGCTTTCGCGCGCCTCTGGGGGTTAACAGAAGGTTAACGATTTAAATTATTAATATAAACAGTGACTTAAGCCGATGTCTCCATGGGGACGTCCGCGGAATCAGCTCAAAACGCCGGTCACGCCGTCCCAAAGCAGCTTTGATCCGGTCGCGAACAGAAGGACCGCCATCGCCTTCAGATAGATCCCTTCGGGCACCCGTTTATGAGCCCAGACGCCGATCAGAACGCCGATGATCGCCGCCGGCGCCATCATGGCGGAGAGCTGCAGCGTCTCCCCGCTGAAAACCCCGACGGCGGCGTAGGGGCCGAGCTTCATCAGGTTCACCGACCAGAAGATGAGCACGGTGGAGGCCTGAAAGACCGTCTTCCCCACCTGCTCCCCCAGGAGGTAGATCGTGATCGGCGGCCCGCCCGCATGGGAGATGGTGGAGGTGAACCCGCAGGTCGTCCCCCACAGCGCCGCCCTGAGCCCCCGGCGCCCGCCGGATGGCGGGGTCCACCCGCGCGCGCGGGCGATCTGGAAGACGAGGAAGAGGATCGAGATGATCCCGAGGCCGATCCGGAGCCAGTCGGCGTCCACCGCCCCGAAAGCCGCCACGCCGAGCGCGATTCCAAGGGCGGCGGCGATCAGGGCGGGCCAGACCAGCGCCCAACGCCACTGCCGCCAGTAGGAGAAGATCCCCACCTGATCGATAAGGATCAGCACCGGCAGCATCACCGCCGCGGCCTGCGCTGGGGCGAAGGTCACGGCGAGGAGGGGGGTCGCGACGAATCCCACACCGCCGCCGAATCCGCCCTTGGAGATTCCGGCGATCAGGGCGGCGAGCGCGGCCAGGGCGTAGAGGGTAAGTTCATGCGACATCGCGCGATTTCCCTCGCACTTGCGGGAGGGTCGGGCAAGGCGTATCCCCGGCTCCGACTTTACGGCAACAAAGAGGCCACCATGTCCCGACCCAAAATCGCGCTAATCGGAGCCGGCCAGATCGGCGGCACCCTCGCCCATCTCGCGGGCCTGAAAGAGCTCGGCGACATCGTCATGTTCGACATCGCGGAGGGCATCCCGCAGGGCAAAGCGCTCGACATCGCAGAGAGCGCGCCGGTGGACGGGTTCGATAGCGCCCTCTCGGGCACGCAGGACTACGCCGACATCGCAGGCGCCGACGTCTGCATTGTGACGGCGGGCGTGCCCCGCAAACCGGGCATGAGCCGCGACGATCTTCTCGGCATCAATCTCAAGGTGATGAAATCCGTTGGCGAGGGCATCGCCGAGCATGCGCCGAACGCCTTCGTCATCTGCATCACCAACCCGCTGGATGCGATGGTCTGGGCGCTCCGCGAGTTCTCCGGCCTGCCGCGGGAGAAGGTCTGCGGCATGGCGGGCATCCTCGACAGCGCCCGCTTCCGCCACTTCCTCGCCGATGAGTTCGACGTCTCCATAAAGGACGTCACCGCCTTCGTTCTCGGCGGCCACGGCGACACGATGGTCCCGCTGACGCGCTACTCCACTGTCGCGGGCATCCCGCTTCCCGATCTGGTGGAGATGGGCTGGACCACGCAGGACAAGCTCGACGCCATCGTTCAGCGCACCCGCGACGGCGGCGCGGAGATCGTCGGTCTTTTGAAGACCGGCTCCGCCTTCTACGCCCCCGCCGCTTCCGCCATCGAGATGGCCGAGGCTTACCTGAAGGACCAGAAGCGCCTTCTGCCCTGCGCCGCCTATGTGGACGGCGCCTACGGCCTCGACGGTTTCTACGTGGGCGTGCCGACGATCATCGGCGCCGGCGGCATCGAGAAGGTCGTCGAGATCAAGCTGAACAAGGACGAGCAGGCGATGTTCGACAACTCCGTCGACGCCGTGAAGGGCCTTGTCAGCGCCTGTAAGGAGATCGACGGCGCACTCGCCTAACCGATCCTTCATCCCCAAAAGCTAAGGGCGGCCCTCGGGTCGCCCTTTTGCGTATCTGGGCTTGAGCTTTCGTTAAGAAATACCCACCCAAATGGGTAGTTAAGAAAAATGTCGCACTGTTTTGCGTTGTAATTCACGAAAGGGGTGCGTTACCCCTTGCAAGTCGGGGGACGCTCAGCGAGCGCCCTGCATGACGGAACGGATCAAGGCGCGGCCCGCGAGGGGCCCACAGGCTGAAACGGACGATCTCCCATGAACATTCACGAGTACCAGGCGAAGCAGCTCCTCAAGGAATACGGCGCGCCGGTTTCCGACGGCCGCGCGGTCACCCGCGCCGAAGAAGCGAAAACGGCGGCGGGCGCGCTCGACGGGCCGATCTGGGTCGTGAAGGCGCAGATCCACGCAGGCGGTCGCGGCAAGGGCTCGTTCAAGGAGCCTGAGGCCGGGGAGGCGGGCGGCGTCCGCATCGCCAAGTCGGTGGAGGAGGCGAACGACTTCGCCACCCAGATGCTCGGCCGCACGCTTGTGACGCACCAGACCGGCCCGGCGGGCAAGCAGGTCAACCGCATCTACATCGAAGACGGCTCCGATATCGAAACGGAGCTGTATCTCGCGCTGCTGGTGGATCGCGAAACCTCCCGCATCTCCTTCATCGCCTCCACCGAAGGCGGGATGGACATCGAGGAAGTCGCAGCGTCGACGCCGGAGAAGATCCTGACTTTCTCGGTCGACCCGGCGTCTGGCATCCAGCCGTTCCATGGCCGCCGCGTCGCCTTTGCGCTGGGCCTTGAGGGCAAGGCGGTGAAGCAGTGCGTGAAGCTGATCGGTCAGCTCTACAACCTCTTCATGGAGAAGGACTGCTCGCTCCTCGAGATCAACCCGCTGATCGTGAACAAGGCGGGCGACGTTCACTGCCTCGACTGCAAGATGAACTTCGACTCGAACGCCCTCTACCGCCATCCGGAGATCATGGCGCTTCGCGACGAGACGGAGGAGGACGCGAAGGAGCTGGAGGCGTCCAAGTTCGACCTCAACTACATCGCCCTCGACGGCGAGATCGGCTGCATGGTGAACGGCGCGGGCCTCGCCATGGCGACGATGGACATCATCAAGCTCTACGGATCCGAGCCCGCCAACTTCCTCGACGTCGGCGGCGGCGCCACGAAGGAGAAGGTGACGGAGGCGTTTAAGATCATCACCTCCGACCCGAACGTGAAGGGCATTCTGGTGAACATCTTCGGCGGCATCATGCGCTGCGACGTGATCGCCGAGGGCGTTGTCGCCGCGGTGAAGGAGGTCGGGCTGGAGGTTCCGCTCGTCGTCCGCCTCGAAGGCACGAATGTCGAGCTCGGCAAAGAGATCATCGCCAATTCCGGCCTGAACGTGGTGGCGGGCGACGACCTCGCCGACGCCGCGAAGAAGATCGTGGCGGCGGTGAAGGGCTGAGCGATCGGAAAGGTCGGATGCGGTTGTCGCCATGAACGCTGCGGTCAAAAAACCACCGACCTACTCGCCGTCCTATGTCGGCGCGATCCTGCGCGCCTGCGTGAAGCAGCATGAGGAGAAGGGCGTCTTTCAGGGCGCCCTGACCGGACCGAGCCGCTTCGTCCAGCGCCGCATTCCAACCGGACAGCAGGTTTTCGACACGCAGGAGCGGGTGAACGTCGAATTGCAGACCGACAAGGCGATCATCTATCTGCCCTGGCCCCATTCCGCCGAAGTCGCCGCAGCTGCGGCGGAGTCGCTCGGAACTTTCACCGGCGGCGTATTCGAGATGACGCCGCAGGGCGATGCGGAGGGCATGGCGGATATCCATTCCGGCCGTTCGCAGGCCGCCGGGTCGGACCGCGAATACGCGCTCGCCGTCTGGCGCGCGCCCGTGCCCGGGCCGCAACGCGGCGCGCCGGACCGCGACGGCGTCCACATCATGCTCAGCATACCCAAACCGCGGGGGTCCGCGTGACCGTCGCCCTTATCCATACCGCGCGTCCACTGCGCACGACTGCCTGAAAGCCGAGGGAACCCAATGGCCGTACTCGTCGATGAAAACACCAAAGTGATCTGCCAGGGCCTGACCGGCTCGCAGGGGACCTTCCACTCCGAACAGGCTATCGCCTACGGCACCAAGATGGTCGGCGGCGTGACGCCGGGCAAAGGCGGGTCCGATCATATCGGCCTGCCCGTCTTCGACACGGTCGCCGAAGCCAAGCACGCGACTGAGGCGAACGCCTCCGTCATCTACGTGCCGCCGCCCTTCGCGGCGGACGCCATCCTCGAAGCCATCGACGCGGAGATGGAGCTGATCGTCTGCATCACCGAGGGCATTCCGGTGATGGACATGATGAAGGTGAAGCGGGCGCTCGAAGGCTCCGCCTCCAAACTGATCGGCCCGAACTGCCCGGGCGTGATCACGCCGGACGCCTGCAAGATCGGCATCATGCCGGGTCATATCCACCGGCGCGGCAAGGTCGGCATCGTTTCCCGCTCCGGCACGCTGACCTATGAGGCGGTGGGCCAGACGACGGCGGCGGGCCTCGGCCAGTCGACCTGCATCGGCATCGGCGGCGACCCGATCAAGGGCTTCGAGTTCATCGACGCGCTGGAGCTTCTGCTCGGCGACGACGAGACCGAGAGCATCATCATGATCGGCGAGATCGGCGGCTCCGCCGAGGAGGACGCGGCCGAGTTCGTCAAATCCAACGCCACCAAGAAGCCGATGGCGGGCTTCATCGCCGGCCGCACGGCTCCTCCGGGCCGCCGCATGGGCCACGCGGGCGCGATCATCGCCGGCGGCAAGGGCGGCGCCGAGGACAAGATCGAGGCGATGGCCTCCGCCGGCATCACGATGGCCGACAGCCCGGCGGGTCTGGGCGAGGCGATTTTGAAGGCGATGGAGCGGTAAAGTCCGATGTCGGGTGCGAGCGCCATTTCAGGACGACCGCGAGTAGGCACTCCGGAAGGGATGGCTTGGCTCGGCAGCGTCGCCTTGATCGTGCTCGCTCTAGTGCTGTTTTTCGGCGCATCTGTGGGCTTGTTCTACGGAGCGCCGTTCACGGTGTTGGCGTTTTGCGCGATCTTCGCGTCGAGAATTGCCCCCCGATATCGGCGGATTGCTTTCTTCACCGCGTTCGCGAGCGCTGCGGCTCTTCTACTTGCGTCGACTTCCTACACGACGCTCAGGGTCAACGGCGTCGACCTGATCGTTGATGGCTCGTTCACCAAGGATGGATACCTCTACTACGGCGGAATGATTAGCGGATTGGCCGTTGCCGTAGTTGTTCTTCAGTGGGTGCTGGCGAGCGTCTTCACAAAAAGGATGGGACGGACATGACCGAACAATCCCCCAACGACCTCTTCAAGGACTCGTCCTTCCTGCAGGGCCATAACGCGCTCTATGTGGAGCAGCTTTACGCCCGCTATGAGAACGACCCCTCGGCGGTGGACGAGGCGTGGGCCGCTTTCTTCCGCTCCCTCGACGACGAGCCGGGCACGGCGCAGGCGGAGGCGACGGGGCCGTCCTGGGCGCGGGCCGACTGGCCGCCGACGCCCGGTGGCGATCTCGTGGCGGCGCTCGACGGGCAGTGGCCGGTTGAGAAGGACCCGAAGGACCTGAAGGGCAAGATCGAGAAGAAGGCGCAGGAGAAAGGCGCCGCCATCTCGGAGGCGCAGGTTCGTCAGGCGGTGCTCGACAGTCTCCGCGCGCTGATGCTGATCCGCGCCTACCGCATCCGCGGCCACCTCGCCGCCGATCTCGACCCGCTGAAGCTGACCGCGCCCGAAGCGCATCCGGAGCTTGATCCGGCGTCCTATGGCTTCAAGGCCGCCGACATGGACCGGCCGATCTTCATCGATCAGGTGCTCGGCCTCGAAATGGCGTCCATGCGCCAGATCGTCGAAGTGGTGAAGAAAACCTACTGCGGCACCTTCGCGCTCCAGTACATGCACATCTCCAACGGCGAAGAGGCCGGGTGGCTGAAGGAGCGGATCGAGGGCTACGGCAAGGAAATCGCCTTCACCAAGAACGGGCGAAAGGCGATCCTCCAGAAGCTGATCGAAGCGGAGGGGTTCGAGAAATTCCTCGGCGTCAAATACCTCGGCACCAAGCGTTTCGGCCTCGACGGCGGCGAAGCGCTGATCCCCGCGATGGAGCAGATCATCAAGCGCGGCGGCGCCCTCGGCGTGCGCGACATCATCGTCGGGATGCCCCATCGCGGGCGGCTTTCGGTGTTGGCGAACGTGATGGGCAAACCCTACCGCGCGATCTTCAACGAGTTCCAGGGCGGCAGCTTCAAGCCCGATGAGGTCGAAGGCTCCGGCGACGTGAAGTATCACCTCGGCGCCTCCTCCGACCGCGAGTTCGACGGCAATTCCGTCCACCTGTCGCTGACCGCCAACCCCTCCCATCTGGAGGCGGTGAACCCGGTGGTTCTGGGCAAGGCGCGGGCGAAGCAGGAACAGCTCCATGACGAGGACCGCACGACGGTTCTCCCGATCCTCCTCCACGGCGATGCGGCCTTCGCGGGTCAGGGCGTGGTGGCTGAGTGCTTCGGGCTTTCGGGCCTCCGCGGGCACAAGACGGGCGGCACGATCCATCTGGTGGTGAACAACCAGATCGGCTTCACCACCGCGCCGCACAACTCCCGCTCCAGCCCCTATCCGACGGATATCGCGCTGATGGTGGAGGCGCCGATCTTCCACGTGAACGGCGACGATCCGGAGGCGGTGGTCCACGCCGCGCGGGTGGCGACGGAGTTCCGGCAGAAGTTCCACAAGGACGTCGTCCTCGACATCTTCTGCTATCGCCGCTTCGGCCATAACGAAGGCGATGAGCCGATGTTCACCCAGCCGGAGATGTATCGGACGATCAAGAAGCACAGGACGACGCTTCAGCTCTACGGCGACCGGCTGGTGGAGGACGGGCTGATCGACGCCTCCGAAGTCGACCAGATGAAGGCGCAGTTCCAGTCGGAGCTGAACGAGGAATTCGAGGCCGGCAAGGTTTATCGCCCTAACAAGGCGGATTGGCTGGATGGCCGGTGGAAGCACCTCCACGCCGGCGAAAAGGAATACCAGCGCGGCGTCACCGGGGTGACGATCGATGAGCTGCAGACGGTCGGCAAGGCGCTCTCCACCATCCCGGAAGGCTTCAACGCCCACAAGACGGTGCAGCGTATCTTCGACGCCAAGGCGAAGATGTTCGAAACCGGTCAGGGCTTCGACTGGGCGACGGCGGAGGCGCTGGCCTTCGGCACGCTCCAGCTCGAGGGCTTTCCGGTGCGCCTCTCGGGACAGGATTGCACGCGCGGCACGTTCTCCCAGCGTCACTCCGGGATCATCGATCAGCAGACGGAGAACCGGTATTATCCCCTACAGAACATCGAAGGGGCGAAGGCGAGCTATGAGGTCATCGACTCGATGCTCTCCGAATACGCGGTGCTCGGCTTTGAATACGGCTACACGCTGGCGGAGCCGAACGGCCTGACGCTGTGGGAGGCGCAGTTCGGCGACTTCGTGAACGGCGCCCAGATCATGATCGACCAGTTCATCTGCTCGGGCGAGCGGAAATGGCTGCGCATGTCCGGCCTCGTTATGCTGCTTCCCCACGGGTTCGAGGGGCAGGGGCCGGAGCATTCCTCCGCCCGGATGGAACGCTTCCTGCAACTCTCGGCCGAGGACAACTGGATCGTCGCCAACTGCACCACCCCGGCGAACTATTTTCACATCCTCCGCCGCCAGATGCACCGCAGCTTCCGCAAGCCGCTGATCCTCTTCACCCCGAAGAGCCTCCTGCGCCACAAGATGTGCGTCTCGACCATCGACCAGATGGGACCGGACAGCTCCTTCCACCGCATCCTCTGGGATGATGCGGAGATGGGCGGCTCGGAGATGAAACTGAAGAAGGACGACAAGATCAAGCGCGTCGTTCTCTGCTCCGGCAAGGTCTATTACGATCTTCTCGCGGCGCGGGACGAGCAGGGGCTGGACGACGTGTATCTCCTCCGTCTGGAGCAGCTTTATCCCTTCCCGGCCCTGTCGCTGACGAAGGAGCTACAGCGCTTCAAGGGCGCGGAGATGATCTGGTGTCAGGAAGAGCCGAAGAACCAGGGCCCCTGGTCCTTCGTCGAGCCGAACATCGAATGGGTGCTCGACCGGATCGGCGCCAAGCACGGCCGCGCCCGCTATGCGGGCCGCGCGGCCTCCGCTTCGCCCGCGACCGGCCTCGCGGCGCAGCACAAACATGAACAGGAAACCCTCGTCGCCGACGCGCTGACGGGTTGAGTAGGGGACAATCTGATGTCTGTTGAAATCCGCGTGCCCGTTCTGGGCGAAAGCGTCACCGAGGCGACCGTCGCAAAGTGGCTGGTCGAACCGGGGCAAGCCGTCGCGGCGGAGACGCCGCTTCTGGAGCTGGAGACCGACAAGGTCTCCGTCGAGGTGCCGGCGCCCTCCGCCGGGTCGCTGACGGAGATCATCGCGAAGGAAGGCGACACCGTCGGCCTCGACGCGCTTCTCGGAATGTACACTGCGGGCGAAGGCGCCGCGGCGGCCCCCGTCGCAGCGCCCAAGGCGGACGCGCCCGCTAGTGGCGGCGAGGAGATCGAGATCAAGGTCCCGACCCTCGGCGAGAGCGTCACGGAGGCGACCGTCGCCAAGTGGTTCAAGAAAACCGGCGACGCGGTCGCAGCGGACGAGACGATCTGCGAGCTCGAGACCGACAAGGTCTCCGTCGAGGTTCCGGCCCCCGCGGCGGGCGCGATTAACGAGATCGTCGCCGCCGAAGGCGCAACCGTCGGCCTCGATGCCGTCCTCGCCACGCTGAGCGTCGGCGCGGCGGGCGCGGCGTCTGCTGCTCCAAAGGAAGAGAAAGCGGCCGAGCCCGCGCCGAAGGCCGAAGCGCCCAAACCGGCGGGCGCGGCGAAGTCCAAATCCGACGTGTTGGCGGAGGCCGCGCGCGGCGTGCCGCCCAAGGCCGCTCCGGTCGCGATGGCCGCGACCACCGCCGCCCCGGCCCAGGCGCCCCGCGCGCCCGTCCCGGCGGAAGATGCGGCGCGGGAGGAGCGGGTGCGGATGACCCGCCTCCGCCAGACGATTGCGCGCCGCCTGAAGGACGCGCAGAATACGGCGGCCATGCTCACCACCTATAATGAGGTGGACATGGGCGCGGTCATGGATCTCAGGAACGAATACAAGGACCAGTTCCTGAAGAAACACGGCGTGAAGCTCGGCTTCATGTCCTTCTTCGCCAAGGCCTGCAATCACGCCCTGCGCGAGGTTCCGGCGGTGAATGCGGAGATCGACGGGACGGACATCGTCTACAAGGACTTCGTCCATATGGGCGTCGCGGTGGGCACGCCGACGGGCCTCGTCGTGCCGGTGGTGCGCAACTGCCATGAGATGGGCTTCGCCCAGATCGAGAAGACCATCGCCGATCTCGGCGTCCGCGCCCGCGACGGGAAGCTGTCGATGGCGGACATGCAGGGCGGCACGTTCACGATCTCGAACGGCGGCGTTTACGGCTCTTTGATGTCCTCCCCAATCCTGAACCCGCCGCAGTCCGGCATCCTCGGCATGCACAAGATCCAGCAGCGCCCGATGGTTGTCGGCGGCGAGATCGTCGCCCGCCCGATGATGTATCTGGCGCTCAGCTACGACCACCGGATCGTGGACGGCAAGGAGGCGGTGACGTTCCTCGTTCGCGTGAAAGAGGCGCTGGAGGATCCGCGGCGGCTGTTGATGGATCTTTGATGAGATCTGTCGTCATCCCGGCGAAGGCTGGGATCTCGATGGTTGGAGCTAAACGGAGGGAGATCCCGGCTTTCGCCGGGATGACGGTAGCGCGGGAATGTCCACAGGCTTTCTAGTGATAAGCGTCTTCTCCGCACTCTTCGCGGCGGCTTGCGTTTTTGCTTTCGCATTTGGCGCACTGTCGCCTGGGCCTTTCGTCCTTGGCTATTCACTGGGGGCCATCTTTGGATTGGGCTTAGGCGCCGGAGGGACTTTTTTGGATCAGTGGGAAACGCGCCTTTCATCAGTCTTGGGCGTCAGACTGGCGCGTCGCTCACAAGATTACCTTTATCGTTTCGCAATGGGACTTCTCTTCATCTCCTTGTTTTTGCAGATTTCTGAGGTCTCTAAGGGCGCTAGCCAAGTGCTGCACTACGCACTTCTGTTCTTCATCGCCCTAGCGGTTCCTGTTTCCAGTTGGATCGGTTGCTACTGGGCTTATCAGAGGCGTTTTGAGCAATGACCCCCGAACTCACCGCCCTCGCCCTCGCCGGTCTCCTCCAAGTTGTCCAGTTCGTCCTTATGGCCGTCCCCGCCAACATCCAGCTTGGTCCGGACAAGACCGCCGGGCCGCGTGACGGCGGGCTGGAGCTGACGGGCATGGCGGGGCGGCTGCATCGGGCCATGAACAACCATTTCGAGGGGCTGATCCTCTTCACCATCGCCGTCGTGGTGGTGACGCTGGGGGAGCAGTCCACCGCCTACACCGCGACCTGCGCCTGGGTCTATCTCGGCGCCCGCGTCCTCTACGTCCCCGCTTACGCCAGCGGGATCATGTATCTCCGCTCCGCCATCTGGGCCGTCGGCTTCTTCGCCACGGTCGCCATGCTGGCGGCGGCGCTCGTTTAACGGAAGGAGGCCCGACATGGCCGACTATGACCTCATCGTGATCGGCGGCGGCCCCGGCGGCTATGTCTGCGCCATCCGCGCCGCGCAGCTTGGCCTGAAGACCGCCTGCGTCGAAGGGCGCGGGGCGCTCGGCGGCACCTGTCTGAACGTCGGGTGCATTCCGTCGAAGGCGATGCTCCACGCCTCCGAAATGCTGCATGAGGCGCAGGCGAATTTCGACACGCTCGGGATCGTCGCCAAATCCGTCTCCGTCGATCTGGACAAGATGCACGCCCACAAGGCGTCGGTCATCAAGTCGAACACGGACGGGATCGAGTTCCTCTTCCGCAAGAACAAGGTCGACTACATCAAGGGCTGGGGCGTGATCGCCGCCCCCGGCAAGGTGCAGGTTGGCGATGAGGTGCATGGCGCGAAGAACATCGTCATCGCCACCGGATCGGAGCCCGCGACGCTGCCCTTCCTCGAGATCGACGAGAAGCAGATCGTCTCCTCCACCGGCGCGCTGGAGCTGCCGAAGGTGCCGAAGAAGCTGGTGGTGATCGGCGGCGGCGTGATCGGGCTGGAGCTGGGGTCCGTGTGGAACCGTCTCGGCTCCGACGTGACCGTCATCGAATATCTCGACGAGATCACGCCGGGCATGGATATGGAGGTCGCGAAGGGCTTCCGCAAAATCCTCGAAAAGCAGGGGCTGAGCTTCGAGCTGGGCGCCGCTGTGACCGGCGTCGAGAAACTGAAAACCAAGCTGAAGGTGAACTACAAGCTCCGCAAGGACGACAGCGAGCATACGGCGGACGCCGATATCGTGCTCGTCGCCACCGGGCGGCGGCCCTACACCAAGGGCCTTGGGCTCGAAGGGCTGGGCGTGTCGATGGACCGGGGCTTCGTGATGACCGACGCCCACTGGCGCACGAATGTCGAAGGCGTTTACGCCATCGGCGACGTCACCGAAGGCCCGATGCTGGCGCACAAGGCGGAGGACGAGGGCATGGCGGTCGCCGAACAGATCGCCAAGGGCAAGGGTCATGTGAACTACGCCGTCATTCCGGGCGTGATCTACACCACGCCGGAGGTCGCCTCCGTCGGGCTGACGGAGGAGGCGCTGAAGTCTCAGAAGCGGGCTTACAAAGCGGGCAAGTTCCCGTTCATGGGCAACGGTCGGGCGAAGGCGAACCTCGTGAGCGAGGGTTTTGTGAAGATCCTGTCGGACGCGAAATCCGGCCAGATCCTCGGCGCCCACATCATCGGCCCTGGCGCGGGCGACCTGATCCACGAGCTTTGCGTCGGCATGGAGATGGGCGCGACGGCCTCCGACATCGTGAAGACATGCCACGCGCATCCGACCTATTCGGAAGCGGTGCGAGAGGCCGCGCTGGCTCTCGGCGATGGCGCGATCCATATCTGATCGCGGCGGCTCGCCATGAAATTGTGATGCGCGGCGGGACTGACCTTCGCCGCGTTTCCCGCTAAGGATCCGTCTGGACACAGACGAAGGACGGCTCCGATGGTATTCAAACTTCTCGGCATTTCCGGCTCCCTGCGCAAAGCGGCGACCAACACGGCGCTGGTGCGCGCGGCGGCGGAGCTCGCGGGCGACGACGTGGAATTCACGCTCGCCGATATCGACTTGCCGCTGTTCAATGAGGATGTGGAGGCGGAGGGGTATCCCGAAAGCGTCACTCGGCTGGTCGAGCAGATCCGCGCCGCTGACGCCATCGTCATCTCGACACCGGAATACAACAAGAACCTCTCCGGCGCGCTGAAGAACGCGCTCGACTGGCAGAGCCGGTTCAAGCCCGGTCCGCTGGACGGGAAGCCGGTGGCGATCATGTCGGCTACGGCGGGCGCGGCGGGCGGGCAGCTCGCGCAGTTCTCGCTCCGCCATTGCCTGACGCCCTTTGGCTGCACGGTGCTGGCGCAGCCGCAGGTTCATGTCGGCGACAATTACAAGGAAGACGTCTTCATGGATGGCGTCCTCGTGCGCGAGCGGACCCGCGAGCATGTCAAAGGCCTGATGGAGGCGTTGCGGGCGATCGCCTGATCAGTCCGCGCCGAGGTAGGCGGCGAGCGCCTCGGGCGGGTTCGACAGAATCGAAGCCGCGTCTTGCGGGGGCGCGACGCGGCCCTCCGCCACGACCGCGATGTCGCCGGCGGCGCGGCGGGCGTCTTCGGGACTGTGCGTCACCATGATCACCGTAACCCCTTTGGCCGCGCGCAGGTCCGCGACGAGTTCCAGCATCTCCGCGCGCTGGGCAGGACCGAGGGCCGCGAAGGGTTCGTCGAGGAGGAGGACGGGCCTGTCCCTGAGCAGCGCCCGCGCGATGGCGACGCGCTGGCGCTGGCCGCCGGAGAGATCGGCCGGGCGGCGGGCGGCGAAACCGTCGAGGCCGACATCGGCGAGCGCCTGCTGGATGCGCTCCTCGTCCGCTTTCGCGAGACGCAGGTTCGCATTCAGCCCCAGCCCCACATTCGCGCGCACGTCGAGATGCGGGAAGAGGTTGTGCTCCTGAAACAGCATGGTGACGGGCCGATCTGCTGGAGCGGCTGCCGTTACGTCCGCTCCGTTCAGTCGAACCGCGCCCTCATAGGGAATGAGAAACCCGGAGATCACGTCGAGTAAGGTGCTCTTGCCGCCGCCCGAGGGTCCGATCAGGCTCAGATGCGCGCCCTTTTCGACGGCGAAGTCCGCGCTCAGCGTGAACGCGCCGCGCCGCGCCGTGACGTTCTCAAGCCTGACCACGCCGCCCCCATTCGTCGAACGCCCAGAAGATGGCGAAGGCCAGCGCGGCGAGGAGCAGCGCGGCGCCGCCCGCCGCCTCGATCCGGTGCGCGCTCAGAAGGCCGTACATGTAAAGCGGCAGGGTGGGTTCGTTCGGCGCGGAGAAGAGCGCGATGACGCCGAGATCGCCCATGGACAGCGCCGCCGCTACGCCCAAAGCGAAGCCGAGGGGCTCGCGCAGTCGCGGCGCCCAGATCAAGCGTAGCCGCGCCCAGGACCCCATGCCGAGCGACGCTGCGAGCCTTCCATAGTCGGCGACCGCCACCCGGAACGGCGGAAGCAGCAAGCGTAAAGCGAAGGGCAACGCCATCATGGCGTTCACGAGCGCGGTGAGCGCGAGGGCGACCTGCACCGGGCTCACGAGCGGTCTCAAGAGGATGAAGAGCGCCACGCCCGTGACGAAGGGCGAGAGCGCGAGCGTGATCAGCCCGAGCGCTTCCGCCCCTTTGGAGGCGATGCGCCAGCGCGCCTCCGCCGCCACGATCAACGCGGCGAGCGAGAGGGCGAGGGCGATGCAGAGCGCGCCGCTCGTCAGCGCGACTGCGACAGAGCGCGTCGCCGCCGCCCAGACCCCGCCGCCCATTTGCGCGAGGCCGGGTAGCCCATGCCAGAGCGCCGCCGCCATCGGTCCGCCGAGGAAGAGGATCGCGGCGATGATCGCGGCCGCGTCGAACGCGCGGGCGCCGCCTCCGCGCCCGTCGAAGCGTTCGACTGACCCATCCATTCCGGCGCCGAACCCCATGCGGGTCGCGAAGCCGGTCGCGAAGACGGCCAGTCCGATGCAGAGCGCGAACTGCAATCCGGCGAGCAGGGCGGCGCGCCCGAGGTCGAAGTCAAAGCGCATCGCCTGATAGATCGCCAGCTCCAGCGTCGTCGCCCGCGGCCCGCCGCCGAGCGACAGGGCGACCGCGAAGCTGGTGGCGCAGATCAGGAAGATCAGCGCGAACGCCCCCGGCGCCACGGCCCGCAGCATCGGCCATTCGAGAAGCCGCCAGAGCGCGCGCCCCTCCACGCCCAGCTGCGCGGCGAGCCGCCAGCGTTCGGCCGGGATTTCGGCGTAGCCTTGCAGGATGAGCCGCACCGCGAGCGGCATATTGAAGAAGACATGGGCGATCAGCACGCCCGCCATGCCGTAGACGTTCAGCCGCTCCATGCCGAAGGCCATCAGGATCTGGCTGACCAGGCCCGACCGCCCCCAGATCGCCACGACGCCGAGGATCGCGACGACAACCGGCAGGAGAAACGGCGCGCCCATGAGCCTCGCCAGCATGTCCCGTCCCCAAAATCGCCGCCGCGCCAGCGCGCGGGCGACGGGGATCGCGAACAGAATGGAGAAAGCGGCGGAGAGAAACGCCTGCATCGCCGTGAAGCGCAGCGCCCGCCAGTCGGCGGTAGTGAGCCCGCCGGGAGCTTCGGCGTAAAGGGCGACGATCGCCACCGCGCCTAGCGTGAGAAACAGCGCCAGCGCGAACGCCCCGCCCCCTGCGATCCAGACGAAGGGGGCGGGGCGAAAGGGCGTCACTGGCTGAGCGCCTCCAGCCATTCGGCGAGCGCTTCCTCGCGCGCCGCCTTGGCCTCATCGGGCGCGTAGATCAGCGATTTCGTCGGCTGGACGAGACCCTCGAAGCCCTCGGGCAAGCCGCCGGCCGGGGTCTTCGCCGGATACATCCAGTTGGTCGTCGGGATGATGGACTGGAAGCCATCCTCCGCGATGAAGGCCATGAATTGGTCCGCCAACTCAGGGCTGTCAGTCGCCGCCAACTTCCCGGCGAGTTCGACCTGCATGTAGTGGCCCTCCTCGAACGCCGCCGCCGCCTTGGTGTCGTCGCCCTCGGCGATGGCGTGATAGGCGGGGGAGGTCGTGTAGGAGAGCGCCATCATCGCCTCTCCTTCGAGGAACATGGAGTAAGCCTCCCACCACCCGGCGGTGACGGTGATGATGCGCGGCGCGAGCTTCTCCCAGACGGCGGGGGCCTCATCGCCATAGACTTGCTTCACCCAGAGAAGAAGGCCGAGACCGGGGGTGGAGGAGCGCGGATCCTGAATGACGATGGTGACGTCCTCGGGCGCGTTCAGCAGCTCCTCGAACGACGCGGGCGCTGAGGCCAGCCGCGTCTTGTCGTAGACGAAAGCGAAGTACCCCCAGTCATAGGGCAGGAAGGTCGCGTCGCCCCAGCCGCCGGGAACGTCCATGCCGTCGGTCGCGACCCCGTGGGGCGCGAAAAGGCCGGAGGCGGCGGCGTCCGCCATCAGGTTCGAGTCGATGCCGAGCACGACGTCGGCCTCCGTGCCCGCGCCCTCCAGCTTCACTCGTCCGATCAGTTCGGCGCCGTCGCCCGCCGCGACGAAATCGACGTCGCAGCCGCACTGGGCTTCGAAGTTCTTCTCGATCTGCGGGCCCGGCCCCCATTCGGTGACGAAGCTGTCATAGGTGTAGACGGTGAGCGTTTCGGCCATCGCGCCGCCCGTGAAGGCGATGGATAGGGCCGCAGCGGAAAGAAGGGTCTTCATCAGGTCTCTCTCAAGCTGCGGCGCAGGCAGGACATGGGAGCGTTCCCGAAGCCTTTCCTACGCCGGCATAATCCGGTTCAGGTTCAACGGGTTCGCGTGAGCATCTCAGCCGCATGGCGCGGCCCCCCGAGGCGTTGCGCACGCTATGTGCGCCGGGTCACGCGGTCAACACGCCCTTCGCCGCGTCCGATTGTCGATGATGCGCGCGGCTTCTATCCTGACGCGCATGACGCAGATGAAATTCGCCGCTTCCTTCACCGCCTTTTTCTTCTCGGTTCTCATCGGAATCTCCGCCGGGCAGCAGGCCCGCGCCGCGCAGCCTCCGATACAGGCGCTTGGATGCGGGCTCGACTACGCCTCTATCCCCGCTGGATCGGCGCAGTTTTTCGGGCGCGGCTTCAATCCGGCCCTCCAGGCGTGGGGCGCCATTAAACTCGCCGAAGGAAAAGAGGTCACGGCCGTCGCCTTCACGCCGAACTGCTCAGGCGGCCTCGTCGTGACGCGGGGCGGCGGGTATAGCGGTCGCGGCCTCAACCTGAACGGCGACGATCCGATCTACCGAGTTCTGGACCGGCTGCGGCTGGAGGGGCGAGTGATCCACGGGATCTCCTTCGATCCTCATCAATGGTCGACCAGGCGGCGAGCGGTCTTTCTCCATGATCAGGGATGGGAATCCGTCGGCCTCACCTCATCGCGCGACGACGGTTTTCTGCGCGCTGCGCTCAACGACGCTTACGACAGACGTGGGGGCGCGGCGGCGTTCTCTTTCGCGCCAACCGCGAACGGGCGATCGGCGTGGTTCGCAATTGCGAAGAACGGCCGCACCTATCAGCGCAACCTTGGCGGCGAACGCCCGAGCATTTTTGAAACGGTCATTCGTTCGGATCGCGGGAACATCGTCTTCCTTTCCTTCGCCCCGGACGGGGGCGGGCCTCAGCATCGGTGGACCTTCGGCAAGCCGGACTGTCATCAATCCAGCGGCGCGCGTTACGTTCCGGTCGCGGCGCTCACGTGCGTGACCCTCGATCCGATCGCCGATATGTGGCGAGGGTTCAGAGACGAGTTACAGCTTCAAACCGGGGCGGTAGATTTCGAAGCGTTGTTGGCGCGGCATGAAATCGTCGGTGCGACGGTCGTAATGATCGACGCGAATCGCGCGATGGAGGCGCGCCATTTCGGTCTGCGGAACAGGCGGCGCAACCTGCCGACGGACGGCGATACGCTCTACCCCGCCGCATCTATAACGAAGATGGTCGCGGGGCTGGCGTTCGCCATCGCGCATGAAAGCGGTGAACTGCCGCTGGAGACGACCATCGAACAACTGGCCGCGCAGCGCCCGAGGGGGCTTGTCGGCAAGTGGAAGAAGAAGTTTCTCGAAGGGCGTAAGGCCCGCCGCAACGGCTGGACGGGTTGGCCCGCCCGCATCGATATCGGGCGGCTTCTGCGCCACGAAGCGGCGCTGGGAATGAACGGCATAGGCTCGCAGTTCGCAAACAGCCGATGCCGCTCCGTCGAACACTTGATACTCGGGCGCCGTTCGGGGGCGACCTGTAACGGGGTGAAGCCGCTGAAAGACCGCTCGCCCGGCGTCTCCTTCAAGTACTCCGGCGGCGGCTATCTGCTCGCGGAGGAGGCTTATAGACAGGTGATGGGGCGGTCGCTCCGCACCGATGTGGACCGCCGCGTTCTCGGCCCGGCGGGTATGCATCGGTCGTTTTACTGGACGAGCGACACTGACGGCCGGAACATCGCCAGAGGCTGTCCCGCCAGAAATTTCTGCCCCGGCTGGCTGAAGACCAGCGACGCGGCGGCGGCGACCGGTCTCGTGACCCATCCGGAAGAGTACGCGCGGCTCGTTCGCATCGTGATGATGGATGGCATCGGCCTGGAGCGGGGACGCCCCGTGCGCGTGTTCAGCACGCGGGAGCTTCGGACGCTGTTCTCGGGCGTGAGGGTTCAGTACGGCCTAGGCGTGGAATACGAGGGTTCCTTCCGGCGCGGCGGCTTCACGGGTCCGCGCGTCTTCTTCCACGGCGGCGCGGACAGTCAGGGCTTCAAGACCGGCTTCTACGTCAACCGGGAAAACCGCAAGGCGATCGTCTTCTTTCTCAACGGTCCGCGCAAATGGAAGCAGAACGAGTGGGGCGACAGGGGCGCCGACGCCATGTCGAGCGAGATCGAGGACGTTTTCGCGGCTTACGCCGCAGACGCGCGCTAGGCGCCGACCCGGCCCTGGTTCTCCCCCACCTGCCCGCGATGGAGGAGCAGGTGATCGAGGATCACGCAGGCCATCATCGCCTCGCCCACCGGGACGGCGCGGATGCCGACGCAGGGGTCGTGGCGGCCCTTGGTGACGATCTCCGTCTCCGCGCCCGATTTGTCGACCGTCTCACGGGTCTGAAGGATGGAGGAGGTCGGCTTCACCGCGAACCGGCAGACGATGTCCTGTCCGGTGGAGATGCCGCCGAGAACGCCGCCCGCATTGTTCGAGGTGAAGCGCGGGCCGTCGTTCCCCATCCGCATCTCGTCCGCGTTCTCTTCGCCGGTCAGCTCGGCGGCGCGCATGCCCGCGCCGATCTCGACGCCCTTCACCGCGTTGATCGACATCATCGCGGCCGCCACGTCGGTGTCGATCTTGCCGTAGATCGGCGCGCCGAGCCCTGCGGGAACGCCCGAAGCGACCACCTCGATCACCGCGCCGACGGAGGAGCCGGATTTGCGCAATCCGTCGAGATAGTCGGCCCAGACGCCAGCCATCTCCGCATCGCCGGTCCAGAACGGGTTGTTCTCCACTTCGTCCCAGTCCCAGCGCGCCCGGTCGACCTCATGGACGCCCATGCGCACCATCGCGCCCTTGATCGCGAGGCCGGGGCAAAGCGCCTTGATTGCTTCCCGCGCGACGCCGCCCGCCGCCACCCGCGCCGCCGTCTCGCGCGCGGATGATCGCCCGCCGCCCCGATAGTCGCGGATGCCGTATTTCACCCAATAGGCGTAATCGGCGTGGCCGGGGCGGAACTTGTCCTTGATGTCGCCGTAGTCCTTGGAGCGCTGATCGGTGTTGCGGATCATCAGCTGGATCGGCGCGCCTGTGGTCATCCCTTCGAAGACCCCGGAGAGAATCTCCACCTCATCCGGCTCGCGCCGCTGTGTGGTGTATTTGTTCTGGCCCGGCTTCCTGCGGTCCAGCCAATGCTGGATCATCTCAGGCGCCAGCGGCACGTTCGGCGGACATCCGTCCACCGTAGCGCCGAGTGCGGGACCGTGGCTTTCGCCCCAGGTGGTGACGCGGAAAAGATGGCCGAACGAGTTCATGGACATGGGGGATGGCTCCTTCGGTCGGGCGTTTAACGGCAATCGCCGATCTTGGGAAGATGAGGCGGGCGGCGCGGGATGCGCGTCGTCTACACCGCGTCTGCGCGCGGATTGCGAAACCGCTCCCCTGGAGCGCCGCGCTTCGCTGCGATCCGTTCGCGGTTGTTTGAAGTGAGGCGCATATGCACCGCAGTCTTCGCCGCTCACTCCTTATCGCCGCCATTTGCGCGGCGCTGGTCGGCGCCTTTTCGGCCGCCGCGCCGTCAGGCGACGCGGCGGCGCCACTCGCCGCTGAAGGCGAGCGCGCGGATCGCATTCTGGTGGAGAAATCCAAGCGTCGTATGACCCTCTGGCGCGAGGGTCGGTTATTGCGCGCCTATGATATCGGCCTCGGCTTTTCGCCTGTCGGCGACAAATCCATGGAGGGCGACGGTCGTACGCCGGAGGGCGTTTACAGGATCGACCGGCGCAATGCGGCCAGCGCGTATCACTTGTCCCTTGGCCTGAACTACCCGCGGCCCGATCAACGGCGGAAAGCGGCCCGGAAAGGGCGTGATCCCGGCGGCGACATTTTCATCCATGGCCAGCCGAACGCGCTGCCCTCCGGTTTGACGATTCCCGGCGACTGGACCGCAGGCTGCATCGCCGTCGACAACGCGGAGATGGAGGAGATATGGGCGCTCGTTCCGGTGGGAACGGTGGTCGAGGTGCGACCCTGAGGCGCTGGGTCAGGCGGCCCGCGTCAGAACGGCCGGGTCGCGCCAGACGACCCTGACGTTGTGGGATCGCCAGAGCGGGCCGGGATCGTCGAACTCGCCCGCTTCCACGCCGCCGAGACTTTTATAGAATGCGCGGGCTGGAGCGTTACCGGCGACGACCGCGAGCCGGATCGTTCCAACGCCGTCCGCGATGAGCTTTCGCGCCGCGAAGGCGAGAAGCACGCGGCCGATCCTGTCGCCGCGCCGTTCCGGGCGGACATACAGGTGCTTCACCTCCGCTTCGCCTTCGCCTTCGCCGATCGCGGCCACGACGCCGATGATCCGTCCTTCATCCGAAGCGGCGAAGACAGCGGAAGGAGGCGGCGCGGCGATATAACTGCGCCACGCAGGCAACCGCTTCGCCTCGTCGAGCGCGTCGATGGCGGCTTGCGGCGCCAGATCTCGGTAGGTCGCGCGCCAGACGGCGACGTGGAGCGCCGCGATCTCCTCCGCATCGTCGTGTAGCGCTTCCCTGACGGAGACGCTCATACCGGATAAGCGCTCGCGCCCGGCTGCACCGCGCCGAGGCCGGCCGCCAGCTCCGTCGCCATCTCTCGGAAGCGCAGCGCTTCGGGGCTGTCCGGCCGGGATGAGACGATGGGCGTCCCCTCGTCTGACGTGGTGCGCACGTCGAGCGCGAGCGGCACGCGGCCGAGGAAGGGGGCGCCGATCTTCGCCGCCTCCGCCTCCGCGCCGCCATGGCCGAAGATGTTAGTTTCATGCCCGCAATTGGGGCAACAGAAGGTCGCCATGTTTTCGATCATACCGAGGACGGGGATCTTGATCTTCTGGAACATGTCGATCGCCTTGCGCGCGTCGATCAGGGCCACGTCCTGCGGGGTGGAGACGACGACGGCGCCGGTCAGGTTCGTCTTCTGGCTGAGCGTCAGCTGCACGTCGCCGGTGCCGGGGGGGAGGTCGATGATCAGGAAATCCAGCGGGGCCCAATTCACCTGATAGAGCATCTGCGTCACTGCGCTCATCAGCATAGGGCCGCGCCAAATGACGCTCTCGCTCTCTCCTGTTAGGAGGCCCATGGACATGCATTTCACGCCGTAACCGCGCAGCGGTTCGATGTTCTGTCCGTCGGAGGTCGGCTTGCCGGCGAGGCCCAGCATCCGGGGCTGGGAGGGGCCGTAGACGTCTGCGTCCAGAAGGCCGACCTTCCAGCCGTCCATCGCCAGCGCGACCGCGAGGTTGGCGGAGACTGTGGACTTGCCGACGCCGCCCTTGCCCGATCCAATCGCGATGATCCGCTTCACGCCCGGCACGTTGCCGCCCTCTGGCGGCGGAGGCGGCGCGCGAAGGGGCTTGTCGCCGGGTTTAGCGCGGGTGCCGAGATCGGGCGGTGCGCCCTTGGGCGCGGATGATTGCGGGGCTGGCGCGCTGGGCGTCTCGGAATGGGCGGTGAGGGCGGCCATGACGCTCGTGACGCCGGGCACGCCCTTCGCGGCGGCTTCGGCGGCCTGGCGGAGAGGCTCCAGCGCCGGGCCGCGCGCGGGGTCGACCTCGATCGCGAAGCTCACGGCCCCGTCGATCACGGAAAGCCCGGCGACCATCCCGGCTGAGACGATGTCGACGCCCTTTTCGCTATCGACGACCTTCTTCAGGGCGTCGAGGATCATGTCTTTGGTCGCTTCGGCCACAACGTCGCCCCTTGTCCAGCATCGCTTCGTTCCGCCCCAGCACATAGTCCCGGCGGCCGGGGCGCGCCAGAGACTTCGCCCGCAGGGCGGCTCCGTTCGCGCCCTTTTGTCGGAAATCCGGATTTCCGACATTCGTTATGGTTTCGTTAACCTGCGTTTACGGAATCGCGCCTAGCTTTGGCATCGTCTCGCAATGAGATCTTCGTTAGTGTCGGAATCGTCACGCGACCGCGCGAGAGAGCCCGTAACGCCGCGCGAAAGCGGTTGCGATGCTTCCCGTCGCTTGCAACTAATGCGTGGTCTCAACCGGGGGGGAGAGGACACATGCCAGCTCAACCGTTGCTGACGGTGGAGGACCTGACGATCGCGTTCGGCGCGGGGCGGACCGCCGTCACCGTGGTCGAAGGCGTCTCCTTCTCGGTGCGGAGCGGGGAGACGCTGGCTCTGGTCGGCGAGAGCGGCTCCGGCAAGACCCTCACCGGCAAATCCCTGCTCGGCATTTTGCCCAAGGGCGCGGCGATCACCCGCGGTTCCGCGGTGTTGCGCGACGACGGCGCAGAGACTGATCTCCTCTCCCTTTCCAACGCCGAATTGCGCAAGGTGCGCGGCGGGCGCGTCTCCATGATCTTTCAGGAGCCGATGAGCTCCCTCTCCTCCCTCCACACGATCGGCAATCAGGTGATGGAGGCGGTGCTTCTGCACACCAACCTGACGGGAGCCGCCGCCAAGGCGCGCTGTCTGGAGACCTTTGAAAGCGTCGGCTTTCCGGATGTGAACCGCGCTTTCGACAGCTACCCGTTTGAACTGTCCGGCGGTCTGCGTCAGCGCGCCATGATCGCCATGGCGATGGTGTGCAAGCCGAAGCTGATGATCGCGGACGAGCCGACGACCGCGCTGGACGTGACGACCCAGGCGACAGTGCTGGACCTGATCAAGTGCCTCCAGAAAGAGACGGGCATGTCCGTCGTCATGGTCACACACGACCTCGGCGTCGTCGCCAATATGGCCGACAGCGTCGTTGTGCTGCGCAAGGGCAAAGTGGTGGAGAGCGGTCCGGCGCGCCCCGTGCTGATGACGCCGGGCCATGGCTACACCAAGAAACTGGTGGCGGCGGCGCCGGAGATACCGGATGACCTCTCCGCCCGCACGGGGCCGAGCGAGGATTTCATCCTTCAGGCCCGCAACCTTTCCAAAACCTATCCCGGCAAGGCTCAGGGGCTTTCGGGCCGCGCGCCTGACGTGAAAGCGGTGCAGGATGTTCGCATCGATCTCCGGCGGGGCGAGACGTTGGCCATCGTCGGCGAATCCGGCTCCGGCAAGTCCACCGTCGCCAAGTTGATGCTTCAGGCGGAGCGTCCCGATCCCGGCGCGTCCGTCATGTTCAAGGGGGCGGACGGCAAGGAAGTGGACGTCGCGGCGCTGACCGGCTCCGATCTGATCAAGTTCCGCCGCAAGGTGCAGATCGTTTTCCAAGACCCGTTCTCCTCCCTTTCCCCCCGCATGAACGTGCGCGACATCCTGACGGAGCCCTTGCGCGTCCACGGTATCGGCACGGGGCCGGAGCAGCGCGAGCGCGCCGCGGACCTGATGGAGCGCGTGGGTCTTTCCGCCGACCATCTGCAACGCTTCCCGCACGCTTTCTCGGGCGGGCAGCGGCAGCGCATCTGCATCGCGCGGGCGCTGGCTCTGGGGCCGGAGATGATCGTCTGCGACGAGCCGACCTCGGCGCTCGACGTCTCGGTGCAGGCGCAAGTGCTGGAGCTGTTCAAGGAGATCCGGGACGAGTTCAATCTCTCCTATCTCTTCATCAGCCACGACCTCGCGGTCGTGGCGGACCTCGCCGACCGCGTCGCCGTGATGCGCCGCGGCCGGGTCGTGGAGGAAGGGCCGCGCGAAGCGGTCTTCGAAAACCCCTCCCACCCCTACACGAAGGCTCTCATGGCGGCGTCGCCGGAGCCTGATATGGATCATCAGCTCGACCTCGCCGCCGTCGCGCGCGGCGCAGGCGAGCCGGATACATGGCCCGACCCCTTCGGCTATTCGGCGGATGACGCGCCGGGGCTCGTAGAAGTGGAGACGGGTCATTTTGTAAGGAGAGCCGCATGAACGCCCTTTCCCGCGTATTCGCCCCGGCGATCGCCGCGTTTTCACTCATCGCCGCGCCCGCATGGGCGCTCGACCTTCAGGAGACGCCGTTCCTTGAACAGCGCGTCGCCGACGGCGACTTGCCGCCGGTCGCCGACCGCGCGCCGAGCGAGCCGCTGGTCGTCGAGTTCGAGGCGCGCGGGCGCGAGATCGGGCGGCATGGCGGGGAAATCCGCACGATGATCGGCCGGGCGAAGGACATTCGCTACATGGTCGTCTACGGCTATGCGCGGCTGGTCGGCTACGACGAGAATTTCAAGCTGAGCGCGGACATTCTCGAAAGCGTCGAGGTGACGGACGGGCGCGTTTTCACGCTGAATCTCCGCGAAGGCCATCGCTGGTCCAACGGCGATCCGTTCACGGCGGAGGATTTCCGGTATTGGTGGGAGAACGTCGCCAATAACGCGGAACTCGCGCCGGGCGGCCCGCCCGAGCTGATGTTGGTGAATGGCGAGGCTCCGACCTTCGACGTGATCGACGAGACGACGGTCGTCTACGCCTGGAACGCGCCGAACCCTCGTTTCCTGCCGGCGCTGGCGGCGGCGCGTCCGCCCTTCATCTATCGCCCCTCCGCCTTCATGAAGCAGTATCACGGCGATTTCGCCGACGCTGAGGGCCTGAAGGAAAAGATGGCGGCGGTGAAGGCGCGGTCCTGGGCGCAGCTCCATAACAAGCTCGATAACATGTATAAATTCGACAACCCGGAGCTGCCGACGCTGCAGCCCTGGGTGAACACGACGCGCAAGAACAACACGCGCTACGTGCTGGAGCGGAACCCCTATTACCACCGGGTCGATCCCGAAGGCCGTCAGTTGCCCTACGTCGACAAGGTGGAGATGACGGTCGCCGCTGGCGGCCTGATCCCCGCCAAGGTGAACCGCGGAGAGGCCGACCTGCAGGCGCGCGGGCTTTCCTTCTCGGATGCGCCGGTTCTGAAGAAGGGCGAAGAGGGGGGCGGATACACCACGCTTCTCTGGACCAATGGCGCGGCGGCGGACATCGCGCTCTATCCGAACCAGAACACTGCGGACGAGGTCTGGCGCGGCCTGATGCGCGATGTGCGGTTCCGCCGGGCGCTGAGCCTCTCGATCAACCGGAACAGCATCAACAAATCGCTCTATTTCGGCATGGCGAAACCGGCCGCCGTGGCGGCGCTGCCGCAAAGCCCCTTCCACAATGAGGATTTCTCGGCCGCCTATGCGGGCTACGATCCGCAGGCGGCGCGCGCGCTGCTGGACGAGATCGGTCTCGATAAGCGCGACGCCGACGGCTACCGCCTGTTGCCGGACGGCCGCCTAGCCGAGATCATCGTGGAGACGGCGGGCGAGCGGCTGGAGGTGACCGACAGCCTCGAGCTCATTCAGGAGATGTGGAAGGACGTCGGCCTGAAAATGATCTTCCGCCCGCTCGACCGCGATATCCTCCGATCCAAGGCCTATACGGGCGAGAGCATGATGCCGGTCTGGTACGGCTGGAACAACGGCGTGCCGACGGCGGACGCCTCGCCCTCCGCGCTGGCGCCGGTGGATCAGACCAATTTCTCTTGGCCGATGTGGGGGCAGCATTTCCAGACCAAGGGCGTCTCCGGCGAGCCGCCCGCCACGCCCGCGGCGCAGCGTTTGCTGGAGCTTTTCGACCGCTGGTCCTCCGCGACCTCCAATAGCGAGAAAGCCGCGATCTGGGAGGAGATGCTGGAGATCCACGCCGATCAGGTCATGGCGATCGGCGTCGTCGCCGGGGCGCCTCAGCCGGTCATCGTCTCCTCCCGTCTGCGCAACTTCCCGGAGAAAGCGGTCTACGCCTGGGAGCCGGCGGCGCATCTGGGCGCTTACCGGATCGATGAACTGTTCTACGCTGAGTGAGGGTGGTCTGGGTGACGTGTGAGCGAGGGAACGGGCGGTGCTGACGTATATAGGCAGGCGGATCGTGACGATGGCGGGCACTCTGCTCGTCATCTCCGCGCTGATCTTCGCGATCATCAACCTGCCGGAGGGCAACTACCTCACGAACCTGATCGCCGATCTGGAGGCGACGGGGGAGCAGGCGTCCATCGACAAGGCGAAGTTCCTCGCCGCGCAATACAGTTTCGATCGCCCGATCATCGAACAATACTTCATCTGGCTCGGTGCATGGCCGGGGCCGAACGGCTTCTCCGGCATCCTGCAGGGCGATTTCGGCTACTCGTTCGAGCTGGACCGCCCGGTCGGCGACGTGCTGGCGGAGAGCATGTGGTTCACCATCGGGCTGAACCTGGTCGTCGTCCTCTTCGTCTACATAACCGCTCTGCCGCTCGGCACGATCGCGGCGGTCAAAGCGAACACCTGGATCGATTACGCGGCGGCGCTGATCGGCTATATCGGCCTCGCGACGCCGAACTTCCTGCTGGCGCTGGTGCTTATGTACTACGGCAACAAGGCGGTGGGCCTGCCCATCGGCGGGGGCATGGCGAAGGAGTTTATCGATCAGCCGATGAGCTTGGAGAAGTTCGGCTCCATCATGCTGCACATGATCGCCCCGGTGATCGTCATCGGCACGGCCGGCATGGCGGCGATGACCCGTCGGCTGCGCGCGAACCTTTTGGACGAGCTCGGCAAACCCTACGTGACGACGGCGCATGCGAAGGGCGTGTCGGCCTCCAAGACCGTGATCAAGTACCCGCTGCGCATGGCGCTGAACCCGTTCATCGCCGATATCGGCAACCTTCTGCCGCAATTGGTTTCGGGCTCGGTTCTGGTCTCCGTGGTCATGTCGCTGCCGACCATCGGCCCGATCTTGCTGAGCGCGCTCCGGAGCCAGGATATCTTCCTCTCCGGCTTCATCCTTTTGTTCGTCTCGGCGCTCACGCTGGTCGGCATGTTGATCTCGGACCTCCTGCTGGCGGTGGTCGATCCGCGCATCCGGTTGGCGGGCAAGGCGGGTAAGAACCGATGAGCACGACCGATCCCGACCGTCATTTCGTCGCCGACGACGACTACGATCCGAACGCCGACATTCAGGCCCTGGACCGCGCCGATCTGGATGCGCCCACTTGGCTGCTGATCTGGCGGCGCTTCCTGCGGCACAAGCTGGGGGTGGTTTCCGGCTTTTACCTGCTGGTGATCTACCTCGCCCTACCGTTCATCGATTTTCTCGCGCCCTATCACTACACGGTGCGCCACGAGGACAATATCTACGCCGCGCCCCAGCCACTGCGCTTCATCTCGCCGGAGGGGGAATGGATCGGCCTCCACACCTACGCTACGGCTGAAGCCTTCGACGTGGAGACGATGCAGGTGAAGTCGGAGATCGACTGGGAAAATCCCTTACCGGTGCCGCTCTTTACGAATTGCGGGCGCGCCTACCGGATGCTGGGCCTGTTCGAGACGAATTTCAGGATGATCTGTCCGCCTGAAGGTGGGACTCTATTCATCTTGGGCACGGACCGATTGGGCCGTGACGTGCACAGCCGGATTATGCACGGGGCCCAGTTGTCGCTGACAGTGGGCCTGATCGGCGTCGCGGTCAGTTTCGCCATCGGTTTGGTGCTCGGCGGCATGGCGGGTTACTTCGGCGGCCTTCTGGATAGCGCCGTGATGCGGATGATCGAGATCATCCGAAGTTTGCCCGAGTTGCCGATATGGCTGGCGCTATCGGCGGCGATCCCCGCGAATTGGGGGCCGGTTTCGGTGTTCTTCGTCATCTCCATCATCCTCGGCTTGCTTGATTGGCCCGGTCTCGCGCGAGCCGTCCGAAGTAAGTTCCTCGCCTTGCGCGAGGAGGACTACGTGAAGGCGGCGGAGCTGATGGGCGCGAAACCGCGCCGGATCATCGGCGCGCATATGATGCCGAACTTCATGTCCCATCTGGTGGCTTCGGCGACCCTGTCGATCCCGGCGATGATCCTGGGCGAGACGGCTTTGTCGTTCCTTGGTCTGGGCCTCCGCGCCCCGGCGGTTTCGTGGGGGCTGATGCTGAACGACGCGCTCGATCTGACGGTGGTGGAGATCTACCCGTGGCTCCTGATGCCGCTGGTGCCGGTGATCATGGTCGTGCTGGCGTTCAGCTTCCTCGGCGACGGCCTGCGCGACGCGCTCGACCCCTACTCTTAACGGAGCCGCGCCCAAGGGCGCGGCGTTCTCTTCATCTCGGTCCGGTCGTCGGCTTCGCCGCCGATCCTCCCTCGTGCGCTCCGCGGGGGATATTTCCGGAGCAAAGAAGAGTCAGGTCGCGATGATAGGATCGATCGGCTTTCCGAACTCGGGATAGAGGCTCTCCATCACCTTGGCGATCTGTAGAAGGCCCGCTTCTCCGCGCGGTTTGCCGATCAACTGGATGCCCATCGGGGCGCCGGACGCGGTGAAGCCGATCGGGACGGAGATCGCGGGCAGGCCGCAGGTGGAGGCCAGGAAGCTCCAGTTCAGCCACTCCATGTAGTGGGCCATGCGCTGTCCATCGACCTCCGTCGGCCATTCGATCTCCTGCGGCAGCGCGCCGAGGCCGACCACGGGGCAGGCGAGGGCGTCGACGTCGCGCAGGAACAACTCCATCTCCAGATACATGGAGGAGCGACGGCGCTGGGCGTCGATGATCTCCTTGGTGGAGAGGGCGAGGCCCTGTTCGGCGTTCTCCCGCAGGGTCTTCTTGAAATGGCGGGTGACTTCCTCCGGCAGCTGCATCGGTCCCGCCGCCCAGACCATCGCGCGAAGGGTGAGGTAGGTCTCGTCCAGCCCGTCGATGTTGGGGTCCGCCTCGACGATGTCCGTGCCGAGGCCCTGCAGCTTCGACATCGCGCCCGCCATAAGGTCGCGCACCTCTTTCTCCACCGGGCCGTAGCCGCCGAGATCGGGGGAGAAGGCGATGCGCTTCGGCGCCTCCGCCCGGCGGGTGGCTTCGAGGAAGCTCTCCGTCGGGGCGTCGAAGGTGAGGGGCTGGCGCGGGTCCATCCCGGTCATCGCGTCGAGCAGGAGCGCGCAGTCTTCTGCGTTGCGCGCCATCGGGCCCTGCACGCCTTCCTGGCTGAAGGCGTAATCCTTCGACCCGCCGCCCGCGCGCCCCGGGCTCGGGCGCATGCCGACGACGCCGCAATAGGCGGCGGGCGTGCGGAGCGAGCCGCCGAGGTCGGAGCCGTGGCCGAGCCAGATCTCCCCCGTCGCAAGCGCCGCCGCCGCGCCGCCCGACGAGCCCGCCGGGTTCAGCTTGGTGTTCCACGGGTTCAGCGTTGGGCCGAAGACGTCATTGAACGTGTTCGCGCCCGCGCCCATTTCGGGCGTGTTGGATTTGGCGATGACGACGGCGCCGCGCCGCTCCAGCTTTTCTACAAGCGGGTCGCTGTCGGCGGGCGCGAAATCGGCGAGCGCTTTCGTGCCCCATGTGGTCTTCACGCCCGCCACCGGGGTCAGGTCCTTGATCGCGAGAGGCAATCCCCCTAGCCAGACGTCTTCATCGCCTTTGGTCAGCGACGCCGCTTTGGCGCGCGCGCGATCCTCGCAAAGCGTCGGCAGCGCGTTGATCGCGGGCTCCACCTGCGCGATCCGCTCGAAGGCCGCATCGATCATCTCGGCGGGCGAGACGTCGCCCTTCTCCAGCGCTTCGACCGCTTCGCAGGCGGTCAGCGCGCACAGCTCCGGTCCGGTGTAGTCATGCGCCATGCGCAGCCCTCCCTTGCACTCGCCCCTATGGCGGGCGGATCGTTCACACGTTAAGTTTTCATCCAAGACGTCATTTGCAGGATTTTCATGGCAGCCGAAGTCGCGCAACCCGAAGCCGCCGAAAAGGCGCGCGCCGGGGGCGCCTACGCGAAGCAGGAGAATATCGCGCTCGGGGTGGCCTGGATGCTGCTCACGGGGCTTCTCTTCGTCTGCGTGACGGGGATCGTGCGCTATCTCGGCTCAGACATGCCGGCGGCGCAGGGGGCGTTCATCCGCTACGCCATCGGTCTCGCGATGATTTCGCCTGCGCTCATCGCCGCCTTTAAACGGCTCATTCCCGGGCGGGTCTGGCGGCTCTACGGCTATCGCGGATTGGCGCATGGCATCGCGGTGATGCTCTGGTTCTACGCCATGGCGCGCATCCCTGTCGCGGAGGTGACGGCGCTCGGCTACACCTCGCCGATCTTCGTGACCATTGGCGCCGCGCTCTTCCTCGGCGAGCGTCTCCGCGCCCGCAGGATCGTCGCCGTGCTCATCGCGCTCGCCGGGGTCGTGGTGATCTTGCGGCCGGGGTTCGAGGTGATCGGCCCGGGCCAGCTCGCGCAGCTCGCGGCCGCCCCGCTTTTCGCAGCCTCCTTCATATTCGCCAAACTGCTGACGGACGACGCCCCCCCGGCGGAGATCGTCGCCATGCTATCGGTCGGCTGCACGGTGGTCCTCCTCCCCTTCGCCATCGCCGAATGGCGCCAACCGACATGGGAGGAGATCGGCTGGCTCACTGCGACGGCGGCTTGCGCCACGACGGGGCACTATACGCTCACCAAAGCCTATCAGTACGCCCCGATCACGGTGACGCAGCCCGTGACCTTTCTACAGATCGTCTGGGCGACCATCCTCGGCGTCGTGATGTTCGGCGAACCGGCCGACGCTTTCGTCGTCGCCGGCGCCGGAATCATCGTCGCCTCCGCCTGGTACATCGCACGGCGGGAGATGCAGCTTAAGCGCAAGGCGGCGACGCCGCCGGGCCCAACGGGAGCTGCGCCGCAAGGCGCGGCGGAGGGCGGGAGCCCTTATTGAAACGGCGCCTCGTTGAACGCCCTGAGCTTCCGCGAATGCAGTCGCTCCGAAGGCATCGCGCGCAACAGCTCCATCGCCCGAACGCCGACCGCCAGATGCTGGTCCACCTGGCGGCGATAGAAGTCGGAGGCCATGCCGGGCAGCTTCAGCTCCCCATGCATCGGGCGATCTGACACCACCAGCAGCGTCCCGTAAGGCACCCGGAACCGGAACCCGTTCGCGGCGATGGTCGCGCTCTCCATGTCGAGCCCGATCGCTCTGGATTGGGAAAATCGTCGGATCGGCTCCGACTGGTCCCGAAGCTCCCAGTTCCGGTTGTCGATGGAGGCGACGGTGCCCGTGCGCATCACGTTCTTCAGATGCTCGGACGGTATATCAGCCACTTCCGCCACGGCCCCTTCCAGCGCTTGCTGCATCTCGGCGAGCGGCGGGATCGGGATCCAGGTCGGCAGGTCGGCGTCCAGAACGTGATCGTCGCGCACGTAGCCATGCGCCAGCACGTAATCGCCCAGCTTCTGCGTCCGCCGCAGCCCCGCGCAATGTCCCAGCATCGCCCAGGCCGATGGACGCAACACCGCGATATGGTCCGTCATCGTCTTCGCGTTCGATGGCCCGACGCCGATGTTCACCAGCGTGATCCCCTCATGGCCGGGGCGCTGCAGATGATAGGCGGGCATCTGCGGCGGGTGATGCGCCTCCGGCGGCTCGACATAGCCTGTGTAGCCGGAGGCGGGATCGGCCACGAGCTCCCGCGCCATCTTCTGGAAGCCGTCGACATAGAACTGGTAGTTGGTGAAGAGGACGAAGTTCTGAAAATCCGCCGGCTTCGTCCCGGTGTAATGCTTCAGCCGGTGCAGCGAATAGTCGATGCGCGGCGCTGTGAAGAGCGCGAGGGGGCGAATTTCCGCCCCGAGGTAATCCAGCTCCCCGTTCACATGCTCGTCGTCCATCGTCGCGAGATCGGGCGCATCGAACAGGCGTCCGAAATCGCCGAGGCGATCCAGCCCCAGCGCGCCTTCGACGTTAAGCCCATCCGGGAAGGCGAAATGGATCGGCAGGGCCATGTCGGAGAGGCCGACCTCGAAAGCGCACCCGTGGTTCGCCTTCAGCTCCCGCATCTGGGTGAGCAGGTAGGTCTCGAAAAGATCGGGCCGGGTGATCGTCGTCTCATACCGTCCGACCGCATCGCAGAACCCGAAGCTCTGCGCGGGCGGATGGGGTAAGGCGCTCTCCACCGCTATGGAGAGCTTCGGATAGTATCCGCGCGCGGGCGCATTCAGCGAACCTGTGCTGGTGAAATCCTGAAACTGGGCGCGGAGGCGTTCGGTCTCGGCGTTATAAAGCGCTTGCAGCGCTGCGAGGGCGTCTTCGGGGGTTTGGTGGAGCGTGGCCGACATGTTCAGTCGATAAGGCCCGACGCACCGGTACGCAACCATTTCGCGAGCGCTGGACGCCATCGCGCCATCGTTGCACTCTCGCGACAACGGTCAGGGAGGCGCGCATGGCGGAAGATTTCTGGGGAAACGCGATCACCGCGCGGGACGAGGCGACGGTTGCCGCCATCGGCGACTTCTCCGAAGGGCTGATCAAGTTCGACCGCAAGGCGGCGAAGATCATCCGGGCGGCGAAGCAGGATCCATCCTCCGCCCTCGCCAACGCCTACGCCGCCATGCTTCTGATGTGGATGGAGACGGCGAACGGCCCCGACATAGCCGCGCCCTTCCTCGCCGCAGCCGAGGCCGGAGCGGGCGAAGCCGACGACCGGGAGAAGGGCGCGGTCGAGGTCGCCCGCCGCTGGGTCGCGCGGGACATTCCCGGCATGGTGGCGGTCGCGAAGGACATTCTGGAGGAAACCCCCTCCGACCTCGTCATGGTGAAGCTGCGCCAGTCCATGTGCTTCGACTGGGGCGACGCGACGGGCATGCTGCATTCGGCGCGCTACGGCGTGAAGGCTTTCCCGAATGAGGCCTGGGCGCTCGGCATGCTCGCCTTCGGGCAGGAAGAGAGCCATCTCCTGAAAGACGCCGAAGCGACCAGCCGACGGGCGCTGGAGTTGGACCGGACGGAAGGGTGGGCGCAGCACGCTCTCGCCCATGTCATGCTGACGGAAGGGCGATGCGACGAAGGTCGCGGATTTCTCGCGGGAATGCGGGACACGTGGGAGGGGAAGAATTCCGTACTTTACTGCCACAACTGGTGGCATTCGGCGCTCTTCGCGATCAGCGAGGGCGACATGGCGGGCGCGCTCGCCGTCTATGACGATCACATAACCGGGGTGCAGCCGGATTACTCCCAAGATCAGATCAACGAGATATCGCTGCTTGGCCGATTGGAGCTCGCCGGCTGCGATGTCGGCGACCGCTGGACCGGATTGGCGGATCGGCTGGAGACGCGGACGGGTGATTTCGTCAACCCGTTCCTGACCCTCCAATACCTATACGCCCTCGCCCGCGCCGGGCGTAGCGGCGCGCAGACAATCAGAGATAACATGGTGACGCTGGTCACGGACGATCCGGGCGGGTGGTCGACCCCCGTCTGGCGCGACATGGGCATACACGCCGCCGACGGGATGCTCGCCCACGCCGCCGGACGCTTCGGCGAGGCGGCGGATAAGATGGGTCGGGCGCTCCCTCTGATCTGGAAAGGCGGCGGCAGCCATGCGCAGCGCGATCTCTTCAACCAAATCCATCTGGATGCGGTGATCCGCGCCGGGCGCTACGGCGAGGCGCAGCAGATCCTGATGGGGCGTCTTGGCTTTGAGCCGGACAGCGTTCCGAACAACCGGATGTTGATGAACGTCTACGAGAACCTCGGCCTGCCGGAGGAAGCGGCGGCCCTTAAATCGAAAGCGATGGTGCACTGATGGCGTTCCAATATGTCGACTTCGCTGAGTTGCGGGCCGCCGACGGGCTCCGCGCGATCTATGTCGGCGGCGTGCCGTCGCCCTGGGGGGAGGCCGCCAAGGGCGTCCTTCATATGAAGGGGCTGGATCACCAGGCGTCTCGCCTCGACTACAGCGACAAGGCGATGCGCGAGTGGAGCCCGCCGCTAAGCGCGCCCGTCATCGTCAACGGCGAGGAGGCGCCCGTCGACAAGGCGCGGGACATCGTGGAACTGGCGGAGCGGCTGGCGCCCGATCCCGCGCTCCTTCCCGAAGCGCATCGCGACGACATCCTCGCCTTCATTGACGATCTGGCGAACGAAGGCGGTCTCGGCTGGGACCGGAGGGTGCAGCTGGTTCACTGGGCCTTGCAGGGCAAGGGCGGGTTCCGCGAGCAGGTCGCGGGTTACCTAGCGGCGAAGTATGGGCATTCCGAAGATGCGGGAGAGGCGGCGAGCGCCCGCGTGATCGACAGCCTCGGCGCGCTCGCCGCCCGGCTGAACGCTTCTGCGAGCGGTTACTACTTTGGCGAGGCGTTGACGGCGGCGGACATCTACGCGGCCGCCTTCATGGCTCTCTTCTCGCCGCTCCCTCAGGATCAGTGCGCCATGGCTGCGCCTGCGCGCGAAGCGTTTTCGCTGCTCGACGATGCGACCGCGGCCGCCGTCGATCCGATACTTCTCGCCCATCGCGACCGGATCTACGCCGAATACCTGGAAACGCCTTTATCGCTCTGAGCCGTCTCTTGTCATTGCGCGCTTCAAATACCTGAAAGAGCGCCGACAGGCGCGCATCACGGTGCGACCTACCGTAGCGATTGAAGATCGCGTCGGGCGGAAGACCTCCGTCTTTAGCAGGCGACCTCGATCAGATAAGGCCCTTCCTCCGCCAGCCCCGCCGCCATCGCGCGCGCCAGCGCGGGCGCATCCTCGACGCGCTCGCCGGTCACCCCCATGCCCTTCGCCATGTCGAGCCAGCCGAGCGTCGGGCGGTCCAGCGACAGCATGTCGATGGCGCGCGGCCCGGCGTTCTGGACGCCGACATTGGTCAGCTCGCCTCGGAGGATGCGATAGGACTGGTTCGCGAAGATCAGGACGGTGACGTCCAGCCCCTCCCGCGCCATTGTCCAGAGCGCCTGCAGCGAATACATGGCGCTGCCGTCTCCGATCATCGCGATCACCTTGCGGTCGGGCGCGGCGATGGCGGCGCCGACGGCGACGGGCAGGCCGTAGCCGATGGACCCGCCCCGGTTGTTTAGCCAGCTATGGGGCGGCGCGCACTTCGTGACGGGGAAGAACTGCCGCCCGGTCGTGATGCTCTCGTCGATGACGATGGCGTTCTCCGGGATCAGGTTGGCGAGGACGGGAGCGATGCTCTCCGGCCCGGTCGGGTCGTTGGGGATTTCCGGCGCGAAGGCTTCGGCGACGCCGCTGGGCGCGGTCCCGGCGGCGTCGGTCGCCGCCGCCAGATCGGCCAGCGCTTGCGGCACGTTATCGGCGCGAGAGCCGAGGGCGAAGAATTCGGTATCCGGCTGGGTCAGCACGCCCGGCTTGTCGGGATAGGCGAAGAAGGCGACCGGGCGGTCCGATCCGGCGAGGACGATGCGCTTGAAGGGCGCCAGCGTCTCCACCGCCAACTCCACCACGTAGGGCACGCGGTTCACCGCAATCCGGCCCGCGCCGCGCTCCAGCCGCGCGTTGGACCATTCGGTGAGCAACCCGCAGCCGGTTTTCGCCGCGATCCGCCCCGCCATATCCAGCGCTTCCGCCGTCTGCGCGCCGGAGCCGAGGAGGAGGAGGCTGTCCGGCCCGGTCAGCGCCCGCGCCGCCGCTTCCACGTCATCGGCGGAGACGCGCGGCGGCGCAGGCGCGGCGACCGGATCGGCGATCGCGCCCCCCTCTGTCCACGCCGTGTCGCCCGGCAGGATCAGCGTCGCGACGTCCGCGCCGGGGCCGGAGGCGGCGGCGACCGCTTCGGCGGCGTCGGCGCCCACTGTCGCGGCGCTCTTCGACGTCTTCACCCAGTTGGAGCAGGGCCGCGCGATCCCTTCGATATCCGCCGTCAGCGGCGCATCCAGCGCGATATGCGGGATCGCGTGCTCGCCGACGATGTTCACGATGCCGGAGCCCGCCTTCTTCGCGTTGTGCAGGTTGGAGAGCCCGTTCGCGAGGCCCGGCCCGAGATGGAGGAGGGTGGATGAGGGCGTGCCCTTGATCCGGAAATACCCATCCGCGGCGCCGGTCGCGACCGTCTCATGCAGCGCCAGAACCGAGCGCATCTTCGGGGCGGCGTCCAAAGCGGCGACGAAGTGCATCTCCGACGTGCCGGGATTGGTGAAGCAGGTGTCGACGCCGCTCTTGAGCAAGGTCGCGACGAGGCTTTCGGCGCCGTTCATCTGGTATCCTCCAATGGGTCCCTTCGATGAGTAGGAGCGCGCCCGATGCGCGTCAACGCGAGTGACGGCTAAGCCGCTTTCTGCGAATGTCGACGAGAGGCGACGCGCGCCAAAACGACGTCGCCGTAAAGGAGGAACCGCCGATGCCCACGCCCCCTTTCCGCGCCGACCATGTCGGCAGCCTGCTGCGCCCGCCCTCGGTCGTCGCCGCGCGCAAGGCGCATTTCGAAGACGGATCGCTCGACGCCGCGGGACTGAAGGCGGCGGAGGATGCGGCGATCCCCTCTCTGATCAAGATGCAGGAAGACGCCGGGTTGCAGGCCGTCACCGACGGTGAAGCGCGGCGATCCTTCTGGCATTACGACTTCATGGGGATGCTCGACGGGTTCGATCTGGTGGAGCGGGACGAAGGCGTGCAGTTCGCTGGCGTGAAGCTCCGCCCGATCTTCCCGACGATCTCCGGCAAACTGGACTTCCCGGACGATCACCCGATGCTGGAGCACTATCGCTTCGTCGCCGCGAACACGACGCTCACGCCGAAGATCTCCATCCCCGGCCCGTCCTGCTGCCATTTTCGCACGGCGCCCGAAGATATCGCCCCGCCCGAATACGCGGACCCGGATGCGCTCTTCGCCGATATCGCCGCGACCTACCGCAAGGCGGTGGCGAATTTCTACGAGGCCGGGTGCCGGTATCTCCAGATGGACGACATCTTCTTCGCCTATCTCTGCGACCCGAAACACCGGGCGGAGAAGGCGGCGCTGGGGCAGGACCCCGACTGGCTCATCGACCGCTACGCCTGGATGATGAACGAGGCGATCAGGGACCGCCCCGCCGACATGGTGATCGCGATGCACATGTGCCGGGGCAACTTCCGCTCCACCCACGCGGCGGAGGGGGCCTACGACCCTGCGGCGGACGCCGTCTTCAACAAGACCGGCGTCGACATCTTCTTCATGGAGTACGACACGGAGCGCGCTGGCGGGCTGGAGCCACTCGGTCTTCTGGCCAAGGGCGAACAGCGCGTCCTGCCCGGCTTCATCACGACGAAAACGGGCGATCTGGAGAGCGTCGACGACCTAAAGCGCCAGTTCGACGCCGCCTCCAAATACGCCGATATCGACCAGCTCGGCATCGCGCCCCAGTGCGGCTTCGCCTCCACCGAGGAAGGCAACGCGATCACCGAAGACGACCAGAAGCGGAAGCTGGAGTTGGTGGTCCGGACGGCGGAGGCGATCTGGGGCGGCGTTTAAACCGCCTTGATCGAGATCAAGTCGAGACGCCGCCGAATCTGCTTCAAAAGCTCCCTGTAAGGACGACCGTGCGCGTGGGGCTGCATGGATCCGAACGCAGAAGGGGGCTTCAATGTTTCTGTTCCGGTCCATCAGACGGTCGTCCTTCGCCACAGCGGCTGCGGCGCTCGCATCTCTCTCACTCGGCGCCGTGGCCGCGACGCCTTCTCATGCGCAGGAGCTGCTGGGCTTCCAGCTGGAGGGTTCGCTCGGCGAAGGTGGGTTCGACCGCTACGTTCCGCCGGTGACCAATCCGGTCTTCAACGAGACGCCGCTGATCACGACGGAAATCCGGCCGATCTATATCCATCAGAACATCCCGGACGATTTTCTGACCGGCGGCGGCAACATCGACATCGTCGCGGCGCAGATCCGCGTCGCAGTCACGGACCGGTTTGGTCTTCTGGCGACGACGGACGGCTTCGCGGACATCGACTTCGACAATAACGCCCTGCCGGACAGCGACGGCTTCGCCGATCTCGCCATCGGTGCGAAATACGCGCTGCACTACGATCCGGCGGCGGGAGAGGTCTTCACCCTCGGCCTCCGCTACACCGTTCCCACCGGCGATATCGATGTCGGCCCGCTGGAGCTGTCGGGCAACGGCGCGGGCTATCTACACGCCTTCGCCTCCGCCATGAAGATTGCCGGGCCGTGGCAGTTCCAGGGCTCGCTCGGGATCGAACAGGGCCTATCGTCCGAGCTGACGTCGTTCTTCCACGCCTCCGCGCACATCTCTTATGAGCTGTTCGACGGCTTCTATCCGCTGGTCGAGGCGAACGTCTTCCTCCCCTATGACGGCGGCGACCAGATCCCGAACTCGAACCTCACCGGCTTCGAAGTGGCCGATCTCGGTTCCTCAGACCCCGAAGACACAGTCACAGTCGCGGGCGGGTTCCGCTGGCGGCTGCATGACAACGCGATTATGGGCGCGGCCTTCGAATACAATCTCAACGAAAGCTCGAACTCGCTCTTCGAATGGCGCTCGATGTTCGACGTCGCCATCCATTTCTAACCGGTTCTCTCCACTCTCCCTGTGGAAACAACCTGGCCCCGGCCTCGCGCCGGGGTTCTTTTGTTAGGCGACGGCGGGACGGCAGGACGCGGCTTTCAGCACGTCCCAATAGGTCCGCCCGATCTTCATCTCGTCTCCATACCCCTTGGCGAGCATCAGCTCGTGCATCTTCGGCAGGTTCCGGCAGGGAACGTGCATCACCAGATGGTGCTCAAGGTGATAGTTCACCCAATAGGGCGCGAGGATCAGCCCCATCAGCGGTCCCGCTTTCGTGGTGCGCACGTTCCGCAGCGGGTTGTCGGAGAACTCCACCGCCCCATGCTCCGCGATGTTCCGGATGCGGGAGACGAGCTGATACCAGGTCAGCAATGGCAGCGCCCAGAAGGCGAACCACCACCACCAGGCGCCGACCGCCCACATGATCGCGAAAAGGATCAGGTTCGCGAGCAGCGCCTTGCCGAGCGACGATCCGGCGAAGGTCTGGCTCAACTGCTCGCGCGTCGGCGCGTCCTCGACCTCCTGCGCCATCTTGTAGGCGAACATGATCTGCTGCGCCCGCTGCTTGAACCCGGTTTGCCCGGTGATGTCGCGGAGGATCTTCCGCCAAAGACTCTGGCGTGTGCACGGGAAGGGTTTGGAGAGGTTCAGGTCCGGGTCTTCGTCCGTCTGCGTGAAGCGGTGATGCTTTAGATGATAAGTCCGGTAGTCGTGAAGATCGGCGAGGATCGGCCGCCCGCAGAGCCATTCGCCGACGAACTCGTTCAGCGCCCGATTTCGGAACATCGCGCTATGGGCCGCCTCGTGCATCAGGATGCCGAGGCCGAGTTGCCGCGATCCGATCAGGATGACGGCGAGGAGAAAGGTGAAGACGTTCGGCCAGATCGCGAAGATCGCGAGCGCCCCGGCGATGACGCCCCAGCAGTGCAGGATCAGCAGGAACCCCCAAAGGTCCGACCGCTCCGCTAGCGGCCGGATCTCCTCAGTGGTCAGAAACGCTTTGCCCGGCGTCGCCATTCAGATCACCCGTGAAACTTCGCCTTCCGCTTCTCAAGGAACGCCGTCGCACCCTCGATCCCGTCGTCGGAGGCGAGCGCGGTCGCGATGCCGACCGCCTCCGCCTCGAACTGGGCTTCCAGCGTATCCTCTTCCGCGTCCCGCATCAGCTTTTTGATCGCCGCCATGGACTGCGACGGGCCTTCCGCCAGTTCCGCGCCCCACGCCAGCGCATCTTCAAGCGCGTTGTCGGAGATGCGGTTCACCATCCCGAGCCCGAAGAGCCGCTTCGCCGGAACCTTGCCCCCGGTCAGCGCCATCTCCGTCGCGAACTGACGCGGGAGCGAGCGAGCGAAGGACCAAGTCGCCCCGCCGTCGGGCGTGATGCCGATTTTAACATAGGCGAGCATGAAATACGCCTCCGGCTCCGCCACGATCAGATCGCACATCGCCGCCAGAGACGCCCCGGCCCCCGCTGCGCCGCCCTCGACGGCGGCGATCACCGGCTTCGGACAGTCACGGATCGCCCGCATCAACTCATGCAGCCGATCGACGCCCTTGCGCCGCTCGTCGAACTCATGCTGGTGCGCGACCGCGAGCCGCTTCACGTCCCCGCCCGCGCAGAAAAAACCGCCCGCGCCGGAGATCACGACCGCCCCGACGCCCTCATCCGCCGCCGCATCCTCCAGCGCCGGGATCATCGCATCGTAGAAGTCCAGCCCGAACGCGTTTCGCTGTTTCGGCGCATTGTTCACCAGATGCAGAACCCGCCCCCGACGTTCGACCAGAACCCTGCTCATCGCTTTCTCCAAATACTCAAAGCGGCGCAGCCGCAGCGGGTGACGAGGCGGCCCCGCAAAGGGGCTCCGAGGAGGCCGCCCTTACCTCTCCCTCAGGCGGCGTCCTCAAGGTTCATGAACCGCCCGAGATGGAAGTCCTCATCCCCAAGCAGATGGTCGATCATGATCAGCCGCTTGGCGAAGTGCGGCGCCGAATACTCCCAGGTCATGGCGATGCCGCCATGCATCTGGATCGTCTCTTCGGCGACCTGACGCCCGACGCGCCCGACCATGTTCTTCGCCGCCGAAAGCGCCCGCTCGCGCGCAGCGCGCGGCGCATCCATCATGCCGGCGGCGAGCATGGTGAGGGACCGGGCCTGTTCGATGGCGATCACGACCTGCACCATGCGATGCGCAAGCGCCTGGAACTTGCCTAGCGGGACGCCGAACTGCTTGCGGGTCTTGAGGTAATCGACCGTCAGATCCTTGCAGATCTCCATCGCCCCGACCGCTTCGGCGCAGAGCGCGAGCACGCCCCGGCCCAGCGTCTTCTCCAGCACGGCGAAGCCGTCCGCCTCCCCGGTCAGCGCCTCGCCCTGAGCGCCGTCGAAGACGAACTCCGCCGCATGGCCGCCCTCGACCGTGGCGTAGGCGCGCTTCTCTACGCCCGGTCCGTTCGCGTCCACCAGATAGAGGCCGATCCCGGCTTCATCGTCGACCGCACCCGAGGACCGCGCCGAGACGACCAGCTTGTCCGCCGTCCCGCCGTTCAGCACCACCGCCTTGCGCCCGGTGATCTTCCCGGCTTCGGCCTTGGTCGCGACTTGCGCCATCTCGAACCGGCTGTCGGGCTCGGTATGGGCGAGCGCCAGATGCAGGCCCCCGCCGATCACCTCCTCCAGCATCTCCTCGCGCCCCGCTTCGATCAGCGCGGTCGCGCCCAGGACGCCGGTGGCGAGGAAGGGCTCCGTCACCAGACCCCGGCCCAGCGCTTCGAAGACCACCATCAGGTCCTCGCCGCTCCCGCCGAAGCCGCCGGCCTCGGCCGGGATCAGCGCGCCGATGGCGCCGAGCTCGGCGAATTCGCTCCACATCTCGGGGTCGAAACCGCCCTCCATCTTCGCCGCTTTGTGGCGGGTGTCGATGTCGTATTTTTCACGCACGAACCGCTCAAGCGTGTCCTTGAGCATCTGGCGTTCTTCGGAAAGCTGGAAATCCATCAGAGGCCGAGTCCCATCTTGGAGATGATGTTGCGCTGAATCTCGTTCGAACCGCCGTAGATCGAAACCTTGCGCATGTTGAAGTATTTGCTCGCCGGGATCATCGCGCCCTCGGGGCCCATCGGATCATCCTCGTTCCAGCCCTCATCGAAGCTCTCCGGCACGAAGGGCAGGGCGTGGGGCCCGTAGACCCGGCGCGCGAGATCGGTGATCTCCTGCCGGATTTCGGTGCCCTTGATCTTGAGCATGGAGCTTTCGACGCCCCCCGCCGATCCGCCCGCCGCCGCGCTGACGGTGCGGAGGTTGAAGATCTCCATCGCCATCAGATCGACCTCGATCCGGCCCATGCGGGCGGCGAAGAACGGGTCCTCCGACATCGGGCGGCCGTTCTGCTTCAGCCGCTCCGCCGTCTTCTTCAGCCCGTCCATCGCCAGTTTGGAGAAAGCGACCCCGGCGATGCCGGTGCGCTCGTACATCAGAAGGTACTTCGCGACGGTCCAGCCCTTGTCGACTTCGCCGACGATGTTCTCTTTCGGGATGCGCACGTCGGTCAGGAAGACCTCGTTCACCTCATGCTCGCCGTCGAGCGTGATGATGGGGCGCACCTCGATCCCAGGCTGATCCATCGGGACGAGGAAGAAGGAGATCCCCTCCTGCGCCTTCACGTCCTTGTTGGTGCGGGCGAGGACGAAGATGTGGTCGGCGATATGGCCGAGCGTGGTCCAGGTCTTCTGGCCATTGATCACCCACTCGTCGCCGTCCAGCTCCGCCGTCGTCTTCAGCGAGGCGAGGTCGGAACCCGAACCCGGCTCTGAATACCCCTGACACCACCAATGCTCGGACGAGAGGATCTTCGGCAGGTAGTGCGCCTTCTGCTCCGGCGTGCCGAACTTGATGATGCACGGGCCGAGCATGTTGACGCCGAAGGGGATGATCCGGGGCGCGTGGGCGTAGACGATCTCCTCGTCGAAGATATGCGCCTGCACCGGGCTCCAGCCCGTACCGCCATGTTCCTCCGGCCAGTGCCAGGCGAGCCAGCCGCGATCGTTCAGGATCTTGTGCCAGAGGCGCAGGTCTTCGGCCGTCATGCGCAGGTTCTTGCGGACCTTCTCGGTCAGGCTCTCGGGCAGCGCCTCGTGTAGATAGGAGCGGACCTCCTCGCGGAACGCCTCTTCCTTAGCCGTGTAGTTGAAATCCATGGTTTCGTCCCTTCCGTTTCGCGAGTGCGCGCCGCGCGCAGGTCCCGGCGCAAAGGCCGGGACGGTCGCAATTTTTCGATCAGGCGACTTCGAAAAGTCCCGCCGCGCCCATGCCGCCGCCGACGCACATGGTGCAGACGACATATTTGGCGCCGCGCCGTTTGCCTTCAATCAGCGCGTGGCCGACCATCCGGGCGCCGGACATGCCGTAAGGATGCCCGATGGAGATCGCGCCGCCGTTCACGTTCAGCTTCTCATACGGGATGCCGAGCGTATCGGCGCTCTGGATCACCTGCACGGCGAAAGCCTCGTTCAGCTCCCAGAGATCGATGTCGTCCATCGTGAGGCCCGCCGCTTTCAGCAGCTTAGGCACGGCGTAGATCGGGCCAATGCCCATCTCGTCCGGTTCGCACCCGGCGGCGACGCAGCCGCGGACGTAGCCGAGCGGGTTAAGGCCGCGCTTCTCCGCTTCCTTCGCCTCCATCACGACGGAGGCCGAGGCGCCGTCGGACAGCTGGGAGGCGTTGCCGGCGGTGATGTACTTGCCTTCCTTGATGACGATGCCGTCCGCGAAGACGGGCTGAAGGCCCTGAAGGTTCTCGAAGGTCGTGCCGGGGCGGTTGCCCTCGTCCTTCTCCAGAACGACGTCGCGGTCGAGGACCTCTTTCGTCTCCTTGTTCATGAACTTCATGGTGGAGGGCAGGGGGACGATCTCGTCATCGAACTTGCCCGCTTCCTGCGCCGCCGCCGTGCGCGCCTGACTCTCGGCGGCGTATTCGTCCTGCCGCTCGCGGCTCACGTTGTAGCGATCCGCCACCGTCTCCGCCGTCTCCAGCATGGACATGTAGAGCGCGGGCTTCGTCGCCTTCAGCTCCGGGTCGGCGAGCCAGTCGCGGCGCATTTTCTCGGTCTGGACGAGGGAGATGCTCTCCCCCCCGCCGCCGACGGCGATCTGGACGCCGTCGTTGACGACCATGTTCGCCGCCGTCGCGATGGCGAACATGCCAGAGGAGCATTGCCGGTCCAGCGTCATCCCCGCGACGGAGACGGGCAGGCCCGCGGCCATCGCCGCTTGCCGGCCGAAGTTGCCGCCGGTGGAGCCTTGGGTCAGGGCGTTGCCCATGACGCAATCCTCGACCTCCGCCCCGTCGATCCCGGCGCGCCCGACCGCGTGCTTGATCGCGTGGCCGGCGAGCGCCTGACCGGAAGTGTTGTTGAACGCGCCGCGATAGGCTTTGCCGATCGGCGTGCGGGCGGTGGAGACGATGACGGCTTCTCTCATGGCGTTCACTCCTTGCTGGCGGCGGCCGCTTCGGCCTTTTCCGCGTATTTGATGGTCTGTTCGAAAGCGCCTTGCAGGGGCTTGGCGCCTTCCATGTCGGAAATCGTATCGAACTCGGCGGCGACGCCTTCCGGCGTCAGGTTTTCCCCGGTCAGGATCACGCCCTCCGTCTCATGCAAATAGGTCCGCGCGAAGCAGCCGCCGCCCGCGCAGAGGATGGTGCGCTTCGGCCCGCCCTCCGAGGCGAGGAAGAGGACGCCGGGGGAGATCGTCTCCGGCGTCAGCAGGTCCTTGGCGGGGCCGGAGAACAGCTCCTCCGTCATCCGCGTGACCGCGGTGGGGGAGAGGGTGTTGGCGTGGATGCCGTATTTCTCCCCCTCGATCTGGAGGACGTTCATCAGGCCGATCATGCCGGTCTTCGCGGCGCCGTAGTTGGCCTGCCCGAAATTGCCGTACATGCCGGAGGACGAGGTCGTGAAGACGATCCGCCCGTAGTTCTGATCCCGCATCACCGGCCAGATGGCCCGCGCGCAGTTGGCGGAGCCGACGAGGTGGACGTTGAGGACTTTCAGGAAGTCCTCCATCTCCATCTTGGCGAAGGACTTGTCGCGGAGGATGCCGGCGTTGGCGACGAGCACGTCGACGCGGCCCCATTTAGCCATCGCCTGAGCGACCATTTCCTCGACTGCCGTGTAGTCGCTCACATCCGCGCCGTTGGCGATCGCCTCGCCGCCCGCCGCTTCGATTTCAGCGACCACCTTGTCGGCGGGTCCGGCGTCGCCGCCGGTGCCGTCTGTCGCGCCGCCGAAATCATTGACCACGACCTTGGCGCCGCGCGCGGCGAACTGGAGCGCGTGGGAGCGGCCGAGGCCCGCTCCGGCGCCGGTGACGATGACGACCTGATCGTCGAAACGGATCATCTGCTTACCTCTGGCTTAGATATAGACGCGGCCGATCCAGTCGCAGACGAGGGCGGGCTTCTCCTCTCCCTCGATCTCGACGACCACGTTCTGATGATAGGTGACCTCGCCCGGCTTCGACCTGTCGAACTTCGTCAGCGTGAAGCGCCCGCGAATGCGCGCGCCCGCTTTGACCGGGCTGACGAAGCGCAGTTTGTCGAAGCCGTAATTGACGGAGGATTTGATCCCCTTCACGCCCGGCCCGGCCTCGTAAACCATGGCGGAGAGAAGCGAGACGGTCAGGAACCCGTGCGCGATGGTCCCGCCGAACGGCGTCTCCGCCTTGGCGCGCTCGGGGTCGAGATGGATGAACTGCCAGTCCTCGGTGACGTCCGCGAACTTGTCGATCTTGTCCTGCGTGACCTCGAACCAGCGGGAGACGCCCATTTCCTGGCCGACGAGCGCTTCCAGCTCTTCAACCGTTCGCTTCGGAACGTGGCTCATGTCTCCTCCCCAGGCGCTGGCCCGAATCCACGGGCTGACATTTGTCAGTCATATGCGCCATGTGACGTGGGGTGACGCAAGCGTAAAGTGTTCGTTCACGTTGGGTTAATCGGAATCGGACACCGTTTTTCGATGTCCGCGATCAGGCGCATATTCGTTTTCGCAGCGGCGTTCGGCGCCGTCGCGCTTCTCGTCGCGGGACTCTCGCTGGAGGCGCCGAGCGAGGGGACGAGTGCCGGCCCCGCCCATGTCGAAGGTCTCGGCAACGCCTTCACCCAGCTCGCCATTTCACTCTCGGGTCGCTGAGCGAACAGGCGCCGCTCAGACGTCCAGCGGCGCGTGGAGGCGCGTCTCCGCCGTGACGATCCCGCCCCGATCGCCGACCGCGATGGAGCCGTAGCGCTGGGCGAAACACGGCGGCAGCTCCCGATCGCCGGGGATGGAGAGCCAGAGGCGCAGGAGATGCCGACGCCTCTCCGGTTCCGGCCAGTCTCTGAACCCTGTCCGGTCATGGAGCATCGCGTGATTGTAGACGAACTGCATGTCGCCTGGCGCGAGGCGCATGCGAAGATGCAGCGCGGGATCGTTCGCGATCTCATCGAAAAGGTCGAGCGCTTCGACATGTTCGGGCGTCAGCCGAAACGCCTCCGCGAACCGCTGCGCGCTGTCGATGTACTGCCGCTGGTAAATCCCGGTCAGGCGCCCGCCATGCCAGTTCAGCACGGGGATCTCGAAAAACGGCTTCTCCCCTTCTGGCTGTTCGCCCCTGCGGTCGGTGGCGATCGGGTCGAAAAGGCGCGCGGCGAGGTCCGGGCGCCGCGCCATCATTTCATTGTAGATGGTCACGGTGGAGACGAGGAGGCTGTCGCCCCCCTCCATCGCCTCCCGCAGACAGAGGAGCCCGACGACATCGGCGCTGTCGGTGTGGAAGGTCTGCCGGGCGGAGGTTTGGTAGATGCGCGTCGTCACGTCCTGCGGGTCCGCGCCCACATCGCGCACATGGCCGAGGAGATGCCCGGCCGCGTTCTGCGACCGCGCGGCGCCGAGATGCGCTCCGATCCCGCAAAAGATCGCCGCAGCGGTCCACTGGTCGTAGCGGGCGACGGGCAAACCGGTGAGGAGGCCGAAGCCGACGCCCTCGATCAGATCCTCGCGGAGCGCCTTAAGGCGCGGCGCCATCGTCGGCAGGGGAAAGTCGCGCTCGCGTATCGCGCCGAGGTCGACGCCCGTCGATTTCAGGTGCGCCGCCGCATTCTCAAGTTCTGCGACGTCCTCGTCGGTTAACGGCGCCCGCCATCGCTCCGGCGCAGCGGCCATGTCCGATCCGCGCCAGGCGGCGTCCGTCTCGATCTTGGATGGCGGCGTGGTCGACATCTTCGAGCTCCCGATGCGTCAGGCCGACAGAGTGCCGCGAAGACGCTGTTTCGCAAGACGTTTTGCGGCGAGCCGCTTCTAGCTGAAACGAGTTCGCGAGATAGGGGAAATGAAGAAAGATCGCTCAACCTAAGCGTCGCGTGACTAAAATCACAAACTTCGCCACATTTCGCCACATTTGGTTCGAACATAGCACATGGGGCGCTTAACGGCGTGAGTGATGTGATGACCAGAGAAAAGATCGTTCTTTGCGGAAAAGGCCAGGAGGCCGAGGAGGCCGCGGCATGGGCGGAAGCGCGAGCGCGCGACGCCAGACGGAGCCGCCGGGCGGCCCTCGCCTACGGCGAACGCGTGCGCCACGCCTACGAGGAAGCGTGTCAGGTTCTGGTGACGGGCGCGAGCGAGCAGCCGTCGATCCAGATCTCCATCGATCGCAAGGATCTCAGCACGACCATCGAACTGATGGATGCGGCCGGGCGTCCGAAGCGTGGCCAGCTCCTAACGGGCGGCTAGGGCGCGCCAGACGCGGTCGGGCGTGAACGGCGCCTCGATCGGCTCAGCGCCCGCGCGGATCAGAGCGTCGCGAACGGCGAGAGCGACGGCGGGAATGCCCGCCACTGTTCCCGCTTCGCCGCATCCCTTCACGCCGTAGGGATTGGTCGCGCAGGGCACTTCGGTGAACCGCGGTTCCAGCCACGGAAGATCATCGGCGCGCGGCACGGCGTAGTCCATGAAGCTTCCGGTGATCGGCTGCCCCGTCTCCGGATCGTAGACCCCCCGCTCCATCAGCGCTTGACCCGCGCCTTGCGCGACGCCGCCCTGCGCCTGTCCGCCCGCGAGCAGCGGGTTCACGATCACCCCGAAATCGTCCGATAGCGTGTAGCGGTCGAGCGTGACGGCGCCGGTCTCCAGATCAACCTCGACCTCGGCGATATGGCATCCGTTGGGGAAGGTGTTCTGGCGCGTGTCGACTGCGCCGAAGCCTTTCACGCCGCCGACCTTCTTCACCACCTCCGTCAGACCCACCGCGCGGTCGGTGCCCGCGATCCTGAAGGCGCTTTCAGCGGCGGAGAATTCGACATCCGCCTCCGCGACCTCCAATTCCTCTGCCGCCGCGGGACGAAGCTGTTTGACGATATCTTCGGAGGCGAGCGCGATGGTGCGGCTCGCCATGATGAGCGAGCGCGATCCGCCCGTGCCGCCGCCTAAGGGAAGCGCGTCGCTGTCGCCGGGGGCGAGCGCGATCGCGTCCCAGTCGAGCCCGAGGCTGTCCGTCAGGATCTGGGCCCATGCCGTTTCATGGCCTTGCCCCGTCGACTGGGTGCCGACGCGGATCACCGCGTCGCCGTTGGCGCTGATCTCTACCGCTGCGTTTTCGTCGGGGCCGCCGCCGGTGCGCTCCATGTAATAGACCGCCGCGCGGCCCCGGATCTTCCCGTCGCGCGAAGCGGCGGCGGCGCGGTCGTCGAAGCCGTCGTAATCCGCCTCCGCCAACGCGAGGTCGATGATCGGGTTCGGATCAAGACTGTCGAAGGCCATCCCACCCGGAGACGTCGTGGGCATCTCCTCCGGTTGCAGGAGGTTGAGGCGGCGGAGGTCCACGGGGTCGACGCCGATCTGGCGCGCGGCTGCGTCCATCAGGCGTTCGGTGCAGTGGATCACCTCAGGTCGACCCGCCCCGCGGTAGGCGTCCGTCGGCGTGGTGTTGGTCAAGGCGCCATAAACCCGGACATGGATCGCGGGCACGCGGTAAACTCCGCCGAGCAGATTGCCCGAAAAGATCGTATGGATGACCGGCCCGACCGAAGAATAATAGGCGCCTACATTCGACCATGACGTGGAGCGAAGGGCGAGGATGCGCCCCTCGGCGTCGAAAGCGCCCTCTATCTCCGTTTGCAGGTCGCGGGCCTGCGCATCGGAGAGAAAGCTCTCCGATCGGTCGCCGATCCACTTGACCGGCGCGCCGAGGTCCTTCGCGGCGAGAGCGCAGAGCGCGTATTCCTCATGCTGCATGATCTTCATGCCGAACCCGCCGCCGATGTCGGGGGCGTGGATGCGCAGCCGCGCGGGCGCGACCTTCAGCGACCCGGCGATGCCGCCGCGCATGGCGTGCGCGCCCTGACTTCCGACCCACCCCTCCCACCTGTCGTCCGCGCCGTAACGGATGAGGATCCCGCGCGGCTCCATCGCGACGACGATCAGCCGCTGATTGACGACCGAGGTTTTCACCACGTGGGCGGCCGACGCGAAAGCGTCCTCGGCCGCATCTTCGTCGCCGATGGCCCAGTCATAGCACTGGTTCCCCGGCGCGATGTCATGGAGGACCGGGGCCCCAGGCGTCAGCGCGTCGCGGGCGTCGGTGACTACGCCCAGTTCTTCAAAATCAAGTTCGATCAGCTCGGCCGCGTCGCGAGCCTGCTCCAGCGCTTCAGCGACGACGAAGGCGATGGGCTGACCGACGTAGCGAACGACTCCATCGGCCAGATGCGGCCGCTCGACTTTCGGTATCGGCTCCCCATTGGCTTGCTCGAGCGGCATCCGGCAGCCGAGCGGCTCTAGCCGATCTCGGACGGCGTCAACGGTGTAAATGAGGCGCACGCCGTCGGCCTTCAGCGCTTCTGTAGTATCGAGGCGCGTAATGCGCGCATGCGCCGCCGGAGACCGGAGAACGAAGGCGCGAAGCGTCCCATCAAGGCGGATATCGTCGACGTAACGCCCGTTTCCGGTCAAAAAACGGACGTCTTCTTTGCGTGTAACGGACTGCGAGCTTCCGAACTTCATCGAGGATAACCTCTTGATATTAGATGCCGTATCCGGTGCAATCGTAACTTGTGGGCCTGTGATTCCCAGATCAGTTTGCGCTTTCGCGTAAAAAGGTTTAAGGAAGGCATGCAAACAGTTGTAAATGCGTCGTTTATCGGGTTAACCTGCCTTGGGGCGTTAGTGTAAGGGGATGTCGTCTTGCTGCAAGACGATCGGGTAATGTCGATCCTGACCGGGTTGGTCATCGTCGTCGCCATGGCGACGCTGGCGCAACGGTCCGACTCACTTCTCGACTTCGTGATGAGGGAGGAAGCGCCGAAAGTCGCTCCTCAGAACGATGAGGCCGTGATGTTCGCGGGCGACGCTCGCGTTATCGACGTCCTGCAAAACGACGAAAACGCCGCCCCCGAAAACCGCGAAAACGTCCGCATCGTGGTCAGCCCGAGCTGCGGAGCCGCGGAGGCGACGTCCGAGGGCGTACTCTACATCTCCAATGAGCTTTGCGTCGGCCCGCAGCTCTTCGCCTACTGCGTTCAGCAGGGCGACGAGTGCCCGTCGGCGTCCGTCACCGTGAACGTGGCCGCCGCCGCTCCGGGAACGCTGCAGCTTTCGCGGCAGGATCAGGCGACGACGACTCAGTCGCAGGCGCCCGCCGCCGCGCCGCAGATCACCGCGGCCGCGTCGCCGTCGCGCCAGCCCTCCGTCGGGACGGGCTCGACCGCTTCCGCGCCGCGCATCGTGGACGAGACCGCCGCGCCCCGCGTCGCTGCGGCCAATCCCTCCAGCCGGTCGTCGCCGTCCGCCGGTCTCGGCGCCGCGCCGCAGGCGCCGACACAGGAACAGCCCTTCGTCGAGCGGAACACGGTCGTCGCCGCAGTTAGGCCCGAGGCGCCGGCGCGCGTACCCGTCGGGCGCCTCGCTTCGGCGCCGCTGATCGACGACGGCTCCGTCGACGGACCTGCGCCCAGTCTGAGCGCCCTCAGCGACGATAGCGAACCCGATGTCATCGGCGCCGCTTCGCGGCCCTCTTTCACTGCGCCGCGCGACGAGGCCGGGATCACCGGTGGAAACGACGCTGGCGGCGAAGCTGAAGCGGTTCGCGTCGCCGCGCTGCCCAGCGCAACGGGCGAGGCGACCGAGGTCCAGCCCTCCGCCGCGCAGCCCGACGTCTCCGCCATCGCAACTCAGCCGAGCGAGCCCGAAGCGCCGCTGACCGAGGTCGCCCGCCTTCAGGATCCGTCGAACGGCGATAGCGCCGCCGCGATCCGCGACGACGCCGTCAGCGCGGCCCGCCGTCCCACCGCGTCAGGCGACGCGCCGACGGCGCGGTTGCAGCCGACGCAGCCAGTGACCGGCGCGGTCTCGGCCCCGTCATCCGCCGGCTGCGGCCCGGTCGAGACCCGGTCGATCGCGAGCGCCGGAGCCTTCAGCCGCGTCTCCATCGCATCGGCTTGCCGTGCGAACGCCGCCTACGTGATCGAACATGCGGGCCTGTCTTTCGGCGGTCGGCTCGACGAAGCCGGTAACGGCGATATCGAAATACCGGTGATGGCGGAGAACGGCGCCGCCGCGATCCGCTTCACGGATGGGTCCGGCGAGCGGTTTTCACTCAACTTCAACTGGCGAGAGCTGGAGCTGACGCTGCGCGTCGCCGTCGCATGGACCGATCCCGTCGATCTCGACCTCCATGCGTTCGAATATGCGGCGCCGTTTGGAGCCGACGGCCATGTCTGGGAGGAAAGCCCGAGCGGCTTCCGCCGCGTGCGCCGGAGCGGTGGCGGCTATCTCGCCAACTATCCTGCGACGACCGAGGGCGGTCAGTCCGTCGAGGTTTACACATTCTGGGCGAACAGCCGCGCGCGGCGCGGCGTGGCGCGGATCGCGCTCGACCACGCTTCGCGCGGCGATGTGCCGGACGGAGCGTACTGCGCGGACGGCCCGCTCGCGTCGCCTGAATATGTCGTCGTGCGATCCGAGCGCGGCGATGTGAAATCGACGGCGCGCGGCCGGTTCTCTCCCGCCGCGTGCGGGCTCGCGCTCACCCAGGACGCGCGCTATGCGTCCGGGGCCCTCCGCGACCTGCGGATCGACTAAAGGAAAAGGGAGCGGCATGCGTCTCAGCGCCCCCAGAGGATATGGTATGAAGCGTCAGATCAGCGTTCTCGCAATGGCCGCCGCGCTTGGCTTCGCGGCGGGGCCTGGGTTCGCGCAGACGGTGACGCTCACGTCGCAGTCCACGGGGTTCGTCCTTGAGGGTCAGCTGCTGGAGTTCGACGGCACTGACTACACGATCGTCTCCTCCATCGGTCGCCTGACCGTGCCGGGCGACGATATGATCTGCGAGGGCGCCGACTGCCCCGCGCTCGGCGGCGGAAATGCGACGAGCGGCGCTTCCGGGTTCGATACGGCGTTCGGCGTGGTCGGTTCCAACGCGATCGGCACGTCGCTGATGCCGACTCTGATCGAGGCGTATTCCTTCGCCCTCGGCGGTGAGGCTGAGCGGGAAGTGGGCGGGTCCGACGCCTCCGTCTTTCGCCTGCGCGACGCGACCGGAACCGAGGTCGCGGCGATCAACCTGTCCGCTTCGGACAGCTCCGCAGCGTTTCCCGGCCTGATCAACGGCGACGCGCTCATCGGCATGTCGTCGCGTCCGGCGCGCGACACCGAGATGCTGGCCTTTGAAAACGCCGGGCTGAGCCCGATCAACCAGACCGGAACGGAGCATATCCTCGCGCTGGACGGCCTGGTCATCATCGTCTCGCCCGACAATCCGATCCAGTCGGTGAACATCGTCGACGCTGCGGAGATTTTCGCGGGCTCCATCACCAACTGGGCCGCGCTCGGCGGACCGGACGCGCCGATCAACCTCTATGTGCCCGATCCGCAGAGCGGCGGCGCCGAGACGTTCCAAGAACGCGTCCTCGCTCCCCTTGGCGAGCGTCTGACCGGCGCCGCGCGCGTCGTCGCGTCCAACCGCGACCTCGCCGACGCCGTTGCGGCCGACCGCTTTGGGATCGGGTTCACGGGCATGGCGTTTGAACGCAGCGCTCGCGCGCTCGATCTGGAGCTGCCCTGCGGGATCATCGTCGAACCGAACGAGTTCAACGTGAAGACGGAGGAGTATCCGCTCTCCCGCCGTCTCTTTCTCTACACGACCGGCCAGCCGCTTCCGCGCCAGGCGCGCGAGCTGCTGGACTTCGCGCTGTCTGACGACGCGCAGATCGAGATCGCCGATATCGGCTTCGTCAACCAGTCGGTCGCGTCCATATCGCTGAATGATCAGGGTCGGCGCATCGCCGAAGCCTTCATCCAGCCGCGCGACCCCGAAGCGATCCGCATGATGCGCGACATGGCGCTGGAATTGCTGGACGCCGACCGGCTCTCCACGACGTTCCGCTTCCAGACCAACTCCTCCGTCCTCGACGTGAAGTCGGAGGGCGATCTCCTGCGCCTCGCGCGGCACATCGCGAGCGGCGCCTTGCGGGACAAGGAAATCATCCTGATCGGCTTCGCTGACGACGTGGACCGGTTCGAAGCCAATATCGCCCTCTCCAGTCAGCGCGCTGGTCAGCTGCGCGCGAGTTTGGAGGCGGAGCTTTCGCGCCTCGACTCGCCCGAAACGGCGGACATCGTGACGATCGGGTTCGGCCCGCTGGCGCCGGTCGCGTGCGAGGACGAGGGCTTCAATTTCGGTTCGGTATCCAACCGCCGCGTCGAGGTTTGGGTGCGCGACCGCTTCTGACCGCCTGAAACGGCGTTCGAAATCACTGAATTGAGAGAGCCGCAAAAGACGCCCGCCTTTGGGCGGCTTTTGCGTCGAAATTCTCGCACGCCGCTTTGAACGCCGCAAAAGCGGCGCTGCATGTCGCAAAATGCTCCAGCAGTTCCCGCGCTCTCTGCGTGTTATTGAGACGCTGGGGTTGCAGTCCTTCTTTGCGGCTGTTCAACTTCATCTGTCTTTTTCGCCGCCCGGCCCGCCGGGCGGCGCGAAGTTGGGGGAGACCCGTCTGCAGGCGGACCCTGCGAACGGAGTTAAATTGCGGACGTTGAAAGCGACGCCGCGAGTAGGGAGACTAAGTATGAATTCCGAGAAACAGACGCTCACCGGCGCGCCTGTCCACCAGGCGGTGGAGATGTTCGCCGAGGAGCACAAGGCGGGTCGTCTCGACCGGCGCGAGTTCATGGCGCGCGCGACTGCGCTGGGCGTGACCGCGTCCGCCGCCGCCGCGATGATCGGCGCCCCGCGCGTGGCGAAAGCCGCCGCGCACGCGCAGCAGGGCGGCACCATCCGCATGCAGATGGAAGTGCGCGCGCTGAAAGATCCGCGCACCTACGACTGGACGCAGATCGCGACCTACACCGCCGGCTGGCTGGAGTACCTCGTCGAGTACAACTCCGACGGCTCCTTCGAGCCGATGCTGCTGGAGAGCTGGGAAGCCAACGACGACGCCACCGAGTACACGCTCAACGTCCGCAAGGGCGTAAAGTGGAACAACGGCGACGATTTCACCGCCGATGACGTGGCGCGCAACATCGCCCTTTGGTGCGAGAAAGACGTCGAGGGCAACTCGATGGCCGCCCGCATGGGCTCGCTGGTCGACGCTGAGACCAACAAGGCCGCTGACGGCGCCATCACTGTCGTCGACAGCCACACCGTGAAGATCAAATGCGCCAATCCGGACATCACGATCATTCCGGGCATGGCCGACTATCCGGCTGCGATCGTTCATTCGTCCCATGATCCGGACAACATGATGGGCACCGCCGTCGGCACCGGGTACATGAAACCGGAGAGCCTCGAGGTCGGCGTGAAGGGCGTGATCGTCCGCAATGAAGACCACGAATGGTGGGGCACGGCCGCCGGCAAAGGCGGATACCTCGACCGGATCGAGTTCATTGACTACGGCACCGACGCCGCCGCTTTCGTCGCCGCTTATGAGGCCGACGAGATCGACATGAACTGGGAATCCGTCGGCGAGTTCTCCGACATCATGGACGGCCTCGGCCTGACCCGTTCGGACGTCGTCTCCGGCGCCACCGTGGTGATCCGCCCGAACCAGCAGGCCGAAGTCGATGGTCAGAAGCCCTACGGCGACAAGCGCGTCCGGCAGGCGCTGGCGATGGCGGTGGACAACGCCGTCTGCCTCGAGCTCGGCGTCAACGGCAAGGGCATTCCGGCGGATAACGCCCATGTCGGTCCCGTCCACCCGGAGCATGACCCGTCGGTCACCCGTCTGCCGCATGATCCGGCGAAGGCGAAAGCCCTCATGGATGAAGCGGGAATGGGCGACTATGAGCACGTCCTCCTTTCGATCGACGACGACTGGCGCCGCAACACCACCGACGCCGTCGCCGCGCAGCTGCGCGACGCGGGCATCAAGGTGAAGCGCGAAGTGCTTCCGGGCTCCACGTTCTGGAACGACTGGGCGAAGTATCCGTTCTCGTCCACCAACTGGAACCACCGCCCGCTTGGCACGCAGGTGCTCGGCCTCGCCTATCGCTCCGGCGAGGCGTGGAACGAGAGCGGCTTCGCGAATGCGGAGTTCGATGCGCTGCTCGCCGAAGCGAACTCCCTCGCCGATGTGGACAAGCGCCGCGTCGTCATGGGCAAGCTTCAGGGCATCATGATCGAAGAGGGCGTCACCATTCAGCCCTACTGGCGGACGGTGTCGCGCCACCACAAGGACAACCTCGTGGGCGTCGACATGCACATCGCTTACCTCCCGCAGATCTATAAATGGGCGCTCAAAGCCTAAGACCTGCGAAGACATAAGGGGCCGCGCCGCAAAGCGCGGCCCCACTCATCTAAGGCGACGACAGATCGCCACTGCGTCCAACGAGGCGCCGACCGTACCGAGAGACCTGCCAACAGGGGTGGTCAATGGCCTTATTTTTCCTCCGTCGTTTCGGAGTGATGGTGATCACTGCGATCTGCCTGACCTTCGTCGTCTTCTTTCTGACGAACCTCTATCCGAACCTCGAAAAGCTTGCGAAAACGCAGGGCAACTTCCGCATGTCGGAGGAAGAGGTCCGCAACTGGTTGGAGCCGCGCGGCTACCTCCAGTCGACCCCGAAGAAATACGCCGAGTGGCTGGGCGTCGCGCCCTCCATGCGCACGGTGACGGAGGATGGGCGCGTTCTCTCCCGCTGCGTGACGCCCGGCGTCGATCCCGCCACCGTCGGTGACTATTGCGGGCTCTTGCAGGGTTACTGGGGCTATTCGAGCGTCTTCAAGGTGCCTGTCGGGGAGCAGCTTTGGAAATGGCTGGGCCTGACCGGATATCTAATGATGTGGGCGCTGATCGTCACCGTGCCCATAGCGCTGGTGATAGGCATCCTCGCAGGCATGAGGGAGGGTTCGGGAACCGACCGAAGTTTATCCACCTTCTCCATCGTCACATCGGCGACGCCGGAATACGTCTCGGGCGTCGTGTTGATCGCGGTCTTCGCGTCATCGGCTGTTGGACTGAAATGGTTGAAGGGCTCATCGGCGCAAGCGATGGAGAACCCGACGATAGATAACTTCCTCTTGCCGGTTCTCACCATTGCGCTTTTCAACATCGGATACATCGCGCGCATGACCCGCGCCTCCATGACGGAGGTGATGACGCAGCAATACATCCGCACCGCCCGGCTGAAGGGCGTGAACTTCACCAATATCGTAATCAAGCACGCGCTGCGGAACGCGCTCATCGCGCCGTTCACCGTCATTGTGCTTCAGATCCCGTACCTGCTGACCGGCGTCGTCATCACCGAGACGCTGTTCAACTACAAAGGCGTCGGCTGGGGCCTCGTGCAGGCGGCGGGCAATAACGACATCGAGATGCTTCTGGGCGTCAGCGTCGTATCCGTGGTGATCGTGCTGCTTACGCAGCTGATCTCCGACATCGGGTACGTCTTCCTGAACCCGCGCATCCGCATCTCGTAAGGGGAGAGGCATGGAGCAACTTACCTGGTTTGGAGCGCCCGGCGCGATTTTCGCGTGGCCGTTCTACATCGCGGCGGGGCTTTTCTTCCTCGCCGTCGCGGCCAGCCTCGTCGGCTATTTCGGGAATGTCGCCGCCGCTATGGCGGGGGCGGACGGGGCGAAGGCGGCCACCGCGAAGATTTCGTCCTTGGCGGCGTCGCTGGCGAAGTGGCCGGGGCTGGTGATCGCGGCGATTATCGTTCTCTACTGCGTCCTTTCGATTTTCTATGGCGCGCAGGAACGGGGCATCGCGGGCAACGTCTTCATGCGCTTCGGGCCGGTCTGGATCACGATGATCGCGATCTTCGCGGTCTCCATCGCGTTGAAGAAGAACCTCGGCCTCTACGGAAAACTATTCCAGAGCCCCGTTGGCATGATCGGCTTCGCGCTGGTGGTCTTCTGGGTGCTGACGGCGCTTTTCGGCGCCTTCGACATGATCGTCACCCATGATCCGCTCGACCAGATCGCCAGGCTGAAGAACGACCCGCCGGGCTCGCCCCTGCCGTCGACGGAGGACGGGGAGTACCCGTGGTTCCTCCTTGGCGGCGACAATCTCGGGCGCGACGTCTTCACCCGGATGGTCTCCGGCGCTGGCGTCGTCATCACCATCGCGCCGCTGGCGACGTTCTTCGGCTACATCGTCGGGATCACGCTCGGCCTGCCGGCGGGGTACTACGGCGGGCGGCTGGACACGATCCTCTCGTTCCTCGCCAACCTGATCCTCGCCTTCCCGGTGATCCTCCTGTTCTACCTGCTGGTGACGCCGGAGATCGTGCAGACGGGCATTCCGGTCTTCATGGCGGCGGTGTTCTTCATCTTCCCGATCGTGTTCATCACGGTCCTCCTGAACAGCCGCTACAAGGTGCTGCCGCATATCCGGAACCCGCTGCTGGCCGTGGTGCTGGTGCTCGCCTTCTGGCTCTACCTCTCCACCGTGTCGGACACGACGCGGAACCCGGGCACCTTCCTCGACTTCTTCCCCTCCGGGATCGACCTCTTCAACATTCCGGGCGGCGTTCTGGTGGTGTTCATCGCGGTCGTCTTCGTGAACTCGCCGACGATCTTCCGCATCATGCGGGGCCTGACGCTGGACGTGAAGAACCGGGACTACGTCGCGGCGGCGCAGACGCGCGGCGAGACCCCCTGGTACATCATGCTCTGGGAGATCCTGCCGAACGTTCGCGGGCCGCTGATCGTCGATTTCTGTCTGCGCATCGGCTACGCGACGATCCTGCTCGGCACCCTCGGCTTCTTCGGCCTCGGCCTGCCGCCGGAGAGCCCTGACTGGGGCTCGACAATTAACGCGGGGCGCAAGCTGCTCTCCGTCTACCTCCACCCGGCGATCACCCCCGCTATGGCGCTTCTGTCGCTCGTCCTCGGCCTGAACCTTCTGGCCGACGGACTACGCGAACAGTCGCTGAAGGATTGAGGAGAGATATGATGGCTGACTACAACGGACCCATCCTGGAGATCGACAAGCTCTCCATCTCCTTCTTCACGCAGGCGGGGGAGATCCCTGCGGTCATGGACTTCTCCTGCACCGTCATGCCGGGGGAGGCGATGGGCCTCGTCGGCGAGAGCGGTTGCGGCAAGTCCACGGTGGCGCTCGGCGTCATGCAGGACCTTGGCGTTAACGGCCGGATCGTCGGCGGGTCGATCAAGTTCAAGGGTCGTGACCTCGGCGCCATGAGCGAGCGGGAGCTGCGCGACCTTCGCGGCTCCGAGATCGCCATGATCTATCAGGAGCCGATGGCGTCCCTGAACCCGGCGATGAAAATCGGCAAGCAGCTGATGGAAGTCCCGATGATCCATCAGGGCATGGCGAAGGAGGAGGCGTATAACCTTGCGCTGGAGATGGTCACTTCGGTGAAGCTGCCCGACCCCGCGCGCATCCTGAACTCCTTCCCGCACCAGCTTTCGGGCGGTCAACAGCAGCGCATCGTCATCGCGATGGCGCTGATGTCGAAACCCGCGCTCCTGATCCTCGATGAGCCGACCACCGCGCTCGACGTGACGGTGGAGGCGGGCATCGTCGAGCTGGTGAAGGAGCTGGGGGAGAAATACGGCACGTCGATGCTCTTTATCTCCCACAACCTCGGGCTTGTGCTGGAGGTCTGCGACCGGCTCTGCGTGATGTATTCGGGGGAGGCGGTGGAGACCGGCTCCATCGAGGATGTGTTCGACAAGATGCGCCATCCCTACACGCAGGCGCTCTTCCGCTCGATCCCACTGCCGGGGGCGGACAAGAACGCCCGCCCGCTGGTGGCCATCCCCGGCAACTTCCCGTTGCCGCATGAGCGCCCGCCGGGCTGCAACTTCGGCCCGCGTTGCGACTATTTCGAGGAGGGTCGCTGCAACAAGGGCGACATTCCGATGGAGGGGATCGAGGGCGACGACCGGCACGACAGCCGGTGCCTGAAGTTCAAGGAGATCGACTGGAACGCGCCGATCGTCGCCTCGGCCGCGACGGAGGTGACGGAGCCGGGCGACGTCGTCCTGAAGGTCGACGACCTGAAGAAGTACTATGAGGTGGCGGCCTCCGCGCTCTTCACCGGCGGCGAAAAGCGGGTGGTGAAGGCGAACGAGACGCTTTCATTTGAAGCGCGGGAGGCGGAGACGCTCGCCATCGTGGGCGAATCCGGCTGCGGCAAGTCCACGCTCGCCAAGGTTCTGATGGGGCTGGAGACGGCCTCCGACGGCGACGTGAAGATCCGTAATCTGGAGGTCTCCAAGACCCCGATCCAGGAGCGGGACACAAACACCGTCGCCTCCATCCAGATGGTGTTTCAGAACCCGTTCGACACGCTGAACCCCTCGATGTCGATCGGCGCGCAGATCATCCGCGTGCTGGAGATCTTCAAGGTCGGGAACAGCCATGCCGAGCGCGAGGGGAAGATGCTGGAGCTTCTGGACCTCGTGAAGCTGCCCCGCGCCTTCGCCAAGCGGATGCCGCGCCAGCTCTCGGGCGGACAGAAGCAGCGCATCGGCATCGCTCGCGCCTTCGCCGGCGACGCGCAGGTCGTGGTCGCGGACGAGCCGGTCTCCGCGCTCGACGTTTCCGTGCAGGCGGCGGTCACGGACCTCCTGATGGAGATCCAGCGGGAGCGTCGGACGACGATGCTCTTCATCTCCCATGACCTTTCGATCGTCCGGTATCTGAGTGACCGCGTGATGGTGATGTATCTCGGCCATGTGGTGGAGATGGGCGCGACCGATCAGGTCTTCGCCCCGCCCTATCACCCGTATACGGAGGCGTTGCTTTCCGCCGTGCCGATCGCGGACACGTCCGTGCAGAAGAAGCACATCGTGCTGGAGGGAGACATTCCGTCGGCGATGAACCCGCCGTCCGGCTGCCCGTTCCAGACGCGGTGCCAGCGGAAAGACAAGGTCGCTGGCGGGCTTTGCGAGAAGGAAGTACCGCCGGTGCGCATGCTGGAGGGCGGGCATCAGATCAAGTGCCACCTGCCGCAGGAAGAGTTCGACGCGATGGAGCCGATCATCGTCCTCTCGGACGTGGCGGCGGAGTAAGTCCGTCCTCTTTGAGAGAAGGCGCGGACCGAATGGCCGCGCCTTCGCCCTTTTTCAGCCTTGAATAACGATTTAGGCTGACGGTGCGAGCGAAGGAGGCGGGCATGGTTTTCGGTCTGTTCAAGAAGGGCGGCGGGAGCGGCGAGAAGGTCGCGCAGTATGGCGACGTCATGGTGGTCACCCTCCAGAAGTCCGCCTACTACGCCGACGCGCGCGACGATCTGATCAAGACCGTCGGCAAGGCGATCGAGGACAGCCCCTCCGGCAAGGTGGTGATCGAGATGGGGGAGGTGAAGCAGTTCACCTCCGGTCCGCTCGGCGCGCTGGTCGTCTCCGCCCGCAAGGCCGATGAGAAGGGCGGGCGGCTGGTGCTCGCCTCCGCTGTCTCCGGGTTCGTCGGCAAGGTGTTGTCGACGGCGACTGAGACGAGCGCGAGCCCGAGTTATCCGAACGTGCGAGCCGCGCTGTCGGCGCTCTCGACGGAGGCGGCGTCGGCCTACGACAAGGCGCAGTAGCTTCTTAACGGACGCGCTGACGCGCGACGCTTTTCACCTCGTCGTCACCGGCCTGCGGCCGTCTCCTCCTCAGGTTTCGCGCTCCGCGCGGGAGTATTTCGAGAAAGCGATGAGCGTCAGGATCGCGCTTCAAGACGCCGTTTGGCGCGTTTCAGGAGCTTGCGGAAGCCCCGTTCGATGCGTTTGCGGTAGAGGCGGATGAACGGCGCCGCGAGACGGGCCTTCAGGCTATCGGCGAAGATGCGGTTGCGGGCGGAGAGGCGGCAAGCGGTTGTTCCCTCCGGCGAAATCGCGATCTCCGTTTTCGCCAGGTAGCCGCTTCCTTCGGTTCTGAAGGCGATTGAGGTTGGTTCCATTAGCTTCGTGATCTCCACCACGCCGGAGCGTCGGCCGAGTTTCAGGTCTCCGGACACGCGCCACCTGTCGCCAACGGCCGTCGCGGGGCCGCCGCTCAGGCGCTCCACCGTAATCGGCGATTTGCGCTGGAGAGCGGCGAAGAGCCGGTCGATATCGGCGAGTGCGACGAAGGCCTCCTCCGCCGGGCGGTCGATCCGGATTGTCTCGGCGCAGTCGATGAGCGGGCGCATCAGTCGACGCCTTCGATCAGCCCCTCGGTCCAGCAGCGGAGGATGACCTGCGCGACGGCGCCCTTACGCGCCGGGGCGATCTTCTCGTTGCGGCCCGCCAGCGCCTCCGCCACGTCGGCCTTTGAGACCCACATGGCGTCCTCCAGTTCCTCCCGGCTGATGTCGATCTCGGATGCGAGGGCTTTACCTGCGCAACCGATCATCAGGGAGGCGGGGAAGGGCCAGGGCTGGGAGGTGACGTAGCGAACCTCCCCCACGGGCACGCCCGCCTCCTCCATCACCTCGCGGCGCACCGCTTCCTCCACCGTCTCGCCTGGCTCCATGAACCCGGCGAGGAGGGAGTACATGCGCTCTGGCCAAACCTCCTGTCGCCCGAGCAGCACTTTGTCGCCGTCGAGGATCAGCATGATCACGACGGGATCGGTGCGGGGGAAATGCTGGCGCCCGCAATTCGGGCAGTCGGTGCGCCATCCGGCGGAGGCGACATTCGTCTTCGCCCCGCAATTGGCGCAGAACCCGTGGGTCGCATGCCATTCGAAGATGCCCTTCGCGGCGGCGGCGATGCCCGCGTCGCGGTGGTCGATCTCCCCCATGATGGCGCGGAGGTCGACGAATTTGCGGGTCTCGGAAAGGTCGAGCGTGGTGCGGTCGACGAATTCGGCGGGCTTCTCGTCCGGCGGCGCGATGTAGCTGACATCAGCGGCGAAGTGGGCGAGGCCTTCGTCGTCCAGCCCCATGAAGACCGGCGCCTCCGGGCTATCCGCCACAAGCGCGTCGGTGGCGGAGACCCAGGAGAGGCGCGGGCCGGCCTCCTGCAGGTCGAAAAGCGGTTTGCCCCGCCAGAACGGGATGACGAGGGTTTCGGGGTCGGCGCGGCGGCGGCGATGCCCGCGTCGCGGTGGTCGATCTCCCCCATGATGGCGCGGAGGTCGACGAATTTGCGGGTCTCGGAAAGGTCGAGCGTGGTGCGGTCGACGAATTCGGCGGGCTTCTCGTCCGGCGGCGCGATGTAGCTGACATCAGCGGCGAAGTGGGCGAGGCCTTCGTCGTCCAGCCCCATGAAGACCGGCGCCTCCGGGCTATCCGCCACAAGCGCGTCGGTGGCGGAGACCCAGGAGAGGCGCGGGCCGGCCTCCTGCAGGTCGAAAAGCGGTTTGCCCCGCCAGAACGGGATGACGAGGGTTTCGGGGTCGGCGCGGCGGCGGGTCATTTCGGCTTCGTCGCCGCGCAGGTGATCGGCGCGGTCGAGGAAGCTGCCCGCGAAGGTGACTTCACTTTCAGGTATCATGGCCGCGAACCTGCCCCGCGCCGCTTGTCAGGTCAATTTAACGATGGAGGCCGCGCCGAAGCGGTCCTGATCGGTCCAGTGCGCCCAGTTCAGGACGCCGCCGTCGCGGCGGACGCGGCGCACCGCCTCCAGATCGCATTCGGCGATGGTCCAGCCCGGCGCATCCATCTCGCCCAAAGCCGCGACGCCGGTTTCCGGGAAGCCGAGATCGGGCGGTCCGTAGACCCCGGCGGCGCCGGTGTTCTCCTCCACCATCTCCGCCCAGTCGTTGTCGCTGATCAGGGGCGCGTGGACGGCCCAGCACTGCCCCTCCAGCGCCCGCGCCATGGCGCCGATGCGCACCCGCCAGTAGCCAGCCGTGGTTTCGGTGCAGGAGGGGGCGAGGATGATCTCCGCCCCGGCCTCCACCATCGCGCGGGCGATCAGCGGGAACTCCACGTCGTAGCAGGTGGAGACGCCGAAGCGGCCGAGGGGGGTGTCGAAGACGGCGATGTCGTCGCCGCCGACCATGCCGAGCGCCTCCCGCTCCCACCGCGTCGGCATCAGCTTGTCCTGCACGCCGCGTTCGCCATTCGGGCCGATGACGCGGGCGCGGTTGAGGATGCGGCCCGCTTCGCGGATCGGGGCGGAGCCGGCGATGATCCAGACGCCGTGGGCGGCGGCGATCTTCGCGAGAATGTCGTCCGCTTCCGCGAGCCGTTCGGTGATCGCGTCGACGGCGCCGAAATTGTCCGTCCCCCAGGTCGCGCCGCCGATGGTCGCGATCTCGGCGCCGCCGTATTCGGGGAAAACCAGAAGATCGGCGCCCTGTCCGGCGGCGTCGGCGACCCATGCGGTCAGCTTCGCCTCATAGGCGGCCCAGTCGGCGAGGGGCGAGAGCGGGTAGGCGGAGGCGGCGATCACGGGCATCAGAGGTCCCTCATCCAGAACTGCATCGGCTTTTCCGTCTCCGCCGCGTCCCCGATGTCCTTCCATGGGAAGGTCGCGGTCAGGCCGTTCACCGGCGCGTAGCCGCGCTTGCGCCAGAACGGATCGAGCGGGGCGTACTCCGCCGGGCGCGCCAGATGGTCGGCGGGGCGGATGACGGCGCAGAAGCAGGACCGCGCGCGGCCGAGGCGGCGCGCCTGCGCTTCGCGGTGATCGAAGAAGGCGCCGCCGATCCCGCGCCCGCGATACTCGGGCAGGAGGACGCTTTCGGCGCAGTAGAAGATGGTCGCGAGGTCGAGCCCGCGCGCGGCGAAGGGCGCGCCGAACTCCTCAGCGTGGTCCTCCATCGGCGCGCCGGTCGCGGCGCCGACCAGACGGTCGCCATCCCATGCGCCGACGACGATGGCGCCGTCGCTCTCCAGATAGGGGCGTAGGTAGGCGGTCTCATAGGCGAGATCGCCGTCGTAGAGGTAGGGGAAGGCGCGGAAGACCTCGATCCGCAGGCGCGCGACGTCTTCGATCCGCGCCTTCAGTTCGGCGCGGCTGAGGGGCGCAACGCGCAGGCTCATGCCCCGACCTGCTCCATCCAGTCGGTCAGGTTGTAGTAGGTCGTCACGCGGCTGATCTTCCCGTCGCGAATGTCGAAGAACCCGCCAGCGGGGAGGCGATAGGTCTGGCCGTTCGCCTCTGGCAGGCCTTCGTCGGTTGCGAGGTATTCGCCGTTCACGACGAACTCCGCCGCGCCGCGCGTCTCATTGGCGAAGATCACCATGTCGGTGAGCCGCTCGCGGTAGGTGCGGCTCATGTGGGCGCAGAACTCGGCGAACGCCTCTTTCCCGTGCCGCGCGCCGCCCTGATTGACGTCGTGGCGCACGTCGTCGGCCAAGCAATCCAGCATCCCCTCCACGTCGCCTGCGTTGAAGGCGTCGTAGTAGCGGCGGATCAGGGCTTCGCTCATGGCTTTCTCCACATGACGCGGGGTTTTCAGGACGCGGGGCGCGGCTCGCGCTATTCTCGGCAGCGATATAGCGGAGGGAATGCGATGGAAACGGTGAAGACCGACTATCTGGTCATCGGCTGCGGCGCGGTCGGCATGGCCTTCGCCGACACGATCCTGGAGGAGAGCGACAAGCGCCTCCTGATCCTCGACGACCGCGCGGCGCCGGGCGGACACTGGAATGACGCCTATCCCTTCGTGACCTTGCACCAGCCGAGCGCGTTTTACGGCGTCGCCTCCACCGAGCTCAGTCGGGGTCGCGTGGACGAGACCGGGCTAAACAAGGGGATGATGGAGCTTGCGACGGGGGCGGAGGTCGCGGCCTATTTCCAGCAGGTGCTGCGCGAGCGGTTCCTGCCGTCGGGCCGCGTCGATTTCCGCCCGCTGACCCGGTGGGAGGGGGACGGCGTCGCGCGGGATCTGGCGACGGGCGAGACGTTCCGGGTGGAGGCGGATCGCGTGGTCGACGCCACCTATTTCGGCACGAACATCCCGGCGCTCCATACGCCCTCCTTCTCAGTGGACGAAGCCGCGACGATGATCCCGGTGAACGAATTGCCGCGCCACGTCGCGGGGGCGGAGGATTTCGTCATTATCGGCGGCGGCAAGACAGCGATGGACGCGGTGATCTGGCTCCTGGAGAACCGGGTGGACCCCGATCGCATCCGCTGGGTGCGCAATCGCGACAGCTACCTGATGAACCGGGCCAAAACCCAGCCGGGTGACGATTTTTTCGCCGATACGTTCGGCGGGCAGGTCGCGACCTTCGAGGCGATGGGCGCCGCCGCCGACCCCGAAGACCTGCTGGACCGGCTGGAGGCGGCGAACGTCCTCCTCCGTCTCGATCCCGACGTCCGCCCGCAGATGTTCCACGGCGCGACGATTTCGGAGGACGAGGCTGCGCAGTTGCGGCGGGTGAAGAACGTGATCCGCATGGGCTACGTCCAGCGCATCGGCGTGGATGAGGTCGTTCTGGATCAGGGAACGATCCCGGCGACGGCGGGGACGGTGCATGTGGACTGCTCCGCCTGCGCGGTGACGAAGCGCCCGACGGTGAAGGTCTTCGACGGGGACCGGATCACCCTCCAGATGATCCGGATCTTCCAGCCGACCTTCTCCGCTTCTCTGATCGCGTGGCTGGACGTCCACTACGACGACGAGAAGGCGAAAAACCGCCTCTCCTCCCCCGCGCCGCTGCCGGACAAGGCGACCGACTGGATCAAGGTGAACGTCGCGACGATGATGAACCAGTTCAACTGGTCTCAGGACAAGGCGCTGCGG